>NZ_RKKU01000001.1 GCF_003797945.1 Pseudomonas neustonica
CACTAGGCTGGCTGCCTCCTGCTTGAACTCGGGAGAAAAAGTGCGCCGTTTCTTGGTCATGTGACACCTCGCTTATGGTGGCAATTTTACCACCTACGTTGGTGTCCGGGTTTAGTAGACCACTACAATGCCGTGAGGCCCGAAGTTACGTAGAAAGCAGCTACCTAACTGAGCTGTTTACGCGAAAAGTAAGTTGGCGAACACCACTGGTTGGTATTAGATCGATCTTAGACCCTGTGTTGTAAACTCCCCCGAATAATCATCTCCCCCTCCCGCCACAATCGCCATTCCCCTCGCTCATATTCATGCCACCGTTCATTATTCGTCAGCGGCTCAGTCGCAATGACAGTCACCACGTCTGCCGGAGTAGTGTGCTCGGTAAAATCGATACTCACCTCTACATCACTTAGATGTGCAGCGCCGAAGGGCGCGCGGCGGGTGATCCAGTGGAGTTTGCTGGTGCATAGGGTGTAGAGCCAGTCGCCGTTGCTGAGCATGATGTTGCATACTCCGTTGTCAAGCAGGGGCTGGCAGGCCTGGCTAAGAATTTCTATCAGCTCGGTAGTTGACGGTGGTTCGCTGAAGCGCGTGGTCAGAGTGTTGAGCAGGTGGCAGAAGAGGGCTTCGCTGTCGGTATCGCCCACGGCGCTGAACTGTCCGGTCTTGGGGGTAAAGTCGGTCAATTGGCCGTTGTGGACGAAGGCCCAGTATTGTCCCCAGAGTTCGCGGGTAAACGGATGGGTGTTGGCCAGGCTGACGCCGCCGACGTTGGCTTGGCGAATATGGCAGATGACGTTTTCCGACTTTATCGGATAGGACTCGACCAGTTTGGCGATGGCGGAGTCGTGGCATGGGTTCGGATCGTGAAAACAGCGCACACCTTTACCTTCGTAAAAGGCGACGCCCCAGCCGTCGCGGTGCGGTCCACTGCCGCCGCCGCGACGCATCAGCCCGGCAAAGCTGAAGCAGATATCAGTTGGTACGTTTGCGCTCATACCCAGCAGTTCACACATCGCTTGCCCCGGCTGTTACAGATTGAGTGCAGAATTAACTCAGTTTGCTGCTGCGCTGTAAAGCCGGGTTGAGCGCGTTGGCGTTATCACATGCGCATGATGACGCCCTGCTGCGGGCTGACCTTGCCATCCAGGGTGTTCAGGTAGCCTTGTTTGATCGCTTGCTCGCCTGCCAGCTCGCTGATGTCCATCCACTTGCTCACTGAGCCAACCAAGGGCTGCCATAAGCTCGCGAAGCGGGTCATCAATGCGGCCGCACCCAGTTCCTTGGCTCTGGCTTCCCAGTAGCCTGGCGCAAAAAATACCTGTGGCGCGGGTCCTGGCAAATCCTTTTCTGCGCCGCGCTGATCCCAGTGTGCTGCGCCGACCAATGAGCTAAAGCGCAGGTTATCGGCAAAGTGCTTATGCACCTGCGCCAAAACTGTGCCGTTGCCGGCAAAGTCGACCGACACACTGGGCTGGCTGGCATCCAGATCGCCGATCTGATCATAGCTCACTACTTTGTCGTAGTAGCCCAGGTTACGGACAAATTCCAGGTTGCTGTTTGACGTCAGCGCGGTAATGGTCAGGGGCTTGCCGCGTTTAGCCCGTTGATGCTGGAGCATGAAGGCCAGGCCGAGCGCGGTTTTGCTGGACGCGCTGGTGAGGATGATCTGGTCTGCAGCAAAAAAGTCATTTTCAGCCAGGTAATCATCGAGCAGAAAGGAGGTAATCAGCAGTGGTCGCAGCAGCATCTGCAGCGCTTCCGTCTCCTTGCGATACGCTGGATCGCGAGCAGTGAACTGATACTGGTTGTAGGCCAGCGCCAGATGAGTCCGGTGGATACTTTTGTCGGTAAAGGCGTTGTCGGTCAGGTCACCGGGCTGCACCTTCAGCTGTGGCGCCATCGGTAGATAGCCGTAAACCCGGGTGCCTTTAGTGATGCTCGGGTGCTTGCTGGCAATCACGTCAGCAAAGCCCCATACCGGAATCTGCCCCCAAGGCTCCGCTACCGGGAAGAAGTCCCAGTATTGGAAGCGTTTGCCCAGCGCCGCGTAGGTAATGTTGTTGGCCGTAAAGGCAACGCGATCGACCGCTAGCAGGACCTCACCCTCGTTTAGATCCGCTTCTTTCAATAACGGCTGATGCAGCTGTTGGCAATCATGCAGATCGTTCTGGTTTACGACAAAGCAATCGCCTGCAGAGTTAAGCATGCTGAGCTCTCCTTGAGAGTTGTCCGGGTTCTGAATGTGTTGTGTGGCAAGTGGGTAAGCCTAGCTTGCCGGGTAATAGCTGCGTGGTCTGCATCAAATCATCGGAGAAATGAGGTGGGATAAGGAGAGGCGAGATCACGCTGGATTAGCGATCTTCTGCTCTTTTTTGGTGCTTGCTGCCAGTTGCGCTAGATCATAAATAAAAAATGTATCTTTTTTTTATTATTTTAAAAGGCTCTGGAAAGAGGTTTTGAGGCGCTTTTTTTGAGGGCTACGGGGCGCGCTGTAAGCGCTGTGACCTATTGGTCACAAAATTGCATTATTATATTTAGCCTCAAATAGCATCGTTTCTGTTTATGGCTGTTTTTTGGTGCGTTTTACATTTCTGGCTTAACTGCTTGACTTGAATCAATGCCTGCCGTGCGAATTACGGCGACGCTTGACGATGAATCGAATACACCTTATCCGGTACGAGGATTGCGAAAATGAAACAGCTCACCCCTATGGACTCTCACTTCTTTTACTTTGAGGCGCCCAATCAACCCATGATGATTGGCAGTCTCTGGCTGTGTGATCAGAGCAGTGCGCCAGGTGGGCTGGTTCGACATAAGGAAATCCTGCAGTACATTTCTGACCGACTGAATACCACCTCGTTCTTCCGTCGCCGGCTGGAACAGGCACCTTTCCAGCTGGATGATCCTTACTGGCTGGATGATGAGAATTTCGATCTGGAGTATCACGTTCGCCACGTGGGCCTACCGCAACCGGGAGACTGGCGTCAGCTGTGTATCTTTACTGCGCGTACTATGTCCCGCAGCGTCGATATGGAGCGCGCACCCTGGGAGATCTACATCATTGAGGGCGTCAACAATGTAGAAGGTATTCCGCCCAACAGTTTCGCCGTGCTGATTCGCTTTCATCATGCCTATGTTGACGGCAAGGCCAGCCTGGAGCTGACGACCGCCATGATGGAAGAAACAGCCGAGCATGAGTACGGTCGCCGCGACCGCGTTGAGGTAGCGGAGCGCCTGCCAACCAAACTGGAAATGTGGGCGCGCACCACCCCGCGGATGATGGGGCAGACATTGCGTAGCATGAAAGCCGGGTTAACCGTTGGGCGCAAGGGGATAGAGTTGGCGCGGCGCTTGCGTAATGAGGATAAGCCGGAACAGACGCGAGTCCCTAAGAGCATCTTCAATACCCAGATATCCCCCCACCGTTCTTATGGTGCTTTCACCTGGCGTATTTCAGAGCTCAAGCGTATGCGTCAATTGTGCCCGGGCAGTACCTTGAATGATGTGGTGATCGCGATTATTGGTGGGGGTATGCGCCGCTACCTGAATCACCACAACGCGTTGCCAGAAACAGGCTCCCTGGTCTCCATGTGTCCGGTGTCGGTGCGGCCAAGTGAGGCCAGTGCTGATTGCGGCAATCTTATCTCGGCCATGTATATCGGTATTGGTACCGACATAGCCAACGCCGCCGATCGCCTGCACGCAGTGCAACGCAGGACGGCCAAAGGTGTGCCTCTCGCCAAGGAAGTGCTCTGTGATCTGAGCAATGCCTTTGGCGACATGATTCCTCCCTATATGCGCGCTTTCAGCGCATGGACGCAAAATCGGTTGCGCTCGGCCAGTCGTTTTACTCTCGTCAATACGGTGATTACCAACGTGCCGGGTATCCCCGGCTTGCAGCCGCGCTACTTTGCTGGCGCCAAGATCGTCAACGTATTCCCGTTGGTGCCGGTGTGCGACGGCATGGGGATCAGTCACGGTATGACGGGTATTTACGACGAGCTTAATCTGGGCGTAGTGGCAGATCGAAAAATTGTCGGTGATATGGATACCTACATCGCCTGCATGGAGGCTTCCACCCAAGAGTATCAGGCGCTGTTGCAACAGCTGGAGGCGCAGGGGGCAGACTCAGGCAAGCTGGCGTCGATAGCCCAGGAGCCGGCGCAGAAAGCGGACGAGGAAAACGCCAACTTTAAGGCCGATGCGGCTGCGTCTGAGAGCAAAACGGCCTCTACTGCGCGCAAGCGTAAAGGCGAAAAAATGGCGGCGGCACAGGCTAAGACAGAGCATTCCGACGTGGAGCCGGCACGCTCGGCGACGCATTCACGCTAAGTTTTCGATACAGGCAACCGGCGCCGCGGTGGCGCCAGAGGTACGGATATGGGCTTGAAATTGTTTCAGCGCGCGCGCAGTAAATCCTTGCTTGAAGCCATGGAGAAGGCTGAGACCTATGACCAATGGGCCGAACTGGCGGGTGAGTATGATCATGAGCACGGTCTGGATGAATGGAAGCAGGACGATGCCTGTGAAAGTTACGACTATCGCTCGCTACGCCAGCGCCTTGATGTGCTCAGGGATCTGCGTTTTCGCGGCGACTTTCCGCAATTATTGTTTGCCTTGAATGAAGGCGTGCATGGCAATCTGGGCGGCATGGGTAAGCCGTCGCTGTATAACAAGGCGCGCTTGGGTACCAAGACCCTGATTACACGCTATATCGATGAGTTGTGCGGTGCGCTGAATGACCTCAATGAAGTCTCTGATGAGGTTATCTCACTGCAGGACAAGCAGGACTTCTTCTTGCGCGCGAGTCACTGCAACGGTCGCTCTGCCTTGATGTTGAGCGGTGGCGCGGTACTCGGTTTTTTTCATACCGGGGTGCTCAAAGCGTTGTTTGAGCAAGGGCTGCTACCGGAGATTATATCGGGCTCCAGTGCGGGTTCCATTCTCGCTGCGACCGCCTGCACGCACCACGATGATGAGCTGCGCGAGCGCCTGAGTACAGATAACCTGCACCACGACGTGGAAGAAACAACAGCCATTCGCCCAACGCTGTCACTGTTGGGTAACCGACGTCCGGCGATGGATGCCGACAATTTGCGCGACTACCTGGCCAAGATTCTGCCGGATCTGACTTTTCAGGAAGCCTTTGAGCTCACCGGGCGCAAACTCAATATTACGGTAACCGGGCTCTCGACCCAGCAGGCTCCGCGCCTGCTGAATGCGATTACCTCGCCTAACGTATTGATTCGCTCTGCGGTGAAGGCGTCTTGCGCTATTTACGGCATTTATCCGCCGGTTACTCTGATGTGTCGCAATGCGGCGGGGGAAGCGGTGCCTTACCTGCCGGGTATGAAATGGATCGATGGTTCATTCGCCGATGATTTACCCGCCAAGCGCTTGGCGCGCCTGTACGGAGTGAATCACTTTATTTCCAGTATGACCAACCCCGCTGCGCTGGCGATCACGCCCGATCCGGATGTGCCCCGTACGCGGTTGCGCTCTTTGGTGAACTTCCAGGCTAACTTCATCAAAATGGGGGCGGCCGAAGCCATGCGTTTCAGTCGCGACAATATTCGCATCAAGTCACCGGTAATCAGTTTGATGCAGCACTTGACCTATGGTGTGCTGGCGCAGGATTACACCGCCGACATCAATATCTTCTTGCGTAATCGCTGGGACCATCCGCTGAGATTGTTGGCCCCGCCCACCCGTGAGGCCATGCACCGCTTGATTCACGAGGGCGAGCGCTCTACCTGGGAAAAGGTCGAGATGGTGCGCAACTGTACGGCGGTTAGTCGTACCCTCGACAACATTCTGCATAGTCGCGGCTGGGAAAAGTAACGCGTTGCAGCTGACCGGGCTTTCCAAGTGCCGGGCAGCTGCGCACAATGGCTGATTCGTTTTGACCGAGACAGGCATTAGCCATGAGTACAGAAGACTTACCCTTGCGCGGCCGGCGCATCGCCTTGCCGGAAAGCCGGGAGCTGGATCTGTTTGCCGATATGCTGACCAAGCGCGGCTCTGATGTCCTGCGCTGCCCGCTGGTTTCTATCCATGATGCACCGGACTCCGCTCCCGTGCTGGCCTGGATGCAGGAGCTGATAGCGCAGCCCTTTGATCAACTGATTTTCCTCACCGGTGAGGGCTTGCGGCGTATGGTTGCGCTGGCTGAGCGCCAAGGCGGCAGCCTACGCGATGACTTTGTTACGGCGCTGGCGCCCATACCGAAACTGACCCGTGGTCCCAAGCCCGGCGCAGCCCTGCGCAAGATCGGCTTGAAGGCTGACCGCGTGGCCGTCTCGCCGACCACCGAGGGCGTGATTGAGACGCTAAAGGCAGAAAACCTGGTAGGTCAGCGTATTGGTGTGCAGCTTTACGGCACCGACCCAAACCTGAAGCTCGTTGTGTTCTTGCAGCAGGCGGGTGCGCTGGTCAGCACGGTATCGCCTTACATTTATGCCGATGATGTGGAAGACGCCCGGGTTGATCAGCTGATTGATGCACTGCTTGCCGCTGAGGTGGATGCGGTCGCCTTCACCAGTGCTACCCAGGTAAGGCGTTTGTTTCAGATTGCCCGCCGCCGCGAGCAGGGCGATGCCCAACTATTGGCGGCACTGCGCAGGTTGAAGGTGGCAGCTGTTGGCCCGGTGGTACGCGATGAGCTGTTGGCGTATGGCGTGCAGGTCGATCTGATGCCGGAAAGTAGCTTCTTCATGAAGCCGCTGGTTCGCGAGCTGGTCAAAGTATTGAGTTAACGGGCCGCGGCTAAGCGGCCCGTTGTTGCACGCCAAATAGCGGCTGGGTTATTGCGCCAATGCCATGGCGGGCCAGCGGTCTTTCCATGGCTGCGCCTGCTCAAGCTGGCTTGCCAGTTGCAGCAATAGGCCCTCGCCACCATGCGCAGCACAGAACTGCACTCCCAGCGGCAGGCCGTCATTTGTCCAGTGCAGTGGCACACTCATTGCCGGTGTGCCGGTCAGATTCGATAACTGAGTAAAGGGGAAGTAACTCAGGTTTTTGCTTGCCATGTCGTCAACCATGTTGTCGAGCACGCCCCAGCGGGCCAGCAGTGGCAGTAACCCCGTGTTAAGTAAAAAGCTCAACGCCTTGGCTTGACCGGCTGGTAGCTCGGCCTGTTCGTGACGGATGGGGGGGTGAGCAATGGTTGGCGTTAAAAACAGGTCGTAGCGTTGGTGAAAGTCGCCCAGGGCCTGACCAAAGCGGTTCCAGTCACGATGGCGGCTGACATACTCGGCGCTGTTCTGCGCGCGGCCTAGCGCCGCCAGAGTGCGTGTCAGCAGCTCGAAGTCATGATCGCTTGCGCCCAGCTCCCGGGCCTGGTTCAACGTCGCGGCTACCTGACCGAAGTACATGCTCAGATAGCTGCGGGCTAAAGACTGGCCGTCGTAATCAGGTGCCGCCTCTTCTACCTCATGTCCAAGTGATTGCAGCAGGTTGACGGCATTCTGTACCGCCCTCACGGCCTCCGGGTGTACCGGCGTATCGACCGGTGAGCGGGTGCTGAAGCCAATGCGCAGTTTGCCCGGCTGGCGTGCGCTCAGCTCGCGGAAAGACTGCGTCGGGGGCGCGACCGCAAAGGGGTCGCCGGGATTGGCGCCGGCCATCACATCCAGCGATAGCGCGGCGTCGCGCACTGTACGGCACAACACCAGATCGCTGGACGCGCCTTCCCATACCTCTGCCACAGCAGGACCGGGCGATACACGACCACGGCCGGGTCGCAGGCCAAACAGCCCACAACAGGCGGCGGGAATACGGATGGACCCGCCACCATCATTGGCGCCTGCCAGTGGCACCATACCGGCAGCAACCGCGGCCGCCGAGCCACCGCTGGACCCGCCCGGTGTGTGCGCCAGGTTCCAGGGGTTGCGCGTAATACCGAAAGCTTCGGGGTCGGTTACCCCCTTGAGCGCCAGCTCCGGGGTATTGGTTTTGCCCATGATGACGGCGCCAGCGTCCAGCAGGCGGCGTACCAGATGCGCATGCTGAGTTGCCGGCACGCGGTTAAATACCTTGCTACCGCTGCTGGTCGGCAGGCCAGCGTAGTCTTGTACGGCATCCTTGATCAGGATCGGGACGCCAGCTAGCGGTCCCGCCAGGGGCTGGGTAACACGTTGGCGTGCAATCTCGAACATCGGCTGACAGACTGCATTGAGCTGAGGGTTAAGCTGATGGTAGCGATCTATGGCTTGATCGAGCAGCTCGCTAGCAGAGGCTTCCCCCCGTTGCACTATCAGGGCTAGCTCGGTAGCGTCGCTATCAAGGTATTGCTGTAGGCTGAGCGTCATGCAGAACGTCCTGTTTTTGTTGTTTGAGTAAATACTCTATTTAAGCCCTGCGAGCAGGCCCTGCGTCAAGTCGCTCGCGCTGCTACTTGTCACCGCTGGCTGGCAGGGCAACAATGCCGTATTGCTCTTTCTATAGTCCCCCTGTTTGCCAAGGATGCTGGATGACCACTGATTCTTCTGAGCTGCAACAGACATTGCGCCTGAAACCCGAACAACTCACTGTGCCCATTGATCTTGCCAATATGGGATTCACCACGACGGATGATCTTGAGCCGTTTCGCGGCATTCTTGGTCAGGAGCGTGCGGTGGAGGCCCTGCAGTTTGGGGTTGCCATGCATCGCCCCGGGTATAACGTCTTTGTCATGGGCGAGCCGGGTACCGGTCGGTTCTCCTACGTACAGCGCTATCTGCGTGCCGAAGCCAAACGCCAAATCACGCCGCAGGACTGTGTTTACGTCAACAACTTCGACGAGCCGCGTGAGCCTTGGGTGATCAGTCTGGCCCCCGGCTCGGCTGGTGAGCTGATCGCAACGATCGAGCAGCTCATTGATAACTTGCTGGCAACCTTTCCGGCAGTATTCGAGCACCCGGCTTATCAGCAGAAGAAAAGCGCTATCGATCGCGCCTTCAATCAACGCTACGACCGCGCCATTGATTCGGTAGAGCGGCGCGCGCTGGAAAAGAGCATCGCTATTTATCGCGACGCGCAGAATATTGCCTTCACCCCGATGAAAGAGGGCAAGGCACTGGACGAGGCTGACTTCTCGCAGCTGCCGGAGGCCGAGCGCGACCGTTTTCATGCTGATATCTCGGCCTTGGAAGAGGTGCTCAATGAGGAGCTATCCAGCCTGCCGCAATGGAAGCGTGAGTCGAGCAATCAGCTGCGCGAACTCAACGATCAGACTATTACCGATGCGCTGCATCCTCTGCTTGAGCCGCTACTGGAGACCTACTGTGGTAACCAGGCGGTCTGTGAGTATTTGCAGGCGCTGCGTCAGAACCTGTTGAAAACCGTCATCGACCAACTCGTAGAGGAGCGGGTGCTTGAGGCCAAGCCGGATGCTTACAAAAAGCAGATGCTGACCGAACAGTATTGCCCCAGCCTCATTGTTGGGCATGACGGCAGCGGTGGTGCACCGGTTGTGCATGAACCTCACCCATCCTATGACAACCTGTTTGGGCGAGTTGAGTACAGCCCGGAACAAGGTGGCCTGGTAACCAGTTACCGGCATATTCGCTCGGGAGCACTGCATCGGGCCAATGGCGGTTATCTGGTGCTGGAAGCAGAAAAGCTGTTGAGTGAGCCCTTTGTCTGGGATGCCTTGAAGCGTGCTCTGCATTCGCGCGTGCTGAAAATGGAGTCGCCCTGGGCTGATATGAGCAGGCTGGCCACGGTGACGCTGACCCCTCAGGTGATTCCGCTTAATTTGAAGGTCCTGATCATTGGCTCGCGGCAGATTTATTACGCATTGCAGGATATGGATCCGGACTTTCAGGAGATGTTTCGGGTACTGGTCGACTTTGACGAAGATCTGCCGCGTACCACAGACAGCATCGAGGGCATGGCACAGCTACTCAAGACCCGCACCTCTGAGGAAGGAATGGCGCCCCTCACTGCCGCAGCGGTAGCCCGAGTGCTGACGTACAGCGCACGCCTGGCCGAGCACCAGACTCGCCTGTCGGCACGCATCAGCGATATCTTTCAACTGGTTGCCGAAGCCGATTTTTTGCGCCAGTTGGCGGGTGATCCACTGAGTGATACAGCGCATATCGAGCGTGCGCTGCATGCCAAGGAGACCCGCACCGGTCGTGTTAGCGCGCGTATTCGTGAAGATATGGTCTCAGGTGTGATTCTGATTGATACCCAAGGCGCGGCGGTGGGCAAATGCAACGGACTTACTGTGCTTGAAGTGGGGGATTCAGTGTTTGGCGTGCCAGCGCGTATCAGCGCCACGGTTTATCCCGGCGGCAGCGGCATTGTCGATATCGAACGTGAGGTGAATCTGGGACAGCCTATTCACTCCAAGGGTGTGATGATTTTAACCGGTTATCTTGGCAGCCGTTACGCACAGAATCATCCGCTGGAAATTTCAGCGAGTATTGCGCTGGAGCAGTCCTACGGATATGTGGATGGTGACAGCGCCTCTCTGGGTGAGGTCTGTACGCTGATCTCTGCCATGTCGCGTACGCCCTTACAGCAGTGCTACGCCATTACCGGTTCGATTAACCAGTTTGGTGAAGTACAGGCGGTGGGCGGCGTAAACGAAAAGATTGAAGGTTTCTTCCGCTTGTGCGAAGCGCGTGGCCTGACCGGTAAGCAGGGCGCGATTATCCCCCGTTCGAACGTACCTAACCTGATGCTGGATGAGGCCGTGCTGGAAGCAGTGCGCTCTGGTCAGTTTGCCATTTACGCCGTCGCCCATGTGGATGAGGCGCTCTCTCTGCTGGCGGGTGAGCCTGCTGGTGAAATGAATGCGGATGGCTGCTTTGCGGAAGGGAGCATTAACGCGCGGGTCGTTGCTCGTTTGGCCGAGATCGCCGAGCGCGATCGAGAGGAAGAGGTTGAAGAGGAAGAGGCGCCCGTCGCTACTAAGGGCTGACCCCTTATGTAGCGGCGTTTAAGCCGTTCTTTGCATAGCTTGCCCACAGAGTTATCCACAGAGCTTTGATGTGCATTGTTCGACATTGTCGAGTCGTATATAAAAAATGGGGCTTGACCTTGTTCTGCAAGTATGAATTCTGCCTGCTGGTCAGCTTTCTACAAGCTCCGTGGCACTAGGTCTCTAGCGATGCATTGGTTGGCGCGAGTGCAGTTCTGCAATTGGGTGTTTTTTGAGCGGCTTGGTCCAGCGCTCGTGTTTGCAGGGCAGGACAGAGTTATCTGTCTTTTGCACACAGAGTTATCCACAGATACTGTGCACAACTGCGTTGCGCCGCTACAGGTTCGGCGTTCGCGCACCGAATGGTTAGCGGAAAATACGCGTTGCTGTGCGGATTGCGAGGAAATGAACACAGATCCTAGTATCATGGCGCCCTTTATTAGGTCCTTTCTGATTCGAGGTGATAGCAGTGATGGAGCGTTTACTGGAAAACACGATGTATTCAGCGCGCTGGATTCTGGCTCCGATCTACTTTGGTCTGTCCTTTGCGCTGCTGGCGCTGGCGGTAAAGTTTTTCCAGGAGCTGCTGCATCTAGCGCCGCACCTGCTGGAGATCGCCGAGGCTGATCTGATTCTGGTGGTGTTATCGCTGGTTGATATGGCTTTGGTTGGCGGGCTGTTGGTTATGGTGATGATTTCCGGCTATGAGAATTTTGTCTCTCAATTGGATATTGAAGAGGGACGGGAAAAGCTCAACTGGTTGGGCAAGATGGATTCCGGGTCGCTGAAGATGAAAGTGGCTGCGTCCATTGTCGCCATTTCCTCTATTCATCTGCTCAAAGTGTTCATGAACGCGCAGAATATCCCCAACGACAAACTCATGTGGTACGTGATTATCCACATGACCTTTGTCGTGTCGGCCTTTGCTATGGGGATTTTGGATAAGCTGGCAAAAACCGGCAAAGGCGAAGCCGCCCTGCCGGACTGATCAGGTGGCCAGTAGCACCACGAACTTGTCAGACGCCGCCAGCTGAGTCACCTGGCTGAAGTACTGCTTCAGTTTGACGTGATATCCCAGGTGGCGATTGCCCACCACCAACAATCGGCCGCCGGGCTTCAACGCGCTGCGGCTTTGCTGGAAAAGCCTGAGGGCAATATCATCGCCAATAACCTGTTGCTGATGAAAGGGCGGGTTGCATAGCACAACGTCCAGAGAGTCGGGCGTTATCCCGATTAGTCCGTCATTGACCCTGAACTCTGCTGTTCGGCCGGGGAGCGCATTGGTGAAGTTCTGCTTGGCGCTGGCAACGGCCGCGTAGGATTCGTCACAGAACAGCAGCTGTGCCTGCGCGTTGTGCAGCGCTGCCATTATCCCAAGCGCACCATTACCGCAGCCCAGATCCGCGATGTTAGTAGCGGTAGCCGTCTGCTCGGCAATGAGCGGCAGCATAACGCGGGTGCCTATATCCAGCCGCTCACGTGAGAAGACGCCGGGCTGGTTGCACAGGCTGATGTCGGTGCCATCGAGAGCGTAGTGGCTGACCAGCGGCTGAGTTGGTGGTATCAGCTGTGGATCGAAACTGGCGCTCAGCAAGCGGGCTTTCTTCCAGCCCAATGAGGCCTGGTAGGGCCCGATATATCTAGCCAGCAGATCACCGGCCCTTGGCGGCAGGTGCTTGATCATGGCGCCGGCCATCACCACCGCGCCGGGCAGTAAACGAGGGCGCAAGCGGCGTAACTGGTCTTCCAGCAGGGTAAGGCTTTTGGGTACGCGCAAGAGTACCTGCTGATATTGCCCCGGCGGAGATTGGTCGCCGGGTACCATTTCAATCTGCCCGCTAGCTAACTGGTTTATGCGCAGGTTTTCGGTCAGGGCCAGTTCACTCAGGTGGGAGTCTCCCCAGCTGCAAGGCTGATGAGCCGCTAGCGCGCAGGCGAGGGCGCCAAACTGATCGTTGATGATCAGCAGCGGTCCTGGTTCCGGCTGTGCTTGTAATTGGCGCAGCAAGTAATGATCGGCTGCGTCAAATGCCTGCAGTGTGGGGTTCTGCGTCGGTGGATAACGCGTTAGCGACAAAGCGCCGTAGGGGGAGTCGAAAGCGTGCATGCGCGGCCCGGTTGTGATCTGGATGGGCAGTATAGCGCAGCTGCATCGGGGGGCGGTGCGAGCGCCCCCGCAGCGGTCAGGTGTTTTGCTGTTTAAGCAGGTCGCGTATTTCGCCAAGCAGGATTTCTTCTCTGGACTGCGCTTGAGGCGCGGGGGGCGTAGCTTCCTCCTTGCGTTTGAGACTATTCATTACCCGCACTGCGACGAAGATGGCTGCGGCGATGATCAGAAAATCAACGACGCTCTGAATGAACAATCCGTAGCCTAACGTCACCGCTGGCAGCTCACCTTGGGCTTCTTTTAGAACGATTGCCAGGTCGGCGAAGTCGACGCCGCCAATCATCAGCCCCAGCGGTGGCATGACCACATTGGTTACGAATGAGGAGACTACTTTGCCAAACGCGGCGCCAATGATGATGCCAACTGCCATATCAACTACGTTGCCGCGCAGGGCGAAGGTCTTGAATTCTTTCAACATGCTCATAGGCACATCCTCGCGAGCGCCGGATTGGCGCGTGAGCCTAGATAATGCGTAGGCTTCAGGATTGTTTCAATCGTTTTTGCAGCGTATCGCAAACGATGCGCAGTGCCTGAATACGGGCATAGCGTTTATCGGTTGAGGGTATTACGTGCCAGGGCGCTTGCGGCGTAGCGGTGTTCTCCACCATATCGTTCATGGCGTTGACGTAGTCAGACCACTTGTCGCGGTTGCGCCAGTCTTCGTCGGTCAGCTTGTACCTTTTGGTTGGTGATTTCTCACGGTCCTCGAAGCGCGACAATTGCTCTTCTGGCGTGATAGCCAGCCAGAACTTGATTATCAAGGTCCCTGCTTTATGCAGCTGCGCCTCAAAATCGTTGATTTCCCCATAGGCTTGTTGCCAGCGAAGGTCAGAGCAGAACCCTTCGATACGCTCGACCAGCACACGTCCATAGTAACTACGGTCAAGGACGACGACTTTGCCGGGTGCCGGAATACGTCGCCAGAAGCGCAGCAAATAGGGCTGACTGCGCTCTTCTTCTGTGGGCGCTCGCGTGCCATGAACCCGAAGCATGCGCGGATCGAGGCAATGGGTGATGCGCCTGATGGTGCCGCCCTTGCCCGCGGCATCGGCGCCCTCGAATACCAGCAGCAGGCTGCTTTTTTGGAAGGCTGGATGACGGGCAAGGTCACGCAGGCGATGCTGATAGTGCTCAAGCTCGCGTTTGTAGACATCTTTTTTCAGCTCGTGGTCGTAGTCGAGCTGTTCTAGCCGGTCGCTCTTGCTGGGTTGCCAGTCATGCTCCTCCGGCACCGCGTCCTTGCCCTGCAGTTTCTGTTTTATTGCCTTGAGCAATAGCTTGCCGACATACAAGTCACGTGCTTCTGCATCGCTGCTGTCGACCTGAATCCAAGGTGCAATAGGCGTTGAGGTTAACTCACTCATGCGCTTGGCCGCTTCACGCACCTTGGTGTACTCCGTGGTGCTGAATTCGCCCCATTCGCGCATCGCCAGGCTGTCGTACTGTTTTTGCTGCTCCCTGGGTGGGTAATGCTGTGCATGATCGTCATCCAGGTGCAGCCATAGCTTGAGTAGGGTGACGCCTTCAGCCGCCAACTGATTCTCGAAGCGCGTTACCTGTTCCATTTCACTCTTGAATCGAGTGTCTGACATGCGCCCTCGGCTCAGTTGAATCAGCGGCTGGTGATACCAGGAGCCAAGATAAAAGCCCAGGGTTCCTGCCGGAGGGAGGCTGCGCCAATAGCGCCAGAGTCGCGGCATCTTGCGCTCAATACCCTGCGGTAGAGTGAAGGCTCGGGTGTTCAGATAACGGTTATCCAGCCATTCGTAAAAGGTATAAATCAGCTCTGCCTTGCCCGCCAGGTCATTGCCACTGACCAACAGTAGTACCGGCCCAAGGTTGGCTTTCTGCAGTTCAAATTGCGCTTCAAGCAAATCTTCGCAGAGCGCCTCACGCTGTTTTTTCAGACTTTTGTGCTTACTCATATACAGGCCTTTGTAGATGCCGTGCGCAGATTTGGCTAAGGCGCTCAAGGCAAGGGTTGTGTGTTGGTTGCCAGCGCGTCAACAATAGCGGCTTTGTGTTCAGGCTGGTTGCAGTATAGGCCGACACTAACGCATTTCTTGCGGAGGATGCATGGCTAAAGCCAAACGCATATACGGTTGTACCGAATGTGGTGCGACTTTTTCCAAGTGGGCTGGACAGTGTCCGGAGTGTCAGGCTTGGAATACGCTGGTAGAAACCGTGGTGGATACCACGCCAACCGGCGGCACCCCAGCGCGCAGCAGTAACTGGACGGGCCAGGAGGCGCAGGTCAAAACTCTCGCCGACGTCAGCACCGAAGAGGTGCCACGTCAGTTGAGCGGTTCCTCAGAGCTGGATCGGGTGCTGGGTGGCGGGCTGGTTAGCGGTTCGGTAGTGCTGATGGGCGGTGATCCTGGTATTGGTAAGTCGACGATTCTGCTGCAAACGCTCTGTCGGCTCGCGCAGTCTGTGCCGGCGCTTTACGTAACCGGCGAGGAATCTCAGCAGCAGGTCGCGATGCGAGCACGGCGTCTGGGCTTGCCCGAAGACAAGCTCAAGGTGATGACTGAAACCTGTATCGAAAGCATTATTGCGACTGCCCGCAAAGAGCAGCCGCGGGTGATGGTGGTAGATTCGATTCAGACCATTTTTACCGAGCAGCTGCAGTCTGCGCCTGGCGGCGTGGCTCAGGTGCGTGAGAGTGCTGCGCTCTTGGTTCGTTATGCCAAGCAGAGTGGTACCGCGATCTTTCTGGTAGGCCACGTTACCAAGGAAGGCTCGCTAGCCGGTCCGCGAGTGCTGGAGCACATGGTGGATACCGTGCTGTATTTTGAAGGTGAGTCGGACGGGCGTTATCGCATGCTGAGGGCGGTGAAGAACCGCTTTGGCGCGGTAAATGAGTTGGGTGTTTTTGCCATGACCGACAAAGGGTTAAAAGAAGTAGCGAACCCCTCGGCGATTTTCCTCTCGCGTTACGACGCGCCCATTCCCGGTAGTGTCGTCATGGCTACCTGGGAAGGCTCCAGACCTATGCTGGTGGAAGTTCAGGCGTTGGTTGATACCAGTCATCTGGGGAATCCTCGGCGGGTCACCCTGGGGTTGGACCAGAACCGTTTGGCCATGTTGTTGGCCGTGCTGCATCGCCACGGCGGGGTGGCTACCTACGATCAGGATGTGTTTGTCAACGTGGTGGGGGGCGTCAAGGTGTTGGAGACCGCATCGGATCTAGCGCTGCTGGCAGCGGTGATGTCCAGCTTGCGCAATCGACCTTTGCCGATGGATTTGATGGTCTTTGGTGAGCTGGGGTTATCTGGCGAGATACGCCCGGTGCCCAGTGGTCAGGAGCGCTTGAAGGAAGCGGCCAAGCATGGCTTCACCCGTGCCATTGTGCCCAAGGCTAACGCGCCCAAGGAATCGCCCAAAGGCATGGAGGTTATCGCGGTAACGCGCCTTGATCAGGCTTTGTCAGCGATTTTCGACTAAACGCCGCTCTGGCGGCGTTAGCTTCAAGCCGCAAGCCGCAAGCCGCAAGCCGCAGGAGCGCAGAGGCAGTAACTTAGTTCATCACCTCTGTTGTGCACTGCCAGCTTGAGGCTTGTCGCTTGAAGCTGCTGTAAAGCGCAGGGTCAGATCAGCGCTTTCAGCTCACGTTCCAGTAGCTGTTCATCCCCTGTGTTCAACGCAATCAAGCGACGCAGGTGGCTAATTGAGTCCAGATCAATGTGCGTGCAGGTAAATCCCAGCATGCCTTCTTCGGCGTGTGCCAGGGCAGCCTCCATGCGTATCTGGCTGCCGTCATTGAGCTCAATTACACTGATGTAGGGCGCATCCTGTATAGAAGCAGACCAGTCATCAGGGGCCATCACCAGCAGACCATGCAGCGAAATGTCTATCAACTGAACCTGACTTTGCCAGTCATCCTGTTGCAGTAGTGTCTGCGCATCAAAGGGGATACGCGTAAAACGACGTCGTTCGTCACTCATGGAGAGCCTCACCGGGCGATGCATTGATACAGTTACTATAGTCGCTTTTGCACGACTCAGACGATGCCCTGTGCAAGCATGGCATCCGCCACCTTGACGAAGCCGGCAATATTGGCGCCTTTGACGTAATTGATGAAGCCTTCCTCATCCTTTCCGTAGTGACTGCAGGCATTATGGATGGACTCCATGATCTCGTGAAGCTTCTGGTCAACTTCCTCTTCGGTCCACGACAGGCGCATGGCATTTTGACTCATTTCCAGCCCGCTTACTGCGACACCGCCAGCGTTGGCCGCTTTGCCTGGCGCATAGAGGGTTTTGTGTTCGAGAAATAGGTCAGCGGCAGCCAGAGTGCAGGGCATGTTAGCTCCCTCGGCGACGGCTATGCAGCCATTGTCGATCAGCTTGCGCGCATCGTCTTCGTCCAGTTCATTCTGCGTTGCGCAGGGTAAAGCAAGGTCACAGGACAGGTGCCATGGTGTGCTGTTGGCAATGAACTGCACGCCGGGCTGGCCATCAAGCGCTTCCAGTCGGCCGCGCTCCTGGTTCTTGAGCTTCACGACCTTTTTCCACGTCGCTTCGTCAAGACCATCGGCGAAGTGTAAGGTGCCGCCTGAGTCGGACAAGGAGAGGACCAAACCGCCAAGCTGAATAACCTTGAGTGCCGCGTACTGAGCGACATTGCCGGCACCTGAGATGACGACGCGCAGCCCATCAAGGCTTTTATCGCGGGATTTAAGCATCTGTTCGGCAAAGTAAACACAGCCAAAACCGGTGGCTTCGGGGCGCATTAGGCTACCGCCATAGGTTTGGCCTTTGCCGGTGAGCACCGAGGTGAATTCATTACGCATACGCTTGTATTGGCCGTACATATAGCCGACTTCCCGCGCACCAACACCGATATCGCCTGCTGGTATATCCAGATTAGCTCCGATGTGGCGTGATAGTTCCGTCATGAATGACTGACAAAAGCGCATGACCTCGCTATCGCTTTTACCTTTTGGGTCGAAATCGGAGCCGCCCTTACCACCGCCCATGGGTAAGGTAGTCAGGGCATTTTTGAATACCTGCTCGAAGGCCAGAAACTTGAGTACACCCAGGTTTACTGAAGGGTGAAAGCGCAAGCCGCCCTTGTAGGGGCCGATGGCGCTATTCATCTGTACTCGATAGCCACGATTGACATGCACCTTGCCCTGATCATCGGTCCAGGGTACACGAAAGGTAATGGAGCGTTCCGGTTCGAGCAGGCGTTCCAGAATGCCCTGACTGAGGTACGCTGGATTGTCTTGCAGAAACGGCCAAAGACTGGTCAGAACTTCTTCCGCTGCCTGTTGGAACTCAGGTTGATCCGGATCTTTTTTTCGAATGCTGGCAAGGTAGGAAGAGAGCGTGTCGGTCATGGTCGGGGTCACTTATCTGTAAGAGTTTGACGAAACCGTGACACTTTATCAGGATGATCTGCGCTCTAAAATAGTGCATTTCATCATCGGGGTAATGTTTTGGCAGGATAGTGCTATTTTGCTGATTTTATTATTTTTTTGTTTCTATTTGTGTTTTTTTAACGCAATGACGCACCTTATCGGTGCGTCATCTGTGCTGCGCTAGTAGCCGGCATAAACCGGGAGTCGGCTCAGGCCAGCTTCTTGTAACGGACTCGGTGTGGTTGCGAGGCCGCATCGCCCAGGCGCTTTTTGCGATCGGCTTCATACTCGGTGTAGTTACCGTCGAAGAAGACGACCTGCGAATCATCTTCATAGGCGAGGATGTGGGTCGCGATACGGTCAAGGAACCAGCGATCGTGCGAAATCACAATGGCTGAGCCAGGGAAGTCGAGCAGCGCTTCTTCCAACGCACGCAGGGTTTCCACGTCCAGATCGTTTGAAGGTTCGTCGAGCAGCAGTACGTTGGCACCGCGCTTGAGCGTCAGCGCCAGATGCAGACGGCCACGCTCACCACCGGAAAGGTCCTTGACGAACTTTTGCTGATCAGATCCCTTGAAGTTGAAGCGCCCCACGTACCCGCGTGAGGGAACCTCGTAGTTGCCCACTTTGATCATGTCGAAGCCGTCTGAAACCTGCTCCCATACGGTTTTGTTACCGTCGAGATCATCGCGACTCTGATCGACGCTGGCGATCTCTACTGTTTCGCCGATATCAATGCTGCCTCCGTCCGGCTGCTCTTTACCGGTGATCATCCGAAACAGGGTTGATTTGCCCGCGCCGTTACCACCGATAACACCCACGATAGCGCCTTTGGGTACGCTGAACGACAGGTTATCGATCAGTACGCGTTCGCCATAGCCCTTGTTGACGCCATTGAAGTCAATAACCTTGTCACCCAAACGCGGGCCAGCCGGGATATAGATTTCGTTGGTTTCGCTGCGTTTCTGGAATTCTTGCGACTGCAGTTCTTCAAAGCGCTGCAAGCGTGCCTTGGATTTGGACTGGCGGCCCTTGGCGCCCTGGCGTACCCATTCCAGCTCGGCTTTCATCGCCTTGGCGTGCGAGGCTTCCTGCTTGGCTTCAGTATTTAAACGCGCAGCCTTGGATTCCAGCCACTGTGAGTAGTTGCCTTCAAAGGGAATGCCTTGGCCACGGTCCAGTTCGAGAATCCAGCCAGCCACGTTATCCAGGAAGTAGCGGTCGTGCGTAATAGCAACCACAGTGCCCGGAAAGTTGTGCAGGAACTGCTCCAGCCACGCAACTGAATCGGCGTCCAGGTGGTTGGTTGGTTCGTCGAGGAGCAGCATGTCAGGCGCTGAGAGCAGCAGACGGCAGAGCGCAACGCGGCGTTTCTCACCGCCGGACAGATGGCCGATGGTGGCATCCCACGGCGGTAGACGCAGGGCGTCGGCAGCGACTTCCAGCTGGCGCTCGAGGTTGTGACCGTCGGCGGCCTGCAGGATCGCTTCCAGTTTGCCTTGTTCAGCCGCCAGCGCATCGAAATCGGCATCGGGTTCGGCATAGGCGGCATAGACTTCATCCAGACGCGCCTGCGCTGCCTTGACCTCGCCTACCGCCTCTTCGACGATGTCACGTACGGTCTTATCAGCATCAAGTTGTGGTTCCTGTGGCAGATAACCTACCTTGATACCCGGCATTGGGCGGGCTTCGCCTTCGATCTCGGTGTCCACGCCTGCCATGATGCGCAGCAGGGTGGATTTACCTGCACCGTTGAGGCCCAATACGCCGATTTTGGCGCCGGGGAAGAAGGACAAGGAAATATCTTTCAGAATCTGACGCTTCGGGGGGACGACTTTGCCAACCCGATGCATGCTATAAACATATTGAGCCATGGGGGTAGAACCTGTTGAATGGGGGGTATTGATAGATTCATCATGCAGCTGCTTGGCTGTCATGTCGAAATTGCAGGCAAGGCTAGCCCAACTGGCCTTTAAGGGCAAACGTCTGCAGCTTATGCCTTGCGCTCGCGGTGATATTGAACATTACTGTTTGGGTCTGGTTGTAGCAATAAAGGGTGGTGAGTCTTGTTCGTACGGCTATTTGATAAGTGAGCACATTGAATAATAAGAATAGTGAAACGCAATGGCCTGTCGAAGATAACGGCTTTGACGCCATACAAACCCATTCCATGCGAGTTGGCTATTTTATAGTGGCCGTTGCCTGTGTGCTGGTTCTGGTACTCCTGGCCTGGCAGTCCTGGTTTGACTACGTTGCTATCAAGCGCCAACACCAGGTACAGGTAGAAGAAAGTGTCTGGCTTACCGCTGACCAGATGGCGCTTAATATTGGGGTTACCTCCATTGCGCTTGCTCGCGTGCTGGATTTTCAGGCGCCGGAGCAAAACGCCGGCTCTCGCCTGCTGGTGCAAGATCTGCTGCCGGGGATTGTCAGTGTACGCCAGGTGGATTTGAATCGAGTTTCGCCCGATGAATCGGCGCCATGGCGGCAAACGGCACATCGGCTCGAATTAAGCGGTGAGCGTTTTGGTCTGGACTCGGATCCAGTACGCAACGAGCTTTTCTGGACGCTGGCCAGCGCGCAGCCAGATCGTTACTGGGTATTGACCCTTGATGGGCGCGCGTTGGCCTCGCTGGTGTCGGCGCGAGCGGCGCAAGGTTATGTTTGGCTGCTTGAAGATGTCGGTCGCAGTCGGGTACTGGCCCGGCAGATGGATGACCTTTTGGTTTATTCAGGCAATGCGCCGATGTCAGCGCAAGAGCGCGATCGGGTCGTGGTTAGTGCGCCGGTAGAAGGTACGCTTTGGCAAGTTCGTGGTCTGGTGGACGCGGATTACTACCATCGCCAGTTAGGGCCATTATTGCTGCAACGCATCTTGTTGCTATTCGGATCACTGCTGGTTTTGATGGCGGTACTTTGGCTATTGATGCGACAGGCTCGCGCTAATCGACGGTTACGGGTCAGTCGGGCGGAATCCTTTCGGCATATGCAAGACAGTGAGCGCCGCTATCTGGACGTATTTCAAGGCGCCGATATGGCGCTTTGTTTGATAGATCTTTCCGAACTCAAGTCATTCATTATGCGCCACGGCCTGCATGATCAGGCGGCCCTTGATCGTTGGCTGTTAGAGCACCCTCAGCAGCACTCAGAGCTGCTGGCCAGCATGCACCTGCTGGAAGCCAACCCGGTTGCGCTGAATTTGTTGCAAGTTAGCTCGGTGGACAAACTTGTGGGTATTCTGCGCGGGGAGCAGCACTTGCGTATGGGCGGCGCGCGCTACCGTCTGGTATTGGCGTTGGTCAACGGCGATGCGCGCGTGGAGCTGGAAACGCCCATGGTAGGCGCCGACGGCAAGCTGCGCTATTTATGGGTGGTGGTGCGTCTGCCGCGAGAGATTGATGAGCTGCACGCGGTGACCTTGAGCTTCACTGATCTGACTGAGCGTCGGCGCATTGAGGTGGCAATGCGCGAGAGAGAGCAGTTTTGGGCTTCCGTTGTGGAGGCTTTGCCTGACCTGGTGTTTATTCGTGATGTACGCAAAATGGGTGCGGATGAATTCTTCTTCAGTAACCGCTCCCTGGCTTCTATCCTCGGTTACAGCGCGGATGAAGAAGTGGCCATGGGTGACAGTTATCGTAATAGTCTGCTGCATCCGGATGACTTGGAATACATGCAGGTCAATCGTCGGCTGCAATTGGTCTTGCCGGACAACCGCGTGCTTGAATGGCGAGTACGTTGGCGGCACAAGGAGACTGGCTGGCGCTGGTTCAGTATTCGCTCCAGGGTCTTCAAACGAGCAAATGATGGCCGAGTAGAGCAGGTTATCGGTTTTGTTCGGGATGCTCATTCGCAGACGTTGGAACGTGAGAAAATCCAGCGTTCCGAGGCGCGCTATCGATTAATGGCGGAAAATGTCAGTGACATCGTCTGGTCCACAGATAGTGAGTTTCAGCCCGATTTTGTCAGCCCTTCTGTAGAGCATGTGCTGGGCTACAGTGCGGAGCATTTGCTGGCCGTGGGCCCGGAAGAAGTAGTGGTAGGTGATCGCTATCTCGACTTTATGCATGAGCTGGTTGATGAAATCAGGCCACAGGTTTACAGCGTAGAGAAAGCTAAAGCTCTGCGCGAACAGGGCTTTAGGCGCCAAATTATAGGCGATGCTATCAAGGCTGATGGGCGTAAGTGTCCGCTGGAAACCCGGGTGTCGTTGATGTGGAATGAGCAGGGCCGCTTCCTTGGTTTGCTCGGCGTGGCACGTGACATTACCGAGCAACGACGCACCGAAAACCGTCTGCGTATGGCCGCTACCGTGTTTGAAAATACCACGGGCGCCGTACTGGTGACGGACCCGGCGGGCTATATTGTGCAGGTCAACGAGAACCTGACACGTATAACCGGGTACAGCGACGAAGACATCGTTGACCAGCTACCTGCGGTACTCACCGCGCGCCTCCATGAAAAGCATTTCTATATCAATATCATGTCTTCCTTGCAGGAGGATGGCCGCTGGGAGGGCGAAATTTGGCTGCAGCGTAAAGATGGCGATGCTTTCCTCTGCTGGGCCGGTGTCACGGCAGTGCAGGATAGCGACGGTGACCTGGTCAGCTATGTCTGCTTTTTTGTCGATATAAGCGAGCGTAAAGCATCTGAGGCACGCATTCAGAGCCTCGCCTATTACGATGTGCTAACCGGTTTACCTAATCGAACGCTCTTTCAGGATCGTTTGCAGGCAGCGCTTCCGCTTGCGTTCAGGCGATCTGAATGGGTTGCAATTCTATTTCTCGACCTTGACCGGTTCAAACCCATCAATGACAGCTTGGGCCATGCCGCGGGTGATACGGTACTTAAAGAAGTGGCCATGCGTCTGCGCGACTGTGTACGCGAGAGCGATACGGTTGCGCGCATGGGCGGGGACGAGTTCACCATACTGCTTACAGGTCTGGCTGATCGTGAGGCCGCACTAGCTGCCTGTATGCATGTCGCAGAGAAGGTGCTCCTGGCGCTGGGGCCAGCATTTGTGCTGCAAGAGCGCGATTTCTTCGTTAGCGCCAGTATCGGTATTGCGCTTGCGCCGCAGGATGCCGACGAAGGTAGCGTGTTGTTAAAAAATGCCGACACTGCCATGTACCACGCCAAGGCAATGGGTAAGGACACTTTCCAGTTCTACGAGAGCGAGATGAATGCGCGTGCGCTTGAGCGCCTAGGCTTGGAGAATGATCTACGCCGCGCGATACAGGATCATGCCTTTTATCTGGTGTATCAGCCGCAGTTCAGCTGCAGCGATGGATCGCTCACTGGAGCAGAGGTATTGTTGCGCTGGAATGACCCGGTGCGCGGCCATGTCTCGCCCGCCGAATTTATTCCGGTAGCCGAAGAGCTCGGTTTGATTCGTGTGTTGGGAGAGTGGGTGCTTGATCAAGCCTGCCAGCAGCTGGCAACGTGGCGTGCCAATGGCTTTACCGTGCCTCGGTTAGCGGTGAACTTATCAGCAATGCAATTTGATGATGGGCAGTTGGTGGAGCAGATTTCCGCTATTCTGGAACGCTACGAATTGCCGCCCCAGGTGCTGGAGCTGGAGTTGACCGAGAGTATTCTACTGCGCAACCGTGATCTGACCATGAGCGCGTTGAACCGCCTCAAGGAAAAAGGGGTGCATATTGCTATCGACGACTTTGGGACGGGCTATTCGGCACTTAATTACCTCAAGGATTTTCCGATAGACACGCTTAAAATTGACCGTGGCTTTATTCAGGCAATGCGGCCGCATAGTCGAGATGCTCGCTTGGCCGAGGCCATCGTCGCTTTGGGGCGTAGCTTGCAACTAAGGGTTATTGCGGAAGGCATTGAGACCGAAGAGCAGTTCAGTCTGGTCCGTAGTTTTGGCTGCGATGAAGTACAGGGGTTTCATATGGGACGCCCGGTTGAGGCGCAGGTATTCGAGAGTCGTTGGTTAATACCTCTTGAATGAGTGCTTTTTGCTTACGCCTGAATGCTTTTCAAGTGCCAGTTGCCTTGGCATGCGTTAAAATGCGCGCCTCTTTTGTTTTTGAACGACCTAGCAGGGGGCCGTTACATGTTCAGCCGTTCTAACGATATAGCCACATACGATGCCGATCTGTGGGCTGCAATGCAGCACGAAGCCGTGCGTCAGGAAGATCACATCGAACTGATTGCCTCGGAAAACTACACCAGTCCGGCAATCATGCAGGCGCAGGGCTCAGTCCTGACCAACAAGTACGCCGAAGGTTATCCGGGTAAGCGCTACTACGGCGGTTGCGAGTATGTCGACGTGGCGGAACAGCTGGCCATTGATCGCGCCAAGGCGCTGTTCGGTGCAGATTACGCCAACGTTCAACCACACGCCGGTTCACAAGCCAACTCGGCCGTATTCCAGGCATTGTTGACGCCGGGTGATACCGTGCTGGGTATGAGTCTGGCGCATGGCGGTCACCTGACCCATGGTGCAACGGTTAACTTTTCCGGCAAGCATTACAATGCAGTGCAGTATGGCATCAATACCGAAACCGGTCTGATTGATTATGACGAGGTTGAGGCGCTGGCGCTTGAGCATAAGCCGAAGATGATCATTGCCGGCTTCTCCGCCTATTCTCAGGTGCTGGATTTTGCCCGTTTCCGTGAGATCGCCGACAAGGTAGGTGCCTACCTCTTCGTCGATATGGCCCACGTTGCAGGTTTGGTCGCAGCGGGTGTTTACCCTAACCCGATACCCTTCGCGGATGTGGTTACTACCACTACGCACAAGACGCTGCGCGGCCCGCGTGGTGGCCTTATTCTGGCTCGCGCCAATGAAGCGCTGGAGAAGAAACTGAACTCCGCAGTCTTCCCCGGCGGTCAGGGTGGTCCATTGATGCATGTAATCGCGGCCAAGGCGATCTGCTTCAAGGAGGCTATGAGCCCCGAGTTCAAGACCTACCAGCAGCAGGTGGTGAAAAACGCCAAGGCAATGGCTGGGGTGTTTGTCGAACGTGGCTATGACGTTGTGTCGGGTGGTACCGAGAACCATTTGTTCCTGCTGTCGTTGATCAAGCAGGACATCACCGGTAAGGACGCCGATGCGGCACTGGGTCGGGCGTTTATTACGGTTAACAAGAATGCCGTACCGAATGACCCGCGCTCGCCATTTGTGACCTCCGGTCTGCGTATCGGTACACCGGCGGTGACTACGCGCGGTTTTGTTGAGGCAGATTGTCAGTCTCTGGCTGGCTGGATCTGCGACATCCTCGACAATATGGGTGATGAGGCAGTAGTAGATCGCGTACGTGATCAGGTGAAGCAAATCTGTGCACGTCTGCCGGTCTACGGTGACTAAGCGTTTAGCGCTGATAAAAGCCCCTCCCGACTTTGGTCGCGGGGGGCTTTTTTGTGGGTAGTCGCCAAGGTTATGGTATCGGTGTAAAATTGACGTTATTTTTATGACGATAATGTTTCTATGTCGGTCAGTTGGCAGCTAAAGAGCTGGCTGGTAGTGCGTTGGCGTCGGTCTGAATGGGGAAGCAATGAGAACGGACTCATGAGGCATCTGGCCTACTTGGTAACTGCCCTGCTAATGCTGTTTGCAGACCTGAGTGCGGCGTTGGCGCAGCAGGAGGTGGAGCCTGTTTCTGTGCAGGCACCGGCGGTGCTGAAAGTAGCGATCATGAATTTCCCCGGTTACTCCGAGGTAGATAGCGAAGGCAATGCGGTTGGTCGTACTGTCACTCTGGTGGATAAACTGCTGCGGCAAGCTGGCTTTGCCTATGAGGTGCGCATTCTTCCGCCTGCACGGATTTGGAGGGGGTTGGAGGATGGCAGCGTGCAGTTATGGCCTGGCATCGTTAACAAACCGGGGCTTGAAGCATCGACCTTGCTTGCTCGCCGCACGTTGGGGGTGGTGGGGATCAACCTCTATTACCCACCCGGCAGCCCGCGGCCGCAATGGCCGGATGATCTTCAGGGTAAACGGGTAATTCTGATAACCAATTACACCTACACTTCGCAGCTGATGCGGGTGCTGGATGACCCTTCGCTGGATATCACCTTTCTCCTGGGTAGCTCGCATTTGGGTGCTGTACGCATGTTGCTGCGTGGCCGAGGAGATTATTTGCTGGACTATCGCGCGCAGGTAGATTCGGCTGCCGCGACCCTGCATATAGAGCCTTTGCCCCACCTGAAAGTGTCGGAACAGCCGATGCGCTTTGTGGTTTCGAGACGCACGCCGGGAGCCAGTGATGTTGTGCGTGCGCTGGATGCTGCCTATGATCAATTGGAGTCGCAAGGAGTGGAGCTTGATGTAACCCGGCAATAACCTATAGCGCTGATGAATGATGCTTGCGTACCATTATCGTGATGGGTTGAGTAAAGCAGGGTTGGTATATTGGTTGTTGCTGCCGGTCTATTTGGGCGGGATGTATTTTATTAATGGAAGGGATTTCGATGCCGGACAGCTATAAGGTTGTTTTTAGTGGTGCCCGTGTTGCGGGTATAGAAGAGTCAGAACTGCGCGCTGAGCTGCTGCGCCTGGGCTTTGATGAGCGCCAAGTGCAGGCTCTGCTGATGGGGCGCAAGGTCACTATCAAGAGCAATCTGAGTGCGGAGCAAGCCGAGCGTTACTGTCAGCGCTTGCAGTCTGCCGGCTTGATAACCAAGGTGCAGGCGGAGAGTGTCGCGGAACAGTCAGTGATAACTGATGAGCCAGCTTCGCGTCCGGAGCCGGTCATGTCCGCAGATGAGCCGCCCCTACCGCCAGTTGCGTCAGGGCAGGGCGCAGGTGCTTCAGGTCGGCGCAGCGCGAAGATCAGGTTCACCGGTACCGGAGAGGAATACTTCGGTATCTGGATCGTTAATATTCTGCTGCTGGTTGTCACCCTGGGTTTTTACGCGCCCTGGGCCAAGGTGCGCAATATGCAGTACTTCTACGGTCATACTCTGCTAGAGGATACCAGCTTCCAATATCTGGCCGATCCCTGGGTCATCTTTCGTGGTCGTATGGTCGCGTTGGTAGCGGTGATTATCTGGTCTGTTGCCTCGACCTTTTACCCCGTGATCGCGATGGGGTTATTGCTGATTTTTATTCCGCTGATCCCCTGGATTATCGCGCGCTCGCTGAAGTTTCATGCCGTGAACAGCGCCTATCGCAACATCAGGTTCGACTTTGTCGGTAGCTACTGGCAGGCGGCCAAGGTCATTTACCTGTGGCCACTGCTATCGATACTCAGCCTGGGGCTGCTGGTGCCGTTTTCAGCGCAGCGCTGGTATGTCTTCCTGGTGGACAACTTGCGTTATGGTCGTAGTGAGTTTCATCTCAACCTTACTGCAGGCCAGGTCTATATGTTCTTTCTGAAAATGCTGGGCGTCTTGCTGGGCGTTGCCGCGCTCTCGGCGATCGCCCAGTTCGTGCATGGCGCCTTTTCAGTTATTTTCATTGTGCTGGGTTATTTGTTGCTCTTTGGGTACGCAATGGCGGGCGTTACCAATCTGATCATGTCTGCTACCACCTTGGCCGATCATGGTTTTGAGTCTTCTCTGGGCAAGCGCCGTATTGTCTGGATTTTCTTCAGCAATAGCCTGCTGATCATGCTGAGTATGGGTATTTTTACGCCTTGGGCCAAAGTGCGCATGGCGCGCTATCGTGCGAGTTGCACCAAAATGCATATTCAGGGCGATCTTGATGGTTTTGTCGCCGGCGAGGCGCAACGTGCTGGTGCGGTAGGTCTGGAGTTGGGGGACGCCTTCGATGTCGGTATCTCCCTCATCTGAGCAATGGGTTGTCGGCCGCTATTTCGACGGCAACTCAAGCCATAGCAGCGAGGCGCGCGCCAATGTGGTGGGTGGGTGCTTACGCCTGGAGGTGGCGGGTAAAGCTAAGCATTACCCCGCCGATCAAGTGCGTCTTGGCGTTCAGGTTGGTAGCGCCAATAGTTATCTACACCTGAGTGATGGGGGGGTGTTGGAGTCGCTCGATGTAAGCGGCTTACAGCGCCTGGCTCGCGAGCTTAAACGCTCGGGCGATAGTTGGCTGCAGCGTTTTGAGGTAAATACCCGGCTGATTGTTTTTAGCCTGATAGCTGTGCTGGCGTTTTCCGTTATCGGCGTGCTGTATGGCGTGCCCTGGCTATCCGCCCAAATCGCTGATGCCTTGCCGGTTGAGCTTGAGACCCGTATTGGCGAGGAGGCGTTGGCTAATATGGATAAGCTATGGATGGAGCCTAGCCAGATGACCGAGGCTCGCCAGCAGGAGGTGCTGTCTGCCATGGCGCCCTATCTGCGAGTCATGCAGGACGATTATCCTGAGCATAGTCTGCAACTGCATTTTCGTGCCTCAGAGGCGCTGGGTGCCAATGCCTTTGCCTTGCCGGGCGGTAATCTGGTTTTTACCGATGACATGGTGGCGCTGGCAAAAAACGATGAAGAGTTGGCGTCCGTGATGGCGCATGAGGTGGGGCACGTTGTGCACCGTCACAGTATGCGCAACCTGGTGCAGGGCTCATTGCTGGTATTTGTCATGGTGTCGCTGACCGGCGATATCTCCGCAGCCTCAGATATGGCAGCAGGTTTGCCGGCGTTATTGGCTAGTTTGAGTTATCAGCGAGGCATGGAAACGGAAGCGGATGACTTTGCACTGGCGTTTTTGCAGCAGCAGGCTATTGCGCCGCAACGTTTTGCCGACATCATGCAGCGTCTGGATCCGGGTTCAGCAAATAGTGACGAGGAGAAGGACGTGGCGAGTGGATTGAGCAGTTTCCTGTCAACCCACCCGCCAACACCCGAGCGCATAGAGCGCTTTCAGACTTTGGACTGACCCAGTCCCAGTGTGCTCAGAGTGCGCTTGCGCACACTCTTGAGCAGCTCGGCGTCGTTAATCAGGGACTGACCGTAAGACGGCACCAGTGTTTTCATGCGTGCCTGCCACTCTGGGCTGGCAATACGATCTTTGAAGCAGCGCTCTAATACATCAATCATCGCTTGCACTGCAGTTGATGCGCCGGGTGAGGCGCCCAGGAGAGCGGCGAGTGTGCCGTCCTTGGCAGCGACTATTTCTGTACCGAACTCAAGCTTGCCGTGGCCTTTGGCGTCTTTCTTGATGATCTGTACGCGCATGCCAGCATCCTGCAGTGTCCAGTTCTTCTCCTGGGCATCCGGGAAGTAGTTGCGCAGTGACGCGACTCGGTCTTTGTGCGACTGAAAGGACTCGGCAATCAGGTACTTGGTCAGATCCATGTTGTCGCGGCCCACTGCCATCATTGGCGCCACGTTATAGGGTTTGACCGAAGAGAACAGGTCAAACACCGAGCCCTTCTTCAGAAACTTGGTGGTGAAGCCAGCAAAGGGGCCAAACAGCAACGCCGGTTTGCCGTTGATGATGCGGGTATCCAGGTGCGGGACCGACATCGGTGGCGCGCCAACGGGTGCTTTGCCATAAACCTTGGAACTGTGGCGCTTGACCACGTCCGGGTCCTTGCATACCAGCCACTGACCGCTGACCGGGAAGCCGCCGTAACCTTGGCTTTCATCGATATGGGACTTCTGCAGCAGCGGCAGGGAGCCACCGCCGGCGCCGAGGAAAACGAACTTGGCGTTGAAGTCTTTTTCTTCGCCGGTATTCTCGTCTTCGATATTGACGCGCCAATGACCTTTCTTGCTCTTGCGCAGACTCTTCACCGAATGCTTCAGGCAAAGCTCAAAGCCTTCCTGTTGTTTCAGGTGATCAATCATTTTGCGCGTCAGTGAACCGAAATCAACATCCGAGCCGTGATCGACACGGGTCGCCGCAACGGGTTGCTTGGCGTCACGGCTGGACATGATCAGTGGCATCCACTCGCGCAGAGTCTCTGGCGTATCGCTGTACTGCATTTCAGCAAAGAGGTGGTGGTTGCTCAGTAGCTCGTGACGTTTGCGTAGAAACTCAACATCTTTCTCGCCCCAGACAAAGCTCTGGTGCGGGGTAGTGTTGATGAAGTCTGATGCCTTGGGCAGGATTCCCTGTTCGACCAGATAGGTCCAGAATTGCAGGGTAACCTCAAAGGATGCGTTGATGGAGAGCGCACGCTCAATAGCAATGTTGCCTGCGTCGTCCTGCGGAGTGTAATTCAACTCGCAGTAACCAGCGTGTCCGGTGCCTGCGTTGTTCCAGCCGTCGGTACTTTCGTGAGCAACGTGGTCCAGACGCTCGACCAGGGTAATGGTCATCGCCGGATCCAGCTGTTTGAGCAACATCCCTAGCGTAGCGCTCATGACACCACCACCGACCAGCAATACATCTACATTTCTTGCTGTCATTAACATGTCGCCTCTTTGGTAAAAATCAAGGAGCCTCTTGAGCTCTCCAGTAATCATACTGGCCAATGTCGGGGCGACTAGCAAACGGGCTTGTTCTCGATCAAGGCTTGTGGCTGCATCGAGAGCACGTCAAGCGTCGTGCTGTGTGCTCCGCAAGCCCCGGTATGCAAGCATCTGTTTAGTCAGTCGAGACAGCGGGCTGGCTAACGGTTTCTGCTTTGTGGAATGAGCTACCAGGGCTTAATGGTCTGACGGTAATCGGCCATTGGAGTAGTTCAGAGAAGTCTTATCATACCGGGTTAATTCATCCGGTAACAGAATGAAAGTGGGGGTAAAGTGACCAAATAAGGTGTCTTGGTCATTTTTTACGTGGTTGTTTGCAGCGCGCAGGGCGAGGGCAGGGCTTATTCATTTATGCGTAGTTGTTTACGCCGGGCGCGACGAGTCAGAATACACGCCTTGCCTTTATTGACGCTGCGCAAGGCCTGGTTGGAGTTTTGGTTGTAGGCTGCGTTTCCTGAGGTTGGGGCTACAGGTGTCCGACTTATTGCTTTAGAACTTTTTGCTAGCGAGGCTTAGATGCAGGAGATTGTGGTGGTAGGGGGCGGTGTGATCGGCTGTTTGAGTGCGCTGAATTTGCTGGAGGCGGGGTGTCGAGTAACGCTGCTGGAACGCGGAGAGTTGGGGAGAGAAGCCTCATGGGCTGGTGGTGGTATCGTCTCGCCCTTGTATCCCTGGCGTTATCAGGCGTCTGTCAGTGCGTTGGCGAATTGGTCACAGGGCTATTATCCAACCTTATCTGCGCAGCTTTTGGCGCAAACCGGAATCGACTCAGAAGTAGAGCCTTGTGGCCTGTTGTGGCTGGATCACGCTGAGCGTGACCAGGCACTTGCCTGGGCGCAGCAGCGGCAGCAGCCTCTGGCTGAGGTTGCGAGCGAGTTTGTCTATGAGCGAGTGCCACAACTGGCCAGCGGTTATCAAAGTGCGCTGTGGCAGGCTGACCTGGCCAATGTGCGCAATCCCAGGCTGTTGCAGGCGCTGCGAGCCAGATTGCTGCAGTTTGCTGAGTTTAATCTGCAGGAACATAGTACGGCGACCGGGTTGTTGCGTGACGGAGATCGGGTTGTTGGCGTTACCACTCAATTCGCTGAATATCGCGCTGATGCTGTGGTGGTGGCAGCGGGTGCCTGGTCTGGCGACTGGCTGGCGGAGGCGGGCCTCAGTCTCCCGGTCGTTCCGGTCAAAGGTCAGATGCTGTTATATAAGCGTGAGCCTGGTTGGCTGAAGTCAGTGGTGTTGTATGAAGGGCGTTATGCGATTCCGCGTCGCGATGGGCATATTCTGATCGGTAGCACGCTGGAGCATGCCGGTTACGATAAAAGAACCAGCACGCAAGCGCTTGAATCACTGCGGCAATCGGCAGAGGGATTGTTGCCGGAATTGCGGGAGCTGTCCCCGGTTGCCCAATGGGCCGGCTTGCGTCCAGGCTCTCCCGAAGGTGTGCCCTACATTGGTCCGGTGTCTGAGCTGCCGGGTTTGTGGCTGAATGCAGGACATTATCGTAATGGACTGGTGCTGGCGCCAGCCTCCTGCCGGCTGCTCGCCGATCTGCTGTTGCAGCGTCAGCCGGAACTTGATCCTGCGCCCTATCTGCCAGCCGGCCGCGTGTGCCAGCCGCTTTAGCGGGACAGAAAATCAATGGAAAAATAAGCGGGACCCGCGTTGATTCAAAAAAGCGCTGTGGTCCACGCTTTTCCAGCTTCCAGCTTCCAGCTTCCAGCTTCCAGCTTCCAGCTTCCAGCTTCCAGCTTCCAGCTATCAGTCGTCCAGCCCCAGTTTTTTCAGGCGATAGCGCAGGGAGCGGAAGGTGAGCCCCAATCTTTTGGCCGCGGCGGTTTTATTCCAGCGTGTTTCTTCCAGCGCCTGAGTAATGGCCTGACGCTCTATGTTATCGAGAAAGTCTTCCAGATGGTCGATCTGGCTTAGATCCTGGCTGTCGTCACCGCCGGGTGAAGGGCAGCCAGATAATTGTAAATCCGAGGTTTCAATGCGCTGGTTCTCGCACAGCGTAAAGGCGCGCTCCAGTGTGTTCTCAAGCTCTCGCACGTTACCGGGAAAACGGTAATTGCACAGCATCTCCATACAGCTGTCGGTGATCTGTGGCGTCGGTAGTCCATTGCGCTGCGCCAGCTTGCCGAGGATATGGCGAGTGAGCAGGGGTAAATCTTCACGTCGCTCGCGTAGCGGTGGCACCTTTAATTCAATAACGTTGATGCGGTAGAACAGATCCTGTCGAAAACGACCTTCCGCTACCTCAATGGCCAGATCCTTGTGCGTTGCACAGAGTAGGCGTACATCGACTGCTTCTTCCTGTTGCGTACCCAGGGGTCTAACGGCCTTTTCCTGAATCGCGCGCAGCAATTTGACCTGCATCGCCATGGGGAGGTCGGCGACTTCGTCGAGGAACAGAGTGCCGCGGTTTGCCGCCTGAAACAGGCCGGGTTTGTCCGCTACAGCGCCGGTGAAGCTGCCCTTACGATGGCCGAAAAACTCGCTTTCCATCAGCTCCGAGGGTATCGCGCCGCAGTTCACCGGAACAAAGGGCTGCTCAGTGCGAGGGCCGAGCGCATGTATCCGGCGCGCGACTAACTCTTTGCCGCTGCCGGACTCGCCACTGATATACAGCGGAGCCTGGCTGCGCGCGAGTTTGCCGATCTGTTTGCGCAGGCGCTCCATGGGCGGTGATACCCCAAGCAAGGGATCCTGCTCCTGCCCCTCAGGTTCGCTAGCGGACTGAGTTAATTTTAAGGCCGCGCTGACGAGTTCGCGCAGGCGGTTTAGATCAACCGGTTTGGTCAGGAAGTCGAAGGCGCCGGCTTTTAAAGCATTGATGGCGGTGTCCAGGCTGCCGTAAGCCGTAATCATGGCAACCGGCGTACAGGGGCTGTGTTGCTGGATATGCCGTACGACGCTCATGCCGTCTCCGTCAGGCAGACGCATGTCGGTCAGGCAGAGTGCATAGTGATTTTTGCGCAGCAGAGAAAGAGCCTGGTTCAGGGTGCTGGCGCTTTCAGTACAGACGTTCATGCGTCCAAGCGTCAGATCCAGTAATTCAAGGATGTCGGGCTCGTCGTCAATGATCAGGACAGTGGGTTTACTCATGTCAGCCTTGGGTGCTCCTTGCCTTTAAACGTGTTACCTGGTCAATCATACCAGTCGTTTGGGGTGGGCGAAGGTAATACGCATGCAGCTGCCGGTAGGGGTGACTGTCTGATACTCCAGCCGAGCCTGATTGCTTTCGCACAGTTCACGTGAAATATAAAGACCAAGACCGGTGCCGCTGGCTTCAGTAGTGTAGAAGGGCTCAAAGATATGTCCAACGTGCTCTGCTGCTACGCCAGGGCCGTGGTCGATGACTTCTATCGTTGGTAACTGACTGCTGCTGTCTTCATACAGCTTCAGATAAATCGTCCTGTGGCTGCCGGCCGCGCCGCTATACCGAAAGGCGTTTTGGCACAGGTTATCGAGCACCTGGGTTATCTGATTCGGGTCCACTCGCGTCAGTATGCCTTCTTTCTCGATTTCGCATTCTATGGTGTCCGTGGCCGGGTTGGCGGCACGAAAGTCGTTGAGGAAGTTGGAGGTCCACAACGCCAAGTCAATTAGCTGTGGCTCGCTGGGGCGACGACGTGAGAGCTCCAGCACGGTCTCTATGACGCGATTCATGCGCTTTGAATGCTGCTGGATGATCTCGGTCAGGCGCAGATCTTGTTTGTCCATTTGATCTGATTCATTGAGTAGCTGCGCCGCATGGCTAATGGCACCCAAGGGATTGCGTATCTCGTGCGCAATGCTGGCCGTCAGTCTGCCCAGTGAGGCCAGTTTGAGCTGCTGCGCCTGTTGTGCAATCTGAGTGCTATCGTCCAAAAAAATCAGAATGGTATTGTCGCCGCTATCACCCAACGGTTTAAAGTTGGCCAGCACCTCGGTACTGCCACTGTGGCTCTGGAAGGAGGTCGAGCGCGTTGACGGGTTACGTCGCCATTGCTGCAGTCGCTTGTCCAGCTCTGGCACCAGCTTGTTGAGCGCTGCGCCAGTGAGAATAGGCCGTGCCAGCATTTGTGCGCTGGCTTCATTGCCCGCGACGATGCGGTTGTCGGAGCCGACCACGACGATGCCAGTACGCATGCGTTGAATAATCAGCTCGTTCAGCTCCTCCATGCTGGCCAGGGTCGCCGCCTGTTGCTGTGCCAGAGTTTCCGACAGATACAGTCGTCGGCTAAAGCGTTGTACAAAAAGCGCCACGGCGAAATAGATACAACCCAATACGCCGACCTGCAGATAACTCTGGCCGATGTAGGGGTGTGTCAGGCTAAGGAAGAAGGTCAGATAGATCAGACCGATGCTGGCCAGGGCGGGCAGTAACAGGCCGATACGGCCATGCAGCAGGATATTGCCAATCGCGACAGGGATGATCAACAGGTTGCCAAAACCGCTACCTACACCACCTGCGGCGAAAAATACCACGCCAAGCAAGCCGATATCGGCCAGTGTCAGGATGAAGACATGCAGGTCGCGTCGACCGCGATGCAGTAGCAGTGCTACCAGAACATTGATGAACAGGTAGACCCAGCTGGTCTTCGCGTAGAGCGGTGGATCGCTCAGATCGAGCAGGCCGTCACGTAAGACCGAACTGGTGAGGAGCGTCAGGCCGAAACCCAGAATCACCCGATAGAGATTATAAATGCGGAGCAGGCGAGGCCGTTGCGAGTCTATCTGCTCACTCTGGCTGGGCATCACGATGCTCCGCACAGCAGTACCAGTTATCGTTGGCACGCAAGGCGCGATCGCGCGGCAGATGTACCTGGCAGTGCGCGCATCGCACCATTACCGGTGCCTGGTCACGCGGCGAGGGTGATCCCTTGGCCCGGTTCTTTACAATCTGAGTGCGTCGCCACAGGTTGAGAGCCAACCAGATAAGCGCGCCGAGAATTATCAGTTTTATCAAGCCCATGACCACTGCTATACAAAGTGAAGGTGGATTAGTGTAGCCCATTGGCCGCAGCAGCCAAAGCGGCGGAGCCTGGCCTTTGGCAGACTCAGAGCACGCGACGATTGCGAGGCTGCGGTGCATGCCGGACAATAGGTGCCATTCTGATTCAGGAGAGTGAACATGGCAGCGACCTTGCGCCTCGTGATGGCCCAGCTGAATATGCGGGTCGGCGATATCCCCGGTAACCTTGATCGCATCATTAGTGCGTCTGTACATGCACGTGATGAACTGGGGGCACGGGTCATTTTGTTTCCCGAGCTGTCTTTGTGCGGTTATCCGCCTGAGGACTTGTTACTGCGCTCGAACATGCAGGCGCGTATTGAGAGTGCGTTGCAGCGATTGTGTGATGAAGTGCAGGGCATTCATGTCGTAGTGGGCTATCCCTGGCAGAGCGAAGGGCAGTGTTTCAACATGGCTGCCGTCATCGCCGATGGGAAAATAGTCGCTTCCTATGCCAAGCAGCAGTTGCCCAATTACCGCGTATTTGATGAAAAGCGCTACTTCACCGAGGGCGATGGCGCCTGTGTAGTGGACATAGAGGGTCTGCCGGTTGCGCTGAGTATTTGTGAGGATATTTGGCATCCGCAACCGATGGCGCTCGCGGCCCAGGCCGGTGGACGCCTGATGCTCAATCTGAATGCCTCGCCATTTCATATGGATAAGCAGCAGGAGCGTGAAGCCATGTTGGCTGAGCGTGCGCAGCAAGGCGGCATGCCGATCATTTACGTCAATCAGGTGGGTGGGCAGGATGAACTGGTGTTTGATGGCGGCTCGGTCGCCATTGGCAGCAGTGGGCATGTTGCCTGTCGGGTCGGGGCCTTTGATGAAGGCTTGTATCCGGTGGACGTGCTGTTTGACGATGAGTCGGTCAAGTTGCATCAGGGGGCGCTGGCCGCTATGCCGGAGCTCGAGGCAAGCGTTTATCAGGCGCTGGTCACCGGGGTGCGCGATTACGTCAATAAGAACGGCTTCAAGGGAGTGGTGCTTGGGCTATCGGGTGGTATCGATTCTGCGCTGACGTTGGCAGTGGCAGTCGATGCGCTGGGCGCTGAAAGGGTTGAGGCGGTGATGATGCCCTACCACTACACCTCCGGCATGAGCCTCGAAGACGCCGAGGCGCAGGCTAATACCCAGCGGGTTACCTACCGTGTGCTGCCCATCGCGCCTATGGTTGAGGCGTTTATGACTACGCTGGAGCCTGTTTTCGCCGGTCTGCCGCGCGACACTACGGAAGAAAACCTGCAGGCGCGCTGCCGTGGCACGTTATTGATGGCGCTATCGAACAAGACTGGCTCGCTGGTACTGACCACAGGTAACAAGAGTGAGATGGCCGTGGGTTATGCGACCTTGTATGGCGATATGGCCGGCGGCTTTGATGTGCTGAAGGATGTGCCCAAGACGCTGGTGTTCCGGCTGGCTGAGTATCGCAACAGCATCGACCCGGTTATCCCGCAGCGCGTGATTGATCGACCGCCATCTGCCGAATTGGCACCGGACCAGAAAGATGAGGATTCGTTGCCGGCTTACCCGGAGCTGGATGAGATATTGCGTCTGTACATCGAGCATGATCAGTCAGCGAGTGCGATTATCGCCGCTGGCTTTGCCGAGGATGTGGTCAAGCGTGTGCTCAGGCTGGTTGATCTCAATGAGTACAAGCGCCGCCAGGCTGCGGTGGGTGCACGGGTTACCCAGCGCGGCTTTGGGCGTGACCGTCGCTATCCTATTACCTCTGGTTGGGCACTGGATGATTGAGCAGCCACAAGCCATAAGCCATAAGCCATAAGCCATAAGCTTCAAGCTTCAAGCTTCAAGTAAGAGCAAGAGCAAGAGCAAAAGCAAAAGCAAAAGAAAAAGAAAAAGCAAAAGCAAAAGCGGCTTGACGGTGGTGATAGTGAGTTTACGCTTTTGTAGCTTGTAGCTTGTAGCTTGTAGCTTGTAGCTTGTAGCTTGTAGCTTGCAGCAACAAAAAAGCCCGCGCTGATGCAAATCAGCGCGGGCTTTTTTACAGGGTCAGATTTTAGTCAATCAGACCGAAGGTGATGCGGTTCCAGAATGAACGGCGGCCTTCTTCGTCATGCACTCGAACCTCACGGGGCAGAGCTGCCACAGCGTCTTGGTACTCGCGATCCATCTGGCGTTGCATCTGCGTTTTCGCGGTGCGTGGCGGTGGTGCAGTCAACACATCCATGGCGCTGACGGACATGGATTCCATCCAGTTCATCTCAGGCTGGCTGGGCTCGACGTGATGCTTGAACTTGCCTTTAACCAGTGCTGGATGCTCGGGGTAATTCAGTTTCAGGGTCTCCAGCGCGCTGTCAGCCAGATCGTGCATCGCCAGGCGGTCATAACCGGCAACCATGAGCGCCAGGCCGTTGCCTACCGCTGGGGTCTGCTGGTAGTTCTCCACAATGTAGCGGCCGCGGTTGGCAGCAGCCAGGTAAGCGCCGCGCTTGAGGTAGTAGTGACCCACGTGGGCGTCGTAGTCGGCCAGCAGGTTGCGCAGGTATACCATGCGCAGACGAGCGTCAGGGGCGTATTGGCTATTAGGGTAACGGTTGATCAACTGCGCGAAGTCGTTGAACGAGTCACGGGCTGCACCCGGATCACGGCGGGTCATGTCCAGCGGCAAAAAGCGCTCGAAGATGCCCCGGTCGCGGGTAAAGGAGGCCAGGCCGCGAATGTAGTAGGCGTAGTCGACATTGGGATGCTGCGGGTGCAGGCGAATAAAGCGATCTGCGGACGCTGTGGCTGCCTCCGGCTCCATATTTTCGTAGTAGGCGTAGATCAGCTCAAGTTGCGCTTGATCGGCATAGCGGCCGAACGGGTAACGCGATTCCAGCGCCCGCAGGGTCTCAATCGCAGGGCCAAAATTTTCTGCGTCCAGATCGGTTTGCGCTTTGCGGTAAAGCTCTGATTCGCTGAGCGACTCGTCGATTACGGTCTTATTGGTAGAACAGGCGGCAACAAAAGCGAGCAGGCCGACCAGCAGGAGATGTTTCAGCGACATATCATGACATCCGAATGGACGGCGCCACGCTGTTTCGACAGCAGCCGTCCTGTTATAGTTAAGGCTTGTGCAGCAGTCCCGGCAAACCGGGAAAAGCCGTATTTAACCACAGCGCAGAGACGAAACCAAAAGGGATTGCATCTGCCGCTTCATAGTCCGCTTTATCCAACGAGTCCTGTATGACCGATCGTATTCTTTTGTCTGCACAAGTTAGTCACGAGTCAGGTAGTCAACGCCTTGACCAAGCGGCGGCCCAATTGTTTCCTGAACACTCGCGGTCGCGCCTGCAGGCTTGGATAAAAGATGGCAGTCTGCTGGTTGATGGCGAGCAAAAACGAACGCGCGATATGGTTTACGGCGGTGAGCAGCTGACGCTCAATGCTGAGCGTGAAGTGCAGGGAGACTGGCAGCCTGAAGCAATTGCTCTGGACATTATCTATGAAGACGATGCTCTGCTGGTAATCAACAAACCAGCCGGTCTGGTGGTGCATCCGGCCGCCGGGCACCGCGATGGCACGCTGTTGAATGCGCTCCTGCATCACTCGCCTGAGCTGGCAAAGGTGCCGCGCGCAGGTATTGTGCATCGCCTGGATAAAGACACCACAGGCCTGATGGTGGTCGCCAAGACAATTGAAGCGCAAACCGATCTGGTGGCGCAGCTGCAGGCGCGGACCGTAAGCCGTGAGTACGAATGTGTGGTGGTCGGCGTTATGACCGCGGGCGGCAAGGTTGACCAACCTATTGCGCGGCACGGTACGCAGCGGCAGAAAATGGCAGTAGTTGCTGGCGGCAAGCAGGCGATCAGCCATTATCGCGTGATCAATCGCTTTCGCGCGCACACTCATGTGAAGGTCAAGCTGGAAACCGGCCGCACTCACCAGATTCGCGTCCACATGAGTCATATTTACTTTCCGCTGGTAGGCGACACCACCTACGGTGGCCGGTTGCGTATTCCGCCAGGCGCCAGTCCTGAGTTGATCAGCGAGTTGCGCGAGTTCCCTCGTCAGGCACTGCACGCACGCCGGCTTGAGCTGGAGCACCCGCTGGATGGTCGTCTGATGCAGTGGCAAGTCCCTATACCTGCTGATATGCAGCATCTGCTGGCGCTGCTTAAAGAGGACGGTGAGATAGCCGAATGAGTCCGTTGTGGATCAGCGCCGAATGGCCAGCGCCTGCGAATGTACGAACCTGCATCACTACGCGCCGTGGTGGTTGCAGCCAGGGACCCTGGAAGGGCTTTAATCTGGGTAGCCATGTGGGTGACGAAGTCAGCCACGTGGCGGCCAATCGTGCCGAACTGCAGCGCGTACTGGGCTGTGCTCCCGCCTGGTTGAACCAGACCCACAGTACGCATTTGGTTAAGGCGGACGCCACTCAGGTTCTCGACGCCGACGCCAGCTGGACCAATGAGCGTAACATCGCCTGTACGGTGATGACGGCAGACTGTTTGCCGGTGCTTTTCTGCAATAAGGATGGCACTCGTGTTGCTGCCGCTCACGCGGGCTGGAGAGGTTTGCTCGATGGCATATTGGAGCAGACGATAAAAGGTATGGGTAGCCCCGGTTACTCGCTAATGGCATGGCTGGGGCCGGCTATTGGTTCGCAAGAGTTTGAAGTCGGACCTGAGGTGCGCGCGGCGTTTATTTCCGCAGATGCGCAATCCGCTGCTGCTTTTCTGCCCTCCGCGCGTGCGGGGCATTATCTCGCCGATATCTATTTACTTGCACGTCAGCGTCTTGCCAATGCCGGGGTCACTGCAGTCTATGGCGGGGATTTATGCACTGTCAGCGAGCCTGCGCGCTATTTTTCCTATCGTCGTGATGGGCAAACCGGACGCTTCGCCTCCTTGATCTGGTTACGCGACTGATCATTTTCTACTGTCCAATCAATTGGCAGCTCATTAGCGCAGACCGGGCGTTGATCGGCTAGGCTTGGGCGGTGGCGATATTTTTTGCTGAAGCGTCAATGAAAAAGGCTAAGTGACAAAAAATTGACCCTTATCAGCTTCCTTGGCCTTGAAAGCGCCATAATAGTCCTCATTAAATAGTCATGAATATCGACTCTGCCTACCGCCACCCTTGGCGGTTCAGGCCACTTAACACAGGACGAATACCATGCGTATTGACCGTATGACCAGTAAATTACAGGTCGCTTTGTCCGACGCGCAATCGCTTGCGGTTGGGCGCGACCACACTCAGATCGACACTCTCCACCTGTTGGTAGCGCTGCTGGAGCAGCAGCAGGGCTCAATCAAGCCGCTGTTGATGCAGGTGGGCTTTGACATCAATGCGCTGCGTAGTGAATTGGGCGGTGCGCTCGATAAGCTGGCGACCGTGAGTAACCCTACGGGTGATGTCAGTATGTCTACGGATCTGGCCCGGTTGCTAAACCAGGCCGACCGTCTGGCGCAGCAGCGTGGCGATCAATTTATTTCCAGCGAGCTGGTGTTGCTTGCCGCGATGGATGAAAACACCACCGTTGGCAAGATACTGCTTGGCCAGGGCGTGTCCAAAAAAGCGCTGGAGAACGCTATCAGCAACCTGCGTGGTGGCGAAGCAGTGAACGATCCCAACGCCGAGGAATCGCGCCAGGCACTCGACAAGTACACCGTTGACCTGACCAAAAAAGCGGAAGACGGCAAGCTGGATCCGGTGATTGGTCGTGACGATGAAATCCGTCGCACCATTCAGGTGTTGCAGCGTCGGACCAAGAACAACCCGGTATTGATCGGTGAGCCAGGCGTGGGTAAAACCGCCATTGTTGAGGGTTTGGCCCAGCGCATTATTAATGGCGAGGTGCCCGATGGCCTGAAAGACAAGCGCTTGTTGTCGCTGGATATGGGCTCACTCATAGCGGGTGCCAAGTTCCGTGGCGAATTTGAGGAGCGTTTGAAAGCGGTACTCAATGAGCTATCGAAACATGAAGGTCGCGTCATTCTGTTTATTGACGAGCTGCATACCATGGTCGGCGCCGGTAAGGCTGAAGGCTCGATGGACGCCGGTAACATGCTGAAACCAGCACTGGCACGTGGCGAGCTGCATTGCGTGGGCGCTACCACGCTGGATGAGTATCGTCAGTATATCGAGAAGGACGCCGCGCTCGAGCGTCGGTTCCAGAAGGTGTTGGTGGACGAGCCTTCCGAGGAAGATACCATCGCAATTTTGCGGGGTCTGAAGGAGCGCTATGAAGTGCACCACAAGATCACCATTACTGACGGTGCGATCATCGCTGCGGCCAAGCTGTCGCATCGTTATATCACCGATCGCCAGCTGCCGGATAAGGCCATCGACCTGATTGATGAGGCCGCCAGTCGTATCCGCATGGAAATTGATTCCAAGCCGGAGGCGCTGGATCGTCTTGAGCGGCGTTTGATTCAGCTCAAGGTGGAACGCGAAGCCTTGAAGAAAGAGGATGACGATGCCGCGCTCAAACGGCTGGAAAAGTTGAAGGAAGAAATAGCCAAGCTGGAGCTTGAATACGCTGATCTGGAGGAGATCTGGAAGTCAGAGAAAGCCGAAGTGCAAGGCTCTGCACAGATTCAGGAGCGTATTGAGCAGGCCAAGGCCGAGCTGGAACAGGCGCGCCGCAAGGGCGATCTGAACCGGATGGCTGAGCTGCAGTACGGTGTGATTCCGGATCTGGAGCGCAGCCAGCAGATGGCTGAGCAGCATACTAAACCGGCTAACCAGTTGCTGCGCAACAAGGTTACCGATGAAGAGATCGCTGAAGTGGTCTCCAAGTGGACCGGCATTCCGGTGTCCAAGATGCTGGAAGGTGAGCGCGATAAATTGCTGCGCATGGAAGACGCTCTGCATAAGCGCGTCATCGGACAAAACGAGGCCGTGGTTGCCGTATCGAACGCGGTACGTCGCTCGCGTGCGGGGCTGTCTGACCCGAACCGCCCCAGCGGTTCCTTTATGTTCCTTGGGCCAACCGGGGTGGGTAAAACAGAGTTGTGCAAGGCGTTAGCCGAGTTCCTCTTTGATACCGAAGAGGCCATGGTGCGGATCGATATGTCCGAGTTCATGGAGAAGCACTCGGTTGCCCGGTTGATCGGTGCGCCCCCGGGCTATGTGGGTTACGAGGAGGGTGGCTATTTGACCGAGGCGGTGCGCCGCAAGCCCTATTCGGTGATCCTGCTGGATGAGGTCGAGAAGGCGCATCCGGACGTGTTCAACGTGCTGCTGCAGGTGCTGGAAGATGGCCGCCTCACCGATAGTCAGGGCCGTACGGTTGACTTCCGCAACACCGTGATCGTGATGACCTCCAACCTGGGTTCAACCCAGATCCAGGAGCTGGTGGGTGATCCTGAGGCACAGCACGCGGCGGTTATGGATGCGCTGGGCCAGCACTTCCGGCCGGAGTTCATCAACCGCGTCGACGAAGTGGTGGTATTTGAGCCGCTGGGTCGCGAACAGATCGCCGGGATTGCGGAAATTCAGATGGGTCGCTTGCGCGAGCGTCTGGCTGAACGCGAACTTGATCTGCAGCTGAGCGCTGAGGCACTGGAGAAACTGGTAGCAGTGGGTTACGACCCGGTTTACGGGGCGCGGCCACTCAAGCGGGCTATCCAGCGCTGGATCGAGAACCCCTTGGCGCAGCGGATTCTGGCTGGGGACTTTGTCTCGGGTGCGACTATCCAGGCCAAGGTCGAAGGCGATGAGTTTGTGTTTACTGTCTGATTGATGGTGTAGCGTTAAGAAGCCCCGCACGGGAAACCGTGCGGGGTTTTTTGTTTGTGTGGTCTTACTCAAGCCTGCTTTTCGCCCTAGGCCATCCCGGCCACGCGGCCCCTCGGGTTCGCTGCGTTGCTCGGCCTGGCGGGGACCGGGGCCGTACCGAGCTCGCCGTCTGGTGGCAGAATCAGCGACTTCTGAAATAGTGAAAAAAAAGCCCCGGGAAATCCCGAGGCTTTTTTACAGTGCTATCGAACGCTTACAGCAACATGGAGCGGATATCGCCGAGCAGTTCACCGAGCCGCTTGGTGAATTGCGCCGCCGCTGCGCCGTTAATCGCACGGTGGTCGTAGGACAGTGATAGCGGCAGCATCAACTGCGGCTGGAACACTTTACCATCCCATACCGGCTGCATGGTTGCCTTGGAAACCCCCAGAATTGCAACTTCAGGGCTATTCACAATAGGTGTGAAGTAAGTGCCGCCGATGTGTCCCAAACTGGAAATGGTAAAGCAGGCACCCTGCATGGCGTCGGCACCAAGTTTCTTGTTGCGCGCCTTCTCTGCCAGCTCAGCCGCTTCGCCTGCCAGTTGCAGCAGACTCTTCTTGTCGACATCGCGAATGACTGGAACCAACAAGCCGTCCGGCGTATCAACGGCAAAGCCGATATGCACGTACTTCTTCTGGATCAACTGCTTGCCATTGGGCGCCAGCGCCACGTTGAAGCCCGGTTGTTCGTTCAGAACATGTGCGCAGGCCTTGAGCAGGAAGGGCAGGATGGTCAGCTTGACGCCAGCCTTTTCTGCCACGGCTTTCTGGTCTTTGCGGAAGACTTCCAGCGCGCTGATGTCTGCCAGGTCAAATTGGGTGACATGCGGTACGTTTAGCCAGCTGCGATGAATGTTGGTCGCACCAGCCTGCTGCAGGCGAGTCATGTCCTTGGTTTCAATCTCGCCAAAGCGCGAGAAATCGACTTCAGGCACGGCCGGAATACCCGAGCCACCAGCAGCCGTGGGCGCGCCTTTCTGCTGTTTCATTACCGCTTTTACGTGCTGCTGCACATCTTCTTTGAGGATGCGATCACGCGGGCCTGACGGTTTGACGTCGGCCAGCTCGATACCGAACTCGCGGGCCAGTAGTCGCACTGCAGGGCCGGCATGGACCTTGGCGCCTTCGCGGCTAGGGCCACCGACCGGAGGCGGTGTATCGGCGTCCTGCGTCTTGCTCTGCGCTGGCTTGGGTTTATCTTCGCTAGTCGGCTCGGGGCTGCTGCTGGCTGCTTCTGCAGCGGCTTCCGGTTCTGCGTCGTCTGCGTCGTCTGCTTCGCCCTGAACCTGCATATGCATGATCAGATCGCCGGTTTTGACGTCCTGCTCCAGCTTCACCTCGATGGACTCGATCACCCCGGCGAAGGGCGCTGGCAGTTCCATGCTGGCCTTGTCTGACTCCAGCACCAGCAGCGATTGGTCGGCTTCGACCTTGTCGCCCTTGCTGACCAGAATCTCGATAACCTTGGCACCTGCGTCTGAGCCCAGGTCCGGTACCTTGACCGGCTCGCTCTTGCTGGCGGCCTGCTTCTGCTCGCCTTTGGGCTTCGCCGGTTTTTTCTCTTCCTGTTTGGGCTCCGACTCTTTCGCCGGTTCCTTGGCTGCGGATTTTTCCGGCTCGGCTTTGCTGTCGTCGCTGGCTACGTCCAGCTCGATCAGTGAGTCACCTTCTTTCAGGTTGTCGCCCAGTTTGGTTTTGATGGATTTCACCACGCCGCCTTTGGGGCAGGGTACTTCCATGCTGGCCTTGTCGGACTCCAGTACAACCAGGGACTGCTCCGCCTCGACGGTATCGCCTTCCTTGACCAGAATCTCGATGACTTCACCCTCACCGCCGCCGATGTCGGGTACTTTAATAACTTCACTCATACCGTCGCTCCTCAGCAGTCCAGTGGGTTGATCTTGTCAGGGTCGATACCGAAGGTCTTGAGTGCATCAGTCAGCACCTTGGGCTTCAGTTTGCCTTCTTCCACCAGCGCGCTAAGCGCGGTGTAGGCAACCCAGTGACGATCTACCTCGAAGAACTGGCGCAGTTTGCGGCGGCTATCGCTGCGACCGAAACCGTCAGTGCCCAGCACCTTGTAGGTGCCTGGAACCCATTCGCGAATCTGATCAGCGAACAGCTTCATGTAGTCGGTTGAGGCGATGACCGGACCGCTGCGCTTCTCAAGACACTGCTCAACAAAGGTGAGCTGCTTCTTGCGCGTGGGGTGCAGGCGGTTTTGACGCTCAGTCGCGAGACCGTCGCGGCGCAGTTCGTTAAAGCTGGTAACGCTCCAGATGTCGGCGGTAACGCCAAAGTCATCCTTGAGGATCGCTGCTGCCTCACGCACTTCGCGCAGAATGGTGCCGCTGCCCATCAACTGCACATGCAGGTCGCCCGGCTTGCCGGTCGAATCGAGCAGATACATGCCGCGCATGATGCCGTCCTGCACGTCCTTGCCCTTGGGCATGGCCGGCTGTTCGTAGGCTTCATTCATCACGGTCAGGTAGTAGTAGACGTTCTCCTGCTCTTCCATCATGCGGCGAGCGCCCTCGCGGATGATGACTGCCAGCTCGTAGCCATAGGTTGGGTCGTAGCTGCGGCAGTTGGGAATGGTGCTGGCCAGAATATGGCTGTGGCCATCCTCGTGCTGCAGACCTTCTCCGTTCAGCGTGGTGCGCCCAGCGGTACCGCCGATCAGGAAGCCCTTGGCGCGGCTGTCGCCAGCGGCCCAGGCCAGATCGCCAATGCGCTGGAAGCCAAACATCGAGTAGAAGATGTAGAAGGGCAGCATGGGCTGGTTGTGCGTGCTGTAGGCAGTGCCCGCGGCAATCCAGCTGGACATCGCGCCTGCTTCGTTGATGCCTTCTTCCAGAATCTGGCCCTTCTTGTCCTCGCGGTAGAACATCACCTGATTCTTGTCGACTGGCTCGTACAGTTGGCCAACCGAGGAGTAAATACCGAGCTGGCGGAACATGCCTTCCATACCAAAAGTACGGGCTTCGTCCGGCACAATGGGGACAATGCGCGGGCCGAGTTCCTTGTCCTTGACCAGCTGAGAAATAATGCGCACAAAGGCCATGGTGGTGGAAATCTCGCGATCTCCACTGCCGTCCAGAATGGCTTTGAGCGTATCCAGCGGCGGTACCGGTACCTTGTTGCTCTCGGTGCGGCGTTGGGGCATGTAGCCGCCCAAGGCTTCGCGGCGTGAGTGCAGGTATTTGTACTCGGCGCTGCCTTCTTCGGGTTTGTAGAAGGGCAGTTTTTCCAGTTCGTCGTCATTAACCGGAATATCGAAGCGGTCGCGGAATTTCTTCAGGCTGTCGATATCGACTTTCTTGGTGTTGTGCGCGGTGTTCTGACCTTGGCCAGCACCGGTGCCGTAACCCTTGATGGTCTTGGCCAGGATGACGCTGGGCTGACCTTCGTGGTTGACCGCATTGTGATAAGCCGCGTACACCTTGTAGGGGTCGTGGCCGCCCCGGTTGAGCTTCCAGATTTCTTCGTCGGACAGATCCTTGACCATGTCCTGCAGCTCGGGACGGGTGCCAAAGAAGTGCTCACGCACATAAGCGCCATCGTTGGCCTTGTAGTTCTGGTAGTCGCCGTCTACGGCGTCTTCCATGCGTTGTTGCAGCAGGCCGTTGTCGTCCTTGGCAAACAGGGGATCCCACATGCGGCCCCAGATGACCTTGATCACGTTCCAGTCGGCGCCACGGAAGCTGCCTTCCAGTTCCTGGATGATCTTGCCGTTACCGCGCACCGGGCCGTCGAGGCGCTGCAGGTTGCAGTTGATAACGAAGATCAGGTTGTCGAGCTTCTCGCGGCCGGCCAGAGCGATAGCGCCGAGCGATTCAGGCTCGTCGGTTTCGCCGTCGCCAACGAAGCACCAGACTTTCTGCTTGCCGGGCTCAATAAAGCCGCGGTGCTCCAGATACTTCATGAAGCGCGCCTGGTAGATCGCCTGGATCGGGCCAAGACCCATGGATACGGTCGGGAATTGCCAGAAATCGGGCATCAGCCAGGGGTGTGGGTATGACGAGAGTCCCTCACCATCGACTTCCTGGCGGAAGTTGTTCATCTGCTCTTCGCTGATACGACCTTCCATGAAGGCGCGTGCGTAGATACCGGGGGAAGCGTGCCCCTGGAAGAACACCAAGTCGCCACCGTGTTCTTCAGTCGGCGCCTTGAAAAAATAGTTGAAACCAATGTCATACAGGGTAGCGCTGGAAGCGAAGGTGGAAATGTGACCACCCAGGTCCGGGTCCTGTTGATTAGTACGCATAACCATTGCCAGGGCATTCCAGCGAACCATTGAGCGAATTCGACGCTCCATAAACAGATCGCCGGGCATACGGGTTTCGTGGGTAACCGGAATGGTGTTGCGATAGGGCGTGGTAATTGCGTAGGGCAGTGGGGTGCCGGTACGGCTAGCCAACTCGCCAAGGCGCGTCATCAGATAGTGAGCGCGATCTTCACCTTCATTGTCGAGTACGGATTCCAGGGCATCGAGCCATTCCTGGGTTTCGAGCGGATCGATATCGTCTTGCTTCATTATTGGTCTCCAGACCTTGTGGGCCTTGCAAGTGCCGGAATGCGCCATGCTGCTGTGAACGGATTAGTTCGCAGTCATGCCGTGCGCGGGTTTCCAAAACACCTGTGGGTGTTGTGACACGGGTTGACGGAATTTGTTCTTGTAGTTTTACTACAAAAAGACTGCTTATTCCAGCACGAATTAGCCTTTCATGTAGCTTTGCTACATTGTGACTCTCCGGTCGGCTTTGCCTGTGCTTTCCTGCCGACCGCCATCATGGCAAGCTGCCGTTTCGGTTTTTGTACAGGATAGACCATGGCCCATTCTCTGCCGCTTCTACCGGACGTATTGCGTCCCACTCTTGATCATCATTTGGCGCAATGGCGTGCCGCGGCAGATGCCGCTGGCTTGGCGTCGGAGCTGCCGTCACTCAGTGACGAGTTTCAACAGCAGTTACCCCAGGTATTGGCGGGCAGTGATTATGTCGCTGAGCAGTTACGACGTGATCCGGCGTTGGCATGGCGTTTACTCGAAGATGGTCTTTTATTGAGGTCACTGCATGGCGGTGAGATGCGCTCGATGCTCCAGCACGAGTTGCAGGATGTGGCCGATGAAGATGTGCTCGCGCAGCGTCTGCGCCGCTTTCGCCAGCTGCATCAGGTGCGCATCATCTGGCGTGATCTGACGCGTGTGGCGGTGCTGGCCGAGACCACTCGAGACCTGTCTGATATGGCGGACGTCTGTATCGACGAAGCCTATCGCTGGCTTTATGCGCAGACCTGCGTTGCGCTCGGTGAGCCGTGTAGTTCAAACGGGGAGCCACAGCACATGGTGGTATTGGGGATGGGCAAATTGGGTGCGTTTGAGCTCAACCTGTCCTCCGATATCGATTTGATTTTTGCTTACCCGGAACCCGGCGAGACGCAGGGCGGGCGGCGCAGCCTATCCAATCAAGAGTTTTTTATCCGGCTCGGTCAGAAGTTGATCAAGGCACTGGACGCGCCCACTGTCGATGGCTTTGTGTTTCGGGTCGATATGCGGCTGCGCCCCTATGGTGACAGCGGCGCGCTGGTATTCAGTTTTGATGCCCTGGAGCAGTACTATCAGAGTCAGGGGCGAGACTGGGAGCGCTACGCCATGATCAAGGCGCGTGTGGTCGCAGGTGATCAGGCTGCCGGCGCTGACCTGTTGGCGATGCTCAAGCCCTTCGTTTATCGCCGCTATCTGGATTTTGCCGCCATCGACGCGCTGCGCAGTCTTAAGCAGATGATTCAGCGTGAGGTGCAGCGCAAAGGCCTGCAGGATAACGTCAAACTGGGCTCTGGCGGTATTCGCGAGGTTGAGTTTATTGGCCAGGCGTTTCAGTTGATCCACGGCGGACGAGATCGTGCATTGCAACAGCGCCCGATTTTGGCCGTACTGCAAACCTTGGCAGCGAATAATTACCTGCCCGCCAGCGCGGTAGAGGAGTTGAGTGCGGCCTATTGCTTCCTGCGCGACACCGAGCACGCGTTGCAGGCCGTAGATGATCGTCAGACGCAGATGTTGCCAACTGATGCGCTGGGGCAGGCGCGGATCGCCTTCATGCTTGGCTTTGCTGATTGGGCGTCATTTCGTGAGCGGCTGGACCAGGAGCGCAATACGGTCGCTCGGCATTTTGCGGGGGTGATTGCCGATCCTGATGAGGATGAGGCTGAACCGCTTGCCCCCCACGCAGACTGGCTGCCACTCTGGGAGGGTACGCTGGATGAAGAGCAGGCTCTGGAGCAGTTAACTGAAGCAGGTTTTGATGATGCGGTTGCAGCGTTGCGCAAGCTGAACTCACTGTTGGCGTCCGGTCGCGTCAAGTCCATGCAGCGTCTTGGTCGTGAGCGCCTTGATGTGTTTATGCCGCGCTTGTTGGGCATGGCGGCAGAGCAGGAGAATCCAGACTTGGCGCTGGAGCGCGTGTTACCACTGATTGAGGCCGTGGCGCGGCGCTCGGCGTACCTGGTGTTGCTGACCGAGAATCCGAGTGCACTGCGTGAGCTACTGGTGCTGTGCTCAGCCAGCCCATGGATTGCCGAACAGATCACGCGCTATCCCGTGGTGTTGGATGAGCTGCTCAATGCCGGACGGCTCTATCGGCCGCCGGAACCGGATGAGCTGGCCGACGAGTTGCGTCAACAGCTGCTGCGTATTCCCGAAGATGATCTTGAGCAGCAAATGGAGACCCTGCGTTACTTCAAGCGTGCGCATATTTTGCGTGTAGCTGCCTCTGAGATCGCCGGCACATTACCCTTGATGAAAGTCAGCGATTACCTGACCTGGATTGCCGAGGCCATTCTGCAGCAAGTGCTTAAGCTGGCCTGGCGCGAAATGGTCTCTCGGCATGGTCAGCCTGCTCGCGCAGACGGGTCGCGCTGCGATATGGACTTTATCGTGGTCGGCTACGGCAAGGTGGGAGGCATAGAGCTGGGCCATGGTTCTGACCTTGACCTGGTGTTTGTCCACGATGGTGATCCACAATCGGAGACCGATGGCGCCAAGCCTATTGAAGGTAGCAAGTTCTTTACTCGCCTTGGCCAGCGCATTATCCACATGCTCAACACGCAGACGGTGTCGGGAGCGCTGTACGAAGTGGATATGCGTCTGCGGCCGTCAGGCGATTCTGGGCTGTTGGTGAGTTCGCTGACGTCCTTTGCCCGTTATCAGCGTGAAGAAGCCTGGACTTGGGAGCATCAGGCGCTGGTGCGCGCGCGCCCTCTGGTTGGCTGTCCTCGCCTTAGTGAGCGCTTTGCAGCTTTGCGCGCCGAGGTGCTAGGTCGCACGCGCGACGAATTGTCGCTTGCCCGTGGAGTGGCCTCAATGCGGCAAAAAATGCGCGATAACCTGGGTACGTCGGCGACTGCGGCCGGTACAAACGATGATGCTTTTACCGCTGCGCGCCTGTTTGATCTTAAGCAGGATGCTGGTGGTATCGTTGATATCGAATTTATGGTGCAATATGCGGTTCTGGCCTGGTCGTGCCGGTACCCCGAATTACTACGCTATACCGATAACATCAGGATTCTTGATGAGCTGCACAACGCTGGCCTGATCGCTGGCGAAGATGTACATCGTTTGCAGGAGGCTTACAAAGCCTACCGCGCGGCGGCTCATCGCCTGGCTCTGCAAAAGCAGCCGGGCAAAGTAAGCGGCGACCAGTTTCATGATTTCCGTCATGGAGTCATCAAGCTATGGCAGCAAATGCTGCCGCCCCCGGAGCCTGGCCCTTCTGTATGAGGACAGGCCTGCTGGAGCGCGCTCAGGCAGAACCAAGAACGTAAGACTGACAGAATAGAGAATATGGAGCTGGCTGCTATGTCGATGGCCGATCGTGATGGTGTTATCTGGTTTGATGGTGAAATGGTTCCATGGCGCGAGGCTAATGTGCATGTGCTGACGCATTCGCTGCACTACGGCATGGGCGTGTTTGAGGGCGTACGTGCCTACAACACGCCTGACGGTACGGCAATCTTCCGGTTGAACGCGCATACCGATCGCTTGTTTGATTCTGCGCATATCATGGGCATGAAGATTCCCTTTACCAAAGAACAGCTGAACGAAGCGCAACGCGCGGTGGTTCGCGAAAATAATCTGGAAACCGCTTACATCCGCCCGTTGGTGTTCTATGGCTCCGAAGGCATGGGTATTCGCGCTGACAACCTGCGAGTGCATGTGGTTATCGCTGCGTGGCATTGGGGCGCCTATATGGGCGAAGAAGCACTGGAACGCGGGATCAAGATCCGTACCAGTTCCTTTACCCGCCACCACGTCAACATCACCATGACCCGTGCCAAGGCCAGTGGCGCCTACATGAACTCCATGCTGGCGCTGCAGGAAGCGGTTTCTGCCGGTGCTGACGAGGCGCTGTTGCTGGACCCAGAAGGTTATGTGGCTGAGGGCTCGGGCGAGAACGTATTTATCGTCAAAAACGGCACTATTTACACGCCTGAAGTGACTGCCTGCCTTAACGGTATCACCCGTGCGACCGTGCTCGCGCTGGCCTCTCAGTTTGGCATCCCTATTGTTGAAAAACGCATCACCCGCGATGAAGTCTATATCGCCGACGAAGCTTTCTTCACGGGTACTGCTGCTGAAGTCACGCCGATACGCGAGCTGGACAATCGCCAGATTGGCGAAGGTCGTCGCGGTCCAGTGACCGAGAAGCTGCAGAAGGCTTACTTCGATCTGGTAACCGGCCAGACAGCTGAACATGCCGAATGGCGGACTCTGGTCAAATAAGCGGCAAGTGACAAGCTGCAAGCGGCAAGCAGTCAGGAATTGCTTTTCGACTTGCAGCTTGAAGCTTGCGGCTTGAAACTGCCCTTATGAATATTCTGATTGTAGGACCGAGCTGGGTAGGCGACATGGTTATGGCGCAAACCCTGTTCGTCTGCCTTAAGCAAGAGCACGGCGACGATTGCCAGATCGACGTACTGGCGCCGGACTGGAGTCGTCCGATTCTCGAGCGTATGCCCCAGGTGCGCCAGGCGCTCAGCTTTCCGTTGGGTCATGGTGCTCTTGAGCTGGCTACCCGTCGCCGCATTGGCCGCAGGTTGGCGGGACAATACGACCAGGCCATTCTCCTGCCCAATTCGTTAAAGTCAGCATTGGTACCGTTTTTTGCCGGTATACCGGTGCGTACCGGTTGGCGCGGCGAGATGCGCTACGGCTTGCTCAATGATGTGCGGGTGCTCGATAAAGAGCGTTACCCGTTGATGATTGAGCGCTTTATGGCCTTGGCTTACCCGGCGGGTGCCGAGTTGTCGCAACCTTATCCAAAGCCAGACCTGAAGATCGAAGATGACTCGCGCGCGGCGGCCTTGTCTCGGTTCTCACTGGAACAGGATCGGCCGATATTGGCGTTGTGCCCTGGTGCCGAGTTTGGCGAAGCCAAGCGCTGGCCGAGCGAGCACTACGCTAAAGTCGCCGAGCAGAAAATCCGTGAAGGTTGGCAGGTGTGGTTGTTTGGTTCCAAGAATGATCATCCGGTGGGTGAGCAGATCCGCGCGAGATTGATTCCTGGGCTGCGCGAAGAAGCCGTCAATTTGGCCGGTGAGACGAGCTTGGCCGAAGCCATTGACTTGCTGTCCTGCGCCTCTGCGGTCGTTAGTAACGACTCTGGTTTGATGCACGTAGCCGCCGCACTGAATCGTCCGCTGGTTGCCATTTATGGCTCAACATCACCCGGCTTTACGCCACCCTTGGCCGAGCAGGTTGCGACCGTACGCCTGGGATTGGAGTGCAGTCCTTGCTTTGATCGTACCTGCCGCTTTGGTCATTACAATTGTCTGCGCGATCTGCCACCGGCTCAGGTGGTTGATGCGCTGGATAAACTGGTTGGCCATACTCTGTCTGACCCGCAGGACCAATAGCCGATGCGCGTATTGGTGATCAAAACCACGTCACTGGGTGACGTGATTCATACCCTTCCCGCGATTACGGACGCAGCGCGCGCCGTGCCCGGTATCCGTTTTGACTGGGTGGTGGAAGAAGGCTTTGCCGAGATACCCGCTTGGCATCCAGCGGTTGACCGGGTTATTCCGGTTGCTGTCAGACGTTGGCGCAAGAACCTGTGGCAAGCGCTCTCCAGTGGCGAGTGGCGCGATTTCAAGCGAAAAATAAGCGACGTTGAATACGACCTGGTAATAGACGCACAGGGCTTGCTGAAGAGCGCCTTGCTCAGTCGTTATGCGCGCGGCATGGTCGTAGGTCTGGATAAGGAGTCTGCTCGCGAGCCCTTGGCTAGCCGCTTCTATGGGCAGAAAGTTGAGGTGCCATGGGGGCAGCATGCGGTAGAGCGTACCCGCCAGTTATTCGCTCAGGCACTAGGTTATTCGGTCCCTGAGGGACTGGGAGAATATGGCCTCGCACCGCCATCGGCGGCAGAACACGCAACCGATAGCGCGCCCTATGTGGTGTTCCTGCATGGGACCACTTGGGTAACCAAGCATTGGCCGGAGCGTTACTGGCAAGAGTTGGCCCGGCAAGTCACCGATCTTGGGCTACAGGTCAAACTGCCCTGGGGCAGCTTGCCTGAACAAACCCGTGCGCAGCATATTGCTCAGGGGTTGGAGGCGGTGCAGGTATTGCCGCGCCTACCCTTGGCCGGTATAGCCGAGGTGTTGGCTGGTGCCAAGGCCTGCGTTGCTGTTGATACCGGGTTGGGGCATTTGGCAGCAGCGCTTGATGTGCCGACGCTGTCGCTGTTTGGTCCGACCAACCCTGGTTTTACGGGTGCCTATGGTCATGCGCAACAGCATTTGGCCAGCGACTTTGCCTGTGCGCCCTGCCTGCGCAAGACCTGTAACTATCAACCTACACCCATGGATGCGCAGCAGTTCGATCTGGCTAGCGAGCAGCCGCTCTGCTTCACCCGGTTGGCGCCGGATCACGTGCTTGCGCAGTTGGAAATCCTTATGTCTGTAACGAGAGCTGATTGATGCAACTGGCCTTTGTGCTCTACAAGTACTTTCCGTTTGGCGGTTTGCAGCGCGACTTTATGCGTATCGCCCAGGTGTGCCAAGCCAGAGGCCACAGCATTCGCGTCTACACCTTGATCTGGGAAGGTGACGTACCTTCCGGGTTTGAGGTCGTCGTGGCGCCGGTTAAGGCATTCAGTAACCATAGGCGTAATGAGAAGTTTACCGCCTGGATTGAAGCCGATTTGGCCAAGCGGCCGGTAGATCGCGTGGTCGGCTTCAACAAAATGCCGGGGTTGGATGTGTACTACGCGGCTGATCCCTGTTTTGAAGACAAGGCACAGACGCTGCGCAATCCTCTGTATCGCTTTTTTAGCCGTTATCAGCACTTCGCCGCCTACGAGCGTGCGGTTTTCTCGCCCGCGGTTGGTACCGAAATTCTGATGATTTCGGATGTGCAGCTGCCGCTATTTACCAAGCACTACCGCACACCGCTAGAGCGCTTCCATATGCTGCCGCCGGGTATCTCGCCAGATCGCCGTGCACCGCCGAACGCAGCAGAAGTGCGTGCCGAATTTCGGGATGAATTCAAGTTGTCGGACGATGACCTGTTGTTGGTGCAAATTGGCTCAGGCTTTATCACCAAGGGCGTAGACCGTTCAATCAGAGCAGTGGCCGCGTTACCGCCAGCGCTCAAGTCGCGGGCGCGTTTGATGGTGATTGGGCAGGACGATCCGGCCAGCTTCCAGCGCCTGGCGCGCTCGCTAGGGGTTGCCGATCAGGTTGAATTCCTGACGGGGCGCAGTGATGTACCACGTTTTCTACTGGGCGCAGATCTGCTGGTTCATCCAGCCTACAACGAGAACACGGGCACCGTATTGCTGGAAGCATTGGTGGCTGGCCTGCCGGTACTGGTGACGGATGTTTGTGGTTACGCTCACTATATTTCAGAGGCAGACTGCGGTTTGGTCGTGCCTTCACCTTTTGACCAAAAGGTGTTGAACAAAATGCTGGCGGATATGTTGAATAATGTTGAGTTACGTCAAAGCTGGAAACTAAACGCGCTTCGCTTTGCTGATCAGGAAGATCTTTACAGTCTGCCCGAGCGTGCGGCGGACGTGATTTTGGGAGCGCATTTGTGACCTTGGCGCTAAAAGAGCCCTTTGCATCGCTATGGGCTGGGCGAGACCCCTTTGTGGAAGTAGAGAGTCTGGAGGGTGAGGTCTTTCGCGAGCTGGAGGCCAGACGCACGCTGCGTACCGAAGTAGATGGCAAAGGTTATTTTGTCAAAATTCATCGCGGCGTTGGCTGGGGTGAGATCCTCAAGAACTGGACTACCTTTAAGGCTCCCGTGCTCGGTGCCGGGCAGGAGTGGCAGGCTATCGCCGCCTTGCAGCAGGCCGGCGTGCCGACCATGACAGCCGTCGCTTTCGGCGAGCGCGGACGCAATCCCGCCACTCAGCACTCATTCATTATCACGGAAGAGCTGGCGCCGACGATCAGTCTGGAAGACTTCAGCATTGACTGGCTGAGTAACCCGCCACAGCCCCAGATAAAGCGCGCGCTGATCGAGCGGGTAGCGCAGATGACACGGCAGATGCACCGTGCCGGGGTAAATCACCGTGACTGCTATATCTGTCATTTTTTATTGCACACGGATCAAGCGGTGACTGCCGATAATGTGCCGCTTTCGCTGATCGATCTGCATCGCGCGCAGGTACGCAGGAAGGTCCCGCTGCGCTGGCGTAACAAGGACTTGGCTGGTCTCTATTTCTCCGCGCTTAACATTGGCCTTACCCGTGGTGACAAGCTGCGCTTTCTGCGTACTTATTTTGCCATGCCGCTGCCAGAGATTTTCAAGCAGGAGGCAGCGTTGCTGCGTACGCTTGAGCGCAAAGCCGTCAAGCTGCAGGCACGTTTTGAGCGCAAATACGCGCCCGGCGCTGAATCATGAAGCGCTGGACACTTAACCCCGAATACGCGACCGGGGACAGCGGGCGGCTATTTGCCGATATTGACTCGGTATTCAACCTTGAGGGTGAACTTATCACCCGTGACCCGCTTAGCAGCGTACATAAAATATGGGTGGGTGATCGCTACTACTACCTCAAACGCTATACCGGTGCAGGCAAAAACCTGCGTCGCTATATTGGTCGTTCCAGGATTCAGGCCGAGTGGGAAAACCTGCTGACGTTTCAGGCGTGGGGTATCCCATCCGCACCGGTTGTCGCTTTTGGCTCAGAGCGCCAAGGTGGCGCTTTTTTGCGTGGTGCCCTGATTACTGAAGATTTGGCCGGCACCCGTGATTTAGCAGATTTGGCGAAAAACCACGACCCGCGTCTGGATGATCGTGAGTGGGTGCAGCATGTCTTTCGTCAGATAGCTAACGCGACGAGAATGATGCACGATCAACGCTTTACGCATAACGATCTCAAGTGGCGCAACATCCTGGTCGATGAGCGGCATAGAAGTCATGTTTACCTTATTGACTGCCCCGGCGGTTCGTTCTGGTGGGGTCCCATGCTGCAATATCGCATCATCAAAGACCTTGCCTGCCTGGATAAACTGGGCAAACGCTACCTTCGTCGTTCGCAGAGGTTAGCCTTTTTCAAAGCGTATCTCGGCAAGTCTGTACTGGATGATGCCGACAAGAAAAAAGCGCGCGCCATTGCGGCCTTTTTTGAGGGGAGAGAATGAGTCGTTTACCCTTTGTGGCAGTTAATGCCCATGACGTTCTGAGTCGTCATGGGCTTGATAGTTTTGAAGCGCTGTGGACATTGGATCTGGCCGCAGTGGACGCGCCCAATACCGGGCGTGGCGGCTGGAGCAGTGTGCACCGGCTGCAGTTGGAAGACGTCAACGGGGAGCTGCAGAGCTTTTATCTGAAACGCCAGGATAATCACTGCACCAGAACCCTGCATGCCCCCTTGGGCGAGCCTACCTTTGCCCGCGAGTTTCGCGCGGTACAACAATATGCCCAGCTCGGTATTCCCGCGCTCGAGGCGGCCTTTTTTGATCGCCGCGAGAGTCAGGGCCACAAGCAGGCGGTATTGTTGACCCGAGCGCTGGACGAGTATGCGCCGCTGGATGAATGGTTTGATCGCTGGCAGGAACTCAGCGCCTTACAGAAGCGTACCTTGCTGCAAGCGGCGGGCGCGCTGGTGCGTGCGCTGCACAATGCCGGAGTGATACATAATTGCCTGTATCCCAAGCATATTTTCTTGAAGTTGCATGGCGATGGCGCGGGGGCTCGATTGATCGACCTGGAGAAAACCCGTGGTGCCTGGTTTGGCCAGCGTGACTTTGTGCGTGATCTTGAAACCTTGAATCGCCGCAGCACAACGCCCAGTCGAACCCAGCGCATGCGCTTTATGCTCGCTTACTTCGGTTTGCGCCGACTGGACGCTGATAGCAAGGCGCTGGTCCGTCGCTTGTTGGCTAGACAGGCCGGCAAGGTAGCGAAGCGATGACATTGACCGCTGAGTTGCAACAATCCGGGCGTGAGCCAGCACTTCCTCTGCGGCTACCGCTAGGCGAGGGCACAGAGCTCTGTGTTGAACAATGGCTACGGGTATTGCCGGGCAAGCGTTTAGTCGCCCGTGCCCGTCAGGGTGAGCGCACCGTTTTGCTCAAGTTGTTTGTCGCGGCGGGCGCGGCGCGACACAGCCAGCGCGAACTTGCTGGTGTCGAAGTCTTGCGTGAGCAAGGCGTACGAACTCCGGTGTTGTTGGCAGAGGGTGAGATTGAGGGCGGTGGTCGCTATTTGATTAGCGAGTTTTTAGTGGACGCCAACTCATTGCAGCAGCGCTGGGATGCTCTGGCCAGTCGGCAGCCCGGTGACCCGCAAGCTATGGCGCTGCTTGGCCAAGCGCTCGCGTTGATCGGTGATATGCATAGCAAAGGTTTGGTGCAGACGGACCTTCACCTGGGTAATTTTCTGCTCCAGGCTGATCAGTTGTACGTTATTGATGGCGATGCGGTTGAAGCGCAAACCCCGGGTCAGCCGCTAACGGCGGAAGCTGCTCAGCAAAATCTCGCTATTTTCTTTGCGCAGCTGCCAAGCGAGTGGGATGAGCTGACCGAGCTGCTGTTAATCGACTATCTTCAGCACAACCCGATTGCGCTTAACCCCGATACCTTGGCGGCAAGCATTGAAAAAGTGCGCCATAGACGTCAGGAGGACTATCTCGGCAAGAGCCTGCGTGATTGCACGCTGTTCTCGGTCAAGCGCACCTGGTGGCGTTTTGCCGCGTCAGTACGCACCCAAACTCAGCGTCTGAGCGCACTGCTCTCCGATCCCAATCAGTGCTTTATTGGCCAGTCGTTGCTCAAGGACGGTGGGAGCAGCACGGTAGTAAAGGTTGAATCTGAGCAAGGCGATCTCGTCGTCAAACGCTACAATATCAAGAGTCTTGGTCACTGGTTGAGCCGTTTCTGGCGTCCCAGCAGGGCCTGGCATTCCTGGTTGGCTGCCCACCGCTTGCAATTCCTCGGCATCTCCACACCAGCCCCACTGGCTATGATTGAACGCCGTTTTGGCCCTTTGCGTAGGCAGGCCTGGTTGATCACCGAGTTTTGCGCAGGTGAGAACCTGCTTGAGTACTTTGGCGAAGAGGGCGGGCGTGAGCCAAACGAAGAAGAGGCGGCTGCGCTACTTGGCTTATTTGAACGGCTAAGGCGCTCGCGTATCAGTCACGGCGATTGCAAGGCGACCAATCTGTTGTGGCACGCGGGTAATGTGGTGTTGATCGATCTGGATGCCATGCAGCAGCATGATAGCAACGGCTCAACATGGATCAAAGCGTGGGAAACTGACCGGGCTCGCTTTATTCGTAATTGGCCAACAGACAGTCTTTTGGCACAGTGGCTTGAAGATAGATTGCCGGGATCCGCTGTATAGTGACGAGTTACGGTTAAAAATCAGGATGTGAGTCGGAAATGGATTATTCCGCTGTATTTGGAAATCGCGCTACAAGCTATCTTGGCGCCTCCGAGCGTTACCCTGCTATTCGGGAGCAGGAAATCGCGCGTTTTGTTGACCTTCTTTGTCTTAAACCGGGTGAGACATTCCTTGATATTCCTTGTGGGAATGGCCTTGTGTCAGAAAGAATAGCGCCTACAGTGCGCTATCTCGGCCTGGATCCTGCCGCGACTTTTGTAGATCATTGCCGAAACCGCAATAAACCCGTAGTTCAAGCTTCTATGCGGTGTACAGGGCTGCCCTCAGGTAGCGTTGATGTTATTGGCAGCCTCACTGGTATTCACCATGAGGCCGATCGATTAACACTCTATGCCGAGTGGTTTCGTTTGCTTAGACCTGGCGGCCGCCTTGTTATCGCTGATGTTGCATGCGGCGGCGAAGTGGATCGATTTCTTAACGAGTTTGTAAATGAGTGGAACAGTGAAGGTCATGACGGCAACTTTCTCTGCGAGCAAGATGTGCAGCTGGTCAAACAGAGCGGCTTTGCAAACGTACTCTTCAGCCAGCTGAATCATGACTGGCAAGCCCCAACTGAGATTGAGATGTACGATTTCATGCTTGCATTGTTTGGTTTGGACAAACAGCCTTCGCTCGCTGCTACTCAAGAGGCATGGCGACATTTGGGATGGTCGAAGGATCGGGAAGTTTGTCGCCTGCCATGGTCACTGAGCGTTATCAGCGCTCAAAAACCAGAGGTGGCCACGTTTGAATGAGATCGTATTGCGTAAAGTCGGTTGGCAGCCCGCTGGGCAGGACAGTTTTGCCCGAGTTGACTTTGAGATCGACACCCCCTCGCGGCGCTACCATACCTACATAGCGGGTGCAGGTATACAGCAGCAGCCCGGTATTGAGGCCGGCGTGGCGTTGGCAATACTGGCTGCAATGCGCACAGGCAGAGATCTCAGGGTTGAAGGAGCTTTGTCCAATACCTTTTTGCAGGGATTAGGGCTCTATATAGAGCGTTTTGTAAAAAGCTTTCCCGATTTCAAGCCGATCAAGGTTATTCCTGCCAGCGTTTATGATGCGTCCTCACCTGAACTGCCATCCACTCGTTGTGGCAGTTTTTTTTCCGGTGGCGTTGACTCCTTTTTTACGCTGATTAAAGGCGCTGCGGATATAACAGATATTATTTATATCCACGGTTTTGATGTCCGCCTGGATGACTTTTCTCGACGCGAAGCAGTTGACTCGATGGGCGCGGCAGTCGCTGCTGAGTTTGGGGTGAGATATTGCTCAGTAGAGAGCAATATGGGCAAAGTTCTGCAAGCCTTTGGTAGCTGGCCGCAGCACGCCCATGGTTTGGCTATGATTGCGGTTGCTCGTATGTTCGCCGGAGCTATCGCGCAAATTCGCATCCCAGGGACTTTCTCTATCGGTGAGCAAAAGCCGTGGGGATCCTGGTTGTTGACCGACCCTTTGTTTTCCGATGAGCGCTTGCGCATTGTGCATGATGCTTGCGATGCGAGGCGCATGGACAAGATTAGGCGGTTGGCACAGTCCCCGCTTGCCTTGCGTCATCTGCGGGTGTGCTGGGAGAGCGTGGATGGCATGTATAACTGCTGTCGATGTGAAAAGTGTTTGCGCACAATGACCTCGTTAGACATTCTCGGCGTATTGGACCAGTCAACTGCATTCGCATTACCCCTTGAATACGAGCAAGTCGCTGCCGTGTGTTTACCTCGTAACGGTTTGCGAATATTTCCTCGGGAAAATCTATCCATGTTGAAAGAGACTGGAAAATGTATGCCAGAGCTTGAGGCTGCACTCTATAGGCAACTGCACAGGCCGATCTGGTTTTCGCGCTTACGTTTAAAGTGGCGCAAAAGGTTGGTGCGTTGGGGCCGTCTGGTCCATTTGCAGGATAAGCGGGATGCGTGAGCATCGCAGCGTCTTATCTTCACCCCCGTTAACCGATTGTATTCTTTCGGTTGTGATACCTGCACACAACTATGCGGCTTTTCTGGTCGCGACGCTGGATTCTGTTGTGTCGCAGTTGACTGGCGAAATGGAGCTGATTGTGGTCGATGATGGCTCGACCGATACAACAGCACTGATCTTGGCAGATTACGTTGTTCCCAATGAAATCTGTGCCGCATATGTTCATCAGGAAAATAGCGGCGCAGGCGCGGCGCGCAACCGAGCGGTGGCCTTGGCCAGGGGACGCTGGATTTTGCCATTGGATGCTGATGATGCTCTATATCCTGGGGCTTTGGCATCGATTTTGTTGGCTTTGAAGCAGTCTCCCGAGACAGAGCTCTTAGTCGGTGGCTATGTAGTCTCTGATCTGAAGGGTAACAAAAAAATGCGCAAAGCCTCCCGCCTTCCAGAGCTACCTCACACGAGGGTGAAGGGGTTTTTGCTAGGTAAGCGTATCTCTGTAGTGCATGGAGCTGTCGTTTTTGCTCGGACGTTATTACTGAACTGCCCTTACCCTGAAATGTTGCGGCAAGGGGAGGATATATCTGTTTTTGCTCATGCCTTGGCCCGCCCCCATGTTTATCGTCTGGCTCGGCCTTTAGCTATCATTAGTAAACACCCTGATAGTTTGCGCCATGATTTCAACTTGCCTCTGTCACACGGTAATCAGTTAATTGAACAGGTTTTTTCCTCGCTACCGACCGAATACGCTATTTATCGCACCCGCTTTGAAGGCCAGCGGACGTTGTCTGTTTTCAGGCGTTGTTATCGTGCCGGCGAACTTAATAACGCAGATCTTCTGTTCAGAAAGGCATGGCGTTTATCTTGGCAGCAAGCATGTCGCTGGAGCTACCTTTCCAAGTGGCTCCGGTTGCGCCTCTCCTTGGCATATACAGGCGAGCGGAGTTGAATGATGCAGCAAAACATTGCAACTGAGCCGTTTGTTAAATGCACGGTAGCAACAGAGGCGGGTATTGGCAGAGTTGAGTACCAAATTGAAATTGCCGATAAAGTTTATCGAGTCTTTTTTGATTCACCTCGCGCACCATTGAGTGGGAGTGTTGAGGCGGCGGTCTGTATGTCTGTTTTGGGCGCTATGCGTCAAGGCTTGCAGATCGTGATTGACGATCCTGTTTCACGTACATTTCTGATTAATCAGCAGCAACTGGTTAGTATTTTTACTGGTTGGTTTACGCAGTACAAGCGGCCGGAATGGAACGCAAAATTAATCCGCAAAGCTCACGCAAGCGGAGCTACTCGTGTAGGTAGCTTTTTCACTGGAGGCGTAGATTCCTTCTACACCTTTTTGAAAAACAAGTCTGACATTACCGATCTGATCTATGTTCACGGCTACGATGTGCGTCTAGAAGATACGCAGAAGCGACTTGCCATATCGGCCATGGGTGCAGCGGTAGAGCGCGAAACAGGTGTGCGCTTCATTGAAATTGAAACCAATGCAGTAAGGTTGTTTAAAGATTACGGCAAGTGGGGTTTGCACGGGCACGGATACGGGCTCGGCACTATTGTGCGGTTACTTGAAGGCTATCTTGAACGAATCTATATCCCGTCCTCGTTTGCCGAAGCAGAATTGATGCCTTGGGCGTCCCACCCCGCCACTGACGTTCTTTTTTCGGATGAGGCAATCACGGTTATTCATGATGGGTGCGAAGCTGCGCGCACGCAGAAACTTCAGTCAATTGCCAATAGTGCGATGGCACTGCAGCATCTAAGGGTCTGTTGGGAAAAGCTTGAAGGGGCATATAACTGCGGTCGATGTGAGAAATGCTTACGAACTATGACGACGCTTTACGGGCTGGGGCTTTTATCCAAGGCTACTACCTTCCCGGAAGTCCTTTCTGTCTCTGCCATTCGTGGCTTACTTTTAGATAGTGAATCTGCTCGCACCTTTGCTGCTGAGAATATTCGTTTTTTGGATGATATGGGGTTTCGCGAAGATCCAGTTCGTGCAGCCTGGATACATGCTGCCAATCGACCCGCCTGGAAGCTCGCACTTATCCGTCGCTCACGCCGTACTTGGAAAAAGTTCTTGAGGCAGTGGAAAAAAATAACAACCTAATTTGATCTTGAGAGGTTTTTTGTGGATATGCGAGTTCTGGAGTTTACCAGTCCGGTATTTCAGCGTTTTTTCAACCTAGGGGATGATATTCAAACGCTCGCCATGAGCCGCTTGCTCCCGCATGTTGATGGTCACGTTTGTCGCGAAGCCTTGAGTTTAGTGGATTCTGAATGCGTGGTTCCGATCAACGGGTTTTTCATGAATACTGAAAACTGGCCGCCTTCGCCCAAAGTGAAACCGGTTTTTTTTGCTTTTCATGTGCGTCCTGAGTCTGTTGGTATAATTTTCTCGACTGAAGGCGTTGCTTATCTTAAACGCTGGCAGCCTATTGGTTGCAGGGATTTGGGTACGCTTGAACTGATGCGTAATCATGGTATAGAGGCATACTATAGTCGGTGCGTTACCTTGACTCTGCCGCGTCGTCAGAGTGCTCCTGCAAAGGGAGAGGTTTTTCTGGTAGGAATTAGTGCTACTGCTCGGCAAGCGATTCCTGCCGACCTCAGGAAGCAGGCCGTTACTGTCGATCAAGCTAAAGTCAGGCTGCCTATCAATAATACCGCTATTAAGCTTGCGCTCGCAGAAGAGTTGCTGGTGCAGTATCGAGACCGTGCCCGCCTGGTCATTACCTCAAAAATACACTGCGCCTTACCCTGCATCGCGATGGGTATACCTGTTGTTTTTCTATATGACAACGCAAAGCAGCAGGACTACCGCGTTAGTCTTATTAAGGATCTGGTTGGCATCAACTATATTTATGAGCGGGGTTTATTTGCTCGCTTTTTGAATCGCTGGCGCTCACGCAGTATTGACTGGTCGCCCGCCAGTCTAGACATTGAGCAGATGAAAATCAGCATACGCGAGCAGTTCTCTAGTGCGCTGCAGCGCGTGGTGTCACTCAGCAAAAATGCAGTTAATGCCAATGAAATTCATTAAAGAGCGCGTGATTGGCAAGCTGGGGTTTATGCTTTGTCAGAGACGAAAACCCTCCCGCGAAGAGCTGGATTTCTGGCTTGGTTCGCGTGCTCGTCGACGCCTTGGCAACAGTCGCTTTATAGGTGTGACTGGTAGCGCGGGCAAGTCGACCTGCAGTTCATTACTGCACCACCTGCTCAGTGAGCGTTATATCGTTGCCGCTTCCTTGATCGAGAATACGCCACGAGTGCTCGCGAGGCGACTGTGCCAAGTTGAGCGTAAAGATGCATTTGTGGTCATGGAAATGAGTGGTCATGAGGCGGGGGTGCTGGATCGCTCATGTGCTCTGGTGCAGCCGGAAATGGGTATTGTCATCTCTGTGAGCAATGACCATTACGCTAACTTTAGGGGCATAGATAACGTAATTAAAGAAAAAAGCACCCTGGTTAGCACAGTGGCGGCGAGCGGCCGCGTATTTATCAATTCTGATGACCCTGCGGTGCTTGGTATGGCGCCATTGGCGCAGGCGAAAGTAATTACATTTGGCTGCAGTCAGGGCAGTGATTATCAGGCGCAGCGGGTACGCCTTGATGATGACGGAAATCTCTGCTTCGATTGTTGTTACAAGTCAGAATTGGTTAGTTTCAAGCTGGCTTTGTTTGGTCTACATTTTTTGCCAAGTGCGCTGGCGGCGATAGCTTGCGCAAATCAATGCGGTATCCCTCTTGAGGTTTTGAAGTCCCAAGCAGAAAGTTATACGTCGTTGCCCGGTCGGTGTGATTTATATCAGCTAATGGATGGTCGCACGGTCATCTGTGACACGGTAAAGGCGCCTTATAGCACTCTTGGTCTTGCTATAGGTGCTTTGGACGCATTTCCTCGCAGTCGTCCGCGTCGCATAGTGTTAGGTAACATATCTGATTACCCAGGCGCGTTCGGGCCCAAGTTGCGGCGTATAGCCGTCCAGGCTTTGGCTGTTGCTGATCAGCTGATTTTGCATCGACCACCGGGGGATGTAGACCGGCTTATCGCAAAGCACGGAAGCGACAAAGTCAAAGTGTTTGATCGAGTCAGCGACATTCAAGAATTTCTTGGAGAAAACGGTACCCCTAATGACGTGCTGTTATTGAAAGGCTCATCAGTTAACCACCTCGAAAGCCTACTTCTGCCCTGGCTGGGCAGAGCGCCTTGTGATCGCGAGCCCTGTGGTTTCAAGCACAGCTGCTTCAGTTGCCAATATGGATTCCTGATGCCCGGGGGCAGAGATTTTCTGAAATACCACGAGTATAAAAACGGCTTAGTCAGAAAGGTTATTTAGCTCAAGGCAAATTGAGGGGCATGATCTGCTTCATTTGAGTGCGGCAGAGTGTAAAATCAATCCTTTCGCATACTGACTCAAGAGGCAACCCTGTGGCATTGACGATCCTTGGACTTTCCGGCGCGCTGAGTCATGACCCCTCCGCTGCGCTATACATAGACGGCAAACTGATCGCAGCGGTTGAGGAGGAGCGCTTTGTTCGCGATAAGCACGCGAAAAATCGCATGCCTTACGAGTCGGCAAAATTTTGTCTGGAGCAGGCGGGTATCAAGCCGGCTGATGTTGATATTGTCACCATTCCGTTTGCCCCCATCAGTTTATTTGGCAGCAAGGCGCGCTGGCATTACGCCAAGCGTTACTGGTACGCGCCGGACCGCTCTCTGGATGCGTTACTGACGGGTAACCGCCGCTTCAAACGTTATCGCAACAAGATTCTGTGGTGCCTGGAGCAGCTGGGGTTTGATGCCAAGAAAGTACGTTTGGAGCCGGTTGAGCACCATCTGGCTCACGCCTCCAGCGCCTACCACTGCTCGGGCTTTACCGAGAAGACCGCGATCATGGGCATCGACGGCAAGGGTGAGTACGCGACTACCTTTTTTGGTTATGGGGAGAACGGCAAGATCCACAAGATCAAAGAGTTTTATGATCCGGATTCCTTGGGCGGTCTCTACGGTGCGTTAACCGAGTTTCTTGGTTTTGAAATGCTCGATGGTGAGTTCAAGGTCATGGGCATGGCGCCCTATGGCGATGCCAGCAAATACGACTTTTCACGCCTAGCCAAGTTTGAAAATGGTGAGCTGATCATCAACACCGACTACGCCAACGTGATTGGCTTTCGTCGCTACAAGGACAAAGGTAAGGGATACTACTTCTCGCCCAAGTTGATCGAGTGGTTGGGGCCCAAGCGTGAGGGTGATATCGCCGATGATCCTTACGTTCACTATGCCGCCAGCATGCAAGCTCTGTTCGAGAAGCTGGCGCTGGAAATGATGGACTACTATCTCGGCGACATTCTGCGTGAAACCGGGCGCCTGGCGTTCGCGGGCGGCTGCGCACTAAACGTTAAACTGAATCAGCGGATTATTGCTCGCCCCGAGGTCAAGGAGCTGTTTGTGCAGCCTGCCTCTGGTGATGCGGGCACCGCGGTTGGTGCTGCTTCCTATATCTCGGTGAAGAATGGCGTGCCGGTGGAAAAGATGGAGCACGTCTATCTCGGCCCTGCATACAGCAACGAAGACATCATCGCTGCCTGCGCGCGGCATCCCAACTCGCCGCAGTGGGAAAAAATCGATGACGTTCCGCAGGAAATCGCCAAAGTGCTGGTGGAGGGTAATCCCGTCGCTTGGTTCCAGGGGCGTATGGAGTTTGGTCCGCGTGCACTGGGTGGCCGCTCAATCATCGGTTGCCCAAGCGTTAAAGGCGTTGCCGACCGCATCAATGAGCAGATCAAGTTCCGTGAGCGCTGGCGCCCATTTTGCCCGTCTATGCTCGATACCGTCGCTGACAAGATGCTCGGGGTGGATCACCCGTCACCTTTCATGACTTTCACCTTTGACGTTAACGATGAGTGGAAGAACAGAGTTCATGAAGTGGTACACGAGGACGGAACGGCACGAGCACAGGTACTCAAGCGCGAATACAATCCGCGCTACTACGACCTAATGAAAGAACTGGAAGTCATGACCGGTAACGGTGTGGTGCTGAATACGTCGCTTAATCGTCGCGGGGAGCCTATGGTGTGCTCGCCGACTGATGCACTGGATATGTTCTACGGATCGGATCTGCAGTTCTTGATCATGGAAGATATTCTGGTGGTCAAGAAAGAGCCCAAACAAAACGATGTCTGATCCAAGTATTGTCTATTTTTCCAAGATGTTTCAGGCGGTGCCGCCGCTTGCGCAAGTAGCTCGGCAGCTGCCGGGTGCGTTTGTCAGCAGCCGGCGCAGTACTCTGCGGGCGGCACGTGCTCACTACCCTGAGCTATTAACCGCGCGTTACTCTCGCTACTTTGGTGCTCTTTCCAAGGGGAATCGACTGCTGGACGGTGCCGATGTCATAGTTACAGGTTCGCCCTACAAAAACTTTTTGCAGCCTTATAGCGCAAAAAAATGCACAGTTTTTCACGGCACTTACATGATGCTCAGCCAGCACGCGCTAGAACAAAATGCGCATTTCGACTTGCTTTGCGTTACAGGGCCGCGGATGAAAACTATGATCGAGCGCTTTTCGCTCGGCATGAACCTGCGCACTGTTGATACCGGTTTTCTGCCTTTTTGTGAATACCCCGAACGGAGCGCTATTCAGCGCGGACAGGTGTTGAGAGGACTGGGCCTAGGTGTCGACAAGCAGACTGTGCTTTACACATCCAGCCGTCGCGGATTTGGTTCGTGGCAGCGTGCAGCGGAGCAGTTATTGAAATCGGCTCCGGCTCACTTCAATGTCATTTTGCGCCCACATCCAAGCCAAGCGCTTACCTCCAGGCGGCGTGATCGCGAGAGTTTTCGGCATATCCAGCAACTGATGACGCGGCGTGGCAATGCTTTCCTTGACCTCAGCTCGAGGGCCTTGTCTGAGGTTCTGTCGGTGGCGGACCTGGTGGTTTCAGACGCCAACTCTCCCAGTGAGGAGGCGCTTTTTTATGATATTCCGCAGCTATTTATTGAAACGCCAGAGTGCTCCAGAAACATTATCCAGGAAATCGGGACTAAGGAAGCTATGCATCCGGACGATCTGGGGCAGCTACTGACTCTATATGACTGTGGGCTGAACCTGACGATCAAAGATGCACCAGTAGCTTTTTCATCCATATTGGATAAGGCGATAGCGGACGCCCCTGTCTATGCACAACAGCGGCAGGCCTATTTTTCCTGGGTATTTGGCAGTCGTGACCGTACGGCTCACCAGCGTGTTGCCGAAGCCATAAAAACGTATCTGCTTTGAAATAGAGGGCTGTCCTATGCTCAGTAATAAAACGATTCTAATCACCGGTGGTACTGGTTCCTTCGGTAATACCTTCGTCCCGATGACGTTGGCCAAATATAACCCAAAGAAAATCATCATCTTCTCGCGCGATGAGATGAAGCAGTGGGATATGGCGAAAAAGTTTGAAAGTGATCCTCGGATCCGCTTCTTTATTGGTGATGTGCGTGATAAGGAACGTCTGTACCGAGCCTTGGATGGTGTCGATTACGTTGTGCATGCCGCCGCGACCAAGATTGTACCAACTGCTGAGTACAACCCTTTCGAATGCATCAAGACCAATGTGCTGGGCGCGATGAACCTGATCGATGCTTGTATCGATAAAGGAGTGAAAGGTGTGGTGGCACTGTCTACCGATAAGGCTAGCAGCCCGATCAATCTGTACGGTGCCACTAAGCTGACCTCCGACAAGCTGTTTGTCTCTGGTAATGCCTACTCCGGCGAACACGGTACGTGCTTTTCAGTGGTTCGCTACGGCAATGTGATGGGCTCGCGCGGCTCGGTAATTCCTTTCTTCATGTCGATAAAGGACAAGGGCGTGCTGCCGATCACTGATGAGCGGATGACTCGCTTTATGATCTCCTTGGAGGAGGGCGTGGATCTGGTTTGGCACGCGTTTGAAGATATGGTTGGCGGCGAGATCTATGTGAAGAAGATTCCTTCCATGAAGGTGACCGATCTTGCGACTGTTGTCGCGCCTGAAGCCAAGCAAGAAATTATTGGTATTCGTCCTGGCGAGAAGTTACATGAGCAGATGATCAGCGCCGAAGACGCCTATTACACTTACGAGTACCCAGAGCATTTCAAGATTCTGCCGGTCATCAATGATTGGAGCAATTCGCCAGAACGCATCAAGAACGGCAAGAGGGTTGCTGAAGGCTTTGTCTATTCAAGCGACAATAACAGCGAATGGATGAGCGGTGAGCAGCTGCAAAGCTGGATTGATGCCAATCGGGAAAAGATAGGGAGTATTTGAGCATGATTCCCTACGGCAGACAGGATATTACTGAGGCGGATATCGAGGCGGTTGTGGCGGTACTGAAGTCTGACTTTCTGACTCAGGGGCCTGTGGTACCGCGTTTTGAGCAGAGTGTAGCAATGCATGTCGGTGCTCGGCATGCATTGGCCGTGAATAGTGCAACCTCCGCATTGCATATAGCTTGTTTGGCGTTGGGTCTTGGAGCAGGTGATTGGTTGTGGACTACACCAGTTACTTTCGTTGCCTCGGCTAACTGCGGTTTGTATTGCGGCGCTCAAGTTGATTTCGTCGATATTGATCCTGAGACATACAACCTCTGTCCCAAAGCGCTGCAGGCCAGACTTGAACTGGCTGAACAGCAGGGGTGTTTGCCCAAGGTGCTGGTAGCTGTTCACCTGTGTGGCCAGCCTTGTGATATGGCTTCTATTCATACGCTTGCTCAGCGCTATGGTTTTAAAATCATAGAAGATGCTTCCCATGCGATTGGTGGTAAATACCGGGGCGAATTCATTGGTAGTGGACGTTATAGTGATATCACGGTGTTCAGCTTTCACCCGGTCAAGATCATTACCACTGGCGAAGGTGGCATGGCACTAACCAATGATGGCGAGCTAGCCAACCGTATGGCCTTGCTGCGAAGTCATGGTATTACCCGCGATCAAGACTTGATGACTCATGAACCGGACGGCCCGTGGTACTACCAGCAGGTTGATCTGGGTTTTAACTATCGGATGACCGAGCTACAGGCGGCCTTGGGCGTTAGCCAGATGGAACGATTGGATCAGTTCGTTTCAAGGCGCCACCAGTTGGCCCGCCGCTATGACGAGCTACTGACTGAGTTGCCAGTTGTTACGCCTTCGCAGCACGCAGACAGCTACTCTGGTCTGCACCTGTATGTGATTCGTCTGCAATTGGATAAAATTGGCAAGAGCCACGGGGAGGTCTTTGAAGCACTGCGCGAGTTAGGCATCGGTGTGAACTTGCACTACATCCCGGTGCATACTCAGCCTTACTATCAAAAAATGGGCTTCAAGGTCGGCGACTACCCGCAGGCAGAGCAGTACTATGCTGAAGCCATCAGTCTGCCGATCTTCCAAACCATGACGGATATGCAGCAAGATGCTGTGTTTCAAGCTCTAAAAGTAGCGATAGGAGTATGATAGATGCTAGTTTCGCCTTCAGTTGAGATGTTGGGAAAGCTGGTTAAACATCAAATACATAATCTTTTTTTTATTGATGAATATGAAGCTGATGCGGTTTTAGCTTCGCTTAGTGCTGCGTTGGAAAATACTGAGTACTGTTTTTCGTTTTCAAAAAACAAATATTATAAAAAAAATGGATGTGTGTTTTTTTCTATATATCACTCTGGGCAGTACTGTATATTTTTGTATTTCCTTGCGCGACAAGTGATTTCAGACTTTCCGGCGCTGCGTGATCTCGCAGACAAGATCTATTTTTTGAATAAGGCGCTTAATGGTCTGGATCTTTACTATGAAGTGGTGATGCCGAAAGTATTTAATTTAGACCATCCTGTAGGAAGTGTTATGGGGCGTGCCGACTATGGTGAGAATTTTACCTTTTCGCAGCTATGTACTGTTGGGAATAATAAAGGGGTGTTTCCTGAGATTGGGGAAAACGTACAGATGTTCTCGGGAGCAAAAATTCTAGGCCGATGCAAGATTGGTGATGACGTGATAATATCCGCTAATAGTTATATTAAAGATGAGAATGTTCCGAGTAACTCTCTTGTTTTTGGTAGCTCGCCATCACTTGTCATTAAGCCTAGAAAGGGTTAGGCAAAGATGAAAATTGCGATAATCCCCGCTCGCGGCGGTAGCAAGCGTATTCCACGTAAAAATATCAAGACGTTCTGTGGTAGGCCGATGATCGCTTGGTCCATCGAGGCTGCGTTGGAAAGCGGCTGTTTTGACCGGATTATAGTTTCTACCGACGATGCGGAAATTGCTGAAGTCGCGCTTCAAAACGGTGCTGAAGTTCCGTTCATGCGTCCCGCGGAGTTATCCGACGATCATACTGGAACCATCCCTGTTATCCGACATGCCATTGACTGGATGGAGGCGCACATAAGGGCGCCCGTGCAAGAGGTGTGTTGCTTGTACGCGACTGCACCTTTTGTCATGCCGGAAGATTTGCGCAAAGGCCTATCAATTTTGGCTGAAACCGGTTGTGACTATGCCTTTTCCGTCACCAGCTATGCCTTTCCAGTCCAACGCGCTATCCGCCTTACACCGCAGGGGCGGGTGGAAATGTGCAACCCTGAACACTTCAATACCCGCTCTCAGGATCTGGATGAGGCATATCACGATGCCGGACAGTTCTATTGGGGGCGTGCCGAAGCTTGGAAGGAAGGTCGCATCATCTTTGCGTCAGGATCTCTCCCTGTACTTTTGCCTCGCCACCGGGTTCAGGATATCGATACCGCGGAGGACTGGGAGCGTGCGCAATTTATGTTCCAGGCATTGCAAGCGGAATCAGTGCAATGACCTCCAAGCAGGTGGTGTTTCGGGCCGATGCTTCGCTGGATATGGGCACTGGGCATGTCATGCGGTGTTTGACGCTGGCCAATGCGCTGCGTGAGAAGGGATACGAGTGCCACTTCATCTGCCGCGAGCACAAAGGTAACCTAATTGATTTTATTTTAGGGCAGGGGTTTCACGCCCACCCTTTGGTCTGCTCGCCAACAACTGCTAGCAACGGTTGGGAGCATGAGGGCGAGGAGCTTGCGCATGCAGCCTGGCTGGGCGCCTCCCAGCGTGACGATGCGGGAGCCTGCCAAAAGGTACTCGAAAAGATAAAGCCGCAGTGGCTGGTGGTTGATCACTATGCCTTGGACTGCCAATGGGAGCAGGCGCTGAAACCTTATTATGAGCGGCTGATGGTTATTGATGATCTGGCCGACCGCTCACATCAATGTGAGCTTCTGCTGGATCAAAACCTCGGTCGAATGGAAAAAGACTACAATGGACTGGTATCAGAAAAATGCAATCGTCTTATTGGCCCTAACTATGCACTGCTCAGGCCGGAATTTGTAGAACTCAGGGAGCGAAGCCTCGAACGCCGGCATAACTCTAAAATCAGCCGTATTTTGATAACATTGGGTGGTGTAGACCTCAACAATGTAACCGCCCAAGTATTGGAAGCGCTTGGTCACAGCCAGTTGCCGCTAGAAACGGAGTTGGATATTGTGATGGGGGCATCGGCTCCTAGCCTGTTAGCGGTTCGTCGACAAGCCAAAGAACTGCCTTTTAAAGCCACTGTAAGTGTGAATGTTAGAGACATGGCGGAGCGCATGTGTCTGGCAGATCTTTGCATAGGGGCTGCGGGAAGCACTTCTTGGGAGCGTTGTTGTTTGGGGTTGCCAGCAATACAGTTCGTTCTAGCCGATAACCAAAAAATGGTAAATCAGTCGTTGATCGAAAAAGGTGCAGCTATTGCACTGGATACGAGGAACGTACAAGCGTCTGACGATAAAGTGCTTGAGGATGTTTTAACGCAAATTTGGTCCAATATTTCGAGAATGATAAATAGTTCGGCTGCGATAGTCGATGGCCTTGGGTCCAAAAGAGTGGTAGACCATCTCATGAGTATGAAATGAATTCGATTATTTTGACTGGAGCTAACAGGGGGCTTGGACGAGAAATTCACGACATTTTAACTGCGAGAAAGTCTGTGTTGGCGAAATATACGTTTATTTCCCGCAAATTATTTTGCGAGCCTGCGTTGGGGTGTGAATACATCCAGTCAGACTTCGGTACTGAGGAAGGGCTTAACCTACAAATAAATGTTGAGCCAGGAACCGAAAATGTTGTCTTGATCAGTAATGCTGGCACCATCGACCCCATAGGCAGAGCAGAGAAAATTACTACGGTTGAGATGGAACTTTCCCTGCGTATCAATTGCATAGCGCCTTTAGCTCTTGTTCAACAATTGACACTTAAAACTAAGCAGGTGGGCGCTCGATTGTATGTTGTCAATGTCAGTTCTGGTGCCGCGCAAGCGCCCATTAAGGGCTGGATGCCATATTGTACTAGCAAAGCGGCAGCAGTTATGGCTCTCAATGTGCTGGCTTTTGAAAACGATAATGTCTTGGTACACCATTTTGACCCGGGCGTTATGGATACCGATATGCAAAGCCATATCCGTTGCCAGTTGGCAGAAATAATGCCAGATGTTGGTCTATTCCAGGATTTTAAAAATGAGCATGCGTTGAAAAGCCCGGATGAGGTGGCTGAAGTTGTTATCAAGATGGTAGGAGATTTGCTCCAATGAAGGTCGCTGTTATTTCAGACTTGCACGCGAATATTCATGCCCTTCGAGTGGTGCTAGAAGATCTCGATAAAGAAAATGTTAGCGCTATCCTTGTTGCAGGCGATTTGATCGGTTACTACTATTGGCCTGCTGAAGTTGTCAATTTGTTGATGGCGGATGAACGCTTTATTTGCATTCGGGGCAACCACGAGAACATACTCCACCAGGTTCTTGGCAGTGAAGAAGCAGCCCATAGATATTATGCAAAATACGGCTCTGGGTACGAAGTATGTCGTCGTCAGCTTTCTGAAACGCAGTTACAGTGGCTTTTTTCCCTGCCAGAAAAGATAAACGTGACGCTTGACGGTATTACGTTTCATGTAGGCCACGGAGCTTTAGGCAGTACCGATGAGTACCTCTATCCGAATGCGCCAATTGAAAGATTGCTGGGCAATTACTCAGAAGCCACGTACACCATATTTGGTCATACCCATTATCCTTTTTTTCATGAGCATGGGGGACGTTATCTTTTGAACCCAGGATCTGTCGGGCAGCCCCGAGATACTGGTGGTTTGGCCAGTTACCTTGTTGTCAATACCACTAACAAGGTTGTGCGGTTCAAGAGAAGAGCTTTTGATAAGGATGCAATCATCGCCGCTGCTCTTGAAAAAGATCCCTCGCTAGGTTATCTAGCCGACATCATGAATAGGTGAGTAAATATATGAAGGTTTTAGTGAGCGGCGTGGCAGGTGATATTGGCTTCGGTATTGCGAGGGTTTTACGGGACTGGGGTTACTTTTCCGGCCTGTATGGAATCGATATTCACTCGGATCACCCCGGGTGCTTCGTTTTTGATGAGTGTGCCGTTGCACCCCGAGCCACTGAGGCGCACTATATTTCTTGGCTATCTGATTACATTCGCAAGAATAAAATCGAAGTCTTTATTCCGACCAGCGAAGCAGAGATTGGAGTGTTGGCTGCCGCGAAAATACATGAAATTTGTGGTGCCATAGTCATACGAAACAACGACTTTACTATTGATAAATCACTCGATAAATACGAGTGCCTTTCTTACCTCGCCTCTCGTGGTATTCCAGTTCCGGAACACGGGTTAGTGGGTAATGACCTACCTTCTGGCTACCCCGTAATTGTGAAACCAAGATCCGGACAGGGAAGCAAGGGAGTCGTTTTGATATATACAGCTGAGGAATTGGCAAGCTGTCCGACTGGTCTCGTTTGGCAGAGTTACTTGCTCCCGGATGACGAAGAATATACCTGTCCGGTGTACAGTTCTTCAAAGACCGGTCCTTATGTTCTATTGATGAAGCGTAAATTGGTAGGCGGTTTAACTGGAAGTGGTGCTGTGGTTGAGTGTCCAGAAATCGATAAGTATGTTCGTAAAATATTAGAGTGTATGCGTCTTGATGGGGGGATCAATATTCAACTTCGCCTCACGGAGATGGGCCCACTATTATTCGAAATTAATCCCCGTCTATCGAGCACTGTGGTATTCCGTAACAAAATGGGGTTCACAGATGTTCGGTGGTGGCTTGCAGATAAACTCGGTCTTGAAAATCCGCCTTACAGCGCGCCGAAAGCGGGAACGCGATTTTATCGTGGTTCTCACGAATACATTCATACTCCCTAGACCTTGAGGTTATAAATGGCGAACCCATATATCGAGATTGCCGGGCGCAAAATTTCCGGAGATTATAAGCCTTATGTCATTGCTGAGATATCAGCCAATCATAATGGCAGCCTGGACACTGCGCAGAAAATTATTGAAGAAGCTAATAAAGCTGGCGCCGATGCGGTGAAACTGCAAACTTATACGGCAGACACTATTACTCTGGATTGCGACGCTGAAGAGTTTCAAATTCACGGTGGGTTGTGGGACGGTAAAACGTTGTATCAGCTGTATCAGGAAGCTCACATGCCATGGGTTTGGCATAAGCCTCTTTTTGAGTACGCCCGTAATTTAGGTATCACCATCTTCAGCTCACCGTTCGATAATACAGCCGTGGATCTGCTAGAAGATCTCAACGCACCAGCTTACAAGATAGCTTCATTTGAAGCTGTCGATCTGCCGTTGATTAAGTATGTGGCCAGTACCGGCAAGCCGATGATTATCTCTACAGGTATGGCCGATGCTGACGAAATCTCAGAGGCGATTGAGGCGGCGCGATCGGGTGGCTGCAAGGAGTTGGCGATACTCCATTGCGTGAGTGGTTATCCTGCTCCGGCGGAAGACTACAATCTTCGTACCATCCAGGACATGATGCAGCGCTATGGGCTTGTCACTGGTCTGTCGGACCACACGCTGGACAACACAACGGCGATTGCCAGTGTTGTTCTGGGGGCGTCCATCATAGAGAAACACTTCACTCTGGATCGCAGTGGCGGCGGGCCGGATGACAGCTTCTCTCTTGAACCCCCTGAGCTAATGGCGTTGTGCAGAGATAGCAAGACAGCCTGGAGGGCGCAGGGCAAAGTTGATTATGGACGCAAATCCAGTGAGCAGGGTAATGCACGGTTTCGCCGCTCTCTCTACATCACTAGCGCGCTGCGCAAAGGCGATGTGCTGACCCGTGACAACGTCCGCAGTGTGCGCCCGGGATTTGGGCTGCCGCCAAAAAAACTGGAAGAGATTCTAGGGCGGCGGGTCAATCGCGATGTCGAGTTCGGTACTGCGTTAACGCAGGATCTCATTGAATAGGAGTGACCCTGGGTCACTCCTTGGGGCTGATCTGGTTCTGCTTGCGTGTAATGTAGGTAACGTTTCCCGGTACATCCTTGTTGATGAAGCTCATGGCGCCAATGGTGACGTTGTCACCAATGCTTAGACCGCTACCAATGATGCAGCTGTGAGCGCCTATATCCACATTGTTACCCAGCGTGATCGACTTGTTGTTGGCTTCGACTGAACCGATCGTTGTGCACTGTCGTATATTACAGTTCTTGCCGATGATGACGCCTGAGTAAATCACGATTGCGATGGGGTGGCCCAACCATAGACCTTTGTCGATGCGCGCGCCCAACATGATTTCAACGCCAAATTTGCGCGCAAGCGATTTATTGATTTGCTTGGCAATGGATTGTGTCCCGCGTCGGGGCGACGTGTGCAGGTATTGCGAAAGGCGCAACCAGAAAAGGCAATGGTAGGAGTTGTTACGGCGCATCCGGCGCAACAGCTTTAGCCGGGAGAAAGGCTTGTCCTCGCCAAGGATTTCGTAATGCCAGAAGCTTTTCAGTTCTTTATAAGTGGTCAGCATAGGCTGCTTCGTCGAGGCGTCCCATGCTCTAGGGAAGAAGGATCGTACTTCGAGGTAATCATAGTTCAGTTACTCCCGTGGCGCAGCAAGTGCTGTTAAGTTTGCTTGCGCATGCCTTCAAACCGGGTGTTTAAGGCCGTGTATTTTAGTTGTGCCGATCAGACCCTATTCTCTGGCAAATATCAAGGCTATATCATAGTGGTGGGCCGTACTATTATGCTTGAGCTCAGGCTAATGCTGCTGACGTTTCAGTTCAAATGACGGCTGATGGAGCGCAGGCTCAATCCTTGACCTTGCATCAGCATCAATGCGACCCGTTCGTTGGTGGTTAAATGCGTATAGGTATTCATGGCAACACTCTATCTCAAGTGTTGCACTTGAGCCTTGAGAACGCCGGGTAACGTCGCATTTTTCTGGCAGCTTAGCTGAGGTTCTTTAGAACACGAGAATGTTGCCGGCTAGGTCGATTAGTCTCAGGTTCCGATAGTGTGTTGTGCAGCGCTTTGCTAGGGCGGGTGCTTCAGGGCGAGTGCGGCCCGTGGATATGATCTGATTGATAGGCTGGAAGTCATGACGGGCATCGGTCTAGTGTTGAGCAGGGCGTTTAATCGTCTTTGCGAGCCTATGGCGTGCTCGCCGACTGACGCGCTGGATAGGTTTCACGAATCGGGTCCGCAGTTTTTATTATGGAAGATATTTTGGTGCTTAAAAAATGAGTGTGGTTGGCAAGGCCCGGCACGTGCTCCAGGTCTGTCATGGGTATGACGGACCTTTTCTCGATTGCGCCCGCCAATATGCTGCGCTTTTTGACGGAACCGACTATCAGGTTACCACGGTCTTTCTGACCGGCAAGGCAGATCCGCAGGTGGCAGAGCAATGCCACAGCGCTGAAGTGATATTCATGGGGTATGGGTCTGCAGACATTCGTCGCTTGAAACTGAAGGCCATTCGCGAGCTTCGTCAGATCGCCCTTAATCACAATTTTAGTTTCTGCATTGCCCACCGCTCCAAGCCTACCTACATCGCGCGCTTGGCAACTGACTTGGCGGTTATCGGTGTGTACCATGCCTTTGGTGACTTTCAGCGCCCTAGTCGACGACTTTTTGCGCGCGCGTTCCATAAGCGTCTGCATTTATTGGCTGTTTCTGATGCGGTGCGTGAAGATATCCGCCGTTGCCTGCCTGGTTGGCCTGTCGAGCGTATTCAGACGCTGCATAACCGGATCAATGTTGCTGCTGTCTGCAGCGATCAAATCGAGCGCAGCGAGGCGCGCGCAGCTTTGAATCTGGCAGAAGATGCCTGGGTCGTCGGCAATGTTGGAAGGCTGCATCCCGACAAGGATCAGGCTACGCTACTCAAAGGCTTCGCAAGAGCGCTGCCAGACCTGCCTGCTGAGGCGCTGCTAGTGATCCTGGGTACCGGTCGGCTGGAAGCAAAGCTTAAGAGCTTGTCAGAGACATTGGGCATCGCTGATCGAGTGCTGTTTAAAGGCCAAGTGCCGCATGCTCGTCGTTACTTCAAGGCATTCGATGTGTTTGCGCTAACCTCTGACCATGAGCCCTTTGGCATGGTTTTGCTGGAAGCGATGGCGGCAGGTAACAAGCTGATTTGCAGTGATTGTGGGGGCGGCCCTGAGGTGGTTGGTAGTACTGGTCATTTTTTTCCTCTGGGTGACGAGGCTGCGCTTTCACAGGTTTTGCTGCAGTGCTACAGCGCCAGTGATGATCAGGCCAGTCGCTTGGTTGAGCAAACCCGCGAGCGTCTTGCCGCGCTGTTTTCTGATGTGTCTGCGCAACAGCAGTTCTGGGCGCTGCCCATGATGGCCGCCTATAAATAGAGTGTTTAAGCATATGGCGACTACCAAAAGCGCTGGAGCAACCAGTATTCGCTTCGTCATACCTAACGTTGGCTACGGGCCGTTCTGGATGGTTTTATCCTGCAAAACCTGCCATACAACGTAACCTTTATTAGTAAGCGTCCGGCCATCCCGTCTTGAGCTCGTCGCCGCTGACGTCAGGATAGTGTCCACTTATTTTCTAGTGGACACTTATCATGAATACCCTAAGCGTACCCAAGCCCTATCAGAAACGCCGTCGCCACTCCCCAGAATTCAAAGCCCGCATTATCGCCACCTGCCACGAACCAGGTGCCTCCGTCTCACGCATTGCGCTGGATAACGGCCTAAACGCCAATCTGGTGCGGCGCTGGATCAATGAATCGCGACGAACAGATACTGCGCTCACTACAGTGCCAGCCTTCGTTCCGATTGAACTGCCAGCCCGGCCGACTACTGCAAGCAGTGACCTGCCCAGAAGTATCCGTATCGAGATACCCCACGCCGGTGGCGCTGTCGTCGTGGAGTGGCCTGCCGACCAGGCTAATCAATGCGCCGCCTTGTTGCGCGACCTGCTGCGATGATCCGAATCGACCAGATCTGGCTGGCGACCGAGCCGCTGGATATGCGCGCTGGCGCTGATAAGGCACTAGCTCGTGTCATTCAGGTCTTCGGTTCTGCCAGACCCCACTGTGCGTATTTGTTTGCCAACAAACGGGGCAACCGGATGAAGGTCCTGGTGCACGACGGCCTAGGCATCTGGTTATGCTCCAGGCGGCTCAATCGAGGCAAGTTCCACTGGGCTGAAGTCTGGCGAGGGGACAGCGTTAATCTCTCGGACGAGCAATTGATCGCACTCGCGCAGGGGCTGCCCTGGCAGCGTCTGGGCGAGGCCGGAGTCATCTCGGTGCTGTAATCATATTCTGCGGCTGCGGGCCATAACCCGAAGGGCGGATCCACAACTGGGCACGGCGTTGGCATACTAACGCTATGACTCAGCAGCCCGACATCAACCAGCTCTCCGCCACCCAGCTCCGCGTCCTGGCCGCTGAGCTGATGGCCTCGCTGGAAGTTAAAGACCGGGCGCTGGTGCACAGCAATGCCCTGAACGACAAGCTGACCCAAGAACTGGCCATCCTCAAGCGTCACAAGTTTGCCCGGCGTAGCGAACAGCTCAATACGGCGCAGGGCTTGCTGCTTGACGAGCTGGTCGATAGTGATCTGGCCGCCATTGAGGCTGAGTTGGAGCAGGCCATGTCTGCTACCGAGCAAACAGCCAAGCCCAAGCAAAAACCCAAAAGAAGCCCGTTGCCGCGTGAGTTGCCACGCACCCTGATCCACCATGAGCCGGATAATACGCAGTGCCGCTGTGGCTGCCAGCTCAAGCGCATCGACGAAGACGTCAGTGAAAAACTGGATTACGTACCCGGCGAGTTCACCGTAGAGCGCCATATCCGTGGCAAGTGGGCCTGCGATCACTGCGAGACCTTGATCCAGGCGCCTGTTCCGGCGCAGATCATCGACAAGGGCATCCCCACGACAGGCCTGCTGGCTCAGGTACTGGTCGCCAAGTACGCCGATCATCTGCCGCTTTACCGCCAGGAACGTATCTTCGGTCGTGCCGGTCTCGAAATCCCGCGTTCCACCCTGGCTGAATGGGTAGGTGCCTGCGGCGTCCAGCTGCAACCGCTAGTGGATGCGCTACGCCGTGAGTTGCTGACACATCCGGTGCTGCATGCCGATGAAACCCCGGTCAGCATGTTGGCCCCAGGCAAGAAGAAGACGCATAAGGCCTACGTCTGGGCCTACTGCTCCACACCGTTCTCGGAATTGAAAGCCACCGTTTATGACTTCGCTCCGAGCCGCGCCGGCGAACACGCTCGGGCCTTCCTGGCTGACTGGCAAGGCAAGCTGGTCTGTGATGATTACTCTGGCTACAAAGCCGGGTTCGGCAAGGGTATCGTAGAAATCGGCTGCATGGCGCATGCCCGCCGTAAGTTCTATGACCTGCACAAGGCCAACCAGAGCACCCTGGCTGCTCAGGCTCTAGAGTACATCGGCAAACTCTACGAGGTAGAGCGACAAGCCAAGGATTTACCACCAGACAAACGTCAGGCCATCCGGGAGGCCAAAAGCCGCCCCCTATCTGATGCCTTGCATCACTGGATGATCGCACATCGAACCAAAGTGCCGGATGGCTCCGGCACCGCCAGAGCATTGGATTACAGCCTGGAACGTTGGGAAGCGCTGACGCGCTACCTCGATGACGGCAGCGTTCCAATCGACAACAACCGGGTGGAAAACCAGATCCGTCCCTGGGCGTTAGGTCGCGCCAACTGGCTGTTCGCTGGATCGCTGCGCAGTGGTCAACGTGCTGCTGCCATCATGAGCTTGATCCAGTCAGCCAAGCTCAATGACCATGATCCCTATGCCTACCTGAAAGATGTGCTGACCCGACTGCCAACGCAGAAGAACAACGCCATCGACGAGCTACTGCCGCACAATTGGAAGCCTGCTATCAAGGTGTGATCGCCGGACGCTTACCTTTATTAAGATTTCCTATTTAGAGTATTGCGTCCTGGTGTTAGAGCGCTTGGGTGTCGATTTTTCGCTGGTCAACTCATATAAGCTTTGTGACATAAAGCCAGCCTCTGGATATATCCATGCTGATAACCTAGGCGGTCATGAAGTCCCGGCGTCTAGCCAGCAGTCAGTTGGGCGATATCGAGCTACCCTATCTGTATTTTCCGGTTTGGAAAATTAACACTGGCAAGGCGTCCCTGCTGGAGTAAGCACACCGAATGATAACCAAGTCTTTAAGCGAATATCCGTTAGTCTCTGTCATTGTGCCTTGCTACAACTATGCGGGGTATGTTGATGAAACATTGCGCAGCGTGCTGTCGCAGGACTACCCGAATTTTGAATTGATCGTGGTGGATGACGGCTCTACCGATAACAGCGTTCAGGTTATCGAGCGCACACTGGCCGCTAACCAAGATGGGCTTGCACAGCGTGTGGAGTTTATACGCCAGGAAAATGCAGGTGTTAGTGCGGCCCTGAATACGGGGCTGGCCCAGGCGAGAGGAGATTTCATAGCGACATTCGATGCAGACGACATCATGCCGCCACATCGCCTCTCAGTGCAGATGGCCTATCTACGTGAGCACCCGGAAGTCGGGTGCCTGGGTGGTGTCGCGGTGCGTATCGATGAGCAGGGTGAGCTACTCCCTAAAAAGGACAAGAAGCGATCTGTGCGTCGCTATGACTTTTCACAGGCTCTTTCGGCTGCCTTAGTGGTAGGCGGCAACATCGCAGTCTACCGGCGAGATGCAGTTGACATGGCAGGACGTTATGATGCAGCAATCAAGATTCAAGACTTTCAAATGACCCTGAAAGTCGCCAAGGCCGGATTCTTTGTCGATATTTTGCCGGACACTGTGACGCTGTACCGCAAGCACGAAGGCAGTTTGTCAAAAAATTATAAAGCGGAGTACCGTTACGGCTTGGACGTAATAGCGCCTTACGCCGAGCACCCCCAGTACGAATCTGCTAAAGCGCGACTTGTCACCAAGGCGTTGCGCATGGCTGTTATCTACGATAAATCATATGGCTGGAAGCTGCTCAGGCAGGTGCCGCTGCGACAGTGGGATAAGCAGCTTCTCAAGCGGCTTAGGCATTTGATTTTAAAAAAAGAAATATCCGCACCGCCAGAGACACTTAAGTAGCATGTTGTTTTAAAGTCGAACTATTAAAAACAGGTCGTTCAGCTTGGAAAACGGTTCTTCCTAGCCACGGTTGGCGTGAGGGCGAGGTTTACTGTGAGCGCTGGCTGATCAATATGGTGGGTCGACCTGTGACAAACCAGGTGCTGCCTGTCTCTGGATACTGGTAAGCGAGTTTCGTGACAAGCACGATCGTTTTCGCTGGGGCCTATTCCACTCGGGAGCACATACCGGCAGTTGGTATTGCTTTGCTCAGCGATATTGTCGCGCTCGCCCTGCGCCCCGGCCTGCACTCTTGACGCTGGACTGCGAAAAACGTCAGGCGCTACTGTGCAATTGAGCAGCCTGATTGGAGTAAGTATTTGCTGGCTATTTTGCAACCTGGCTTCGCTTTAGAGCTCAACTTGACGTGCGTTAATGCGCAGAAAATAGCTGCTTCATCTCAAAACTGACGTTTTTCCAATCTTGCTCATAACGCAGCAGGTGATGATAGTTTCTTGCGCGGAGCCTTTTTGATAATGGGCGGTTGAGGCAGCGCATGTCGGAGATATCAATCAGGCCAAGTTCGCCTTGCGGCGTCAAGATGATGTTGCCCAGGTGCAAAGAGCGGAAATACACTCCCTTGTCGTGCAGCGTATTGATGAAGGTGGCAAGCTCTCTAAGCAGCTCGATCGCACGCGCCTCCTCGCTGTTGCCTAACAGGTGTCGCAGGGTGTCACCTGGTAAAGGGGCGTAGTGGACAACCGAGCGATACGGGCTGCGCATCTGAAACAAGTCGATGACTTGCGGGCAGGGTATGTTTCGTTCACTGAGTGCGGTGGCATTTTGCGCAAACCGCTGAGCGGGCGTAAAGAACACCGTTTTGGAAAACCAGCTTTTCCGTCTGAATAGCTTCAGAAAGCTACCATCGGCCAGCCGCAGAACCTTGACACCATGGGCATCTTGTTCCAGTACGGTGGCACCCAGCCGCATCGCTTCAAATTGGTCCCTGCTGAGTGGCCGCATACTTTTTCCTGATTAAAAACGCCAGTTTATCGCAGATTGCCTTCGGGTGCTGTGTCGCCTTTGAGCTGTGATAGACTCGCCGCTTGATCCTTCACCCGTGAAAATTTCATGTCGAACGCTCAGAAAGAATCATTCATGCGCTCCAGCATACGCATTTACCTGCGGCTGCTCGGTTACGTGAAACCCTATTGGGTACCTTTTGCCATCAGCATCTTTGGTTTTGTGATTTTTGCCTCCAGTCAGCCTGCGATGGCCTGGGTGCTTAAGTATTTTGTTGACGGCCTCAATAGTGGTGGTGACGCCCTGTTTTTCGGTGTGCCAATGATTTGGGGGTTTCCGCTATTTATTATTGCGGTGGCTACCTACCAAGGTATTGGCTCCTTTTTAGGTAATTACTATATCGCCAAGGTATCGCTCGGTGTGGTGCATGATCTGCGTACTGCGCTGTTCAATAACTTTCTGACATTGCCCAACCGGTACTTTGATAACCACAGCTCAGGGCACTTGGTCTCTCGTGTCACCTTTAATGTGACCATGGTGACCGGCGCCGCGACTGACGCGATCAAAGTGATTTTTCGCGAAGGTATGACCGTCATTTTCCTGTTCGGCTACCTGCTCTGGATGAACTGGCGGTTGACGCTGGTGCTGATTGCCATCCTGCCGGTGATTGCCGTTATGGTGAACAGTACCAGCAAGAAATTCCGTAGCCAAAGCAGAAAAATTCAGACGGCGATGGGTGATGTAACCCATGTGACATCAGAGACTATTCAGGGCTACCGCGTCGTGCGCAGCTTTGGTGGCGAACAGTATGAAACCGAGCGTTTTAACAAGGCCAGCGAGAACAATCGTCAGCGCGGGCTGAAGATGACCCGCACGGGCGCTGTTTATACACCCACCCTGCAGTTGGTAACCTATTCAGCCATGGCTGTGGTGATGTTTCTGGTGCTGTTTTTGCGCGGCGATGCCTCGGTGGGCGACCTCGTTTCCTATATCACCGCAGCGGGCCTGCTACCCAAGCCGATTCGGCAGCTGTCCGAGGTGAGCGCCAATATTCAAAAGGGTATTGCTGCAGCTGAGAGTGTTTTTGAGCAGCTTGATGAAGAACCAGAGCTTGATCAGGGCACGCTGGAGCGCGATCGAGTCAGCGGCCAACTTGATATCAAGGGGTTGAGTTTCAGGTATCCGGATACTGAGAAGCAGGTTCTTGAGGATATTAATTTTTCCATTGCGCCAGGGCAGATGGTGGCGCTGGTTGGTCGGTCCGGCAGTGGTAAGTCGACGCTGGCCAATCTGATTCCGCGTTTCTATCATCACGACCAGGGCGAAATACTGCTCGACGGCGTGCCTATTGAACAGTATCGCCTGCGTAACCTGCGACACCATATGGCATTGGTCAGCCAACATGTGACGTTATTTAACGACACTATCACCAGCAATATTGCCTATGGTGATCTGGCTGGTGCGCCGATGGAGGCCGTCAAAGCGGCGGCCGAAGCAGCTTACGCCAAGGAGTTTATCGATCAGTTACCGCAAGGGTTCGATACCCTGGTAGGTGAGAACGGCGTGTTGTTATCGGGCGGGCAACGCCAGCGTCTGGCCATTGCACGAGCGCTGCTGAAGGATGCGCCGGTATTGATCCTTGATGAGGCTACCTCGGCGCTGGATACCGAGTCAGAGCGGCACATTCAGGCCGCGCTGGATCGTGTGATGCAGGGGCGTACGACGCTGGTGATCGCTCACCGCCTATCGACCATCGAGAAAGCCGATATTATTCTGGTGATGGATCAGGGCAAGATTGTTGAGCGCGGCTCGCATGCCGAGTTGATGGCTCAGAATGGGTACTATGCCCGCTTGCACAGTATGCAGTTTGAAGAAGAAAGCCACGGCTAATATGCAACCTTCCGGCGCGCTGTCGGACCAGAAACAGGTATCAGACAAGATGAAATTGACCATGCCCCGCTTCGACTCCGCCCCGGTACTCGTGGTCGGGGATGTGATGTTGGATCGTTATTGGCATGGGCCTACCCACCGGATCTCACCTGAAGCGCCGGTGCCGGTGGTTAAGGTCGAGCAGATAGAAGATCGCCCCGGTGGCGCGGGCAACGTTGCCTTGAATATCTCAGCGCTTGGCGCTCCTGCCTGGCTAGTCGGTGTAACCGGCAAGGATGAAGCTGCCGAGAGCCTGCAGCAGCGGTTGAACGCCGCAGGCGTTTACTGCGATTTTCAGCAGTGTGAAGGTCAGCCAACCATTACCAAGTTGCGCGTCATGAGTCGCCATCAACAGCTTATTCGGCTGGATTTTGAAGAGCGCTTTGCTACGGACGCAGATGCGTTGCTGGCGTCGGTTTCAGGCTTGCTGGATAAGGCAAAGGTGCTGGTGCTGTCAGACTATGGCAAGGGTGCCCTGGTCAATCATCAGGCGCTGATAAAACTTGCTCGTGAGCGCGGCGTGCCGGTATTAGCTGATCCTAAAGGCAGTGATTTTTCCATCTATCGTGGTGCCAGCCTGATTACGCCCAACCTGGCCGAATTTGAAGCGGTTGTAGGCCGCTGTGGTAGCGAGCAGGAACTGGTCGAGAAGGGTATGGCGCTGATCGCCGAGCTACAGCTGGATGCCTTGCTGGTGACTCGTAGTGAACAGGGGATGACGCTATTACGCAGCGGCGAGCCCGCATTGCACCTCCCGGCGCGTGCGCTTGAAGTGTTTGATGTGACGGGCGCTGGTGATACCGTTATTTCCACCTTGGCTGCGGCACTAGCGGCTGGTGAGAGCTTGCCAAATGCGGTTGGGCTGTCAAACATTGCTGCCGGTATCGTTATAGGCAAGCTGGGTACGGCGGCTATTAGCGCGCCTGAGTTGCGTCGTGCGGTTCAGCGCGAGCAGGGCAGCGAGCGCGGTGTGGTTGGTGTAGAGCAGCTGCTGCAGGCGCTGGAAGATGCTCGTGCCCATGGTGAACGCATCGTGTTTACCAACGGCTGCTTTGATATTATTCACGCCGGTCACGTTGGTTACCTGGAAGAAGCGCGCAGTCAGGGCGATAGACTCATAGTCGCGATCAACGATGATGCCTCCGTTACGCGTTTGAAAGGTCCGGGGCGTCCCATCAATAGCGTCGAGCGACGTATGACGGTGTTGGCTGGCTTGGGCGCTGTCGACTGGGTTATCAGTTTTGCGGAAGATACACCAGAGCGTTTGCTGGAGCAGGTCAAGCCGGATGTGCTGGTGAAGGGCGGCGACTATAGTGTGGGTCAGGTCGTGGGTGCGCCTATTGTTCAGGCATACGGCGGGGAAGTTAAGGTGCTTAACTTTGTCGACAGCTGCTCAACGACAGCAATAGTGGAAAAAATCCGCGAGCGTGATCAGCACTGAATATGCCTGGGGGAGGGGGTCAGCGCTCGCCGAGACCCTCCTGCCAGCTGCAATTCTGGGCGTTCACTATCCATCCGTGCTGAGGTGCAAAGGCCTCACTCAGTAGCATTTCTTGACTGTCCTGCTCGATTAACTTTCCGCGTAACAGAATGAACAGTTTGCCTGTTGCCTTGCCGTCCCGGTGTTCGGCCAGAAACAGCTCTGGGCGTTCGTAGTCCATTTGCGCGACCAGCTCGCCACTGTCTTCATCAAGAAACTCATCGGTATGCAGCAGCGACAGTCGTTTGGCCGACTGCGGCAGTGCCAGGCGCATCTGGTAGACCAGCTGCAGCGAGTTGCTGGGGAGGTGCACGTAGGCTCGCGGACGCTCCAACAGGTTGAGCTCACGGCACAGTACGGGACGACTGGAACCACCGAGTGAACTGAGGCGAAATACCTGCTCCTCGTCCAACGCCAGGCTGTCGGCGTAAGGCGTGGGCAGCCAGGTATCCTGATAGCGGCCTTGTAGCCAACCCGACTCGGTTTCTACCAACAACTCTTCAGCTATTTCGGTCATGGCCGTCAGTAGAGGCACGCGTAACTCATGCGCGGGCACGTAGCCTGACAGTAGTTTGAGTACGTTATCGCCGCGGTCAGGCCGGTCTTGTCGCACTAATAGCTGAAATTGCCGCCCTTGCCATTCCATCTGAATATCGACAGAAACCCCCAGGTTGGCCACTGTCAGCTCAAAGTGCTCTGGGTTCTGCACGGTTATTGGTTGCCTGCGTTCCTGCATCTCAAAAAAGCTCAGGGGATTCCCGGTAGGCGCGTAACGCAGCACTTCTTTGCTGGCCTGTATGTGAATAGCCTGGGTTTTGAATATCACCGGGTTCTTGCGGGCAACGATTAAGGTCATGCGTTACTCCTGTGAGCCAAGTACAGCCAGTGCAGCCTGCACATTCTGTGACAGATGCGCCGGGGTGATGGTGCCGATGATGGCGCTGGTAACTGCATCATGGCCGAGTACTAACTCCAGGCCCTTGCGCACGGGATCTTCACCCGCAACGCAGAGATGGCCGCTAGCTAGCGCCTTTTTGATCAGAATGCCCTTGTTGTGTGACAGGGCAAAGTCCAGTACCGGGCGCTCTGCTTGCTCATTCAGGTTGTAGGTGACCATGGCGCAATCACCCAACTCCAGTGCCCGGATACCGCCCTCAATGGTCTTGCCGGACAGACCAAACGCACGGATGAGACCTTGTTGTTTGAGCTGCTGCAGCGTGGGATAGACTTCACCATCCAGAACTTGCAGGTCATTGCCATCGGAGTGCACCAGAACCAGGTCAAGATAGTCCGTACCTAGCCGCTGCAGAGAGCGCTCAACAGAGCGCTTGGTATGCTGCGCGCTGAAGTCAAAGCTGGACTCGCCGTTGCTGAACTCTTCGCCCACTTTAGTGCAGATCAGCCAGTCCGCTCGCTGACCCGCCAGCAGCGGACCGAGGCGCTCCTCGCTGATGCCGTAGGCTGGCGCGGTATCCAGCAAGTTGATGCCCAAGTCCTGTGCTTGTGCCAGCAGGTTGCGTATTTGCTGATCAGAGGGTAGATCGAAATGACTAGGATATTTCACCCCCTGATTCCGGCCAAACTTGACGGTGCCTAACCCTAGCGGTGAGAGACTCATCCCGGTACTGCCCAGGGTGCGGTAATGCTTGTGCAGACTCATGGGAAGCAGATATCCCACACCGGTGCCGATACTTTTGGTTTGGGTAGCTCGCTAGTGACCGCTGCGGGCTTTTCAGGCTTGATCTGTTGCGCTGCAAGCTGTGCGATGACCTGATCTGCAAGGTTCGGCGCCAAGGCAAGCTTCGTCGGCCAGCTGACCAGTGCATTTGCCACGGGCTGCACGAAGGCCGTGTCCGGGCGCACCAGCCCGCTTTGCGCTGGCTCTGCGCGATTGACCGGCAGTGTGGTCCAGCGAGTGCCTTCCAGCGATACCCAAGGCAATAGCTCACGCAGCTCGCGCTTGGCCTTGTTGATCAGGTCATCTGGCGTCTGGCCAGCGCCTTGTTCGGCCAGCTCGCCACCAAGGTACCAACACCATTGCCCGTCTGCACACGGGTGCGTAGTGACGGTCATGCGTGGCTTTGGGCTGCTGCCCAGGCAGTGCGCATACAGCGGTGGTAGGTCTGGACCTTTTACCAGCACCATTTGCAACGGTCTGCGTTGCATCACAGGTTCTGGGTGTTGCCAGTCGTTTAGCAGGCCTTCAGTCCCTTCTCCGGCACTGAGCACATAGCGTTGAGCTTTGATTGTCTGATGCTGCAGACGCACGCCTTCGATACTGCCGTCGCTGGCACGCTGCAGATGCGGCGCGCTATCGGCTATCAGACTGTCACCCGCTAGATCGGCAAGACGCTGAATGGCGGTCGGCACGTCAATGACCAGCTCAGCCAACTGGTAAACCTTGCCTTTGAAGGCTGCGTTGGAAAATACCTTGGGCAGTTGCTTGCCCTTGACCTGCTCGACGCGGCCACGCAGCGCCTTGCTGGCGAAAAAACCGGCAAGGTTGCTGATGAGGCTGCCCGGCGACCAGAGATAATGGTGCTCGGAGAGCACGCGTACGCCCTGCAGATCCAGCTCGCCGGTTCCCTGCAGGCTCGCTCGCCAGCGCTCAGGCATGCCGGCGATTGCTTCGGCTGCGCTGCTGAGTTTTCCATTCAGAGCGTACTTGGTGCCGCCATGGATGATGCCCTGGGATTTAACGCTCTGGCCACCGCCCAACGCGCCCCGTTCAACCAGCAGTGTGCTGTAGCCTAGTTGGCGTAGACGCGCGTTTAGCCATAGCCCGGCGATACCGCCGCCGAGGATGCAAATATCGGTTTCAAGGGTTGTACTCATGAGCTCCCGGTGCTTTAGTCAAGAAGGCTGGCGGGCCGACAAAAGCGCCTGACAATAAATGTTTGGCGGATTCGGCCCGGCGCGGCAAAGCACTAGTATAGACACTGCCGGGCCCGCGGGTCACATCTGCTACTCTATGTCGCGCTTGATCACAGGAAGAAGCCATGACCCGTACCCTTTACAGTATCTTTTTTACCCTTTGCATCCCGCTGATACTGCTGCGTCTGATTTATCGGGCTTGGCGGGCGCCAGCGTACGCCAGACGCTGGTCCGAGCGGTTTGCTTTAGGCGGTGATGTGCGCCAGGGCGGTATATGGGTGCATGCCGTTTCGGTGGGGGAGAGTATTGCGGCGGCACCTATGGTGCGCGAATTGATGCAGCGTCATCCCGATCTGCCTATCACCATTACGTGTATGACGCCGACCGGTTCAGAGCAGATTCGCAAACTCTTTGGTGGGCAGGTGGGGCATGCTTATCTGCCCTATGACTTGCCCTGGCTGCAGCGTCGGTTGTTGCGCAAACTGAAGCCACGCGTCGGTATTATTATGGAAACTGAGTTGTGGCCTAATCTGGTTGCCGAGTGCGAGCGAGCCCAGGTACCCCTGGTGTTGGCCAACGCGCGACTGTCGGAGCGCTCGGCGAGGGGGTATCAGCGGGTTAGCTGGCTGGTAAAACCGATGTTTGCCGCGCTCGACTGGGTTGCCGTCCAGAGCCAGGCAGAGGCATTGCGTTTCTCATCGCTGGGGGTAGATAAGTCGGCGATGATGGTTACGGGTAGCATCAAGTTCGATTTTCGTCCGTCCGCCGCATTGCTGGCTCAGGCACATGCGCTGCGCAAAAACTGGGGCGAGCGTCCTGTCTGGATTGCCGCCAGTACCCATGCAGGGGAAGACGAACAGGTTCTGCGCGCTCACCAAGTGCTTTTGCAGACGTTGCCAGATGCGCTTTTGATACTGGTGCCGCGCCATCCTGAGCGCTTCGACAGCGTTGCTCGCCAGGTTTCGGACGCAGGCCTGTTGCAGGTTCGGCGTAGTCAGGGCGGTTCGCCGGCGCCAACGGATCAGGTATTGCTCGGCGACACCATGGGGGAGCTGGTCATGCTTTATGCCTGTGCCGATGTCGCCTTTGTTGGCGGTTCTCTAGTGCCCAATGGCGGGCATAATTATCTGGAGCCCGCAGCACTGGGTTTGCCGGTATTGTCTGGCCCGCACCGCTTTAATTTCACCGAAATAAATGACCTGCTACAGGGCGCTGGTGCGCTGCAATTGGTTAATGATTCGCAGGGCATCTCAGAAGCCTTGCTGACGTTGCTGCAGGACTCTAAAGCGCGAAAGCAGGCGGGCGATGCGGGTCTGGCTGTGGTTGCGGCAAACCAGGGTGCGCTTGAGCTGTTGCTGCAGGGGATTGAGCAACGACTCTAAACGGCGGCGTTAGAAGTATCCAACAAAAAAGGCGCCCTCATAACGGCGCCTTTTTTGTTGGATACTGTGTTGCTTTAGGTTCAGAAGGTGGAGCCTGTGCTGCTGTTATCAGTTGACCGACTAGGTGTCTGACGCCCCATGGACATCCGCTCGATTTCTTCTTCGGTTGGTTCGGGGATAAAATCGCGGTCGGGATCGTAGTCCGCAATTAGCCACTTCGACAGCTCTTCAAGATCCTGCGGGCTTAGGGTGCCAGCAGATTGCTTGAGGCTCAAATTGTCGATGATGTAGTTGTAACGCGAGGTATTGTAGTCACGCACGGTACGGAACAGATTACGCTGGGACTCCAGTACGTCGACGACGTTGCGGGTACCGACTTCGTATCCTGTCTGCGTCGCGTCCAGTGCGGCCTTGGCAGAGACAATGGCTTGGCGTCGGGCGTCGATTTCATCAACGCTGGAGGTGACGGTACGGTAAAGGTTGCGGGTGCTTTCTACCACGCGGCGTTTCTGGGCCTCGCTCAATTGTTCAGCCTGAGTCAGGCGGTAGGTCGACTCGCGCACCTGCGAGGTGGTCAGGCCACCGGTAAATAACGGCATCGTCAGTTCTACGCCAAAGCTGGTCAGCGCCGTGTCATTCGCCGACTGGCCCGCACGGGCGATTTCAGCGCCGCCATTGGTGTCGTTGTAACGCACGAAGGCATCGACTACCGGTGCATAACCAGCCTTGCTGCTACGCAGACCATCCTCAGCACTATCAATGGCATAACGTGATGCCAGCAGGTTGAGATTCTGTGTCGATGCGGTCTCGACCCATTGCTGCAGGTTTGCAGGTGAGGGCGGCAATACCGGCAGCTCATGGCTGATGCCATACAGGCTGTCGTAGTCCTGGTTGGTCAGCCGCGTCAGTGCCTGATAGCTGACATCGAGATTGGTCTTCGCGGTCAGTCGTGCTGCCCGCGCAGTATCGTATCCTGCCCGCGCTTCGAGTACGTCGGTGCGCGCCGACAGACCTACATCAAAGCGCTCCTGTGCCTGCTGCATTTGCCGCTCGAAGGCATCCTCTTCAGCCTTGGCAGTCGCGAGGTTGTCGGACGCACGTAATACGTTGAAGTAGGCTTGGGAGACTTCCAGTATGAGATTTTGCTGGGTCGCAGAAAACTCTAGTTCTGCCTGCTGACTCAGGGACTTCGCGGACTGATAGTCGAACCAGCGGTTGGCGCGAAACAGGGGCTGCGTCAGGCTGGCCTGATAGTAGTGAGTGTTATATCTATCGCCGCCGACGCCATCGATATCAATATCTTCTCGCGACGCGCCTGCGCCGATACCGATATTGGGTAGTAGCTGAGATCGCGCCTGTGGCAGGGCCTCCTGACGGGCCCTGGTATCAGCCTGTGCGGCGGCCAGATCGGCGCTATTTAGCAGCGCCTCCTGATAGATGGTCATGAGGTCTGTATTGGCGGCAACATGGCCGGATACGCCAGCGAGCAACAAGGCGGCAAACAAGGGGCGCAGCATGCATGAATCCTTCGCATGGTTGGAATTGTCAACCAAGGCTAAAGAGCTGGTGCCCCACGGTCAAGCAATGCATTGGTAGCCTTTGGGAACAAAGTGTTTTTACTGCACTAACTGGCCGACTTGGCGCTTTTTTTAACCTGTTAGATGAGTTTTGGCTGATTCCGAAAATACTGGAGGGTGTGGCTTGAAGGCGTGCTGACAAGCTTCTAGACTGTGGACAAATCTTGACGGGGTGCTGCCGCCATTGTGGCAGCTGAGATGATACCCGTTGAACCTGAACCGGTTAGTACCGGCGTAGGAATCGAGATATGTGCCTACCGTTCTGCCGTTAATGCGGACGGGCGCGCACGCCTTTTCGGTTCCCTGCACATATCAACGCAGTGGAGCATAACCATGAGCAGTAAGCCTTCTGATACCGCTATCGCCACCTCTGGCTCCGATAGCGCGGCCACCCAGCCTTTTCCCAACTCGCGCAAGATTTACGTTCAAGGCTCGCGCCCCGACATCCGCGTACCGATGCGCGAAATCAGCCTGGCTGATACCCAGACTGATAAGGGTGTTGAGCCAAACGCGCCGGTGCTGGTGTATGACACTTCCGGCCCCTACACCGATCCAAGGGTACAGATTGATTTGCGCGCAGGACTGGCGGACGTGCGCGGCGCCTGGATTGATGCCCGCGGCGACACCGAAGTGCTACCAAGTCTGAGTTCCGAGTTCGGCAGTGCCCGTCTGTCCAATCCAGCATTGGATCACATGCGTTTTGCCCATGTGCGCACCCCGCGCCGCGCGCTGGCAGGACGCAACGTTAGCCAGATGCACTATGCGCGCAAGGGTATTATCACACCCGAGATGGAATACATCGCCATCCGCGAGAATATGAAGTTGGCGCAGGCTCGTGCCGATGGTCTGCTGGCCGATCAGCATCCAGGCCACGGGTTTGGTGCCGCCGTGCCCAAGGAGATAACGCCCGAGTTTGTGCGCGATGAGGTGGCGCGTGGACGCGCCATTATTCCTGCCAATATCAACCACACTGAACTGGAGCCGATGATCATCGGCCGTAATTTTCTGGTGAAGATCAACGGTAATATCGGCAACTCGGCACTAGGCTCCTCCATCGAAGAAGAGGTGGAGAAGATGACCTGGGGTATTCGCTGGGGCTCGGATACGGTGATGGATTTGTCCACGGGTAAAAATATTCACGAGACCCGTGAGTGGATCATCCGCAACTCCCCGGTGCCCATCGGTACGGTCCCCATCTATCAGGCGCTGGAGAAAGTAGATGGAATCGCCGAGAACCTGACGTGGGAAATTTTTCGCGATACCTTGATTGAGCAAGCCGAGCAAGGCGTGGACTACTTCACCATTCATGCTGGAGTGCTGCTGCGTTATGTGCCGATGACGGCTAAAAGGGTGACCGGAATAGTGTCGCGTGGCGGCTCCATTATGGCCAAATGGTGCCTGGCACATCATCAGGAAAACTTCCTTTATACCCACTTCGACGATATCTGCGAGATCATGAAGGCCTATGATGTGTCCTTTTCGCTGGGTGATGGCCTGCGTCCCGGTTCGATCGCCGACGCCAACGATGCAGCGCAATTCGGTGAGCTGGAAACCCTTGGTGAGTTGACCAAAATCGCCTGGAAGCATGACGTGCAATGCATGATCGAAGGTCCAGGGCATGTGCCTATGCAGCTCATCAAGGAAAATATGGACAAGCAACTGGAGTGCTGCGATGAAGCACCTTTTTATACGCTGGGGCCGCTGACCACCGACATCGCTCCCGGTTACGACCATATTACGTCCGGTATTGGCGCGGCGATGATCGGCTGGTTTGGTTGCGCGATGCTCTGTTATGTCACGCCCAAAGAGCATTTGGGGCTACCCAATCGGGATGACGTAAAGACCGGCATCATTACCTATAAAATCGCTGCACACGCAGCCGACTTGGCTAAAGGGCATCCGGGGGCGCAGATTCGTGACAACGCCTTGAGCAAGGCACGCTTCGAATTCCGCTGGGACGATCAGTTTAACCTCGGCCTTGATCCCGATACCGCACGTGCCTTTCATGATGAAACGCTGCCCAAGGACTCGGCTAAGGTGGCGCACTTTTGCTCCATGTGTGGCCCTAAGTTCTGCTCCATGAAAATCACCCAGGAAGTACGCGACTACGCGGCGGCGCAGCGCATTGAAGCAGTTGACCTAGCGGTTGAAGAGGGCATGCAGGCAAAGTCGCAGGAGTTCCGCTCAACCGGTTCACAGCTTTACCAGAAAGTCTGATGCCTTCGCTGCCCAACTAAAAGCGGGCGGCGAAAGCTTGCCGTTACCCCCGCAGGTATGCGAGTTTAGAGGCTTGTTTGCAGGTCAGGGCGGTCTTTGCCCGGCCGACAGCGACAAGATTTCTTTTGTTTACGCATGTTGTGTGTCGGCCAGGCGCTGACCACAACCCTTGGGGGCAACGTGACCGACTTTACCCGTGCCGATGTCGAAGTGCTGGATCGGCAGACCGGTTTCAAGGGCTTTTATCGGCTAGATGTGCTGACCCTGCGCCATCGTTTGTTTAATGGTGGCTGGGGCCCTTCGCTGCGGCGCGAGCTATTTGTGCGCCACGACGCCGTTTGTGTGCTGCCCTATGACCCATGGCTGGATCAGTTGGTACTGATTGAGCAGGTACGGGTGGGCGCTATCGACAAGAGCGAACGACCCTGGATGCTGGAACTGGTTGCTGGCCTTATTGACAAGGATGAAGCGCCCGAACAGGTAGCGCATCGTGAAGCTGAAGAAGAAGCTGGCCTTGCGCTGCTCGATTTGACCCCTATCTGCCGCTATTTCCCTTCCCCCGGGGGGAGCGATGAGCAGGTACACCTTTATCTAGCGAGAGTCGACAGCCGCGGTGCAGGTGGGATTCATGGTCTGGAGGAGGAAGGCGAAGATATTCGCGTTAGTCTCTGGTCACGATCCGACGCCATGCAGGCGCTTGCGGACGGCAGGATCGACAATGCCGCTACTATTATCGCCTTGCAATGGCTGGAGATGAATCTTGCACAGGTACGTGACAACCTGGGGCCTCGTCCATGAACGCCCTGCGCAAACCCCGCTACCGTGTTGACCTGATTGGCTTACAGGCTTTGTGTGAGACCAATTACTGGCGATTGCTCAAGTTAATGCCAGCGATGGCTGAGCAGGATGATCATCGCATCGCGCTTGATGCCGGGGACGGTAGTCAGCAAGCACTTCATATGCGGGTGTTGGAACGCTGTCGTTACACCACAACACTGCTGTTGTCACATGAGCGGCAGCACGATTGGGTAACCCCCCCGAGTATGGAGGTACGTCTGTATCACGATGCGGGGATGGCCGAAGTGGTAGCTGCCTACAACAGCCGTCGTTTTCGAGGGGTCTATCCTTATCCGAATGAACAGATGCTGCAACCCGATGAAAAATATCAGTTAAATCAGTTTCTCGGCGAGTGGTTGGGTTATTGCCAGCGACATGGACAAAGTGCGCAGTCGTTCACTTTTGTGCATTGAGGGGTAGCCAAGTGCTGGAATCTCTGCGCGGCAGACTGCATGATTGAAACTGGGAAGAAAATCAGGAGTAGTGCTTCCATGTCGTTAGCGGAATTGGCGGGAACGGATTATGTCTGCATAGTTCAGTTGACCGACAGCCATCTTTTCGCGGCAGACAGCGACGATCTGCTGGGCCTTGATACGCTTGATAGTTTGAACTCTGTGGTTGATCTCGTGCTGTCGGAGATTGCCCGTATGGATCTGGTCCTGGCTACCGGCGATATAGCCCAAGATGCCAGTGAGCTCGCCTATCGGCGTTTTATCGAGGCCAGCTTGCAGCTGCCTGCGCCATGTCACTGGATACCGGGCAACCACGATGACGCCGCCATGATGCAGCGTCTGGGTGCTGCCTCCGGTATGAGCCAGGATTGGGTAGATATCGGCAGCTGGCGTATCGTGCTGCTGGACTCGAGTGTGTCCGGATCGGTTGCCGGATACCTGGCTGATAGCCAGTTGCAGCGCTTTGATGATGCCTTGGCAACCGCCGGCGATCGTCATCTGCTGGTCTGTCTGCATCACCATCCGGTCGACATCGGCTGTAGCTGGATGCAGCCTATTGGTTTGCGCAATGCGGACACTTTTTTTGCTCGTCTAGCGGGCCAGTCAGCGGTCAAAGCGGTGCTCTGGGGGCATGTACATCAAGCATTCGATGGGGAGCGTAGTGGAGTGCGGCTGATGGCTACGCCCTCTACCTGTGTGCAGTTTGCTACCGATAGCGAGGATTTTGCCACTGATACCCTGGCGCCCGGTTACCGCTGGCTTCGCTTGTACGATGATGGTCGAATCGAAACCGAGGTGTCACGACTGCCTCCCGGCAGCTATCTTCCCGATCCTGGCGCGACCGGTTACTGAGTTTATTGAACTCCGCACCACGACCGGGTTTTCGCTGGTACCCCCCTTCCATCTGCTGCCTGTTTTGGCCCCTGTTTGCATCAATGGACCGGGCCATTGGCAGTGGTGGTGCCAGACGGATACTATGTGTCGCAGATTCCCTGTTTCGCACGGCATTCAGCGCGGCTGGAGCACTACCGGCAGCCCATGAATAATAAGGAAAACCGCTCAGATCATGTCTCAATCGACCTACAACGCTGATGCGCTGGAAGTACTCAGCGGCCTGGACCCGGTACGTCGTCGTCCCGGTATGTACACCGACACCACTCGCCCGAACCATCTTGCCCAAGAGGTAATTGATAACAGTGTCGATGAGGCTCTGGCCGGGCATGCCCGTACCATTACCGTCGTTTTGCATCCGGACAATGCGCTCGAGGTCAGCGACGATGGTCGGGGTATGCCAGTGGATATTCACCCGGAAGAGGGTGTGTCGGGGGTCGAACTCATCTTTACCCGTTTGCATGCGGGGGGTAAGTTCTCGAACAAAAATTATCAGTTCTCCGGTGGCTTGCACGGGGTCGGTATTTCGGTCGTTAACGCGCTCTCGCTGCGGGTCGATGTGCGCGTCAAGCGTGATGGCCAGGAATACGCCATGGCGTTTGAAAGCGGCGAAAAAGTGCAAGAGCTGGAGGTGGTTGGCACCGTAGGCAAACGCAACACGGGAACCACTGTCAAATTCTGGCCCGACGCGAGCTATTTCGACTCAGCCAAGTTCAGCATCGCTCGACTCAAGCATCTGTTGAAGGCGAAAGCAGTACTCTGTCCTGGCTTGAAGGTTGAGTTTGAAGACCGCCAGAATGGTGAAAGCAACAGCTGGTATTACGAAGATGGTCTGCGTGATTACCTGATAGATTCCTGTGCCGAATGGCCAAAACTACCAGATGAGCCCTTTACCGGTAGCCTTTCGTCGAGCAAGGAGGCAGTCGATTGGGCTGTTTTCTGGCTGCCGGAAGGCGGCGAACTGGTGCAGGAAAGCTACGTTAACCTGATCCCAACAGCGCAAGGCGGCACTCACGTCAACGGTCTGCGCGCCGGCCTGTTGGAGGCTATTCGCGAGTTCTGCGAGTTTCGCAATCTGCTGCCACGCGGCGTCAAGCTGGCTCCTGAGGATATTTGGGAACGGGTCAGCTATGTCTTGTCGCTGAAAATGGCCGAAGCGCAGTTTTCCGGGCAGACGAAAGAGCGCCTGTCCTCGCGTGAGTCGGCTGCGTTTGTCTCGGGTGTGGTCAAGGATGCCTTCAGCCTTTGGCTCAATCAGCATGCTGATATCGGCTTGCAACTGGCTGAACTGGCGATTAGTCACGCTGGTCGTCGTCTCAAGGCCGGCAAGAAAATTGAGCGCAAGCGTATTACTCAGGGGCCTGCGTTGCCGGGTAAGCTGGCTGATTGTGTGGGGCAGGATACGCGCCGTTCAGAGCTGTTTCTGGTAGAGGGTGACTCCGCAGGGGGTAGCGCCAAGCAGGCGCGCAACAAAGAATTTCAAGCCATCATGCCGTTGCGCGGCAAAATCCTTAACACCTGGGAAGTGGAATCGAGCGAGGTTCTGGGCTCGCAGGAGGTTCACGATATTGCCGTGGCCATTGGTGTCGATCCGGGTGTTGGCAGTCTTGAGCAGCTGCGCTATGGCAAGATTTGTATCCTCGCTGATGCCGACTCGGACGGTTTGCACATTGCGACGCTGCTGTGCGCCTTGTTTGTACGTCACTTCCGCCCACTGGTAGAGGCTGGTCACGTTTTTGTCGCCATGCCGCCCTTGTATCGCGTGGATATCGGCAAAGACATTTATTACGCGCTGGATGATGCGGAAAAACAGGGCATCCTTGATCGTATAGAAGCCGAGGGTAAGCGTGGCAAGATTCAGGTCACTCGCTTCAAGGGTCTCGGTGAGATGAACCCGCTGCAGTTACGTGAAACAACCATGGCACCGGATACCCGCCGTCTGGTGCAACTGACCGTGGACGATACGCAGGACACGGAGCAACTGATGGATATGCTGCTGGCGAAAAAGCGGTCTGGTGACCGCAAAATATGGCTGGAAAGCAAGGGTAACCTGGCCGAGGTGCTGCTTTGAGCCAGTTTGTCAGACAGCTTGCGCTGGCCTCTTTGTTGTTTGTTGCGCTACCCGTCAATGCCTTTGAAAGAGCGCCTGAGCTGGCTCTGGTGCAGGCGCTGCCGGTTGATGGCATGGAGCGCGGTAATCTTTCGGCGCTGCAGTATTGTGGTAGTCAGTTGTTGGCGTTGTCAGACCGTGAAGATCAAACTCTGTTTGTATTGCAGACCATTGGTGCTAGCTGGCAAGCCAGCGCTGAACACTTTGAATTACCCAAGGACTCGCCCAGCATGTTGCCTGTGCAGCTGCTGGCTGGCGCCTGGCTGCGGGGATTGAGCGGTCGCGCGCTGGATTTTGAAGGCCTGGCTTGCGATGCGCAGGCCAATCGTTATCTGGTTAGTGAAAGTCAGTTGGGTGTGCTGAAGCTGCCGCCAGCAGGCGAAACCGCGGTCAAAGGCCAGTGGCTGGATCTTGACCCTGCGGTCTACAGCGAGGGAGAGAGCCGAGGCTTATGGCAACAGGTCAATGCCCTGGCTGAGGGCGTGGCTATTGACGCCGAAGCGGAAACACTCTGGTTGGCAGCAGAGCGCCAAGGGCGCGGTTTGCTGAAGTTGCAACGTCAGGATGACCAATGGCGCTGCCCACTGGCGGGCTGTGTTCTGCTGGCTGAGCGTCGATTCCTGCCTACAGACACTTTTGCGCCGGGCGTGTTGAATAAAGAAGTGTTGCCCGCCGACTTCTCTGATCTGGTGTTATGGCAGGGTAAGTTATGGACACTGGAGCGCAATGCGCATCAGGTCTGTCGGCGTAGTTCGGTTTCGGGCAAGCGCGAGCGTTGCTGGTCTTTTGCTCAGACGGTATTGGCGGAACCTTACTTCTACCCTGACGCCCCCTTTGGCTTGGCCGAAGCACTATTGATCAATGAAGACGGCATCATGATTGGTCTGGATAACAACGATCGCGTGCGACCGGATGGTGATAGCCGACCGTGGATTTTTCAATTTGAACTACCGAGCGACTGGCAGGAGGAAACCAAACGTGACTGACGCCCCGCCCCCCAGTCAACGTCGGTTAGGCACAGGTATGTTGATACTCGCCTGGGCAGCCGGTTTGTTGCTGGCTGCCTACTGGTTTAGCGGGGTAGAGGAGCGTCAGCAAAATCCCAATCAAAAGCCTGACTCGGTTCACTTGGATAATGCCGTGGAGGTGCTGCTTGAGCCAAATCGCCAAGGGCATTTTCTGGTCGATGGCCAGATCAACCAGCATGGCGTGACCTTTTTGGTTGATACCGGCGCTTCCTTTGTGGCGGTCCCGGCTGAACTTGCCGAGCAGATGGGGCTAAAGCAAGGGCGGAGATTTATGGTAGAAACCGCTAATGGTACTGCGCCGGGTTTTAGCACCCGGCTAGACAGGCTGCGCATTGGTGACATCGTGCTGCACGACGTGGAAGCGGGGATCGTGCCGGGTATGGGTGGCGAAGAGGTGTTGCTGGGCATGAGTGCGCTGCGGCAATTGGATTTCAGCTCGCGCGGCGGTGAATTGCTGCTGCGACAGTATCAGTGAACAAGTAGTGCGGCGGCCGGCATCAGCACGGCAAGCCATAACGGAGATTGTGTATGAGTGATGGCCTGGATCTGAGTCTCGAGGGAGTAGAGCGTCGTACGCTGGCGTCTTTTACTGAAGAGGCTTATCTCAACTACTCCATGTACGTCATCATGGATCGAGCGCTGCCGCATATTGGTGATGGTCTCAAGCCGGTGCAGCGCCGCATTATCTATGCGATGAGTGAGCTGGGCCTCTCGGCCACCTCAAAGCACAAAAAGTCGGCGCGTACCGTCGGTGACGTTCTCGGTAAGTATCATCCGCACGGTGATTCGGCCTGCTACGAAGCTATGGTATTGATGGCGCAGCCTTTTTCCTACCGTTACCCACTGGTCGACGGGCAGGGTAACTGGGGTGCACCAGATGATCCTAAATCCTTTGCCGCCATGCGTTATACCGAGGCGCGACTGGCGCGCTACAGTGAAACGCTGCTGACCGAGCTGGGGCAGGGCACGGTCGACTGGCAGCCTAACTTTGACGGCACTATGGATGAACCCATGGTGCTACCGGCCCGCTTGCCGAACCTGCTGCTCAACGGCACCACGGGTATCGCTGTGGGTATGGCGACCGATGTGCCGCCGCATAACCTGCGTGAAGTGGCGGCCGCCTGTGTTCGTTTGTTGGATGACCCGGGCGCGGGGCTGGACGAGATTCTGGAGCATATCCAGGGGCCGGATTTCCCAACCGAAGCGGAGATCATTACGCCGCGCAACGAGCTGCTGAAAATCTATGCCACAGGTCGGGGGTCGGTGCGCACTCGCGCTGTCTGGAACCGCGAAGATGGCGAGATAGTGATCACTGCGCTGCCGCATCAGGTGTCCGGTGCCAAGGTGTTGGAGCAAATTGCTGGCCAGATGCAGAATAAAAAGCTACCCATGGTGGCTGATCTGCGTGACGAATCCGATCACGAGAACCCAACCCGCATTGTTATAGTGCCGCGCTCAAACCGGATCGATTTGGACGAGTTGATGCAGCACCTGTTTGCGACTACGGATCTGGAGCACAGTTATCGCGTCAATATGAACGTGATAGGCACCGATGGCAGACCAGCGGTGAAGGATCTGTGGACCATGCTCACAGAGTGGCTGGGCTTTCGCGTTGCCACTGTGCGCCGTCGCCTGCAATACCGACTGGACAAGATACTGGCTCGTTTGCATCTGTTGGAAGGTTTGTTGGTTGCCTTCCTTAATCTGGATGAAGTTATCCATATCATTCGCACCGAAGAGCAGCCTAAAGCTGAGCTGATTGCACGCTTTGAGCTCAGCGATCTGCAAGCCGATTACATTCTTGATACCCGCCTGCGTCAATTGGCGCGGCTGGAAGAGATGAAGATTCGCGGTGAACAGGATGCATTAGCCGCCGAGCGTGATGGTCTGGAGAAAATTCTGGGCAGCGAGCGTTTGTTGCGTAACAAGGTTCGTGATGAGTTGATTGCCGATGCCGAAACCTACGGTGATGACCGTCGCTCACCCTTGGTTGAGCGCAAGGAAGCACGCGCCTTGTCGGAAACCGAGTTGGTGCCCTCTGAGCCCGTCACTGTTGTACTGTCGGAAAAAGGCTGGGTACGCTGTGCCAAAGGGCATGACGTCGATGGCGCCGGTTTGAGCTACAAGGCTGGCGACGCCTTCCTTGACCAGGCTAGCGGCCGCACTAATCAGCAGGCGGTATTTATTGACAGTAGTGGCCGCAGTTATTCGTTGCCAGCGCACACCCTGCCTTCTGCCAGAGGGCAGGGCGAACCGCTGACCGGGCGTTTTAATCCACCGTCAGGTGCCAGCTTTGAAACCGTCTTGATGCCTGAGGATGATGCTTTGTACTTGCTGGCGTCGGATGCAGGTTATGGTTTTGTTGCTCAGGGCTCTGATTTGCTGGCCAAAAACAAGAACGGCAAAGCGCTGCTTAGTGTGCCTGAGGGTGGGCGGGTACTAAGACCTCAGCGGGTGCAAGATCTGAAGAGTTGCCAGTTGGCAGCGGTGTCCAATGAGGGTCGCTTGCTGGTATTCAGCCTGTCTGAACTGCCTCAGCTGTCCAAGGGCAAGGGTAACAAGATTTTGTCATTACCATCGGCGCGGGTTAAGTCGCGTGAAGAGTTTGTTGCCGGCTTGGCCGTACTTCCGCCGGGCGCTTGCCTGGTGTTGACGGCTGGCAAGCGCACCTTGACCCTCAAGTCGTCAGATCTTGAGCACTATTGCGGTGAGCGCGGACGTCGTGGCAACAAGTTGCCACGCGGATTCCAGAAGGTTGATGCTGTCGCGGTTGAACGCTCCAATGTTGCTCCTGAGTCGCCAGTTGCTGGCGACTAGGTTGCACTGACTCTAGGCCATCATGTGCAGGAGCCTGGCGCTGAGTCAGGCTAGGCTCCTCAGCCCTGGCGTTGGTTGTAGAGCTTGTTCAATTGGCTCTCTACCATCGATTGATAGGGTTCGAGCAGGCGCTCAATGCAGTAAATACCATTCTGGCTGGCCAGGCGGCGTGCTACAGCGCTATCAGCCAGGGTGCCTGCGCCTGCCAGCTCAGCGTCTACCAGCAGAAGATTACGGCTGTGCTGCAGTTGATCCAGCGTACGCTGACAGAGTTCATGTTCGCTCAATGCTTCGTCACTGATGTTATCGAGTCCGGGGGCGTGGCACAGCGCGAGCTGAAGGTGAAGAGCAATGCCGGTATCGGCAATCTCAATCTGCAGATCATGCCCGAGCACGCGCAACAGCTCTCCACAGCAAAGACCGTGATTCAGCTCATCGCGAGTATCCTCAGCGCCAGGGCTGAACATCAACACGCTGGTGCCGTCGAACAAGGTATGTTGTTGACCACCATAGAGTTGCGCGGCACGTTGCACGTGCTCACGATACCGATCGAGTAGCGTCAGTAACCGTTCACGAGGTAGTCGGCGCAGTGCTTCCTGATTGCCCAGTCGTACCGCTAGCATCGCGTGGCGTGGTAGCGGGGTATCCGCAGCATCTTCATCTTCTACTTGAGGATTGGCGTTGTCGTCCAGCTCTTCGTCGTTGTCGGCTGGCTCGTGTTCTGAATCAATAGCTGTGTCTGTTGGTGGCGTTTCAGTCAACGAGGCTTCGCTATGGATTGTTTCTTCAGGCGCTGCTGCGTCTGCAACCTCGCCGGTTTCAACGACCACGGGGGCTTTTTGAACCTCGTCGACGGCGGGTGCGGCGGCTATTTCTGTGACCACCGGTATTTCCGGCTCTGGCTCTGGCTCTGGATAAAGCCCACGTTGTTGCGTCAGGGTGCGGGCAAAGTCACCCAGCTCATCATGACGGGCGCTCGCTGGTGCAGGATAACTGGGGCTTCTGTCCCACTGGGCGATAGCGATCAGGTCCCGTCTCAGCCGCGTTGTCCATAACCAGACTGTGAAGCCAGCGACCAGCGAAACAGCGAGTAAGCTCCAGATTATATGCAGCATCAGGTTGGTCGCCGGCTGACGGAATGGTTGTGCAGCCAACATCAACTGAATCTGGCCTGCCACCTGTTCTTGTTGCAGAACAGCTGACATGTAGCGCCCCTGACCGGGAGCGCGGTTGCGGGTGGCCGGCTTGTTACCCGCTTCAGCGATAATTCGATTATCTGTCGAATAAAGGCTTACATGAGCGATTAAGGGGTTCTGGTTCCACTCAGCGAGCAAAATGTTCAGGCTCAGGTTGTCACCCGCGGCCAGCGGTTCAGCCGCGGTTGACGCGATCTGACGAGCCAGTGCTGCACCTACGCGATCTGCCTGGGTACCAATATCACGCTGGAGCTGGTTGTTGCCAAACCAGAGTGTCAGCAGCAATATTCCAAGCAGCGGTATTAGTACCAGTAGTGGCACCGCGTAGCGGAATTTACTGCAGCTTTGCCTGATTTGTGTATAGCTGCGCAGAAATAGATTGTCTTGGGGCGGGCTTGAGCGGCTCAAAATAGGACTCGGAATTGGCTTGGGGTGGGCAAGAACTGGCCGCTGGCGGCTTGAACCGCGAGTATAGCCATTACCACGGCATGGAAAAAGGGTTCATCTGTGAGGTCGTTGCCAATTCCGGTTAGAATACGGTTTTTAGCTTGGCGTAAGAGGTTACCTTGAAGGAAATAGTCCTGATCAATATTACCGGCCCGGATCGTCCGGGTCTGACGGCGGCTATTACCGGCCTGCTGGCGAAGGCCGAGGTCAACATCCTGGATATTGGCCAAGCCGTTATTCATGATACGCTTTCCTTTGGAATCCTGGTCGAGATGACGGGCGAAGAAGGGTTGTCAGACGTGCTGAAGGATGTGCTTTTTCGTGGCTATGAACTGGATCAGCAGGTGCGGTTTACCCCGGTCAGCGCGGAAGAGTACGGGCGCTGGGTGACCGGGCAGGGCAAGCCCAGACACATAGTTACGCTGCTGGCACGCCGCGTTACGGCAGAACATATCGCCAGAGTCAGCGAAATTACCGCACGCTATGATTTGAACATAGATCATATTGATCGTCTGTCAGGCCGAATTCCTGAAGGCTTACCTGCCGACCAGGGTAAGGGATGTATCGAATTTTCGGTGCGCGGCGAGCCAGCTGATCCTGCTGCGCTGCGTGCCGAGTTCCTCGCTATTGCACAAGAGTTGAGCGTCGATATCGCTTTCCAGCAGGATAGTATCTTTCGGCGTAATCGCCGCCTGGTCGTTTTTGACATGGACTCAACCCTGATTGACGCAGAGGTCATTGACGAGTTGGCCAAGGCCGCCGGTGTTGGTGATGCCGTAGCAGAGATCACTGAACGGGCTATGCGCGGTGAATTGGATTTTAAAGCGAGCTTTCGTGAGCGCATGGCGTTATTGAAAGGCTTGCCTATCTCGACCTTGCAGCAGGTAGGCGAGTCTTTGCGGCTGACCGAAGGTGCAGAGACCTTGATCGCACAGTTACGCCGGCTGGGTTATAAAACCGCTATTTTGTCCGGTGGATTTACTTATTTTGCTGAGCAGTTACAGCAGCGGCTGGGCATTGATTATGTCTATGCCAATGCGCTGCCTGTGGTCGATGGCCTGGTTACTGGTGAAGTGCAGGAGCCTATTGTCGACGGCCAGCGCAAGGCAGAGTTACTGCGCCAACTGGCTCAGCAGGAAGGTATCAGTCTTGAGCAAACGATTGCCGTTGGCGACGGTGCCAATGATCTGCCGATGCTGTCAATCGCCGGGCTTGGAGTCGCGTTTCGCGCCAAGCCTTTGGTCAAACAATCCGCCAAGCAGGCTATATCGACCCTGGGGTTGGATGGCATTTTATACTTGTTGGGCTTTCGTGACCGTGAAGGTGGTTAACGTGGGAGCTCGATTGCAAAAACGCCCGGATTAATCCGGGCGTTTTCGTTCTATTGCGAGGGCTGCTTGTTGCTGCTCTATTCGGCAGAAAAGTCGTAACTCATGCTGTCGCTCGGCGGTTGCAAATAGTGGCCCTGAATATAGTTGACCCCTGCTTGCCACAACGTTGGCATCATGGCCGCACTGTCGACGTAGGGTACGATAGTCAGTTTGCCCTGCGCGTGCAGCGTTGAGACCATGTTTTTCAAGGCTTCTACTGCCGCAGGATCGGATAGATCTCGGGCGAAAGACCCGTCTATCTTTATGTAGTCGGCGTGCACATGTTTAAGCGAGGCGTACGGGTGCAGTGCACCGCCAAAGTGGCTGAGTGATACCTTGCAGTGCAGTGCGCGCAATGCTTCGGTATGCACCTTGGCCTGCTTCAGGTAGGTATTCACGTCAGCTTCGTTGAACTGGAAGATAATACTGTCCGGTGGTAGCCGAGCCTCTTTCAGTTTGCCGGCAATCCACTCGACCATTTCCGGATTTTGCAGGCTAGCGCCACTGAGGTTGATCAATAGGTGAGTACTGGCCCCCTTGCTGCGATGACTGCTGAGCAGGCGGGTGGCCTGAGTCACTACCCAACGGTCTATTTCTTCCGCCAACCCCGCTTCCTGCGCGGCAGGCAGAAAGTCTGCTGCCGGCACTTCTTCGCCTTCATGATTTAACAGGCGCAGAAAAGTCTCATAGTTCTCCGCGTCATCCCCGCGCAGGCTGATCACCGGCTGGAATAGCAGCCGGAAGCCATTGGTCTCAAGAGTGTGCTTTATCAGCGCAATCAGATTGCCGCGATTTGCCTGGTGCGCAAGCTCTTCCAGTGGGTTAAATATCTTGACGGCGTTGCCGCCCGCGGTATTGAGCTGATCTGCAAGGCGGTGCGCTCGGTTTATCGCCTCATCCGGATCGGCGCTGGTCTCACTGATGGCGGAGACACCGATACTGAGCGTAATTTGTACGGTACGCCCGCCTGCTTCAAACAGATTCGCCTCGACCTTGCGCCGCAGACTTTCCAGGGATTCCAATGCTGCTTCTGGCTCAATGCCGTTGATGAGCACAGTGCAGGCATCATCACTGAAACGCGCAATCAACGTGCCTTCAGGGAAGTGTTCAAGCAGCAGCTGAGCAATATCGGTTAGCACCAGGTCCGCACCACCAAGCCCGATGTCAGACTGCAGGCTATTGAAGTCATCAATGCTGATATAAGCCAGGCTGCTTGGCTGGCCCAGCCGCACTGCGTTATCCCGCACGGCTTCAAGTTGATCTTGAAAATAGGAGCGGTTAAACAGACCGGTAACCAGGTCTCTACTGGCCATGACCTTGAGCTTTTCTTCAAACTCGGCGCTGGCGGTTTCTGCTCGGATAACGACCTGAGTACAGGGCTCGCTATCGTAGCTCGCGGGAGAAAAGCTGAGGGAGATCGGGAACTGTTTTCCGCTGCTGTCCAAGCCCTTGAGACGCATCTCATTCTCGCCGCCTTGTTGTATATAGCTACGTAGAAAATCTTTGAAACGGCCTTGGTCCTCGCTGGCTATCAAGCCAACCATGGGTTCTGCCGCCAGATCATCCGGATCTTCATAGCCAAATAGCTGGATATACGAGCGGTTGGCGTAGATATGCATGCCTTCATGTACATAGGCAATGGCATCAACTGAACTATCGAGCAGCAGCTGGCAACGCTTTTCAGCCTCACGCAGGCTTTGCTCGGCGATGCGTCTTTGTCTGCGGGCGGCCAGGTTGGCAAGCTCGCGGCTGACTATGAGCGTCAGCAGTGCATCACTGTCGTCACTGAGTGCGTCCTGCATACCGGCCCTCAGTGCCTCGACGCGCAGCTCTGTACTGGGTGATGGTGCGAGCAGAATAAAAGGTATATCGCGAGCCTGACGAGCAATTAAGCTTGCCGCCTCATGTGCTGTCATGAAGCTGGTTTCGGGTCTGGCCAGGCAGAGATCCCAGGTTTGTTGCAGCGACTCCTGCAAGTCTTCTACTGAGGTGATGCGGTGAGCTCGGGTCGCGTGTCCGGCGTTACGTAACAGGCTTACCAGACGCTCTGCGTTGTTCTGCGAGTCATCCAGAATAAGAAGTTTAATGGCTTGGTTTTCTTTGCCCATAGTAGTCCGCACAGAGCGGGTTGCGCTGATGCGCAGCCCTTGGTGATGAGGCGTTTAAATCTACAGAGACTTCCAAAGCGAGTCAAAGTCATCCTCAGTGCTAACCGTCAAGGATGAGGCTTTAGTCTCAGATTGAGACATCTCATCTTTTGTCTTCTCGATTAACTGATATTCAAACTGGCTATAGCTGCCGGTTGCCGTCATGCGCTCAGTGAGGTGCGCACGTTGAGAGTAGCCTGGACGGTGAATGATGATTTTGCTGTTGATCTGGAACGGCATTCGCGGCGTGATAATGGTTGCCGGTCTGTCAATGGCTGGAACTTCGGGCAGCAGCAGGGCGCGCAAGAACTGACTGGGCTCCCCGGTTTTGCGCAGCAGCTTGGCTGCACAGGGTGTGCAATGCGGTGCAACCAGCTCAATCCCCATTTGCGTACCACCACCACGTACTTGGCGAATCCAGCGCACGACGGCCAGAGTCCAGTCTTTGTCATTGGTCTCTTGTATGCCTAGCAACTCGCCAGCCTGCAGCTGTTTTGGCACTTCTTTAGGCCAGGTGAGACAGAATCCACCGGGGCTATGATTGACGATGGGCAGCGTGTGAATCGGATAGTTCTCTGCTTCCTCGTCTTCGTCAATGCCGCTCCCTGTGCCGTTATAGTCGATCTGCTCTACACCAGCGCCGTGCCAGTCTACTGACTGGGAGCCGCCGTCAAATGCAGTAGCCCAGCCTGTCTGTTTTTCGCGTTGAGCCGCATCGGAGAAGGGGTTGGTCTCCATATCCTCCTCAGCATCGACAAAACGGGTAAAGGCTTTGCCGGCGATACGGTAGTGCGTTGCACTCATACCGATGCTGACCTTGAGCTGGCCTCCGCTCGGTATGCGGTTGAAGGTGCGTTCCGCCAAGTCGCCCCATGATTGACTCACATGTTGCAGTAGCTCGACACCCATATTGTCTGGGATGCGCAGATCTCCGCGGTAGTCGTTACCTTGCAGCATGTAGTCTTTGATGCTGTTCACCAGCTCGCTGGTATCTAACCCAAGGCTATTGTCCAGGTTTTCGTCACGAATCAATGATTTGTAGCGCGCTGGGCAGTCCATATCAGGGTTGATGATGAATAGGGCTTTGGCGTCAGTTGGCTGCACAATGCGTGCGGTTCGGCTCCAGTCTTCCAGGGTCGAAAACAGCTTCCCCATGGCGCTCTGGCGCATCTGGTTCGGTCTTGCCGATCCCATCAGCAGCGCAATGATGTAGCTTTGTTCTATGCTCAGCGGTTTTGTGCTGGCGCTTTCCTTGTCCGGAACGGCGGTCAGGTGAAGCTTGCGCCGACGGGCGAGCTGGTATAGCTGGTGTAGCTCTAGCCAGACTCCGTCTGCCACGGGACAGTAGAGCTGAAAGGCGCGCAACAGTGGACCGCATAGGCTGCGAATGGAGCGTTGTAGCGCTAGCGTCATTTGGCTGGCATGATCTCGCGACTTTATGCTGCGCTCTTGCGCCACAACTATCTTGTAGCCATTGGCGAGGTGGTTTTGCAGCGATTGCGAGAGGTTGGCGACCTTACGCGGTTTGTCTTCGAGAACGATGGACTGGCCAAGGTAATATTTGGATAGCGCTGTGCAAACATAGTGCACTTCAGGCCTGATCAGCTCGAGGATGGCCAGACGCCGATCAGCAGCCAACTCAAGCTGGTTCAGCTCGATGAGCCCTTGATATAACTGACGTGCTGTCTCACCAATGTTGGCTTTCGGCAGATTGGCCAGCCATTGGCTAATCCCCTTTTCCGTGCCTTCAGCAAAGCTCAAGCTGCTGAGTGTTTGCTGGGGAATACGCAAATTCAGTTTTTGCGATGTGCTATCCATAACAGTCATATCCAGTGCAAGCAGTTCTGACCAAAGCCAAGCAGCCATCGAGCTTTGGCATTCCTGGCGCCTTGAGTTTCAAGTCTTCTAGTGAAGACACTGTAGCAGTTTAGCCTTTAAGTCGCTAAATCGTTTATGCATCGTTGGCACTGCTTCAACCGAGCTCTTTTTCACTATTATTGGTTGATTCAGGAAGTGATCAGATCTACGTGAATAGGGACTTTCCCGGCTTCCCCTGCAATCTCTCTGACTAAGCGTGGTACGAGATAGCCCGGCAGTCGGGTCAGTAATTGTCCAACCAGGTGTTTGGCCTCTGCGTCGCTACAGTGAAAGTGGCTAGCGCCTCGCACATGGTCAAGAAGGTGGAGATAATAAGGTAATACGCCATTGTCGCCTAGTACCTCACTCAGCGCCATCTGGTCTTCAAGTCGGTTGTTTACCCCGCGCAGCAATACTGCCTGATTGAGTAGGGTGATGTTTGCGCTTTTCAGCTTCTGCGTTGCTGCCAGCATCTGCGCATCAACTTCGTTTGCATGGTTACAGTGCAGCACCATGGTTACCGGTAATCGCGTAGCGCTGAGCGCCTCTATCAGTCCGTCAGTAACGCGCTGAGGGATGACGACTGGCAGTCTGGTGTGCACCCGTAGTCGCTTTATATGCGGGATATCCGCGATCTGACGGGTTAGCCAGGCGATGCGTCGATCATTGGCGGCCAGCGGATCTCCACCACTGTAAATTACCTCATTAATGGAGGAGTCCTGGCGAATATAGTCCAGTGCCTGCTCCCACTCGGCGGTGCTCAGGTTGTTTTCGGCGTAAGGAAAGTGGCGGCGAAAACAATAACGGCAGTTGATCGCACAGCCAGCAGTGACCACCAGTAAAAGGCGGCCATGATATTTGTGGATGATGCCGGGTTGCGCATTACTATGCTGTTCGCCCAGTGGGTCCGTTACATAGCCGGGTTGATCTTCCAGTTCCTCGCCCAGCGGCAGTACCTGACGCAATAGCGGGTCGTTTGGATTGCCTGGTTGCATCCGCAGCAGATACGGCTCAGGGACGCGCAGTGCAAACTCTCGGCCTGCTGCCAGGGCGCCTGCCAGCAGGCCAGGGTCAAGCTTTAGACGTGCGAGCAATACCCTTGGGTCGGTAATGCTGCCAGCTAGCAGATTTTGCCAGCTGGCGGACTCAACACGAACTGAAGAACCATGTATCATTGGTGTTTTTCCGCGCAAGGGTGTCAGGGTATCCGACTGGCTGCCTCCATCTGTTGTCAGAAGGCGCGTTGTCGGATTATCCGTTTAATTGAAAGTGGGAATGTGTGTATGGCCAATTATTCTACCAATGAATTCAAGCCGGGTCTTAAGGTGATGCTCGACGGCGATCCTTGTTCCATCCTGGAAAACGAATACGTGAAGCCCGGCAAAGGTCAGGCATTTAACCGCGTCAAGGTACGTAACCTGAAGACGGGTCGCGTGAACGAGCGTACCTTCAAGTCGGGCGAGTCGCTCGAAGGTGCTGACGTGATGGATCGTGAGATGGAATATCTCTATGCCGACGGTGAGTTCTGGCACTTCATGGCCACTGATGGTTCTTTTGAGCAGTATGGTGCTGATGAGAAGGCAGTTGGTGATTGCAGCAACTGGATGAAAGAGCAGGTTGTATATACGGTAACGCTATTCAATGGCGCGCCTATCGCTGTTTCTCCGCCCAATTTTGTTGAGTTGGAAGTAGTTGAAACCGACCCGGGTGTGCGCGGCGATACCTCGGGTGGCGGCACCAAGCCAGCCAAGCTGGCGACGGGTGCGGTAGTAAAAGTACCCCTGTTTATTAATACCGGCGATGTGCTCAAGGTTGATACGCGTTCTAACGAGTATGTTGGCCGCGCCTAAGCTGCTATCTGTATCGAGAAACCGGAGCCTGGCTCCGGTTTTTTGTGCCTGATTGGAGAGTGTCCATGACAGTTGACTGGAGGCCGAGCGCTTCACTTGAGGCGCTCCATCGGCGCGCCGCTATTATCAATCAGATTCGTCGCTTCTTTGCTGAGCGCGATGTACTTGAGGTAGATACCCCCTGCTTGTCAGCGGCAGCAGTCAGCGATCCGCATCTGTTTCCTTTTTCGACTGACTTTGTGCCGGAAGGGGCTGCCATAGCTCAGCGTTTTTATCTGCACACCTCTCCGGAATACCCCATGAAGCGACTACTGGCTGCCGGTAGTGGTGCCATCTGGCAGCTTTGCAAGGTGTATCGAAATGGTGAGGTGGGCAGCAGGCACAACCCTGAGTTCAGCATGCTGGAATGGTATCGCCCCGGCTTTGATCATCATCGGCTGATGGATGAGGTGGACGATCTGGTTATGCAGGTGCTCGATTGTAAGCCAGCCAGAAGGGTTAGCTATTCAGCTATTTTTGCCGAGCATACTGGGCTGGATATTTACCGCTGCTCAGATCAGCAGTTGCAACAAGTGGCGCTGGAACGCACTGGCTTTAGTGGCGAGCTGTCGCGTGATGGCTGGTTGAATCTGCTGTTCTCACATTGCGTGGAAGTCGAGCTGCTGGAACCGACTATGGTGTATGCCTTTCCCGCTTCTCAGGCGGCATTGGCGAAAGTCGTGGAGGGCGATGACCGGGTGCCGAGCGCGGCGCGCTTCGAGCTCTTTGTTGCCGGCATGGAGTTGGCCAACGGCTACTTTGAATTGACTGATGCACAGGAGCAGGCAAGACGATTTGAGGCGGACCGTCAACAGCGGCTGGCACTTGGTTATCCCGATTTGCCCTTGGATCAGCCGTTATTGTCGGCTCTAAAGTCAGGCTTGCCAGACTGTGCGGGAGTTGCCCTTGGCGTGGACCGCTTGATCATGCTGGCGCTGGGCGCCAGCCGTATTGATCAGGTCCTTGCTTTTGATTTTTCGCGTGCCTGATTACTGTTGAGCGGTGCCCATCAGTTGCCCCATGCTTACTGCACTGCCAGCTTTTAGGTCGGCATGCCAATGGGCTGCTTCGGGTCCAAACAGTACAATGGCGGTAGAGCCAAGCTTGAAACGCCCCATTTCTTCACCCTTGGCCAGGCTCGGCGCGGCCTGACCATATTCAGTAGATCGCAGTTGCCGACTGGGCGGCGCAACCAGGCCAGCCCATACGGTTTCTACCGAGGCAACAATCATGGCGCCAACGAGGACCACTGCCATGGGGCCGGCCTCTGTATCAAACAGGCAGACGACGCGTTCGTTGCGGGCAAACAGCTCAGGTACATTCTCGGCGGTCGTTTGATTGACCGAAAACAGGCGCCCGGGTACGTAAATCATCTCGGTCAGTGTGCCGGAAAAAGGCATATGTACGCGGTGATAATCGCGTGGTGACAGGTAAACAGTAGCGAACTCGCCACCCTGAAAAGCGCTGGCATGATCGGGGTTGCCGCCGAGTAGCTCGGTCACGCTGAAGCTGTGTCCCTTAGCTTGGAAAATGCGGCCGTGTTCAATCTTGCCCAGCTGGCTGATAGTGCCGTCTGCAGGGCAGAGAATACCCTTTTCAGCTGGGTCCAAGGGGCGCGCATCTGCTTTCAGGGCGCGGGTGAAGAAATCGTTGAAGCTACTGTACGCCGTAGGATTTTCCTCCTCGGCCTGGCTCATATCGACTTCATAGCGGCCGACAAACCAGTTGATAAAAGGGTTTTTTACCCAAGGCCACGTGCAGTTTGCCAGGCAACCTGCGAGGCGAGATAGCAAGTGGTGTGGCAGCAGATACTGCATCAGGATGAATAGGCGTGCGGGCATGAAGAGTCCTCAGAGTTCGATAGGGGTTTCTGGATGATTTCCCCATTCAGCCCACGACCCTGCGTAGGCTTTGACATTGGGGTAGCCGAGCAATTTTGCGGCCAGGTAGGTGAAGCCGGAACGGTGATGAGTTTGGCAATGGGTGACAATTTCCTTGTCAGCGCTGATGCCCAACGTCTGCAGGTGCTGAGCAAGATCCTCGCGCAGACGAAGGCCGCGCTCAGGGTCCATGCCGGCCGTCCACTCAAAGTTGATAGCTCCGGGAATGTGCCCGCCTTTGGCCGCAACCACTTTCTCGCCGCGGTATTCCTGCGCAGATCTTGCATCCCAAATGATCCGATCCGGATTCTGCAGATTGTTTTTAACGTTTTGTATATCTACCGTATGGTCACTATTGAGCGTGATGTCCGGTTGGCTGGGGGAGGCATGATTTGCTTGCTGCTCCAGCGCAAGCCCAGATTGCTGCCAGGCTTTCAGGCCACCATTGATATAGCTGTAGTGCGTGTGTCCTATGCTGTCCAATAGCCAGATAAAGCGCCCTGCCCATCCACCACCCTCATCGTCGTAAACGATGTAATGCAGCTGGTCATGGTGACCCAATTCGGCGAACAGTCCCTGCAATACGTCCCGTGTCGGTAATAGGCCAGGTACTGGAGCAGGTGAGGCGATTCTTGTCGGTGCTAAGTGCACTGCTCCCGGGATGTGTCCTTGCTGATATTGCTCGGTACTACACAAGTCGACCAGGCGGCAATGTCGCTGATCCTTTGGTAATTCCAGGTCCGTCGGCTCCAGCAAAAGTGGCAAGGTATTCATCGTCATATTTGGCGCCTCTGCAGACAAAGGGATGGCAAGGTTGCTGCTCAATGCGCGCATTGTAGCGGATTACTGTTGCCGGTCTATTGATCAGGCCTGGAAGGGGTCGATACGTCCTGGCCGCGTTGCTTGAAATTGAGCAAGCCCGTGACAGCGCAGGACGCGGTTTTTATCAGGGCTTTTTGCCGCTGCTGATCCATCAATCGCTGGTTTCCGGGGTTGCAAGCGAACATAAGGCCCAATACCTGGTTTTTGTGGATCATGGGTATTAACTCGAAAGCGCTATCTGGCGCCATCACCTTGAGTGCGCCCGGGAGCAGTGGTCCCAGGCTGGACAAACGTTCTTTGTCGAGGTGATGGCACGGCTCACTGCTAAGCCAGTTGCCCCAAGCTGAGCCACGCGGGTTGCCTAGTTTGGTGCCTACGGCCGTTTGGCCTGCTTCAAAGCCCAAGGCGGCGCCTACAACCAGCTGTTGCGATTTACCGTTGAATAGGGCGATCCAGCACTGCTGCAGCCCTAAGCCGTCGTGCATTGCCTTTAGCGCGCAGTCCAATAGCTGCGGCAGCGTAGTGAAAGGGCTGGGTTGCGTGTTGAGTGTGACGCACAAGTGACGCCACCGCTCCGGACGTATCGGCGCCGGTGGTGTTGGTGTCGACGGCGTGCTGGCGGGCTTGGCGGCTGGCTCTACCGCGGGAGCGTAGTCCGCTGGCCAGGGTAGCGACATTGCGGGTAGCCATGGTTGCCCTGGGCTCCTGTTGTGTTGGGCCCGCGCGCTGTTGGCGGCGCTTTCATGGCTGGTATGTTGTGCCTGAGCGACGCTGCAGCCCAGGAACAGAGCGCTGAGTTGTTGCCAGCGCAGGGTGTGGACGGCGTACCAGTTATGGTGTGATCCCAAGGCAATACCGCTAGCCATCAACAGGCTGTTGGCAGGCTGGGTTAGCCAGCGATACAGTTCGCGATCGGCATCCAGTTGCGCTTGCTGCTCCTGCGGGTTGTTGGCGTTTCGCGCAATATGCAGGGCTTTGACCATGATACGACGACTGGCATTCAGTGAGCGATAGCCTTGCAGTATCCATGGCGGTAGCCACCAATCCTGGGCGACTTGTTGCACTAACAGGAAGCCCAGTGCCGTATTTTCCGCGACCTTGCGTTTGCTCAAGTGCTTAGGCAGTAGGCCGCGATTGAGCTCGTCCCACTGGTCAAAAATATGCGGCTTGATGTAGGCCAATGCCCATAGTGGGGAAAGGAAGAGCAGCGTTGCCAGCGACATTTCATGCCACAAGCGCGCAATGCGCTGTGAGAACAGGCCTTGCGCCTGGCTAACCGCATGTTCGCTTATGCTCAATAGTTGGGTATAGGCCTTCGGCAGCTGCTCCTCTTCTAGCACCGGTATATTGCCCAGGAGGGTGCCAAGGCGCTGTGTGCCAAGCAGGCCGCAGGCCTGTTCCAGCGTAAGTATGTCAATATCTCGATTACGCGCGGCATCGCCCGCGGCACGGCAAATATGTAGCGCTGCTACCGGTACACTGAGAATTTCCTGGGTCAGTTCGCCCATGCTCAGCATCTCGCTGTTAAGCTGATCCAGTAGTCGCTTGCGCTGCGCTGGCGTGATCGGTAGCACGGTGGCATTCAGCTTCTGGCGCAGGCTGCCGATAATGTCGGTATTGCCGGTATGTGTGGGCTGGGCTGTGCTCATTAGACTCGCGGCTTTATACTTGTGGTCTACGCGACTATAACTCGAACAGCGGCTGTTTGCCGCTCCTGCATGCTACGGCATGCCTCCTGCTGCATCGGGGCACTCTGATTTATGCTGAAAATTGCTGGCTTTCTGGTTGTCATTGGCTCCGTGCTTGGTGGCTTTATGGCGTCTGGCGGTCATATAGCTGCACTTTGGCATCCCTTTGAAATTATTATTATTGGTGGCGCCGCGTTCGGTGCGTTCATGGTCGCCAACAGCGGTACCGTGGTTAAAAAGACACTCGCCGCCGGCCCCGCGATTATGTTCGGTCATAGGTTTAATAAGGCCTATTACCTCGATGTATTGGGGGTGCTTTACGAGGTGCTGAACAAGAGTCGACGCGAAGGCATGATGTCGATTGAAGCGGATATTGAAGAGCCTGCGGAAAGCCCGATTTTTAGCAAGTACCCGGCGATTCTCAAAGACAAGCAGATGACGGAGTTCATTTGCGACTACCTGCGCATCATGTCGACCGGCAATATGGCCCCGCACGAGCTGGAGGCCTTGTTCGATGTGGAGATATCCAGTCTAACTGAAGAGCTGCTTGAGCCTGCACACGCGGCCACCCGCGTTTCTGATGCTTTACCCGGTTTTGGTATTGTCGCTGCGGTACTGGGTATTGTTATTACCATGAGTATTCTTGGGGAGGCAGATAACACCGAAATTGGCGAGAAGGTCGGCACCGCGCTGGTCGGTACTTTTCTGGGTATTCTCGCTGCCTACGGGTTTGTTGGGCCTTTCTCCAGCGCGATGGAGCATGACGCTCACGAAGAAGCCAACACCTATGAAGCCATCAAGATGACGCTGGTAGCCAGTGCGCAGGGCTTGCCGCCCGCTCTGGCCGTGGAGTTTGGTCGTAAGTCTCTGCTGCCAGGGCATCGCCCCAGCTTTATGGAGCTGGAAGAGTCGGTTAAAGGCCGCTGATGCATGGATAACAATCAGCCGATTATAGTCAAGCGCATCACGCGTAAGGCTGCAGGCCATCACGGTGGCGCCTGGAAAATTGCCTTTGCCGATTTCGCCGTAGCGATGATGGCGTTCTTTCTGGTCATGTGGCTGGTTACCGTGGCAACGCCGGAGCAATTACGTGATATCTCGGGTTATTTTAATGACCCAATAGGTTTTTCTGAGGGTGGTAGTCCCTATCCGATTGATTTGGGTGGCTCACCTCAGGTCTCGCCTGAGCGCACCCTGAGCAAGGAGCAGGACCCGGAAGATCAAGACATGGTGGATGAGGCGTCGGCCAAGGAGCTGGCGGCGAAACTTGAACAGCTCGAGCTCGATATGCTGCTTCAGGAGCTGCAGAACCAGATAGACGAAGATCCTGTGTTGCAGCGCTTCAAGGACCAGATTCTGATCGAGATTACCCAGGATGGTCTGCGCATCCAGATAGTGGATGCAGAAAACCGCCCGATGTTCGCCAGTGGTAGTGCTCAGTTGCAGCCGTATTTTGAAGAGATCCTGCTGACCTTAAGCGATACCATCGCCAAGGTGCCAAAGAAAATCAGCATCAGCGGTCACACCGATGCCGAGCCTTTTCGTGGGCGTAATGGCTACGGCAATTGGGAGCTGTCATCCGACCGGGCCAACGCCGCTCGGCGGACGTTGCTGGTCGCTGGCTACCCCGAGAGTCAGGTGGCCAGGGTCGTGGGCTATGCCGACTCGGCGTTGTTTGATCGCAGTGAGCCCTTTAGTCCAACTAATCGCCGGATCGATATCATCGTGCTGAACCACCAGGCGGAGGAGCAGATGCGTGAATCGGCCGATGCGGGGTCGGATGAGACGGTGCAGGAAGGTGATAGTAATGCCTCGGCAGGGGGCAGGCTTGAGGGCGAGCCTGAGCAGGCTGCGCCAGCCGGCGCTGCCCCTGTCGATACCGATGCTGCGCCAGTCGATACTGCGCCAGCCGATGCTGCCCCCGCAAGCTCGACAGAGCGCCAACAGCAACGCAGCCTGAACTTGTTTGAGGACGCGGCTAACGCTGAATCCCGGCTGAGGCAGCAAGTCCTGCCAGAGTCACGCTGATTCCAGAGTGGAAAGGATGTACTTGTAGCTGGCCATGCGGGTTTTGGTGATTTTGCCGTCCTCAACTGCGCCAAGCAGCGCGCAGCCTGGTTCCTGTTTATGCCGGCAGTCACGAAAGCGGCACATGCCGAGGAAGGGGCGGAATTCAATGAAGCCTTCCAGCAACTCATCATGGCTGATATGCATCAAGCCAAACTCGCGAATGCCGGGGGAGTCGATCAGGTCACCACCCGCTGGAAAGTGGAAGAGCTTGGCTGTGGTGGTGGTATGCGTACCCTTGCCCGTATGCTCCGAGAGTGCGCCGACGCGCAGGTCCTCTTCTGGCAGCAAGACGTTGATCAGCGACGATTTGCCGACGCCAGACTGGCCGACGAATACGCTGATACGGTTTTTAAGGGTGGCTTTCAACTCGTCCATGCCACTGCCGTCGCCGGCTGACAGGCTGAGCACGCGATAGCCCAGAGCGGCGTAGTCGCGCAACCACTGTTGCAGCTCAAGGTGACTGTGGTCGTTGAGCAAGTCTGACTTGTTCATCACCAGCAAGGGTTCCAGTCCAGCCTGCTCGGCGGCGACCAAGTAGCGATCGATCAGGTTGGCGTAAGGCGTGGGCAGTGGCGCGAAGACAATTACTAGGTAGTCGACGTTGGCTGCTACCGGTTTCAGCTGGCCGCGATGGTCCGGCCGGCACAGCTCGGTCTGCCTGGGGCTCTGTGCCACAATAACGCCTGAACCCTGATTGTCAGCGCGCCAGGTGACCCGGTCGCCGGTGACCAGCGCGGGTAGATTGGCGCGCCTGTAACAGCGACGTATCTCGCCGGCGTTTGCACCGTCGGTCGCTTCTACGTCCATTTGCACGCCAAAGTGGGCGATCACAAGGCCGCTTTGCTCTGGCCCCAGGTCGCCACCGAGCAAGCTTTCTTCTGCTTTGTCGGCGCGCTTGTCGGCGCGTGCAGAGCGCTCGTCCTGGATTTTCTGGATGCGCCAGTTTTGGCGTCGGGTAAGGTGTCGCTTGGCCATGTAGTCGGTATCTGAAGAAACAGCCGCAGTGTAGCACGCGGCGGTTATACTAGCGGCAGTTGATCCAGCGCATGTGTTTTAGTCACGCTGGTTCTGATTTTTTTCCATCAGGCAGGCACAGGAGTCAGCATGCAGAGCCCCGATAATCTTATCTGGATTGACCTGGAAATGACCGGGCTGGACCCGGACAACGACGTCATCATCGAGATCGCCACCATAGTGACCGACTCCAATCTCAATGTGCTGGCCGAGGGGCCGTCCATTGTGGTCAAGCAGCCTGATGCGATGCTCGATGGTATGGATGAATGGAATACTCGCCAGCATGGCCAATCAGGCCTGACTCAGCGTGTACGTGACAGTCAGATCAGTATTGCCGAGGCTGAGCGCCAGACGCTGACCTTTCTTAAAGAGTGGGTGCCGGCCGGTCGTTCACCCATGTGTGGCAACAGCATCTGCCAGGATCGGCGCTTTTTGTACCGCGGCATGCGCGAACTGGAGGAGTTTTTCCACTATCGCAATCTGGATGTGTCGACCCTGAAGGAGTTGGCTGCACGCTGGGCGCCGGAAGTGAAGAAGGGCGTCAAGAAGCAGGGTAGCCATCTGGCAATGGATGATATTCGTGACTCTATTGCCGAGCTGCAGCATTACCGCGAGCATTTCATCAAGTTCTAGCCGTTTTCGGCGTTAGCGCGTCTACAGGAAGAGGGCTTTCGCTTGCGCGGTCTATGCGCCGTGTTGCGCCAACGCCCACTCCACATGCTCGCGCACCAGCTCTGAGGGGTGCGCGCGGCGTGCTTTTAGCGCCTCGATGACAGGGATGCTGGTGGTGGCGTTGCCCAGTCCTACGGCCAGGTTGCGCAGCCAGCGTTCATGGCCGATGCGGCGAATCGGTGAGCCCTCGGTATTGGCCAGAAAGGTAGGTTCGTCCCAACTGAACAGCTCGGCGAGGCTGGCTTGGTCGAGCCGGTGACGCGGGCTGAAGTCACTTTCGGTGGTTGGCTTGGCAAAGCGGTTCCACGGGCAGACCAGTTGGCAGTCGTCGCAGCCGAAAACACGGTTGCCCATGGGCTGGCGCAGGTCTTCCGGGATCGCGCCTTTCAGTTCTATGGTCAGATAGGATATGCAGCGCCGCGCATCCAGTATCTTGTCGCCGACAAAGGCTTGTGTTGGGCAGCGTTCCAGGCAGGCGGTACAGCTGCCGCAGTGTTCTTGCTCATAAGGCTTATCCACCGGCAGTGGCAGGTCGGTGTAGAGCTCGCCGAGAAAGAAGTAGCTGCCAGCCTTGCGATTGATCAGCATGCTGTTCTTGCCGACCCAGCCGAGTCCAGCGGCATTGGCCAATGCGCGCTCCATCACTGGAGCGCTGTCGACGAAAGCGCGGTAGCCAAAGGGGCCGATCAATGCCTGAATGGCATCGGCCAGTTTCTGCAGGCGGCGGCGGATCAGCTTGTGATAGTCACGCCCCAGGGCGTAGCGGGAAACATAGGCTGCATCGGGTTGACTCAGGCGCTGGGCCATTGCGCTGTCGCCGGGTAAATAGTCCATTCGAACCGAAATGACGCGCTCAGTGCCAGGTACTAGCTCGGCGGGCCGCGTTCGCTTGCTGCCATGACTGGACATCCATTCCATTTCACCGTGGTAGCCCGCTTCCAGCCATTGTCCCAGCCATTGTTCATGCTGACCGATATCAGGCGCACTGATGCCCAGCTGCTGGAAGCCGAGTTGGCTCGCTAGACTGCGGATCTGCTCTGCGAGGGCTTGATAGTCGGTTGCTTCAGGCATGGCATTGTTCGTTGTGTTTAGGTGTAAGGCGGCGGTTCTCGTATAATTGTGCCAGACATCATTGCTGGGAGCCCATTTATGCCGCATGTTTTGCCCGACAAGGTCTATACCGCAGCTCAGGTTAGAGAGCTTGATGCGCTGCTGATTGCGGCTGGCACGCCGGGTATCGCTTTGATGCAGTCTGCGGCCGAAGCATTGTGGTTGGCCATTAGTTGTCGCTGGCCAGATGATCGGCGTATGACAGTGCTCTGTGGTGGTGGCAATAATGCCGGAGATGGTTACTTGCTGGCGCTGCAGGCTTGTCTGGCTGGCTGGGAAGTTCAGGTGCTGGCGGTGGCTGACCCGACCACGCTGCAGGGTGATGCGGCCACCGCGTTCAGGCGCGCTCGCGAGCAGGGCGTCAGTGTGGGGTCTTGGCGTGATGGGGTTGAGTTGTCGGGGGTGGTGGTCGATGCCCTGCTCGGAACAGGCTTGCGCGGCGAGGTTCGTGCTCAATACAGGTCTGCGATTGACGCTATTAACGCGGCGCAGGGTCCCGTCGTCGCAGTTGATATTCCCAGTGGGCTCGATGCGGATCGCGGCGTGACGCTTGGTTGCGCGGTAACTGCGCAGCTGACGGTTACCTTTATCGGGCTGAAGCTAGGGCTATTGACCGCTAACGGCCCCGATTATGTTGGTGAGCTGGTGTTTGCTCCGCTGGCTGACAGCTCCCCTCAAGCACCGGCTGCGGCTTATGAGCGTCTTAGTATGCAAGGCTGGGCTGGAACCTTGCCGCCGCGCAAGAAGGCTGCTCACAAAGGGAGCTTCGGCCATCTGGTGGTTATTGGGGGCGGCCGAGGTATGGGCGGTGCGGTCATGCTGGCGGCCGAGGCAGCGCTGCACAGCGGAGCAGGAAAAATCAGTGTAGTTACCCGCAGTGAGCATGTTGCCCCCTTGTTGGCGCGCTGTCCGGAGTTGATGGTGCATGGCATGGATGACGCTGCTCAGTTAGAGGCTTTATTGGCTCAGGCGGATGCAGTGGTCATTGGCCCCGGCCTGGGTCGCGATGCATGGGCGCGTTTGTTATTGGAGGCTGTGATGGCGTGGCAAGGCCCCCGCGTGCTGGATGCCGACGCGCTGAACCTGCTGAGCGAGGAAAAGACGTTACCCAGCCTGGGGCGGGATACGATCATCTCGCCGCACCCGGCGGAAGCCGCTCGGCTATTATCGCTGTCCACCACCGAGGTGCAGTCTGATCGGCCTGATGCGTTGCGTGAAATGCTGGCCAGGCTGGGGTGCGCGGTTATTCTCAAGGGGGCCGGAAGTCTGGTCGACAGCGACGATCTAGAGCCACCTTCGGTGTGTAGTGATGGCAATCCGGGTATGGCGGTAGGGGGCATGGGCGACGTGCTTTCCGGCTTGCTCGGTGCTTTGCTGGCCCAGCGTGTTCCTGCCGCCCGTGCTGCGCGTTATGCTGTGCTGGTGCACGCCTTGGCCGGTGACGCCGCGGCAGCTAAAGGCGAGGTGGGTATGCGTGCGACGGACATGTTTGCCGTCATCAGAAAATGCCTGAATCAACAGGAAGGGTAATGAGCTACGTAGTAGAGGTTGAAGGCGAAGCTGCGATGCACCAGCTGGGTGGTGATCTTGCTCGGGCACTTGTTGGCCATGGAGTGGTCTACCTCGAAGGTAATCTGGGTATGGGCAAAACCACACTCAGTCGCGGTATGATCCGCGGGCTGGGGCATGAAGGCGCGGTGAAGAGCCCGACTTTTACTCTGGTTGAGCCCTACGAGTTAGCTGGCGCCACGGTCTACCACTTTGATCTTTATCGTCTTGCCGATCCGGAGGAGCTCGAGTTTCTGGGTGTGCGCGATTATTTTTCCGCTGACAGTCTCTGTCTCGTGGAGTGGCCGGAAAAAGGCGCAGGTGTTTTGCCAAGACCCGACCTGACGATTACCATTAGTATTGAAGGTGAGGGTAGACGCCTTCTGCTGGCTGGCCAGACCGAACACGGTCGCGCCAGTTGCCAACGATTGCAACAAAAACGGAGTATGGCCGAGCGTGACTAGCATGACCGGGGGGAAATGCCAGATGCTGCTGCGTTGTTGCGCTGTCAGTTTATTGTGCCTTGTTACCGAGCTGGCCTTTGCGGCCGATATTCAGAGCGTTCGCCTGTGGCGTGCGCCAGATAACACGCGCTTGGTTTTTGATCTCAGTGGTCCGGCGGAGCACACGCTCTTTACGCTCTCAAACCCTGAACGCATCGTTATTGATATCAGTAATGCAAATTTCAACGCCGACACCTCAGCCCTTGCGTTGGCTAACACGCCCCTGACCGGGATGCGCTCTGCGCCGCGCAATGGTAAGGACCTGCGGGTGGTACTGGATCTGTCTTCGCAGGTTAATCCCAAGAGTTTTGTCCTGCCGCCCAACCAGCAGTATGGCAACCGCCTGGTCATTGACCTGTTTGATCAGGATGCCAGGCCGACTGCTGTTGCACCACCGCAAGCTCCTCAGGCTTCACCTCTGCCGCAGACGCCAACGCGCTCTGCGTCGGAAGCGGGTGAGCGCGATATTATTGTGGCGATTGATGCTGGCCACGGCGGCGAAGACCCGGGCGCCATTGGTTATGGTGGTGCACGTGAGAAGGAGGTGGTGCTAGCCATCGCCCGCGATCTCAAAGGCATGATTGATGCTGAACCGGGGTTTAGGGCTGAGTTGGTGAGGACGGGAGACTATTTTATTCCGTTGCGCAGACGTACCGAGATAGCCCGTCAGCATAACGCTGATCTGTTTATTTCCATTCACGCCGACGCCTTCACCCGTGCCAGCGCGAACGGTGCCTCCGTGTTCGCACTCTCGGATCGTGGTGCTACGTCCGAGACCGCTCGACTCTTGGCCGACCGAGAAAACCGCTCTGACTTGATCGGTGGTGTGGGCGGTGTCAGCCTTGATAACAAGGACCAGGTGCTTGCCAGTGTCTTGCTCGACCTGTCCATGACGGCGACGTTGTCGGCGAGTCTGGATGTGGGGCAGCAAGTGCTTTCGTCCGTAGGCCGGGTTAACTCGCTACACAAATCGCGGGTCGAGCAGGCTGGCTTTATGGTGCTTAAATCACCGGATATCCCATCTATCCTGGTTGAAACCGGTTTCATTTCCAATCCGGGTGAGGCGCGCAAGCTGGTTACGCGTAGCCATCAGCAGGCATTGGCACGCTCAATTCATTCTGGCGTAAAGAGTTTCTTTCATCGTAACCCGCCGCCCGGCACCCGTATTGCCGCACTCAAAGCCGGTGGCAAGCTTGCTCAGGGGCCTCGTGAGCATGTCGTGCGTCGTGGCGATAGCCTGTCCATGATTGCCAGTCTGTATCAGGTATCACTCAGCGGTCTGCGTAACGCCAATAATCTTTCCGACGACAATATACGAGTAGGGCAGGTACTTAAGGTGCCCGCCAGCAGCTTGCTCGTACAGAATCAAAACTGATATGACCCGAATTCAATTATTAAGCCCGCGACTGGCTAACCAGATCGCGGCGGGCGAGGTTGTGGAGCGTCCAGCCTCGGTCATCAAGGAATTGCTGGAGAATAGTCTGGATGCCGGTGCCAAGCGTATCGACATCGATATCGAGCAGGCTGGGGTCAAGCTGCTGCGGGTGCGTGACGATGGCAGCGGGATTGCTCAGGATGACTTGCCTCTTGCCCTGTCCCGCCATGCAACCAGCAAAATTCGTGATCTGGATGACCTGGAGCGAGTTGCCACTCTGGGCTTTCGGGGTGAGGCCTTGGCCTCGGTTAGTTCGGTCTCGCGGCTGACGCTAACCTCCTGTCCTGCGGGTAGCGATCAAGCCTGGCAGGTCGAGACCGAAGGGCGCGATATGGCGCCAAGCCTGCAGCCGGCTGCGCACCCGCAAGGCACCACCGTCGAGGTGCGTGATCTGTTTTTCAACACGCCAGCCCGGCGCAAGTTTCTGCGTACCGAGAAAACCGAATTCTCGCACCTTGAAGAGGTCGTCAAGCGCCTGGCGTTGTCACGTTTTGATGTGGCGTTTAGCCTCCGGCATAACGGCCGCAGTGTGTTCAGTTTACGGCCTGCGCATACCGAGCAAGAGGCGCGGCGACGCGTGGCTACCGTCTGCGGGCCGGCCTTCGTTGAGCAGTCGCGCTCTATCGATAACGAGCGCGCTGGGCTGCGGCTTTGGGGCTGGGTTGGGCTGCCTACCTTTTCTCGCAGTCAGGCGGATTTGCAATATTTCTTTGTCAACGGACGCATGATCAAGGACAAGCTGGTCGCGCATGCTGTGCGTCAGGCCTATCGTGACGTGCTATTCAATGGCCGTCATCCCACCTTTGTGCTGTTTATGGAGCTTGATCCCGGGGTGGTCGACGTCAACGTTCATCCGACCAAGCACGAAGTGCGTTTCCGTGATGGCCGCATGGTCCACGATTTTTTGTTTAGTACGCTGTATCGCGCACTGGCAGATCAGCGGCCCGGTGACGAGCCTGAGCAGGCAGATGCGTCATCCTCTGTCTCAGGGTTGACGTCACCGCCGGCTGCGCCTGCGACGAGCGGGCTGGACGCGGGCGTGTTTTCCGGGCAGCAATATATGTCGCTGAATGAGCCCTCTGCCGGCTGGCAGGCTGACAAGGGGGCAGTGCAGGGCGTTGGTTATGCCGCGCCTGCGCCGCCGCCCGCTGGCGCTGTTGCCGCCTACGCCAGCTTATATGGCGCTCAGCCGGGCGGCGAAAAAATGCCGGAACAAGCAGAGGGCGATATTCCGCCTCTGGGGTATGCCGTTGCTCAGCTGCATGGGGTTTATATTCTGGCGGAAAACAGTGCCGGTATGGTGGTAGTTGATATGCACGCCGCGCACGAACGTATCACTTATGAACGGCTCAAGCTGGCGATGGATCAGGAAGGTCTGCGTAGTCAGCCGCTGCTGGTGCCTGAAAGTCTGGCCGTCAGTCAGCGTGAAGCGGATTGTGCAGAAGAGCACGCAGACTGGTTTACCCGTCTGGGCATGTCGCTGCAGCGCGTGGGGCCGGAGTCGCTGGCGATTCGCGAAGTGCCGGCGCTGCTGCGGCAGGCACATGCAGAGCAGCTGGTGCGTGATGTTCTGAGTGATCTCCTGGAGTACGGCACCAGTGATCGTATTCAGGCACATTTGAACGAGTTGCTGGGCACTATGGCCTGTCATGGCTCAGTGCGGGCTAATCGGCGTCTGACGCTGGCCGAAATGAATGGGTTGCTGCGTGATATGGAGCAGACCGAGCGCAGCGGTCAGTGCAACCATGGGCGTCCCACCTGGACCCAAATGAGTATGGTGGAGCTGGATAAACTCTTCCTGCGCGGTCGGTGAAAAAAGTTGATGAGAGGAGGGCTCTGTGGCGTCCGCTAAGTTGCCGCCGGTCATGTGTCTGATGGGGCCTACGGCTTCTGGCAAGACCGAGTTGGCCATGCATTTGTATGACCATTTCCCCTGTGAGCTGGTAAGTGTGGATTCGGTATTGGTTTATCGTGGCATGGATATCGGCTCGGCTAAGCCCGATGCGCAGACCCTTGAGCGTTATCCACACCACCTGATCAATATTCTTGACCCTGCAGAAGCCTATTCAGCGGCCCGTTTTCGTGATGAGGTCACGCCGTTGCTGGCCGATATCACCTCACGTGGTCGTATCCCTTTGCTGGTTGGCGGCACCATGCTGTATTTCAAGGCGCTCGCCGGCGGCTTGGCGCAAATGCCGTCGGCTGATGCCGAGGTGCGAGCGCGGATTGCAGCGATGGCGCAGTCCGGTGGCTGGGAGTCTGTACACGCCGAGCTGGCGCGGGTTGACCCGGTGGCCGCAGAGCGCATACACCCGAATGACCCGCAGCGGATACAGCGTGCCTATGAGGTGTTTCTGCTAACTGGTATTACACTGTCACAAATGCATGCGGGCCAAGCAGCAGAAAAAGGCGGTGGTGACCGGTCGAACACGGCGGTTTTGCCTTATACTATGCACTATATGGCCGTTGCTCCGCAGGATCGATCTGTGCTGCACGAGCGAATTGCCGAACGTTTTGTCTTGATGATGAAACAAGGGCTGATTCCCGAGGTCGAATCTTTGCGAAATCGGGGAGACCTGAATTCCTCCATGCCGTCTATCAGAGCCGTTGGTTACCGACAGGTCTGGGACTTTCTGGATGGCAAGCTGGACGAAGCAGAGATGGTTGAACGGGGCATTATTGCGACGCGGCAATTGGCTAAGCGTCAGTTCACCTGGCTGCGTGGCTGGCACGCTGAAATCGATTGGCTTGATAGTTTGGATCCGAAAAGATTCGAGCTGGCCTTGAAAGCACTGAAAGAGGCCGCAATATAGAGTTCATCGGTGCTGATGCCCTGGATTTTGCAGTTAACTTGCCTGCTCGTCTTTTGGATAATGGACAAGCCGGCCAAATCGCATTATTACAATGCTTACAATTATTCGGTTTCCATTAAAGGAGTGAGGCAATGTCAAAAGGGCATTCACTACAAGACCCTTACCTGAACGTTCTGCGCAAGGAACGTGTCCCGGTATCCATCTATCTCGTTAACGGCATCAAGTTGCAGGGCCAGATCGAGTCATTCGACCAGTTTGTTATTCTGTTGAAAAATACAGTTAGCCAAATGGTGTATAAGCACGCGATCTCTACTGTTGTCCCCGGTCGTCCGGTACGTTTGCCGGTTGCTGCCGGTGGTGACGAAGAGGCTGAGGCCAGCAATCCCTGATGCTACAGGAGTTCTGATTGTTTTTTGAGCGGCATGAAGGGGGTGAACGAGCCGTTCTCGTTCACCTCGAAGGCCTGGATGACCAGCGCCGTGAAGACCCGCAGGAATTTTTAGAGCTGGTGCGTTCAGCCGGCGCTGAAAATGCGGCATTTATGACTATCCCTCGGCATCAACCGACACCCCGTTTCCTGATAGGTAGCGGCAAGGTGGAAGAGTTGCGGGCGCTGGTCAAGGCCAACGAAGGTGACGTGGTCATCTTCAATCATACCCTGACACCAAGTCAGGAGCGCAATCTTGAGCGTGAGCTGGAGTGTCGAGTAATCGACCGTACCGGCCTGATTCTGGATATTTTTGCGCAGCGCGCACGAACCCACGAAGGCAAGTTGCAGGTTGAGCTGGCACAGCTCGATCACCTAAGCACGCGTCTGGTTCGGGGTTGGACTCACCTTGAGCGTCAGAAAGGGGGTATCGGCCTGCGTGGTCCTGGTGAAACCCAGCTTGAGACGGATCGTCGTCTGTTACGGGTGCGTATCAAGCAGATTACCAAGCGGCTGGAGAAGGTGCGCAGCCAGCGCGACCAGGCGCGCCGCGCCAGGCGTCGGGCGGAAATTCCGGTGGTATCACTGGTTGGTTACACCAACGCGGGTAAATCGACGCTGTTCAATAAGCTCACCACGTCTGATGTTTATGCGGCGGATCAGTTGTTCGCGACGCTTGATCCTACGCTGCGGCGCGTTGAGTTGCCGGATATCGGGCCGGTCATTCTGGCTGATACCGTAGGCTTCATTCGCCATCTTCCGCACAAGCTGGTGGAGGCGTTCAGGGCCACGCTGGAGGAGTCCGCGCAGGCTGATCTGTTGATGCATGTCATTGATGCTGCAGATGACGATCGGCAGGAGAATATTCAGCAAGTGCATTCTGTGCTGGGTGAGATCGGCGCGATCGAGCTGCCCATGCTGGAGGTGTACAACAAAATCGATCTGATTGATGGTTTTGAGCCACAGTTGCAGCGCGATGAAGGCGGCAATATTGTCAGGGTCTGGATTTCAGCGCAGAAAGGGCTGGGGCTGGATCTGCTTGAGCAGGCGATTGCTGAACGTTTGGGTAACGATTTGGTGCAGGAGCGTGTCGTACTTGAGCATGCCGAAGCGCGATTGCGTGCCCAGTTCTACGCGGCGGGTGCGGTGCTCGGTGAGCAGACAGCAGACGATGGTCGTCAGCAGCTAGATCTGCGTCTGCAGCGTAGCGACTTCAATCGCTTGCTCAAACGTGAGGGTTGGTTACCAGAAGCATTTCTTCAGCAACATACTTTGCAATGAAAGCTTCCAGCTATGGTTCGCGCATGGCTGCTGGTTTACGGTAGGATTGCATCCTGATCTGGTTGTCCTTTAGGCAGCTGGAGCTTCGAACGGTTACAGACAACGGAGAACGCTATGGCCTGGAATGAGCCTGGTGGCGGAAATAATTCAAACGACCAGGATCCCTGGGGTAGCGGCGGCGGCAAGCGCGGCGGCAAGCAAGGTCCGCCGGATCTTGACGATGCGCTGCGCAAGTTGCAGGACAGCCTGAATAGTCTTTTCGGCTCCAGCAAGCGAGGCAGCGGCGGTAATGGTGGCGATCGCATTGGCGGTGGTGGCGGTATTCCCAAGGGGCTTTGGGCTATTGCTGGGCTGGTTGTGCTGGGCGTCTGGCTGTTTAACGCCGTATATATGGTCGATGAGCAGGAACAGGCGGTCATTCTGCGTTTCGGCGAATATGATCGTACGGTAGGTTCGGGTCTACACCTTTACTTCCCGCCCGTTGAACGCAAGTTTCAGCGCAACGTGACCCAGGTTCGCTCCTATCGACAGCAGGGGCAGATGCTGACTGAAGACGAGAATATCGTTGAGGTCCCGGTTGCCATTCAGTACCGCATCTCCAATCTGGAGAACTTCGTACTAATGGTTGAAGATCCTGAGACCAGCTTGCGTCATGCGACCGAAAGCGCGGTTCGTCACGTAGTGGGTTCTACGCCGATGCACCAGGTGCTGACCGAAGGGCGTGAGCAAATGGCGGTGGAAGTCACCGAGCGTTTGCAGCGTTACCTGGACAGTTACAACACCGGTATCGCGGTGACTCAGGTCAATATCGAAAATGCTCAGGCGCCAGCTGAGGTGCAGGACGCGTTTGATGACGTGATTCGCGCCAAAGAAGACGAGGTTCGCGAGCGCAATCAGGCAGAGGCTTACGCCAATGGCGTGATTCCTGAGGCGCGAGGCAAGGCTCAGCGGATGCTGGAAGAGGCCAATGGTTATCACGATGAAGTGATTGCCCGTGCAGAGGGTGAGGCTAAGCGCTTTGATCTGCTGGTTGAGCAATACCGCATCGCGCCGGAGGTACTGCGTGAGCGCATGTATCTCGATACGATGCAGGATGTGATGAGTAATAGCAGCAAGATTCTGGTTTCTGGCGGGGAGGGTAATAATAATCTGCTTTATCTGCCCTTGGATAAGCTGATGCAGCAATCGTCTGCTACTAGCTCCGCGTCTGGCGCTAGCGCGCCGACGATGAGCCAGAATGACTCGTCTCGTTCCAATTCTTCACAGCAGCGCGATCTGCGTTCCAGGGAGTCCCGCTGATGAGTAATAAATCCTTACTTGGCATCATTGTGCTGTTGGCTGCGCTGATTGTTGGTTGGAACAGCTTCTTTGTGGTGAATCAGACTGAGCGCGCCATAGTGCTGCAGTTTGGGCGAGTGGTAGACAGTGATGTGGCGCCCGGCCTGCACTTCAAGTTGCCCTTTGTGCAGGAAGCGCACCAATTTGATGGTCGCCTGTTGACGCTCGATACAGCTACCCAGCGTTATCTGACGCTGGAGAAGAAAGCGCTGATGGTGGATTCTTACGCCAAGTGGCGCATTGCCGATGTGCAGCGTTTTTACACGGCAACTTCTGGGTTGCGGGCGATTGCGGAAGAGCGCCTGTCCCGACAGCTCGAATCAGGTTTGCGTAACGAAGTCGCGCGCCGCACCTTGCATGAGGTGGTGTCCGGTGAGCGTGATCAGCTGATGGCCGATATTACTGCGACATTGGATGAGAGTGCGCGTCGTGAATTGGGCATCGAAGTGGTTGATGTGCGGGTTAAGGCGATTGATTTGCCTAACGAAGTTAACCGCAGCGTATTTGACCGCATGAGCACCGAGCGTGAGCGTGAGGCGCGCGAGCATCGCGCCAAAGGTCGGGAGCTGGGTGAAGGTATTCGTGCTGATGCTGACCGTCAGAAACGGGTAATCATTGCCGAAGCCTTCCGTGAATCGGAGAAAATACGCGGTGATGGTGATGCCAAGGCGGCAAAGATCTATGCCGAAGCCTACACCAAAGATCCTGAGTTCTACGCGTTTTCTCGCAGTCTGCAAGCCTATCGCGAAAGCTTTGCCAGCAAGTCTGATGTGCTGGTGCTTGATCCCGAAAGTGATTTCTTCAAGTACCTGCAAGGTAAGTCTCGCCAGCCCTGAGGCGAGACTTAAGCAAAGGGGCGTCCACTGAGTGGATCGCCCCTTTTTTCTTGTCTGGATGGTGAGGTTGGGCAAGTAAAGCCACGGGTGTCGTGACTATAAAACGTGTTACACTTGCGCAGCCGGGAATTCCCGGCTTTTTTGTGACCGGCCTATTCTGTTTGGTGCTGCCGATCGTCTATGCGAACGGCGGCTTTTATATCGCTGGTCACGGGGCTTGAGCTACAGACTCAAGTCAGACCGCAAGCCTAGTTCACTGTGTATGAAAAGGTTGTCAAAATGCCGACTGTAGATCGCTGGCTGTTGCCGGATGGTATTGACGAGGTGCTGCCCGCGGAGGCCGCCCGTATCGAAGCTGCCCGCCGACAGTTGCTTGATCTGTTCTCCTGCTGGGGTTATGACCTGGTCATTACACCGCACATCGAATATCTGGAATCCCTGTTGACCGGTGCCGGTCACGACCTCGAACTGCAAACCTTCAAGATGACCGACCAGCTGTCCGGTCGGATGCTTGGGCTGCGTGCCGATATTACACCGCAGGTTGCGCGCATTGACGCGCATACCCTGGGCGCAGAAGGTCCGTCGCGCCTGTGTTATTGCGGTAGCGTGCTACATACCTTGCCGCGGCCGTTATCGACCGCGCGTAGCCTGATTCAACTGGGTGCAGAGCTGTATGGTGATGCCTCCAGCACCAGCGATATAGAAGTGATTTCGCTGATGCTGGAAACTCTTTCCAGTTGTCAGGTAGAAGGAGTGCATCTGGATATCGGTCATGTCGGTATCTATCGCGGCCTGGTTCAGGCCGCAGGTGTTGGCGAGGCTACCGAGCGTGCCTTGTTTGATGCGCTGCAACGCAAGGCGGTAGATGAGGTTAATCAGCTGGCTGCGGGTATTGAGCAGTCTTCGCTGGCGGCCATGCTTTGCAGCCTGGTTGAGTTGTCCGGTGGTGTTGAGGTGCTGGATCGTGCGCACGCTCTGCTGGATGGTGCGCCGGAGTCGGTCATGGCTGCGCTGGATGATCTGGCTGAAATTGCCCAGGTATTGGCGCGTCGTTACCCGCATATTCCACTGTACTTCGACCTGGGTGAGTTGCGTGGCTATCATTACCACACGGGTGTGGTGTTTGCCGCGTTTGTGCCGGGTGTTGGCCAGAGTGTCGCCCAGGGTGGTCGTTACGACGATATCGGCAGCGATTTTGGGCGCGCGCGCCCGGCTACTGGTTTTTCTACCGATCTGCGTTGCCTGGTGCAGCGCGGCAGTATCGGGCTGGCTCAAAAAGGCTCGGCCATCTGGGCTCCTCACAGTAACGAAGCTGGGCTGCATGACAAGATCGCAGTGCTCCGTCAGCAGGGTGAGCGAGTGATAGTGGCGCTGCCGGGCCAATCAAGTATCGAAGCGGCTGATTATGGCTGTGATCGCGTGCTCGCCTTTCAGGTGGGTTCGTGGTCAGTAACTGAATTGAATTCGTGATTCCCTGGCCGCAAGGCCAATTAATTTCTAGCGAGGCATGGGCTGAACATGGGTAAGAATGTTGTCATCCTGGGTACCCAGTGGGGCGATGAGGGCAAGGGCAAGATTGTTGACTTGCTGACTGATCAGGTTGCTGCGGTAGTGCGTTATCAGGGAGGTCACAATGCTGGCCATACCCTGGTTATTGATGGTGAGAAGACCGTACTCCACCTGATCCCCTCCGGCATTCTGCGCGAGAACGTTCGCTGTTTTATCGGTAACGGCGTTGTGCTTTCGCCTGAGGCATTGCTGAAAGAGTTGAAAGAGCTCGAGGCCAAGGGTGTTCCTGTGCGTGAGCGCCTGCGTATCAGCCCTGCTTGTCCGCTGATTCTGCCTTATCACGTTGCACTGGATCAGGCGCGTGAGAAGGCGCGTGGTGAGGCCAAGATCGGGACCACTGGTCGCGGTATCGGGCCAGCCTATGAGGATAAGGTGTCTCGCCGTGGCCTGCGTGTAGCGGATCTTTTTCATCGCGAACGCTTTGCTGCCAAGTTGGGTGAGGTTCTGGATTACCATAACTTTGCGCTCCAGCATTATTACAAGGTTGAGCCGGTCGACTTCCAGAAGACGCTGGATGAGGCTCTTGGGTATGCGGACTGGCTTGCGCCACTGATGACTGATGTGACGGCTCGTCTGCATGAGTTGCGTCGCGAAGGCGCGAATATCATGTTTGAAGGCGCGCAAGGTTCGTTGCTGGATATCGACCATGGTACCTACCCCTTTGTAACCAGTTCCAACACTACCGCTGGTGGTACGGCTACCGGCTCTGGCTTTGGTCCGCTCTATCTCGACTATGTGTTGGGTATTACCAAGGCGTATACCACTCGTGTGGGTTCGGGTCCTTTCCCTACCGAGCTCTTTGATGCTGTGGGTGCGCGTCTGGCTGAGCGTGGTCACGAGTTCGGTTCGACTACCGGGCGGGCGCGGCGCTGTGGTTGGTTTGATGCGGTTATCTTGCGTCGGGCAATGGAGATCAACAGTATCAGTGGTCTGTGTCTGACCAAGCTGGATGTGCTGGATGGTTTGGATGTTATTCGCATCTGTGTTGGTTACCGTAATGAGCATGGCGATGTGATCGAAGCGCCTACCGATGCTGATAGCTATATCGGGCTTGAGCCGGTCTACGAGGATATGCCGGGCTGGGAAGACTCTACCCTGGGTGTCAGGACGCTTGAGGGTTTGCCGGCTAATGCGCGCGCTTACATCACGCGTATTGAGGAGTTGGTAGGGGCGCCGATCGATCTTATTTCGACTGGGCCCGACCGCAATGAGACTGTTATTTTGCGTCAGGTCTTTGCTGACTGATGAAAATGCGGTAAAGAAAAGGCGCCTGAGGGCGCCTTTTTTTGTGTCGCCTGTTTATGAGTGAGGCGGCGAGGTAGGGTTAAATCATTTATTTCAGGCATAAAAAAACCGAGAATAATCTCGGTTTTTTTGAATTGGTGCCCAGGAGAAGACTCGAACTTCCACGGCCGTAAGGCCACTAGCACCTGAAGCTAGCGTGTCTACCAATTTCACCACCTGGGCATGTCTTGCGAATCTGCTGCTATGCTGAACCTGTGGTTCTTGCTGCTGCCGTTTCGTGCTGCTGCCGTTTCGTGCTGACGGCGCGAATATTACGTAGGCAGAATGATCTTGTAAACCCCTGGCGAGAAAAAAATTTATTGGAGGAAACAGGTGCATATAGACTTGATTCGCGGTTCAATAGGCGTCTATGACGAAAAAAGATCAATCCAAAGCCTCGGCCAAGCCGTCGAGCAAATCTACACCTTCCCAGGCCACTTCCATGAATAATGAGTGGATCCAGCAGGATCCGGAAGCTCGGCGCGAAGCGGAAAAATACGACAACCCCATCCCTAGTCGTGAGCTTATCCTGCAATTGCTGGAGACCCGTGGCGCGCCCGCCACGCGAGCTCAGTTGCAGCAGGAGTTCGCTCTGCAGGATGAGGATAGCATCGAAGCGCTGCGCCGCCGCCTACGTGCCATGGAGCGCGATGGGCAGCTTATTTACACCCGCCGGGGCGCGTATGCGCCAGTCGATAAACTCGACCTGATCCGCGGTCGCGTGCAAGGGCATCGCGACGGGTTTGGTTTTCTGGTGCCTGATGAGGGGACTGAAGACCTGTTTCTTGGGCCCTCGCAGATGCGACTGGTATTCGATGGTGACCGGGTTCTGGGTCGCGTTACCGGCGTTGACCGTCGCGGTCGCAGCGAAGGCGCGGTCGTTGAGGTGTTGGAACGTGCTCATGAAATTCTCGTGGGTCGCTATTACGAAGAAAACGGCATCAGCTTCGTTGTTGCCGATAATGCAAAAATAAATCAGGACGTGCTGATTCCGCCGGGCGCCAATATGGGTGCCAAGCACGGTCAGTATGCGGAAGTGCGTATCACCCAATGGCCTACGATGAGTCGGCAGGCGCAGGGCGAGGTAATTGAGGTGGTGGGCGACTACATGGCGCCCGGTATGGAGATCGAGGTCGCGCTGCGTAGCTACGATATTCCTAGCGAATGGCCGCAGGCGGTTATTGACGAGGCTAGCAAGCTCAAAGACTTCGTCGAAGAGAAAGACAAGCAAAAACGTGTTGATCTGCGCCATTTGCCGCTGGTTACTATCGACGGCGAAGATGCGCGTGATTTTGATGATGCGCTCTATTGCGAGCCGCATAAGCCCAGTGGCTGGCGTTTGTTTTCTGGTGGCTGGAAGCTCTATGTCGCCATCGCGGACGTCTCACACTATGTCCCGCTTGGGTCGGCGCTGGACGAGGAGGCGGAGTTGCGCGGTACCTCTGTCTACTTCCCAAGCCAGGTTATTCCCATGCTGCCAGAGGCCATCTCCAATGGTCTTTGCTCGCTTAATCCGCATGTGGATCGCTTGGCGATGGTCTGTGAGATGACGCTGTCCAAGGCCGGTGAGCTCACTGATTATCAGTTTTATGAGGCGGTAATCCACTCGCATGCACGGCTGACCTATAACAAGGTGTCTTCCATGCTGGAGCATGGCCGTAGTCGTGAAGGCAAGGCTTTGCGTGAAGAGTATTGTGAAGTAGTGCCGCATCTTGAGAGTCTGTACGAGCTTTATAAAGCTTTGGCTAAGGCGCGCCAGGGGCGTGGTGCCATCGACTTTGAGACCACTGAAACGCGCATGATCTTTGGTGATGATCGCAAACTGGTCGATATCAAGCCGACTACTCGCAACGATGCTCACAAGATCGTTGAGGAGTGCATGCTGAGCGCCAACGTGGCGACTGCGCGCTTCCTGCAGGATCTTGAGTTGCCGGGCTTGTATCGTGTGCACGATGCGCCGCAAGCGGAGAAGGTCGAGCGTTTGCGCCAGTTTTTGAATGCGCAAGGTCTGAGTTTGACGCGCAAGAAAGGTGATCCCACACCGGAAGACTACAGTGCGGTTCTGGCCAAGGTGCAAGGTCGGCCTGATGCGCAGTTGATTCAGACAGTGATGCTGCGCTCGCTTAGTCAGGCGGTTTATAGTCCGGATAATGCAGGGCACTTCGGCTTGAATTACGAGGCCTATACGCACTTTACGTCACCCATCCGACGCTATCCCGATCTCCTGGCGCACCGCGCCATTCGCAGTGTCGTGCGTTCACGGCGCACCACCGATCTGGTCAAGCGCTGCGGCGCGCCGGTTGTGCCCAAGGCAAAAGTCTATCCTTATGATCACGCGCGCCTGACGGAGCTTGGCGAGCAGTGCTCTAAGCACGAGCGCCGGGCGGACGAGGCTTCGCGCGATGTTGTCAGCTGGCTCAAATGTGAGTTCATGCAGGACCGAGTCGGTGAGTCATTCGATGGTCTGGTGACAGCTGCTACCAGCTTTGGTCTGTTCATCGAGCTGACCGATATTTACGTTGAGGGCTTGCTGCACATCACGGCACTGCCGGCAGACTATTACAACTTTGATGCTGTGCATCACTGTTTGACTGGTGAGCGTTCTGGTCGCAAGTTCCGGCTTGGCGATCCTGTGCGGGTGCAAGTGGCTCGTGTCGACCTGGATGAGCGCAAGATTGACTTCGAAATGGCGGCGGATCAGTCGCAGCCTGAGCCTGATCGCAAGGTCTCTGCCAGTCGCGCTGTGCGCGAGAAGCTGCTTGCTGAGGCGCGTCAGGCCTCGGGCGAGGGCAAGAAGAAGGCCAAGTCCGCTGGGCGTGGCCCGTCCAGCAAGCCTGCTGGAGGTGCTCCTCGGAAATCAGCCAAGCCGGCCGGAGACGTTAAGGCGCCCAGCGGTAAGACTGAGTCTGCTTCGCGCGGTCCGCGCAAGCGTAAGCCGAAGCAGTGAGTGAGAGTGTGGTATGAGCGATCTTGAGCAGGTTTTTGGTGTTCATGCGGTGCAGGCTTTGCTGGAGCGCAGCCCAAAAAGGGTGAGGCGGCTATTGTTGCCGTCTGGGCGTCTCAATGAGCGGCAGCAGGCGCTGCTGGAGCAAGCAGGTTCCGCGAGTATTGCTGTCCAGCGCGTCGCCGCTGATGAGCTGGGTAAGCTGTCTGAAGGCGTGCATCAAGGTGTGATAGCCGAGGTGACCGCCAGTCAGGTGTGGTCAGAGGAGATGCTGACGCACTTGCTCGACCGGTTGGACGGTGTACCTTTGTTGTTGGTGTTGGACGGTGTGACCGACCCGCACAACCTGGGTGCCTGTTTGCGCAGTGCCGATGCGGCGGGCGTGCAGGCGGTGATTGTGCCGCGTGACCGCTCTGCCAGTTTGACCCCGGTGGTGCGTAAGGTTGCCTGTGGTGCTGCCGAGACCGTACCTCTGGTCGCGGTCACCAATCTGGCGCGCACGCTCAAGCAGCTGCAGCAGCGTGGTCTCTGGGTTGTTGGTACCGCTGGCGAGGCGCAGCAGTTTATCTATCAGGTTGATCTCAAGGTGCCCTCGGTGATTGTGATGGGTGCAGAGGGCGCAGGCATGCGCCGTCTGACCCGCGAGAACTGTGACTATCTTGCGCGTCTGCCCATGGCTGGTGCCGTGAGCAGTCTCAATGTGTCTGTTGCTGCGGGAGTCTGTTTGTTTGAGGCGGTCCGTCAACGCTTGCCAGCCTAGTATCTGCACCCGGATTGCATGCTCTGGTCCGGGTTTTGCAATTAATTCCCTTTTAGCTTGCCTCTGACAGGCGCCTTCACTAGAATGGCCGCCCCAAACCTATGTTCCACTCCTTGCCAGACCATATTTGGATGGCTGGCTATAACCCGTAAGGAGCTTTTATGCGTCATTACGAAATCGTTTTTCTGGTTCATCCAGACCAGAGTGAGCAGGTTAACGCGATGGTTGAGCGTTACACCAAGCTGATCGAAGAAGACGGCGGCAAAATGCACCGTCTGGAAGATTGGGGCCGCCGTCAACTGGCTTACCCTATCGACAAGATCCACAAAGCACACTACATCCTCATGAATGTTGAGTGCAGCGCTAAAGCGTTGGAAGAACTGACTGAAAACTTCCGTTATAACGATGCCGTTATCCGTAACATGGTAATGCGTCGCGATGAAGCGGTTACTGAACAGTCCGACATGCTCAAGTCTGAAGAGAGTGGTCGTGGTGAGCGTCGTGAGCGTCGTGAGCGCAGCGATGACAACGACGACAACAGCTCCAACGATGACGCTGATAACAGCGACGACACCGATGATAACGGTGACGACGAGTAAGTTTTCCCAGTTCACATTCCAGAATTAAGGAGACGCTGCCATGGCACGTTTTTTCCGTCGCAGAAAGTTCTGCCGTTTTACCGCTGAAGGCGTTAAAGAGATTGATTACAAAGATCTCAACACTCTGAAAGCCTATGTCACCGAGACCGGCAAGATCGTTCCTAGCCGTATTACCGGTACCAAGGCCAAGTATCAGCGTCAGCTGGCTGTTGCTATCAAGCGCGCCCGCTACCTGGCACTGCTGCCTTACACCGACGGCCACGGTCGTTGATTGGTAGTCAAAAGTAAGTAATCAGGAAGCGCGATCCAAATGCAGGGCTTGGCGGAATACATAATGCGCGGCCGTCGGCAGGCAACCCTAGTGGTTGGTCTGTCGGTCGCAATTCCCCTGTTGTTCTGGTTTGGTGCAGTGGTGCTGGCGCTGGTCATCCTGCGCCGCGGCCTGTCGGAAGGTGCCCCGGTTGTAATCTGGGGTGGTTTACCGGCTTTGGCTTGGGCGATGTTGGGCGATCCTACACCCTTGTTGTTGGTGTTAGGTACAGCGCTGCTGGCCAGTCTGTTGCGCGAGCGCAATGATTGGTCGCTGGTCGTATTGGCCGCCGCACCCTTGGGGTTGATATACGCGCTGATATTGTTGGCGATGTTGCATGAGCCCATGGTGGTTCTGGCTAACGAGCTGCAAGGTATGATGCCTAAGGTACTTGGCGAGCTGGGTAAGGATTTGAGCGAGGCCGATATGGCCCGTCTGCAGAGTCTGATGTTGCCCATACTTGCAGGTTTGACTGGCGCTGTTCATGCTTTGTTGACGTTGGCTAGTTTGATTCTGGCTCGTGCATGGCAGGCAAGACTGTTTAATCCGGGTGGATTTCGCGAGGAATTTCATCAGTTGCGGTTGAAGCCCTGGATGGCGGTCAGTCTGTTGTTGCTGGTCTTTGTCGCACCGCAGTTTGGCGACATGGCGGTAGTGGCGCCGGTTTCGACCGTGCCTTTGCTACTGGCTGGACTGGCCTTGATACACGGCATTGTCGGTATCAAGCAATTGAGCCTGGCCTGGTTGATAGCGATGTATGTCGCACTGCTGTTTGCCTCGCAAGCAGCAGTGCCCCTGATTATGCTTTTGGCGTTTATTGATAGTCTGTTTGATTTCCGCTCTCGCCTGAAACCGGAAAACGGTTTAGGTGGCGACGACGAATCAAACGGTCAAGGTTGAATTTAAGAGGTCATCGCAATGGAAGTTATCCTGCTCGAAAAGATCGCGAATCTGGGTAACCTGGGCGACAAGGTCGCTGTTAAGGCTGGTTACGCTCGCAATTTCCTGCTGCCTTTTGGCAAGGCTACTCCGGCTACTGCAGCCAACGTAGAAGCCTTTGAAGCGCGCCGCGCTGAGCTGGAAAAAATCGCTGCCGAGAAGAAAGCTGGAGCCGACGCGCGCGCCGCCAAGCTGGCTGATCTGTCAGTTACCATCACTGCCAATGCTGGCGAAGAAGGTAAGCTGTTCGGTTCTATCGGTACTCGTGATATTGCTGACGCAGTGACTGCGGCTGGCGTTGAAATCGAGAAGAGCGAAGTTCGTCTGCCTGAAGGTCCGCTTCGTAATGTCGGTGAGTTTGATGTTGTTGTGCAACTGCACAGCGATGTTGAAACCACCGTCAAGCTGATCGTCGTCGCTGGCTAACAGCGGCTGCAGCGCGTGTTCGAGGCTTTACGGTCTCGGATGCTTTAACCGCGCTTTGCAGTTAGACTTGTCAACACGGCGCTTGTCTCCGACAGGCGCCGTGTTGTTGTTTTTGTCTATGCCGTCCTGAGCCCAAGTCCATGACCGAATCGCAATACTCCGCACGTCCCGAGCTGGATCTACAGACCTCCGCGTTGAAGATTCCGCCGCACTCCATTGAGGCTGAACAGGCCGTATTGGGTGGCGTGATGCTGGAGAACACAGCCTGGGAGCGCGTGGCTGAGCTGCTTACCGAAAGTGACTTTTATCGCCATGATCACCGGTTGATCTTCAAGGCCTTGAAACGTCTGGCAGACCGTAATCAGCCGTTCGATGTGGTTACCCTAGCAGAGGATCTGGACAAGGAAGGGCTAAACGACCAAGTCGGTGGTTTGGCGTATCTCGGGCAGCTGGCGAAGAACACGCCCTCAGTTGCCAATATCAGTGCTTATGCGCAGATCATTCGTGAGCGTTCCACGCTACGACAGTTGATCAGCGTGAGTAGTGATATTGCCGACACGGCATTCAACCCCAAGGGAATGCAGTCCAGCGAAGTGCTGGATGAAGCCGAGCGCAAGATTTTTTCGATCGCTGAAAGCCGTCCAAAAACGGGTGGCCCAGAGGGCGTTAACGCGCTGCTGGCCAAGGCGATCGATCGTATTGATACGCTGTTTAACAGTGAAGGCTCTATTACCGGGCTATCGACCGGGTTCACTGATCTCGACAACATGACCTCAGGCTTGCAGCCCTCCGATCTGATTATCGTCGCCGGTCGTCCCTCTATGGGCAAAACCACCTTCGCGATGAATCTGGTCGAGAACGCGGTCATGCGTAGTGAAAAAGCGGTGCTGGTATTCTCGCTAGAGATGCCAGGTGACTCGCTGATCATGCGTATGTTGTCGTCTCTGGGTCGTATTGATCAGACCAAAGTGCGGTCCGGTCGTTTGGATGATGAGGATTGGCCTCGGCTCACGTCTGCGGTCAATATGTTGAATGATCGCAAGCTCTTCATCGACGATACCGCGGGCCTTTCGCCGATGGAAATGCGCGCTCGGGCTCGTCGTGTTGTGCGTGAACACGGCGATCTCGGGTTGATCATGATCGATTATCTTCAGTTGATGCGCATCGGTGGCGCGTCTTCTGAGAACCGTACTAACGAGATTTCGGAAATCTCGCGCTCGCTGAAGGCTCTGGCCAAGGAATTCAACGTCCCTGTGGTCGCGCTTTCGCAGCTTAACCGCTCGCTTGAGCAGCGCCCAAATAAGCGTCCTATCAACTCTGACCTGCGTGAGTCTGGTGCAATCGAGCAGGACGCCGACGTCATCATGTTTGTTTATCGGGATGAGGTTTATCACCCTGATACGCAGGACAAAGGTATTGCCGAGTTGATTATCGGTAAGCAGCGTAACGGTCCTATCGGTACCGCACGCATGGCGTTTCTGGGCAAATACACCCGTTTTGAAAACCTGGCGCCCGGCTCATATTCCGGCTACGGGGATCTGGAGTAATCATGTCGATCACCATTCCGGTGGCCAAGCAGCAACTGTTCGATCACCCGCGATACTGGGCCGAGTGTTTTGGTCCGGCGCCTTTTCTGCCGATGTGCCGGGAGGAAATGGATCAACTGGGTTGGGATAGCTGCGACATCATCATTGTGACCGGTGATGCCTATGTCGACCATCCGTCTTTTGGTATGGCTATCATTGGCCGATTGCTGGAAGCGCAAGGCTTTCGCGTTGGTATCATCAGCCAGCCAGATTGGCAGAGCAAAGATGATTTCATGAAGCTGGGCAAGCCGAACCTGTTCTTTGGTGTGGCTGCTGGCAACATGGATTCAATGATCAATCGCTACACGGCGGATCGTAAGGTGCGCTCTGATGACGCTTACACGCCAGGTGGCAAGGGTGGTAGCCGACCTGATCGTGCCAGTCTGGTTTACAGTCAGCGCTGCCGTGAGGCATTCAAGGATGTGCCACTGGTGCTCGGTGGTATCGAGGCATCGTTGCGCCGGATTGCACATTACGATTACTGGCAGGACAAAGTTAGACATTCGCTGCTGATTGACTCCAAAGCCGATATTCTTCTTTACGGTAACGCTGAGCGTGCTGTGGTTGAGGTTGCGCATCGCCTTAGCCGCGGTGAGCTGATTCAGGATATTACCGATATCCGTGGCACGGCCTTCGTACGTCGTGACACGCCGGAGAACTGGTTTGAGCTGGATTCGACGCGTATTGATCGTCCCGGCAAAGTCGACAAGATCATCAACCCTTACGTGAACACCCAAGACACCAGTGCGTGTGCGGTTGAGCAGGCCAAGGGCCCCAGTGAGGATGAAGGCGACGAGGGTGTGCAGGTTGTACAGCTGTTGCCGCACCCACGTCTGGAGCGTGATCATACGGTGATCCGCTTGCCGTCGTTTGAAAAGGTCAAGAGTGATCCGGTGCTATATGCCCACGCCAACCGTGTGCTGCACCTGGAGACCAATCCTGGCAACGCCCGCGCGCTGGTTCAGCGTCATGGTGATCGCGACGTATGGTTCACGCCGCCGCCGATTCCGCTGTCGACTGAAGAAATGGACTATATCTTTGGCCTGCCTTATGCGCGCATTCCGCATCCGGCTTATGGTGATGCCAAAATTCCGGCTTACGACATGATCCGTTTTTCGGTCAATATCATGCGTGGCTGTTTCGGTGGTTGTACCTTCTGTTCGATTACCGAGCATGAAGGGCGAATTATTCAGAATCGCTCGCACGACTCTATCATCCGCGAGATAGAAGAGATTCGCGACAAGGTGCCCGGTTTCACCGGTGTCATTTCCGACCTGGGTGGCCCTACGGCCAACATGTATCGCATTGCCTGTAAGAGCCCGGAGATCGAAGCGGCATGTCGTAAGCCGTCTTGCGTGTTTCCCGGTATTTGCGAGAACCTGAATACTGATCACTCATCCTTGATTGGTCTGTATCGCAAGGCGCGCGAGCTACCTGGCGTTAAAAAGATTCTTATCGCCTCCGGGTTGCGCTATGACCTGGCCGTGGAGTCTCCCGAGTATGTGAAGGAACTGGTCACCCACCACGTCGGCGGTTACCTCAAAATTGCTCCCGAGCACACCGAGGATGGTCCACTGACCAAAATGATGAAGCCGGGCATCGGCTCTTATGACCGCTTCAAGCAGATGTTCGAGAAGTATTCCAAGGAAGCAGGCAAGGAGCAGTACCTGATTCCTTATTTCATCGCAGCTCATCCGGGCACCACCGATGAAGATATGATGAATCTGGCGCTTTGGCTCAAGCGCAACGGCTTCCGCGCAGATCAGGTCCAGGCGTTCTATCCTTCGCCGATGGCTACCGCGACGGCCATGTACCATTCCGGCAAGAATCCGCTACGCAAAGTGACCTACAAGAGTGATGGCGTGAATATCGTCAAGGGCGAGCGTCAGCGCCGCCTGCATAAGGCCTTTTTGCGTTATCACGACCCCAAGAACTGGCCGTTGTTGCGCGAGGCGCTAAAGGAAATGGGGCGCAGTGATTTGGTGGGTAACGGTAAGCAGCAGTTGATTCCGACCTTCCAGCCTGCTGTAGAAGGCTATCAGAGCGCCCGGCGCAAGAACTCTACCCCTACAGGTAGCAAGAAAGCGGGCAGGGTGCTTACCCAGCACACCGGGCTGCCGCCGCGTGAAACGGGGGCTGCGCGTAAAGGTGCTCGCAAGGGCAGCCGCACGACGCGCTGAAGCTAATCGCTATCAGGCTTATACAGCTTATCTAATGGCCTGTCTGCGTGGCCTCAACTAGTCTTTACAGATACCCGGTTCGCGCCGCGCGAACCGTGTCTAAGACGAGGGGTCTCCCATGCGCACATACACATATATTCTTTACTGCTGGCTGAGTGATTACGCTGCCGCTGCTGGAGGTTATCCTAAGCCGGCGTTTGCATCAGTCAGGACAGATTAACTGCCTGCTGCCTGATTGGCTTTTTGATCGCGCCAGTGCTGTATCTGTTCGCGCAACTGGTTTAACTCAACGGGTTTAGCCATGTGCCCGTTCATACCGGCCTTACGCGCTCGCTCACGATGTTCCGGCAATATGTGGGCGGTGAGAGCAATGATGGGTACCGGGTGGCTCCCTTGCCTGGCTTCCCAGGCGCGGATCTGCTGTGCAGCCGTGAAGCCGTCCATTTCGGGCATCTCACAATCCATCAGAATTAGATCAAACTGCTCTTGTTGCGTGGCTTCGAGCGCACGTTTGCCGTTGTCAACGCTGCTGACTCCTACGTTCAGCTTTGCCAGCATACCCTGAATGACTTTAGTGGAAATGGCGTTATCCTCCGCTACCAGTACGCGGAAATCACCTGCCACGATCGTTTTTGCCGCAGTCGGCTCTGCTGCGTTGTGATGTTCTGTGTCTACTGCCGAGGTATTGCGTAGCTGACTCCACTCATCAATTAGCGTAGTGCGCAGTGTGTAACCTGCTACGGGCTTGCTGAGGATGCGACGAATGCCCGCGTTACGCGCAATGACGCGACTGGGTACCTGGTTGATGCCGGTCAGCATGATAACCAGCAGGTCGTTGTGCAGCACAGGATCATCCTTTATGCGAGTGGCTAGCTCGACGCCGCTCATCCCGGGCATGGATTGATCCAGTAGCAGTATTTCGAACGGAGCGCCCAGGTTGGCTTGAGTTCGCAGCATAGCCAGAGCCTCCCGTCCGCCTGCTGCGCATTGGCTACGCATGCCCCAAGCGGCAGCTTGCTGCTGCAGTACCTTGCGGCAGGTTGCATTATCGTCGACGATCAATACATTGCGGTCCTGCAGGCAGAGTCCGTTAGGGTCTGCGGTAAGACTGTTATCAAGCTTGGCTGCGGGCAGGCTGAACCAGACGGTAGTGCCAGTGCCTTGCTCGCTGCCGTATTTCATCCCCAGGGTGCCTTGCATCATGGCGATAAGTTGCCGAGCGATCACCAGCTGTAGGTAGCCATCATTATCTGAGTGCTCCAGCAGTCTGGCGGTACTGAGATCCTTGCTCAGCAGGTTTTCACGGGCATCGTCCGGCATGCCAACGCCGGTATCTTGAATCGCAAAGCGCAACCTTTGATCACGCTCTTTGCGTTCCAGGCCCACTACCAGGACGACTTCACCCTCCTCGGTGTATTGCAGGGCATTGGCCAGCAAATTCATCAGGATCTGTCTTAGCCGTGTGGGGTCGCCTTGCATAGTGCGGGCAACGTCGGGATGAACGAATCCAATCAGTTCTATGCCTTGGTTCTCTGCTCTATTGCGGTAGATGTCCAGACAGTCGTTGACCAGTGCATGCAGGTCAAATTGGACCTCTTCTAGCAGCAGTTGGCCTGATTCAAGGCGTGAGACATCCAGAATTTCATTGATCAGGTTCAGCAGATCATTACCCGAGCCATGGATGGTTTGCACGTAGTCGCGCTGTTTGGCCGAGAGCGCTGTATCCAGCAGTAGCTCGCTCATGCCCAGCACGCCGTTCATGGGCGTGCGTATTTCATGGCTGATACGGGCAAGAAACTCGGCTTTGGCACGCTGTTCCGCCTGTGCCGTGGCGGTATCCTGGCGCTGGCGGATACGCTGGCTCAGTTTCCCCTGCAGGCGCTTGTACAGGCTCCAGGTATAAGCGACAAGCCCGCTCCAGAGCAAGATGTCAGCCAGGTAGGCGTAGGATGGAAGGTCGTCCAGATAATGTTCTACCAGGGCGTTGCTCAGCAACAGTAAATGGCCGATGCAGAAGGGCAGGTTGAAGTGAGTCCCCTGCATTCGCAGATGAATGGCCAGTGCCAGCCCAAACAAGGGTAAGCCAAAACGCAGTAGATCAGACGCCAGATGGAATTGGGCCGGGAAACTTGCAGCGATGGCCAGCAGCACAGTTGCAACCACGCTAAAGCCTACAACGACCCTACGCTCGCTGTTGCAGTGCTCAGTAGGTAGGCGACTTAGTAGTAGTAGCGCGAGCAAGGGATAGGCGCATAGTGACAACACTTGAGCGAGGTAACCGTGCACTGTAAAGGGACTTTTTGCGGCCCAGCTGAGGCTGTCCAGGCCGCTGAGCGCAAGAATCAGGCTGATGCCAGCCAACACCAGGTGATAAGGGTCGCGCCCGAGTGAGCCCTGTAGCGCGCCGTGCAGGAACAGCGCCAATAGCAGGCCGATCAGGATCCCCTGAATACTCTGCTGGAACGCGTGCTCGGAAGCCGCGCTGCGGGCGTCGATGACGCCAATACGAGTGGTGACAGGATAATCGTTACTTAAGCGCACGAGCAGCTTTACGCTTTCGGGCGGCAATTGCACGAGCGGCAAAGCCAGGCCTTTATAAGGCAGTGGTCGCGCAGCCGGAGAACCAAGTTGTCCGGTTTGGTACAGAGGAGTAGCGCCCTGTATGGTCAAACGATACACAGCTACATCCGCGATGGCTGGATTGCTAACGGTGAGGAGCTTGTCTTGAGACTGGCTTAACGTGAGTTCGACCCAAAGCACTGCGCCTTTGCCTGGCAGCGTTAGCGGTGCATCGAGAGCGGGTATAAAGCGGTTGGCGTAACGATTTGACAGTATGTCGTCCAGCTCGAGTTGGCCGGTGGGGTCGACGAAGGTTTTATAGTCAGGCGTTATGGCGTCAGCGGAGGCAACCCAGCTCGAGAGTGTGAAAGCTAGGCCCGTGAAAAGAGCGAGCAGTAGCGAGCTAATGTGCTTCACAATCGATTATGTCCTGTCCTTGGGCGATGATGCTAACGTGCTTGCTGTCTCAATAAATCACCGATGCAGTATAGACCAAGGTCTTTGTCGCTGAAACGGTCCATGCGGGACAGCAAGGTGTCCCGCATGGACTGATTGGCTTATTACTTCCGCCCGATGGCGCGATAGCCGATGTCTGAGCGGTAAAAGCTACCTTCCCATTGTATTTGCTCTGCCAGGCGATAGGCTGCCTGCTGTGCGGCCAGCACGTCATCACCGAGCGCGGTTGCGCAGAGCACGCGACCGCCACTGGTGACTACCTGGTTGCCTTCCAGCGCTGTGCCAGCGTGGAACACTTTGCCATCGCTGGCCTTTGCCTGATCGAGACCGGTGATTGGCAGACCTTTGGCGTAGTTACCGGGATACCCCCCGGCGGCCAATACGACTCCCAGACTCGGACGCGGGTCCCAGCGTGCTTCAATCTGATCCAGTGTTCCTGCTTCGGCAGCTTCAACCAACTCAACCAGACTGGATTGCAGGCGCAGCATGATGGGCTGGGTTTCCGGATCGCCGAAGCGGCAGTTGAATTCGATTACCTTTGGGTTGCCGGCGGTATCTATCATCAGGCCCGCATAGAGAAAGCCTGTATATCGGTTACCTTCGGCAGCCATGCCTTTAACGGTAGGCCAGATCACTTCATCCATGACCCGCTGGTTTACAGCGTTGGTTACGACCGGTGCCGGTGAGTAAGCGCCCATACCACCGGTGTTAGGGCCAGTATCGGCATCACCGACGCGTTTGTGATCCTGGCTGGTAGCCATGGGGAGTACATGTTCGCCATCGACCATGACGATGAAGCTGGCTTCCTCACCATCAAGAAACTCTTCGATCACGACACGAGATCCGGCTTCGCCGAAAGCATTGCCAGCCAGCATGTCGCGTACGGCATCCTCTGCTTCCTGCAGCGTCATGGCGACTATCACACCCTTGCCCGCTGCCAGGCCGTCGGCTTTGATAACGATAGGTGCGCCGGTTTGCTGCAGGTACGCCAGTGCTGGTTCGATTTCAGTGAAGTTCTGGTAGTTAGCCGTCGGGATCTGATGGCGAGCCAGAAAGTCTTTGGTGAAGGCCTTGGATCCCTCCAGCTGTGCGGCACCCGCGGTAGGGCCGAAGCAGGGCAGCTGATGTTCACGGAAGCGGTCGACCACCCCTGCGACCAGCGGGGCCTCGGGGCCAACGATAGTAAGGCTGACATTGTCGCGGGCAAATGCCACCAACTTGTCGATCGCCAATACGTCGATATCGACGTTCTCGCACTTTGCCTCGATGGCGGTGCCGGCGTTACCGGGTGCAACAAAGACTTTTTCGACGCGGCTGTCCTGTGCGACTTTCCAAGCCAGCGCGTGTTCGCGTCCGCCACTGCCAATAATCAGTACGTTCATTTTTCTCTCCTTGGGAGAGAGCGGCAAGCTTCAAGCTTCAAGCTGCAAGCGGCGCTGTTGGGGCGTTTCGCTTGCGGCTACGGCTTACGGCTTGCGGCTCAGAGTTTAGTGACGGAAATGGCGCATGCCGGTGAAAACCATTGCCATACCCGCTTCATCCGCTGCTGCAATAACTTCTGCATCACGCATGGAGCCGCCTGGCTGGATGACCGCACTGATGCCATTTTTTGCTGCGTTATCGATGCCGTCACGGAACGGGAAGAACGCGTCTGAAGCCATTACCGCGCCTGGCACCTGCAGCCCTGCGTGCTCAGCCTTGATGGCGGCGATGCGGGCTGAATTCACGCGGCTCATCTGTCCTGCGCCAATGCCCACTGTTTGCCGTTTGCTGGCATAAACGATGGCGTTGGACTTGACGTATTTGGCCACTTTCCAGGCAAAGACCAAGTCGTTGATTTCCTGTTCGGTGGGCGCGCGTTGAGTGACTACCTTGAGATCTTCTGCGGTGATCATGCCAATGTCGCGGCTCTGTACCAAAAGACCGCCATTAACGCGTTTAAAGTCCCAGTCAGCCAAACGTTCGCTGGCCCAGTCGCCACATTCCAGCAGGCGTACGTTAGCTTTGGCAGCAACCACTTCGCGGGCAGCGACACTGATGCGCGGCGCGATAATGACTTCGACGAACTGACGATCAACAATGGCTTTGGCGGTATCGCCATCAAGCTCGCGGTTGAAGGCAATAATGCCGCCAAATGCGGATTCGCTATCGGTGGCGTAGGCCAGCTCATAGGCTTGTCTGATACCGCCTTCGGCGTCAGGCACCACGGCAACACCGCATGGGTTGGCGTGCTTGACGATCACGCAGGCAGGCTTGGTGAAACTCTTGACGCACTCCAGTGCCGCATCGGTATCGGCCACATTGTTGTAGGACAGTTCTTTGCCTTGTAACTGGGTGGCGGTGGCAATACTGGCCTCGGCGGGCGTGGCTTCTTTGTAAAAAGCCGCCGCCTGATGCGGGTTTTCACCGTAGCGCATGTCCTGCGCCTTGATGAACTGGCTGTTGAAGGTACGCGGGAAAGTACTGCGCTCTTCGGTGCTCAGGGTGTCCCGGGTCTGCTCGATAGTGCCAAGATAGTTGGCAATCATGCCGTCATAGGCAGCGGTATGTTCAAAGGCTTTAAGCGCCAGGTCGAAGCGCTGTGCATACGTCAGACCGCCTTGCTTGAGGCTGTCGAGGATGCTGCTGTAATCATCGGCGTTGACCACGATAGCTACGTCTTTATGATTCTTGGCTGCGCTGCGCACCATGGTTGGGCCGCCGATATCGATGTTCTCGATGGCATCGGGCAGGCTACAGTCTGGCTTGGCTACCGTTGCGGCGAAGGGGTATAAGTTGACCACAACCATATCGATCGGCTGAATGCCATGCTGCTGCATGACGTCACCGTCCAGGTCACGACGACCCAGAATGCCGCCGTGAATTTTGGGGTGTAGGGTCTTTACTCGACCGTCCATCATTTCCGGGAAGCCGGTGTAGTCGGCTACTTCCACCGCAGCAATGCCCTGTTCGCGCAGTAGCTTGAAGGTGCCACCGGTTGACAGGATTTCAGCACCCAGAGCGCTAAGTTCGCGGGCGAATTCTACAACGCCTGTTTTATCGGACACGCTGATCAAGGCTCGACGTACGGGCAGACGAGTGGTTTGGTCGGTCATCTTGGATCCAGTTTCAAGGTGGTGGGTATTTGGTTGAGTCTGCCGGCTCTGCAGTGTCGAGCCGGCACAGTCGGACATCGCGTTAGAGAAGTCCGTACTGCTTGAGTTTCTTGCGCAAGGTGCCACGATTCAGCCCCAGCACTTCGGAGGCGCGGGTCTGGTTACCTTTGACGTAGTTCATGACGCTTTCCAACAGCGGCGCCTCTACCTCGGACAGCACCATGTTATAGACATCGGTGACGTCCTGGCCTTCAAGGTGCTGAAAGTAACTGCGTAACGCCTCGTCTACGCTGTCGCGCAGAGGGCGTGGGTGTCGCGCTTCGTCGCTGCCGGTGGCAGGAAGGGGGGATGGACTGCTGTTGCTCACGGTGGGATTTCCGTCAAAAAAGGTAGAGGTTTCGAGGTTCATGCTGCTAGATCTCCTTCCAGCAGGCGGCTGAAATACTGATTTATTGCGTGGTGTTGCTGATCTGCACAGGTCAGTGCGTTAAAGCTGCGGCGAAATTCGCTCGCGCCGGGCAGTGTTTGCAGATACCAGCCGACGTGTTTGCGCGCGATACGGGCGCCATGCTCGGCACCATAGAACTGGTGCAGTGCTGCCAAGTGTTCACTGAGAATCGATTGCTGAAGCGCGAGGTCTGGAGCCGGCAAGTGGGTACCGGTGCGCAGGAAGTGATCAATCTCTCGAAAGATCCAGGGGCGACCTTGCGCGGCACGGCCAATCATGACGGCGTCAGCCCCGGTTTGCTGCAGCACATCCCGCGCTTTCTGCGGGGTTGTGATATCGCCATTGGCAATGACCGGAATAGAAATGGCCTGTTTGATGGCTGCTATGGTGTCGTATTCGGCGTGACCGGTGTACAACTCTGAGCGAGTTCGGCCGTGCACTGCCAGGGCTTGAATGCCGCTAGCCTCGGCGATTCTGGCGATATTGACGCCGTTGCGATTGGTCTGATCCCAGCCGGTCCGAATCTTCAAGGTGACAGGTACCTGGACGGCGGCTACCACGGCTTCGAGGATCTCGGCGACCAGAGCTTCATCGCGCAGCAAAGCTGAGCCGGCGGCCTTGTTGCAGACCTTCTTTGCCGGGCAGCCCATGTTGATATCAATGATTTGTGCGCCAAAATCCTGATTCATCCGGGCTGCGTCAGCCATCATCTGTGCATCGCCACCGGCGATTTGTACCGAGCGTGGTTCTGGCTCACCGGTATGGTTGAGGCGTAACTGTGATTTGCGAGTGCCCCACAGGCGACTGTCGCTGGTGACCATCTCGGACACCACCATGCCCGCACCGAGCTTGCGGCACAGCTGCCGAAAGGGCTGGTCGGTCACTCCGGCCATGGGGGCGAGAATGACAGGGTTAGGTAATTGGTAAGGTCCAATGCTGAGCACTTACAGGTCCATCCCTGTGCTGTCCGGTCACTTGTCCGGCTGTCTGTTCTGCGGAGTCACTTCACCCGCGCCGAGCCATTGGCTCAGTCGCAGATAAGAAGTGTGAAAAGGGCGAACATAATACCTGCAAAGCATGACTGGTTAAAGACTGATCTGGCTGTTTTTTGTACAGTTTCGCATTGACTAATTAGCCAAGAACAACTATGGCCGCGGGCGATCAGGGGCTGAGAAAATCCAGGTTGTAGCTAGTTGCTTTGGGGCCGGGAGCAACCATGCTGAGCGCAATGTGGATAGGGGTTTGTGGTGGCATCAGGTTACGCCCGGCCAGTTCTCCACCCAGGTATTCTTCTGGCCGAAAGCGTTTCTCGCTGACGCTATCACCACGATTGTCGCTGAAGGTCATGCGCACAACAGGAAAAGGTTGTGGGTAATCAGCGCGGTTATAAATGATGACGTCAATAGCTACTGCATTGGGGAATTCGGGATGTGGCCGAACCAGCAAATTACTACTACGAACCAGGCTAATATCGACGCGAACCGGAAGTTCACAACCAGCCAACAGGCAGATGCTTTCCAGCATGGGGCGCAAGCGGGCATCGCGGGCCCAGGCATCAAAGTTGTAGGTGACAGCCTGAGCCACCAGGGCGACTACTGCGAGCAGGCACAAGGGTGTCCAGATCCAGCTTTGGCGGCGGCGGGGCGGGTATCCGACTTCATCCAGCAGTAGTGGCTCGTCCTCCAGTTCGGGGAGGGTTAGGTTACCATCGAGGCTTGGTTCGCTGCGGGTTTTACTGCTCTTGCTCTGATGTTGCTCTTCAGTATCACTGGGTTCTGCTGGCGCGGGCTCAGCCGAGAGACCTGTTTCTAGTGTTGCCTGGTCGTCTTTTTCAACCGGTGTGCCAGCAGGCTTGCCGCGCATAAAGATTCCGCCGGGCACTGTTTCATCTTGCAGAGGCAGCAGGCGTGCCTTGGCTGGAGTCGTATCTTGCGCGGCTTTATGTGTCTGGCTTTCGGGTTCTGCGGGGGGGGGGCTGGTTTTCTGTGCTTGCAGCGCTGGTGCTGGCGCAATGGCCAGAAAATCGTCGTGCAGATCCAGCCCGCTGTCATCGCTGCTGTGGGGTTCGCCAACAGTGGTGTCATGTTCAGGGAGTGGTGATTGATCCGGCACTATTGGTGAGATCTGCTGTTCGGGTTCTCTTTGTTCTGGCGCTTGCGGCTGCTGCGTGCCCATGGTGGCCCGCGACTGCTCCGGCTCGCGGCTGGCTGATAGTGGCGGGTTGACCTCCTCGACAATGGACTCGTCCAGCCCCAGAGCTTCCAGGTCGAGGTCGTCCAGCTCGAGGTCATCGTGAATCAGCAGCTCGCCTGCGGCGTTGTGACGCTCGGCTGGCGTTGATGTTGCAGGCGCTTTGGTATCGCTGTTATCCAGTGCATTGAATACCTTGAGGCAGGCACCACAGCGAACATTCCCGGCGGCTGCGCTCAGTTGTTCCTGAGACAGGCGGAAGTGAGTTTTGCAGTAAGGGCATTGCGTTACCTGCAGTTCGCTCATGGTGTGCCAGACATCCTGTACGTGTGACGGACTCGAGTGGGTATTTTGCCTATAAGCGGGTCAGGCTGTCACTGCCTGCGACGACCACTAACACGTATCCAGCCATCCTGCTCGGCGACCGGGTCCAGTTCAAAGAAACCTTGATAAGCCGTTAGGATCTCATCGGTTTGTTCGGCCAAAATACCGGATAGAGCAATCAGTCCGCCGGGCTGCACCAGGCTGGCGAGTTGCGGCGCCAGGCTTACCAGTGGACCCGCTAGAATATTTGCAACGACCACGTCGGCTGGTTGCTGGGGCATATCTTCTGGCAGGTAAAGGCTGAAGTGCTGGTCGGCGATCTGGTTGCGCTGCGCATTGTCCCGGGAAGCTTCCAATGCTTGCACGTCAATATCGGTTCCGACGGCGTGACTTGCGCCAAGCAACAGGGCTGCGATGGCCAGGATGCCTGAGCCGCAACCAAAATCGATAATCTGCTTGTCGGCTAGTTGCTGGCCGTCGAGCCAGGCGAGGCAGAGTGCGGTTGTCGGGTGAGTGCCGGTACCAAAAGCCAGGCCTGGGTCCAGCAACAAGTTAACCGCTTCCGGCTCGGGCGCAGCGTGCCAGCTTGGCACAATCCACAGGCGCTGACCAAAGCGCATGGGATGGAAATTATCCATCCAGCTACGTTCCCAGTCCTGATCCTCGATTTGCTCTAGCTCATGGGCAGGTAGCTCGCCCTGATGCAGCAGCTTGAGGTGCTGAATTAGTGTGTCAGAGTCAGTGTCTGCTTCAAATAGCGCGAGCAGATGGGTATTGGACCAGAGCGGGGTTGTACCCAGGTCTGGCTCGAAAATGGGTTGGTCCTCGGCATCCATGAAGGTTACCGATACCGCACCAAGTTCCAGTAATTCGTCCTCCAGACGTTCGGCCTGCTCTGGGGTAATGGCGAGACGCAGTTGCAACCAGGACATGATTTACCTCAAAAGCTGGAAGCTTATAGCTTGAAGCTGAAAGAAAAACCGGGATGCGATACTTCGCATCCCGGTGTGGGGCAGTACTGCTTGCCTCTGACTGGGCTATTTCAAACCCAGCTTATGCTCCAGGTAGTGAATGTTAACGCCACCTTCACAGAAACCAGGATCACGAACCAGCTCACGGTGCAGCGGTGCGTTGGTCTTGATGCCATCAACTACCAGTTCATCGATTGCGTTGCGCATGCGCGCCAGTGCTTCATCGCGGGTAGCACCGTAAGTGATCAACTTGCCGACCAGAGAATCGTAGTAGGGCGGTACTTTGTAGCCACTGTACAGGTGCGAGTCAACGCGCACGCCGTTGCCACCGGGGGCATGGTAAAAGGTAACCGTGCCAGGGCTTGGCATAAAGGTTTTGGGGTCTTCTGCGTTGATCCGGCATTCGATGGCGTGGCCACGAATGACGACGTCGTCCTGGGTGAAGCTCAGTGGTTGGCCAGAGGCCACCAGGATCTGCTCCTTGACGATGTCGATACCTGTGACCATCTCGGACACCGGGTGCTCGACCTGTACGCGGGTGTTCATCTCAATGAAATAGAACTCACCATTCTCGTACAAGAACTCGAAGGTACCTGCGCCGCGGTAACCCAGATCGATACATGCCTGCACGCAACGGGCCTGCACTTCAGCGCGGGCCTTTTCGTCGATACCGGGTGCCGGTGCTTCTTCAATGATTTTCTGGTGACGACGCTGCAAAGAGCAGTCGCGGTCGCCCAGATGAATGGCATGCCCCTGGCCATCAGACAACACCTGCACTTCGACGTGGCGAGGGTTGGTGAGGAATTTTTCCAGGTAGACCATCGGGTTGCCGAAGGCAGCCCCTGCTTCGGTGCGGGTGAGCTTGATTGACTTGATCAACTCGGCTTCATCGTGCACTACACGCATGCCGCGCCCACCGCCACCGCCAGCCGCTTTGATGATGACCGGGTAGCCGACGCGTTGACCGATGCGCAGGCACTCTTCATCGTCATTTTCCGGTAGCGGGCCGTCTGAGCCAGGCACAGTTGGTACACCGGTCGCCTTCATGGAAGCAATGGCCGATACTTTATCGCCCATCAGGCGAATAACCTCAGCACTGGGGCCGATGAAGGTAAAGCCGGAATTCTCGATCTGCTCGGCGAAGTCGGCATTCTCAGCCAGGAAGCCATAGCCGGGATGAATGCCATCGGCTCCGGTGACTTCGGCCGCGCTGATGATTGCGGGAATGTTCAGGTAGGAGTCAGTTGCACTGGGTGGGCCGATACAGACGGTTTCGTCCGCCATTGCCAGGTGCATCAGCTCGCGGTCAGCGGTGGAATGCACCGCTACGGTCTTCAACCCCAGCTCCTTGCATGCGCGAATAACGCGCAATGCAATTTCACCACGGTTGGCTATTAGTACTTTATGCATCGAAGGCTCCGGGCCGGGCTCAGGCGATGCTGAACAGGGGTTGATCGAATTCCACCGGCTGGCCGTCATCTGCCAGGATGGACTGAACCACGCCGCTCTTGTCGGCTTCAATGTGGTTCATCATTTTCATGGCTTCGACAATGCACAGCACGTCGCCAGCTTTGACGCTCTGGCCTACTTCAACGAAAGAGGCAGCGGCCGGTGAGGGCGAGCGATAGAAAGTGCCGACCATGAGCGAACGTACCAGATGACCGGATGGCTCTGCCGGTGCTGCTTCTACAGCAGGTGCAGCTGGCGCGGCGGCAGCTGCTGGAGCAGGTGCGGCTGCAACCGGCGGTGCGGCGTAATACTGTGGTGCAGCGGGTTGCTGGCTGTGGCGGCTAATGCGAACGGATTCTTCACCTTCGTGAATTTCCAGCTCGTCGATGCCGGACTCTTCCAGAAGCTCGATTAGTTTTTTGACTTTGCGAATATCCATTGATGCTTGCACTCCAGAGCAGGGTTAATCGTATTCAGGATTGTTCTATTTTGTGTATTGCTGCCTGCAGGGCCAATTCGTAGCCCTGGGCGCCCAACCCGCAAATCACGCCTTCGGCAACGTCCGAAAAATAGGAGTGATGACGGAAAGGTTCGCGTTTATACACGTTGGATAAGTGAACTTCGATAAATGGGATGCTCACTGCGAGCAATGCGTCACGTATTGCGACACTTGTGTGTGTAAACGCGGCTGGATTGATCAGGATGAAGTCGATGGCCTCATCGCCGGCGGCGTGAATACGCTCGATCAATTCATGCTCGGCGTTGCTTTGCAGGCTCAGCAGATGGTGGCCGCGTTGGCTGGCAAATTCGCGCAGATGCTGGTTGATCTGCTCCAGCGTAGTGGCGCCATAGACGCCGGGCTCGCGGCTGCCGAGGCGATTGAGGTTGGGTCCATGCAGGACCAGTATGCTGGCCATTAACGTTTATTCCGTTGCTGAGTCCGTGTGACTAGGCAGTCAGTGAGTTAGTCGGCAGTTTGCCGGAAACAGATTGCACTGTCCATAACCTGAAGGTTAGCACCAAATGCCAGCATGATGCCCGCATTAAGGCGTAATGTTGCCGGAGGCGGCCTGTTGCAGTACACCCATGAATTCAGCTTTGTTTACTTCACCCTGAATTCGCAGGTCAGTCAGTTCGCTGCCAGAAGGGCTGAAAAACAGGTAGGCCGGAGGGCCAAAGAGCTGATGGTCAGTGAGCCAGGTGCGCTGCGCTGTTGTGTTCTCAGTCAGGTCGAGCTTGATTCGGGCGTAGCCTTTCAACGCTTCGCGTACGTCAGGCTGGCTCAATATCTCGCGCTCCATGATTTTGCAGCTGATGCACCAGTCAGCATAAACGTCGATGATGGCCGGCTGTTGTTGCGCGGCCGCAGTGCGCAACGCTTGGTCGAGCTGCGCAGGGTCGTCGACAGTGACGAACCAGTCAGTACTGACTTTATTGTCTGAGGCTCCGCTGAAGGGCTGTAACGGGCGCAGTGGGTCTTCACCGCCGGCGAGCGCGCCGAATAGCGCGGCGCTGGCATAGAGTGCTACCAGTAGGGCGAGCGTGCGTCGCAGGTGGTTGCCATGGTCGGCGCTGAATAAGCCGATACGTACGGCCAGCCCGGCAGCTAGCGCCGCCCAGAGCGCCAAACTCAGGGTGCCTGGCAGTAAGCGTTCCAGCAGCCAGATAGCGACTGCGAGCAAACCAAAGCCAAACAGATGTTTCACCGTGTTCAGCCACGGGCCGGAGCGTGGCAATAAGGCGCTGCCAAACAGGGCGACCAGTAGCAATGGAACGCCCATGCCCAAGCCGAGAGCGAAGAGTTTGAAGCCACCGCCCAGCGCATCGCCGGTAGTGCTGATGTAGACGAGTGCGCCAGCCAGCGGTGCCGAGATACAGGGTGATACCACCAAGGTGGATAGCACGCCCATGCTTGCCGCTCCGGCCAGCGAGCCACCCTGGGTACGGTGATGCATACGCTCAAGGGGCTCGCGCAGAAAACGCGGAAGGTTGAGATCAAAGTGACCGAACATGGCCAGGGCAAAGAGGGCAAAGAAGGCGGCGAAAGCGCCGAGAACCCAAGGCGACTGCAGGCGGGCTTGTATATTCAGCGCTGCACCGAAGCTGCCAATCAGGGCACCAACAATGGCTAGCGTGACTGCCATGCCGAGCACATAGGCCAGCGCCAGGGTAAGTGCGCGGCCACGGCTGATGCTTGCGCGTCCCAACACGAGGCTCGACAAAATGGGCAGCATGGGTAGTACGCAGGGAGTGAATGTCAGCCCCAGACCCGCGACAAAAAACAGCAGCAAGGCCAGTCCGCCGGATTCCTGGTCCAGGAGTTGGCTAAAGCCGATTGTTGTCACCCTTGAGTCAGAGGTACTGGCGGCGCCAGAGTCCGGCAGCTCCAGGGTAACGACTTCGGGTGGGTAGCAGAGTCCGGCGTCTGCGCAGCCCTGAAAGCCCACAGTGAGTTGATTGGCGCCTGCTGCCAGCGCACTGACGTCGAGCACTACATCAAGCTGGTTGTAATACACCTCTACGTCGCCAAAGAACTCGTCAGTTTTGTGCTTTCCCTCGGGTAGCTGGGGCGTCAGCTCCGCGCCGTGCAGGGTAAAATGCAGACGGTGGCGATAGAGGTAGTAGCCGGGGGCTATATCGAATATGACGCGAATCTGCTGGTTGTTGGCATCCAGCAAACCGGGTCGAAAGGCTTCATGTACTGGCAGGAAGTCGGCCTGGTTGCTGCTGCCTTGAAAGGAGCTGGTCAGCGAGCCAGAGGCGTTGCTGGATGTGTTCGGGAACGCTGCCTGCGCGTTGCCCGCTACTAGCAGACACAGCAGGATGAAAAAACGGAACAGTCGCATCGTGCACCCGGCCAAATAAGGGACAGCCATCATAATGGCTGGTTGGTCCGGGGGAAAGGGCGGGTGGCCGCGCGCGCTGAAGGATTCGTTGCTGAATCCTTCAGCGCTCAGATTTTAAACCCGGATACGGCAGATACCAGGGCATCACTGCGCAGGCCGATCTGCTGAGTGTGCTTTTGGGTCTCGCCCACCATGCTCAGGTTTTGCTCGGTTAGCTGGCGAATTTGCTGGCTGTTTTCACGGATGGTGCGCACCTGGTCTGACTGGGTATCAGTGTGGTTTGCGATGTGCTCGGCTAGTTCGCTGATGCGCAGTATTACGCGCACGATGTTATTCAGGGCGGCTTCTGCACGCTGGCCCTGTTGGGCAGTATGTTGGGCGTGTTGTACCTGCGCGGTCATTTGCCTGGCTGATTGCCGGGCGACGTTTTGCAGGCTCTCAATCAACTGTTGGATTTCCTGGGTGGAGCCGGCTGTGCGTCTGGCCAGTTGCCTGACCTCGTCGGCAACCACGGCAAAGCCACGGCCCGCTTCACCGGCACGCGCGGCCTCAATGGCAGCATTCAGCGCCAATAGATTGGTTTGCTCTGCGATTCCCTGAATGACCTGCAGCACGCTGCCTATGGTCTCGGATTCGCTGACCATACGATCAATCGTACTCGCAGTGGCTTCCACGTCACCGACCAGCTGCTGCATTTGTACTATGGTGCCGCCAATAACTTCTTGGCCATCATGCACCTCCTGGTTGGCGGAGCGGGCCAGTTCGGCACTCTCGGCAGCGCTAGTCGCTACCAAGCGTACAGCGTCCTCCATGCTGCCAATATCCTGCGTTATCTCCTGAGTGTCCCGTTGTTGCTGAGCCGCGCGGTCATGGGTTGCGGCAGAGAGCTGCTGCAAATGCAAGCTGGTGCCGCTCAACGCCTCAGCCTGCTGATTGATTGTGGTGACCAAGTTGATCAGGTAGCTGCGTAGTTGGTTGGCCGAGAGCTCCAGCTGCACCAGTTCGCTGGTTTTGCTCTGGGTTTGTACCGGTTCGCGCAAGTCGCCGCTGGCGAAGGTAGTCAGCGCTGGTGCGAAATGGTTTATGGCGCGAGCGACAGAGCGCTGGATGTGGTCGATGATGAGTGCAATGACAATAATAAGAGCGATGATGGCAAGCTGCACATTACGTATCTGATGAGTAATGCTGTCGCGTTCGGCCGTCAGCGCCGGACGGATAAGGTCGGCGCCTTCCTGCAGCTTGGTGATTTGCTGGCGGGTTATGTCCTGTAGTCTGGCGCGCTGTGCAATCAACTCGCCGGTGCGCTCAAGCTCAGTGGGATATCGTGCCAGCAGGGAGGTCAACGCCCTTTTGTAGTCTTCTCCGGGGTCGCTCTGGGTGCTTTTGACGCTACTGTCTATGCCCAGCAGGGAGGCGAAGGGGTCTTGGTTGTCATCGCTTTCGCTAACGACGCCCAGCAGTGGCAAGGTCTGAAGCTCTTGCACCTCTTTCTGTGCTCCGGCTATTAGGCGCTTCAGGTTCTCAAGCAGCGATGGGTCGTCCTGACTGAACAGGCGTGCGCGGGCCAGGCTGATGCGCAGCAGGTCGTGCTGCAGATTATCCAGTATTCTGATGTAGTTCAGCGCCTGTCGGTTGTTTTCCAGCGCGCTAGCATTGGCGTAAAGGGTCAGGTTGTGTAGTTCGCCCAGTATTTCCCGTTCGGCCTGCACCAGCAAGGCTTGTGGGTCGCCGGCCAGCTTGCCCACGGCGAGCAGGTCGCCACCGACAAATGTGGTGAAATCGGCAAGCGGTTGTTCCAGTGGCTGGCGGATGCGGGCAGGCAACTGCAGGAGGCTGTTTGCCAGTTCGGTCGCGGTGTTTTGCGCCTGCTGATGACGCAATGCATCACCGCTGCGGCGGTAAGCTTCGGTGTCGCGCTGCAGGCTTTGTACTTGAGCGACTATATTCAAGTAGGTGTCCATCAGCCCGTAGGGTGCTTTCAGCGCGTTTTGTGACCACCAGAGGCTTGCGCCTAGGGCTATACCTACAGCGACTAGCAATCCGGTGTTAAGAAAGGTGAGTGTTTTTAGGCGCATGGCAGACCCGCTGATGCTGGAGTGGGGATGGGCGAGCCTGCGAGCATAATGTCATTTGTGTTGCAGATTGATGAATGATGGCTATATGCCTTGCTTGTTCGGCGGTCGTACTGGCCTCGCCCGCATCCGCCCGTGATATGCTGGGTGCAGATTTGAAACAGGAGTGCAGACATGAGATTCGGAAAGCGCACGGAGCTGAGTGGCGATAGCAGCATGACCGGTTCGATGGTCGGTAAGATCGTTTTGGTGGTCCTGCTGGTATATCTGCTGATATGCCTGGTGGTAGGTTGGTATTGGAGTCGTGAACCTGATCTCGGCCCCTTGGTTGCCAGTCCCGAGCAAAACCAGATGGTGACCGGGGAGTACACCGCGCGCACGCTGGACTCGCTCATGGTTGAATTGTTGAATAAACCCGGCGGCTATCTCAGTAATGATCGTTTTCCACCCGGACTATGGCTCGACAATATGCCGAGCTGGGAGTTTGGGGTGCTGGTTCAGGTGCGTGATATGAGTCGTGCGCTGCGCCGAGATATGGCGCGCTCGCAGTCGCAGTCGACTGAGGATGCCAATCTGGCCAAGGCAGAGCCTCTGTTCAGCACCAATAACAACCGCTGGATGTTTCCCTCCAGCGAGAGTGAATACCGCAAGGGCATGAAGCAGCTGGAAAGCTATATCACCCGTCTGCACCAGGGCGATGCTCAGTTTTATGCTCGTGCCGATAATTTGGCGAGCTGGGTAGGTGATGTCAGCACGCGGCTGGGATCTCTGTCGCAGCGTCTGTCCGCTAGTGTCGGACGTGCACCTTTGATCGAAGGCGGCAAGCTGGGTAACACGACTCCTTGGCTGGAAATCGACGATGTGTTCTATGAGGCGCGCGGTACCTCTTGGGCGCTGGTCTATTTGCTGCGTGCGGTCGAGCATGATTTTCACGACGTGCTGGCGAAAAAGAATGCGTTGATCAGCCTGCAACAGATTATTCGTGACCTGGAAGCAACTCAGGAAACGCTGTGGAGTCCCATGGTGCTGAACGGTGGCGGCTTCGGTGTACTGGCAAACCATTCACTGGTAATGGCTAATTACTTGTCACGCGCAAACGCAGCGATGATCGACCTGCGTCGGTTGCTTGAACAGGGCTAGTCAGTGAATAAATCGGCAATAGAGGCGTATCTCGCGGCATCTGCGGCGGAGCTCGTAACCTATGTTGACGAGAACGACCGGCCGCTAGGTGCAGTGAGTCGTGGTGACGCGCAGGTGCGCGGGCTAATTACCCGCTGCACCTTTATTTTTGTATTCAATTCCAGCGGCCAGCTCTGCCTGCATCAACGTACCAACCACAAGCGTTTGTATCCGGGCTTTTGGGATGTTGCGGCAGGTGGTGTGGTGGCAGCGGGTGAGAGTTATGCGCAAGGCGCTGAACGGGAGTTGGCTGAAGAATTGGGCGTGTTTGGTGTCGAGTTGACCGAGCACCTGCGCTTTTATTTCGAATCCTCCGACAGCCGGCTTTGGGCGGGTGTGTTCAGCTGTTGCTGGGACGGTCCTTTGGTTTTGCAGCCTGAAGAAGTGCAGGATGTGCGCTGGATAGATCCGCATAGTCAATGGCAGCGTGACGGCGAACAGTATGCGCCAGACTCGCTGGATGCCCTGCAGCGGTTGCTGAAACAAATTTCTGTGGAATAGCATGATGAAAAAGAATGGCCTGCAGGCCTTGGGTGGCCTGGTCTACTCAACCGAGACCGGACGTATGTGCCCGGATTGCAGTCAGCCCCAGGCTGAGTGCCGTTGCGCCGAGCCAGCCGTGCCGGAGGGCGATGGTGTTGTGCGTGTGCGGCGCGAGACCAAGGGGCGTGGTGGTAAGACCGTTACCAGTGTGTCGGGTGTGCTGCTCGCTGCTGATGAGCTGAAAACACTGGCAAAGAAACTAAAGAATCGCTGTGGCTGTGGTGGTTCGGTCAAGGATGGTGTGATCGAAATTCAGGGAGACAAGGCCGAGTTACTGGTTGAGTTGCTTACGCTCGAGGGTTTCAGGGTTAAGCGAGCCGGTGGCTAGCGCGTGGTGCAGCGCGGTAACCTATTGACGCTATGGCGCGATATGCCTACCCACAAACGGGTCTGGGCTATCGCGCTGCCGATGATACTGTCCAATATCAGCGTGCCCCTGGTTGGTCTGGTCGATACGGCGGTTGTCGGCCACCTTGACGGTGCCCACTTTCTTGGCGGTGTGGCCGTTGGTAGTACTCTTTTTACGTTCGTTCTATGGGCTGCCGGCTTTCTTCGTATGGGCACTACCGGCTTCGCCGCGCAGGCCTGTGGTGCGGAAGATGGCACGACGCTGCGCCGCGTGCTGCTTCAGCCGCTCTGGTTGGGGTTGCTGATCTCTCTGGCTGTTTGGCTGTTGCAACAGCCATTGATTGATATGGGGCTGTATTTTCTGGATAGCAGCCAGGCGCTGCTCGATCAAGCGCGGCTTTACGTCGGCATCCGGCTTTACAGTCTACCCGCTGCTCTGGCCAACTTTGTTTTGATTGGCTGGTTTATTGGCGCTCAGAATAGTCGCTTCCCGTTTTTACTTCTGCTTGCGGTCAACCTGAGTAACGTGCTGCTGGATCTGCTGCTGGTAGTCGTTTTGCAATGGGGTGTGGCTGGCGCGGCTTGGGCTACGGTGTTTAGCGACTGTCTCGGCCTGCTGCTGGGGCTTTTTCTGTTGCGTCCAGTCCTGTTGCGTTACCCGGGCCGGTTTGCCTGGCTGCAGGCGCTGCGTCTACAAGGTGCTGCGCCGTTGATTCGCGTAAATCGCGATATTCTCATTCGCACCCTGGCGCTGGAGTCGGTTTTCTATCTGTTGGTTGTACAGGGCGCGCGGTTGGGTGACGAAGTGGTTGCCGCCAACGCGGTGCTGCTCAATTTTCTTTTGCTGACCTCGCATGGCCTTGACGGTTTAGCACACGCGCTGGAAGCCTTGGGTGGACATGCGCTTGGTCGGCGAGATCCACAAGCACTGCGCAAGGTGTTGGTGGTGGCGACGTTATGGTCGCTAGTGCTCAGTTGCATTTTTGTGCTGCTGTTTCTACTGTTGGGTCAGCCGATCATCAGCTTGCTTACCGATTTGCCTGACGTCAGACGTCAAGCGTCGATATACCTCCCCTGGATGGCGGTTATGCCGCTAGCTGCTGTGTGGAGCTATTTGTTGGATGGCTTGTTTATCGGAGCTTCTCGCGCACGCGCCATGCGTAACGCTATGCTGGCAGCTCTGCTGCTGTATCTGCCATTGGCCTGGAGTCTTCAAGGACTGGGCAACCATGGCGTATGGCTAGGCTTTTTCTGTTTCATGTGGCTGCGTTCGATACTGCTGGGGGGCTGGTTTGTGTATCTGTGGCGGCGCGACCGCTGGATAGTCTGATACTCACAGCGGTGATTCGCTGATGAGAGGCTATGCTATGGGTACTAGAGGAGCTATTGATGATTGAGCCTGATCTACCTGCTGATGAAGTGTCGCGGCTGGCCGCGCTGCACGAACTCTTCTTGCTGGACACGCCGCCGGATCCTTATGTGGACGCCTTGTTGCGTATTGCCAAAAGTGCGTTTGGGGTAAGGGGCGTGTTGGTCAGCCTGATAGACTCTGAACGGCAATGGTACAAGTCTCGTATCGGTATTCTTTCTCTGGAAGGTCCCAGGTCTACCTCTTTTTGCGGGCACGTTATCCTCAGCGATGAGCTCATGGTGGTTAACGATGCGCTGCAGGATGTTCGCTTTGCCGACAACCCGATGGTCGTCGGACCGCCTGAAGTGCGTTTCTATGCCGGTATGCCCTTGCATGCGCCGGATGGTAGTCGTATTGGCACCTTTTGCCTGAATGACCCCCAGCCGCATACGCTGACGGATGAGCAGATGCAGCTAATGAAAGACTTTGCGAAGCTGATAGAGGGGCTTTTTGCCGCACATCAGCTCAGGTTCGAAAAGCAGGGATTGCTGGAGGCTTTGGGTCATGCGGAAAGACGAGCCTTGATTGATCCCCTGACACAGCTGTGGAATCGTCAGGCGCTGCAGCAGATTTCGCCTTCATGGCACCGACGGGCTGTTCGTGACTCTTTGCAGGTGGGCTTTATTTACGGCGACCTGGATTTTTTCAAGCGGATAAACGATGAGCATGGCCATGGTATCGGCGATGACGTTTTAGTGCAGGTGGGGCAGCGCTTGACTGCGGCGATAAGGCCCGACGACGTTGCATTTCGCTTGGGTGGTGAGGAGCTTGGGGTATTGGCGCTGGTCGAGAGTCAAACGGAACTGGTTGCCATTGCTGAGCGCGTTCGGAAGGCTTTTTGCGACAGTGAGTTTGTCGTGGACGGGCAGCGTCTTGCGGTCACCATCAGCCTGGGAACGGCGATTGGTAGCGATCCGCTTGCGGATGATATTGACGACCTGGTCGAGCGCGCTGACGCGGCACTCTATGCTGCTAAAGGTAATGGACGCAACCGTGTGGAGAACGGCTAACGGGGTGCTGGTTGTAGCCACCAATGCAGATAGCGGCCAAGGTGACTATAGGCCGGGTGTTGGCTGTAATGCAGCTCCTGATCTATCAGGTCTTCGAGACTGGACTGGCTCTTGAATGGCTCGGGCATGTAGTCATAAAAAACGCGCACACCGCTACTGGCATTGATCGAGAGTTGTGCTGCAGAACTCCATAGCGCCATCTCACGTGGGTCCAGTGGTTGCTGCGGCGTTAGGCTGCGCTTTCCCTGTCCGGCCAACTGGTTGGCTCTCAACTTATGGAATTGGCCCTTGATCAGGTTCTTGTAGGCCAGCGCGTCACGGTTGTAGAAAGCCAGTGAAATAGCGCCTGATGGTGCGACTAGCTGCGAAAGCAGCTGCAGAGCGGCGGCGGGGTCGGCTAACCATTCCAGTACCGCATGGCAGATTACCAAGTCGTACTGCTCTGAACGTTGCGGTAGTGCCTGCAGTGGCAATTGCAGATAAGTAACATTGGACGCGGCTGTTATCGACTCGAGCCTTTCGCGGGTAGCCTCGAGCATTTCCTGTGAGGGCTCGCTGACCGTTAGGTGATGTCCGCGCAACAGCAACCATTCGCTGACATGGCCCAGGCCTGCGCCTACATCCAGGATGCGCAGCGGCCGGTCATTGCTGCTCAACCCCTGCATCCATTGCTCAAGGTCGCGGGTCAGCACCGCAAGGCGAATAGCGCCTTTGGGGCTGGCGTAGATTTTGCGCGCAAAGTGAGCGCCAATCTGATCGAAGTAACGGTCGGTCATGCAGGTAATCCGGGCAGAGGGGATACAAGGCTGATGCACGGGCATAAAAAAAGCCAGCTTGTGGCCGGCTTTTTAACAGGGCGAAACGCTTATTTTTGGTAAGCGTTTACAGCCTTAACAATTTCCGCACGGGCTTCGTCGGCGTTGCCCCAGCGGTCAATCTTGACCCACTTGCCTGCTTCCAGATCTTTGTAGTGTTCAAAGAAGTGCTTGATCTGTTGGATCAGCAGCTCAGGCAGATCAGTGTATTCTTTAATATCACGGTACTGAGTGCTCAGTTTGTCGTGAGGTACCGCGATTACCTTGGCATCGCCACCACCATCATCGGTCATGTGCAGCACGCCAACCGGGCGCGCGCGAATGACAGCGCCTGGCGCAACGGGATGCGGAGTAACCACTAGCACGTCGAGCGGGTCGCCGTCGTCGGCCAGAGTATTGGGGATGTAGCCATAGTTCGCCGGGTAGAACATCGGCGTCGCCATGAAACGGTCAACGAACAGTGTGCTGCTGTCCTTGTCGATCTCATATTTGATCGGCGCGTGATTGGCTGGAATTTCAATGGCGACGTAAATGTCGTTGGGAATGTCTTTGCCTGCGGGGATCTGGTCGTAGCTCATGGTTTACCTGATTCGGCCATAGTTGAAAACTGGCCGGCATTATAGGCGCTTAGGCCGACGATACCAAGCAAAACCCAGTGTACCTTGGTCTTAGACGAGCAAATGCTCGCGCGAGACATCGGCCGGCCATGATTGCCTCCGGCCGACGGTTCTCAGCTGAGTTTGAGCGCGAAATACATAAAGTCGTGATCATTACTAAAGCCGAGGGAGCGATACAGACTTTGCGCCGCCATATTATCTTCGCCGGTCATGACCGTCATGCGATCAACGCCCGCCGCTTTGGCCAATTCCTTGGCATGGTTGATCAGTCGGTCAGCAACCAGCTGCCGGCGCGCCTCTTCGGTGACATAGATGCCTTTGAGGACCCAGGCTGCCGAGAGCGTAAGCGCCGAGAAGCTGGGAATGAACTGGCAGAACCCCATGGCTTTGCCGGTGTCCTCGTCTTCTGCTATCAGGATGATCGCCTGCTCGTGTATCAACCTGGCTTCTAAAAAACGGCGTGAGGCCTCGGGCTTGGGCAGTTGCCCGTAATATTCGCGGTACTTGATGAACAGGGGCGTTATTTCATCTAGGCGGTCTACATCTGCCTGAATTATGCGCATACGGTTACCCACAATTGGTCATTAAATGGCTATGAGGTTTTCTTTGGTCGATCACTTCATCCTGCATCAGCATGAGACAATCTGCAATCAGGCACCCAAAAAAAACCGCCGCACCCAAAGCGGGTTGCGGCGGTTTTTTACGCAAAGACGTTAAACCGTGAAGGGGGGCAGCTTTTTAGCGACCGTTTGGCGCTTGAGCGTAACGTAATGCGGCATACCGTTTTTGAATGGCGGGAAGTCTTCACCCTGAATTAATGGTGAGAGATAGTCGCGGCAGGCCTGGGTAATATGGAAGCCGTCTTCGGTGATGAAGTCCCGGGGCATGAATTTCTCGACGTTGGCCACATCTTTCAGTGGTGCTTCGATGATATCCCATTCGTAAGGCGCGTCCTGCAAGCGTCGAATCGCCGGCATGATCGAATTTTTGCCTTCCAGCGCGATCTTCACTGCGGCCTGACCCAATGCGTAAGCCTGGTCCACATCTACCTTGGAAGCGATATGGCGTGCTGAGCGCTGCAAGTAGTCTGCTACCGCCCAGTGATATTTATAGCCCAGTTCTTCTTGTACCAGTTTGGCGATGGTGGGGGCTACGCCGCCCAATTGAGCATGACCGAAAGCATCGGTCAGGCCGGACTCGGAGAGGAACTTGCCAGCACTATTCTTGATACCTTCAGATACGCCGATAACGCAGTAGCCGTGATTTTTTACGCACTCGTCGACGCGAGCAAGAAACGCGGCCTGGTCGAATTCGATTTCCGGGAACAGCAAAATGTGCGGTGGCTGACCTTCGCCTTCATTAGCCAGGCCGCAGGCGGCGGTAATCCAGCCGGCATGGCGGCCCATGACTTCAAGGATGAACACCTTGGTCGAGGTGGCGGCCATTGACGCAACGTCAAAGCCTGCTTCGCGAATAGAGGTGGCTACGTACTTGGCAACGGAGCCAAAACCGGGGCAGCAGTCGGTAATTGGCAGATCGTTGTCGACGGTCTTGGGTACGTGGATGGCCTGGATTGGGTAGCCCAGGGTTTCCGCTAACTGGGAAACTTTGAGGCAGGTGTCGGCTGAGTCGCCACCGCCGTTATAAAAGAAGTAGCCGATATTGTGGGCTTTGAATACCTCGATCAGACGTTCGTACTCGGCACGATTGGCTTCCAGGCTTTTCAGTTTGTAACGGCAAGAGCCAAAGGCGCCAGACGGGGTGTGACGCAGGGCGGCGATATCGTCTACCGACTCCAGGCTGGTATCAATGAGCTCTTCGGTCAAGGCGCCGATGATGCCATTGCGACCGGCGTAGACCGTGCCAATCTGGTCGGGGTGTTGGCGGGCTGTTTCGATCACGCCAGCGGCAGATGCATTGATAACAGCGGTAACACCGCCCGACTGGGCATAAAAAGCGTTCTTGACGGTCATGCGTACTCCATGTGTAGAGACTAAAAAGATGTTTGCCGCAGGTCCGTTGCTTCGACGCGCCTCTGGGCGCGGCGTAGTAACTGCGTAAAGCGGTGCGGACAGATGGGCGAATGATAGCCCAAAGCCGTCCCGGTTGCATGACAATCAGGCTGTAACCCCTGCCACTTGGCCGGTCGTGATAGTATCGGCCAATAAACAGTGTGGCGCTCAAAGGCGCAACTTTCTCGGCCCTGCGACTGTCTGTGTTGCGGGTTGTCGATCGATCAAAAGGGTACAAGGCCTAATCAATGCATCTGCACATTCTGGGTATTTGCGGTACGTTTATGGGCTCGCTGGCGCTGCTGGCGCGCGAGCTGGGGCATCAGGTGAGTGGCTCGGATGCCAATGTGTATCCGCCGATGAGTACCCAGTTGGAGGCGCAGGGTATTGCCTTGCAGGAAGGTTATGATCCTGCCCACCTGCAGCCGGCGCCAGACCTGGTGATTGTCGGCAATGCCATGAGTCGGGGTAATCCGGCAGTCGAGTACATGCTGGATAAAGGTATGCCCTACGTCTCGGGGCCTGAGTGGCTGGCGCGTTATGTGCTGCAGGAGCGCTGGGTATTGGCGGTCGCCGGCACTCATGGCAAGACGTCTACTTCGAGCTTGCTGGCCTGGTTGCTGGAAGATGCGGGCATGGCGCCGGGCTTTCTGATTGGGGGAGTGCCGCAAAATTTTGGTCTCTCGGCACGGCTGGGCGATACGCCGTTTTTCGTGGTGGAGGCTGATGAATATGACAGCGCCTTCTTTGATAAGCGCTCCAAGTTCGTCCATTACCGCCCGCGTACCGCGATCCTGAATAATCTTGAGTTCGATCATGCGGATATCTTTCCTGATTTGGCAGCGATTGAGCGCCAGTTCCATCATCTGGTCAGAACGGTACCGGCTTGCGGGCTGATTATTCGCCCGCAAGGGGTGGCGGCGCTGGATCGAGTGATTGCAATGGGTTGTTGGACACCGTGCCAAACAACCGGCGATGACGGCAATTGGCAGGCGAAGTTATTAAAAGCGGATGGCTCGCAGTTTGAGGTTTGGCTGGACGGTGAGCTGCAGGGCGTCGCTGAATGGCAGCAAACCGGCCAACACAGCGTAGCCAACGCGCTTTCTGCGCTGGCGGCCGCGCGGCACGTGGGCGTTACGCCGGCGCAGGGTATTGCATCACTGGCCGGTTTTCGTAACGCCAAGCGACGCATGGAAAAACTGGCGGAAATCAACGAAATCACCGTTTACGATGACTTCGCGCACCATCCTACGGCCATCGCGACGACACTCGCTGGCTTGCGTGCGCAGATCGGTGATCAGCGCCTGATCGCGATTATCGAGCCGCGCTCCAACACCATGCGCCTGGGCAGCCACATGCAGGCGCTGCCGGCCAGTGTAAGTGATGCCAGCGAGGTGATCTGGTATCAGCCTGCTGGCCTGGATTGGTCGCTCGAGCCGGTGGTGCAGGCTAGTCCGGTGCCGGCGCAGGTGATGACCGATCTGGATGCCATCGTGCAGCAGGTAGTCGATAGCGCTACGCCGCAGACACGCATCGTCATCATGAGTAATGGCGGCTTTGGTGGTATTCATCAGAAACTGGTACAAGCCCTGGAGGTTCGTCATGGTTGAGCGGGTAACGCTGGCGGTGACGGGCGCTTCTGGTGCTCAGTACGCAATGCGATTACTGGAGTGCCTGGTACAAGCAGGTGTGGAGGTTTCGTTTCTTATATCGCAGGCCGCGCAACTGGTTGTGGCTACCGAGACAGAGTGGCAGTTGCCCGCCAAGCCACAGGCCCTGCAAGCTTTCTTAGTTGAGCGCTTTGCCGCCAAGCCGGGACAGATCAGGGTATATGGCAAGCAGGACTGGATGGCTCCGGTTGCCTCTGGGTCGGGCGCGCCGAGCGCCATGGTGGTATGCCCTTGTTCCACCGGGTCGTTGTCGGCGATCGCGACCGGCGCGAGCAATAATCTGATCGAACGCGCGGCAGACGTGGCTTTGAAAGAGCGGCGTAAGTTGATTCTGGTGCCGCGTGAAGCGCCGTTCTCAACTATTCACCTTGAGCACATGCTCAAGCTTAGCCAGATGGGTGCGGTCATTCTTCCGGCCAGTCCGGGCTTCTACCATAACCCGGCTTCGGTGGCTGATTTGGTCGATTTCGTGGTTGCGCGCATTCTCAATCAACTGGATATCCCCCAGCAGTTGCTTGCTCGGTGGGGTGAATGATGCGGGATATAATGTGAGCGAGCTAAAGATTGCGCTAAATGGTGTCGTTGTTCTTTTGGCGGCAGGGTTGCCACTGACGACATGGGCGGCGGATAGCCGGGATGTGCAGGACGCTTTCTGGAGCGTGCAAACCAGTGTTTACACGGTGCATTATTCGCCCGATCCGGACCATAATAACCATCAGCAGTTGATCTGCTTGGAGCGACATCTGCCTGACGCCACTTTGTGGGGAGCGGCAACCTTTAAACATTCTTTTGGTGAGCGCGCCAACTATGTTTATTACGGTAAGCGTTTCGCACTGGGGCAGTCAGCATTTCACCTGAAACTGACGGGGGGACTGCTGGAAGGTTACAAGGGCGAGTACAGAGACAAGATTCCACTCAACCGTTTTGGTGTTGCGCCGGTGATTATCCCTTCCCTGGAGGCTACTTATGGCCGAGTTTCGAGTGACGTGGTGTTGCTAGGTGCGGCTGCCGCCATGGTGACGGTTAGCTTCAAGCTTTGAATGTGGGCCGGAGCCGCTTCGCTAGATAGGCGGGTCCGGCCACAATGGCGGGGGTTAGACGAAATACAGCGACAACCCTTCAGAAATGAAGGCTGGCTTGTCCACGCCTTCAATCTCCAGTGTGTTGCGTGCTTTCATCAGCCACTGCCCTGGATTCTTCTCGGTGACATCGATAATGGTCGTGTGCAGGCGAACGCGCGAGCCAACACGTACCGGCTGGATAAAACGCAGGCTATCCATGCCGTAGTTGACGGCCATTTTTAGACCCTCGGGACGAGGCATCAGGCCTGCTGACAGGGCTGGCAACAATGATAGAGACAGAAAGCCGTGGGCGATGGTGCCGCCAAACGGGGTTTGTTTGGCCTTTTCTTCATCGATGTGGATGAACTGATGGTCGCCGGTGCATTCGGCAAACTGGTTTACCCGCTCCTGATCGATTTGCAGCCATTCCGAATGACCCATGTCCTTGCCGATCAATGAAGTAAGTTCGCTAACTGGTATTGCTGTCATGGCGTTCTCCGTGACTCTTATTGTGGCCCACGTGGGGTGTGCGTACCTGCCCGCTGCAATGCTAATCTGCGGTTGCGAGCGTTTCCGGGTGAATGGTTGCAAGCCCCGGGGTAGGGGTCAATCTACTGCGGCCTTATATTGGTTTGCTGAATGATTCGACCTTCCTTCGGCAGGCTATGCCCGTATAGGCAAGATGACAAGAGGATTGCATGAGCGATAAAACTGCATTATTCCCGTTAAAAACCGTGTTATTGCCTGGTTGTACTCTCGACCTGCAATTGTTCGAGGCGCGCTATCTGGATATGGTCAGTCGCTGCTTTAAGGCTGGCGAAGGGTTTGTTGTGGTTGCCCTGGAGAAAGGCCCTGAGTCGGGGACGGGTGACCTGCGCTTCAGTGCTTTGGGGTGTGAGGCGCAGATAGTGGATTTTCAGCAGCGTGATAACGGTCTGTTGGGTATACGTGTAGTGGGCGGTCGGCGGGCGCAGGTTAGCCAGGTCGAAGTAGCTGCTGATGGTCTGGTTCAGGCCCAGGTGGACTGGCGTGAAGAGGCAGCAGATCAGCCGCTGAGTCACGCGCACGAAGAGCTGGAGAGTCTGCATGCCACGCTACTGGAGCATCCTGTGGCGACGGATCTTGGGTTGCCACCGATTGGTAGTAGCCTGCAAGCGCTGGCCTATCAATTGGCCTACTTGCTGCCTTTCAGTCTGGACCAGAAAACGCACCTGCTGGCGGTGGATTATCCGCAAGAGCGCCTCGAACAGATCAGTGAATGGCTCGAGGTGCTGCAGGCTTAGCCGGATTGAGTGCGCGCGGTTACCAGAGAACCCAGGCGGCGGCGATAAAAGGCCAACTGGCGATCAGCCAGCGCTGAATTGGAACCAGTCGTGTCATCGGGCTGACGCGCTCCACCAGCCAGCAGGCTAGCAAGCTGGCGCTGATTCCTACTAGCAGGCTGCGCAGCATGTCGAGTGGCAGAAACTGTTGGTGCTCCAGCACATTGCTGGCAATCAGTAGCACCAGCGGCAGCAGGTAGAGCAACCAGGCACTGCGCACCCAAAAACGCTGATTACGGCTACAGTTCACCACCAGAGCGCAGAGTATGGCGGTCAGTAGGGCATTGATGCTGGCCCCGCCGGTGAGGTTGATCAGCCAGGACATTGATAGTGCCAATGCCAATGAGCAGACCTGCATGGCGGCGTGATTCCATCGCCGGGACAGCATTAGCAAGGCGGTAATCGGCACGACGACCAGCAGAACCTGTGGGGTCAATATCAGCGTGTGATTGTCGCCCGGCAGTCGCAGGTGATCAGCACTGCTGACCAGCGTGCTGTCAAAGATCGTCAGTGCGCGCTGATTCATACCCAAGGTTAGCAGTGAGAGCAGGCAGCAGGCCGCTGCAACCAGGCAGCTCCAGCGTTTTTGCAGCTTGAGTACGTAGAGGCAGCAACTGATCAGGATGGCTGCACCGATCAGCAGGCTGAGTGCCTGGCTCCAGAAAAACGGTGGCACAGCCCACTGGGCTGCGCGGCCGGTGGTGTAGCCTGGAATCAGATAAGCCGGTGCCCAGATAAGAGCGGATGTCAGATTAATTGCGATAAAGCGCCAGACCGGCATGTCGAACATCCCGGCGATCATGGGAATGATCGGGCGTATGGGGCCGATGAAGCGACCCAGTACCACGCTAAGCCAGCCATAGCGCCGGAAGAAGCGCTCGCCACCGTCGATCCACTGGGGATTGCGCACGAAGGGGCCAAAGTCGCGAATATTCTGATGGAAGTAACGGCCAAGAAAGAAGCTGATCAAGTCACCCAGTACGGCACCGCTGAAGGCCCACATGACAGCAATCGTTAGTGACATGCCGCCGCCGGCGGCTAGCGCTGAGACGGCGAAGAGTAAAAACACGCCTGGCACTACCAGGCCCGCGACCGCCAGTGACTCGGTAAATGAAATCAGAAAAATAGCCAGCCCCAGCCATTGCTGATGCTCGGCCAGCCAGCTTGTTAGTTCAACCAGCAAGGGTATCTCCAGAGACCGCGTTTAGCTTTGCCTGTTGCAGGCTCAGCAAACGGTAGTCGCGATCAGGTTGGCGTGTTCTTCCCCGCGGGTTGCGTGTGCAGTAAGCGGCAAAGTCAGCATCGACAAAGCGGTAGGGTAGGGCTTCGTCGCGGCCGCTGGGTATGCCCAGTCTTGCTGCTTGTACGACTGTTGAGGGCCGATACGCATCGTCCGCGATGAACAGCTGGTTTGGGCAAAATGGCTTGGCGTTCCAGTCGGGTACTTTAATTCCTAAAGCTCGACACAGTAAAGTCTGCCCGGCGCAAAGGCGTTGCTGCGTTCGTTGAGTGCCGTCGCGGTTAGGGTTGAGCTGCTGCATCAGCTCCAGGCTTTTAGCGTCGCTGATAGAATCAACAACCGGGTAGGCTGATTTGATCAATACGCCATTGCCGGCGCCTTCGGCGCTGCAGTTCATGGAGTCGCCACCCCGCGCGTAATACATGTAAATCGTGCCACCCTCCATAAAAAGAGCGCGTCTGGCGTCGGTATAGCCGAGCGAGGCATGGCTGCCTTTTTCTGCTATCAGATACGCCTCGGTTTCAATGATGCGCGCGGACAGCCACCGCCCGTCCATTTGCCTGCGGATTACCTTGCCTAGCAAGTCAACGGCCAGGCTGCGGGCATCTTGCTGAAAGAAGGACGCGGGCAGCGGGTATTCAGGAGCGGGTGGCAAGGGGGTGTTTGGCATGGCGGTTATTCTAGCAGCTCGGGTATTGCAGGTTGAATTAGCCTGACGCTGCAGGATTCGGTAGGGCGGCCCTGTCAAGTGCCCGGTGACCCAGCTATAATGCCGCATTTGCGCAGACAGGTAATGGGTAACAGCATGAGTGCGGAACAGGTGGTCGTTTACATGACCGAGCTGGGGCAGAACGCCAGACGCGCATCGCGGGTCATTGCTCGCGCGACGACAGCGGTCAAAAACGCGGCTTTGCTGGCAACAGTCGATGCGATCGAGGCAGCCAGCGACAGGTTGGTCGCAGCCAACGAACTGGATTTGCAGGCCGGGCGCGATAGCGGTCTTGATGACGCCATGCTGGACCGGCTGGCGCTGACGCCAGCTCGCCTGCAGACGATGATCGAAGGCTTGCGCCAGGTTGCGGCACTGCCAGACCCGGTAGGTGTTATCCGTGATATGAAGTTCCTCCCTTCCGGTATCCAAGTGGGCAAGATGCGTGTGCCGCTGGGGGTGATCGGGATTATTTACGAGTCCCGTCCCAATGTGACCGTAGAAGCGGCCAGTTTGTGCCTGAAATCGGGTAATGCCTGTATTTTACGCGGCGGTTCAGAGTCGATTCACTCCAATCGTGCCATTGCCGAGTGCCTGCGCACTGGACTGGCAGCGGTCGGCTTGCCTGATGAAGTTGTGCAGGTGGTGGAGACCACCGACCGCGCGGCGGTGGGCGCACTGATTACCATGCCGGACTATGTTGACGTGATTGTGCCGCGTGGCGGCAAGGGGCTGATCGAGCGGATCAGTAAAGATGCCCGCGTGCCAGTGATCAAACACCTGGATGGCATTTGTCACGTTTATGTCGACGATCGCGCTGATCTGGATAAGGCTGAAGCCATTGCTATCAATGCCAAGACCCATCGTTACGGCGTATGCAATGCAATGGAAACACTATTGGTACATCAGGCCGTGGCGGCAGAGTTCCTGCCTCGGGTTGCTGCTATCTATGCGGCCAAGGGAGTAGAGCTGCGCGGCTGCCCGCTGAGCTGTGAGCTGTTGCCGCAGGCTGTTGCTGCTACCGAAGAGGACTGGTCCACCGAATATCTGGCGCCGATTCTATCGGTCAAAGTAGTTGCTGATATGGATGCGGCTATTGAGCATATTAATACCTATAGCTCACAGCACACCGATGCCATGGTCTCTGAAGACTTTTCCCGTGCTCGTCGCTTCCTGGCCGAAGTTGATTCCAGTTCGGTGATGATTAACGCATCGACGCGCTTTGCTGATGGTTTTGAGTATGGCCTGGGCGCTGAAATCGGTATCTCTACGGACAAGATTCACGCCCGTGGTCCGGTAGGCCTGGATGGTTTGACCAGCGAGAAGTACGTGGTATTCGGCGACGGCCATATTCGTCAGTGATACGCGGATGAGGAAGCGAATCGGCCTGTTGGGTGGCACTTTTGATCCGGTGCACTTTGGTCATTTGCGCAGTGCTATAGAGGTGCGCGAGCGGCTGCAACTTGATGAGCTGAGGCTAATTCCCAGCGCGCGGCCGCCGCATCGTGAGGTACCCGGCGCAAGCGCGGATCAACGTTTGGCCATGGTGCAGCTGGCGGTAGGCAAGGGCGGCGGTTTGCAGGTTGATGACCGCGAGCTATGCCGTGAAAAGCCGTCCTACACGCTGGACACACTGGAGTCCTTGCGCGCTGAGCTGGGTAGTGAGGTGGCCTTGTTTATGGTGTTGGGTTGGGACGCCTTTTGCGGGCTACCGAGCTGGCATCGCTGGCAGGAATTGCTGGGCTTGGCACACATAGTGGTGCTGCAGCGTCCGGATTACGATGTGGACGTGCCCGAAGTACTAAAGGATCTGCTGGCTGCCCGCAGTGTGGATGACCCGCAGCGACTGGCTAACGTCAGTGCTGGACATGTTTTTTGCTTGTCGCAGACGCCTTTGGCGATTTCTGCAACGCATATTCGCGGCCTGGTGGCCAGCGGCGCTTCGCCGCGATTTTTGTTGCCGGACGCCGTACTTGACTATATTGAAACTAAAGGGCTGTATCGGCCCTGATATTGAGGATTTAAACGTCTTATGCAGATCGAAGAGCTTGCGCAACTGGTTGAGAACGCGCTGGATGAACTCAAGGCTAAGGATGTCGTGCGCATTGATGTGCGTGAGCACACGAGCGTGACGGATTTCATGATCATTGCCAGCGGCACTTCCAACCGTCACGTCAACGCGCTCAGTGATAATGTGGTTGAGAAAGCCAAAGAGGCCGGTCGTAAGCCTCTGGGTATTGAAGGCAAGGGTTCCGGAGAGTGGGTCTTGGTCGATCTGGCCGACGTGGTAGTACACGTCATGCAGCCGGCTACGCGCGAGTTCTATGATCTTGAGCGCCTGTGGCAGAGTGCCGAGTCGCGTCGCGAACAGCAGCAACGTCCCGTGGAGTAAGGCCTTTTGCGTATTCGCCTGATCAGCGTGGCATCGCGGATGCCACGCTGGGTAGAACAGGGCTATCAGGAGTACGCCAAGCGCATGCCGCCTGATTTGCCCGTGGAGCTGGTGGAAATTCCGCTGGCAACACGTGGTAAAAATGCTGATGTCAGTCGTCTGATGCGCCGTGAAGGTGAGCAGATGCTGGCAGCGGTGCAGCCAGGGGAACGCATCGTAACGCTGGAGGTCACAGGTCGAGCCTGGTCAACCGAGACGCTGGCAGAGCAGCTGGAGATGTGGCGGCTGGATGCGCGTAACGTTAACCTGATGGTCGGTGGCCCCGAGGGTTTGGCCGACGAAGTCAGTGCGCGCAGTGACCAGCGCTGGTCGCTGTCTGCCTTGACGTTGCCGCATCCGCTGGTACGCATACTGCTTGCTGAACAGTTATATCGGGCCTGGACCATTATTAATCGCCACCCCTACCACAAGTAATTCATGTCCAAGCCAATTCACCTGAAAGACCATAGTAAAGATGCCGGGATAGTCCATCGCCGCTTGCTGGTGGCGGCTGTCTTGGTGTTGGCGCTGGTTGGTGCTCTGGTCGCTCGTATGTATTACTTGCAGGTGACGCAATACGAGCATCACTCCACGCTGTCGGAAAATAATCGGGTGCATGTGCAGCCAATTCCGCCAACGCGCGGCCGCATTTACGACCGTAACGGCGAAGTGTTGGCGGAAAATCGGCCCAGCTACAGTCTTACCATTACCCGTGACCGGGTGAAGGACCTGCCGGCTACTTTTGATTTGCTTAAATCGTTATTGGCGCTCAGTGATGAAGACGTGGAGCAAGCTGAGCGGCGTCTGATGCAGGCGCGGCGCCCTTTTGAATCAGTGCCGGTGATGCTGGAGCTGACGCAGGAGCAGATTGCCCGGATCGCGATCAACCAGTTTCGCTTACCAGGGGTCGAGGTCCAGGCGAGCTTTGTTCGTTATTATCCTTTTGCAGACCATTTTGCTCATGCCCTGGGTTACGTAGGGCGCATTAACGAGCGTGAACTCAAATCGATTGATACCGTGGCTTACGCGGGCACCCATTACATAGGAAAAACGGGTGTCGAGCGTTACTACGAAGAGTTGCTGCACGGCACCGTCGGGTACGAAGAAGTCGAAACCAACGCCCGCGGCAGGGTCTTGCGGGTGCTTTCGCGAACCGAACCAGTAGCCGGCAAGGATTTGACCTTGCAGTTGGATGCCAACCTGCAGCGCGTTGCCGAAGAAGCCCTGGGTGATCGGCGCGGCGCGGTGGTTGCCATCGACCCGGCGACTGGCGGCGTACTGGCTTTTGTCAGCAAGCCTGGCTTTGATCCCAACCTGTTTGTCACCGGCATTAGCTACGCAGACTACGGCGCGTTGCGTGACTCGCTGGATCAGCCCCTGTTCAATCGCGTTTTGCGCGGCCAGTATCCGCCTGGTTCAACTATCAAGCCAGTAGTCGCGCTGTCTGGGCTGGACAGCGGCGCCACCACGCGTAGTGCCCGAGTGTATGATCCGGGCTTTTTTCAGTTGCCCAACTTCAGTCACAAGTACCGTAACTGGAACCGCAGTGGTGATGGCTGGGTAGACATGTCTTACGCGATCGCCCGCTCGAACGATACCTACTTTTATGATCTGGCGAACAAAATGGGTATCGATAAAATGCACGACTACCTGACGCGTTTCGGGATTGGTCAGCGCGTTTCGATTGATATGTATGAAGAAGCGCCGGGCCTGATGCCGTCCAGCGAGTGGAAACGGAACAAGTACAAGCAGCCCTGGTACCCCGGAGAAACCCTGATTGCCGGTATCGGGCAGGGCTATATGCTGGCTACACCTCTGCAATTGGCGCAGACCATGGCGCTGATCGCCAATCATGGTAAGTGGCATCGCCCGCGGCTACTGATGGATGCAGAAGGCATTCCGCCTGATGAGTCTGACACCCCAGACGACATCAAATTGCGCGACGAGTCGGACTGGGGCTTCATTACTCAGGCTATGCAGGATGTGATGCAGTCGCCGCATGGCACGGCGCGTGCCGCTGCAAAGGGGGCGGAATATAATATGGCCGGTAAAAGCGGTACTGCTCAGGTAGTTGCCATAGCGCAGGGCGAGCGTTACGACTCCAAGAGTCTGCGCGAGCGCCATAGAGATCACGCCCTTTTTGTCGGCTTTGCGCCCACTGAAAAGCCGTTGATCGCGGTTGCCGCGCTGGTTGAGAATGGCGAGTCGGGGGGGCGGGTTGCTGGCCCGGTAGTACGCGCGGTTTTCGACGCCTGGGTGTTGCCGCGCCTGCCCAAACCTGAGGTTGAGATAACCGATGCGCCTCAGGAGGCAGCGCCATGAAGCGTCCAACCCCCATGCCTGCTTCTGCCGGGCTGAGTCGCCGGGAGTCCTTCTGGACGCGTATTCATGTCGATCCCTGGTTGCTGGTGTTGATCCTTGGTCTCGCGGTGGTTGATGCCTTCGTGCTTTATTCTGCCAGTGGCAAGAGTGTAGGCATGGTCTACCGGCAAATGGCTTACTTTGCTGTCGGTATTGCCGTGATGGTTGTTATTGCGCAGTTTCAGCCAAGGTTCATGCAGCGCTGGGTGCCTGTTGCCTATGTCGGCGGTACCTTGTTGCTGGTCGCGGTCCTGCTGTTTGGCACCGAAGCCAAGGGCGCGCAGCGCTGGCTCACAGTGCCGGGTGTGATGCGTTTTCAGCCCTCGGAAATTCTCAAGCTGGTCATGCCCATGAGTGTGGCCTGGTATCTGGGCGCACGCACGCTTCCGCCGCGTTTCAAGCATGTGGTCATCGCGCTGGCGATCATCTTTATACCGGTGGTATTGATTCTTAAACAGCCTGACCTGGGCACCTCATTACTGATTGCTGCATCCGGGATTTTTGCGCTTTTGTTGGCTGGGCTGCTGTTGCGTTACATTATTGGTGCGCTACTTTTGCTGGCGCCCGCGGCAGCCGGTATGTGGTATTTCGTGATGCATGGGTACCAGAAACAACGGGTACTAACCTTCCTTAATCCGGAGAGTGACCCCTTGGGCTCCGGCTGGAATATCATCCAATCCAAAGCCGCGATAGGTTCCGGCGGCGTGTTTGGCAAGGGGTGGCTCCAGGGTACGCAGTCGCATCTGGATTTCCTGCCAGAAGGGCATACCGACTTTATCATCGCGGTACTGGCCGAAGAGTTCGGCATGGTTGGGGTATGCCTGCTGCTTGGGGTCTATATGTTGCTGATCAGTCGCGGTCTGGTTATCACGTTGCAAGCACAGGACGCATTCTGCAAACTGCTTGCAGGTAGTATCACCTTGACGTTTTTCGTCTATGTATTTGTCAATATTGGCATGGTCAGTGGGCTCTTGCCGGTGGTGGGCGTGCCGTTGCCCTTTATCAGTTACGGCGGTACTTCGCTGATTACCCTGTTGTCAGGGTTCGGCATTCTCATGTCCATCCATACGCACCGTAAATGGATGGCACAAAGTTCATGACGTGGGCCGGGATTGAAACAAAACATGTATAAAAACAACGCGGGTCGTGGTTGCCGTTGGTTTAGTCGGGTCAGCGCAGTGATGGTTTCGGCATTGTTGGCCAGCGGTTCGCTGGCGCAGGATTACAGTGCCGAGCATGCAGGTGTGCCTGACTTTGTGCAGAAAATGCAGTTGGAATACGGTTTTAATGCTCAGCATGTGCAGGATCTGCTAGATCAGGCGGTTCGTCAGGAGGCTATTTTAAAGGCGATCGCCCGCCCCGCGGAGCGGGTCAAGCCATGGCATGAATACCGTGCGATCTTTATTACCGACAAGCGTATCGAGCAGGGTGTTGCGTTCTGGAATGAGCATGCCGATACCCTGGCCCGCGCCGAGAAGGAGTATGGCGTCGAGCCTGAAATTATTCTTGCGATCATGGGGGTAGAGACCTCCTATGGCGGCAATATGGGCTCCTATCGCGTTATCGATGCATTGACGACGCTCGGTTTCGACTATCCCCCGCGCGCTGATTTTTTCCGTCGTCAGTTGGAAAGTTATCTGGTTCTGACTCGCGAGCAGCAAATGGACCCGCTGGCGCTCAAGGGCTCCTACGCAGGTGCCATGGGCTATGGCCAATTTATTCCCAGTAGTTACCAGGCTTTTGCTGTCGATTTTGATGGTGATGGGGTCGTGGATATTTGGAACAACCCGGTCGATGCGATTGGTAGTGTTGCCAACTACTTCCGTCAGCACAACTGGGAGCACGGTGCTGATATAGCGATTGCTGCCGATGTCAGCGGCGATCAGTTTGCCGAGGGCGTTACCCTCGAGCAGGGGCTGGAAGCTCGCAAGACAGTTGGCGAGTTGCGACAACTTGGTTGGACGCCGCGGGTCACCCTGGATGCGGACGCAGAGGTAATGGCGTTCGAGTTTGATGCCGGGGAACAAATGCAGTATTGGCTGGGTCTTAACAACCTGTATGTTATCACCCGCTATAACCGCAGCGTGATGTATGCCATGGTGGTACACCAACTAGCCGATTTGTTACGTGAGGCCCGGCAGCAATGAAGCCAGCTTTTATCTCCCTTTTTCGCAGTACCTGTAGCTGCGCGGCGTTGCTGGCTCTAGCCGCCTGTTCTTCTGGTCCCAATACCACTAGTGGTAGCGGTGCAGCGCCGGCCGCCGGTATGCCTGGTCCAGTGCGCACCGTGCATGATGGGCCGCCCAGTTATATGCAGGACGTATCCCAGATTCCGGATGCTGTACCCGTGCCGCATACCGGGCGCTACAAGGCCGCGCCTTATCGTGTTTTGGGGCGCGACTACAATCCTATGCAGGATGGCCGTGACTATCGCGAAGAGGGCACCGCTTCCTGGTACGGGACCAAGTTTCATGGTCAAAACACCGCCAATGGCGAGCTCTATGATCTCTATGGCATGACCGCTGCGCACAAGACCCTGCCACTGCCCAGCTATGTGCAAGTGACCAATCTAGCGAATAATCGCAAGATTATTGTGCGGGTAAATGATCGTGGGCCTTTCTACTCCGATCGCATCATTGACCTGTCCTATGCAGCTGCCAAAAAACTGGGCTACGCAGATCAGGGTACTGCTCATGTGCTGGTTGAGGGTATTGATCCGGTCGCTTGGCAACAACAGAACAACCCCAGCTATCTGGTGCAGAATCCGTCGGCAGTCAGTCAGCCCGCAGTGGTAGTATCGCAGCCAGCCGAGGTTATACCGCCAGAGCCAGTTGAACTTGGGCACACGGGCTACTATCTCCAGGTTGCTGCTTTTTCCAACCCTCAGTCTGCCGAGCAGCTGCGCCAGCGTTTGAGGGGCGTTGTGTCCGCCAATGTTTTTGTCAGTGAGTTCCAGCAGGATGCGCGTACCTTGCATCGAGTACGCCTTGGTCCGGTAACCAGTCAGGACGAAGCTCGACGCCTTATGGAGGCTCTGCGCCTTGCCAATATGGGCACGCCTACGCTGGTTACGGTTAACTGAATAATCTGTTTTGAATAAACGCACTCCACCTTTGATTGTGAGTAACATGCTGAAAAATCTGATCTCCACCTTGCTCGTCACCGGCGCTACATTGCTTTCCGTCAGCGCTCTGGCACAAACGCCCACACTCAACTCGGCACCCACGCTGGACTCGCAGTCAGCGGCGCCCATTGTGCCTGCAGCACCCGAGTTAGCCGCGTCCAGCTACCTGCTGATCGATGCCAACAGCGGTGCAGTGCTCGTCGAGCACAACGCCGATGAGGCGCTGCCCCCAGCCAGTCTGACCAAAATGATGACCAGCTATATCGGCAGCCAGGAAATCAAACGCGGGCAGATAGGCCAGAATGACCTGGTGCTGGTTAGTGAGAAAGCTTGGCGTATGGGCGGCTCCAAGATGTTCATTAAAGTGGGCAACCAGGTCCCGGTGATTGACCTGATGCGCGGCATCATCATTCAATCCGGCAACGACGCCAGCATCGCGCTGGCCGAGCATATCGCCGGCAGTGAAGACGCTTTCGCCGATATGATGAATGGCCAGGCCAAGCGCCTGGGCATGACTAATAGTCACTTTGTCAACGCTACGGGATGGCCGGCCGAGGGACATTATTCCTCCGCTCGTGACCTTGCGATCCTGGCCCGTGCCATCATCGACGATGACCCGGAAGAGCACTACAAGATTTATGGTGAGAAAGAGTTCGTCTGGAACGAGATACGCCAGCCTAACCGTAACCTGATGCTCTGGCGTGACAGCACGGTTGACGGCCTGAAAACCGGTCATACCGAAGAAGCTGGCTACTGCCTGGTGGCTTCTGCCAAGCGCGAGGATATGCGCCTGATTTCTGTGGTCATGGGTACCACCAGCGAGCAGGCACGCGCAGCGGAAACTCAGAAGCTGCTGACATGGGGCTTCCGTTTCTTTGAGACCAAGACGTTTTATCAGCCTGGTCAGGTTATTTCGACGGCACGCGTCTGGAAAGGGCAACAAGAACAGGTCGACCTCGGTTTGCAGAACGGTTTGCAGTTGACCTTGCCCAAAGGTCAGCTGGATAGGCTGGAAGCGGGCGTCACCATGCAGACTCCAATTCAGGCGCCGATTAAAGCGGGTGACGTGCTGGGTCAGGTTGAGGTTAAGCTGGGTGATGAAATCGTACACTCGGCTCCTTTGGTTGCCTTGTCTGATGTTGCAGAAGCCGGCTTTGTAGGTCGTTTGTGGGACAGTGTTCGGCTGTTCTTTTATGGTCTGTTTAACTGAATCGGGAGCGAAAACTAATGGCCGATAGCAGTGAGCCGCGGGCACCCAAGATTGAGTTCCCTTGTGAATATCCGATCAAGATAATCGGCGCCGCCGCTGATGATTTTGCCGAAGTGATCTGCTCGGTGGTTGAAAAACACGCACCTGGCGTGGATACCACCAGCATCGAGATCAAGGACAGTAAAAACGCGCGTTTTCTATCCTTACGCATTGTTATCACTGCGACCGGACCTGAGCAGTTGGACGCCCTGCACAAGGAATTGAAGGCAACGGGTCGCGTGCATATGGTGCTTTGATGGGCGCTATCCCTGAGCTTTACGTCCGTGCGTTGGGGCTGGTTGAATACCAGCCAACGCTGGATGCCATGCGGCGGTTTACCGATGAGCGTAACGCCAACACCCCCGATGAAATATGGCTGTTGCAGCATCCTCCTGTGTTTACGCAGGGGCAGGCGGGCAAGGCGGAGCACGTACTGGCGGCAGGCGACATACCCGTTGTTCAGGCCGAGCGGGGAGGCCAGGTCACCTATCATGGGCCTGGCCAGCTGGTCGCCTATCTGTTGCTGGATCTCAGACGCTTGGGCTTAGGGGTGCGCGATCTGGTTACCGCCATGGAGCAGGCGTTGGTTGATGTGCTACGCCAGTATGATCTGGATGCCGCACCAAAGCCGGATGCGCCGGGTGTGTATGTGGCGGGTAACAAGATTGCCTCTCTGGGACTAAGAGTGCGGCGTGGGTGCTCGTTTCACGGGCTGGCTTTGAACGTTGATATGGATATGGAGCCTTTCCAGCGAATCAACCCTTGCGGCTATGCGGGGCTGCGCATGGTTCAGATGAGGGAGCTGGTTGCGGGCACGCTGTTGTTTGAAACTGTCGAGCAGCAGCTAACTCAGGCGCTGCGTGAGCGCCTGGGCTACAGTTTGGTTTGATTAATTCAGGTTCAGGGCAGGGATCAGGCTTTGATCAATATCCTGGCCTGGCACCGCCACAGGGGCGGCCAGTCCCAGATTGTTCTTTTCAAACACCCGGTCGGCTCGGTAGCTGGAGCGGACTAGCGGCCCAGATGCTACTTCCATAAAGCCTTTTTCCAATCCCAGATCGCGGAAGCGGTTGAATTCCTCAGGACTAACCCAGCGCTGAACCGATAAATGATTGCGCGTAGGTTGCAGGTATTGTCCCAGGGTTACGATATCCACGCCGATGGCTCGCAGGTCATCGAAGGTCTGCAGCACTTCCTCATCGGTTTCACCCAGCCCGAGCATGAGACTGGTTTTGGTCAGCACGTCGGGACGGTGGCGCTTGGCATGTGCCAAGACGTTGAGCGTTTTCTCATAACCAGCGCGCGGATCGCGAACCTCATGGGTCAGCCGCTTGACCGTCTCAACATTCTGCGCAAAAACCTGCAGGCCGGAATCAACCACCCGTTCGATCGCTGAAAGGTCACCATCAAAGTCCGGTGTCAGCGCCTCTACCACTACATGCGGAGTGCGCTGCTTGATGGCGCTGACGCAGGCGGCGTAGTGGGCCGCGCCGCCATCTTCGAGATCATCGCGATCAACCGAGGTAAGCACTATATAGCGTAGCGCCATGAGCTCAACCGATTTGGCCGTGTTTTCCGGCTCTTCCTGGTCGAGCCAGCCGTTCGGGTTACCTGTGTCCACCGCACAGAAGCGACAGGCCCTTGTGCACACCGAACCCATGACCATGATAGTGGCTGTGCCGTTTGACCAGCACTCGCCCATATTAGGGCAGTGCGACTCCTGGCATACGGTACTCAGGCGATGTTCGCCAACATTACGCTTTACCGCTTCAAAGCGGTCACCACTGGGCGCTTTGACCCTGAGCCATTTGGGCTTGGGACTAAACACTTTTGGTTCGCTGGAGTTGCGGCGTTTTTGGCCGTCCTTGATGGCCGGAATGCCTTGGGCATTACGAAACTTCTCGCCACTGGAAACGGTTTTCTGCGGACTGTCGGACATCGGAATCAGGGCTCCTGCGGGTAGCGGCTCCACGGGGGAATGTGCTGGGCACGGGTCGGCTTGTGGCCACGGCAAAGTTTATCACAGAACCTGTCGCGTGCACCGACCAGTGCTGGCCGGTGCTTTGCGCGTATGCCTTACTGTCTGCGCTTCAACTGCTCCAGCAACTCCGGTGTCGGGTAGCCGTCCGCAGGCCAGCTCAGTTGCTGCTGAACTCGACGGATGGCAGCACGCGTGTTGGCACCTATGATGCCATCAATGCCGCCCGGCTCGAAGCCCTGTTGTGTCAACAGCGTCTGCAGCTCGGTACGTTCGCTGCGTGATAGCGGGCGATCGGAGGTTGGCCAACTGCCGACGACCTTGCCGCCGCCCTGAAAGCGCTCCGACAGCAGGCCGATAGCCAGGGCGTAACTGGATGAGTTGTTGTAGCGCATGATGGTGCGGAAGTTGTTCATGACCAGAAAGGCGGGTCCGCGATGGCCAGCGGGCAACAGCAGGGCGGCGCTTTGCTCGTTCAAGCCGGGCGCCAATGGCGCGCCCTTGGCGTCAGTGATACCCAGCTCAGCCCATTGTTGCATGGGTTTGCGGATGCTGCTGTCGGCCAGAGCGTAGTCGAAACCATCGGGTAGTTTGACTTCCTGCCCCCAGGGCTGCCCGCTTTGCCAGCCGGACTGTTGCAGGTAATGCGCGGCCGATGCCAGGGCGTCGGTGGCACTAAACCAGATGTCACGACGGCCGTCGCCATCGAAATCAACGGCATATTGGTTGTAGGTGGTCGGGATGAATTGGGTTTGGCCCATTGCGCCTGCCCAGGAGCCGAGCATGCGTTCGGGCTCAATGTCACGGTGCTGCAGGATATCCATGGCGCCGAGCAGTTGATCGTGGGCGAAGGTAGGTCGCCGTCCTTCATGCGCCAGTGTAGCCAGGGAGCGAATGACCTGGCGGTTACCCATATTTTGCCCGAAGTTACTTTCCAGGCCCCAGATGGCCGCCAGGATATGGCGGTCTACGCCATAGCGCTGCTCAATACGCGCCAACTGGGCGCGCTGCTCGCCAAGTTTACGCTGTCCGGTAGCAACTCGCTGGCTCGATAGTGCGCTGTCCAGGTAAGCCCAAACCGGCCGCGAAAACTCAGGCTGGCTCTGGTCTGCTTTGATCACATCAGGGTCGGGGGTGACACCAGCGAAGGCACGGTCGAAGAGTTGCGGATCGATTCCCTGCGCCAATGCCTCGACACGAAAGTCGGCGCGCCAGTCGGCAAAGCTACGCGGAATGACAACGGGGTCTACCATTACACTGCTGTTTGGCTGGGCGGCGGCCTGGCTCGTCTCAATCTGGGCTTTGATCGGGGTGTCGGCGCAGGCGGTGACGCTGAACAGGCTGGCGCAGGCGATTAAGTATATGCCGGCGCGGCGTTGGGATGGATGGCGCATGTAGTCATTCCTGAAAGCGGTCTGGCACCGGGTCTGGCGCCAAGGTACGGGTGTTTGCTTTGGAGGATACTGACGTTGGAAGGTTCCTGCCAGCGCTACGCGATAACGTGTGGCGGGGTTGTGCGGTGGTCCGCATGGCGACGCTGTGCTAAAGTTCGCGGCCTTCTACTCCCAGACTGAATGACGGACAAGCTATGTTTTGCCCAAGCGGCGTTACGCCACCTTAGCCCTCTTTTCAGTGGTGTTCGTTGTTTGCGTGCGGCGTCCGCGCATCAACACCTTATGCAGCAGCCTTGCAAAGAGTGCGTGTCTATCAGGGCGCCATCGCCCTTGCTGGGCAGTCAATCAGCTATATCGAACCGGCAGAAATAATTTATGACTCTGATCGAATCCATTCGCCAACAGTGGTTTTCCAATGTGCGTGGTGACCTGCTCTCAGGTTTAGTGGTAGCGCTGGCACTTATTCCTGAAGCTATCGCGTTCTCCATTATTGCCGGGGTTGACCCCAAGGTCGGCCTGTACGCCTCATTCTGTATCGCTGTAGTGATTTCCTTTACCGGTGGCCGGCCTGGCATGATCTCGGCCGCAACAGGCGCTATGGCGCTCTTGATGGTCACCCTGGTGCGGGATCATGGCTTGGAGTATCTGCTCGCTGCCTCCATTCTCTGTGGGGTGCTGCAGATAGGCGCTGGTTATTTACGCCTTGGCTCGCTAATGCGTTTTGTCTCGCGTTCAGTCGTAACCGGTTTTGTTAACGCCTTGGCTATCTTGATTTTTATGGCGCAGTTGCCAGAGTTGACCAATGTTACCTGGCATGTATATGCCTTGACCGCAGCGGGTCTTGGCCTGATTTACGGTCTGCCCTGGTTGGGCAAGTACACTTTTCCAGGTGTTGGCCTTTATGGCTTGATTATTGGTTTCGCACTGGTGATCGGTAGCATAGATGTGCGGGCGGGTTACGGGGTCGTTTTGATAGGTATCATTCTGGCTACGGTAACCGCGCGCTGGAGCCGAAATATAGTCATTCCTTCGCCGCTGATATGCATTGTGCTGCTGACGGGCGTTGCCATGTGTTTAGGGCTGGATGTTCGCAGCGTTGGAGATATGGGTGAGCTGCCGGATACCCTGCCGATCTTCCTCTGGCCAGATGTACCCCTGAATCTGGATACGCTCCTGATAATCTTGCCTTATTCCGCTGCCATGGCCGTGGTCGGCCTGCTCGAATCCATGATGACCGCGACCATCGTTGATGATCTGACCGATACCAGCAGTGACAAGAACCGGGAGTGCAAGGGGCAGGGGATTGCCAACATCGGCTCGGGCCTGCTCGGCGGTATGGCGGGTTGCGCTATGATCGGTCAGTCGGTAATTAACGTGAAGTCTGGCGGGCGTACGCGTTTGTCGTGCTTTGTCGCAGGTGTGGTTTTATTGCTGATGGTGGTATTCGCCAGCGACTGGGTTGGCCAGATTCCCATGGCTGCACTGGTTGCTGTGATGATCATGGTTTCCATCGGTACCTTCAGCTGGGACTCGCTGCGTAATCTGCGCAAGCACCCGCTGTCGACCAATATCGTCATGGTCACCACAGTGCTGGTGGTGGTTGTCACGCATAACCTGGCCTACGGGGTGTTGGCTGGCGTGCTGCTGGCTTCGCTGTTCTTTGCCAATAAGATTGGCCACTTCTTGTATATCACCAGTGAGGCCAATACCGACGGCACCGAGCGGCGTTATCAGGTGGTCGGGCAGGTGTTTTTCAGCTCCGCAGACAAGTTCAGCGACAGCTTTGATTTCAAAGAGGTGCTTGATAAGGTGGTGATTGATCTTAGCCGCGCACATTTCTGGGATATTACTGCTGTGGGAGCGTTGGATAAGGTGGTAATGAAGTTCCGCCGCGAAGGCAGCGAGGTGGAAGTAATAGGTTTGAATGAGGCCAGTGCGACCATCGTTGATCGCTTTGGTGTGCATGACAAACCCGATGCCGTTGACCGACTGATGGATCACTGAGCCTAACTAACCCGACAGCAACAAGGAGAGCAGCAGATGAGCGAAAGCGAAGCCAAGGTAGTGGCCTGCATTGATGGCTCCGGCGCTGCGGTTGCCGTGTGCGACTACGCGGCCTGGGCCAGTCAGCGTTTGCAAGCACCGCTTGAGCTACTGCATGTATTGGATCACAGTCAGTCGCCAGCCCATGCGGACCTGTCCGGCAACATTGGCTTGGGTAGTCGTGAGCATCTGCTGGTTGAATTGGCCGAGCTGGATGAAAAGCGTGGGCGGCTGCTGCGTGAGCAAGGTAAAACCATGCTCGAAGCAGCAGCTCAGCGCGTACGTGCCGACGGTGTTGAAGCACCTTTGACGCGTCAGCGTCACGGCGAGTTGGTCGATACGCTGCGCGAGCTGGAAAGCGATATCCGGCTGCTGGTGATGGGGCGTCAGGGCGAGGTAAGTGACTCTCTGGCACGCCACGTGGGTAGCCATCTGGAGAGCGTGATACGTACTCTGCATCGTCCCATCCTGGTCACCACGGGCGAGTTCACGGCGCCGCGCAATCTGTTACTGGCTTATGACAACAGCCCCAGCACCCGCAAGGGTCTGGAAATGCTGGCGGACAGCCCACTCTTTGCCGGGCTGCCAATTCACCTGTTGATGGTCAGTGGCGATAGCGAAGAGGCCTGGGCCAGCTTGGGCGCCGCACAGCAACGTCTGCAGCAAGCAGGGTTCAGTGTTACCACTGCGGTGCGTACGGGTGAGGTTGAGGCTGCGCTGCTGGCTTATCAGCGCGAAGAGAGTATCGACCTGATCGTGATGGGCGCCTACGGCCACTCACGTATTCGGCAGTTCCTGGTGGGCAGTACCACAACCGGCATGCTGCGCAATACCCAGTGTCCGTTGTTGTTGCTGCGCTGAGTTGTTGCTGATTAGCAGGTGCTGAAGTCTCAAAGACTGAGGCGTACGCCTGCCGCTTCTACCAGAATGCGCGCCAGGCCGTCCCAGGGCGAGCCTTGAGCCTGCCCCTTGATCTGTTCATCAACGGTTTGCGCTGCACCCAGCCACTGCTCCCAGGCGCCGGCTGGATGGCGATCCAGTGCGCTTTTCATTACCGGTTTGCGTTTATCCCAGATAGGCGGTCGCTGGCTGGAAAACACCTTCTCCAGCGGAATGCCTCTTGCGCTTTCCTGCGCCATGTTGGCGAGTGTGCGTAATTCACGGGTCAGAGCCCAGAGCACCACAGGCGCCTCAACGCCTTCGCCCCGCAGACCCTGCAGAATCCGAACAGCCTGTTGTGGCTGGCCCAGCAACATGGCATCAGACAGGTTGAAAACATCAAAGCGAGCGCTGTCGGCAACCACCTGCTGCACGGTGTCGAGATCCAGCTCGCCGCTGGCACAGAAAAGTTTAAGCTTTTCGATTTCCTGAGCGGCGGCGAGCAGGTTGCCCTCCACCCGCGCAGACAAAAGCTCTAAAGCCTGCGGGCTGGCCTGGATGCCAGCGGCGGCGAGGCGGTCGCGCATCCAGCTGGGTAGCTGATGGGCTTCTATCGGCCACACTTGGACAAAACGGGTGTCCGCATGCTCGACCAGCGTCTTGGCCCACTTGCTGCGCAGCGTTGTACCATCCAGTTTTGGCAGGCTAACGAGCAGGGTAGTGTCTGCTGGCGGCTGCTCCAAGTAGCCTAGCAATGCCTTGGCACCCTGATCGCCCGGCTTGCCACCAGGAATGCGTAGCTCCAGCATGCGTTGCTGGGCGAACAGAGACAGGCTGTGGCTGGCCTCGTAGAGCTGAGACCAGTCGAAGCTGCGATCAACGTGGAATACCTGGCGTTCTTCGCTACCTGCGTCGCGGCATGCCTTGCGGATAAGGTCCTCAGACTCGCTGGTCAGCAGCGGATCATCGCCGCTGACGACGTAGACTGGCGCCAGGCCTTCCTTCAGCTGGCGTGGCAGTTGCGCCGCGTTCAGCTTCATAAGAGGCTCAGCGTGCCTGCTGTTGGTCTAGGGTCTGCTCGCGCGCAGACAGCTCACTTTCGGTCAGACTCGACAGACGAAACAGCAGCTGCCGTGTCAGGTCGCCGCGCATCTCGCGACGCAGCAGGCTCTCTTCTTCGCTGGTGCCGATGATGTTGTCCTTGTCGTTGACGTAAGTGCGTCGCGTGTCCAGGGTTTCCGGGCCAATCAGAGCACGGCCCTGGCGGTCGGAGATCACAAAGGTCAAGTCGCTGGTCAGCTCGTACTCGGCAGGCGTCGCCCGGCTGGTGTAGCTGAGGGCGCGGCGGCCGACAGACTCATCCAGCAGCTGTAACTTATAAGGTGCGGTCGAGGTGACCTGTACACCGTCAATCTCAAGCGCGTCCAGTACTTGCTGATAGGTCTGCCCGTAGCGGTTACTGGCGGACACGTCGAGTTCACTCAGTTCGACGTTGTCGACGCCGGTTCCGCGCAGCTGAAAGCCGCAGCCGGAGACGAGCAGAGCCGCGCCGAGCAGGGCGCTGCTCAACAGCAGACGAGGTGTGTTCAGGGACATCTTGGCTCTCCGTTGCATAATTCAGTTGGCGACAATATTGACTAGTTTACCCGGTACCACGATCACCTTGCGGATGGTCAGGCCTTCGGTAAAGCGTTGCACGTTCTCATTATCTCTTGCCGCCGCCTCAATGGCGTCACGGCTGGTATCGGCAGCGACATCGATATGGCCGCGCAGTTTGCCGTTCACCTGAATGACCAGCTGCAGCGTATCCTGCGTCAGCGCGTTTTCATCCAGCTGCGGCCAGCGTGCGTCGATGACAGCATCGTTGTGACCCAGTGCCTGCCAGAGGCTGTGGCAGATGTGCGGCGCAATAGGGGCCAGCAGCAGTGCGACTGTTTCCAGACCTTCTTGCAGCAGGGCACGATCTTGCGCGGTCTCCTGTGGCGCTTTTTCCAACACATTCATTAGCGTCATGACCGCCGCGATGGCGGTATTGAACTTGTGGTGTTGACCAATATCCTGGCTGGCTTGCCTGATTGCCAGATGGATAGCCCGGCGAACGTTTTTCTGTGCATCGCTGAGGGCGTTCAGGTCTGGCTTGCCTGCCGGACCACCATTGTTAGCGTGCGCGTGATTCAGACGCCAGACGCGGCGCAGGAAGCGGAAAGCACCCTCGACCCCTGAGTCGGACCATTCCAGGCTCATATCCGGCGGTGAAGCAAACATCATGAACAAGCGGCAGGTATCGGCGCCGTATTGCTCAATCATCGCCTGCGGGTCCACGCCATTGTTCTTTGATTTGGACATCTTTTCGATGCCGCCGACTACAACCGGCAGGCCATCGCTTTCCAGCTTGGCAGCGAGAATCTTGCCCTTGGCATCGCGCTCAACTATCACGTCAGCGGGATTGAACCAGCTTTTGCTGCCATTGGCCTCAAGGCGGTAATAAGTTTCTGCGATCACCATGCCTTGGGTCAGCAGGTTCTTGAAAGGCTCACTGGCCTCAATCAAGCCTTCGTCGCGCATCAGCTTGGTAAAGAAGCGCGCGTACAACAGGTGCAGAATGGCGTGCTCGATTCCACCAATGTATTGGTCAACGGGCAGCCAGTGGTTGGCGGCTTTGGGGTCAACCATACCTTGATCATAGTTAGGCGAGGCGTAGCGGGCAAAGTACCAGGAGCTTTCTACGAAAGTGTCCATGGTATCGGTTTCGCGCTTGGCCGCAGCGCCGCACTTGGGGCAACTGCAATCATAAAAATCAGCCATTTTGGCTAGCGGCGAACCCGAGCCGTCAGGTACCACGTTTTCGGGCAGTACGACCGGCAGCTGATCTTCGGGTACCGGCACGTCACCGCAGGCATCGCAATGGATGATCGGGATCGGACAGCCCCAATAACGCTGGCGGCTGATGCCCCAGTCGCGCAGTCGGAACTGGGTGCGTGGCGCGCCCAAATCGTTCTGCTCCAGTACATCACCAATGGCGGTGAAGGCGCTGGCAAAGTCCAGGCCGTCGAACTCTTCCGAGTTAATCAGCTCGCCTTTCTCGCCGTAAGCGTCCTGCCAGGGCGCTGGCGTGGAGTCGCCGGCAGAAGTGCGTACAACCGGCTTGATTGGCAGGTCAAACTTGGTGGCAAACTCGAAATCACGTTCGTCGTGCGCCGGTACGGCCATCACCGCGCCTTCGCCGTAGGTCATCAGCACGTAGTTGGCGACCCAAACGGGCATTTTGGCGCCAGTCAGTGGATGCTTGACGAACAAGGGGGTCGGCAGGCCTTTCTTTTCTTGAGTGGCGATGTCGGCTTCGGCGACGCCGCCGCGTTTGCACTCATCAATAAAGGTTTGCAAGCGCTTATCGCTTTTGGCCGCCAGGGTGGCTAGCGGGTGTTCGGCCGCGACCGCGACATAGGTCGCGCCCATCAGGGTGTCGGGGCGCGTGGTGAAGACTTTCAGTTTGCCGTCTTGACCGATGCTGTCGGTATCGTAAGGGAAGTGCACTTCCATGCCGACCGATTTGCCGATCCAGTTGCGCTGCATCGTCTTGACCTGCTCAGGCCAGCCAGGCAGATCATCCAGTGAGCTGAGCAGTTCTTCCGCGTAATCGGTGATCGCGAAGTAGTACATGGGGATTTCGCGTTTTTCGATCAAGGCGCCTGAGCGCCAGCCTTTGCCGTCGATAACCTGCTCGTTGGCCAGTACTGTTTGGTCTACCGGGTCCCAGTTTACCGTGCCGTTCTTGCGATAGATCACGCCTTTTTCGAACAGCTTGGTAAACAGCCACTGCTCCCAACGGTAGTAGTCTGGCTTGCAAGTTGTGACTTCGCGCGACCAATCGATGGCCAGGCCCAGACTTTTGAGCTGGGTGCGCATGTAGTCAATATTGGAGTAGGTCCACTCGGCTGGGGCAACCTTGTTGTTCATGGCCGCGTTTTCCGCAGGCATACCAAAGGCATCCCAACCCATTGGTTGCAGCACATTCTTGCCCTGCATGCGCTGATAACGCGCAATCACATCACCGATGGTGTAGTTACGCACGTGCCCCATGTGCAGCTTACCGCTGGGGTAGGGGAACATGGACAGACAGTAGAACGTTTCCTGGTCGGGCGTTTCAGTGACCTTAAACGCGTCTGCGTTCTCCCAATCTGTCTGTGCGGCGGCTTCTATATCACTCGGTGAATACTGTTCTTGCATGGCGTGGGTCTGAAGACTCGTAGTTGAGAAAAGTTAATGGGGCAGGATACACCACCAGGCTTGGCACAGGTAGTCATATGCCATTCGTCGCCGAGCACTTTGCGCGCGGCGATGCGGGTCTATCATCAGAGGGACATGCTTATCAGCGCGACTCAGGGAGGAGGCGATGAGAGGGCAGTGCGACCACCATTGAGGAGGGTAAGGCATGAGTTGGAGAACGCCTGACGCAGTAGCTAGGCGAGAGCAGGACTGTTCCTACAGTCGCATTCTGCGTCGCCTGGATCAGGCGCTGGATGTAGCGCATACCCGTCAATGGCTTGCCGGGTATAGTGGCGACTGTATAGCCGAGCTGGAGCTGCGCGGGCTAAGTCAGGAGGATCTAAAGGTGTTGTGGCAAATACTCTTGTCGCTGGATGCCTATGTGCCCTTACCGGGTGTTTTGCCGCCTGCGGCGCAACCCGATAACCAGCAACACTAGTACGACAAGTGCCATCAGAGGGGCGCTCTGCCAACGGAGGTAGGGCGTCAGGCCCTGCATCGGTTGTACTTCCCCCAGTAGTACTTCTTGCTGAAATTGAGCTATACGTTGACGAATCCGTCCCTGTTCATCGATCAGAGCGGTGACGCCGTTATTGGTCGCTCGGATCATCCAGCGTTGGCTCTCGATCGCGCGCATCTGGGCCATCTGCAGGTGTTGTAGCGGGCCAATTGAGCTGCCAAACCAGCTGTCGTTACTGATGGTGATCAGCAGGTCACTTTGCGCCGCCTGCCTGGCGGCAAAGTCGGGATAGACCGCTTCGTAGCAGATCAACGGTGCGAGGCGGTAACCGGCCGCCAGCAGCGGGCCCTGGTCCGCCGGACCACGGCTGAAGCTCGACATGGGCAGATTAAAAAAGTCGATCAGACCGCGCAGTAGCTCTTCCATGGGAACGAACTCACCAAAGGGCACCAGTTTTTGTTTCAGGTACTCACTTTGCGGTTCGCTGCCGCCGACCATGATGCCGTTGTAGATTTTCATCCCAGCGGGCTGCATATCGTCTACCGGAATGCCGGTAATCAAGGTACTGCCGCGTTTGGCGAGATTGGCCGCGATACCATCAACAAAATACTGGCCCTGACTCTGCAGTACCGGCACGGCGGTCTCTGGCCAGACGACCAGGTCCGTGGCTGGCTGTGCGTAAGTAAGATCACGGTAGAGTGACAGGGTGTGGGTTATGTAGTCGGGGTCCCACTTCAGCGCTTGCTCTATATTGGCCTGCACCAGATTGACCGTCAGCGGGTCGCCTTTGGACTGGGTCCAGTTCACCTGCTGGAGAGCGTAGCCGCCACACCAGAATGCAGCGACCAATAACAGGGCCGCCAGCGCTTGCTTTGGACGGCGCAGCAGCTGCCACTCGCTGAGTAGGCAGGCGATAAACACGGAGATACCGCCAACCAGCCAAACTCCGCCGACCGGAGCCCAACCATTAAGCCAGGTTTGGGTGTGCGCATAGCCGTGGTACAGCCAGGGAAAGCCGGTCAAAAACCAGCTGCGGAAGATTTCTTGCGCGACCCAGATAGCAGCAAAGCTCAGGCTGCCAAACCAGGGTCCGTGACTGCGAAAAAATCGTACCCAGACCCACGCCATCAGCGCGAAGAATAGCGACAGAATCAGCTCGAGTCCGCCGGTCAGCACGCCAGCCAACAGCGGCGAGGCGTTGCCATGCAGGTGAATGCTGATGTAGATCCAGGAAACACCGGAGGCAAATAGGCCAAGGCCCCAGGCGCCGCCACGCACTGCTGCCTGCTTGCTGTCGACCTGACATAGCCCCTGATACAGCAAGGCAACGGAGAGCATGCCCAGCGGCCAAAGATGGTAGGGCGCAAACGACAGCGTACTGAGCGCGCCGGCCAGCATGGCTATCACATGGCCGACCAGGCCGGGGCCGCGCAGTCGGTTCAGCAGAGCGGTTGGCAGATGCATGCCGTTCCTTAGGTAACTTTAGGTATTGACCAGTGTGACGCGAAGCAGATGCACGCGGCGGCTGTCTGCGTTGAGTACGCGCACACGGAAACCGTCCAGCTCCACCACTTCGTTGCGCTTGGGTAAATGGCCAAAGGCATTCATGACCAGGCCGCCGACGGTGTCGAATTCTTCATCCGGGAAGCTGGTGTCAAAGTGCTCGTTAAACTCTTCGATGGGAGTCAGACCCTTGACCAGATAGTCGCCGCTGGGCAGTGGTTTGATTTGACTGTCCTCATCGACGTCATGCTCGTCTTCAATATCACCAACGATCTGTTCAAGCACGTCTTCAATGGTCACTAGTCCTGAGACGCCGCCGTATTCATCGATCACCACGGCCATGTGGTTACGCGTGGCGCGAAATTCCTTGAGTAGCACATTCAGGCGCTTGGACTCTGGTACAAAGGTGGCCGGGCGCAGGATGTCCTTGATATTGAACCGCTCCATATTATCTTCGAGCAACAGCGGCAGAAGATCCTTGGCGAGCAATATGCCCAGCACGTCGTCAATGCTCTCGCCGATGACAGGGAAGCGCGAGTGAGCGGCTTCGATGACTTCCGGCAGAAACTCGCGCGGGGTTTGGGTGGCTTTGATGGTGGTCATCTGGGAGCGCGGGATCATGATATCCCGTACCTGCATGTCGCTAACCTGCAGGGCGCCTTCGATAATCGACAGGGCCTCAATATCCAGGACTTCGTTAGCGTGCGCCTCGCGCAGTAGCTCTAGCAGTTCCTGGCGGTTCTTGGGTTCATGGACAAAAGCCTGGACCAGCTTGTCCAGCCAGGACTTCTGTCCATTAGTCGATCGGTCTTCGCTCATTGATCCTTACTCATTATCGTCTAGATAGGGGTCGGCTATGCTCAGCTGTGCCAGCAGTTCGCGTTCCAGGGTTTCCATTTCATCTGCCTCGGTGTCGTCAATATGGTCATAGCCGAGTAAATGCAAGCAGCCATGTATGACCATATGCGCCCAGTGGGCGTTCAGCGGTTTGCCCTGTTCAGTTGCCTCGCGGGCAACCACCGGGGCGCAAACGACCAGATCGCCGAGTAGTGGCAGGTCAAGTTCGGGGGGCAGGTCAGCCGGAAAGGAGAGTACGTTGGTGGCGTAATCCTTGCCGCGATAGGTGTGATTGAGGCTGCGGCCTTCGTCTTCATCGACCAGGCGAATGGTTAGTTCACGGTCGGTACCAGCACCCAGCGCCAGCCCGACCCAGCGTAAAAAGCTGTCGTCGTCTGGTTGCTCTGGCGCCTCAGAAGCGCGTTGAATATCCAGCTCAATGCTCATTTTTGCGCTGCTCATTCTTGCGTTCTTCGCGCTCGATTTCCTGCAGTACTTCAAAGCGATCGTAGGCTTCCACAATGCGCTGTACCAGTGGGTGGCGCACTACATCTTTGGACAGGAAGTGGGTGAAGCCGATGCCGGGTACGTCTTTCAGTACCTGAATAACATGGGCGAGCCCCGACTTGGTGCCGCGTGGCAGGTCTACCTGGGTGATGTCGCCGGTGATGACGGCGGTAGAGCCAAAGCCGATGCGCGTCAGGAACATCTTCATTTGCTCGAGCGTCGTGTTCTGGCTCTCATCAAGAATGATGAAGCTGTTGTTCAGTGTGCGGCCACGCATATAAGCCAGTGGCGCGACTTCGATGACCTGCTTCTCGATTAGCTTAGTGACCTGTTCAAAGCCAAGCATTTCGTAGAGCGCGTCGTAAAGGGGGCGCAGGTAGGGATCGATTTTTTGCGCCAGGTCACCGGGCAAAAAGCCAAGCTTCTCGCCAGCTTCTACTGCCGGGCGTACCAGCAGGATGCGGCTGATCTGCTCGCGCTCAAGCGCATCTACCGCGCAGGCTACCGCGAGATACGTCTTGCCGGTACCCGCCGGGCCAACACCAAAGTTGATGTCGTGTTCCAGGATCGAGCGCACATAGCTTTGCTGGTTCGGACCACGCGGCTGAATGGTCATGCGGCGCGTACGCAGAATGACCGGCTTGCCGTCACCGCTCTGGTTGAGGGCTTCGCTCAGGCTTTCAAGGCCAGACTCCTGCAAAAAAAGATGCACTGTATCTGGGCTCAGGTCCTTGCTGTCACGGGTTTCACGGTACAGCTGGCGCAGCACGGCTTCGGCGGAGCGGGTGATGGCTTCCTCGCCAATCAGCTCGAAGTGATTGCCGCGATTGCGCACCTCAATGCCGAGGCGCTGCTCGATCAGGTGGAGATTGTCGTCGAACTGGCCGCAGAGGGCGGCAAAGCGCCGAGGATCGACGGGTTCGATGCTAAAACGATGAATATGTAGAGGTGCGTTCAAAATAGTCCGTAGGTCGCCAGGTGGCTTGGAAGAAACGACAGAATAGCGCGCAATTTGGAGCCTGCAAAGCACTGCCAATGTCTGATGGTCGCAAGCCAGCCATCAGACATTGGCATATCACTATTGCTTGGCGAGCAGATCGCGTTAATGCAGCGTCTCGCTGATCAGAGTGCCGCGCAGGGAGTGGGGCAAGGCTTCGTCGATAAGCACGTCAACAAACTGCCCGATCAGTTGCGGGTTGTTGCTGCGGAAATTGACGATGCGGTTGTGCTCGGTGCGGCCCTGCAGCATGCCAGGGTCTTTTTTCGAGTAGTCGGTCACCAGAATGCGCTGGGTGGTGCCAGCCATGCGGCGGCTGTTCTCGAAGCCCTGCTGGTTGAGGCGGTTCTGCAAAATCTGCAGTCGCTGCTTCTTGACCTCATCCGGCGTATTGTCCGGCAGGTCGGCAGCCGGTGTCCCCGGGCGCGAGCTGTAGATAAAGGAATACGAGAAATCGAAGCCTACATCCTCTACCAATTTCATCGTCTGCTCGAAGTCACGATCGGTTTCGCCAGGGAAGCCGATAATAAAATCGGAGCTGAGAATGATGTCCGGTACGGCGGCTTTCAGCTTGCGAATCCGCGACTTGTATTCCAGTGCGGTGTGGTTGCGCTTCATGCCGGCCAATACCCGGTCAGAGCCCGATTGCACTGGCAGGTGCAGGTATTTCACCAGCTCTGGCACTTCGGCATGGGCCTGGATCAGGCTGTCGGAGAATTCCAGTGGGTGCGAGGTGGTGTAGCGAATGCGATCAATGCCATCAATCGCGGCAACAACGCGAATCAGATCGGCGAGGTCGGCCACGCTGCCGTCATGGGTCACGCCGCGAAAGCCGTTCACGTTCTGGCCCAGCAGGGTGACTTCACGCACGCCATTTTCGGCCAGGTGGATTACCTCAGCCAATACATCATCAAAGGGCCGACTGACTTCTTCACCACGGGTGTAGGGCACCACGCAGAAGCTGCAGTACTTGCTGCAACCTTCCATGATGGAAACAAAGGCGGTGGGGCCATCAACGCGCGGTTCTGGCAGGCGATCGAACTTTTCGATCTCGGGGAAGCTGATATCCACCTGCGGCTTGTGCGTGGTGCGCGCGGCGTCAATCATTTCTGGCAAGCGGTGCAACGTCTGCGGGCCAAAGACCACGTCAACGTAGGAGGCACGGCTGCGGATCGCATCGCCTTCCTGACTGGCCACGCAACCACCGACGCCGATAATCAAATCGGGGTTCTTTTCTTTCAGTGGGCGCCAACGACCGAGTTGGGAAAACACCTTTTCCTGTGCCTTCTCGCGGATCGAACAGGTGTTGAGCAGAATGACATCTGCGTCTTCTGCGCGGTCGGTCAGCTCCATTGCCTGGTGCTCACCGAGCAGGTCTACCATACGAGAACTGTCGTACTCGTTCATTTGGCAACCGTGGGTCTGGATAAAGAGTTTCTTGGCCATGGGATATGTGCTGAGCATCGCTTGAGAAAAGGGGCGATTATACACACAAGCGAGGGCCTTTGTTATGCCCCGCGCTGTGCTATGATGCGCGCCCGCTAAACGGCAGCTGCCGTGGCGTCCACGGTTTTTTAAAGGTTTTGGTCATCCCGCTATGAGTAAAGAAAGTCAGCCGGTCTTTCGGATTATCTTCAACAACCAGGGACAGGTGTTTGAACTCTACGCACAGCAGATTTTTCAGAGCGAGCTGTGGGGCTTCATGGAGATCGAAGAGTTGATCTTCGGTGAGCGCTCGCAACTGGTGGTCGATCCGGGCGAAGAAAAGCTAAAAAATCAGTTTGATGGCGTCAAGCGCAGCTTTATTCCAGTGCACTCGATCATTCGTATCGACGAAGTTGAGCGCGTGGGCACGGCCAAGATCAGTGAGGCCAAGGGTGATAGTGGTAGCAATGTGATGCATTTTCCGATGCCGCCGCGGTCGGATAGCTGACCAGGCTGGGCGCTAGCTCCACAGGATGGATACGGTCCAGATTGGGCTTTCTGCAAGCCCAGTAACGTAAAAAAGCTCACGCGACTTTCGGGTTTAGCTACTTTTCCTGCTGTTGGTGAGCATGCCTTTCGCCTTTTTCCGGCGAGTTACTTTTCTTTGAATGGCCAAAGAAAAGATAACCAAAAGAAATCCACCCAACCAAGCTAGCCTGCGGCTTCTCTGCGTTACGCGGTGTTGAGCGCGCCTGCGGAACTCGCTTCGCTCAGGCTAGGCGCCCCCAACATTCCTCGGCTCAATCGCTCAACCCCTGCGTTACTCGACAGCTTGGAACGGGGATTTATGGCGAGCCACCGCGTGATTTTTGAGTTTGATTGTCTGGCCTGACCTCTTGCGCAAAAGGCCTGTGACTGCACGTACTATCTAATCCCATCTGAGCGGGCGAGCAACGCAGCGTACCCGCAGGGCCGCGCAGCTGGGTGCCCTGGGGGATCGCTAAGGGGGCATGGGCAAACATGCCCCCTTGGCTCGCCTAAAGGCGAAAACGTAAGTGAGTTAAAACACCAGCTTCAAGCATCATGAGCGAGTTTCGTTGGACGTTATGCCAAGCCTAAACAAGGCGGCGAAGACTACTCCAACAATTCCTCAATCTCTTCCGCATTAGACTCAGGCCGCAACTGAGGCTCTTCCGTCTTGAGCGTCCCACTCAACTGCTCTTCCCGAATCTGCGCCAGATAATCCCGAAACAGCGTACCCAGTACATGGGTGGCGGCACTCATTTCCTGCTGATTCATCTGCAGTGCGACCAGGTCGGCACTGTCCATGGCGGCGTCATGGCCGTTAATGGACGCCATTTTCAGAATGACGTAAGCCTGCGGCAGGTTGCGCTGCACCCCTTCACCCTTGAAGTGCATCATGCCGAGGCGGTATTGCGCGCGGGGTTCGCCTTGAATAGAGGCTTGTTCCAGCCATTGCAGGGCAGTCTCGTAGTTCTGCTCCACGCGCTCGCCACTGAAGTAGAGTTGGCCCAGTTCGTATTGCGCCTTCATGTCGCCCTTGTCTGCCGCACTGATACAGGTATCGATCGCCAGCTGCAGGCTGTCGTTGTTCACGCGCTCGAAGGCGCAGCGATCGTTGGCGCTGATCAGTAGTGTATTGTCAGTCTCTGCATTGGCCTGGATGGCGGGCGCGAGCAATAAACCGATCAGTGTGAGCCTTGGCAGCAGGCGGTGCATGGTGTTTTCAGATCCTCTCGGCAGTCGGTTCTTTGGCACTTCGATTAGCGCTATTGTGCGCCTGTTCGCTGAGCAGGCCAACAGTCAGTCCTGCACCTAGTAGCGCGGGGAATAACCACAGCGCCAGTGCCGAACTGTCGAGGAGGCCAGCCAGTGCCGCCGCGCCGGGGCTAAATAACGGGGCAAGAATGCCGATTGTGGCGATAATGCCGGCTAATACTGGCCGCAGATCACGGCGTAATATCAGCATGCAGGCAAGTATCAGCAGAGTCAGGCCGATCAGGCTGATGCTCCATTGATAGCCGTGTTGCATATCCATGCGACGGGTCAGCTCAAAAGCGGCCATCAGGCCGAGCAGGATGCGCCCCCAGTTTGCGGGCTGCCAACGCAGGCCAAACGCCAGGTAGAAGGCGGTCAGGCCCAGCAGTGGCAAGCTGATGCTTTGCGCGGCCAGACCGAGAATCCTTTGGATATGGGTAACAGTTTCACCCAGCGCCAGGCTGTCCAGAGTCAGCAGCAGACTGCTGGCAGCCGGTAACAGCAGCGCCAGCAAAGACGCGGTGACAGCGCCGCGAGCGTTCTCGTGCAACCTGTTGCGGCGTTGCCATAACCATAGGCTGAGCCCTAGCAGGGCTGCGCTCAGCAGCCCGTATAGCAAACTCATCATAAGGCGGCGAAGGCCTTCTCGGCCGCGTCCAGGGTGAGCTGCAGCTCGGCATCGCCATGGGCGATGGAAGTAAATCCGGCCTCGAAAGCGCTGGGCGCCAAATACACGCCACCGTCCAGCATCAGGTGGAAGAACCGCTTGAAGCGTTCACCGTCGCTGGTCATAACGTCATCGAAGGTAACGATCTTGTCTGCGTCAGAAAAGTACAGACCAAACATACCACCGGCCTGGGTCGTGACGAAGGGCACGCCAGCGGCGTCAGCCCGTTGTTGCAAACCAGCCAGCAGGCGGCTGGTGTAATCGGTCAGCTCATCGTGGAAGCCGTCGCGGCTGATCAGTTTGAGCGTAGTCAGACCCGCCGCCATGGCCAGTGGGTTGCCGGACAGAGTGCCAGCCTGATAAACCGGACCGAGCGGCGCGATCTGTTCCATCACTTCGCGTTTGCCGCCGAAGCAGCCGACCGGCATGCCGCCGCCGATAATCTTGCCGAAAGTAGTCAGGTCCGGTTTAACGCCGTAGAGCGCCTGCGCGCCGCCAAGGGCCACCCGGAAGCCGGTCATTACTTCATCAAAAATCAGCACTACGCCGTGCTCGTCACAGGCGTCGCGCAGACCTTGCAGGAAGCCCGGCGCTGGCGGCACACAGTTCATATTGCCTGCTACGGGCTCAACAATGATGCAGGCGACATCTTTACCGACCTCGGCCAGGGTTTCGCGCACTGCGTCGATGTTGTTGAAGGGCAGGGTGAGCGTGTGCTTGGCAAAAGCGGCGGGTACACCGGCGGAATTGGGCACGCCTTGGGTCAGTGCGCCGGACCCAGCCTTGACCAGCAGGCTGTCGGAGTGGCCGTGGTAGCAGCCCTCAAACTTGATGATGCTATCGCGGCCGGTGTAGCCCCGCGCCAGCCGGATGGCGCTCATGGTGGCTTCGGTACCGGAGCTGACCATGCGCACCATATCCATGGAGGGCACCAGCGCGCAGACCAGATCGGCCATTTCGGTTTCCATCGCTGTTGGCGCGCCATAGGACAGACCATGCTGTAACTGATTGCGCACGGCATCCAGGACGTCCGGATGGCTGTGGCCCAGAATCATCGGGCCCCAGGAGCCGACATAGTCAACGTAGCGCTTGTCGTCTTCGTCAGTAACGTAGGCACCTTCGGCGTGCTTGAAAAACAGCGGCGTACCGCCGACGCTTTTAAAGGCGCGCACCGGCGAGTTGACGCCGCCTGGGATGTGTTTCTGGGCGCTGGCAAACAGGGATTCGGAACGGGACTGAGACATGGTGAACTCTCTCAACAGGCATTAATGAGTTGGCTGAAATTGCTGGCACGCTGTTGCACGGCGCCAGCATCAGAAGCGCCGAACAGGCCGTTGATCACGGCCAGGTAGTCGGCGCCGGCGCCGAGTAGTTGCGGCGCGTTGTGCAGGGTGATGCCGCCGATAGCAATGATCGGCAGGGTGAAGCGTTGGCGCGCCTGCTGCAGCAGTACGGGTGTGGCTGCTGGGGCGCCGGGTTTGGTGACCGACTGAAAGAAGCGGCCAAAGGCAATATAGCTGGCGCCTGCGTTGACGGCCTGGTCGGCTAGCTCAAGGCTGGCGTGACAGGTGGCGCCAATCAACGCCTGCGAACCAAGCTGCTGACGTGCTTCATGCAGTGAGCCATCTTCCTGACCCAGGTGCAAACCAACGCCAAGGCGGCTGGCCAGCGCCAGGTCATCGTTGATTATCAATTGGCAGTCATAGCGCTTGCACACTTGCGCCAGCTGGCTGGCTTCGTCCAGCCGGCGGCCCCGATCACCTGATTTATCACGGTATTGCAACCAGCGAGCACCGCCTTGTAGCGCGGCTTCGACAAAAGGCAGCAGCTTGCCATTGGCCAGCAGTGCGCTGTCAGTAATGGCATACAGGCCGCGTTGGCTCACGAGCAGAAGTCCAACGGCAGGCGGCGCGGCACGTATTGGCCGTGGCCCGGTTTTTCGGCGTCGCGCAGGGTGCGCCAGGTGTAGTCGAGCGCTGACCTGACAGCGCTGACCAGATCTTCGCCGAGAGCCAAGCGGCCACTCAGGGCACTGGCTAGTGTGCAGCCGGAGCCATGATAGCTGCCGGGCAGGCGCGCGCAGGTAAAGTCGTGTTGGCTGCCGTCCTTGCAGTACAAACGGTTGTGAATGTCGGCTTCGTCGCCATGGCCACCGGTGATCAGCAGGTTCTGGCAGTAGGGCAGCAGTTTGGCTGCGCACTCATCGGCGCTGCCTGTAGGCAGCTCAGCGAGAATGCGTGCTTCGGGCAGATTCGGGGTAGCGATCAAGGCGAGCGGCAGCAGGCGTTCACGCATGGCAAAACCGACATCCTCTTTACCCAGTGATCCGCCGCCACCGGCGCGTAGTACCGGGTCGCAGACCAAAGGCAAGCCCGGGTTGGCCTGCATGATCTCGATAATGGTATCGACCATGCCGACACTCCCCAGCATCCCCAGCTTGACGGCAGAGACGGGCATGTCGCTGAGTACGGCATGGGCTTGGGCCAGTACCCATTCGCGATCAAGCACGCGGAAGTCTGTGACATCGACGGTGTTTTGCACCGTGAGTGCGGTCACGGCTGGCGCAGCGTGACAGCCTTGGGCCAGCAGCGCTTCGATGTCAGCCTGCAAGCCGGCGCCGCCGCTCGGGTCATGGCCGGACAGGCAGAGAACGACCGGCTTGAAGGGATTGGGTTGTGGCATCTATCTGGATTCCAACTCGTTGGCTATGCATTGGGCAGGGCTTGCGGCATGCGTGCGGCACAAGCCCTGCGAAACAGTGCGCTAGCTTATCATCTCAGACCGCTGTCGGGCAGCGGTGCGACGTCTCAGCGGTGGTGATAATGCAGTTGCTGTTGTGCGGCGTCGTAGCGCCAATGCGGCTGCGCGGGTGTTAATTTGACTCCGCCAACCCAATAGCCGCTGGCGCGGGCGGCAAAGCCATCAGCCTCGCCAAGCAGCACCGCCTGGCCTTTCGCGGTGAGGCGTAGCGGACGTTGTGGCCAGTCTGGCTGGTGGTCGTCGATTTGCAGCAGCGGTGTGTCGCCGAGCAGCAGCGGCTGTAATAGCCACCAGAACATCATATCGCCAAGGTAGGGCAGCGGCTCGTGCGTGACCATCAGCTCACGAAAGACCTGCCCGACGGTCAGCGACTCGCTTTGCTGAACAATCTGCAGTGTTAGTCGCTCGGTCAGGCCCAAGCCATCGTGCTGGCCAGGCAACTGCTGCAAATGCCGCTCCAGCGCCTTGCCCAGCATGGGTAACGCGGGTGTGCCCTGTTTTATCAGCCGTAACAGGGCTTGCGGACTTGGCGCAGTCAGTGCGTGCCAAGCTTGCGTACCCAGTTCCAGCAACGCATCACTGACTGGTTGGCGCTGTGGCCACAGCCAACTGAGCAGGTCGGGTGCCAACTGGCCAATACCGATGAAGCGTTTTACGCCTGGAATCTGGTCGACGGCAACGAGTTCGATTTTTGCTGTTGGTTTTAGCTGCTGTAATTGCTGCAGTAGATACGCAAGGATCAACTGGTCGTAGCTGTCGTGCTCAAACCAGAGCACGATGCGTTGGTAATGACCCAGCTGCTGCAGACACTGGTAGCTCTTTTGTTGGCGTGCGAGCGCATCGGCGGGCGCCAGATCAAAGGCCTCAGCGAGAAAGTCAGCGCGTTCGCGTAAAAGCGCTTCAGGTGCCTGGTCGCTGAGCGGGCCGATGCAGTAGGGATCGGAAAATTCCAGAAAGTCGCCATTGAAGCCGGCGATAGTAAGACTGTGCTGAATATCACTGCCGCAGCGGATGTGCAGAGTACGCAAATCCTGGTCACCGTGGCGCAGCAGTTTGCGGCTGGCATGATCAAGACTATCGATATGCGCTTTCAATTTGGGCCAGCTGCTGAAGCCGGCTTCGCGGGCGATCACCAACTGGGCTTCGGCCAAACGCAGTGCTTCGCTGCGCGGCGGTAACCAACGGCTGATGCGCAACAACGCTTCGTTGTCGCCCGCTTTGAGCGCTTTCAGCAGCTCTTTGGCGCGCTTGCGCTGCTGTTCGAGGTTGATGCGGCCGTGACTAATCGGGTTGCTTGGTGCTTTGGTCGTGGACATACGATTCCCTTATCGGGCCTGTGTCCGCCAGGCAGGCTGGGTGTCGTATGAATAAACAGGTGTTGGGTACAGCGGGCGCAGCCCTTTCCGCGAACGGGGACGCCAATCGGCGTGTGTTGCAGATGTTCACTGCTTGTCTGCCGGTTGTCAATGATGTCGCCTGTGGCGCCTTATAAGCTTGTTGACTTACACTGGTCCAACAATGAACACCTGACTAAATCGATAATAAGGGTGCTACATGAAAGCGATAGATCAATGGTTCGACGAGTACGGCGAAAGCCATCTCAACCCCGTCAACAAGTTGCTGCACTGGATCTGCGTCCCGCTGATCACCTTTAGTGTGCTGGGCATTCTGTGGGCGATTCATCCCTGGGTATCCATGCTTGCGGTAGCTGCGGCTCTGGCCTTTTACCTTACGCTCTCATGGCGCATTGCTGCTGTGATGCTAGTGATCTCGCTCTTGATGTTGTTGATTTTGAGCATGATGACCTACGTGTTCTGGCCCTGCGTAGCCGTCTTTGTAGTGGCTTGGGTTGGCCAGTTCATTGGTCATCATCTGGAAGGTAAAAAACCGTCTTTTTTCAAGGATGTACAGTTCCTGCTGATCGGCCCAATCTGGCTGTTGGGGTTTGTGTTTCGTCTGTTTGGCTTGCGTTGCTAACATTTTATCAGGTGGTAATTGCCAGCTCTCGCCATTGGCCGGGCTGCAACTCACCTAGCTGCCAATCGCCAATACTGACGCGTACCAGCCTCAGTGTCGGCAAGCCTACGGCGGCAGTCATGCGTCGAACCTGGCGATTGCGTCCCTCACGAATCGTGATTGCCAGCCAATGGGTCGGAATGCTTTTGCGGAAGCGCACCGGCGGATTGCGAGGCCAGAGGGTGGGTTCGGCAATGGCTTCAACGTCAGCGGGGCGGGTGGGGCCGTCATTCAGCACGGGTCCGGCGCGTAATTGGTCAAGCTGCTCTGGCGTCGGCTCGCCCTCTACCTGAACCCAATAGGTTTTTGCCAGTTTGTGCTTGGGATCGGTAATGCGTGCCTGCAATTGTCCGTCGTTGGTCAGCAATAACAGACCTTCGCTATCACGATCCAGGCGTCCGGCCGGGTAAACCCCGTGCAGGTCAATAAAATCCTTGAGTGTTGCCCGCCCCTGTCCATCGGTAAACTGCGTTAACACGTCAAAAGGTTTGTTCAGCGCAATCAACTGCGGATTGGCAGGCGGTGGCGCGGGCTGGCGTCGCGGCTTGCTGTTAGCCTTCTGGTGTGGGCGTTTTGCTGGAAGAGGGCGTTGGGCCATGCAATCTAACCTTGTGTAATCAGCGCGGCTGGGTGTCGGCAATAGGCATAACGGCGAGGGTCACAGTTGCTTTGCTGAACAAGCGTTTTTTGCCGTCTGCCCATGCAAAGACCTCTGCTTCGACCACGCAGATCTGTTTTCCGGGCTTGAGGACCTCCGCGCGGCATAACAGGGTAGCGCAAAGTGCGGGGCGTAGCAGGTTGACTTTGAACTCCACACTTAGCACGCCGAATCCGTCAGGGATCAAGGTCGCTGCTGCTGCGCCAGCGCTATGGTCGGCGAGGGTGGTTTGCACCCCGGCATGTACGAAGCCGTTCTGCTGGCTGTGGCGTGGCAGGATTTGCAGCTCTGCCTCAACCCAACCGGGCCCGCAGGCGGTCGGGCGAATACCCAGATCATTGATGAAGGCGGCCTTGGCGAAGCCTGCCTGTACACGAGCGTCGATATCTTGCTGTGCTAGCGTCATGCCTTACTCCTGAAAACCGGCTGGTGTGGAGCGCGCAATCAGCGCCGCTAGGTTCAGGCCGCGTGGCAGCGTCCCGTAGGCTTGACCATGCTGGCCCAGACGGCTAGCGATAAAGGCGTCGGAGACGCTGCTGTTGCCTGCCTCAAGTAATAGTTTGGCCTGTAGCGCGGTAGCGACGTCTTCGGTCAGTTGGCGTGCGCGGTGCTGAATTTCATCGGTGTCACCGAACTGTTGCTTGAGTTGCTCAATTTGTTGCTTTAGCACTGCCGAGCCGTGCCCGTCGCCCAGTTCGGCAAATAACACATCAAGTACGCCTGGCTCTTTGGATAGGGCGCGCAGCACGTCCAGGCACTGCACATTGCCGGAGCCTTCCCAGATCGAGTTGACCGGTGCTTCGCGGTACAGGCGCGGCAGTATGCTGTCCTCCACATAACCGGTGCCGCCCAGGCATTCCTGTGCCTCGTTGATCATGCCCGGTGCGCGTTTGCAGATCCAGTATTTGCCAATTGCTGTTACCAGGCGTGCGAACTTGTCTTCCTGTTCGTCATGTACGGAGTCGAGCGCCTTGCCCATGCGCATGGTCAGTGCCAGCGCCGCTTCGCTCTCCAGTGCCAGATCGGCGAGTACGTTCTGCATCAGCGGCTGCTCATTGAGTACGCGGGTGCCGACCATGCGGTGCGCGCAGTGGTGCGCTGCCTGGGTGAGTGCCTGACGCATCAGCGAGCTGGAGCCGATCATGCAGTCGAAGCGAGTCAGTGAGACCATTTCAATAATAGTGGGCACGCCGCGGCCCTCCGCGCCGACCATCCAGGCCAGTGCACCGCGAAACTCGACTTCGCTGGAGGCGTTGGCCCAGTTGCCCAGTTTGTTTTTCAGGCGCTGAATATAAAATTCATTACGCGAGCCGTCCGGGCGGTGGCGTGGCAGCAGAAAACAGCTCAATCCCTTGTCGGTCTGGGCCAGCGTCAGGAAGGCGTCGCACATAGGCGCCGAGCAAAACCATTTGTGGCCGACCAGTTCGTAGGCTTGGCCGGGACCGCCGACGCCCACGGGATAGGCGCGGGTGGTATTGGCGCGTACGTCGGTACCGCCCTGTTTCTCGGTCATGGCCATGCCGATAGTAGCGCCGGTTTTTTGCTCGACTGGCAGATTGCGTGGGTCGTATTGGCGCGAGAGTATTTTCGGCAGCCAGTGCTCTGCCAGGTCGGGCTGTAGACGCAGCGCGGGCACACAGGCGTAAGTCATGGTCATGGGGCAGCTAGTGCCGGCCTCGGCCTGATTATGCAGGTACATGGTGGCCGCGCGCGCCACTTGGGCGCCGGGGCGCGGGTCAGTCCAGGGCGCACTGGTCACTCCTGCGCCAATGCCGGCAGCCATCAACTCATGGTAAGCGGGATGAAACTCAACCAGGTCAATGCGGTGCCCGCAGCGGTCATGGCTCTTGAATACCGGCTTGTTCTCGTTGGCTAGAAAACCGGCCTGCATCAGGCTGCTGCCCGCTAGCTGGCCGTACGTGTTTAGCGCTGCGTCTGCCCATTCGCCCTGATAGCGTTTGACCCACTCCTGCAGCGGCAGGTCATCGCGGTACAGGTTGATAGCGCTGAGTGGCGGTACCTGGTTGGTGACGTCGTGGGTTTCGGCATAGTGATGTAGGTTCATTGCGGTAGGTCCTTCGCACCGAGTGCGCGTAGACAAAAACGGGTGATGGTGCGCGTTACGGCTGCCAGCGTTTCAGTGGGTAAGCCGCTTTCCCGGTCGGCGCGTGCTTGTGGCGAGAGTGGGCCAACGAGTGACTCGGCGACAGCGCCGACCAGGCAGGCTGCGGTGAGCGGGATGTTTTCAACCACAAAGCTGCCGTCTGCAACACCGTCTTTCAGCAGCTCGCCGTAGATGGTGGCGTAGGCCTGACGGTAATAAAGGCGCTGTGTTTCCACTTCTTCTTCGGCGGGCTCGGCAATCAAGGCGTAAGCCAGTTGGCGGCTATGCCAGGCTCTGGCGGCAAACTGCGCGATGCCATTGCGCAGGCGGTCATGCGCCAAGCCAGGCGCAAGAAACTGCTCTTTGAGCGTATTGAGCTCAATGCGGGTAGCCTTTACAAAGACCTCGGCTGTCAGCGCGCCTTTGCCGGGGAAGTGCCGGTACAGGCTGCCGGTGGCAATGCCAGCAGCGCGGGCCAGTCCGCTCATGGTCAGGGCGCCGAAGCCACTGTCTGCGACCTGCTGCAGGGCGCAGTTGAGTATGTGCTCGCGGGTGACTTCGTCACGCTCGAGGCGGGTGGCGGTGGTACGATAAACCATAAGCTGAATCCGGATTCATTATTTGTTTATAGTGAATCAGGATTCAGGCTTTGATGCAGGCGGTAAAATGGTCAGACTCAGTGGCGTTCTGGTCGTTGGTGCTGGGTCGACAGGGAGAGGGTGAGCGGCAGTGTCTCAGCCAATAACACCGATCACCACTTCCTTGATCACAAAGGCGATAACGCCCAGGCCCAGAACTGAAAACAGGACGAAAGTGCCGTAGCGTCCGGCCTTTGATTTTTTTGCCAGATCCCAGACGATAAAACCCATAAAAGCGACCAGGGCAAAGATCATGACTGGCATGGCCAGGGCTTCAAATTGTTGGTAGGTCATGGGGCATGCTCCAGACAGTGAAAAAGGGCGCCCAGTATAACGGCTCTGGTTGGCATGCGCGCGAGTCGGTAATTAGTTCAGGCCAAGATGCTTCAATGGCAGTTCGGTGCTGGCCAGTACTTGGCTGAGTACAAAGCTGGAGCGCACGCTTGATACGCCTTCGATCCGCGTGAGCGTGCCTAGCAGCAGTTGCTGATAGTGCTCCATATCCGGTACCACCACGCGTAGGTGGTAGTCGGCATCCATGCCGGTTACCAGGCAGCAGTCGAGCACTTCCGGGCAGTCGCGAATAGTCTTCTCAAACCCGGCAAAGCGTTCAGGGGTATGCCGGTCCATGCCGATCATGACGAAGGCAGTCAGTTTTAGGCCGAGCATGGTTGGATCGAGCAGAGCGACCTGTTTTTTGATCAGTCCGCTGTCTTCCAGCTGCTTCACCCGGCGTGAGCATGGCGAGGGCGATAGGCCGATGCGTTCGGCTAGCTCCTGATTGCTGATACGAGCGTCCTGCTGTAACGCGGCCAAAATCTTCAAGTCGTAGCGATCAAGGTTGACGGAATTCATGGTTTTTTACCTTATTGCGCATTTATCGCTATTTTTAGGTTTTTATTGCTGTTAAGGCAAGTATTTATGCAATATTAGAAAAGTTATTTCGCTCTTGTCGGCTTACTATAGTCAACAGTTTCAGCCAGAACCGATCGTCCAACCGGCTCGCTTATCCGGCGAGTTGGGGCAAGATCACCTACCAGGTGTGCTGCCAATCGGTTACCCAGCCCACAAGGCACGGGAATAAGGCAACATCCCATCAGGATGCAGGAGGACGCATAAAAAAGGCGAGCTACCTTTCTCGGTGGCTCGCCTTTTTTTTGCCTGCTTTGCTTAGGCAGGGTCTTTGTGCACCAGCACGTCTGCTTGCGGGTAGCGCTCAATGATGGCTAATCGCACCTGCTCGCCGCGCGCGTGCGCATCCGCCAAGGTTAGCGTAGCGGGCAGCTCAAGATGCAGCTGCATGAACCAGTGGTGGCCCGACTGGCGAGTGCGCAGATCGTGCACATCGATGACGTCGGGCACCGCGCGGGCGATGGCCAGCGAGGCTGCACGCACGTCGTCCGGCAGTTCGTGATCCATCAGTATCGCAATGGCTTCCAGGCCGATGCGCACGGCGCCATAGCCGATGAATACCGCAATGCCCAGTCCGAATAGAGCATCTGCGCGCTGAATGCCGAAGTGCGCCAATAGTAAGGCGGCGATAATGCTGACGTTAAGTATCAGGTCTGAGCGGTAATGCAACGAGTCTGCGCTGATGGCGGTGGAATGGGTGCGTTTGATTACGTGTTGCTGGATTGCCAGTAGGCCGAGTGTTGCGACAATGGAAAATACCATGACGGCGATGCCAGCCCAGGCGGTCTCAAGCGGTTGGGGGTGCAGCAGCCGGTTGATACCTTGCAGCAGCACCAGAACCGCAGAGCCGGTAATGAAGGCCGATTGCGCCAGCCCGGCCAGCGCTTCCGCCTTGCCGTGCCCGAAGCGATGCTCTTTATCCGCCGGCTTCAGCGCGTAGCCGACGGCAAACAGATTGATGATGGAGGCACCCGCGTCCATCAATGAGTCGATTAACCCCGCCAGCAGACTGACCGAGCCTGACATCAGCCAGACTCCACTCTTCAGCGCTATAAGCACCAGTGCAACGATGACCGAAGCACGTGTAGCCAGCCTGAGTAGGCGAGCGCGTTCGGTTGCATCGTGGGTTTGCTCTGTCATCAGGCGCGCGGTGTGCTGTGCAGCATGGCGATATGGCTGGGCAGTGGCTGTCGGCTTTCCTCGGCCTGCTCAACTGGCAGATCCAGGTTCAGTTCCTGGCGAATGATCGCCTGAAGTTTGGCCTTGTCGACCTTGCCATCGGCATCGATAGCGGGCTGCAGTTGTTCCGGTTCCAGGCTGTAGCGCGCGTCAGGCAGGTATATGGCGCCGGTAGCGAAGTCGACAGCAAAGGCGATTACACCAGGAATGATATAGAACAGCAGGCCAATACCGTTGAGAATCGCCACGCCGGGATCGATTTCTCCACTGATCTGGCCGCGGCGCTCCGGATAAAACACGGTACCGCAGGCGCTAAGTTGGGTGATGACAGTAGTGGCAAGCAGAATGCTGGCTAGGGGCTTGAGACGCATGACTGCGGGACTCCTGAAAGCAGTGAGGGAATCGGTAGGTGCTATTTTCCAGGCCACGGCAAACACGGCGTTCTGTGCGATGCTCTGGTTGTGCATAGCATATCTGCGCCTTGGGCTGACTGAAAGCCCGTAAGCCGTATAATGCGGCCTCTATTTTCGGTACGGTTTAGCCATGAGCGAATTACCCGTCACGCAGATTCTGCCTGAGTTATTGCAGGCATTGGAGTATAGCCCCTCGGCGGTGCTGCAGGCGCCCCCCGGCGCGGGTAAAACCACGCTTGTGCCTTTGGCGCTGTTGGACGTGGATTGGCTGGCAGGGCAGAAGATTATATTGCTTGAGCCGCGCCGGCTGGCAGCACGCGCTGCGGCGGAGCGCTTGGCTGATTTGCTGGGTGAGCCGGTGGGGCAGACTGTGGGCTATCGTATTCGGCTCGACAGCAAGGTCAGTGCGGCCACCCGCATTGAGGTCGTAACCGAAGGTATTTTGCAGCGCCAGTTGCAGTCGGACCCCGAGTTGCCTGGGGTGGGCATAGTGATCTTCGATGAATTCCATGAGCGCAGCCTGGATGCTGACTTGGGGCTCGCGCTCTGCGTTCAGACCCAGCAATACCTGCGCGATGAGTACCCCCTGCGTTTGTTGGTGATGTCGGCCACACTGGACGCTGACGCGGTCAGTCAGCTATTGGATGATGCGCCGGTGATAACCAGTATGGGTCGTCAGTATCCGGTGACGGTGAACTACGGTACCCCCTGGGAGCCGCGCCAGTTTATTGAGCCGCTGGTTTGTCAGACGGTGATGCAGGCGCTGGACGACGAGCACGGCAGCGTACTGGTGTTTTTACCGGGCACGGCGGAGATCCGCCGAGTGCAGGCGCAGTTGGAGCAAAGCCTGAACGGTCGTGCGGATGTGCTCTTGACGCCGCTCTACGGTGAGCTGGATTTCGGCACTCAGCGACAAGCGATTCAACCGGCCCCGGCGGGTCAGCGCAAGGTGGTGCTGGCAACCGCTATTGCGGAAACCAGTTTGACCATCGAGGGGATTCGGGTGGTGGTGGACGCTGGTTTATCGCGCGAGGCTGCCTTTGATCCACAATCGGGTATGACCGGCTTGCATACTCGCCGGGTGTCGCGTGCAGCAGCAGAGCAGCGTGCAGGCCGAGCGGGCCGTCTGGAGCCCGGTGTTTGTTACCGGTTGTGGTCGGCACAGCAGCATGAGCAACTGGCGGCGCAACGCGAACCGGAAATAAAACAGGCTGATTTGGCGCCGCTTGCATTGCAGTTGGCGCATTGGGGCGTGCAAGACGTCAGCGAGCTGGTGTGGCTCGATCCGCCACCCGCTGCGGCGCTGCAGCAAGGCAGAGACTTGCTGCAGCGGCTCGGTGCCTTGCAGCTGTCTGCACAGGGCTGGCAGTTAACCCCGCACGGTGAGACGCTGACACGCTTGCCTATGCACCCGCGGCTGGCACATATGCTGGTTGAAGGGCAGCGTCTGGGCCTGGGTCAGTTGGCGGCCAGACTGGCTGCAGTGGTTGATGAGCGCGATTTGCTGCGCCGCGCACAGAGCGCGGATATCAGCCGCCGCGTGGCCCTGTTTGACGATCCACGTGGCGCGGATGCTGACCGTAACGCGTTGCAGCGGGCGCGCAAGCTGGCAACACAGTGGCAAGCATTGCTCAAGCGACTCCCGGTTACCTCGCCGGTCAATGATGCGCAGGATGAAAAGTGGATTGGTGTGCTGCTGGCGCTGGCTTACCCGGATCGCATAGCGCAGCGTCGGGGGGAGTCCGGCACTGAATACCGTCTGGCCAATGGCCGGGCGGCCGCGTTTATGGAGCCGGACTCGCTGCAGCAGTGCAACTGGTTGGCGATCACCGCGCTCGGCGGTCAGGCCAGTCAGCGTAATGCGCGCATTTTCATGGCGGCGGAGCTGGATGTGCCTGCCTTACTTGCAGTGCAGCCCGGCCTGCTTAGTCAGCGTGAAACCCTGTCCTGGGATGCGCGTACAGAATCCTTGCTGGCCGAACGGCAGGAACGTATCGGTGAGTTGGTCTGGCAACGCGCAGCATTAGCGCAGATCGATCCGCAGCAACGTCAGCGCGCGCTCTGTGATGTCGTGCGTCGGCAAGGGATCAACCTGCTGCCGTGGACGCCAGCGCTGCGCCAGTGGCAGGCGCGTATCGGTTTGTTGCGTGCCCTCGATCTGGCTGAAAAGGGTGATAGTGCCTGGCCGGATCTTGCTGATCAGACGTTGTTGGACACCCTGGAAGACTGGCTCGCGCCCCATTTAAACAAGATCACCCGCTTGGCTCATTTCGCCCAGCTGGAGTTGGCCAATATTCTTCTTGGGCTCTTGCCCTGGCCCTTGCCCCAGCAATTGGAGGAGCAAGCCCCGACCCATTGGACGGTGCCCACGGGGTCACGTATTCGTATTGATTACAGCGAAACGCCGCCAAGTCTCTCGGTACGCTTGCAGGAGCTGTTTGGCAGCGCCGACACACCGCGCATTGCGCGCGGCCGCCAGGCGCTGAAGTTACAGTTATTGTCGCCCGCGCAGCGCCCTGTGCAGGTCACTCAGGATCTGGTCGGCTTCTGGCATGGCAGTTATGCCGAGGTAAAGAAGGACCTGAAAGGCCGCTACCCCAAGCATTATTGGCCGGACGATCCGTTGCAGGCCGAGCCCACCAGACGCGCAAAGCCGCGCAAGTAAATATTCCCCTGGCGTTCGCCGTACCTGCTGCTTTTACTATCGGGCCAGCAGCCCGATTGAGTACTGCGCCGCCTGTCCTTTGTTGCGCGGAAAAAGCACTAGTTTGCTGACGTTGCTGCACCCTTGTTATGTGCTTGATCAATCGTCTGGTTGACCCGCTTGTCGCTGTGCTTACAATGCCCACTTTGCGCAGACCGCCCCGGAGTAGACGATGGACAACACCAGCCAGATTCTTGAACGTAGTGCCGAGTTGTTTAGCGGCCAGCGCCTGCTGCTGGTCAATCCCGCAGCAGATACCCTGACTCGTAGTCTGGCGGCGGACTGGACGCTATGGAGCTGGGATTTTTCGGTCGCGCACGGCCTGGCCAACCAGTTGCCTGCAGACAAGCTGGTATTTTCTCACCTGTGCCCTGCGGTGGATGCGCTGGATGCTGCCATTCTGGTGATGCCCAAGGCGATAGAGCGGGCGGAATACGCGTTGGCGCAGATGGCACCGTTGCTGGCCGCTGGTAAGCCGCTTTATCTGGTGGGTGAGAAGAAAGGCGGGGTCACGCGTGCCGAGCGATTGTTGAGCCAGTTCGGCGCGCGGCCGGAAAAGCTCGATTCGGCGCGGCATTGTCAGCTGTGGCGCGTCGTCGTTGACCGGGTCGCAAAACCCTTCAATCTGCAAGACTGGCAACAGCATTACACGCTGGAATTGGCTGACCAGAAGATTGACTTGCTCAGTCTGCCCGGCGTATTCAGCCACGGCCGGCTGGACGAGGGTAGCGAGTTGCTGCTTGAAGAGCATTCAGCGTTGCGCGGCAAGGTGCTGGATTTCGGCTGCGGTTCCGGCGTGCTTTCTATCGCGTTGGCTCGTCGCAACCCGGATTGTCAGTTTGAGCTGGTGGATGTTGATGCGCTGGCCATTTATTGCGCCGAGCAATCGCTCAAACTCAATGACGTTGAGGCGCAGGTTTATGCCTCTGATGGGTTGAGTGAAGTGCACGGTCGTTATACGTCGGTTATCAGCAACCCGCCGTTTCATACCGGCATCCGCCAGGACACCAGTATCGCTGAGCGCTTTTTCAGTCAGGTGACGCGTAATTTGCAGCCACGCGGTGAGTTACGGATTGTGGCCAACGGTTTCCTGCGTTACCCGCCATTGATCGAGCAGCATATTGGTCCCTGTCAGGTGTTACGCGAGAACAACCGCTTCAAGGTCTACTCTGCGGTGGTGCCGGGCTGATTTGTAGTTGCCTGGTGTTGGCGATACTGGTAAATTTGCTGCTGTCTTAGGGGAGTAGTCTCTCCGGAAGCCTGTCTTCCATTGGCGAACGTCAACATAATTGATCCGCAGATCATGGCGTTCGCAAACCTCAGTCGCCTGGCGCGACACGGGTTTGACGAGACCTATGACATACGAACACCAGCCGAGGGCGGGGGTGTCTGTATGTCATTGGTATGTCTGACCCGCCCTCCTTTGGAACCTCCGTGGAAGCTTTTTTTGTATCAACCGGGATTGTCTCGCTGGCAGAGATCGGCGACAAAACCCAACTGCTGGCGCTCTTGCTGGCTGCCCGTTTTCGTCGTCCCTGGCCCATTATCTGGGGCATTCTTGTTGCTACCGTGGTCAACCATGCCCTTGCCGGTGCGGTGGGACAGGTGGTGGCCGATATGCTCAGTTCGCAATGGCAGCACGGCCTGCTGGCAATCTCCTTTCTGGCTGTGGCGGCCTGGACGTTGGTGCCGGATAAACTGGATGAAGACGAGGCGCCACCGATAGGAAAATACGGCGCCTTCATGGCAACCCTGGTGGCATTTTTCCTTGCTGAAATGGGCGACAAGACACAAATTGCGACTGTGGTTCTGGCCGCGCAGTTTGATGCCTACATCTGGGTGGTAATGGGTACGACGCTGGGTATGCTACTGGCTAATGTGCCGGTAGTGTTATTGGGCAACGCGGCGGCCGACAAGTTGCCGCTGGCCTGGATTCGCCGGGTAACGGCGTTCGCCTTCCTGTTGCTGGGTCTGTACGCCGCCTGGTTGTTTATTCAGGCAGGTTGAAGGGCGAGCTGGACTCGTATCAATCGAGTCCGCACACCGCACGATTACGGCCTCTTTGCTTGGCCAGATACAGGTTGCGATCCACCGCGTCGATAAAGGCGCGGGGATCGTCTTTCTGGCTTGGTACTATGCTGCCCAACCCCATGCTGATGGTCAGTATCTGGCTGACCTCTGAGGCATTATGTGCGATCTGTTCCTTGAAGATCAGATTACGGCAGCGCTCGGCGACCAGCTCTGCAGCATGAGCGTCGGTTTCAGGTAACACCAGAATGAACTCTTCTCCGCCATAGCGAGCGAAAAAATCCCGTGAGCGAGCCGCGGCAGTATTCAGTGCCTTGGCTACCCGCTTGAGGCTATCATCACCTTTGATGTGTCCATAATGATCGTTGTATTGCTTGAAGTAGTCGATATCTATCATGACTACCGACAATGGCTGGCCTGTGCGCCGGGCGTTCGTCCACTCCAGCTGTAAAATAGAGTCAAACATGCGGCGGTTGGCAACGCCGGTTAGGCCATCCTTGAATGAAAGCTCTTCCAGTTCCTTCTGCAGGTTGAGTAGCTTTTCTTCGTTCTTTTTGCGCTCACTGATATCGAACATGAAGCCAATCAGCGATTCGACTTCGCCGTCGTCGTTGCGAACCACATGCACGACATCACGGATCCAGACATAGTTGCCGTCGCTCGTTAGCGCTCGGTAGTCGGCCTCATGGTCAATGCCGGACTGGGATTGAGACACGCAGAAGTTGACTACCCACTCGCGATCTTCGGGGTGCATGCGATCAGACCAGTCGTTCACGCTCAGCCAGCTATCCTGGGACCAGCCCAGCAGTGATTCTATCTGCGGGCCGATATAGGCAAATGCCATGGTTTCCCAATCAATTTTCCAGGGAATGGCCTTGGTCGATTCCAGCAGTGTTTTATAAACCGCGCTGTCCTGCTCTATCTCTCGGGCTATGTCTTTCATAATCCTTCAACTCTGTTTGTTGACGTGCCAGAGTGCAGGGCTCAGCCATTTCCTTGGCATTCAGGGCTGATCCGCTACGGGCAAGATCACTGTTGCGAACTGTGCGTTAGCGCACGGAATCACTATAACCTTTTGTTTTAGACCCTGATCGGGGTGGTTGTAAAGCCCGACATGCAGGATATTGCTCAGGCTTGGCCGCCGGCACGTTGATATAAGGCCATCAACTGTGTTGGTTCATCGTAGACAATACGCTCGCCGGCACGCAGTTCACGTCGCATGAGACGCACCATTTGCTCCAGCACCTCGGCCGAGAAAACACTGGAAGGCCGCCCGGTCACCTCGCTCAAACGCCCGGCTATCACGTCTGGATCGCTTACCACCGGGCAGATACGATAGCCGTAGCTACCGCCGATAGCCTCGGGTACCAGGTCCATGAAGCGGTCCGGGCGTTGGCGGAAAAAACTCAATGGCAGGCGATAGGCATTGTGGCCCAGGATCGGCAGATCATCCGGAACCTGTTGCTCCTCATCCATGATTTGCAAGCTGGTTGCCAAAGGCATCAGTTGATCCAGCTGGTAGTTGCTCTGCATGTGCTGGTTACCGACGCGCACCAGATTGGCGATGAGCTCACCCAGTGACGCATGGCCAATAATGGCTGCACGCTTGGGCAGGCCTCCCCAGGCACCGTCGGCGCCTCTTAGCAGCGCTTCCAGTACTGAGGCATTTTCAAAACCGCCGCCTGCGTGCATGTGCACCAGCAACTTCAATGGCGGGGGAATGACGCAACGAATAGCCTCGACGAAGGCGCCAACCTGAAAGGGCAGGTAGGTACCACGATCGTCTTCGATGCTGATGCCTTCTATGGGTTGCTGGGCCAGCATGGCGAAAACGGCGCAGGCGCTGTCCGGGTTTTCAGCCAGTGCGTCGCAGCCATCCACTACGTTGATCAGTATCCGTGGGGCGCCGCCATGATCTCCGCGGATATTTTCCTGTAGCCATTGAATGCTGGCAGGCAAACTCCGCAGCAAGGTAACCATGTCGTATTGCCCCGCCATGCCGTCTTTGCTCAGGTAGATCTCGTGCAGTGTGTTGGGTACCGCGTAGTCGCGTAGCTTGAGCATGGAGGCAGACGGGGTGAAGTGACCCTGCGCATCCACCAGGCCGATATCGGTAAAGGCGTAACAACCGGTGGTGTCGATGTGGTGATCACGCAGGTAAAGCATAAAGTCGTCGTCGACTTCTAGCTCGTCGGGCATTGAGTAGTCGAGGGTGCCGAGCAGGATTTTATCGAAACCAAACGCACGTATTTTCGGCAGAATCGCCAGCTTGTCCGCCAGCGTTTGCCCAACGCGCGCACCAACTGGATTTTCTCTCAGGGATAGATCGATGAAGAAGGGGGTTAGTGCGCGCAGTTGCTCTATTTTGTCTTGTGCGCCAGTGAGAATGGAATCTATCTTGTTTTTAGTAGCGGGGTTCAGTGCCATGTTTGATCCTGTCCTTGGATGATCTTTTGCACTGTATAGCATGTTTACATGTCAGCTTCGAGTTAGCTCACGCAGTGGGGAGCGCTATCGGTTATGGCCGTATTTACTCAAGTGTCCAAGATCCAGCGCTGGGCATCTGCCAATTGGTCAAAACCAAAGGATTTGATTTCGGCTGCGACAAGGTGTGATCCCAGCGTCTCTGCCACATTACCCAGGTTGGAGTCGCTGGTAACGGCAATGCGCTTAATCTTGCGGTGGTGATCCTGGATGAAGGTAAGGTGTGAAATCATGGCGCTGAGGGAGTCCCAGCCCGGGAATGAGTGGACATGAATAATCATGCCATTTAAGCCGCCGTGTAGTTCGATGAAAGGGTCAACAGCGGCGCGTACGCGGCGGAAATCCTCTTCGCTCAGAGTGCCCTGTGGTTCCAATACAACAATGGCGTTCTCGGGATCAAGCGTAATGCTGAGCATGCGGCTATCCTCGTTTTGGTTTCGGCGGATCTGGCCGCCGTCGGTAGTGTCTTCAAAGGCCTCGGCACTGAGCTGCTGCTGGATGCTTGAGGAAAAATTCATGACCCAGCGGTTGTAGGGATTTATTCGACCACCTTGGTAATCCAGTTGCTCACTGCTGTGGTAATGAATGCTGTAGCGCTTGGCTGAGTACGGAATCTCGATGGTAGCTTGATAATCGCGTAGCTGCATCCTGGCATGAATCAGCCCCGGCGCTATTAGCTCGCGTACTTCATGGCTGTTCCCTTTCAGTAGATTGTGTCTGCGCGCTGTGCCACGGGCCTAACGTAATTTAGAACCCCTGCGCGGCTAATTGTTCGGCAATCTGCTGCAGTATTTCTATCCCCTGTACGTCGGTTTCCAGCCAGGGCAGTTGTGGACGTGGCAAATGGCCCAATTCCTGATCTATACGTTGCAGGTAGGTTGCTTCCTGCTCACGTCGGCGTTGCAAAAAATGGCCGTCTGCGGTGTCAGGTATTACCCGGTTGACCAGCGCTGCAACCACCGGAATATCGACAGACTGCAGCGTGCTGATTGCCCGCGCTGTCTCCAGTATAGGCAAGCGTTCTGGTGTCAGTACAAAAAGGAACCCGCTTTGCTGGTGGTCCTTTAGCACCCGTCTGGCCTGATGGAACAAGCGTCGCCGACTAAGTAGCGTTTCGGCGACATCGCGGGTTTTGCGATCAAACTCGCTTAGCGCATCATCTTGTGGGTTATCAAAGGGGCTATCGATATCGCGGCCACGCTTGGGCGTCAGATGCTGCAGCACTTTGCCCAGTTCTTCGGATTTTCGATTATGGCTCAGCAGGCCATCAGTCCAGGCGGCCATGGCTTCAGGTAGCGTGAGCAGGCGCAAGGTGTGGCCGGTGGGTGCAGTATCAAAAATGATCACGTCGTAATCAGGTTGCGGGCTATTGATTAGACGAGCGATGCGCTCGAGTAGCGCAGCTTCCTGCGTGCCTGGAGATTGACGGGTCAATTTGAGCTGCCTTTCCAGCTCCGGCAGCATTTCGGCACTGGCGAACTGACGCATCTGCGCAGTGACTCGCGCCAGATGTGCTTCCACCTCAGCGTCCGGGTCTATCTCCATCGCGTCGAGGTTGAGCATTAGTCGACGCGGGTGGTCGTTTAGTTGAGTCGCAAAGACATCGCCCAGGCTATGGGCCGGGTCAGTGGAAACGATCAAGCAGCGTTTGCCGCGCGTTGCTGCCAGCACTGCCAGGGCGGCGGAAACGGTGGTTTTACCAACTCCGCCTTTACCGCCCACCCAAATCAGGCGGCGGTCAAGCAGATCAAAGCGTGGGGGTGTAATAACAGGCACTCCAGATTAGCAGCAGCGGAAATGGTCCAAGGGCGAGTGTTCCATACCCATACGCCGATGCCAGTCATGGAAGCGCTGCAGCAATAGCGGTTGCAGCTCCAGGGTGTAATAGCTGGCCGGGTTGGGTACGCCCATCATTTCCGAGAAGACCAGCAGCATAAAGAGATCATCTTCATCACGCCTGGCACGGGCGATGGCGCCGCGATAGCGAGTACTGTACGTCTCCTCAAGAAAAAAGCGCGCCTTACCAAACCAGGCGCGCCACTCTCCGGCTTTCTGATCACGTGGCATTGTTGTCCTCGGTGGCAGCCAGTGCGCGATGGCGCTTCAGGGCCGAGGCACACTCCATGGCAACCAGGATGGCGGCAATCAACACCACAATATCCAGAAACAGCAGGAAGTAGTTTTCCTGCTCATAAAAAGTGCGCAATTGAGTGACCAGGGCAACGACGGTCATGATCAGCAGGAAGCACAGTGGTGCCAGCGTGTACCACATGGGGCGTCTGAGGTGCACCAGCATCACGGTGATGACCAGTAGCGTTAGCCCGGCGAGCAGCTGATTGGTGGTGCCGAATAATGGCCAGATGATCATCCCGCCGGATCCGTCGGCACCTGCGCCAAAGGCCAGTAGCATGCAGCTACCAACGGCCAGCAGGGTGGCAACCAGTGGTTTTTTCATCCACTCCTGATTATAAATTTCGCCCCACTCCTGGAAAATATAGCGCTGCAGGCGTAGGCCGGTATCCATGGTCGTGCCAGCGAAGAGTGCAGCCATCACAGTCAGCAGAGTTGCAGCAGTCACCTGCGGTAAGCCCAGGCCGTTATGGATGATATAGGCGCCGCCCTCAACGAAGGCGGTCACGCCACCCTGGCCGAAGGCTGAATACATCGCTTGCCAATCCGTCAGGCTAGCGAAGCCAGCTGTGGCGACCAGTATCGCCGCGAGGGACAGGCAGCCCTCGCCGATGGCGCCAAAGTAACCGACAAAACGGGCATCGGTTTCCTTGTTTAGCTGCTTGGAGGTGGTGCCGGATGCGACCAGGCCATGGAAGCCGGAGATAGCACCGCAGGCGATAGTCACAAAGAGCAACGGTATTATCGAAGGTGTTCCGGGTGGCACGGCGTCGTTGAACATGGGCGCAACCATGGTCGGATTCAGCAGCAGGATGGCGCCGTAAAGGATCAACAAACCAACAAAGAGTTGCAGGCCGTTAATGTAATCGCGCGGTTGTAGCAGCATCCAGACGGGCAGAATAGATGCGACACCCGCGTAAACAAACAACAGCACAATCCAGACTGCGTTGCCTGATATACCAGCTACTTCTGCTGGCATTTGAATAGGTACGGAGGGGCCGGCGAAGATCAATGCATAGAGCGCCACCACGCCGATGACCGATACGCTAACCAGGTTGATAATGCGCCGGTAAATCAACTGGCCAACTATCAGGGCTACGCCAATCGCCCCCCACACGGGTAGCACCGCAGTCGGGAATTTCATCATGAGCTTGGCGATGACAACGGCGAATACCGCGTTGACCATCAGCAGTACCAGGAAGATGACGATCATGAATATGCTGCGAGCGCGCTTACCCACTACATCGCCGGTCAGCGAGCCGACCGAGCGCGCTCTGTTGCGCACGCTGGCCCAGATGGCACCCATATCGTGAACGCCAGCGAAGAAAATGGTCCCGCATACCACCCACATAAAGGCGGGCGCCCAGCCCCAGATAACGGCGATGGCTGGGCCGACAATAGGGGCAGCGCCGGCTACGGAGGTGAAGTGGTGGCCCCAGAGTACGAATTTGTTGGTGGGTACAAAGTCGATACCATCTTCAAATTCGTGCGCTGGTGTTAGAAAGTCAGGATCCAGCCGGTAGATTTTTTCCGCAATGAACTTGGAGTAGATGAAGTACCCCAGCGTCATTATGGCTAACCCCACCAACAACAGTATTACAGCGCTCATGCAAGACTCCCGTTTTTTTATTTTGACGGAAATGGGCGAACCAAGCGTTTACAGTCTCGATTAACTATAGACGAGGCGATCCTGAAGGGTAGCGGGCTACGAGAATTAAAACGATGGCTCTGTGACTAAAGTCTAAAATCGTGGTTATGAGCGGTATTCACGATACGTTGCCACAGGGCTTTTGGTCTCTAACGATTCGGGTAGTTGCGGCTGGGTTTGCCGCTAGCAGTGCTGCAGGACGGGTCGGGCGTGCGACAAGACCGCCGCCACAATTGGGACAGAGCCATCGCAACCGGTGTTTGGCGCATTCGCGGCAAAAAGTGCATTCAAAGGAGCAGATAAGTGCATCTGTCGCACTGGGCGGCAGATCCTTGTTGCAACACTCGCAGCTAGGGCGTAGTTCCAGCATGGCAAATACCGTTCAGATGAACTCAGTGCAGTAGACAGCAGTCTAGCTGTGTAACGCGTTTGTATTCACCAGACTTTTCGTTCAGGCATTCGCACGCACGTATCAAGCCTGGTTAAAGGTGAAAGCCGCCACTGGGGCGTGTACGCTATGGCCATTAACAATGACTCGGAGTGAGACAGTTCATGACTAATTTACATGTTGATATCGTATCTGATATCGCCTGCCCCTGGTGTGCTATCGGTTATGCTCGCCTGGAACAAGCCATGGCTACTCTTGCCGGTGAGCTGGAGCTGGATATTGAATGGCACGCCTTTGAGTTGAACCCCAATCCTGAGAGCAAACCGCAACCCATTCTGCAGGCTTTGAGCCGTAAATATGGCCGTAGCGAAGCAGAAATGGAAGCGGCTCAGGCCAATATGATAGAGGTTGCCACGGGGCTGGGTTTGAATTTCAGCAAAATGCAGGAGCGCTATACCGCCAATACGTTCAATGGCCATCGATTGGTCAAATGGGCGGCAGAGCAGGGCAAGCAGACCGCGATGAAGCAGGCGCTGTTTGATGCCTATTTTGGCCATGCAGAAAATGTAGAAGATACCGAAGTGTTGCTGCGCTGCGTGGAATCCATTGGATTGGATACCGAGGCTGCGCAGCAGGTTTTGGACTCCGACGCCTTTGCTGATGCTGTACGCAGTGACGAAGCGCGTTATCAGCAGGCGGGTGTCTCGTCAGTACCTGCTTTTATCGTGAACAATCAGTACCTGATTTCCGGCGCGCAGGAGCCAGCCTATCTGGTTGAGGCCTTGCGCGAGATTGCGCAGCAGAAATAGGCGGGCCCCCCGGCCTAATCGGCTGTTTTTCTGACCGCTGCTTCATTACCCGGCCAGCCGGGGTACTGAGGCAAGTCATCAGTAATCTGGTGCCAGCTCGCTTTATTGTCGGTAAAGATATGTGCCTGTGGCTGCGCATCGGTCAAGCCTTCCAGGGCGCCCAATGGAATGCCCAGAACCTGCGGGCGGTCACGATATGTACTAATCAGAGGTGAGCCGCAGGTACGGCAAAAGTAGCGGGTGACGTTGTCCGACGAGTCGAAGCGCGACAGTTGATTTTCACCGCTGAGCCATTGGAACTGATCGATATGGATGGACGCTCGGGTGCGGAAGGCGGCGCCATGCCAACGTCGGCACTTGCTGCAATGGCAGTTGAAAATAGGGCCCAGCGACCCCGTTATGCGATATTGCACTGCTTCGCAGAGGCACTTGCCATGTATTGCGCTCATAGCCTGCTCCTTTTCCATGATGTGGGCTAATTGATCAATTTTCTCCAGCTGGCTTTCTAGGCCTTGGCGATAGGATTATCTTGTGCAGTAAGTCGCCGCTCCGCTTCACTTGCAGCCAGACGCAGCACTACTTCCTGTTGGAATGCGGCCGAGGGTTCAACTCTGTTGGGCGGGAATAGCATGGCGTAGCCGTTACGCAGCAACGCCAGCGGCGTGAAAATCAGTCCAAAAGGTATACCCCACCAGCCAGCCAGTAACGACAATCCGAAATCGCTTCCCTGTTTTTTTAGTGCACAGGTGCGGCAGCATAGGAGGGTATGACTGCCATGCCGGGTAAACAGTACGAACGACATGACGTAGTGGGACTTGTAAAGATCAATACCGCCGCGTTTATCGCATTGGGGGCAAGGTCCGCGAAACAGGGTCTGAGCTGCACGTACGCGATCTGCTTCCGGCATACTCGCCGCCAGCATCACTACCTGGCCTTGCGCTAAGCAGTCCTTGTTGCAGAAGCGAAAGCCCTCTTGGTGGACCCCGCCCAGCAGAATGGTTTTTTTGCAGTATGCACAACTTGCCATCGTTTTTATCCTTGTTGATTGGCTGTCTGAGGCTTTGATCTTGTTATGCTTTTGTAATGACCGGACGCTATCGAGAACAGTTATTCGCACGCCTACACTTCATGCTCGCAGCAGAATCACCATTGTGGTTCTGCAATCGGTGCGCGCGAATGCCGGCAACAGGCCGGGTCAGTAGATAGCAGGAAGGCAACGTGTCGGGGCATCCATGCCGCAAGGAAGGGCCGCGAGGCAGTGCCTGCGTTAGCAGAATAATGCCTGCGGTCAGGCGTTTCGCCTAGCCCAAAATAGGGTTTTTAATATTGCAATGATGTTGCAACCTTCGCTTGTCATACTCAGGTATTGAGTTAACCCGTTTGAATATATCCTTATGATAAGCGCCCAACAGCAGTGCCAGAGAAGATGACTGACAAGCAGGCATTGGCCGCACCAGCCGCTGCAGCACCCGCTGCGCCTTTCTATCAAGCCATGCTGTTCTGGTTGAAACTGGGCTTCATCAGTTTCGGTGGCCCGGCTGGACAAATTGCGCTCATGCATGAAGAGCTGGTTGATAAGCGCCGCTGGATTTCCGAGCGGCGTTTTCTGCATGCGCTCAATTACTGCATGATGCTGCCTGGCCCGGAGGCGCAGCAGCTTGCTACTTATCTGGGGTGGTTGCTTCACCGTACCTGGGGCGGTGTTGTGGCCGGTTTGTTGTTTATCTTGCCTTCGCTGGTCCTGCTGATTCTGCTGGCCTGGGTGTATATCGCTTATGGCGATTTGCCCTGGGTGGCGGGGGTGTTTTACGGCATTAAACCGGCGATTACCGTGGTGGTGTTTCAGGCGGCCTGGCGCATTGGTGGGCGCGTACTGAAGAACCACTGGTTGTGGGCGATTGCGCTGAGCGCCTTTGTGGCGATTTTTGTGTTGCGGCTGCCGTTTCCACTAATTGTCCTGGGAGCAGGTGTGGTCGGATATCTCGGCGGACGGCTGCGGCCCGAGCTCTTTCAGCCGGGTGGGGCAATGCCAGTGCAACCGCTGGATCACAGGCCGGCGCTAATTGATGACGCGACGCCAACGCCCGAACATGCACGGTTCAAGTGGTCCTCACTGTTGTGCTTGCTGGTAGTTGGTGCGCTGCTCTGGTTGCTGCCGATGGCACTATTGATCGCCTGCTATGGCTGGGGTGGTGAGCTGACGCAGATGGGCTGGTTTTTCACCAAGACGGCGCTGTTGACCTTCGGTGGCGCATACGCTGTGCTGCCCTACGTTTTTCAGGGCGCAGTTGAACAGCATGGCTGGGTCACGCCGGCGCAAATGATTGATGGGTTGGCACTGGGTGAAAGCACGCCCGGGCCGCTTATTATGGTGGTGACCTTCGTGGCTTTTGTTGGTGGCTATGTGTTGCAGGTGTTTGGTCAGGAACAAGCTTTTCTGGCGGGCGTCACAGCAGCCATATTGGTCACCTGGTTCACCTTTTTGCCGTCGTTCCTGTTCATCCTTGGCGGCGGGCCGTTGGTTGAGTCGACTCACAACAAGCTGTCATTCACGGCCCCGTTGACCGGCGTAACGGCGGCAGTTGTGGGTGTTATCGTTAATCTTGCCTTGTTTTTTGCCTGGCACGTATTTTGGCCAGAGGGATTCACTAGTGGCCTTGATGTTGGCTCTCTGGTGATTGCGGGCGTGGCAATCCTGCTGTTGTTTGCTGCAAAGTGGTCGGTATTGAAGACGTTGGCTTGTTGCGCGCTAATGGGGCTGTTGATTAGCCTCTGGTAGCCGCGCTCTGCTGAACGCGGCGTCCTACTTGGGCGGCGTCTATCGGGATGCTGTAATAGTGGCTGGCCCGGTAAAGCGGCGCATTAACGCTTTGAGCAAAACGCCATATAGTGGCAAAAACAGTAGCAGGCTGATGCCGAGCTTGATGGCGTAATCGATGGTCGCAATCTCGACCCAGTGGGTAGCCATAAACTCGTTGCTGCTGCGCCAGAAGGCGACCGAGAAGAACGCGAAGGTGTCAGCCAGGTTGCCCAGTACCGTCGATAGACTGGGCGCAATCCACCAGCGTTTGGATTGGCGCAGTCGGTCGAATACCTGGATATCCAGCAATTGGCCGATCACGTAAGCGACAAAGCTGGCCAGCGATATGCGCAGCACGAAATCATTAAACGAGAGCAGTGACTCAACGCCGCGATAACTGCCTTCCTGAAATAACACCGATATGGCGTAAGAAACCACCAGTGCGGGCAGCATGACGCGGGCTATCACCTTGCGCGCAGCGCTTTTACCCAGCAGGCGCACGGTTAAATCGGTGGCGAGAAAGATAAAGGGAAAGCTAAAGGCACCCCAGGTTGTGTGGTAGCCGAATAGGGTGATGGGCAACTGCACCAGATAATTGCTGGCAATAATAATGGCAATATGGAAAGCGATCAGCAACGCCAAGGCTTGCCGCCGGCGCGCGGAGGGGAGGGTCGTCATCTTGTATCCTTTTTACGGGTTCGGAAGCCGCTGCCTCCGCCGTTGTTTGTAAATGGGGTTAGGGAACCCATGCTGGTCGGAATGACCTTGAGCGGCGCATATTCTAATGATTTCTCAATAGACAGCCAGAATTTTCCCTGACAACAGATGAACGGCGTCTTACGAAATCGTATTTAGGCGTCAGAAGGCCGGGCGCCCTTGGGAGCCCGGCGACAGCCTTTACTTATTGGCCCGGTACAGAGGCTCGACGCTTGGCGCAGCGGCGCGCAGTGCTTCTATACGGCCAGCAGAGGAGGGGTGAGTGCTCATGAATGCGGGCGGCGCACCCTGCGAAGCAGCTGACATTTTCTGCCACAGGCTAACCGCTGCATCCGGGTTGTAGCCTGCGCGCGCTGCCAGTTCAAGACCGATTAGGTCAGCTTCGCTCTCATTGCTGCGGCTATTGGGTAATGTCAGGCCATATTGAACCGCCATCTGAGCGGCTTGTTGGCTGCCAGAACCCAAGCCGAGCAACGCACCTGCCAGCTGCGTGCCCATTTGTGTGGCGTAGGCACGTGACATAGCCTCGCGGCCATGCTCGCGCAGGGCGTGAGCAATCTCGTGGCCCATGATTTGGGCGATTTCGTCATCGGTTAGATTGAGCTGGTCGATAATGCCCGAGTAGAACAGGATCTTGCCGCCGGGTGCACAGCTGGCATTAAGCATGTCATCCTTGATCAGATTCACCTCCCAGTCCCATTGCGCCGCATCGGGACGAAAGTAAGTGGCTTCTGCTGTCAGGTCGTCGGCTATTTTGCGCAGTCGACGAACGGTCGCGGCATTAGTGTTCAACACCCCGGCCTTCTTGGCTTCCGCCAAGGTCTCGTCATATGACTTGGCTGCCATCTCATTCACTTCTTCACTCGACAGACCGCTCATCATGTACTGGGTTCGGTTTACCCCTACATTACCGCCTTGGGTGGTTTGTACGCTTTGGCAACCTGTTACGGCTATAACCCCTACACACAGCAGAAAACGCAATCGCATGGTTCTTTAATCCTTGGAGGAACTGGGCGTGGCGAATGACCGCCACGCTGCTTTGGTTCTTATCGATCAGCAGAGTTTTCTATGCCGTCGCCTACCTTTTGCACATCCTTGCCAAATCCCTCAACCGTATTGCAGCCAGAGAGAACAGCTAGACCGAACAGTGTTGCTATGATCACAAGCGTCTTTTTCATTACGTTGTATCTCCAGGATTATCGGATGCAAATAAGAACCCGAATCTTTAATTTAGCAGAGCAGCAGGCAGTACTTGAATAATTTATGCAACTGATGGCTGGCCGGGCTAAGGTGAATTGAGGCGGGAACGGCGATGCCTAATCACGGTGAAGCGCGCGGTTGTATTTTGACTATTATCAGTTTCAGGCAATTTGACCGTATTAAAGCGCTAATGTCATCACGGGACTGAAGTTTATTTGTCGTTCGCCGATATAATAAGAAGCCCCTCAAGAGGGCACCCTTATTCTGCCGTTAAGCCGAGGTAATTAATGAAATTCAAGTCCATTCAGCTATCCATCGCAGTGCTTGCTGGAGCTTGTCTGTTCATCGCAGTCGGGGTCATGACCCTGTACTCGGTCTATTCATCCGAGCGCAGTCAGGCCTACGTTCAGGGGCGCAGCGAACAGCTGCTTGAGGGGTTGGTAAAGGATCGTCTGCTATCCATTGCCAATGGCGAGCGATCACGTATTCAGCGCCGCCTGGAATATCCCATCGCGGTTGCCCAGCAGGTAGCCAATCTCAACGCGATGTTGGGTGAGATACAGCCTGACGGTATGCCTTCGTTGATGATGGGTCGTGAAGAAATGACGCGCGTGCTCCGTATGACCTTGGCAGAGAATCCCGATCTGTGGGATGTCTATGTCGGTTGGGAGCCGAATTCGCTCGATGAAATGGATGAGTTTTACCGAGGGATAGAAACCGATGGCTATGACGGTAGCGGCCGTTATATGCCGGTCTGGTTTCGAGGTGAGGGTGGCGAGCTTGAGCTTGAACCCCTGGGTGACATGGAGAGTACAACGCTGCTTGATAGCGGTGTTCGCACCGGCGAGTATTACTTGTGCACGAGGGAAACGCTTAAACCCTGCGTGATTGATCCTGCCTCCTATGAAATGGGTGGCAAGCAAGTATTGCTGTCATCGTTCACCGTACCCATCATCGTCGACGGTGAGTTCAAGGGCGCGGCCGGCGCCGATTTGGCCATGGACTTTCTGCAGAATATGTTGACCGAGAGCGACAGTGAACTGTACGACGGTCAGGGCGATCAGGCGCTGGTCAGCGACAAGGGGCGTCTGGTTGCTTACACGGGTACCGATGCTCGTCCGGGTGATCGTGCCGATACTGTGCTCGATCAGCACGAGCTGGCGAATATGGCATCCCTTGGTGATGAGCCCATTTACGATATCGACGAGGAGGGTGGGCATATCGAGTTGATCATGCCGATCACCTTTGGTGACAGCAATACGCGTTGGTCCCTGTTGATCACGCTGCCACTGGAAGCGGTTATGGCTGATCTCGACGCGCTCAACGCAGAGCTAAAGGATCAGCGCGTTGCCTCGGCAGTATGGCTGGCGGTGATCGGGTTTCTGGTTGCGCTGGTTGGGCTGGTCGTTATGGTCTTCGTTGCTTATGGTCTTGCCAAGCCTGCGCGCAGACTGGTCTCCATGCTGGATGATATTGCCAAGGGGGATGGCGACTTGACCAAGCGGCTTGAGGTCGATCGTGCGGATGAGTTGGGCGCCATTGCCAGCGGTTTCAATGCTTTCCTGGACAAGTTGCAAGGCATGATTCGCGAAGTGGTCGGCTCCGTGCAGCAGGTTACTGACGCCTCCGAGCACACCGCTGATATTGCCATGCGGACCAATGATGGCGTTCAACGCCAGCTCAGTGAAATCGATCTGGTCGCTACCGCTGTTACAGAGATGACAGCTACTGCGCAGGATGTGGCGCGCAATGCGTCGCAGGCAGCCAGTGCGGCCCATAACGCAGATGGCTCGGCGACGCACGGCCGCGAGGTAGTCAAGGCGACCTCCGACACCATCATGGCGCTCTCTCAGGATATTCAGCGCGCTGTTGAAAGCGTGCGCTCGCTGGAGCGTGATAGTGAGAATATCACCGGTATTCTGGACACCATCCGCGGTATTGCAGAGCAGACCAACCTATTGGCTCTGAACGCTGCAATCGAGGCTGCTCGCGCCGGTGAGCAAGGGCGTGGCTTCGCGGTGGTTGCCGATGAGGTGCGTAACCTGGCCCAGAAAACGCAGAGCTCGACGGCTGAAATTCAGACCATGATCGAGCAGTTGCAGAATGGCACCAAGGAAACGGTAAAAGTGATGGAGCAGAGCCGGTCGCGGACCGACCAGAGTGTGCTGCAGGCCGAAGAGGCAGATGCTGCACTGACCTCAATCACGCAAGCGGTATCGGTCATCAACGATATGAACAATCAGATCGCCAGCGCTGCTGAAGAGCAAAGCGCGGTAGCTGAAGACATCAATCGCAATGTCATGACCATCGATACCGTTGCCAAGTCGGTTGCCAAAGGGGCTGATGAAGCATCTGAGGCCAGTGCGTCACTGACCAAGCTGGCCGAGCATCAGCGTCGTCTGATCAATCAGTTCAAGGTCTGAATCGGGCCACTGGGGTTGCAGCAATGCGGCCCCTTGGTTTCTGGGCTGCTGACCGCGCTCGCAACCGGGTGGATCATTTCTACCTGGGCGTCAGCATTGAGTAATAAGGGTTGTAGTGCACTGACCGGCGTTGCCTCTGCGAGCCATATTGACTGTTCGCCGCTGTTGAGTGCCACCGGCATGCGTTCAGCCAGCGTGGCTGGCAGTCCTTTGGATGGCACCGTTATCAGTGCGCAGCTATCCCAGTAGTGCTCTTTATCCAGTTGATAACGCTCCCAAATGCCCGCCAAAGCCAAGCCACCCTCGCGACGACGCAAATACCAGGGGTGCTTGCGCGAGCCGTTATTTTTCCAGAGATAGTAACCGTTGATCGGGATCAGGCAGCGCCGTTTGGCAAACGCTTGCTTGAACATAGGCTTTTCGTGCAGAAACTCGGCCCTGGCGTTGAAGCTGGCGCGGCTCAGATCCTTGAGCCATCCAGGCGTGAGGTTCCATAACACCGGCACGCATTCCAAGCGGCCCTGCTGCTTACGCAGGATCAAGACACGGCCACCTGGGGGCAGATTCCAGTCAGGCTTCCAGTCGGTCGGAGTGCTTGCATGCGGAGGGGTGAACTGGGCAAGGCGTCCAGTCATTGGTTTACCGGGTCTGATGAAAGGCTATTAACGTTCTCTTCAAACGGACTGGCAGCCAGGTAGTCATTGATCAGTTGGCTGGCGCGCTGGGCATCCTCGTCAGTCAGCCAAAGAGCGAGCAGGTCTTGTGCTGGCAGGTCCCCTACCGCACCTTGCAGGTATTGGCCGCTGATATGGCAGCTGATGTGGTGATCAGCCAGCATACTCTGCAGCAGCGTGGCCTCGGTCATATCCAGTGGACGGTAAACGCACTGCATGCTTAATCCTGTTCGCGGCGCAGATCGACATGGTAGTCGTCCTGCTCGTGGTCAATCCACAAGCTAACGTGGATAGGTTGGCAGCAGACCTCACAGTCTTCTATATAGCTTTGAGTGCCGCTGGCGATATCGAGTAGTAGCACAATAGGTTCGCCGCAATGCGGGCAGGCGAGGGTGGCTTCTTCTAGGGCCTGCAAGGTAATGGCTCCGCTGTTTTAAATGTGACAGCCAGTGTAGCCCCATCGTCAATTTGGCGAAACCGCTGCGCACATCGCATAATGCGCGGCCAACGCAAATGAGATTGAGGAATACATGGGCGAGTTTGATGCTATTCGGCCGTATAACGACGCTGAGGTGCCTGCTGTAATGGAGCGCCTATTGGGCGACCAGGAGCTGATGCGGATGCTGGCTGCATATCGTTTTCCGCTACTGGCACGCTGGTTTCCGGGTGTGGTGCGGCGCGCGGTGCAGTTTGCTCTGCGGCGCGAGGCAAGGGGTATCCAGTGTGTTGATACCTTGCAGCACAAGCTGGAGCCCTACCTTGATCGTGTGATCGAAAGCAGCACTCTCAACGTTACCTACAGTGGCCTCGACAATTTGCGCCAAGGTCAGGCTTACCTGTTTCTGGCCAATCATCGTGATATCGTGATGGACCCGGCCTTCGTTAACTACGCCCTTTACCATACCGGCCATCCAACTCCGCGGCTGGCCATTGGTGACAATTTACTTCAGCGCCCCTTCGTTGCCGACCTGATGCGGTTAAACAAGTGTTTTATCGTGCGCCGTTCACTGACCGGGCGCCGAGAGAAGTTGCAGGCTTATCAAATGATGTCCGCTTATATCAGTCATTCACTGGCAGAAAGCGAATCAATCTGGATTGCGCAGTCTGAAGGACGTGCGAAGGATGGGCTGGATGAGACTGATCCGGCGATCATAAAAATGTTTTGTATGAGCCGCAAGGGAGAAGAATTTGGTCCGTTGATTCGCTCTCTGAATCTGGTGCCCGTGTCCATTGCCTACGAATGGGATCCTTGTGACCTGTTGAAAGCTCGTGAATTGGAGCAGAAGGCGCGGCTGGGTGAGTATCACAAGGAGCCAGGCGAGGACGACAGATCTATCGCTATGGGGCTGACGGGCTACAAAGGGCGTGTGCATGTTGCGTTTGGTGAGCCGCTGCAGGACGACTACGCTGATGCCAAGGCAGTAGCGCGAGCAGTGGATAAACAGATTCTGACGAATTACCGACTATCGCCAAGCAATTATTTGGCGATAGAGCAGCAGGGCCAGATTCCCGCGCAAGTGGCTGCCTGGCGTAATGACTTCACTCCGACTGAGGTTGCCGCAGAAGAGCAACGTTTTAAGACCAGACTGGCTGCCTGCCCGAGTGATCAACGTGCTTACTGGCTGTTGCAGTATGCCAATCCGGTCCACAGTCGCCTGCGAGTCTTAGAGCATCAATAGTCGTGCGCCAGATGATCGGAGCAGCCTATTAGAGCTGGGTGCTAATCAAACTCAATAGCAGTCCGAGTGCAAGGGATGCGCCGCCAACTCGGTAGAAAAGGCGGTCTGCGCGCCGCGAAGCATTTTCATCGCTGTCGATAGCCAGATTCTGTGGCGTTGCAGTCATACGGTTGGCGCGGCTCGCCCCACGGAGTTGGGTAGCGAGCCACAACCAGCTGCCATTGGCGGAAAAGAAGAGCGCCAGGCTATTTATCGTAAGTGCGGGGTGCGCAAGATAATACAGCCATGCTGCCTGTAAGGGAGACATGCTGAAACCTCCGTAAAGCGGAATCGGTAACCTGCGGCTTGGTGACGGTAATGGCGGTTCTTGCTTTCCGTACAGTCCTTGCCTGTCTATTCTTATGGTTATGGAGAGTTACGGCGATACCCAAATGGGATGGTATGGTGATAAGTGTTTGCTATACCACCTGTGTATAAAGAAGCGCCATTTTAGGTTATTTGGCGATTTAATTCGACCAGGGCACTAGCGTTCCCGATCAATGGTCATAGATGCCGCTAGCGTGAAATGGCCGATTTGCTGCAAGCTGCGCAACCCGTCATTTTGCAGCGGGCGTGATCATTTACACCCAACTTGAGGTTATTGATATGAACAGACAACTGGTGACAACCCTGCTGCTTGGCGCGATCTTGACGCTGGGTGGTTGCGCTTCCTCGTTGACCGGAGATACCTACAGCAGGGACGATGCCCGCGCGCCACAGATTGTGCGCATGGGGACTGTGGAGTCTGTACGCTTAGTGAAGATTGAAGGCACAAAAACAGCGATTGGGCCGATTGCCGGTGCGGCCATCGGTGGCGTCGCTGGCAGTGGTGTAGGTGGCGGTAGTGGTCGGGCGATCGCTTCCATTGTAGGCGCATTGGCTGGTGGTATGGCCGGGGCCGCAGCGGAAGAGGGTATTACGCGTACTCAGGGCGTCGAAATTACGGTCACGGAGGATTCTGGTCAGACTCGGGCTTATGTGCAGGCCGTGCAGGAAGGCGTTAGCTTTGCCGCGGGTGACCGGGTACGAGTCATGACAGTTAACGGTGAGTCGCGCGTCGTTAAGTAAATCGGGTTTCTTACCCAGGCCTGCCGGCTTTGTGCCGGCAGGCTACGCATTTTGTAACGCAATGCGCTGTATTCGATTCCCGCTGCAAAGGTTCAGACATTTATACTATTGGCCTTTGCTGGTGCATTGCGATGCCTCTGCCACTGCCATGATAGTCTGTGCATTCAGACTAGACCGCACGGGTCTGCTGCGTCAGGCGTGGGCAAGACCGGTAATAGCCTTTTTGGCCATAGATGGAGTAAGTCCTGCATGACCCTGGCGCTTATCGTCATTCTTCCTCTGATCGGCAGCCTCCTGCCGCTATTGTTCAATAAGCATGGTCGCTCGCTGTGCGCTAGTATGACCATGCTGGCCCCCGTTCTGGGTATGATCCTGCTGTGGCAACAGGCGTCAGCAGTATTCGCTGGCGAGACCATAGTGCAGACATGGCGTTGGCTTGACGTGCTGGGTTTGCATATCAGCTTTCGGCTTGATGGGCTTAGCTTCCTTTTCGCGCTGATGATTTTAGGCATTGGTCTCCTGGTCATCCTTTACGCGCGTTACTATCTGGCAAAAAAAGACCCCATGGGCCGGTTTTTTGCCTACCTGCTGCTATTTATGTCGGCCATGTTGGGCGTAGTGCTGTCAGAGAACCTGCTGCTGATGATGTTCTTCTGGGAGATGACCAGCCTCTCTTCCTTCTTGCTCATTGGCTATTGGTCGCACTCGACTGACGCCCGCAAAGGCGCCCGTATGGCGTTGGCGGTCACGGGCGCAGGCGGGCTCGCCCTGCTGGCGGGGGTCTTGCTGATCGGCCAGGTGGTGGGTAGTTATCAGTTAACTGATGTATTTGCTTCTGGTGACCTGCTTCGTGATCACGCGCTTTATCCGGTCATATTGGTATTGGTGCTGCTGGGCGTGTTTACCAAGTCGGCACAGTTTCCTTTTCACTTTTGGCTGCCGCATGCGATGGCAGCGCCGACGCCAGTTTCGGCTTATCTCCACTCCGCAACCATGGTCAAAGCGGGTGTTTTTCTCTTGGCCCGGCTCTATCCGGCGCTGTCCGATACCGACCTATGGTTTTATCTAGTCAGCAGTGCAGGCATGGCGACTTTGCTGGTCGGCGCCTGTACAGCGTTGTTTCAGCACGACCTCAAGGGGCTGCTGGCCTATTCGACGATCAGCCATTTGGGTCTAATCACGCTGTTGTTTGGTCTGGACTCGCGTTTGGCCGCGGTAGCCGGCGTTTTTCATATTATTAACCACGCTACCTTCAAAGCTTCGCTATTCATGGCAGCAGGCATTATTGACCATGAAACGGGTACGCGTGACATGCGGCGCATCAACGGTCTGCTGCGGTTTATGCCGCACACGGCGACGCTGGCCATGGTTGCTGCGTCAGCAATGGCGGGTGTGCCACTACTCAATGGCTTTTTGAGCAAGGAGATGTTCTTCAGCGAAACGCTGGATACGCACATGCTCGGCAGCTTTAGCTGGCTGATTCCGCTGGGCGCGACCTTGGGTGGGGTGTTCTCCGTCGCCTATTCGCTGCGCTTTATTCACGATGTGTTCTTTAATGGTAAACCTGTCAATTTGCCCAAGTACCCTCCGCACGAGCCGCCGCGTTATATGAAAGTGCCGGTAGAGATTCTGGTGGCCATGTGTCTGCTGGTCGGGCTGGCACCAGGGCTTACTGTCGCAGGCCTGCTTTCGGTCGCAGCACAGGCAACGGTTGGCGGTGAATTGCCGGAGTATAGTCTTGCGATCTGGCACGGCTTTAACCTGCCGTTGCTGATGAGTTTTGTCGCTCTGGTTGTGGGTGTACTTGTCTACGCGGCGCGCGCGCCTTTGTTTGCCTGGTATGCACGCCAGCGCGAGTTGGACGCTAAGCTGGTGTTTGAACGCATGGTGCAGGCGGCTGTGCGCGGTGCTGGCCAGTTCACGCTGCTGTTGGAAAATGGATCGCTGCAGCGCTACCTGGCCTGCCTGCTGGGTGCGGCACTCATCGTCAGTGGCTATTGGCTGTTCCGACTGCCGAGCTTGCAAGGCAACGTAGCCATGACACCCATTGACGGTACTAGCCTTGCGGTGGCTTTGATCATGTCTGTTGCCGCGTTGTGCACTGTTTTCTGGCACCGCAAGCGACTGGTATCGCTGACGATGCTCAGTGTTGTTGGTCTTGGTGTGGTGCTTGCCTTTGCTCGCTTTGCCGCGCCAGATCTGGCCCTCACGCAAATATCGGTTGAAGTGGTCACCATAGTGTTGTTGATGTTGGCGCTGTTCTTCTTGCCCGCGCGCTCACCGCGCGAGTCCTCCCCGTTGCGGCGTGGCAGAGATGTGTTGCTGGCACTCATGTGTGGGGGGCTGGTAGCGGCATTGGCCTTTGCCGTCATGACGCGTCCCTACGACAGCATCGCCAGTTTCTTCTTGCAGAACAGTTTGACTGGCGGCGGTGGTACCAACGTAGTCAATGTGATCCTGGTCGACTTCCGTGGCTTTGACACTATGGGCGAGATTACCGTGCTGGCGATTGCAGCCATTGGTATTTATGCGCTGATAGATGGTCTGCGTCTCCGTCTGCCGGGTGGTGATAGTTTGGGTAAGCCTTGGGCAACCCGTGGCGAGCAACTGATGCTGGTGAACCTGTCGCGGGTCTTGCTACCACTAGCGCTGCTGATATCGGTATTTATATTCCTGCGTGGCCACAACCTGCCGGGTGGTGGCTTTATCGCTGGCCTGATTACCGCCGTCGCCTTGATTCTGCAATACGTTGCCAGTGGCGAGGAATGGACATCAGAGCGTTGGCCGGTCAATTACCATTATCTGGCTGCTGCCGGTGTGTTGATTGCAGCAGCGACCGGCTTTGGCAGTCTGTTCTTCGGCTATCCCTTCCTGACCAGCGCCTTTGATCACTTCCATATTCCGTTGATAGGAGACATCGAGCTGGCAACTGCGATGCTGTTTGATCTGGGTGTTTACTTGACCGTAGTGGGTGCCACTTTGTTGATACTCGCGAATCTGGGCAAGTTGTCACAGATGCCGTTGCGAAGGGGGGATTTCTGATGGAGCTGATGTATGCACTGCTAATTGGCCTGCTGACCAGTTGCGGGGTGTTCCTCATGCTGCGCGCACGGACCTTCCCGGTGGTGATAGGGCTGACCCTGCTGAGCTATGCGGTCAACCTGTTTCTGTTTGCCATGGGCCGCATTGGTGAAGCGGTGCCTGCGGTATTGGGTGAGCGAGTGGACTATGCGGACCCACTGCCACAGGCATTGGTGCTGACGGCTATTGTGATCGGTTTTGCTATGACCGCCTTTGCGCTGGTCCTATCCCTGCGAGCGCAGGGTGAGTTGGACAGTGATCACGTTGATGGTAAGGGAGATCGTTGATGACTCATCTGCCGATCCTACCCATTGTGTTGCCTATGGTGGTGGGCGCTGTGCTGCTGCTAATGCGTGGTAGCATGAATTTTAAACGTGGCGTCAGTCTGCTGGCGACCTTTCTGCAGTTGCCGTTGGCAATCATGTTGCTCCTGCGTGCCAGCGAGGGGACGCTGGTTTACACCTTGGGCAACTGGGCACCGCCCTTTGGTATTGTGTTGGTGGTTGATCGCCTCAGTGCGCTCATGCTGTTCATAACCGCTGTGCTCGCCTTTTGTGCGCTGTTGTTTTCACTGCGCGGCGATGACGCTGCAGGGCGCAATTTTCATCCGCTGTTTCAGTTTCAGTTGATGGGGATTACCGGCGCCTTTCTGACTGGCGACCTGTTCAATCTTTTTGTATTTTTCGAGATTCTGCTGATCGCCTCCTATGCGCTTTTGCTGCATGGTGCGGGGTCCGCGCGAGTGCGCGCAGGCTTGCACTATGTGCTCTTGAATCTGACTGGGTCAGCTTTGTTTCTGATTGCAGTCGGTACCCTGTATGGGGTGCTAGGAACGCTTAATATGGCTGATCTGGCGATTCGCGTCAGCCAGCTATCGCCAGAGGAGCAGCCTCTGGTGGGCGCCGCAGGCATGCTGTTATTGGTGGTCTTCGGTTTGAAAACAGCGATGTTCCCGCTCTATTTCTGGCTGCCGCGTGCCTATTCGGCAGCCAGTGCCCCGGTCGGTGCGCTATTCGCCATTATGACCAAGGTTGGTCTGTATTCGATCCTGCGGGTTTACACGCTTATCTTCGGTGAGCAGGCCGATAGCCTGGCATTTATGGTTAATGAGTGGCTTTGGCCACTAGCGCTGGTAACGCTGTTGCTTGGCGCACTGGGCGCATTGGCTGCAGCCACGCTCTCGGGACTGATTGCTTACCTGGTGGTGCTCTCGGTTGGCACCATGCTCGCGGGGCTGGCGATTGGCACGCCTGAAGCCCTGCGGGCCACGCTATTCTATTTGATGCACTCGACCTGGATTACCGGGGCCTTCTTTTTGTTCGCCGGCGTGCTGCAACGTGTCCGCGGGCCGCGCTACGCTGCGCGTCTGATTGCCGGACCAGCCTTGCCGTACCCAATGCTGCTGGGTGGCGTGTTCTTTTTGGCTGCGATGTCGATTGTCGGTATGCCGCCGTTGTCCGGCTTTATCGGTAAGCTGTTGCTGCTTAGTGCCGTGGGCACCGGGCAGCAGGCTGCCTGGTTATATCCGGTCGTGCTGGGAGCCGGGTTCTTGAGCCTTGTTGCCTTGAGCCGCGCGGGTACCACGCTGTTCTGGCGTCAAACTGAGGCAGCTGCGTCGGCTGAGCCGATCGATGCGCTGCGCATGACGGCGGTACTGCTGTTATTGCTGGCCAGTCCGGCGCTGGTGATCTTTGCCGAGCCGGTACTGGCCTACCTGGCTGCTACCGCAGATCAGCTGCTGGCGCCGCAAAACTACATTGATGCGGTTATGTCCATCACTCCGGAGGCCAGTCCATGAGCTTTTTCAAGCGCATCCTGCCGCACCCCTGGCTGAGTCTGTCGCTGTTGGTTGGCTGGCAATTGCTGATGAATGCGGTATCGGCAGGTAGCCTGATAATGGGCGCCTTTCTCGCCCTGGTCATTCCCTTGATGACCAATGTGTTCTGGCCTAACCCGCCAAGCAACTGCCGGGTCGATCGATTGCTGCTGTTTGTGTGCCGCGTGTTTGCCGATATTGTGCTGGCCAACCTTCAGGTAGCCAAACTGATTCTCGGCCCGCGCCGCGAGTTGCGCCCGGCTTTTGTCGAGTATCCACTGAGTTTGCAGCACGAATTTTCTATCAGCGTGCTGGCCAGCACAATTTCGCTGACACCGGGCACGGTCTCGGCTGACATCAGCGAAGATCGCAAGACGCTGCTGATACATGGGCTGGATGTGGGTGATGAGGAGGCGATGATTGAGCATATTCGACGCCGCTATGAGCAACCGATCAAGGAGGTGTTCGAATGCTCCAGGCCGTAATTCTATTCTGCCTAGGCATCATGAGTGTTGCCTTGCTGCTGACCTTTGTTCGCCTGATCAAGGGGCCTGATCTGCCGGACCGCATACTGGCCATGGATACCCTGTATATCAACGGTATTGCGCTGATCATGCTGTTTGGTTTGTATCTGGACTCCAACCTGTTTTTTGAAGCCGCGTTGTTGATCGCCGTCATGGGGTTTATCAGCACGGTCGCGATTGCCAAGCACCTGATGCGCGGCAATATTATTGAGTAAGGAAAGATTATGAGTGGACCAAGCTGGGTCGAGTGGCTGATTGCAGCCTTGCTGCTAACCGGTAGCCTGTTCGCGCTGATTGGCTCTATCGGGTTGGTCAAGCTGCCGGACTTCTTTATGCGTCTGCATGGTCCGACGAAGGCGACCACATTGGGTGTAGGGGCGCTGGTTATTGGCTCCATGCTGTATTTTTCGCAGCAGACTGGCGAGCCTAGCCTACACGAGCTCTTGATTACCTTTTTCCTGTTTTTAACTGCGCCGGTCAGCGCACATATGCTGGCTAAAGCCGCCATGCATGAAAAACTGCGGCGTGAACCGCGAACTCGCGGCGAGCCTTGGGATCAGTGAGCTCCTGCCCTTAGAGCAACGCCAATCTGTGGCGGTATTTAGCGCCTGAACGGGCTCGTGAGATTGTCTGGTCTGGTTGGCTAGAGCGCAAAGTACTGGCAGCGCAGGGCTTGGCGTACGTTAAGAGTACGCAATGCCTGGGTGCTGCTAAGTTGTGAAAGGCTTTTTACTACTTACTACAGCAGACCTGGCCTGCAAAAGCGACGTACTGCTATTGCAGGCCAGAAGGGCTCATATCAAGGCGCAAGGGCCAGATTCGAGAAGCCGCCACGGGGGGTGATTTCGATTTCTACCCGACGGTTCAGATCGCGACCTTCCTGGGTGCTGTTATCTGCCCGGGGTTGATCCTCGCCCAAACTCTTCAGCTGCATGTTGGTACGACGAACGCCGCCCAGTTGCAGTACGCTGGCAACAGCCTGGGCGCGCTCAAGGCTGAGTTGCTCGTTTACGTCGTCTGCGCCGACATCGTCGCTGAAGCCAATAACGGCAATATTGCTATCAGTCGCTGTGCGCAGAACCTTGGCGACACGTGACAAAGGCACCAGGCCTGAGGGTAGTAGCAAGGTCCGCTTGGGATGGAAGTTATTTTTGACCGGTATTACCAGACGAATCTGCTCACCGGTATTGTGAATCTCGTAATGCTCTTCCAAGGCAATGACGGTGAGCTCAGCCATATGCTCCTGGGCCCATGGGGTCGCCTCGGGCTGAGGTGCTGGGGCGGGTTTGCTGGTGGAGCAGGCAGTAAGGGTTATTGCGACAGTGCTCAGTATGGCGGCAGAGATCATCTTCATTATTGTGCTTCCAACAGTGTTTTCCGACAAAGTGATACCAGGGAACCAAACCCGCCAATCTGAATCGCATGCGGGTGAATGGGGCACAGAGTACCATTGCCAATCGCATTTGTGATCTGCCGTATGTCATGATTTTGGCGGCATCACCTATTTTACGCTGAGGAGTTCACATATTGAGTGCTTTCTTGTGTCAGAGCGCGCGTATTACGCTGGCCACGGCGGTGTTGTTGACGTCGGGTTGTAGCTTGTTGAGTGATCGTTGGGCGGGGGGGCAGCAGCGCCTGAGTGGCCTTCTTGAACAGAGCGAAAGCGGGTTTGTACTACGCCAGTGCGGCCGCGACAACGCACAAGCGGTAAGTGCCAACGATAGGCTCGATGAGCTGTTCGCACAATCAGCACAACCAGGACAGACAGCGATTTTTGTCGACTTGCTGGGGCGGGTTGATAGCGCCGGGCGAGTTCGGTCTGACGAGGTGCTGCGCATGCAGTCGCACGGCCGGGGTTGTGCTGATCGCAGTGCTGATGCGGCGCAGTGGGTCGCGGTGCAAAGCAAGCCAGCCTGGCGTGTCAGTCTTGCGGCGAATGGTCTGACGCGCAATGATGCCGAGCGATCTTACTCGCCTCAGCCCGTAGTGAGCGAGCAGTTGCCAGATGGTTCGCTGAGCGCTCGTGGGCTGGAGGACGCTGGTATTGAGTTATGGCTTTATCCGCAAGCCTGTCAGGACGCGATTACTGGTGATTATTTTCATATGAGCGCCACTTTGCTGCTTAATGGTGAACGCTATCAGGGTTGTGCCTATCAGGGGCGCCAGACGGCTCCCTGACAGTCTGGGGCTAGCCGCCGAGATAGGCCTTGCGCACATCGGGGTTGGCTAATAGTGCTTCGCCAGTGTCCTGCATGACGATATGGCCGTGCTCCATCACGTAACCCCGGTCGGCGAGCTTAAGCGCCTGATTGGCATTTTGCTCGACCAGGAAGATGGTGACGCCCTGCTGGCGCAGCTGCTCGATAATATCGAAAATCTGCTGGATAATGATAGGTGCCAGCCCGAGCGACGGCTCATCGAGTAGCAAGAGCCGTGGTTTGCTCATTAGTGCACGCCCGATTGCCAGCATTTGCTGCTCACCACCTGACATGGTGCCTGCGCGCTGTTGATAGCGTTCTTTCAAGCGCGGAAACAAGGTTAGCGTGGTGTCCAGTTGCTCTTGCAGTTCTTCCTTGGCGGTAAAAAACCCACCCATGCTCAGGTTCTCCTCCACCGTGAGCCGTGAAAATACCCGCCGGCCTTCCGGTACTATGGCGATATCCTTGCGCATGATTTCGGCGGTGGTTAGACCGGTCAGTTCATCGCCATCGTAGCGGATGCTCCCCGTGCTGGCGTGGGGGTCGCCGCACAGGGTCATCAGCAGGGTTGTCTTGCCCGCACCATTGGCACCGATAAGGGTGACGATTTCGCCGCGTTGAACCTCAAGGTTCACCTCGTGTAGCGCCTGGATCTTGCCGTAGTGGGTTGATACGTTCTTCATGTACAGCATGGTTGGCAATTCCTCAGGTTTCACCCAGGTAAGCTTTGATGACATCCGGATTCTGCTTGATTTCTTCCGGCGTGCCGGCAGCCAAAGGCCTGCCCTGGTTGATTACAACGATCTTGTCGGAAATGCTCATCACCAGTTTCATGTCATGCTCAATCAGCAATACCGTGAGTTGATGGTTGTCGCGTAGCTCGGCGATCAACGCCTTCAGATCGTCGGTTTCCCGTGGGTTCAGGCCAGCTGCAGGCTCATCCAGCATCAACAGCTTGGGCTGGGTAACCATGCAACGTGCTATCTCCAGACGTCGTTGCTGGCCGTAGGCGAGGGTGTTGGCCTCGCGATTGGCGAACTCGTGTAAGTCAACGCGCTCCAGCCAGTAGGCCGCGCGCTCCATTGCTTCGCGTTCACTGCGGCGATAGCTTGGCGTTTTGAACAGCCCGGCCAGCATACTGGTGTTCATATGCTGGTGCTGGGCTACCAGCAGGTTCTCGACTACGGTCATTTCCTTGAACAGCCGAACATGCTGGAACGTTCGAATCATGCCGCGGCGCGCTACCCTAAAACCCGGCAAGCCTTGAATTTCCTGCCCATCAAACACGATCTTGCCGCCGCTCGGCTTGTAGAAGCCGGTAAGGCAGTTGAAGACCGTTGTTTTACCGGCGCCGTTGGGGCCAATCATAGAGACGATTTGTCCCGGTTCAACACTCAACTCTACACCGTCCACGGCCAACAGGCCGCCGAAGCGCATGGTCAAACCGGATACTTCCAATAGCGGCCGGCTCATGTGCGCAACTCCAGGTGCGGACGGTTCATTGGCAGCAGCCCTTGGGGGCGCCAGATCATCATCAGCACCATCATCAAACCAAACAGCAACATGCGGTACTCGTTAAACTCACGGGCCATCTCCGGCAGGATGGTCATGATGATGGCAGCCAGAATGACGCCGATCTGTGACCCCATGCCGCCCAGCACCACAATGGCGAGGATGATGGCAGACTCGATAAAGGTGAAGGATTCCGGGCTGATAAAGCCCTGTCGTGCAGCAAAGAAACAACCGGCAAAACCGGCGAAGCTGGCACCTATGGTGAAAGCGCTGAGTTTTACCGCGGTAGGGTTGATGCCCAGCGCGCGGCAGGCAATCTCATCCTCACGCAGAGCTTCCCAGGCACGGCCAATCGGCATGCGCAGCAAGCGATTGATTACGAACAGGGTGATCAGCACGAGCAGGAGCGCGAGCAGATAGAGAAACATGACCCGGTGCTCAGAACTGTAATCGATACCTACAAAGTCGTGGAAGCTCTGCATGCCCTCGCTGGCCTTGCGGCTGAATTCAAGTCCGAAGAGCGTAGGCTTGGGGATGCCGCCGATGCCATTGGGGCCGTTGGTTAGCCAGGTCATATTATTCAGCAGAATGCGAATGATCTCGCCGAAGCCCAGGGTAACAATGGCCAGATAGTCTCCTCGCAGGCGCAGTACCGGAAAGCCGAGCAGGAAGCCGAATAGGGCGGCGAGTAAGCCGGCGGAAATCAGACCGGTCCAGAAGCCGATATCAAAATACATCGCGAGCAGGGCATAACCATAGGCACCCACCGCGTAAAAGCCGACATAACCCAGATCCAGCAGGCCAGCCAGACCAACCACGATGTTGAGCCCCAAGCCAAGCATCACGTAGATCAATACCAGCGTCGCCAGGTCAGTACCGCCTCGGTTGGAGATGAAGGGCCACAGGATGGCGAGCGCGATCAAAAAGCACCAGAACAACTGACGCAGTACGGGTTTTTTGCTGGCTTCAACCAGCTGTGTCGGCGTTTTTGGCATGCCTGGCATGCTCTGCCATAGCCTGGCCAGGTGGTCGCGGAACAGGTTGTAGAAAAAGATGAAGGTGGCGGCAATCGCGATCTTCCAATACACGTCAGGGCCAGCGCCAACCAGGGATAAGTTGGTGCCGTCCTGATCGAGTCTCACGCCCATCAGCAATCCAGAAAGAACTACGACGACGACGGCGGAAATGACCGCCGGTTTCAAATTGGCGCGAATCATACTTTCTCTACCTCCGGGCGGCCAAGAATGCCACTGGGGCGGAACAGTAGAATCAGGATCAGCAGCCCAAAGGCCACCACGTCCTTGTACTCGGTGCTGAAGTAACCCGCAGTGATGGCCTCGGTAACACCAAGCAACAGGCCGCCCAATACGGCGCCGGGAATACTGCCGATGCCGCCCAGTACAGCGGCGGTGAAGGCTTTAAGGCCCGCCATGAAGCCGATGTAGGGGTTGATCACGCCGTAGTACATGCCGAGCAGCACACCGGCAATGGCTGCCAGTGCAGCGCCGATGACAAAGGTCAGCGCGATGATGCCGTTGGTATTGATACCCAACAGGTTGGTCATTTTCAGGTCTTCAGCGCAGGCGCGACAGGCACGGCCCATGCGCGAGCGGGAGATGAACAGGGTTAGCAACACCATGCTCACCAGCGTGACCGCAAAAATGATCATCTGCATATAGGACAGGCTGGCGTGGAAGGCATCCTGCGGGCCAATGTCGATACCGCCGGTGATCAGGCTGGGCATCGCAATGTCACGCGAGCCTTGGGCTATACGCACCAGGTTCTGCAGGAAAATAGACATGCCGATCGCTGAAATAAGCGGGATCAGGCGGTTGCCGCCACGCAGCGGGCGGTAGGCGACACGCTCGATACTGTAGCCATAGGCACTGGTGACCACCATGCTGATGACGAAGGCAGCAAAAATCAGCAGCGGTACCGACTCAATACCGAACATCGCCAGCGCGGCAATAACGATAAAGGCGATATAGCTGCCAATCATGTAAATCTCGCCGTGGGCGAAGTTGATCATGCCAATGATGCCGTACACCATGGTGTAGCCAATGGCGATCAGGGCATAGGTACTACCGACGGTAAGTCCGTTCAGTAGCTGTTGAATGAAATAATAGAGGGACTCTGGCATAGCCATGACACCGAAAATACAAGATGAGCAATGCTGGTCCGCAAAGACAGGCATCAACAAAAAAACCGGGCCTGTCAGCTAAGCTGAGCAGGCCCGGAGTTAATTCACTTACTCGGTCAGTGCAGTTTTGCTGGCGTCAGAGTGCCATTCATAGACCACGAAGTTGAAGTCTTTCAGATCGCCTTTCTCGTCGAAAGCAAGAGTGCCCGTCGGAGTGTCGAAGTTGTTGCTTCGCAGCGCCGCAGCGACGGCTTCGGTGTCGGTGCTATCGGCCAGCTTGATACCATCGGCAATGACCTGCACTGCTGCGTAAGCCGGGAATACGAAGGGACCGGAAGGGTCTTCGTTCTTGGCTTTGAAGGCTTGTACCAGGTCAGCGTTCCTGGGGTCTTCGTCAAAGGCTTTCGGCAGGGTGACCAGCAGACCTTCGGAGGCTTCACCGGCGATGGCAGAGATGTCGGTGTTACCTACGCCTTCAGGCCCCATGAAACGCACATCCAGACCTTGCTCGGATGCCTGGCGCAGAATCAGGCCAAGCTCTGGGTGGTAGCCACCGTAGTAAACAAAATCGACATCGGCCTGGCGCAGCTTGGCGATGAGCGCAGAGAAGTCCTTGTCACCCGCGGTGATGCCTTCAAACAGGGGTACGTCGATGCCGGCTTCAGTCAGCACGTCACGCACTGCGGTCGCGATACCTTCACCGTACTGTTGTTTGTCATGGATGACGGCAACTTTGTTTGGCTTTATCTGTTCAACAATATATTTGCCAGCAGTCGGGCCCTGCAGGCTGTCCAGACCAATGGTGCGAAATACCAGGTTGTAGCCGCGATCGGTGATCTCGGGGCTGGTGGAGGCTGCGGTAATCATCAGGATGCCTTCATCTTCATAGATGTCGGAAGCAGGCTGAGTAGAACTGGAGCAAAGGTGACCAACGACAAAGCTGATGCCATCGTTAACGATACGGTTGGCGACGGCGACAGCCTGTTTGGGGTCGCAGGCGTCATCAAAAACCACACCTTCCAGCTGGCTGCCATTCACGCCGCCTGCCATGTTTATCTGCTCGATGGCCATTTTGGCACCGATGAACTGCATGTCACCGTACTGTGCTACGGGACCGGTAACCGGGCCTGCCAGCGCAATCTTGATCGTATCAGCTGCCAGCGAGTAGCTGCTGGCACCGACCAGTGTCGCCGCGGCGATAATTTGGGACAGTGCTTTTTTGTGTGCCATTTTCATAGTATCTGCTCACTTATATTGTTATGCCGAATTAGTCTTGGCCTGTTCCTGCTTGTCCGGGTACGCAGCCTGATCAGAACTGTACCGGAGCAGTTTAGCAATCGCTACTATTACAGGGAATCGGCCGTTGTCGATTTATGGGTCAATGTCCTTTAACTGCAACATTGTGTCTGTATAGCGACATACTGTGTGACAGATTAGGTTGTTTTTGGCGACATTGCCGACGATGTCTTGCATGTCAGCCGCAGCTGGCTACCATGCAGCTTTTTGATAGAGGAAAGGAATTAGCCTGATGACCCTGTCTGACGAAGCCTACGCGGCTATTCTTGGTGCCACTGGCAATATTGAATGGAAAACCCTCGAGCCTCACTTTGCGCGTGGCGATTTGCTGATGGTCGCCCCGGATCTTGATCTGGTGCAGGCGGCTGCGGCGATGATGGAAGACAACAGCGAGCAGATAAAAGGCTGGATGGATGCCAGGCAGTTGCAGTTGGCGACCGATGCACAAGCGGCAGACTGGGCTGAGCGAGAGCCTGACAATTTGTGGGCGGTGGTTATTCGGCCTTGGGTCTTGGTGCAGGAGCGGGTTGAGAGCTGACCAATTTTTTGCTCCTGAGTATTTCTGAAGCATGGTTTTATTCGGTTGGCTTTTTCTGACTGCGGTCACTCAAATACTGATAATCAGTTTGGGATCGGTTTCGCCTAGCGGCGAAACCGTTATCTAGCTAACGCATGATGGTTGAGATAATACTCGGAGCAAGCTTCGTTCAGGCCTTGGCAGACAGAGTCAGACGCCAGTTCACCCCAATCTCGCCCGCAACCACCCGCTCAACGCATCCACCAACAACACCATCGCCAGCATAGCCAGAATCACACTCATCGCTTTGGATTGCTGAAACAGGCTGAGTGTGACGTGCAGCATCTGCCCCAAACCACCAGCGCCCACAAAGCCCAATACCGCGGCCATACGAATATTGTTTTCCCAGCGATACAGGGTGTAAGCCAGCCACTGGGGTATGACGCCCGGCAGGGTGCCGTAGAGAAAAGCGGTGGTGGCGGAGGCACCTGCTGCGCGCAAGGCATTGGCCGGCTCGGGTGGGGTGTTTTCCAGCGCTTCGGCGAAGAGCCTGCCGAGTACGCCCGTGGTATGCAGGGCGATGGCCAGGGTACCGGCAAAAGGGCCCAGTCCTGCTGCCAACACCATCAGTGCAGCCCAAACCAGCTCCGGCACAGAGCGCAGCGCATTAAGCAGCAGGCGGCAGAGGGCTTTTGCCATATTGCCCAGTCGGCCTGCTGCCAGCAGGCTAAATAGCGCCCCAAAGAACGCGGCCAGCAGGGTGCCGATAGCTGAGATCGCCAAGGTCTCAAGCGTGCCTTGCCACAGTTTGTTGAGCCAGCCTGCGGAGGTGTTGGGTGGGAAGAAAGAGCCTGCATAGTCCAGCATCTGTGCGCGACTATCAGTGCTGAACAGGCTGGCAAAGTCCAATTGCAGATAAGCAAAAGAGGCTACCACTGCGGCAACGATTGCCAGTAGCCATAGTGCTGCGCTGAGGCTCTGCTTCATGCCAGCCTCTTGCGCAGTTGCTGGCTGATCTGGTCGGCCAGCAGCACCAGCAACAGGAAGGTCAGCAATATGCTGACTACTTCCCCACCGGCAAACATGCGCATGGACAGGTCAATCATTTGGCCCAGCCCGCCAGCTCCTACGAAGCCCATGATGACCGAGGCACGCACGGCGCACTCCCAGCGATACAGAGTGTAGGACGTTAGTTCCTGTGCAGCATTGGGCAGTACACCGTACAAAAAAGCAGCCAGGCGGGAGCTGCCACTCTGCAGTAATGCGCGGGCAGGTTGTGGATCAACCGATTCATAGATTTCCGCATAGACTTTGCCGAGCATGCCGCTGTAGGTAATGGCTATCGCCAGGACGCCAGCAGTGGGGCCCAGTCCCACGGCGCGCACGAACAGCAGCGCCCAAACGATCTCCGGTATGCTGCGCAGTACGATCAGAACAAAACGAACAGGGTAGCGAAGCAGGCGGCCAGTCCGGCTGGGACGGCCACTAAAGAGTGCCGAAATAGAGAGCGTGCGGGTAGCGATGAGGCTGAGGGGGATAGCCAGAATCAGTGCCAGAGCCAGGCCCGCGGTTGCCATTGCCAGGGTTTCCAGTGTGGCTCGACCAAGCATTAGCAGGAACTCAGCGCTGGTATCCGGCGGCCAGAACCCTGCCAGGAAACGGCCCATTACCTCGCGGTTTTGCGCGTTAAAGAGTATCTGCGGCCGAAACTCGGTCAGTTGCAGGCCAGGCCAAAGCACCAGCAAGAGTGCCAGTGTCAGCAGTGCGCGGGGAGTGGCAGCTGGGTCATGCCAGTGGGCCCGAGTTGCGGTTACAGGCATCGGCTACGCAGGCTGTTGTTGGCCGCAGCGGCGTATTGATCGGCGGTATCGTCCAGGTCGGTATTCAGGTAAAGCGCATCCAGATCCTGCTGGCTGATGGTGTCTGCGCGCTTGTCGAAAAGAATCTCGCCCGCTCTAAGGCCGATCACGCGGGGGAAGTGTTTCAGCGCCAGTTCTACCGCATGCAGGCTGGCGATCAAGGGCACGCCGCGTTCACGGGCAATGCTGCCGAGGATGCTCAGCGTATGTTCGGCCAATACCGGGTCCATCGCCGAGACGGGTTCGTCTGCCAGCATGATGTCCGGTTTTTGATAGAGCACGCGGGCGATGCCGATGCGTTGTTGCTGTCCGCCCGACACCTGATCGCAGCGTTCGAAGAGTTTTTCTGCCAGATCCAGGCGAGACAACTCCGCTCGGGCGCCTTCGATATCGCTCGGATAACACAGGGACAGGCAGGCGCGTGCCAAAGACCATTGCCCCAGCCTGCCGGCCAGTACAGCGGTTACCACCCGTTGGCGTGGTGGCAGAGGAGGGCTTTGGTGAATCAGGCCAATGCGGCTGCGCAGCTGGCGCAGAGCTCGGGCACCCAGTTGTGCGGGATTATGCTGCAGCAGCTGAAGGTCGCCGGAGGAGCTCAGTAGGCTGGTTGCCAGCAACTTTAGCAGGGTGGTTTTGCCCGCACCTGATGAGCCAATGATGGCGACCTGTTCGTCAGCTGCAATGCTTAAGTTGATATCCGATAGCGCGCGCATCCCGTTGGGGTGGGTATAACCCACCCCTGTCAGGCTGATGCTCACTCAAGCAAACCGGCAGCACGGGCAGCTTCTTCAATGCCCTGATAGTTTTCTGCACTGGTTGGCACAAAGCGTGAGGCGCGCTGTAGATCCAGAATCGCTTTATGCTCAGGATTGGCAGGGTCCAGTGCCAGGAAAGCGGCCTTGATCTTCTCGACCAACTCTGGCTCCAGGCCGCCGCGTACTGTCCAGTTATAGTCGTAGTACGTGGGGGTGACGGCGTAAACGTGGACTTTGTCAGTGTCGACCTTGTCCTGCTCGATCAGTTTTTCCCACACTGATGAATTCAGCACGCCAGCGTCTACCTTGCCGGATTCAACCCAGGCGACGGTCGCGTCGTGGGCGCCTGAAAAGCCGACACGGCTGAAGAAGGTATCAGGATCAATACCGTCCTGCTGCAGGAAGTAGCGCGGCATCAGGTGGCCAGAGGTAGAGGATACAGAGCCGAAGGCGAAGCTCTTGCCTTCCAGGTCTTGGTGGGTTTTGACGTCCGGATCAGCCGTGATGAAGGTACTGGTGAACACTTCGTCCTGCTCGCGCTGAACCAGCGGAATTGCGTCGCCGGTGCGAAGTTTGGCTTGCACGTAAGTGAAACCACCCAGCCACGCCATGTCTAGGCGCTTGGCACCCAGCGCCTCAACCACGCCAGCGTAATCGGAGACAGGCTGAAAAGTAACCGGGATGCCAATTTGTTCTTCCAGATACTTGCCCAGCGGCTCGAACTTGCGCATCAGCTCGGTAGGCGCTTCATCGGGGATGGCGGAAACGCGTAGCTCAGTGGTTTGCGCCAGTGCAGCGGTAGAAAAAAGGGTGGCAACAGACAGGCACAAACCCGCCAGCGCAGCCAAGGGGCGTTTGATCATCGACATGTTTTACTCCGGTTCAATAGCGGAAGACTCCCAAACGGCTGTCGTGGCCGAGCGGGGCATGGTCGCAAGTGTAAAGAAAAACCGCCTGCAGGCGAAGCCCTGAGACGTGCAGCTATGCCGCAAGCTGCTTACAATTGAGTGCTTTACCTTTCGGAGAACACTCCATGCGCTGGAAGCTGGCCGCCAACCTCTCGCTGCTGTTTACTCAACTTCCTTTATTGGAGCGCGTAGGCGCTGCTGCCAAGGCAGGGTTTGATGGAGTGGAAATCCAGTTTCCCTACGCCATACCGGCTATCGAATTGCAGGTTGAGTTGCAGCGCCACGGCATGCCGCTGGTGTTGTTCAACTTGCCGGCCGGAGACATGCAACAGGGCGGGCCAGGGCTGGCAGGTGTGCCGGATCGCCAAGCAGAATTTGCCAGCGCCCTGCAATTGGCCCTGGAGTATGCGCAGGTGCTGCGGCCGCAAAAGGTCAACGTGCTCCCCGGCAGATTGGCCGCAGGAGTTGATCGAGCTACCGCACTGACCATCTTGGCCGCCAACCTGAAGAACACAGCCGAGGTCTTTGCGCCTCTGGGTATCGGCGTGGTGTGCGAGGCGATTAACCGGCTGGATATGCCGGACTTTTTGCTGTCCGGCTCCGACGAGCTGGCTGAGATGCTGGAGCGGGTCGATCATCCTAATCTCTCCGCGCAGCTCGACTTCTATCACATGGCACGTATGAGCGAGCATTTGCCACACAGCGTGCAGCGCCTGGCCGGACGCATCGGCCACGTGCAGTTTGCTGATTGCCCTGGTCGCGGCGCACCCGGTTCAGGCGAACTGGATTTTGCCGCAGCGTTAGCGGCGATGGACAGCGTTGGGTACGACGGATGGTTGGCTGCTGAGTATCGCGCTGAGGCGGATGATGATATGGCTTGGATGGAGACTTGGCGGGCGGCTGGGTGGGTATGACTGCATTTCTGCGGTACTCGACAGCTTGGAGTATTCGTATGATGTTGGTTCTTCGCCTGTTTTAACCGCGCAACTAAGCTACGACACGGACTATTAAATCCCATCTGAGCGGGCGAGTAGCGCAGAGCTGCCGGGGAAAAGGTCCTCGCGGTGTCTGAGCGAAGCGAGTTTGCGAGGGGCCCCGGCAGGTCGAGCAACGGAGCGAACCCGAAGGGCCGCGCAGCCGGGTACCGAGGGGGGGTGTCGGGGGGAGTGGGTAAGCATTCCCCCTGACTCGCCATCCGGTGAAACCGGAAATCAGCTAGCCACATACTGTATGCATATCGCATGCTGGCTGGCAGCCTAACCACCCCAACTACATACCCGGCCCACAACGCACTTCTTCCGCATCAACCAGCTTCTCCTGAGTCTGCTGATCATAAAGCCAGCCTGCAGGCCGCCAGCCACGGCGTTCGGTTTTGAGCAGATACTGCATGCCGGCAGCAAAATTATCGTATTTCACCTCCATCACACAGGTGCGTAAGTTGGCGTCCAACAGGGCGCCGCTGCCGGCGCCACCGGGTACTTCGAAGTGATAGCGCACCTGCAGGCTGTGCGCGCCGGGCGTGATGTCGCCGAAGCGAATGCTGGGCGTAAGCTCACCATCCAGGCGGTAAGCTCTCACATCGTTGCCCACATCAGCATCCAGGTTGACCCGAGCCATGCCGCCGTCCAGTGGCTTTTGCGGTACCGGAGAGCAGGCGCTGCATGCCAGTATGATTGCCAGCGCGCTGGCGCAGAGGTGGAGTGCAGTGTGGCTCATTGTCTAGGTAATTCTCCGCTATTTAAGCTGTTTTCCATCTTCAAGGCCCGTTCGATATCAATCCCCAGAATGATCACGCCAGTCACCTCACCGCTGCTGGGGTTACGCACGGTATTGCTCACGTGTACCTGATAACGCTGGGTCGATTGGTCGTAACTTAGCGGGCCCATATAAGGTTGATCCTGACTGGCAAAGAAGGGTTCGGCAAATTTGGCTTCGTCTCCTTGCCAGTAATCGGTAGTGACTTCGCTAGCGGCGATGTTCAGGCCATGCTGGTCGGTCACTATAATCTCACTTATCAAACCCTTGTAGCTCGCCTGCTGTTGCTTCAGCCAAAGTGACAGGGAATTGTTGCGTACGCTGTCTATCAGCGGTTGCTCTGTTTGTTGCTGCTCTTGTAGCCATTGCTGGTCCAGCGCATGTATCCGGCTCAAGGCCATATCGCCGCGGGTTTTATTCTCCTGTAACACCGCCTGCACCAGCAGAGGCTCGCGGCGCCAATTGTCGAATAGTGTTTCGTATAAGTGTGCTAGGCGAGCGCGCTCATCCGCTTGTAGTACGGCAATTTCGGGGATGCACTGGAAAACCTGTCGGTTAAACTGAGTCATAAAGGCAGGTTCACGGCTCAACAGCGAATTGGAGAAATAGACGCCCAAGGTGGTGTATTGCTGGAAGTGCGCATGGCTCGGGCGCAGATCCAAGGGTTGTTGCGTCATCTCAATACGCAGCGTCTGCTGGTCAGCCAGAAAGGCGTCGATGCGACCGCGCTCGAGCAGATAGAGCAGTTGCGCGGTATTTGTCACCAGCGGATCTACGTTATAGCCATGCTGTATCAGCCAATCTACCTGATTGCTGCCGCGCACTCCGCCGATGCGCAGGCTGCTGGAGGCGCCGAAGGCCGGAGGCCGCTCTGTGTTGTTGCTGTACCAATACCACTTTTCCAGCGCCAGTGGAGCTGACAGGGTGGCGAAGTTGCTGGCGTTGTTCATCCTGGTAGATGAGAAAAATCCTTCGGCCTTACCCTGACTAACTTCATGCACGGCGCGTTGCCAAGGCAGCACTCTGATCTCGTACTCCTTATCCATGGCATCGAAGATACAGGCCAAGGCCGTTATAGAACTCCCCGTCAAGCGATCACCCTCTTGCACCTGATAGGGTGGGAAAATGTCCGTATTCAGCATCAATGGCTCACTTTGAGCGGCCAAGGGGAGGGTGAAGATGAGCGCTAACAACAGGCGTCCCGGCATGATTATTTTCCAGCGACCTCGTTATGCCAACTATAGGACATAACCAGCGGAGGTGAGGGTGTTTTGCCGGGCCTCATCTCAGAATATAACGAGCTTTATAAATCGGACTGCTTGGGCTAGATCAATCCGGCCCATAGCGCTGGTATGGTTAATGTGAACGAGGCATGCTATTCACCTTATTTATAATTCATCGACGTCCGAATAAGCAGGGCGCAGATTCAGAGGAGTAGGGCATGCAAAATCTACAGGGCAAAGTAGCGGCTATTACCGGCGGCGGCAGTGGGTTGGGTCGTGAATTTGCGCTGTGTTGCGCAGCACGCGGCATGAAGCTGGTGCTGGGTGATGTAGATGAAGCAGGCATGCAGGAAACCCTGCGCGTGGTCGAAGCCGCGTACCCGGGCACGCCAGCCGCGACCATGCGGCTGGACGTATCCAAGCTGGAGCAAGTGCAGGCCTTTGCCGATCTGTGCAAAAGCGAATTTGGCGCCGCGCATTTGATCTTTAACAACGCTGGCGTAAGCGTCGGTGGTCCGGCTTGGGAAAATACCGTTGCGGACTGGGAATGGGTAATGGGCGTCAATCTGTATGGCGTGGTCTGGGGCGTTAAAGTCTTCACCCCAATGTTTATCGAGCAGGGCGAAGGTCACATTATCAATACCGCCTCCGCAGCTGGCTGGTTGAATGGCCCGAGCATGTCGATTTACAACGTCACCAAGCACTCGGTCGTTGCTTTGTCAGAAACCCTGGCGCTGGACCTGCAAGACATCGGTGCCAAAGTCGGCGTAACCTGCCTCTGCCCGGCCTTCTTCCCCACCGGCATCTCCGATTCGCAGCGCAACCGGCCTGCGGATATGGCAGATACCATCACGCCCAGCGAGATGATGCTCAAACGCACCGAAATGACCAAAGCCGCAGTGCAAAAGGGCAAGATTCAAGCGCCGGACATCGCCGAGCAAACCCTCAAGGCGGTAGAAGCTGACCAGTTCTACGTATTCCCGCACCGCAAGATCAAGCAGCTGATCGGCCTGCGTGCCCAAGCGGCGGATGCTGAAACCACCGTGTTCGACTCAATGAATCCCTGATCGCCGCGACAGCCTGCAGCTCTTTTTTTTGAGTGCAGGCTGTTCAGCCAACCATCGCCAGCCGGTGATGTGGCTGGTGTATTGTCTGCTGGGCCTCGCCAAACACAAATTCTTCGATTGCCGCTCTGGTGTCCTGCCAGGCTGTCTTGTGCTCCAAGTCCAGAAAGTGCCCGGTATGCGCGATACGCACGAAGGTCGCGCGGGGCGCCAGATCAGCAAAGTGCAGCGCATCATCCACGCTGGTGTACTTGTCCCAGGTTCCATTGATAAACAGCAGCGGAATATCAATATTGCTCACGCAACTCATGTACTGACTACTGTCCAGCTCCAGCACCTGGCGAATATGCAGCAACATCTGCGCGTACTCATGCTCATCCAGACTGCTGACATGTCGGAAGTTGCAGCGTTTGAACAGCGGTGGCAGGTGCTCGCCAATGGTTTCATTGATCAGATTGCCGATCTGCTGACGATCACAGGCAGCAAGATAGGTTTTGCCGCGTGATAGATAGTCATGCATCGCCGGGTTGATGATGGGCGAGAAAGAGGTGATTGTCGCGCGCTTGATGCGATCAGGGCGCTGGGCCAGTGCCAGCATGGTAGCGACCCCGCCCCAAGAGAAGGACAGCACTTGGTCAACACAGAAATGTTCAATCAGATCCAGCAGGATCAGCGCCTCATCTTCTTTGCCGATTAGCAGGTGGTTGCTGTTGTGTGCCCGTGAATGCCCACTGTAAGGTTGATCAAAGAGTACAACGTTGAATAGTGGCCTCAGATAGCGCAAGGTCTGCCCGAAGGACGCACTTGTCGCCAGTGAGCCATTGACTAGGATGATGGTCGATTCGGCGGTGGGATTGGGGTAGAACCAGGTGTGCACCTTTAAATCTCGGTGCACGCGAATAACGGCTTTTTCAGCGCACATGGGTACCTCGGCGTCAGTCTGTTGGCGTGCGCCTTGGCACACGGGTCTGGAAATGACACCAGCTAACCCCACGGAGGTTACAGGGGTGTTGCATGGCTGTACCGCTGGGGCAATCTTCATGCAGATGTAATGTAGGGCGGTGCGCTGAGCGGGAATCGCTGAACTGATCGCTGCCATGCTCGGCGTGGGAATGCAGCGCGGGGCGCTTAGCATCCCTCCTGCTACCCGAGTCGCCCAGAATGCGTGCGTTCCCACGCCGAGCATGGGAACGATCATGTAGTAGAGCACGCTGCCGCGGGATTCCGGTCGTTCCCGCGCTCCGCGTGGGAATGCAGTCCAGGACGCTCAGCGTCCCTGCTGCAACCAGCGTTACTCAGACCGTGCGCGTTCCCGCGCTGGAGCATGGGTACGATCTACGGGAGGACCATGCCCAGCCGAAATCAGGCCCGTGCAACACTCGCCCTAAAGTTATTCCTCACCCCGTCGATAAATAGTCATCGGCGGAGCATCTGATTGGCGTCAAAACCATGTCAGGTGCGTTTAGGGTGTTCTGGGTTAGCTGAGCGCTTGCAAAGCACAGCAAAAATAATTCAGCAAAAACCCTAAAGGTCCTGACAGGGATGCCGATAAAGTAATCGAATGCGAACTCAATGGGTGCCTGGGCAAAGCCGGCCCGCGAGTCGCAAGCTCAGGCAAACAACACTAGGTCGAGGTATTTATCATGGCTCTTACAGTCAACAGCAACATCGCTTCCCTGAACGCTCAGCGTAACCTGAGCTCGTCTTCCAGCAACCTGTCTACTTCTCTGGAGCGTCTGTCTTCCGGTTCGCGCATCAACAGCGCCAAAGATGATGCTGCTGGCCTGCAGATATCCAACCGTCTGACCAGTCAGATCAACGGTCTGGGTGTTGCGGTAAAAAACGCAAACGATGGTATCTCTATCGCGCAGACCGCTGAAGGTGCTTTGCAAGAGTCTACAAATATCCTCCAGCGCATGCGTGATCTGTCTCTTCAGGCTGCCAACGGTAGCAACAGCGATGTAGACCGTGATTCACTGCAGAAAGAAGTTTCTTCATTGCAAAGCGAGCTAACTCGAATCGCTGATACGACTTCATTCGGTACTCAGAAGCTGCTGGACGGGACTTTTGGAAGTAAGAGCTTCCAAGTGGGTTCTAACGCAAATGAGACTATCTCAGTAAGCTTGTCAGATGCATCAAGCGGCAAACTTGGTGAGAACGTGAAATCTGGTGCTGGTGGTGTGTTCGGTGCAGCGGCTGCTGCCGGTACGGCGTATGGCGTTGCTACTGGTGCAACCGACATGGTATTGAGCGGCAACCTCGGCACCTCTGTTGGAACTGACGTCTCAACACAAAACGCAAAGGATGCAGCAGCTACACTTAACGCTTTGGGGACGGGTGTCGAAGTATCTACTAAGGTCTCTGTAGAATTAGCGAACTTTACTGCAGCTGACACAGGTACGTTGTTTGTTGGGGATACAGAGTATGATCTCAGCAAATACAATGGCAGTGCGAAGGAGCTTGCAGCTGCTATCGGCAAAGATGGCTATTCTGCAACGTTTGATAGCACTACCAATAAGCTCACTGTTTCAGCTGAAGGCGTAGAAGGTATTCGTGCTGAAGGTACTGCCTCTGGTACGTTGACTATTGCTAATGCAACCGGGGGCACTGTTGGCGCTAGCGATGTTGTGGACGTGGGCGGAGTGGTTGTTAACTCTGAGCTTAAGTTCAGTTCGAGCGATGCTTTCACTGTGACTGGTGGGACTGGTACTACTGCGGCCATTACTTCGGCAGGCACTACGTCAACTTTGGCCTCGGTTAACACTATCGACATTAGGTCTCAGGACGGTGCTCAAGACGCACTCTCCATTATTGATGCGGCTTTGGCTAGTATCGACAGCCAGCGAGCTGACCTCGGTGCGGTACAGAATCGTTTTGATTCGACCATCAGCAATCTGCAAAACATTGGTGAGAACGCTTCAGCAGCACGCGCTCGCATCATGGATACCGACTACGCTGCTGAGTCTGCCAACCTGGCCAAAAACCAGATCATGCAGCAGGCTGGTACTGCGATGCTGGCTCAGGCCAACCAGTTGCCACAGGCGGTCCTCAGCCTGTTGGGCTAAGGGTAAACTGAGGTAATATTGCGTAGAGAGGGCGCGCCCTCTCTCCGCTTTCTCCTTTGTGAGGTACGCGCCATGGATATGGGTGTAATTAAACCGTTTGAAGTAACCCGCTCTGCGCCAAGCGCTGCGGCGGTGGAAGCGGGCGCCGGCAAGGGCCAAGCAATAAGGCAGATGGACGCTGCACAATCAGCATCAGCGCCGCAACCGGTAGAGACACAAACCCCTGAAGCGGTAGAGCAAAGCCCGGAAGTAGAACGCGATCAACTGCAGACAGCAGTGACTGATCTCCAGGATTTTATCCAGTCGGTACGCCGAGACATCAATTTCAATCTTGATGAAGACAGTGGCCGAGTGGTGGTTAATGTAACCGAGGCAGCCAGTGGTGATGTGATTCGCCAGCTTCCCTCGGAAGAGGCATTGCGATTGTCGGAAAATCTTTCTGAAATCCGCAGTTTATTGTTTGAAGCCAAGGCCTGACTAACTGCTTGGCTATGCCGGTTGGTGGCATGGGATTTGCTTTCTTTCCGGAAACGTACGTTCGGCAAGCGAACCGTCAATAATCGGTCGCAGAGGGTAAAGTCATGGCAATTACCGGTATCGGCTCTGGTTTAGATATCAATAGTTTAGTTGGCGCTCTGGTCAACGCAGATGCGGCTCCCAAAACGGCGCAGCTGGATCGGCTCGAGAAAGCCACCACCACCAAAGTGTCGGCACTCGGACAATTCCGCAGTGCGCTATCTACTTTCCAGGCCGCCCTTGAAAAGCTTAACGATCCTGCACTCTTTGAAAAGCGCAGCGCCACCTCCAGTGCGACGGATAACGTCAGTATCTCGGCCAGCTCCAAAGCTGTTGCTGGCAATTATAACGTGCAGGTATTTAACCTAGCGCAGACCGGTAAGGTAGCTTTGGCAGGGTTTGATAACGCTACCGATGCACTGGGTACTGGCACCCTTACCATCAGTGTTGGCGATGAGTCGCTGGACATTGATGTGCCTGAGGGCGGTAACAGTTTGGCTAATATCCGCGATGCAATTAACAAGGCCGGCAAAGAGAGCGGTCTGAGCGCGACTATTGTTAATGATCCAAGCGGTGAGGGTGGTGCACGGCTGGTATTGAGCTCTAGCAAGTCGGGTACTGGTAATGATATCAGCGTGGCTGTATCGGCAGATGCTGCGGGCGAGCTTGGTAAGCTGGCATTTACTCCGCCATCTGGTGTTGATGCTAATTTTGAGCCAACCTCTGCAGATGCAAACGATCCGCGAGCCGCGCGCGTCATTAGCTATTCTCGAGATGCCAATTTCGCCATTGATGGTTTGAATCTCAGCAGCGCCAGCAATACCGTTGAAAACGCCATCGAAGGCGTGACTTTGACACTCAAAAGCGCGCAATCGGCTGAGTCGCTGGCGAATGCTGAAAGCATTAACGTAGGTGTGGCTGAGGATAAGGTTGGTGTTCGCAAATCGATCACTGATTTCGTCGATGCATACAACAAGATGCTTGGCAGCGTAAATGCTCTAACCAACGTCACAGCTGTTGGCGGTGATAATTCTGAACCTTTAGTGGCAGCTTTGGTGGGTGATTCTTCTGTGCGCTCATTTATGAGCAGCATGCGTGGCGAGTTGGGCTCTCCGGCGAGTGGTGATGGTATTCGTGTTTTGTCCGAGCTAGGTATTACTACTCAGCGTGACGGTAAGCTGGCAGTGGATGACACCAAGCTGGATGAGGCACTGGAAAGTAATTTTGAACAGGTAAATGCTTTTTTCACTGGCGATGAAGGATTGATGGCGCGTCTGGAAAGCAAGGTTAAGCCATATACGGAAACTGGTGGTTTGTTGGAAAATCGTACCAAAGCGTTGCAGAACACACTGTCAGGGCGCGGTGGGGTGGACGAGCAGCGCGAAGCCCTAACTCTCCGCTTGGGTAAACTGGAAGCACGCTTGTTCGCACAGTTTAATGCTATGGATACGCTAATCTCCCAACTGAGTAGTACAGGTGGGTTTCTTGACGCTCAACTCGACAGTCTCCCCGGCTTCGTGAAAAAGGATTAAGCAATGGCTAGCCCAATCGACACCTACAAGCAGGTTAATATTTCGCAAGAAGTATCCCAGTATCGCGCCGTGCAACTGCTGCTGGACGGCGCTATTGAGCGCCTCAAATTAGCCCGTCACGCGCAGGCAACCGGTAACCCTGAACGACGCGGTGTGGCGGTGAGCAGCACCATCAGCATCATCGGGGCACTTCAGGCGTCGTTGGATAAAGATATGGGCGGCGAGATCGCCGAAAATCTTGATGCACTTTACGATTATATGACCCGTAAGCTAGCTGGTGTCGCCTTGGATGACACGCCGCGCTCGCTCGATGAGGTTCAGCAGTTGTTAAATGAGATCAAAGAAGCTTGGGATGCCATTGAACCTGCTTGATTGATCGCTCTTTAATACAGAACTTCCACGTTTAAGCTGCTTATTTGGGTATGCACTGCTTCTGCTTCTGCTTCTGCTTCTGCATCTGCATGCGCAAGTAGGCCGCGCTTGCGATGGGACGGCTATCTTCGCTAGGCTGTTATATATGTTGTTCTTTTTAGCAAATTCGCCTCAAGTTTCCCCCGCGCTGCCGATATAAACATCATGTGCCATCTATCTTCAGGATATGCCCCATGAATGCTTATGCCGCGATGAAGCAGTACCAAACCGTCAACGTTAACGCGCAGATCAGTGAAGCTGATCCGCATCGTTTGATCCAGATGCTGATGGATGGTGGTTTGCAACGTGTAGCTCAGGCCAAGGGTGCCATGCAGCATAGCAACGTGGCGTTGAAAGGTGAGCAGATTGGTAAGGCTATCGCGATAATTGGTGGCCTGCGTGAATCGCTGGACCACAAGCAGGGCGGTGAGGTTGCTGGTAATCTCGATAGCCTCTATGCTTTCATGCAGCAGCGTTTAAGCCAGGCTAATTTGCGTAACGAAGTGGCATTACTGGATGAGGTGACCGAACTGCTGCGTGAAGTTAAATCCGGCTGGGACGGCATTCGCCAATCTTGAGGAGCACTCCGATGGCTAATGCCGTTGAACAAATCCAAAACACGCACGAATCCTTGATCTCTGCTGTGCAGGCCGGCGACTGGCAGCAAGTAGGCGAGCTGGATCGGCTTTGCCGTCTGCAGGTCCAGCAAGCTATGCAGGACCCGCAGCGTGACGATCAGCAAATTGCTGACGTACTGGAGCATCTGAGCGGTACTTACCGTGAGGTCGTTGCCTTGTGCCAGGCAGTGCAAGGCAAGCTGGCGGAGGAGTTGCAGGGGTTACAGAAAAGCCGTCAGGGTGCCAAGGTATACCAGATGTTTGACTGAAGGACTCTGACTGCAAATAATTAGCCAACTTTGCTGCGCCAACTATTTGACTGTTGCGTCATTTCTGACTACATTTAAGCCCAATATAATAGAGTGTGGCTCGGTGCTATCATTATGCCGTGTCCTACCTAGTGCGCCCACAGGAAAGCCCCCCTGCCTATGCTGCTCAACAGTCATATCTTGTCGATCGACGACTCCCCGCAAAACCGCCATGACTTGGCTGTTATTCTCGGCTTTTTGGGCGAGGACGCTATTATCAGTGACTCGCAGAGCTGGCTTGCCGATGCGGGTGCTCAGGTTGAATCTGCGGGCGCGGTCAAGTGTGTCATTCTCGGTCGCTGCGAGCATGAGCATGGCTTGCCTGCGCTGCTGGGACAGCTCGATAAGTGGGACGAAAACCTGCCGGTGATCCTGATTGACCCAGAGCAATCGAGCAAATGGCCTGATCACCTCAAGCAACGCCTGCTGGCCGTGCTGGAACCTCCGCTCAGTTATAACCATCTGCTTGATGCCTTGCATCGTGCCCAGGTGTACCGCGAGGTTTTTGAAGAGAACGCTAATCGTCAGCGCCAGCGAGAGCCCAACCTGTTCCGCAGTTTGGTAGGTACCAGCCGCTCGATTCATTCCGTCCGCCAGATGATGCAGCAGGTTGCCGATACGGAAGCGACAGTGCTCATTCTGGGAGAATCGGGCACCGGTAAAGAGGTGGTCGCGCGCAACCTGCATTACCACTCGCGCCGTAAGGACGCTCCCTTTGTGCCGGTGAATTGCGGTGCGATTCCTGCCGAGTTGCTGGAAAGCGAGCTGTTTGGTCATGAAAAGGGCGCTTTCACTGGCGCTATTACTAGTCGGGCGGGGCGTTTCGAGCTGGCTCAGGGCGGCACGTTGTTTCTCGATGAAATAGGCGATATGCCGCTGCCGATGCAGGTCAAACTGCTTCGCGTGCTGCAGGAGCGCACCTTTGAGCGCGTTGGTAGCAACAAGATCCAGACTGCGGATGTGCGAGTGATTGCGGCAACGCATAAGAACCTGGAGCAGATGATAGAGCAAGGCAGCTTCCGTGAAGACCTGTTCTATCGTCTCAACGTATTTCCTATCGATATGCCCGCCATGCGCGAGCGCATTGAAGATTTGCCGCTGTTGCTGAACGAGCTGATTACCAGGCTCGAGCAGGAAAAACGTGGCTCAATTCGTTTCAGTACCTCTGCCATCATGTCGCTGTGTCAGCACGAGTGGCCGGGTAACGTGCGTGAACTGGCAAACCTGGTGGAGCGTATGGCTATCATGCATCCGCATGGTGTTATCGGTGTGGGCGAGCTACCACGCAAGTTCCGCTATGTAGAAGATGACCAGGACGACCTGCGTCAACTTCGAGAAGAGGATGACGAGCGCAATGATGCTTTCAGTGGCTTGGTCGGGCTCGATAGTCCTGCCTTCCTGCCGCCAGAGGGGCTGGATCTGAAAGACTATCTCGCGGGTCTTGAGCAGACGCTGATTCAGCAGGCGCTTGATGAGTCCAACGGTGTGGTCGCGCGCGCTGCGGAGCGGCTAAAAATCCGTCGCACGACCCTGGTTGAGAAGATGCGTAAGTACGGTCTCAATCGTGGCGCTGACGTGTCAGAAGACTGACGCGACTTTCTTTTTTTATTGATAAGCTCTTGTTTTAAATCATATATTATTTAGTGGCACGGGCTTTGCTTTGTCTCCCCTGACGACAGGTTTCAGTACCCAGGGGAATCCCGATGGCCGTATCCGCAAAACCCATTTCGCAGGACGCAAAGCAGGCTGACGCAGAGAGTGACGCTCAGCCGCTGGCAGGTGCGTACGCGCGTTTTAGTGAAGTCTCTGAGCAGCTGGCGCAGTCGCATGCATTGCTGGAACAGCAGGTTTCCATGCTCAAGCGTCAGCTCGCCGATGCCGAGAAGCAGCGCACGCATGAGTTGTCGGAAAAAGCCCGCTTGGCCGGACGCCTGCAAAATGTACTGGATTTGCTGCCCGGCGGCGTGGTGGTTCTCGACGGGCGAGGTGTGGTGCGCGAGGCAAATCCTGCCGCGCGTGAGCTGTTAGGTGAACCACTGGAAGGCCAGCTGTGGCGAGACCTTATTCGCGATCGCTTCGCGCCGCGTGATGATGATTACCACGAGGTGTCTTTACGCAGTGGTCGGCGGGTATCGCTGGCTACCCGGTCTTTGATTGGTGAGCCTGGTCAACTGATCCTGTTGAATGATTTGACCGAAACCCGTCAATTGCAGAGTCGTTTGGCGCGCAGTGAACGCCTGTCAGCACTGGGACGCATGGTCGCCTCGCTGGCTCACCAGATTCGTACCCCCCTTTCTGCAGCCCTGCTATACGCCGAACACCTTAACGATCAGGCATTGGCGCCAGCTCATCGTGTGCGTTTTACCGAGCGTCTTCAGGGTCGTCTGCATAGCATTGAACACCAGATTCGCGACATGCTGCAGTTTGCCAAGGGCGATTTGCCGATTGAGGACTACTTGCCGGCGTCGATTTTCTTTGAGTGGCTGCAGAATCAGGCGGACAACCTGATCGAAGAAAAGGGGGGGCGTTGTCGCTGGGACTACTTGCTGTCAGAGGATGTGATGCTTCGCTGCAATCGCGACACCTTGACTGGGTCGGTAACCAATTTGATCGATAACGCCTTGCAGGCAGGTTCTCCTGGCGCCAACCTCAAGGTCACCATGCGCTTGATTGAGGGTCAGCTGAGTATCAGTGTGGTAGATACCGGGCGAGGCATGTCGCCGGAACTACTGGCGCGTATTGGTGAGCCTTTCCATACCACCCGTGCGCAAGGTACAGGTTTGGGTGTTGCGGTAGTCAAATCGGTTGTTAAGGCGCATAGCGGGATGTTTATGCTGCGCAGCAAGGCGGGCTGGGGCACCTGTGCAGAGATACTTCTGCCGGTTCGCCAGTTGGATCTGGATGAACAGGAGGCCTTATGAGCACTCAGACCACCCGTGTTTTGCTGGTTGAGGATGATCAGTCATTACGTGAAGCGCTGGCTGATACCCTGATGCTGGGCGGCTACGACTACGTACAAGCGCCGGATGCAGAGACCGCGCTGAAATTGCTGCGCCAGGAAAATGTCAGCATGGTTATCAGTGATGTAAATATGCCGGGCATGGATGGCCACGCACTGTTGCGGCACTTGCGTAGCGATTATCCCCATTTGCCAGTGTTGTTGATGACGGCTTACGGCACAGTGCAGCAGGCCGTTACTGCCATTCGTGATGGTGCGGTTGATTATTTGGTTAAGCCTTTTGCGCCCAAGGCGCTACTCGATCTGGTGGCGCAGCATGCTCAGGGCAAGCTTCAGTTGATACCCGGTGAGGGGCCGGTTGCGGTCGAGCCCGCCAGCCTGCAGTTGCTGGATTTGGCACGTCGGGTTGCTGCGAGCGACTCCACCGTGCTGGTGTCTGGTGAGTCGGGTACCGGTAAGGAGGTGCTGGCGCGGTACATTCATCAGAACTCACCACGCGCAGAGCAGCCCTTTATCGCAATCAATTGCGCAGCTATTCCCGAAAACATGCTGGAAGCTACCTTGTTTGGTCATGAGAAGGGGGCCTTCACCGGGGCGGTCGCGGCGCAGGCTGGCAAGTTCGAGCAGGCGAATGGCGGTACGCTGCTACTTGACGAAATTTCTGAAATGCCACTGAGTCTGCAGGCCAAACTTTTGCGTGTTTTGCAGGAACGAGAAGTGGAGCGTGTGGGCGGTCGTAAGCTGATCAAGCTGGATATTCGCATCATCGCTACCACTAACCGTGACCTCCCTGCGGAGGTGGCGGCAGGCCGTTTCCGTGAAGACCTGTATTATCGCCTTGGCGTTTTTCCTCTGCAGTGGCAAGCACTGCGCGAGCGCCCCGGCGATATTCTGCCGATTGCGGAGCGGTTGCTGGTCAAGCACAGCGGTAAAATGAATATGAGTGCTGTGCGCTTTTCAGCTGAGGCGATAGAAGCTATGCGTGCGCATGCCTGGCCAGGCAACGTGCGCGAATTGGATAACGCCGTTCAGCGCGCGTTGGTGCTGCAGCATGGAGGGCTAATCCAGCCGCATGACTTATGTTTGACGGTGGCGCCTGGCGCAGCGGTGACGGCGAGTGCAGTCAGACCGCTTACTCCCGCAGTTGAGGCTGCTCCTGTGGATGCTCAGCCCGTGAGCGGCGGTGTATTGGGTGCAGGCGTTAAACAGCGCGAGTACCAGATGATCATTGATGTGCTGCGCTCTGAGCATGGTCGTCGCAAGGAGGCGGCAGACCGTCTGGGTATTAGTCCTCGCACGTTGCGTTATAAGCTCGCACAGATGCGTGATGCCGGCCTGGACGTTGAGGCCAGCCTGTTCGCGGGGGTCTAATCCGCTAGGACTGTATGGATAAAAGGGCGGCTCAGGCTGATGGCCGCCTGGTTGCTTTGGCTCTGCCCTTATCTGTTTCGTCGTCCTGGTACTATTAGTCTGTTCGTTGTGGTGGTTGCATTTCTGCTAGATCGCTTTTCCCCGTTCTTTGAGCATTCCTTTCATGCTGCCATTGCTGGCTGACTGTCTCGCATACCTGCCTGTGTATTCCTCCTGCTTGCGTTGATGTTGTCTGTTGGCATCCATTTTGCTTGAGTACCTGTAAAGCGACAGTAGCCGTCAAAAAATTTACGGCGTGGAGGCAGGTATGACCCAAGGTGTTGAATTCAATCGTTTGATGTTGCAGATGCGCACCATGCAAATGGAGGCCATGGGTAAACCGCAACCAGTGGCCAAGGTAGAGCAAAACGTCAATGCTCCGGCTTTTGATGACATGCTCAAGCAGGCCGTTGACCGCGTGAACGAGCTGCAGAAGACCACTGGTGAGCTACGCACGGGCTATGAACGAGGTGATCAGGGAATTGATCTGACCGAAGTGATGATCGCATCGCAGAAGTCGTCAGTTGCCTTCCAGGCCATTACGCAGGTGCGAAATAAAATGGTGAGCGCCTACGAAGACATCATGAAGATGCCGATCTAGTCTGTATTATTAGCTGCTGACTGTCTGAGGAAAGACCCATGGAATCCGCCAACATACCTGCTACCCAGAATCAGTCGAGCGCTGAGCGTAAACCGCTCATGGGCTTGGCTGTTCTGGATAATCTGTCGCAGCTGCCGATGTTACGACAGTTTGGCCTGCTGATTGGTCTGGCAGCCAGCGTAGCCATTGGTTTTGCTGTGGTGTTGTGGTCGCAGGAGGCGGATTACCGCCCGCTGTACAACAGCATGGAAGGGTATGACGCATCCCAGGTAGTGGATATTCTGCAGCAGAGTCGGGTCGACTATAAAGTTGAGCCTAACAGTGGCGCTTTGCTGGTTCGCACTGAAGATCTGGCTGACGCGCGCATGCGCTTGGCCAGTGTGGGGATTGCGCCAACCGACGGCAATGTCGGGTTTGAGATTCTCGATCGTGAGCAAGGTCTGGGTACCAGCCAGTTCATGGAAACGACGCGCTATCGTCGAGGCCTGGAAGGCGAAATGGGGCGGACCATTTCCAGTCTCTACAACGTCAAGAACGCGCGGGTACACATTGCCATGCCGCGCTCCACGGTCTTTGTTCGCGATGACCGCAAGCCCAGTGCTTCGGTGCTGCTGGAGATGTATGCCGGTCGTCGATTGGAGCCCGCGCAGGTCATGGCCATCGTCAATTTGGTGGCGACCAGTATTCCAGAGCTGGATAAAGACCAGGTCACCGTGGTGGATCAGAACGGCAATCTGCTGTCCAATCAGAATGAACTGAACGAATTGACCGTGGCCGGTCGTCAGTTTGATTACTCGCGCAGGCTGGAAGATACCTATACCCGCCGTGTACATAATATTCTGCAGCCGGTACTCGGTGAGGGGCGCTACAAGGCCGAGGTCTCGGCTGATGTGGATTTCAGCGCAGTAGAGTCTACCGCCGAAATGTATAGCCCCGAATCTGCGTTGCGCAGCGAGCAGGTGGTAAGCGAAGAACGTAGTGGTTCTGCGGGTCCAGTCGGTATACCCGGCGCCTTGTCCAATCAGCCGCCGGTAGCCGGTCAGGCGCCAGAGCAGGTTGTTGATCCGGTTACCGGCGAGCCTGTTGCACCCGTTATCCCCAAAGACACCCGTGAGCAGGCTACGCGTAACTATGAGCTTGATCGCCAGATCAGCCATACACGTCAGCAGCAGGGGCGCCTGCGTCGTCTCTCGGTTGCGGTAGTGGTTGATGATCCCGCGGAGATCAATGCAGAAACAGGCGAGGTCACGCGTACGCCGCTGACCGAGGTGGAGATTGCTCGCTTGACGCGCCTGGTGCAGGATGCGGTTGGCTTTGATGCGAGTCGAGGTGATAGCGTAAGTGTGATCAATAGCGCCTTTGTTGCTCAGCCTGATGCCGAGCCTTTGCCGTCCATCCCTTTCTGGGAGCAGCCCTGGTTCTGGGATGTGGCGAAGCAGATGCTGGGTATTCTGTTTGTACTGATACTGGTGTTCGCCGTGCTGCGTCCGGCATTGAAGAATCTGACTGTGGCCAGCCGCGGCGGCAGTGGTGACGACGGTTATGCCTCGTCTCTGCCGGGCGGTGCCATGGGTGGGCTGGATGGCGATTTGAGTCCTGATCAGGTTAGCCTGTCCGGTTCTGGCGCCGGCCCCGTGTTGCTGCCGCCACCAGGCGCCGGGTATGAGCAGCAGCTGAATGCGATCAAGGGGCTATTGGCTGAAGATCCGGGCCGGGTGGCTCAGGTAGTTAAAGAATGGATTAACGCTGATGAGTGAAGACGCGAGTAAGCGCCCGCAAAAACTGTCTCGCCTGGATAAGGCTGCAGTCTTTTTGTTGAGTCTTGGTGAGTCGGACGCCGCCGCCATTCTCAAGCATATGGGGCCAAAGGAAGTGCAGCGCGTAGGTAGTGCCATGGCGGGCTTGCGCGCGGTGCACCGCGAGCAGGTGCAAGAGGTCATGGGTGACTTTATCGAGGTAGTGAGTGACCAGACAGGCCTCGGAGTCGGGGCTGATGGTTATATTCGTACCATGCTGACCCAGGCATTGGGCGAAGATAAGGCCAATGGCCTGGTTGATCGTATTTTGCTGGGCGGCAATACCTCTGGTCTGGATAGTTTGAAGTGGATGGAACCACGCGCGGTAGCCGATGTGATTCGCTTTGAGCATCCACAAATTCAGGCCATCGTGGTGGCCTACCTTGACCCCGATATGGCGGCTGAAGTTGTCGGCTATTTTGACCACAAGGTTCGCCTTGACGTGCTGCTGCGTGTGGCCTCACTGAATACCGTGCAGCCCTCCGCGCTGAAAGAATTGAACGAGATTCTGGAGAAGCAGTTCGCCGGGAACTCTAATACCACCCGCGCTAACATGGGCGGTATCAAGCGCACTGCCGATATTATGAACTTCCTTGAATCAAGTACCGAGTCGCAGTTGATCGAAGCCATCCGCGAGATGGATGAAGATCTGTCGACCAAGATCGAGGACTTGATGTTCGTATTCGATAACTTGTCCGAGGTGGATGATCGCGGGATTCAGGCACTGTTGCGAGAGGTGTCTTCCGAGGTTCTGATCATCGCGCTCAAAGGGGCCGACGAGTCTATTAAGGATAAGTTCCTGCGCAACATGTCCAAGCGGGCATCCGAACTGCTGCAGGACGACCTGGAAGCCAAAGGGCCGGTGCGCATCAGCGAAGTAGAAGCTGCGCAAAAAGAGATTCTCACGATTGCTCGACGCATGGCCGATGCTGGCGAAATCATGCTGGGTGGCAAGGGCGGCGAGGAAATGGTCTAAAGGCTGAACTACGCCTGGGTGCCGCGATGGTATTCTGACGCAGTCACTTAATCAGCAGCAGGGTAGCCAATGTCATCAAAGAAATCCGAGTCCGAACTGCTGCGCGGCGGTCAGGTAGAAGCCTTTAGTCTCTGGGATTTGCCCAGTTTTGATACCGCGTCCCATCAGGTAGCACTGGAGCGTGATGACGCTGAGCCAGAATCTGAGACTGAGGGCGAAGATTCCTTGGCTGAAGTGGAAGAAGAGATTGAAGAGGTTAAACCTTTTACCGTAGAGGAGTTGGAGCAGATCCGCCAGGAGGCTTACAACGATGGCTTTTCTACCGGTGAGAAGGACGGTTTTCACGCTGGTCAGCTGAAGGCGCAGCAGGAAGCCCGCACGGCGCTGGAGGCTCGGCTGGCGGAGCTGGAAAAACTGATGACGCAGCTGATGTCGCCGATGCAAGCGCAAGACGAGCAGATTGAAGACATGCTGCTGCATATGCTCAAAGCTATGTTGCGCGAAGTGCTGCAGCGCGAGATGAGTACCGATCAGACGCAAGTGCTTCAAGTGTTGCGTGGCGCGCTCAAAACCCTGCCAGTGGGTGCCGGCAATATCCGCATTTATCTCAATCCCGCCGATTTTGACGCCATCAAGGCGCTGCGCGAGCGCCACGAAGAAACCTGGCGTCTGCTTGAGGACGATAGTCTGATGGCCGGTGGTTGCCGTGTAGAAACCGAACACAGTCAGGTTGATGCCACGCTGGAAACGCGTATGCAGCAGCTGATCGCTCAGCTGTATGAGGAGCGTCAGGAGCAGCGCGCTCATCCGCCGGAAGCTGATATCAGTATTACGCCCAGCGAAAAAGGCGAAGAAGCTAGGGATGGCGGCGATCATGAGTCAGCTTGAACGCATCAGTTTCGCCCGTCGTCTCTCGCGCTATCAAGGCGCAATCAAGCTCGCCGCCGACCCGGTGGTAGAAGGCAGGCTGATTCGCATGGTAGGTCTGACGCTGGAGGCCGAGGGCTGCAAGGCGCCGGTCGGCAGCCGTTGCCAGGTCATCAGTGATACGCCTAATGGTCAGAGCAGCATTGAAGCTGAAGTCATGGGATTCTCCGGCAACAAGATTTACCTGATGCCGGTAGACCGTCTGGAAGGTCTGCAGCCCGGCGCTCGGGTAGTGCCTTCAAGTGGTGGCGGAAAGCTGCCGATGGGGTCAGCGATGCTGGGGCGAGTGGTTGATGGCATCGGCCGACCACTGGATGGCAAAGGCAGCTTCAAGGCTGAAGACTGGGTAGACCTCAATGGTCCGGTAATCAATCCGCTCAAGCGCCATCCGATCGAAGAGCCGCTGGATGTAGGCATCCGCTCGATCAACAGTTTGTTGACTGTCGGCCGTGGCCAGCGTCTGGGTCTCTTTGCCGGTAGCGGCGTGGGCAAGAGTATGTTGCTGGGCATGATGACCCGCTTTACCGATGCGGATATCACTATCGTGGGGCTGGTTGGCGAGCGTGGCCGTGAGGTGAAAGAGTTCATCGAGCAAATTCTGGGCGAGAAGGGGATGGCGCGCTCTGTCGTGGTCGCCTCTCCTGCTGACGATGCCCCTCTCATGAGGCTGCGTGCGGCGATGTACTGTACGCGCATTGCTGAATACTTTCGTGATCAGGGCAAAAATGTGCTTTTGCTGATGGACTCCCTGACGCGTTTTGCCCAAGCCCAGCGCGAAATCGCGCTGGCCATCGGCGAGCCTCCTGCTACCAAGGGCTATCCTCCGTCGGTATTTGCCAAGTTGCCGCAACTGGTCGAGCGCGCGGGTAACGCCGAGCAGGGCGGTGGCTCAATTACCGCGTTCTACACCGTGCTGTCTGAGGGTGATGACCAGCAGGATCCTATCGCTGACGCATCGCGCGCGATTCTCGATGGTCACGTAGTGCTATCGCGCCGGTTGGCCGAGGAAGGGCACTACCCGGCGATTGATATTGAGGCTTCTATCAGCCGCGCTATGCCGCAGATCGTTTCACCTGAGCAATTACAGAAGGCGCAACAATTCAAGCAGCTATACGCGCGCTATCAGCAGAGCCGAGACCTGATCAGTGTGGGTGCTTATTCTGCTGGTTCCGACCCCTTGACGGATAAAGCGATGGAAAAGATGCCGGCCATGCAGGCCTTTCTGCGTCAGGGGCTGCATGTCAGCGTTAATCTGAGCGATAGTCAGGCGGCGCTGGAGCAGACCATCACTAATGAGTGAAAGTCGCATTCGTCGACTCATGCCGGTCGTCGATATGGCGCTGGAAGAGGAGCGCAAAGCTGCTACGGTGCTGGGGCAGTGCCAGCAGCAGTTGGATGAAGCGCAGAATCGTCTGCGTGATCTCGAATATTACTGTACCGAATATGCCAAAGGGTGGACGCAGCGGGGCGAGCAGGGCGTCGGCCGTGAATGGCTAATGAATTACCAGCGTTTCATGGCGCAGATGGAAGTCGCGCTGGAGCAACAGCGGCAGACGGTGAGCTGGCATGGCCAAAGTATAGAAAAGGCGCGAGAAAGTTGGCGTGAGCGTTATCAGCGGCTTGAGGCGCTTCGTAAGCTGATTGAAAAGTACCGTTTGGAAGCGCAGGCCAGAGCTGATCGGCAGGAGCAGAAGCTCCTCGACGAATTGTCGCAACGTGCTCATGGGCAACGTGGAAATAATCCCTGACAGGTGCCAGTCCCTGTGCTAAAAGAAATGGAGAACTTAAATACTGTCAGGGAGAGATTATGTCGATTCAGGCGACTTTATCGGCGGATAGCCAAGTACTTACCATCAGCGTAAAAGGCCGCTTTGATTTCGGCGCCCATCAGGACTTTCGCAACGCCTACGAGCGCAGCGGTCTGACTCCGCAAGAGTACGTGGTTGATCTGCACGACACTGACTATATCGACAGCTCGGCGCTGGGTATGCTTCTTTTGCTGCGTGATCACGCCGGTGGGGATAGCGCGCAGATCAGTATCGTGCACTGCAATCCGGATGTGCGCAAAGTGCTGAGTATTTCCAACTTTGAACAACTCTTCAGTATCAAGTAACCCTTGATGGCCACGCAGTTGTCGGCGTCGGCGCTCAAGGTTGCGGACCGGCTAACCGTCCTGGTTGCCGACGACAATCCTGCTGATCGTATGATTCTGGGTCGGTTGGTTGAGCGATTGGGTCACCAGGTTTATCTCGCCGAGAATGGCCAGGTGGCGGTAGAGCAGTTTTCCGAACGTCGGCCAGATATTGTTTTGCTTGATGCGCTTATGCCGGTGATGGACGGCTTTGAGGCTGCCCGGCTGATCAAGCAGCAGGCGGGTGAAGACCTGGTGCCGATCATCTTTCTCACCAGTCTGACCGAGACCGATGCCCTGGTACAATGCCTGGAAGCGGGCGGCGACGACTTTTTGACCAAACCCTATAACCCGGTGATCCTGGATGCCAAGATCAGCGCGTTTCGCCGCATGCGCGAGATGCATCAAACGTTGCAGGCGCAGCGTGATGTGATTGCTGCGCAGCACGCCAGTCTGCTGCAGGACCAGGAAGTAGCCAAAATCATTTTTGATCGCGTGGCGCATTCAGGGGCTCTGAGCCACAGCAGTCTGCGTTACCTGCAGTCCCCCTATGCGATGTTCAATGGCGATATTCTGCTCGCAGCCAATCGTCCCTCAGGTGAAATGCATCTGCTGCTGGGGGATTTCACCGGGCACGGTTTGTCAGCTGCGATCGGCGCGATGCCGCTGGCGGAAGTGTTTTACGCAATGACCGCAAAGGGGTTTGCCCTGCGCGATATTTTGTTTGAGTTGAATGACAAGCTGGCAACCATTCTGCCGGTCGGTATTTTCTGCTGCGCTGTGCTGATTGAGGTAAACCCCGATAAAGGGCTTGTGGAAATCTGGAATGGTGGCTTGCCTGATGTGATGATTCTCGGCCCGTCGGCAGAGCTTATGCGCAGCGTCGCCTCTACCAACCTGCCGCTGGGTGTCGCCAACCGGCAACGCTTTAATCCTCAGCCTGAAGTGATGGTGATGCGCCCGGGTGAGCGTCTGTTGTGTTGGACTGATGGCGTTATTGAAAGCCGTAACCAGGCAGGTGAGCTGTTTGGGGAAGCTGGCGTGCACGAGGTACTGGATGCCTATCTGGGGCATCCAGGGCGAATTTTCGATGGGCTGCTCGGCGCGCTTGAGCGCTTCCACGGTAGCCCTGAGGATGATGTCAGTTTGCTTCAAGTGGTGATGCCTGAGCGGAGTGAGCGTATACCTTCACCGCGCGCCACCGCGCCGCCGTCTCGGCCGCAGGACTGGTGCCTGAGCTACACTTATCGAGCTGCGTCTATCCGCGAACAAAACCCGCTGCCTTTCCTGCTCTCGCGACTATTGGAGATCCCAGGGCTGCGGCCGCAAGCGGGTGCGTTGTTTACCGTGCTGAGTGAGTTATATAGCAACGCTCTGGAACACGGCCTGTTGCGGCTCGACTCGGCGTGGAAGCAGGATTCGGATGGCTTCGCTCTCTATTATCAAGAGCGAGGTGAGCGGCTGCGCAGCCTGGTAGACGGCTGGATTCGTATCACCTTGAACCACTTGCCAACCCCTGATGGCGGGATGCTGCAGATTGAATGTGAAGATAGCGGCAATGGGTTTGCGCCTGATCGCGCATGCGCAGATTATGCCGGACGAGGCCTGGCGTTGGTGGCGGCGCTGGCGCAGGAAGTAGAAGTCAAAGGAGCCAGCAGCACTGTCAGGGTGGTCTTCAGCTGGTAGCTTGGGCATACTGCGGGCACTTTCGTTAGTTCAGTTTTCTGCCGATCAGGTCGCGATTAAACTCGGCTACGCTCCATACAAGGTTTTCTCATGTCAGATCATTTGCCGGATATCGATCATGCTGCGCTGGATGCACTGCGCGAGCTCATGCAGGACGATTATCCTCTGTTGCTTGAGACCTTTCTGACTGATGCCAATTTACGCCTTTCTCAGCTGAGCGCTGCCTTGCAAAGCGAAGATCTCGAAGCCTTCCGCCAGGCTGCTCATAGCTTCAAGGGTAGCTGCGGTAATATGGGTGCCCTTGCCTTGGAAAATGCATGCCTTGACGGTGAACGTGCCGCTTTGAAAGGTGATCTAGCTGCGGCAAAGGTAAGTTATTCAAACATCCTCGCGTGTTCTAGTCGCGTGCAAACGCAACTTTCCTGACTCCTACTGCTCCACTTGGCCCATGCATTGCAACACGTCTGCAAACGCAAGGATTCTTGCAGACCGGGTGGAGATTTAGGTATGCCAATTGGGCAAAATCTGCTGGCGCTGATGGGCGCCGAAATGCCACGAGACAAGCTCTCAGGGCTGGGCACTGCAAAAGGTGAAAGCCCTGCAGCTGAAGGGTTGGCGGCTTTTTCTTCTGTTTTGGCAGCGCAACAGCCCGCTGAGTTGAAGGCCTTGATCAGCCAGTTTAGTCAGTCTCAAGAGGCGATTGCCGCGGGCGAGGAGGGCATGCCTGGCTTTGCCGCAGACGGCAAAAGCTTGCCGGTCGAGATCAGGGACTGGCTACAACAGCTTGCTGCGTTGGAATCCCCTCTGCAGGGCGCTGCTGAAAGTGATGGAGGTGGCGCTGAACTGACGCTGTCAGCGGATGGTGAGCCGCAGGAGGATGCAGACCTGTTGGCCGCCTTGAGCAGTCAGTGGCAACAGTGGTTGTCGCAGTTACCACAAGAAGGGTCCGGCGCTGACGCCGCAACACAGGCTGTCTCGAGCCCGGTATTGGCGCAGCAGATGACGGCAGCTGAAGCCAGCAAAGTCCTGGCGCAGGCCGCGGACGCGAGCCTGGCCGCTGGCGCATCGGGTGATAAACCACTTGCCAGCAGCCAGAATCCTCTCAGTTTGCCGGAAATGCTCGCGCAGCTGCGTGCTGCCATGGCAGGTTCTGCAGCGGCTGATGCGGATGCAGCCGTCACTGCTAACGAAGACAGCACTCTCAAGGGCAAGACGCAGTCGACCGACGCTGATGACAAACTTTTGACCAGTAATCGACAGGCCAATTCTGCTGACCAGCCGCAACAAACCCAGCGGGTAGCTAACCTGGCAGCCAGTGTAGACTCCCAAGGATTGTTCGCCGCAAGACTTGCCGAGCAGAAGGGAGGGGGTCCGGCGAAACAGGAAAACTCAGCCATTGATGCGTTGGACTCCCAGAACAAGTCTGCGGTCGCGGCTGGCTCAGCGCAGGGTGCGCTAACGCAGCGACCGGTCGCTGGCGCGGCACAATCACTTGCGGTGCCTTTTGGTCAAAGTGGTTGGAGCGAGTCTGTAGTTAATAAGGTTATGTGGATGTCCAGCCAGAATCTCAGGAGCGTTGAGATTCAACTCGACCCTGCTGAGTTGGGGCCGCTAGAGATCAAGATTCAGGCGCGTGGGCTCGAGCACCAGGTGCAGTTTGTGAGTCAGAATCCGGCGGTGCGTGAAGCGTTGGAAGGGCATATGCATCGTTTGCGCGAACTATTTTCCCTGCAAGGGGTTGATCAGCTCGACGTTACTGTTTCTGATGGTAATAGTGGTCAGCAGCGCGGCAATGAGGCGGCTGGTGGTTTTGCTGGTGGCGATTCCAGTGAGGGTCGAGCAGGTGGTTCAGCGGCTAGCGCTTCGCGGGCCAGCGGGGAAGATGAGTTGCCGATGGCGGCGGCCCAACAGATCGCTGCCAATAGTCGATTAGTTGATTACTACGCCTGAGCATTGGGCGCCTTTCAGCAGTTCCTGCGTCTTTGTCAGCCGCCTTTCCAGGCGGGCTGACAAAGACTTTTCTGCACTTTCCCTTTATCCTATGACCATCCGGTCCTGATGACTGAGCGCGGGCCTGGCTACTTGGCTAAAGCGCGCTTAGCCGGTATGCGAATGCATGTACTGGCACGTTCAATGCATTACCCTCATAAACAGGGAAAATCCCGCTGGAGTGACGGAATATTGTCATGGCAAAACAAGCAGATAACACAGCGAAAGACGATGGGTTGGAAAAACCGGCCAAGAGTCGCAAGAAACTATTTATTCTGATTGGTATTGGTCTACTGGCATTGCTGCTCTCGGCTGGCGGAGTGGCCTACTTCATGCTCTCCGGTGAAGACGAAGAGGCTGCCGCCGAAGTGCCGGCAGAGCCGGTTAAGCAAGAAGCGCTATATCAGGCTCTTGAACCACCCTTTGTGGTTAATTACAGCGACAGTGGTCGCCAGCGTTATATGCAGGTGAGTGTGGTACTCATGGGCCGTAACGCGGAGGGTATGGCCAAGCTGAATCAGCACCTTCCGCTGATACGTAACCAGTTGGTGCTGTTGTTCGGTAGTGAAGACTTTGCCGCCTTGATGAGTCCTGAAGGTAAGGAGGCACTGCGTGAAAAAGCTGGCCTTGCGGTGAAGGCGCTGATGGAAAAGGAAGTGGGCGACCCGGTAATCGAGTCGGTACTCTTTACCAATATGGTTTTGCAATAGGACGCGTTCATGGCCGTACAGGATCTGCTCTCCCAGGATGAAATCGATGCCCTGTTACACGGGGTAGATGATGGCGCCATTGATACCGAGCTGGAGGGCGAGCCCGGGTCGATCAAGAGCTACGATATCACCAGCCAGGATCGCATCGTACGTGGGCGGATGCCTACGCTGGAAATGATTAACGAACGCTTTGCGCGCTATACGCGCATCAGCATGTTCAACCTCATGCGTCGATCGGCAGATGTCGCAGTGGGCGGCGTGCAGGTAATGAAATTTGGCGAGTATGTGCACTCGCTCTACGTGCCCACCAGTCTCAACTTGGTGAAGATGAAGCCGTTGCGCGGTACTGCATTGTTCATTCTGGATGCGAAACTCGTATTCAAGCTGGTGGATAACTTTTTTGGCGGTGACGGACGTCACGCCAAGATTGAAGGCCGTGAATTCACGCCGACCGAGTTGCGCGTGGTGCGAATGGTATTGGATCAGGCTTTTATTGATTTACGTGAAGCCTGGCAGGCAGTGCATGACGTGCAGTTTGAGTACGTTAACTCCGAGGTTAATCCGGCACTGGCAAATATTGTGAGCCCCAGCGAAGTGGTGGTGGTTTCCACTTTCCATATCGAGCTCGATGGGGGTGGTGGTGACCTTCACGTAACCTTCCCTTATTCCATGATTGAGCCGCTGCGCGAAGTGCTGGATTCTGGCGTACAGTCCGATGTTGATGAGCATGATGAGCGGTGGGTGCGAGCGCTGCGTGAGGAAATTACCGGCGTTAAGGTCCCACTAAGTGCGACCGTGGTTAAAAGCAAGCTGAAGCTCAATGACTTGCTGACGATGCAGCCGGGAGATGTGATTCCGGTTGAACTACCCGATCATATGGTGCTGTGTGCCAATGGTGTGCCTACCTTCAAGGCCAAGCTGGGATCGGTAAAAGGTAATCTTGCCCTGCAGATTCTCGGTCCGCTGACGCGACCACGTTGATCAATACATAATCAGCGACCCGATAAGTATCAATAACAGAGGAATAGCGTGATGGCTGATGACAATAGCCCGGACGAACCCACTCCAGAAGAGCAGGCGTTAGCGGATGAGTGGGCGGCTGCGTTGGACGAGGCGGGTGATGCCAGCCAGGATGATATTGACGCCATGCTGGCACAGAGTGATGCCGAGCCACGTATGCCGATGGAAGAGTTCAGCGCTCCTGCTAAAGCCCAGGATGACCGATTTGATCCGGGTGACAGCCCTAATCTGGATGTGATTCTCGACATCCCGGTCACGATCGCGATGGAGGTGGGCAATACCGATATCACTATCCGCAACCTGCTGCAGCTTAACCAGGGCTCGGTTGTAGAGCTTGATCGGTTGGCTGGTGAGCCACTCGATGTGACGGTAAACGGTACCTTGATCGCGCACGGTGAAGTAGTTGTCGTGAACGAGAAGTTCGGTATTCGTCTGACGGACGTGATCAGTCCTACTGAACGTATCAAGAAACTGCGGTGAGCATGAAAATGCTCCGTTGTTTACCGCTTCTTGCAATGGCACTGCTGCCCGGCACCAGCCTGGCTGCTGAAGAGCCGGCTGTGGCGGCTATCGGCGCGTCGTCAGGCTCCTTGGTTGGCCAGTTGCTGCAACTGGCGCTTGGCTTGGCGGTGGTCATAGGCTTGATTTTCGCCCTGGGCTACTTGATGCGCCGTGTTGGGCCGTTGGCTCCGCAGGGTGGGCAGCACATCAAGCTGGTCAGTAGCTTGCCATTAGGGCCAAGAGACCGTCTGTTGCTGGTCGATGTTGGAGGTACTCAGATGCTTCTGGGCACCTCCCCCGGGCGAATCAATACCCTGCATGTCTTTGAGCAGCCGGTCGCGGATTTGGCCGCTGCAGCGGCTGGCAATGGTGACTTTGGGCGCAAACTTCAGGCGCTGTTGAAGCGGGGAGCAGATTCATGATGCGTTGGATTTGGCTCTTGCTGATGCTGGCGGCGCCATCGGTATGGGCGCAGACAGCGGCTGATCCGCTTAGTTTGCCAGCGGTCACACTGAGCACTGATGCCAATGGTGAGCAGACGTACTCTGTGAGCCTGCAAGTTCTGCTGTTGATGTCGGCGCTGACCTTCATCCCGGCCTTCGTCATGATGATGACCAGTTTCACCCGCATCATCATTGTGTTCGCGATTCTGCGTCAGGCGCTGGGTTTGCAGCAAACGCCGTCCAGCCAGATTCTGGTTGGTCTGGCGTTATTTCTCACCCTGTTTATCATGGCGCCGGTTTTCGAGCAGATCAATCAAACAGCGTTGCAGCCCTACATCAACGAGGAGATGCAGGCACAGGAAGCGATGGAGGTAGCGAGCGTGCCAATGCGCGAATTCATGTTGGCGCAGACCCGTGAAACCGATCTTGAGCTTTTTGTGCGCTTGGCCAATCGCACCGACCTGACGGGCCCCGACGAAGTGCCCTTTCATATTCTGGTACCGGCTTTTGTTACCTCTGAACTGAAGACTGCCTTTCAGATTGGCTTCATGATCTTTATTCCGTTTTTGGTTATCGATCTGGTTGTTGCCAGTGTGCTGATGGCCATGGGTATGATGATGCTGTCGCCGCTGATTATTTCCTTGCCATTCAAGATCATGCTGTTCGTGCTGGTAGATGGATGGGCGCTGATTATCGGCACTCTCGCTGCCAGCTTTGCTGTGCGTTAGGGGAGGGCCGGCAATGACTCCAGAAGTAGCTGTTGATCTGTTCCGCCAAGCGCTATGGCTGACCTGTATCATGGTTGCCATTGTGGTAATGCCAGGTTTGTTGATCGGCCTTGTGGTTGCCATGTTTCAGGCGGCTACGCAGATCAACGAACAGACCCTGAGTTTTCTCCCGCGTCTGCTGGTAACCTTCGTTACCTTGATTTGGTTGGGGCCTTGGTTAACTACTCAGTTGATTGAGTTTACCGATACCCTGTATCGGCAGATTCCAGGGCTGATCGGCTGATGCTGGAGCTATCCAGCGCCGAACTTAGCCGCTGGGTCTCAAGCTACCTGTGGGTGCTCTTTCGCATCGCAAGCGTGCTGATGACCATGCCGGTATTCGGCACTCAACTGATACCAACTCGTATACGCCTGTATTTTGCCTTGGCGCTTACCTTGCTGGTCGCGCCACAGATTCCTGAAGTCCCAACCCTTGATGCGCTGTCACTGAGTACCTGGACCATTATCGCCGAGCAAATAGTGATAGGCGCTGCTATGGGGCTTTCGCTGCAGCTCTTATTTCAAGTTCATGTGATGGCTGGTCAGATTATTGCGATGCAGATGGGCTTGGGGTTTGCGTCGATGAACGACCCTAGCATGGGTATCTCTGTGGCCGTTGTAGCGCAGGTATTTACCATGCTGGTTACCTTGTTGTTTTTGGCGATGAATGGCCATCTGGTCGTGCTTGAGGTGCTGGTTGAGAGCTTTAATACGTTACCTATTGGCGAGACGCTGGCGGCAACTGACTTTGAAGCATTGGTTTACCGTTTCTCTTGGGTAATGGCCTCGGCCATTCTGATTGGTTTGCCCGCCATTGCAGCGCTGCTGATCGTTAATTTGTCCTTTGGCGTGATGATGCGCGCGGCGCCGCAGCTAAATATTTTCTCGATTGGCTTTCCGCTAACGCTGATCTTTGGCTTGTTCATACTCTGGGTTCTGTTGAGTAACGTGCTGGGGCAGTATCAGGAGTTAGCGTCTGATGCTCTTATCTGGTTGCGTGCTTTGGTGAGGGCGAGCTGATGTCCGAATCCGAGAGCGGTCAGGAAAAAACAGAAGACCCCACGGCCAAACGGCTTAAAGAGTCGCGCGATAAGGGGCAGGTGGCTCGCTCGAAAGAGCTGAATACGCTGGCTGTGGTGATGGTCTCAGCGCTCGCGCTGCTAATGCTCGGCCCCGAAATGGCACGTAAGTTGATGGGTATCATGGTCTTCAACTTCTCATTTGAGCGTGAGGCGCTGTTGGGCACTGATGCCATGGCGCTCCATCTGTACACCTCGGTAATGGAGGGGATAGTTGTACTTGCGCCCCTGTTTGCCATGCTGCTGGTGGCTTCTATCGTCGGCCCTATCATGCTCGGTGGATGGCTTTTTAGTGTCAAATCGTTGGCGCCCAAGTTCGAGCGAATGAATCCCCTTGCAGGGCTCAAGCGTATGTTTTCGCTAAAAGCCTTGGTCGAGCTGCTCAAAGCGCTGGCCAAGTTTTTGGTTGTGCTTGGTACCTCATTGCTGGTGCTGCATTTGCGCACCGATGACTTTCTCAGTATTGGTCAGGAGCCGCTGGAACAAGCCATAGTGCATTGCGCCTGGGCGCTGGCCTCCGCGTTGTTGATTCTTTCATCTTCGTTAATCCTCATTGCACTGGTCGATGTGCCCTTCCAGCTATGGGATAACAAGCAGAAGCTGATGATGACCAAGCAGGAGGTGCGTGACGAGTTCAAGGACTCCGAGGGTAAGCCTGAGGTCAAGGGTAAAATTCGGCAGCTGCAACGTGAAATGGCCGAACGCAGGATGATGGAGAAAGTACCGCAGGCGGACGTGGTGATTACTAACCCAACGCACTTTGCTGTGGCCTTGAAATATGATCCGCTGAACGGCGGCGCCCCGATTATGCTGGCCAAAGGCGCTGATTTCATCGCGCAAAAGATCCGTGAAGTCGCCAACGAAAACAATATCGTAGTGCTGGAGTCACCGCCGTTGGCGAGAGCGGTCTACTACAGCACTGAGCTTGATCAGGAGATTCCTTCCGGTCTCTATTTGGCAGTGGCTCAAGTATTGGCTTACGTGTTTCAGCTGCGCCAATATCGTGCCGGCCAGGGCAAGCGGCCAGGGCCTATGCCCGAACCGCCCATTCCTGATGATCTGAAGAAGTAACCAGGCCTGACAGATAAACTGGTTGATTTGGTTATTGTGCCGGCGGTGGGCTGTCCTGCAACTCCAGTTCCTGGATCAATTCACCCAGGTCTTCCTCCATGAGTCGTCGCAGTTCTGCTTCGTATTCATCAATAGAGCCTGACAGGTCGAGGATGATTTCTACCCGGCGGTTGAGTGCACGGTTTTCCGGGGAGTCGTTATCTGCCCGTGGACGAGTTTCGGCATAGCCTTGCACTCTTATTCGCTCCGGCTCGATGGTGTCGTTCAGCAGCAGTGCATTGGCTACCGACGAGGCACGTGCTGCCGATAGGTCCCAGTTGGAGTGGAAGCGGTTGGTTTTGATCGGGATGTTGTCGGTATGCCCCTCAATCGTGACCTCACCTGGCAAGCGTGACACTACATCGGCGATCTTATCCAACATGTCCTGAAAGTCGGGTGTCATGTCTGCGGAGCCTGAAGGGAAGGAGCCTTTCTCCTCTACCCTGATCACAATGCGCTTGCGGTCGTGCTCAAGTTGCATGCGGCCTTGTTTCAATTCGTTGTCGAGCACCTCACGCAGGGCATCAATGCTGGTCTCTACCTGGTCTTCAGTCGTTTTGCTGACTTGCTCTTTTAGTTTTCCTTCCAGCTCTTCACGCAGGGTATCAAGTTGCGGGGCTTGTTCTGTGGTCTGCTGGCGGACGCTATCAACTGGCGTAGGTTCGGGCTTGCCGGGGGAAAACTTGTCAAAGATGGGACTGGTGCCCATCGGGATTTCCAGGGCCGGGATCTCTCGCTGCACACCAAAGGCTTTAGACATCTCGCCAGCTATCTGCTTGAACTTCTGTGCATCTATCTCGGAAAAAGACAGCAGCAACACGAAAAAGCACATCAGTAGTGACATCAGGTCAGCGAAGGTCATCACCCATGCTGGTATACCTGGGCCGCTTTCTTCCTCTTCCATCAGGCTTCTTCCGCTTCGCCGCCAATTTTGTCGCGCTTGTTCTGCGGCAAATAGCTGCTGAGCATTTGCTCGATGACCCTAGGGTTGGTTCCTTCCTGTATAGCCAGGATGGCGTCTATCCATAGACCCTGCATGCGTGCTTCTTCACTCATTCTTAGCGTTAGCTTGTCGGCTATTGGCAAGCAGAGCATGGTTGCCAGCATGGCGCCATAAAGAGTTGTCAGCAGGGCTACGGCCATGGCCGGGCCGATGGATTTAGGATCTTCCATATTGGACAGCATCTGCACCAGGCCGATGAGCGTACCAATCATGCCCATAGCTGGGCCGACGTCACCTAGAGCGCTGAACACCTTGGCTCCCCAGCGGTTGCGGTCCAAGGTCATTAGCCGTTCCTTTTCCAGAATGGCCTTTACGGTTTCCTGTGGATGGCCATCAATCAGCAGCTGAATACCGCTTTGCAGGAAGGGGGATGAAATCTCCTTGTCTTCCAAGGCCAGCAGCCCCTGCTTTCGCGCAACAGTAGCGAGCTCGACCAGCTCGTTAATGCTTTCTTCAGTGTCAGGCAGCTTGAAACGAAATGCCCGCCCAGCCACTTTAATCGCCCCGATGAATTGGCCGACGTTAAACTTTGCCAGTACAACAAACAGACTGCCGCCAATGACAATCAGCAGTGAAGGTACATTGAAGAATACCTGTGCTCCGGTACCCAGCAGAATGGACGCGGCAATGATGCCAATGGCGCCGATCAGGCCAATTAGTGTCGCGAGATCCACACGTGCTCCTTTTTTTGATGGGGATACAACAAAGAAAGTTCGGGTCCAAGGGAAGTCGGGCGCCATTCTAAGGTGGAATGCGCGCAAGTGAAATGCCTCGCGTCAATCCTTTGTCTTTCTTATGCTGAGTTTGCACTTTTTACTGGAGGTACCTATGTCGTCTGTTTCTCGTGTTTCCTGGGGGTCTATCGTAGCAGCCGGGTTGATCGCTATCGCGTTGGCTTTTATGGCTGTTAGCCTGAAAACCGGTTTGTTGCAGTTCCGCGGCGCTGATCGTGTGGTGAGCGTAAAAGGGCTGGCTGAACGTGAGGTGCAAGCCGACCTTGCGCTCTGGCCAATCAATTTTACGCTTACTGGTAACAGTCTAGACCAACTGCAGAACGATATAGACACTCAGCAAGGCTTGGTTCGATCTTTTTTATTGCTTAAGGGATTCAAGGAGCCGCAGATTCAGTTATCGGTGCCTAAAATCACCGATCAACATGCGAATAGCTACGGTAATAACCTACCGCCTGAACGTTACCGTGCGGATGTCACCGTTCTAGTGCGTACCGAGGAGGTCGATAGCGTCAAGCAAGGCATGCAGTCAGTGGGCGAGCTGGTGAAGTCTGGTATCGCGCTGACTCAAAGCTACGAGTTTCAGCCCAGCTTTCTATTCACCCAGCTTGATAGTATCAAGCCGGATATGATCGCTGACGCAACCCGCGATGCGCGCGCAGCAGCAGACCAGTTCGCGCGCGATGCAGGGGCTGAAGTGGGAAGTATCCGCCGCGCAACACAGGGATATTTTTCGATCGAGGATGTTGATCCCTTCACCCCGGAAACCAAGCGCGTCAGGGTGGTTACCAATATCGACTACAGCCTGGAATAAGCTCAGAGGTGTTCATTTACTGATGGATAAAGTCAGCGATTTGTTGCGGCCAATCCGCCAGCTCGTTGACTCTGTCAATAATGCGTAGTTCAGCGTTGGGCAGGCTTTGAGCCAATTGCTCTGCGCTGCTTATCGGATGGATAGGGTCGTCGCGCCAGGCTAGTATCAGTGCGGGTTGATCGAGCTTTTTCAGCTCGATTGGTGCTGGCATGTCGGACGCGATTGCACCCTGCAGGACGGCTATCAAGAGCTCACGGGTGAAGCCTGACAAGCTTTCGAGCTGCGCCAAGGCGTCTTGTGGGCGGGCTTGGCCAAGCCAGTCTGGCAGTGCAGGATACTGGCGCGACAGCTGTATTAACGCGTTCATACCGCGAGCGCGTAAAAGACGAATCATCTGCTCGTATTTTGCTACCTGAACTGATCGGTCGGACCAGACGGTGGGTGGTGTTGCCAATACCAACTTGCAGACGCTATCCGGGGCCTGCAGGGCGGCTAATATTGCGCTGGCGCAACCCATGGATTGCCCGCCCAAGGCAAAGCGGCCAGTGGTATTGTGCCTTGCTACCATCAGCATGTCTGACGCAAGCGCAGGCCAGCGATAGCGCAATGGGTCCAGTGGTCGGAGCGAATTGCCATGACCACAGGCGTCGTAGCGTACCCATTTGAGGTCGCTATCGCGATGATGAAACCAGCCGGTAGTGTCTTCCTGCGCCATGCTGCCCATTAAACCGTGCCCCCACACCAGCGGTAATCCATGGCCGGATGTCCTGACCTCAAGCATATATCACCATTCCCGCAATAGATGGGGCAGCTTAACAGGCACCAATGGCGCTGACAGCTACGCTGGCGCCGTTTAGACTGATGTTTTTTACCGGGGATCATGGCATGGAGTTGTTACCCTGGGCGCACCAGACCAGCGCGGGCTTCAGTCTGCGCGGTTGGCATAGCCCTCCCAGCGGCAAGCCTTTACTGCATTTTCTGCACGGCAACGGCTTTTCTACCCGCAGTTACGAGCCTTTGCTGGAGTTGCTCGCGCATGACTTTGATCTCTGGCTATGCGATTTGCAGGGGCATGGCCAGAGTGATCATGGCGATAAGTTTGTTGGCTGGAATCGTAATGCTGAACTGGCGCTGGAAGCTTTTGAAGCCGGTCGAGGATTGTTTGGCAATGTGCCTCGTGTGGCTTGTGGCCACAGCTTTGGTGGCGTTTTAACTGCTTTGATCCTGTCGGCGGAGCCCGACCTGTTTGAACGTGCCGTTTTACTCGATCCAGTGTTTTTTCCACCTGGCTTGATCACCTTGAGGCGCGGCTTGGGTCTACTGGGAATAAACAGCAATCCTGTGGCCAAGCGTGCCAGGTCGCGACGCGACAGCTGGCCGGATCGTGCCGCCGCGCATAGCAGTTTGCATAACAGGGGGATGTTCCGCGGATGGGATGAGAATGCCTTCGCTGCGCATATTACGCACGCATTACGGGATCACCCGGAGCGTGGGGTTGAATTATGTTGTCATCCGAGTCGCGAAGCCGACGTCTTCATGAGCATGCCCAGCGGCCTCTGGAGGTCGCTGCGGCGCATCAAGACAGCTACGCATATCATTTATGGCGATCGCACCTATCCCTTTGTCGGGGTAAGCGCACGCCGCCTCGCAGGCAGCGGTGTGCGCTGTACAGCGCACCAAACAGCGGGTGGTCACTGCTTTATGCTGGAGCACCCGCGGAGTGCTGCCGAACAGGTTAGCCGTTTCTTGCTGTCTTAAGCTTTGACGTCAGCTCGTTGCTCAGCGTCCTCGCTGAGCAACTGGCTACGTTCGCGAATGCTGCGTGCAACGTGCTCTGCCAAGCCGGTGCCGGCTTCGCTCATGGTCAGATAGGTATGGTCGGCGCCTGCGCGAATAATGGCTCTGGCGATGTCCTCATACATTGCGTGTGAAACGATCAGGCCGGCAAAGCCGCGTGAGCGCAGTTTTTGCACGGCGATGGTCTTGGCTTCTGCATCGTTCATGGCCAGGATCACCGAATGAATATTGGGCATATCAAGGTTCTGCCAGAAGACCTGGTCCTCTGCGTCAGCGAAGAGCGCGCGGCGGCCGTCTTTAAGGCTGGCCTCAACAGCGACCGGGTCCGAGTCCAGTGCAATGACATTGAAGCCCTGTTCGGCGAGATTGTCGTAGGCTGCCCGGCCAGTCCGTCCCAGACCCATAATCAGAACCTGAGCATCATCAAGCGTAATGGGTTGTTCGTCTGGATGACGAATGTTGCGTTCAAAGGGCAGCAGGTAGGGCGACAAGCGCTCGTAAATTGAGTGGACAATGCGGTTGAGTGGAGCGGAAAGCAGGAACGAGAAAGCCACCGTTAAGGCCAAGGGGATCAGCCATTGCGGAAGCACCAGGCTCGCCATGATTAGCCCAAACTCGCTGTAGTTGGCCAGGGTCAGGCTACTTAGAAAGGCGCTACGAGCACGCAGCTTGAAGCCGACAAACAGCAGGAAGAACAGCAGCGCTTTGAGTGGTAGCAGTAGGGTGATTACCAATGCGAAGATAACTGCCTGCATATCCGGCAAGCCGCCGAGCCCTATCTGCAAGAAGAAGCCGACCAGAAAGATTTCTTTAAGGCTCCACAGCGACTGTGCAAGTTCGCCCGCGCGCTTGTGACCTGCCAGCAGCGCACCAAATGCCAAGGCGCCCAATTCGGAGCTGAGTCCAAGGGCTTCGAAGCCGGCACCGCCAATTACCAGCGCCAGTAGCAGGCCGAGTAGCACCATCAATTCTTCGTGCCCGCTGAGATCAAGCAGCTTGTAGAGTATTGGTTTGCTCAGGGGCAGGATAATTACCATCAACGCCCAGGCTGACGGACTTTTACCGCTGGCGATGCTGATGGCTACCAGGGCAATCAGGTCCTGCATGATCAGGACACCGATAGCCACCCGGCCATGGAAGGCGCGCAGCTCGCGTTTACTCTCCAGTACTTTGGCGGCCAGCACAGTACTGGAAAAAGAGAGTGCCATGGCCAGCAACGTAGCTTCACCCAAGGGGAGCTCTAGAAAATAGAGTAGTCCGGCTAGCAGCAGCGCGGTAGACAGAGCGAAGTGCAAGAGGCTGCCGCCAATCACCTCTGGCCGCACCAGGTTCTTCACCTTGAGTTTGAGGCCAACGGTGAACAGCAACAGTAAAACGCCCAGATGCGCTATATGGGAGAGTACCTCGCTGTCTTCAGGGCCGACGCCAACCCTTGAACCCAGAGCAGACAGTGCAAATCCGGCACCGAGATAACCGATTAGGGGAGGGAGGCCCACCTGGCGCACGGCCAGTCCCATCATGAAGGCAAATGCAATCCATACCGCTTCAATCACGCGTTCGTCCCTTATCCATAGATGCTGCAGCCCTGTTCGGCACATGCGCAGCGTATTGTCGTGAGCGTATTTGCCAAGGATATTGCCAGACTATAACGAAGTTTTAACTGCTCTGCTGATGCTCTCACGTACAAAACAAAAACGGCCCGACAGTTATCTGTGGGGCCGCTACTTGTTGTTGCCGTCTTTCAGGATCAGGCGGCGACGATTACGTCACCATGATTTTCTGGCTCAATCAGCGCCTGGTGCAGTGCTGCGACAGCTGCGTCGTAATCCTCTTCCTTGATGATGCACTGCATCTCAACTTGGCGGATCGACTGGTGGATCGCCTGGATGCTGATGTCAGCTTCTGCCAACGCGGCAACCGTCTTGGCGAGGATGCCCTTGACCTTTAGGTCTGAGCCAATCGCCGAAACGATGGCGATGTTGTGCACATTGACTTCGGCCATCGGGTACTGCTCTTCGATCAAGCGCGATGCGCGGTTGATCATCTTGCGTGAGCCCGATGCATAGTAGGTGATGCTATTGGCATCTGAGTCCTTGTTGACCACATAGAGCTTGAGCTTCTTCAATAGCTTGGTGATCTCAAGGTCATATCCGACGTCGCCGAGCATCTCCTGATCAAAGACTTCCAGACCAAATACGTCCTTGCGGCCGGCGATGATTTCAACGCAGGGCTTCTCGCTGCAATAGTCCTGACTGATCAGGGTGCCACCATGATTCGGTTCAAACGCATTTTTGATGCGCAAGTGGATACCGGCACGGCGCAGGGTGCGCGCAGCTTTGGGATGAATCGCTTCCATACCAAGGTTGGACAGCTGGTCGGCTACGTCATAATTGGTGCGGCCGATGGTGACAACTTTGTCCACGCCAACCAGGTTTGGATCGGCACTCGAGAGGTGATATTCCTTGTGAATAATCGCCTCGTGCGCGCTGGTGGATGCGGCAATCTGTGCGAAGGTGATTTCGCTGTAGCCGCGGTCAAAGGTGTTCATCAAGCCTTCGCTGCAATGGGTATAGCCAGTAGCAACAACCAGCTCCTTGCTTAGATCGATACCGTCAAAGCTGTCCTTGACCATATCCTGGAACGCCTTTGGTTCGCTCTGGTTCCAGCCGGTAAGGTCAACCAGGCGTGCGTTGACGCCTTTTTTCTTCAGCGCCAGCACGGTATTGAAGGCACTGTGCGCTTCGCCCAAAGAGGCTAGCATTTCGCGTACTTTCATCAGGTGCTCGGTCAGCTGGAAGTGGCCGTAGGAGCAAAGCTGCTGCAGGCTCACCATGCAGTCACGCACGTCACTGATGCGGCCTTCAATAAAGCGGTCGGCCGCCAGACGCTCGTACTCGCCCTTGAACAGCTCGGCATTCTTGCTGACCATGGATTCCTGCACAGCGTCCAAGGCATCCAGCCAGGCATCCTCGACATGGGCGTCGGCAAATCGCTCGTACACACCGGGCTCACCGGTTTTCTTGTGCTCGAGCAGCATGTTGGTCATACCGCTGTAGGCAGAGACAACGAAAACACGCTGGTACAGGTCTGTACCCTGACGTTGGCCAATGAAAATGTTGTTCAGTACTTCCTCAAAGCGACTCATTGATGTGCCGCCGATTTTCTCTACTGTATGCATAGTCCTGGTTTCTGTCGTTGGTGAATCTTGTCCTGCTGCCAGCAGGTAGAGAGCCTCATGCCCTCGTTTGTCCGTCTTACTGCGGCGCGTTTCTGCCGCTGGCTGTGTACCTGAGGCGACCAGATTTGTTTGGCTGCCAGTACATCTTATCGTGGGGTTTGCGATGAAGGCTGTGTTAACGTCCGCGAAAGCATGCCGCGGATTGTTACCTTCCGGCAGGAAACCGCGGTCGAACCGCGATTAATCCCGACTGGCAGTGCGCAAAGCGCCATCGCTGGCAGCTTTGCGGTTTGCCGTCAGACCAGACTGATCAGTCGCTGTCTGCGGGGTATACGCCGTCTTTGTCGTGTACTTCGCGGCCACTGATCGGTGGGTTGAATACACAGGCCATTTTCATGTCCTCAGTCCCGCCGCGCAGCATGTGATCATCATGCTGGTCCAGGATGTAGAGTGTGCCTGGACGGATCTGATAGACCTTGCCGTCGGAAAGCGTCTCGATCTCACCGTTGCCGCTCATGCAATACACAGACTCAAGGTGATTCTTGTAGTGGATGTGCGTTTCCTTGTTGGCGAAGATGGTGGTGATGTGAAACGAGAATCCCATCTTGTCATCCTTGAGCAGCATCCGGGTGCTTTCCCAAGTCTCGGTGGTGACGCGGCGGTCGGAGTTTTCGCATTCTTCCAGTGTACGTACGATCATCTATTCATTTCCTCTTCGAGTCGGTGTTGGGTCGCAAAGCTGCCGGGATCAGGATGCCTGATTGGCAACCTGATCGCTCATTACCTTGGCAAAAGCAGCTTCCAGGATGGTCAGCGCTTTTTCGATCTGTTCGTCAGTAATGGTCAGCGGGCACAGGCATTTAACGACTTGGCTGTGGTTGCCGCTGGTTTCAATGACCAGGCCGTTGGCAAAGGCTTCTTTACAGATGGCTGAAGCCGTCTCGCCATCGGGGCAACTGATACCAACCATCATGCCGCGACCTTTAACGTACAGCGAGTCAGGGCCGTGCTTGCGTGCGATTTTCTGCATGCGGTCCTTGATTACTTTGCCTTTAGCCTGAACGCTCTTGGCAAACTCGTCGTTGGTCCAGAAGTGCTCAAGCGCAGCTGCAGCGGTTACGAAGGCGTGGTTGTTACCACGGAAGGTGCCGTTGTGCTCGCCTGGTGCCCACTGGTCCAGCTCGTTGCGCATGATGACAATAGCGAACGGCAGACCGAAACCGCTAAGCGATTTGGACATGGTGATGATGTCAGGCTTGATACCCATTTCTTCAAAGCTGAAGAAAGTACCGGTACGGCCACAACCGGCCTGAATGTCATCGGCAATCAGCAGCATTTCGTGCTTGCGGCACAGCTTTTCAAGCTTGCGCATCCACTCGGCAGAAGCGGTATTCAGACCACCTTCACCCTGAACAACCTCAACGATGACGGCGGCTGGCTTGTCGATACCGCTGCTTGGGTCGCTGAGCAACTTGTCCATCATGGAGATGGTGTTAACGTTTTCGCCAAAGTAGTTGGCATAGGGCATACGGCTGACATCGGTCAGGGGTACGCCTGCCGCACCGCGGTGGTGACCGTTACCGGTAACCGCGAGTGCACCGATGGTGCAGCCATGGAAGCCGTTGGTGAAGCTGATGACGTTGCTGCGTCCAGTTACCTTGCGGGCCAGCTTCAACGCAGCTTCAACGGCGTTGGCGCCAGTGGGGCCGCTAAATTGAATCTTGTATTTAGAAAAGCCGCGTGGTTCCAGGATCACCCGATTGAAGGTTTCCAGAAAGCGCTCTTTAGCGGCGGAGTACATGTCCAGGCCATGGGTAATACCATCTTCTTCCAGATACTTGATCAGTGCTTTCTTCAGTACCGGATGGTTATGGCCGTAGTTCAGGGTGCCTGCACCCGCCAGGAAGTCGATGTAACGCTTGCCTTCGGTGGTGACCAGCTCTGCGCCCTGAGCCTGGTTGAAGAGGACCGGGAATGAACGGCAGTAGCTGCGGATGTCGGATTCGTTTTTCTCGAACTGTTCAAAGTTGTTCATGATATCTCCTGGTCTCAAGCGTGAGCTGTTTGAGTAATTGATTGAGTAAAGGGGCCAGCACGGTAAATAACTTCGTCGTCGTGCTGTCCGTTGAAATGCTTCTCGCGGGAGAACAGCACTTCAGTGGTGAAATCGGCGCCCAGCAGGCGGAAGGCCTTTTTAAACAGGGCCTCGGATGCGTCGTTGCCGGGCGAGATGGTGGTCTCCAGACGGGTCACGCCAGCGGCGCGAGTACGTTCAACCAGAGCCAGCAACATCTTCAGGGCCAAGCCTTGGCCACGCATTCTGCTATCTACCGCAACCTGCCACACGAACAACGTGTCGGGGCGTGCTGGTGGGCGATAACCAGAGATGAAGCCTACCAAGTCTCCGTCATCGGCCTCTGCGGCGATGGCTGTTTCAGCGAAGTCTGCACATTGCAGCAAGTTGCAGTACACCGAGTTGGTGTCCAGTGGCTGGCAGCGTGCGACAAGTTGGTTCAGAGCAAATCCGTCGAGGCCGGTGGGCTGGCGGAGTGTTACGTTTTTAGAAGCCAAAACTAGGTTCCCGAATGTTTATGCTTAAATTCTTTTTCCATAATAAACATATCCAAAAAATTATCTCAACCCGCTATGAATGCAGCTTACAGGGCTATATTTTTGCTTATCAAATATTTATAGCTGTTAAATATCGCTGTCATATCCGTTGTGATTTACTTATCGATTTGACGTCCAGCCCTTGTCGCTAAAGGGCTGGCGCGGATGCGGGTAAAAGGCGGTAGAGCGGCTTGGAGGTAATAAAATATGGCCACAAAACAGGGCGTTTTTAGCCGATGAGCGACGTGAAATTATTTTTAGCGCCAGATGTGTGCAAAAAACGCAAATGGTTTTGCACCAAGGGGGTGCAAGTCTTTGCGGGGTCGGGGATATAGAGCAGGGGGGGGCGCTCGGCACCCGTATCTGATGCCGAGCTTCGTTAACGGCTATTTAGAGGGTAAAGCCACCGTCAATAGGAATGATGTTGCCTGTCATGTAAGCGCCGCCAGCGCTTGCCAACATAATGGCCAGTGCCGACATTTCTTCTTCACGTCCCCAGCGTTTCATCGGGATGTGCTGGCAATCTGCTGCCATTGCCTCGGGGTCGCTGTGGATGTGCTGGGTCATTTTGCTCGGGAAACGGCCGGGCGCAATAACGTTAACATTAATATGCTCACTCACTAGCTCACGCGCCAGGTTGCGCGACAATTGGTGTACGGCTGCCTTGCTAGGGCCGTAAGAATATGCTTCTTCACCAAAGGAACTGATTCCGGCAACCGAGCCAATGTTGATCACGCGTGTCGGGTTCGCCGCACTAGCGTTTTTACGCAGCATGGGCAGCAGTTGCTGAATGCAGCTGAATACCGATGTCACATTGAGCTGCATGACCTTTTCCCAGCCTGATACCGGGAAATCCTCCAGTGGGGCTCCCCAGCTGGTACCTGCATTATTTACGAGAATATCGAGGTGGTCGGTGTGCTGAGCAACGTCAGCAGCGAGCTGCTTGGCTCCAGCTTCGCTCGACAGGTCTGCGCCGATGGCAATGCACTCGCCGTACTGACTTAGCTCTTTTGCTGTCTGTTGGCCCTCGGCGAGCTTGCGGCAGCATATGATGACCTTAGCGCCAGCCTCCAAGTAACCCTGCGCGATCATACGGCCAATTCCGCGGCTACCACCGGTAACCAATGCCGTGCGGCCTTCGAGGCTAAAGTATTGCTGCATGTGATGACTCCTTGTTGTTGGTTGGAAAGCCGGTTTGGCTGTTACTGACACCTTAATACGCGGGTCTCGCGCTCCCCAAGCAAAGAGGAGGGTTATCCAGAGTACAAATGCTGCCTCATACGTGTCGGGTGATCAGGCGCTTTAGCCGCTTTTGCTTTATCCTGTTGCCATCGCGTCACGGGTGCGCCGGGTAAATGAACTGTTTGTCTGCCTGCGTATCTGAGTGTCTGCATCAATCAACTGGTAAACGAGGTGGTCATGGGCCCAGTAAGGCGTTCACGCAAGGAAGATGCATCAGCCTGGACAGTGGCAGACAGCCGCAGCGTCTACGGTATTCGGCACTGGGGTGCAGGCTATTTCAATGTCAGTGATGCGGGTCATGTAGAAGTCATGCCGCGCGGCGCAGATGCTGGCAGCATTGATCTGCATGAGCTGGTCGGTCAGTTGCGTGACAGTGGTTTGGACCTGCCTCTTTTGGTGCGCTTCCCGGATATTTTGCAATCGCGTGTAAAGCAGCTGACGGGCGCTTTCGACCAAAGCATCGCCGCGCTGGACTACAGCAGCGGCTACACCGCGCTCTATCCAATCAAGGTGAACCAGCAGGAGACTGTGGTCGAAAGCATCATTGCGACCGAAAACGTGTCTATCGGCCTGGAAGCGGGCTCCAAGCCCGAGCTGATGGCCGTGCTGGCACTTGCGCCCAAGGGCGGCACCATCGTCTGTAATGGCTATAAGGATCGCGAGTTCATCCATTTGGCGCTGATTGGTCAGAAGCTGGGCCATAACGTGTTTCTGGTTATTGAAAAGGAATCCGAGGTTCGCTTGGTAATTGAAGAGGCGGAGAAGCTCGGTGTCACGCCACAGGTCGGACTACGTGTGCGGCTTTCATCACTGGCTTCCAGCAAATGGGCCGATACCGGTGGGGAAAAATCCAAGTTCGGCTTGTCGGCTGCGCAATTGCTTCGCGTGGTAGACGCGTTTACTGCGGCGGGTCTGCAGGATGGTGTGCGGTTACTGCACTTCCACATGGGATCACAGATTGCCAATTTGGCGGATTATCAGCACGGTTTTCGCGAGGCCATTCGTTATTTTGGCGAACTGCGTGCGCTGGGCTTGCCGGTCGATCACATTGATGTGGGTGGTGGTCTGGGTGTGGACTACGACGGTACCCATTCGCGTAATGCCAGCTCGATCAACTATGACGTCAACGAGTACGCGCAGACGGTCGTCGGCATGCTGAAGGACTTCTGCGACGAGCAGGGTCTGCCACACCCGCACATCTTTTCCGAGAGCGGTCGTGCCATGACGGCGCATCACGCGGTGCTGGTGGTTCAGGTTACTGATGTGGAACGCTACAACGACGTGCTGCCGCAGATAGACAATCTTGAAGAGCTGCCCCAGGTGGTGCGCAATCTGGTGGGTCTGCAGGATCAGCACGATATCGAAATGGTCACTGAGACCTATTGGCGGGCGACGCACTACATGGCTGATGTGGCGGCGCAGTACGCTGAGGGCAAGCTGACGCTGTCACAGAAGGCACTAGCCGAGCAGTGTTACTTTGCGCTCTGCAACCGTTTGCACACGCAGTTGAAGGCGCGCCAGCGTTCTCATCGTCAGGTGCTGGACGAGCTAAACGACAAAATGGCCGATAAGTACATCTGTAACTTTTCGGTCTTCCAGAGCCTGCCGGATACCTGGGCGATTGACCAGGTGCTGCCGATCGTGCCATTGGATCGACTTGAAGAGGAGCCGCTGCGTCGCGCTGTTTTGCAGGATCTGACCTGTGACTCTGATGGCAAGATTCGCCACTATGTGGACGAGCAGAGCATCGAAAACAGTCTGCCGGTGCATGAGTTGCGCGAGGGTGAGGATTATCTGTTGGGTATCTTCCTGGTGGGTGCTTATCAAGAGATCTTGGGTGATATGCACAACCTGTTCGGTGATACCGATTCGGTCAATGTCTACCTGCGCCCGGACGGTAAAGTAGTGCACGGCGGTATCGAGACCCACGACACCATCGAAGATATGTTGCGCTACGTGCACTTTGCTCCGGATGAACTGGTGACCTTGTATCGCGATAAGGTCGCAGGGGCCAAGCTGAGTCCCGCGGAGCGCACCCGCTTTGTGGATGCGCTGCGTCTGGGCCTGACTCGTTCGTCCTACCTTAGCGCCGAGTAGTGATCAGGCTGCGGCGGCCAGGCTGATCCAGGTCGCCTCAGCCCAGGCAACAGCCTGGCCGCTCTGGTTATACAGGGCGGTACCAGCAAAATGTTTGCGGCCATCGTGGCTCAGTGCCCAGCCGCTCACTACCAATTGCTCTCCGGCCCGGATGGGCTGATCGATGTGGGCGGCAAAACGCCCGAGTAGAGCGGTGCCTGCCTGGTCGCGCACAGCGAAGTAGCCCGGGCAATCCAGCGCCGCCCAAAGGTATTCACTAGCGACCACGCCATCTTCAGCTGCCAATGTCTCGTCTGGCGTCCAGAGCGCGGCGACGTGCTCTTCTCTTTGTTCGGTCGGACCGGCAAAAATACGCAGGCCATCCAGGGGTTCGCGGTCCGTCCCGCAGACGAAGCAACAGGGCAGGTTGTGCTGTTCAAATCCTTTGAAACCTTGCTGAGCTTTCTTGGCTGTATTCGCACTCACAGCGTCCGGCAGTTTGAGTTCGAGGTTGTAGGGCTTGGCGCTAGCCAGTAGCTGCTCGCCGAGCTTGAGCTGTGCGCCGTCAGCTTTAACGACTAGTTGCAGAGGTGTATCCAGTGGCGGTGGCGCATGCAGCGTGACTTGGCATGGCATGCCTAGCGCGTTGGCCAGCAGCCCGCAAACGTAACCGCCGTTGCCGCTGTTGGGTGGTCCGCAGAAGCGTGAGTTGATGGTGATGATCTGTTCTTTATGCTGCATAGCGATTCCTCAAAATACGGGCCTCAGTGGCTCCAGCCACCGCAGACGGGAAATACCTGGCCGACAAAGCAGTTGGCGGCGTCGCTGCAAAGATAGGCGGCGAAACTGGCGTCTTCTTCAGCTGATACCAATCGGCCTAGCGGAACCTCGCGTTGCAGGCGCGCCTGGAACGCCGGATTCGCCTGGATGTCGTCGGGAAAATAAGTGGGATTGTCGACGAAGTTCTGCGCAATCGCGTTGACTTGAATTCCTTTGCTGGCCACTTCGGCCCCTACCGCCTGAATCCAGGCCAACTGAGCACCGCGCGCGGCGCTGTAACTGGACGCGCGCTTCATACCGCGCAGCGCCGAGGCGCTGCCCATAAGCAGAATCTTGCCCTTTTGGCGTGCAATCATCCCGGGCAGCACCGCGCGAGCAAAACGCGGTAAGGGATCAACCATGTGGCGAAACAGCAGCCCCCACTCTTCGTCTTCGACCTCGCTGGCTGCTGTGCTGGGAGCGGGTACGCCCAGATTGAGCAGCAAAACATCCAACTCCCCGGCTTCTTTGATCGCCTGAGCTGGTGCTTTTGGATCCAGAAAGTCCCGTTGATCGGCTATCACTGTGGCACCACAAGCCTGCAGGATTGCGTTCAGTGAGGGGCCCATAAAATCATTGGCCTGGGTTAGCAAAATACGCTTACCGTCAAGGTTGCAAAGTGTCATAGCCAGTCTCCTGCTCTCGTCGACAACCTTTAGTATGCGGCAAAGTGTGCAGCCAGAAAGGGTAGCAGTTGGGCGTTCACCTCTGCTGGTTTCTCGGCTTGAATCCAATGCCCGCAATCAGCGATGACGTGTTGTTCAACCTTTGGGATAACGCTGGGCATTTTTTTGATGGTGTATGCCTCCAAAGAACCTACTGGGTCGCGGTCACCGATTAAAAACAAGGCAGGTTGCTCGATCTGTTTGCCGGCCAGTGGTGCCGTGCGCTCCCAGTTACGTTCAAAGTTGCGGTACCAGTTGATGGGGCCGTGAAATCCGCTCTGCTCAAAGGTCTTTACATAAACGGCGAAGGCTTCTTCTGAGCACCAATGCGGTGGGCTACCGGGATCGATGTAATCCTCCAGCCAGGCTGCGTCGGCGGGTTTGTCCTGCACTAGCGTATTGCCTTCCTGGCTGTTGGACAGACCATGCATCATCAACCGCATGGTGCGCGGTATGTCGGCTGCCATTTCCGCTTCTGCCAGTCCTGATTGTTGAAAGTAGACGATGTAGTGAAAACGATCCTTGTAGGCTTCGCGCATCATATTGATTGCCGGTTGCCGCGGGCGCCCCCCAAAGGGCACCGACATTCCGCATACCGCTTTCACCCGCGCGGGCTCAAGCAAGGCAAGATGCCAGGCGATGGGGGCCCCCCAATCGTGACCTATCATCGCTACTTGTTCATGACCCAGGTAGTTCATCGCTCCCTGAATGTCGGCGCAAAGAGTAATCAGATCGTAGGCTTCGACCGCTTCAGGAGCGCTGCTGGCACCGTAACCGCGCATTTCAGGGATGAGCACTCGGTAGCCTTGGTTGGCCAGCACTTTCGCCTGATGTAGCCAGGAGTACCAGCACTCTGGAAAACCGTGCAGCAGCCAGACGGGCCGACCGTCTCGGGGGCCAGCGGTATACAGACTTAGTTTTATGTTATTGGTGGGTACCAGCTGGTGCTCAAACTGATCCATCGGGGTGCTCCATTGGTGTGTGCTGGGGACACTATCGCAAAAGTACAGGTCCTTGGCTTGCTCCTTGCTTTAGCTATTCATCAGCCGAAGTGTGCGTCATGCGTGCAGTGGATGTCGGAAGATTTTATGCCTTGGTAGATATGTCGTGGAGCGCATAGCTGAACTATTCTCAGTGACGACGCGGTTTCGAAGAGCGAAGGAGAAATGCTCAGTATGAAAGGATCCAGGAATGGGGTCAGCTTGCAGTGGCTTATAGCCAGTACCATCGTCTTGTGTTTGCTGGCGATGCTGAGCATTACCGCCTGGCAAGGTTATCGTAGCTCGCAGACGCTGCTGATTGAGACCGCCAACGACTCTGCCCAGCAACTGGGGGCCTTGCTCAATGAAAGAGCAGAGCGTTTGCTTGACCCGGCTGAAGGCGCTCTGCGTATCTTGACCTTCGACCCGTTAGTGCAGTCACAGAATCTTGAGCAGCGGCTTCAGCGCCTGCCGGTCATGTTTGAAACCCTGCGCAGTAATCACACCTTAAGCGCTGTTTATATCGGCTACGCCAATGGCGACTTTTTTTTGCTGAGGCGGCTGCATGAAGGAGTGCGGCTTGGTCGCCAGAAAATACCGCTAAACTCGGTTTTTGTTGTGCAGTCGATTGAGCAATCGGCTGCTGGCGAAAACCCGGTTGCTCGTTGGTTGTTTTATGACAATCAGGGCGGGCTCTTGGAGAGCAGGCGCCTGCCTGACTACGACTTCGACCCGCGTAACCGGCCCTGGTATCAGGAGGCCGTTGTTTCCCCAGGTTTGATTCTGACCGAACCTTATGTGTTTTTTACCACGGGTCAGGTGGGTATCACCATGGCCAAGCACAGTGCCAGCGGGGCGGTGATTGGCCTGGACGCGTCGGTCAGTGATCTGGGCGGCGAGGTGACTGAGCTGAGGTTGACACCGGGCACCGAGACCGTTCTATTGAGCGGTGATGATACGGTGATTGCCTATACGGATCTGCAGCGTGTTTTTCAGCGCGATAGCCAGGGCGTGCATTTAGCCAGCCTTGAGGAGTTGGGGGTGCCTGTTCTCCAGCAAATTCAGTTTCTCCCTGAGCCGCCACGCCAGCCAAAGCTGCTGAGCGTAAACGGTGAGGATTGGTATGTGCTGAGTTTGCCTTTGAGCCGCATAGGCGATAGCGAAGGACATATTCTTATTGCCATACCGGAAGCCGAAATGCTGGCAGGGGTCCGTGATAGTTTACAGCGGCAAGCGCTTTGGGCCTTGGTGGTGGCCGCGGTATTGTTGTTGATTGGCTGGGCGCTGGGTCAGCGCCTCGGCCAGCCCCTGAAGCTGCTGGGAGACCAGGTTAATCAGTTGGCCAGCCTGGATTTCAATACGCCTATCGGTGTGCGCTCGCGCATTCGCGAGGTGAATAGTTTGAGCAAGATGGCGGCTCAGATGGCTAAGGCGATCGGTAACTTTCAAACGATCACGCATACGCTTAATCATGAAACCCAGCTCGAGCGGATGTTGGATGTTGTGCTGGCGCAACTGGTCGAGATTGCCGGCGGGCGCGGTGGCGCGGTTTATTTATGCGACGAGGATGGCGAGGTTCTGCGCCGCACTGGCAGCTCGCATGCGGAACACTATCCAGCGCAGTTGCCACTGACTGATGCTCTTTATGATGCGCCAGCGCGCACCTTGGCGGCTCTGCTGGACGATGAACATCGCTACCTGACGCTGGCTCTGCATGATCGCCAGCATGTACTGCAAGGTGTTCTGGTGGTGGAGGTCTCACCGCTGTTGCCCGAGGACTCTGTCCGCAGTCTGAGGCGATTTTTGGGTAGTCTGGCCGGGACGCTGGCAGTGGCGATCGAAACCCGTGAGCTCTTTGCAGATCAACAGATTTTGCTGGAGTCAATTATCCGCTTGCTCGCTACCGCTATCGATGCCAAATCACCTTATACCGGCGGGCACTGCGACCGGGTTCCGCAATTGGCCGAGATGCTACTCAAGGAGGCGGAGGCAACTCAGCAGGGCCCATTGGCCGGCTTTCAACTTGATGAGCAGCAGCGCTATGAGTTTAGAATCGCTGCCTGGCTGCACGACTGCGGCAAAATCACCAGCCCCGAATATGTGGTTGATAAGGCCACCAAGCTGGAAACGCTGTACAACCGTATCCATGAGATTCGCACCCGTTTTGAAGTGCTGTGGCGTGATGCCGATATTCGTTATTGGCAGGGCCGTGCTGCAGGTGAAGATGAATCTTTACTGCAGCGGCAACGGGAGCTTGAACAGGACCGTCTGCGCGACGATTTTGCATTGGTTGCCCAAGCCAATACCGGTGGCGAGTTCATGGCTGACACCGACGTGCAGCGGCTTGAAACCATTGCTCAGCAGAGCTGGTTGCGCCATTTTGATAATCGTTTGGGGTTATCCGGTGAAGAGGAACGGCAGCTGTCCGGCGTCCCTATCGCGCCGTTACCTGCCGAGGAAAAGCTACTCGCGGATCGGCCAGAGCATCTGTTTGCCTGGGGCGAGCGTAAGCCACCAGTGGTGGCAGGAGACCCAGCCAACCGTTGGGGATTTGATATGCAATTGCCGGAGCACAGCAAGAACCTGGGCGAGCTCTACAATCTGTGTATCGCGCGTGGCACTCTCACGGCCGAGGAGCGTTTCAAGATCAATGATCACATCGTGCAAACCTTGATCATGCTGTCGACGCTGCCCTTTCCCAAGTCACTAGCCAAAGTGCCAGCGCTGGCCGCCACTCATCACGAAAAACTGGACGGTACCGGCTACCCGCGTCGCCTGAGTGGTGACCACTTGTCGGTAGAAGACCGCATATTGGCTATTGCCGACATATTTGAAGCGCTGACGGCAGCGGACCGGCCTTATAAAAAGGCTAAAACGCTATCTGAATCGGTAAGGATTATGTTGTTTATGGCACGCGATCAGCACATTGATGCAACGCTGCTGGCCTTGTTTTTGCGCTCTGGCGCCTATCGTGACTACGCTGAGCGTTTTCTGGTGCCCGAGCAAAGGGATGAGATCGATGTTGAGGCGTGTGTCGGGCAACTACGCGACTGGGGTTTGTTGCATGACTAGTGAGGTCATGCGGGTATAACGGCCAGATGAAATTGGCCGCCCTCGGCTTCGAGTGGAGCCAGAGCCTGAATACAGTAGGTCAGCTCTTGCAGCAGTTGCGGTTGTTGGCTGCTCACGTGCAGGCCGCGTTCAATGTGCTGCTGCAGTGCCTCCAGGCTACTCATTCCGGCAGCAATGGGTTGCCAGCTCATATCCTCAATGCCATAAGCCAGGCCGGTTTCCGGATCAGTGATTGGCTCTGTAGTAGGTAGCGCAGTAGCGTCGTCGTCAATCAGTTCGACGGCCTGAATTAATTCGATTGCGGTAGTGTCGATGAAGCGGCTCAGCTCGGTTACACCCAATGTCTTACAGAGGCGGTCCAGCGCGCCTATTTCGGCACTGATCGCCTCTAACCGGCGATCACCGCCTTTGAAACTGCGGTCGAGCAAAGTATTTAGCCGTAGCACGCTGGACACTGATTTCTCCTGGTTGGGTGGCGCTGCAGTTGATTAGCTTACCGCACTGACTAGTGGGCTTGCATATCGGTGTTTACTCGATCCAGCGATATAGCGTGCGCCGGGTAATACCAAGAATATCGGCTGCCTTGCGTTTATTGCCGTCGGTGGCGTCCAGAACCTGATGAATATAGCGGCGCTGCACACTTTCAAGGCTGGGCAGTTGTGCCAGTGATGGCGAGCTGCTGATAGCCTTGAGTGGATCGCTCAAGGTGGTATCGATAGCTGAGCTGCTGGCGCTCTGCATACGCTCAGGCAGGTTCTGTAATTCGATGAAAGCGCCCTGAGAAAAAGTCGCAGCGCGCTCAACTGCATTCTGCAATTCACGCACATTGCCGGGAAACGCATAGTGCAGCAATGCCTGCAGGGCGGCGTCACTAAACCCTTTGAGTTCGCGTTGTTGGCGCGCGTTGAAGCGTGCCAGGAAAAAGTCCGCCAGATAGTGGATGTCATCGCTGCGTTCCCTTAGCGGCGGGACCTGCAGGTTGAAGGTCTCCAGGCGGTAGAACAGGTCCTCGCGAAAGCTGCCCTGTTCAACGCACTCGGCCAGGTTGCGGTTGGTCGCTGCGATGACGCGGACATCCAGCTGAATTTCGTGGTCGCTGCCGACCGGCCGCACATTGCCGTCCTGTAGTGCACGGAGCAATTTGGCTTGCAGTGCCAGCGGCATTTCCCCAATCTCGTCGAGCATCAGGGTGCCGCCCTCGGCCTGCTGAAAGAGTCCGGCTCGTGCCTTGCGGGCGCCAGTGTAGGCCCCCGCTGCGTGGCCGAAGAATTCGCTCTCCATGAGCTCTGCCGGAATGCCGCCGCAGTTCACCACCATGTAAGGTTTGCCGCTGCGCACGCTTTCTTCATGCACCGCGCGGGCGACCAGCTCTTTACCTGTGCCGCTTTCACCCTGAATCAGCACGGGACCATCCGCGCTCGCCATCTGCCTTATATGTTGAAACAGCCTGCGCATACTGCTGCTCTGGCCGATGATGCCGTGGAATTGCTCCACGGCCATGATCGAGCGATAGCGCTGAACCTCACGACGCAGGCGCCGATTCTCCAGTAACCGCTTGACCGTAAGCTGAAAGTGATCAATTTCCAGGGGTTTGGTGAGAAAATCATCGGCCCCGTTTTGTAGTGCATTGACCGCCTGCTGTACCGAGCCAAAGGCGGTGATGATCAGTACGGCGGGTGCGGGCGACAGTGCCTGTGCGGGCGGTAGCAGGCTGAGACCGTCAGCACCGGGTAGCCGCAAGTCGCTGATCAATAGGTCGATATCAGACTGCTGCAATGGTATGAGTGCCTCTTCTGCGCTGGCACAGGCGGTCACCTGATAGCCCTCGGCTTCCAGCTCTTCCTGTAGTAGCTCGCGTAAGCCGCTGTCGTCTTCAACCAGCAGCAAGTGTTCGGTATGGCTCATACGCTTGCCTCCTTGTGTATCGGTAATCGCATGCTGGCCCGGCAGCCGCCGTCGGGATGGTTGCTCAGCAGCAGCTCGCCGCCGTGTTCTTCTACAATGGTTTGCACTATGGCCAGGCCCAGGCCAGTGCCTTCGCCGGGGGGCTTGGTGGTGTAGAAGGGTTCCATTAGCTTTTCTCGGTTGGTTTCCGGCAGCCCGGGACCGTCGTCACTGACGCTGATCAGTAAATGCTGATCCTGATACTCAAGGCCGACCGTTACCTTGCTACTGGCTGCCTGCAGTGCGTTCCGTAGCAGGTTGAGAAGTGCCAGTTCCAGTCTCGCCGGATCACCGAATAGTGCTGGCAAATCAGTTTCATATTGGCTTTGCAGCGCTATTGCGGTCTGTTCAAATTCGGGGGTGATGGCATCGATTGCGGTGGCGGTCAGTTGAGCTGGATCGGTTTTACGCAGTGTTGCTGCTGCCGGGCGACTGTAGTCCAGCAGTTGCTTGACGGTGCTGGTGAGGCGGGCGACCTGGGCGCGAATGGCGGCAAATTCGCGCTGTTGTGGTGAGTCATTGGCGCTGCTGCGTTGCAGGCGATGAGTGCGGCCATCAATCACGCTCAGCGGTGCGCCCAGTTCATGCGCAACACCCCGCGCCATACCGCCAATGGCTGCCATCTTCTCGTTATCTTTGAGTTGAGCCAGCAGAGCGGTTTCTGCCGCGCGGTGGCCATCAACCTCCCTGCGCGCCTGTTCTATGCTGTCGAGCATATGATTCAGGCCTGTCGCCAGTGCGGCTACTTCGGTTGGCCCTTCCCGCGCGGCACGGTGCGAGTGATCGCCTTGCGCCACTTGTTGCATGTGCGCCAGCAGTTTGTCCACGTGTCGGCCGACGCCACCATAGTGACCAAGCATGACGGCGCAGATAATGGTCAAGCCCAGCAGGCCCCATGCTGCCCAGGCAATAATAGTGAGCTGGTCCAGGGCGCGGCCAAAATCGCTGGCGCGCCGAGTGATCTGAATCAGACCTTGAATATTGCCGCCCACATCAAACAGTGGCATGAAGTGCGAAAACAGATGTCGGCCCCCGACCTGGCTAAAGCCTTGCTGGGATTGTCCGGTAGTGACAATAAGGTCAGGGATCTTGGTTCGCGTGAGGTCGCTTTCGGTGACACCGGCCGAGGCCAGCCGCACGCCGTTGACATCGAACACTGACGCGCCGTAGACCTCGCCCAGCACAAAGACCGAGCCCAGTGCCAGCTCTATTGCCTGGCGGTCGTTCTCGCCTAACGCAGTGCCAATCGGAATGCTGATAGCGCGGCTGATTAGCTCCAGGTCGTTCTTTAATCGTTGTTGCTGGAATTGGTTGGCTTGCTCTAGCCCGAAGCGGATGCCCAGCGCCGTCAGTACCAGCAGCGGGAGCACGACAAATAACAGTAGGGTGCGTTGCAGGCCGCTGAGTCTAGGTAAGGGCCAGCGCTGAGTTAGTGTGCCAAATTTAAACGGTTCATTTTTGCTCATGTTTAAAAAAGATACATATAAAGCGGTGGATTGCCAATAGTGGGGGGCTATTTTTTATACTTTAATTTTATGTTTTATATATAAATCAGTGTCTTGAAGTGTTTTTTGCAAAGTTGGCACGGACTCTGTATTACCTTCAGTGAGTTCAACCGAAGGAGATACTCATGATGAACATTAAAAAATTCAGTGCTGCTCTTATCATCGCCACCATGACCGCCGGCGTGCCTGTCGCTATGGCGCAATCCATGGATAGCGGCGCGCAGCAAGGTTACGGTACAGCGCAGGCTGCAGCGCCGGTTAGCGAGGCTGATCTGGAAAAGTTCGTCAATGCGGAAAAGAAAGTTAACGAGATCCGTGAAGAGCTTACCGATGAGTTGAGCAGCGCCGGTGACCAGCAAGAAGCCCAGCAAATGCAGATGGGGGCCCAGAAAGATATGGTCGAGGCGATAGAAGGCGAGGATCTTGATATTCCCCGTTACAACGAGATCGCTTCACGCATGCAAACTGACATGGAGCTGCGTCAGCGCGCTCAGCAGGTCAATTAAGCGCCAGTACGGTTAGATCTCAGAAAGGGGCTTCGGCCCCTTTTTGCTGTGTGTTCGGTCGTGTTAGTTGGCGTCTATATATTCAGGCCGTTGCGCTAGCCCCCACTTCAGGTAGTCCACCAGTTGGCGTACCTTGGGTGAGAGGTGACGTTGCTGTGGGTAGAGTGCCCACACGGCGGTATGCGGGGGCTGATGTTGTGGCAACAGCGCGCGTAATGCACCACTGCGTAGATGTTCACGCACGTAGTAGTCGGGTAGCTGACACAGGCCAAACCCCCGCAGCGCCGCCTCCAATACCGCCTGCCCACTGTTACAGCGCCAGTTGCCCTGCACGCGAACGGGGACTTCTTTTCCTCGTTGCTGAAAACTCCATAGATCGTTACTGCCGATCAGGCAGTTGTGGCGGGGCAGTTCCGACAAGCTGTGCGGCGCGCCATGATGAGCTAGGTAACTGGGTGCCGCGCAAAGATACATGTGCCTGGGCGCGATGCGCGTGGCTATCATGCTGGAATCCTGCAGGCGGCCCAGGCGAATCGCCAGATCGTAGCTGCCGTGGAGCAGGTCGAGTGTCTGGTTGGTCAGGGTCATTTCCACCCGCAGTTGCGGATGGCGCTGCATGAAATCGTCCACCAGGGGCATTATGAAGCTCTCGCCGTAGGCCACAGCGCAGGTCAGGCGCAGTAACCCTTTGGGTTCGCTACTCAGGTCGGTGATGGCTTGCAGGGCTTCGTCGCGCGCATCTTGCAGTCGCTGACAGTGTTGCAGAAAGGTCTGGCCGGCTTCTGTCAGGCTGACTTTGCGCGTGCTGCGGTAGAACAGGCGGGTCTGCAGGCGATCTTCCAGGCGTGCGATTTGCCGGCTGACATGTGACGAGGATAACCCCATGCGCGCTGCGGCGCCGCTGAAGTGGCCAAGCTCGGCTACGCAGACAAACTCGTCTATGCCGTCCCACTGATTCATGCTTTATCCCTGTGTAGCAATAATGTTTTGCTGATCTGGCTATTATCCACAAAACGAAGGTCTACTACACTGCATGGCATCGTAAACACCCCGAGGAGTATTCGTATGATCAAATCTCGCGCCGCCGTGGCTTTTGGCCCAGGCAAGCCACTGGAAATCGTTGAAGTTGATGTCGCGCCACCACAAAAGGGTGAAGTGCTGGTACGTATCGTCGCCAGTGGTGTCTGTCATACCGATGCCTTCACCCTGTCGGGCGATGATCCAGAGGGTATTTTCCCGGCCATTTTGGGGCACGAAGGTGGCGGTATTGTGGAGGCGGTAGGTGAGGGTGTTACCTCGCTGGAAGTGGGGGATCACGTCATCCCGCTGTACACCGCCGAATGTCGCACCTGTAAATTCTGTACCTCCGGCAAAACCAATCTCTGCCAGGCGGTGCGCGCTACCCAGGGCAAGGGCGTGATGCCTGATGGCACGTCGCGCTTTTCTTATAAAGGCGAGCCTATCTACCACTACATGGGTACCTCGACCTTCTCTGAGTACACAGTAGTGCCGGAAATTTCACTGGCCAAAATTCCTAAAGAAGCCCCGCTGGAGAAGGTGTGCCTGCTGGGTTGTGGGGTGACCACGGGTATTGGTGCAGTGCTGAACACCGCCAAGGTCACTGAGGGCTCCACTGTTGCCATCTTCGGGCTCGGCGGCATCGGCCTGGCGGCGATCATCGGTGCGACCATGGCCAAGGCCAGCCGCATTATTGCGGTTGATATCAATCCGGCCAAATTCGACATTGCTCGTGAACTGGGTGCGACTGATTTCGTTAATCCAAAGGATTACGACAAGCCGATTCAGGAAGTCATCGTCGATATGACCGATGGCGGTGTGGACTATTCCTTTGAGTGCGTCGGCAACGTGCAGTTGATGCGCGCTGCGCTGGAATGCGCACACAAGGGCTGGGGCGAGTCGACCATCATCGGTGTCGCCGGTGCTGGCCAGGAAATCAGCACACGTCCGTTCCAGCTGGTGACTGGTCGCGTCTGGCGTGGCAGCGCCTTTGGTGGCGTAAAAGGGCGTACTGAACTGCCGGGTTATGTTGAGAAGGCGCAAAGCGGCGAGATTCCGCTGGATACCTTCATCACTCATACCATGGGCCTGGAAGACATCAACAAGGCCTTTGATCTGATGCATGAAGGCAAGAGCATCAGGACTGTGATTCACTTTTAAAAAATAGCGGGAAGCCTGAAGCGGAAAGCTGGAAGCAGTGCGAGGTTTACTCGACCCTTTAGGCTTCTAGCTTCTAGCTTCTAGCTCAAGCGAGGTTTCGATGGATTCGATTCTTGAACTGGTTTCAGCCAACAAAAGTTTTGGCGGTTGGCAGAAGCGTTACAAGCACCATTCCAAGGCACTGCGCTGCGATATGGTGTTTGGGATTTATCTGCCGCCGCAGGCGGATCAAGGCAAGCCTTTGCCGGTGCTTTACTGGTTATCGGGCTTGACCTGCAATGATGAAAACTTCAGCCAGAAGGCGGGCGCACAGCGTTTGGCCGCCGAGTTGGGTATGGTGTTGGTCATGCCGGACAGCAGCCCGCGTGGTGACGGCGTACCGGACGATCCTGAAGGTGCCTACGACTTCGGTTTGGGTGCCGGTTTCTATGTTAATGCGACTGAGCAGCCCTGGGCTGAGCACTACCGGATGTACGACTATGTGGTGGAGGAGCTGCCAGCGCTGATCGAAGAGCATTTCCCGGTCAGTGACCAGCGCAGCATCAGTGGTCATTCAATGGGCGGTCACGGTGCGCTCATCTGCGCCTTGCGCAATCCCGGTCGCTATCGCTCGGTATCGGCCTTCGCCCCTATTACCCATCCGCTGGACTGCCCCTGGGGGCATAAAGCCTTGGGTAATTACCTGGGCAGTGACCGTGAAAGCTGGAAACAGTGGGACGCCTGTGAGCTGATCGCCAATGCTCAGGAGCGCCTGCCGCTGCTGGTCGATCAGGGCGAAGCAGATAACTTCCTGGTCGAGCAGCTTAAACCGGAAGCGCTGGAAGCGGCGGCGCAGGCGGCGGGGCATCCGTTGACGTTGCGACGTCAACCGGGTTACGACCACAGCTATTTCTTTATCGCCAGCTTCATCGACGATCACCTGCGCCATCATGCTGAGGCGCTGGGTTTGCGTTAAGCACTGTGTCTATGCGCTGCGTCGGTCTGTCCCTGGCTATGCCAAGGGGTTAGAATCCCTGCCACATTTCATTGGGTAAGGTGGCAGCATGCGCATTGGTCATGGCTATGACGTTCACCGCTTTACCGAGGGCGATTTCGTCACCCTCGGTGGCGTCAGCATTCCCCATCGGTTTGGCTTGCTGGCGCATTCCGATGGGGATGTGGTGCTGCATGCCCTCAGCGATGCACTGCTGGGTGCGGCGGCGTTGGGTGATATTGGTCAACACTTCCCTGATACCGATGCCAATTACGCTGGTGCCGACAGCCGAGTGCTGCTGCGTCATGTGCTTGGCCTGCTTCACGGTAAAGGCTGGAAGGTGGGTAATGTTGACGCGACCATAGTGGCACAGGCGCCCAAAATGGCGCCGCACATCGCCAGGATGCGCGAGCTGATTGCTGACGATCTGCAAGTCACACTTGATCAGGTCAACGTCAAGGCGACTACCACCGAGAAGCTCGGTTTTACCGGCCGTGAAGAAGGTATTGCTGTGCATGCCGTTGCCTTGTTGCTTGCCCATGACTGAAGCCGAGTTGTTGGGCGCACGTGCCTGGGGTGAACTTTGCGGAGCGGCGGTGCTGAAGGCCGCTCCGGAAGATTTCCGCGTGACGGAAGTGCTGGATATCGAGTTCTCGGGTGAGGGTGAACACCTCTGGTTGCTGCTGGAAAAGCGTGGCCTGAATACCGAAGAGGTCGCGCGTAAGCTGGCGAAAGCCACTGGCGTCTCCTTGCGCAATATCAGTTATGCGGGCCTCAAGGACCGGATGGCGGTGACGCAGCAGTGGTTCAGTCTGCAGTTGCCAGGCAAGGCCGACCCGGATTTGTCTTCACTCTGGAACGACAATCTACGTTGCCTTCGGCAGCTGCGTCATAAACGCAAGTTGCAGCGTGGCGCACATAGCGCCAACCGTTTTCTTATCCGTTTGACTGAACTGCAGGCGGATCAGTCTCTATTGAACGAGCGCTTACAGTTACTGGCTGAGCAGGGCGTACCCAACTACTTCGGGCCGCAGCGTTTTGGCTATGACGGCGGTAATCTGTTTGACGCGCGCAGCTGGGCGCAGCGCAGTGCCTATCCACCGGCCCGTGGCACGCGCTCACGGCTGCTCTCAACTGCGCGCAGTTATCTATTTAATCAGATGCTCAACGAGCGGGTTGCCGCAGGCAGCTGGAACGTCGTGGTTGCGGGAGATTGTTTGGCGTTTACTCAAAGCCGTAGCCAGTTTCCGGCCGCTGAGTTGGCCGCTGATGATCAGCGGGTAGCGCAACTGGATTTGCATCCTACTGCGGCGCTGTGGGGTGCGGGCGAGCTGGCCAGCAGCGATATGCAGGCAGAAATGGAACAGGCGGTAGCGGCGCAGCACCCAGATCTGGCAGAGTGGTTGGCACAGGCCGGACTGGATCAGGCGCGTCGTATTTTACGCCTCCCCATAACCGGTCTTACGTGGCATTATCCATCCTCGGATTGTCTCGAACTTGAATTCACCTTGCCCACCGGTTGCTTTGCGACGGCGGTATTGCGCGAGCTGGTAGAGCTGGTCAGCCAGGCTGGCGGTGGGATAGAAAGCGAAAACTGATGCGTATTCTGATTGCCAATGACGACGGTGTGCTGGCGCCGGGAATCAAAGCCCTGCACGGTGCACTGTCGGATTATGCCGACTGTGTTGTAGTCGCCCCCGAAGAAGATCGTAGTGGCGCTAGCAGCGCTCTGAGCCTCGATCGACCGCTACGCCCCTTTCTGCACGAAAATGGTTTTATCGGCTTGAACGGTACGCCGACCGACTGCGTGCATCTGGGCTTGAACGCGCTCTATGAAGACAGCGTTGATATGGTGGTTTCCGGTATTAACCTAGGGGCTAACCTCGGTGATGACGTACTTTATTCCGGTACCGTTGCTGCTGCCCTGGAGGGTCGTTTTCTAGCGCGACCGGCCATGGCCTTCTCACTGGTAGGTCGCCAGACGGACAACCTGCCCACAGCAGCGGCTATTGCGCGGCAAATGGTTGAGGCTCACGACAAGCTGGACTTGCCGCCGCGTACGGTACTGAGCGTGAATATTCCCAACCTGCCGTTGAGCGAAATCAAAGGTATCCACTTGACCCGGTTGGGGCATCGTGCGCGCGCCGCTCGCCCGATCAAGTGGACCGACCCGCGGGGGAAGGAGGGTTACTGGATCTCGGTGGCCGGTGACGTTGAAGACGGTGGCGAGGGAACCGACTTTCACGCGGTGATGCAGGGATATGTATCGGTTACACCTTTGCGCGTTGATAAGACTCACTATGAAGTCTTTGATCGTCTGCAAAACTGGCTGGGTGATTTGGGCTGAACATGCTGCGCGACGAACTTTATAAAAACGGCATTGGCATGACTTCTCAGCGCACGCGCGAGCGCTTGCTTGAGCGACTGTTCGAAGAGGGTATTCGCAACCTTCACGTGTTGGAAGCTATTCGCCGCACGCCGCGGCATCTATTCGTTGATGAGGCGCTGGCGCACCGCGCTTACGAAGATACAGCCTTGCCTATCGGTCACAACCAGACCCTGTCACAGCCCTATATTGTCGCGCGAATGACCGAATTGCTGCTGGGTGGCGGGCCGCTCGACAAGGTCATGGAAGTGGGCACCGGCTCGGGTTATCAGACCGCGATCCTGGCGCAGGTAGTCGAACGTATATTCAGTGTGGAGCGCATCTACCCGCTGCAGGAGCGCGCGAAGGCGGTGCTCAAGGATATTGATATACGTAATGTGGTCTTTCGTCACGCTGACGGTAACTGGGGTTGGCCCCAGTACGGACCCTACGACGCGATTCTGGTGACGGCTGCACCGGCTGAGATTCCACCCGAACTCCTCGGGCAACTTGCTGACGGTGGCCGCATGGTGATTCCGGTTGGTGAGCAGGAGCAGCACCTTATGCTGGTTGTGCGCGACGGAGAAGAGTTTATTTACCAGCAGGTTGAGCCGGTTCGTTTCGTGCCTCTTTTAGCGGGCGCTATTCGGTCCTGAATTGGTCTCTAAAGGAAGGTGCAGGTTGAGGGAATACATTCTGATTTTTCTGCGTGGCATCGCCATGGGTGCGGCAGACGTGGTCCCCGGTGTGTCCGGTGGCACCATCGCCTTTATCTCCGGTATCTACGACCGCTTGTTGGCTTCGATTGCAGCCTGTACCCCGGATAAGCTGCTTTGGCTGTTACGTGGGCGCTTTCGTGAGACCTGGCAGGCTATTGACGGTGGTTTTTTGTTTACCTTGCTGGCGGGCATTCTTTGCAGTATCGCCACCCTGGCACGCGTTATCAGTTATCTGCTGGCAGAGCATGACTTACTGGTGTGGTCATTTTTCTTTGGCCTGATTCTGGTATCGGTATATCTGGTGGGTCGTGAGATCCAGCGCTGGAACCTATGGGCTATCCTGGCTGCTGTTGGCGGCGTTATCTTCGCCTACCTGATCACGGTCGCCTCTCCGCTGGCAATGAGTGTGACGCCGCTCACGTTATTTTTTGGCGGGAGCATCGCGATTTGCGCGATGATACTGCCGGGCATTTCCGGTAGCTTCATTCTCCTGTTGCTGGGCTTGTATAGCGGCGTATTGCAGGCGGTGAAGAGCTTCGATTTTACTCTGCTGGGCTGCTTTATGTTGGGCTGCGTGATAGGTATTCTCAGTTTTTCCCGTTTACTATCCTGGCTGCTTGGCCATGCCCGTAACGTCACTTTGGCCTTTCTTACCGGCTTGTTGATTGGTTCACTCAATAAGGTCTGGCCCTGGAAACAAACGCTTAGCTGGCGTATCAATAGTCACGGTGAACAGGTGCCTTTATTGCAGAGCAATTTGCTCCCTGCTCAGTATCAGAGCGTCAGTGGTGAGCCTTCGCTCTGGCAGGCTGGATTGGCATTGATGGTGGTGGCCGTGGTATTAGTATTGCTATTAGACTGGTGTGGTCATCGCTCAGCTTCCCGAGGCCAGCACTTCGACTGAAAACGATTGTCGAATCAGCGGTTTTCAAAGCGGGCGCCAGGCAAGGATGACCAACAGATTTACCAGCTGTAAGTCACTTTTAGCTGCTTTGTAAGCAGTACTGGCTTTGCGGGTTGTATTTTTACAGCCTGGTATTGAAAGAACGGGAGCCAGCCTGGAAATGGGGTGGTATGTGCGTTACAGGTTACAGGCGGGTGTTAAAATAAAACAGCTTGGTATCTCTTTGTTGGCTACGCTGCTGGTTGCCTGCGCTGGCCCGTCGGGCACTGTTCCCATAGACGAGCGCGGTCGCGGTGGTCAGCGGGCAGAATCAGTAACATCTGGCTACCATACGGTGCGACGTGGCGAAACGCTGTATCAAATAGCCTTTCGCTATGGTTGGGACTGGAAGGCCCTCGCTAGCAATAACCGTATGGCCGCGCCTTACACTATTTACCCTGGACAGCGTATCAACCTGAATACCAGAACCGCTTCACGTGGTCCTGTTATCTCCAGACCTTCGTCTAATTCGCCGCGTGCAGCTACGCAGAATTCGTCGGCATCTCGCCCGCAGGTGGCCACAGCACCAGCCCCCGCAGCCAGACCAGGAATTACCACCACCACCCGCCCAGCGGCTACGCCCGCACGACCTGCTGCCCCGCAACCCAGCGTGCCGGCCAGTGTCGCTGGCTGGAATTGGCCTGCTCGCGGTACCTTGCTGGCACGCTTTCAATCAAACGGTAGTTTGAATAAAGGGATTGATATTGCAGGGCAATTAGGTGAGCCTGTGAAAGCGGCGGCAGATGGCGCTGTAGTGTACGCAGGACGTGGCCTCATAGGTTATGGCGAGATGATAATCATTAAGCATGACGAGACCTATTTGAGCGCGTACGCACACAATAGCCGCTTGCTGGTAAGTGAAGGTGATCAGGTTAAAGTAGGGCAAACGATCGCCGAGATGGGGAGTAGTGGTACAGATCGGGTGAAGCTGCATTTCGAGATCAGGCGTAAGGGCCAACCGGTAGATCCTCTGGCCTATTTACCTAAATCTTGATGTGACGTCGGTGGGACTGACATCTAAATGTCATGCCGCCAGTGCACGCTGCTCGAACAAACACAGATGTGTGCACAGGTTTGAATGTTGGGGCGGTTCGGTCAACTTTTTCATTGATCAAGCTTTTGCCGCTGCTGCAACAGTGTTCATACCGCGTTTGGACTGGAAATGGGGCATGTGTATATGGCAGTCAAGAATAAGAAACAGCCACGGCAGACCATAACGGATCAACCCACGCCTGATGAGTGTGGTGACATTGATGCTAAAGACAGGGCGAAGCCTCTACCTTCAACTACCGCAAAACGCGCTACACCGCGTAACCACAAGCGTGAAAATGCGTTTGAGTTTACCAAGCAGCTGGATGCGACTCAGCTTTACCTCAACGAAATCGGTTTTTCCCCCTTACTGACCCCCGAAGAAGAAGTCTATTTTGCGCGTTTGGCGCAGAAGGGCGATCCTGCAGGTCGCAAGCGCATGATAGAAAGCAATTTGCGCTTGGTGGTCAAAATCGCTCGGCGTTATGTCAATCGTGGTTTGACGCTACTGGACTTGATCGAGGAAGGTAATCTCGGCTTGATTCGGGCGGTTGAAAAATTTGATCCGGAGCGTGGTTTTCGTTTCTCGACTTATGCCACCTGGTGGATCAGACAAACGATTGAACGTGCAATCATGAATCAGACGCGCACCATCCGCCTGCCGATTCATGTGGTGAAAGAGCTTAATATCTATTTGCGAGCGGCCCGTGAGTTGACCCAGAAGCTTGATCACGAACCGTCACCGGAAGAGATAGCGCTGTTGCTCGACAAGCCGGTGGCAGACGTCAAGCGTATGCTGGGTTTGAACGAGCGCGTCGCCTCTGTCGATATGTCGCTAGGCCCTGACTCAGACAAGACGCTACTCGATACGTTGACGGATGATCGCGGTAACGATCCCTGTGATCAATTGCAGGACGATGATCTCAATACCAGTATTGATAGCTGGCTCTCCGAGTTAACCGAAAAACAGCGTGAGGTAGTAACACGCCGCTTTGGTCTGCGCGGACACGAGAGCAGCACGCTGGAGGAAGTTGGCCGCGAGATTGGGTTAACGCGTGAGCGTGTACGTCAGATTCAGGTTGAGGCATTGAAGCGATTGCGCGATATTTTTGAGCAACATGGCCTGTCCAGTGAGTCGCTGTTTCAGTAGGCTAGCCGCTGTTTAAAGTCATCCCACCGCCCTCGGCGGTGGTGCATCGAGCGGTTCTCGCTTGGTGCTATTTCCCATGCTTTTTTTTTGCAGGCGAAAAGGCCATGCCACTTCGCTGCGTCTGCCGTTATAGTAGCCAGGTACGGCGGCTACGCCGCAATCAATACTTGGCGACTTTGCTTTGCTAGTGCAACTCGAGAGGATTGGACTCAATGGAACTGACAACTCTGGTTATTCTTGTTGTTCTCGCGGTGGCCTTGATCTACGCCATTATGCTTTACAACCAGTTGGTGAGTGTGAAGCACGCGGTGAGCCAGGCGTGGTCCAACATTGATGTGCTATTACGGCAGCGGCATGATGAATTGCCCAAGTTGGTCGAGGCCTGCCGTCGTTACATGCAGTATGAGGGTGAAACGCTGGAGCGCGTCATCGCCGCCAGGAGCGCTGTTGCCAATGCCCGCCAGCAAAGTGATGTAAAGGGCGTTGGCGTAGCCGAGACGGCGTTACGCAGCGGCTTGGGGCAGCTGTTTGCCTTGGCGGAAAATTATCCTGAACTAAAAGCCAGCGAATCCTTCCAGCATCTGCAACAACGCATCACCGGCCTTGAAAATGGCATTGCTGATCGTCGTGAGCTCTATAACGCCGCTGTAAACATCAATAACGTACGTATTGAGCAGTTTCCCGAGGTATTGCTGGCACGGCTATTCAACTTCAAATCAGCTGATTTGCTGCAGTTTACTGCCGAGGAGAAAGCTGACGTCAGTATTCGAGCTCTGTTTTCATGATTGATGTGCACGGCGTGATGCTGCTGTCGCCATCGATTTACTATCTATTTTGCGCGATGGCGACTCTTTGTGCTCTAGGTTGCCTTTATCTTATGCTAAGCCGCCTGCAGCGGGCACGCTGGATAGAGGATACGCCGACTTCGCGAATTCGCTCAGCCGCGCAAGGGCTGGTAGAGCTCAACGGTATGCTGGATGCCGGCGGTCATGAGCCGCTGCTTTCTCCGTTATCCAACAAACCATGCCTTTGGTATCGCTTTCGTGTTGAGGAGTATCGGGGACGCTCTGATCGAGATAGCCAGTGGCGCACGGTAGAGCAGGGTGTTTCCGAGCGGCCTTTTCTGTTGCGCGACCCAACAGGTACCTGTTGGATCGATCCGGTGGGCGCTGATGTTTATCCCAAGCACCGCCGACGTTGGGAGGGTAACCAGCGTTGGCCCGCAGAGTCGTCAGCAGCAAAAGGGCTCCTGGGTATGCTGCTCAGCAAGCGCTACCGCTATACCGAGGAGTGGTTTATGGCGGAGGAGCCGCTCTATGCCATTGGCTGGTTCGAGAGCCGCGGTGGTGGACGTGAAGCGGTGGACTTGGACGCAATTTCGCGCCAGGTGATCAGTAGCTGGAAAGCCGACTATCCGAATTTGCTGGCGCGGTTTGATCGTAATAGTGACGGTAAGATTGATCTGGAAGAGTGGGAGCGGGTGCGCCGCGCCGCGAGCCAATCAGCTGAGAAACAGGCAAGAGCGGCTGGCCAGGCGCCGGTAGTGCATGCGTTGAGCAAACCGGCTCGGCGCGGTTTGCCTTTTGTTTTGTCGGATCATCATCAGGATGATCTTAGTCGTCGATTGAGAGGTAAAAGCAGGTGGGCGCTGTCAGGCTTGGCTGTCAGTGCTGTGCTGGCGTGCTGGTTATGGCTGGCGTAAATGAAGCCACCTTTTAGCTGATTTTCGAGCTATTGCGCACATCAAGCTTACTGGTCTGATATTGGCGTATCCAGATATCAAAGGCTGCGGCTGAAAGCGGTCGGCTGTAGTAGTAACCCTGGCCCTCGTTGCAACCTTGGGCGATGACATAAGCCTCTTGCTCTGCGGACTCTACGCCCTCAGCGATGACTTCCATATTCAGGCTGCGGCCCAACTGAATGATGGCGCGTACAATGGTTGCGTCATCTTCGTCCCGCAGCACATCCTGCACGAAGCTTTTATCGATCTTGATCTTATCCAGCGGCAGGCCGCGTAGATAACTGAGCGAAGAGTAGCCGGTGCCAAAGTCGTCAATGGCGATCAGTACGCCGATCTTTTTCAGGCTATTAAGATGGCTTGCCGCAGCTGCAATATCTTCCATCAGACCGGTTTCTGTTACTTCCAGCTCCAGGCAATGCGCGGGTAGTTGGTAGCGCTGCATCAGATTGGTTACGACGCGTGACAGCTCACTATGGTGCAATTGCACAGTCGACAGGTTGACTGCCATGCGCAGTCCGGTGAGTCCCTGATCGTGCCAGACCCGCAGTTGCTTGCACGCTTGATCCAATACCCATTCACCGATATTGATGATGATACCGTTCTGTTCTGCCAGTGGAATGAACAGATCTGGCGGCACCAGGCCGCGTTCGGGATGCTGCCAGCGCAGCAGCGCCTCCACGCCCACGACCTCGTGGGTTGCGTAACTTACCTGAGGCTGGTAGGCCAAGTGAAATTCGTTACGCTCCAGTGCGCCTCTGAGCTCCTTGTCGAGTTCGCGTCTTACGCGCATCTCGCTGTCGAGGCTGGCAATATAAAACTGATAGCGGTTCCGTGAGCGGGCTTTGGCCAGCATCATGGTTTGCTCGGCTTTCTGCAAGAGCTTCTCGGCGTCATCACCATCGTCGGGGAACAGGGTGATGCCTATTGTCGCACGCAGGCTGACGGTGAGCTCGCCGATCTCAATCGGGCGGCTTAAGTCGTCGAGAATGGTTTGTGCCAACTCGGCGGCCTCGTATGGCTCGCCTACGCCGGTTTGTACCAGGGCAAACTGATCTCCACCCAGGCGGGCCAGGCTACCCAAGCGGCCACTATTGGCGCGTAGACGATCCGCTACGGTGATCAGCAGGCTGTCGCCGGATTGGTAACTGAACTGCTCATTGATTTCCTTGAAGTCGTCCAGGCCGCAGCACAGTACTGCTACACCGCGTTGTCTGCGGCCAGCGTCAGCAAGAATGCGCGTGAGCTGCTCCTGCAGCAGAGTGCGATTGGGCAAGCCGGTTAGATGATCGTGCTGCGATAAATGCAGCAAGTTGGCTTCCGCCTCGCGCCGCCGGCTGCTGTTGCGCTCGATTGACTCCAGTAGTTCGTTGGCCTTTCTGATCCAGAGTCCCAGTTCGTTCTTTTCCTGGCCGCGCAGCATGGGGATGTGCATCTTGCCTGGATGGTCAGGATTGATATCGGCAATATGATCGATAATGCTGGCAAGTGGCTTGGTCAGTAGTATGTGATAAAGCATATACAGGGCAAAGGCCATGGCCATGGCACGCAGCACGCCCGATAATAAAATTATCAGAGAGCTTTGCAGGAAGTCTTTACCATAAGGCGCCGTGTCCAGGGTGATCTGCAAGTCGCCGTAGTACTCATTGTAGGGCTCGCGGCCATAGAGCTCGATGCTGTATTGCTGCTCTATGCCGAACAGCCAGTCGGTCAAGGTGCGATAACTTGCGTCTCTTAGAGGGCGCTCGCGGCTGGCCAGCTGTGTCTCGTCCGGGTGGCCGATAGCGGCGTAGCGAACCGCTTCGTGTTCGAACAGGCCACCAATGACCTGCAGTGCCATTTCGCGATCCAGGCTGTAGACAGCCTGGGTAGCCGGATCTTGGGACATGGCCAGGATCTGCTCGGCATTGCTGTCGATCAGCGTACTTTCCTTGCGCAAGTCGTAGGCAATCTGACCCATGCTCAGAACGACGCCCACTACCAAAGCCCAAAGTAGCACCAAGCGAAGCAACTTTATGGAAAGGCTGTGTCGGCGCTCTAGCTTCAAAGTCTTGTTATTCCTATCGTGAATGCGTTAAGCGGTAGGATCATCGTGGGAGGTTGCGCTAGGCATTCAGTACCCGCACGATTTGTTATTTTTTCAACAGCGATATGTCGAGTATCGACAAACTGATCGGTGACGTCAAAGTGAAATCACTTTTTGCTCTGCTGAAAGCACAACACCTCGCCGGAGCGAGGTGTTGTGGGCCTAACTTACTGCACTGCAACTTTGTTCAGGCTGCGAAGTTTTTCGCAACAAAGTCCCAGTTAACCAGATTCCAGAATGCCTCAACGTACTTGGGACGGGCATTGCGGTAATCAATGTAGTAGGCATGTTCCCACACATCACAGGTCAGCAGCGGCGTGTCGCCTGAGGTGATAGGGTTGCCGGCACCGATGGTGCTGGCCAGAGCCAGTGAACCGTCAGCCTTTTTAACCAGCCAGCCCCAGCCAGACCCGAAGGTGCCGATGGAGGTTTTGCTGAACTCTTCTTTGAATGCCGCGAAGGAACCGAAAGACTTGTTGATAGCCTCGGCTAGTGCGCCAGTAGGTTCGCCACCGCCGTTCGGGCTGAGGCAGTTCCAGTAGAAGGTGTGGTTCCAGATCTGCGCTGCGTTGTTGAACACACCGCCGCTGGAAGTCTTGATGATGTCTTCCAGGCTCTTACCTTCATACTCGGTGCCCGGAACCATGTTGTTCAGGTTCACAACATAGGTGTTGTGATGCTTGCCGTAATGGTATTCGAGAGTTTCTGCAGAAATGTGTGGTTCCAGTGCATTTTTCTCGTAAGGGAGTGCTGGTAATTCAAAAGCCATGGTTATTCTCCATCTTCAGGTATCAGGGTCCAGAAACGGAATAGTACTTAACTGTGCGACATCAAATGTATGCCTCAGTTCGACTTCGTTGACCACGGTTGCCACGTGGGCAGAGTGGACAATCTGCGACGCCTCTTTTTTCTACTGGAACTGATACAGGCTCCAGAGGGCGCTGCCCGTCTTGCGATCGGGAAGCCCCGATGATAGCACCTGAAAGCGCAGCTATCCACGTACCAAGTATAGGGTTATAGCCCTTCAGAGTGTCTGCAACGCCGGTTTAGCCAAAGACCAGGCAACCGCCAGCATCATTGCTGCGACGGCCAGGTCAATGCAGCGCCAGGTCAGGGGGCGACTCAGCAAGGGCGCTAATCTCGCGGAGCCCAGCGATAACAGGCTGAACCAGATAATCGATGCACTGACGGCGCCCAAGGCAAAGATCAACGGTAGAGGATTCTGTGCGCCTACTGAGCCGATTAACACCATGGTGTCCAGATAAACGTGCGGGTTTAGCAGAGTGACTGCCAGGGTGCTAAGCAATACCGCACGGCGCGATCGCTTGGGTTGCTGGCCGGCATGCATTGCCGCTGGCCAGGCCGCACGTTTCAGTGCCTGTAAGGCATAAAGCGAGAGAAAGCCAACCCCGGCCCAACGCGTAATCTCCATGGCCAGCGGATGACTTTGCAGTAATGCCGCCAAGCCGAAGGTGCCGGCGAGAATCAATACCGCATCACAGCTCATGCAGATCAGCGCGGCGCTGATGTGATGCTCTCTGCGCAGACCCTGAGCCAGCACAAAGGCGTTTTGTGCACCTATCGCCATGATGAGTCCGGCGGCAACAAAAAGGCCGTTGGTGTAGCTGTGCAACAGAGTGGGCATGGATAGCGCCTTGTGATTAGTGGAAGGAAGTGATTTTGGAGTGGTTATCGATATCAGAAAAGACAATAATGCTGATGTCATATTAGAGAAATTGATGATGCTGGATTATAAGCTGTTGGCGGCATTGACCGCTGTAATAGAGCAGGGTGGCTTCGAGCGCGCGGCATTGAGCTTGGGTTTGTCGCAATCAGCGATCTCGCAGCGGATCAAGTTGTTGGAGTCACGGCTGGGCTCGCCGGTATTGGTCAGAGTGTCGCCGCCTCAAGCGACCGCGGCAGGCCAACGGCTACTCAATCACGTGCAGCAAGTGCGGCTGCTGGAGCGCGATTTGCGCAGCGACCTGCCGGAAATAGATACGCAAGGAGGTATGAGTCGGCTGCGCATTGCGCTTAATGCCGACAGTCTGGCCACCTGGTGGGCAGAGGCCGTCAGCGGCTGGTGCAGTGCTGAGCGGGTGCTGCTGGATATGCAGGTAGAGGATCAGGACGTAGGCTTGCGACGCATGCGTAATGGTGAGGTCGCTGCCTGCGTTTGCGCTACCGAGCAGCCGGTGGCTGGCGCGCGTAGTTTACTGCTGGGGCAAATGCCATACCTGGCCGTAGCCAGTCGCGTATTTATTGATCGTCATTTTCCGGCTGGCGTGGTGCCAGCGCGGTTACCAGGCTTACCGGCTGTGGTATTTGGCCCGGATGATCAGCTGCAGCACCGGTTTATGCAGCAGTTGGGTTTGCCGGGTGAGTTTGAATACCATCTGTGTCCCTCATCCGAGGGGTTCGTACGTATGCTCAGCGCGGGCGTTGGCTGGGGTATGGTGCCGGCGATGCAAGTGGCAGGCGAATTACGGCGTGGAGAGTTGTCCGAGCTGGTGCCGGGGCAGGCGCAGTCGGTATCGTTATATTGGCACTACTGGCGCAATGGCGGACAGTTGTTGGCAGGGTTGACCAGCGAGCTGGCACGGAAGGTGCCAGCCCTATTGGGCTAATCAATCCAGCTGCATCTCACCTGAGCCAGCCAGTTTCTCGATACAGTCAGCGCCGAGCAGTCGTGAAGGGGTGTAATAGCCTGGAGCAGGTTCGTTTTGTTGAAGAAAATCAACGGCAAAAAGGGCTCCCTCGACGGTCACGTCGTAACCATTGGCGGTTTCAATACGCGCGGTGATTTTCTTGCCGACGCGGTTTTGTGCCTCGCCCCAGACGAAAGACCGTGCGTTCAAGCGTTGATCACTGCCAGGTCCAAGAATACGTCGGCCTACCAGATACTTGAGCAAGGCCTGGACTGGCGGGAGGCCGAGCAACGGGCGTAAACGATCCAGGCGGCGCAGCCGCGTGGCAGCACTCGGCGCCATGGGGATGTACACCTCGATGTCATCAATGCCGGTAGAGAACCACGCCGTCGCGATATCGCCCCAGGGAATGGTGACGGCGTGTTTTGTCCCGTTACCGAAGTCTATATCTCGGCTTTGATACGCCAGAGGAACCGTTTTTATCTTGTCGTTCTGGCGGATACGTCCGCCATATTTCAAACCTTCTACTGAGGTTTTAGCTGTGCCGGGGGAAAAGCCAGTACGTGAGTCGAACCCCAGTGCAAGGCGGTCGGCATCTGGCATTGCTTCTTTTAAGCGTGCGGCAATACAGTCGGTGGGAATGACGTCGAAGCCAACGCCTGAACAAATGACCACATCGGCCTCGGCTGCTTCGCTATGTCGGCTCTGAGCTGCGATAAACACGTCGATCTCGCCGGTAATGTCGAGGTAGTGACAATGGTTGTGCAGGCAGGCATCAATCATGGGCTGACTGGTAGCTGAGAACGGCCCTGCGCAATGGACGACTATATTCATCCCCTGCATGCCCTGATTGGCTGCGTCTGGATCGTCTAAGGTGAAGTGACGCGCCTGTAATCCAAGTTCGCTGGCCAGTGCGCTAACGGCTTGCTGATTGCGTCCAGCTAGTACCGGCGTCAAGCCGCGAGATAGCGCCTCGCGTGCTAACAGTTCGCCGGTATAGCCATTGGCACCGTAAATCATCCATTCAGACATTCAATTACTCCTCAGACCCTGGATGGCTCAGAGTAATGTCTGTGGTGCGTATGCGCCAGCGGCTTGTGGGTTACGCAGGTTCGGATATGCGACATAGACACGCCATCGACAAGCCTGATGGCATGCCTCAGCGAATAACCTGGCCCCGGTAGATGCGCACGCTGCCACTCGGGGATGCTGGAGTCGGTTCTGCCGGCATGTCACGTTGGCGCTGTGCGTTAACATGGTATTGCCGCGCGGCAATGGCGCCTTGCGCTACCATGCTTTCTTCCGGTTCGGGCACAACGGGGGCAACCATATCCGCCAGCCGGTTACCCAGGTCGCGAATATCGGCATTCGGGCAATCGCGGCTCAAGCCGATCATGCTTTCCACTGCATCCGGGTCGCCCAAGTGAACGGTCACCCCGAGTGAGCGTTTTAAATGGCGTCTCAGTGTGGTCATGCAGTCAAGTGTTGCGCGGTTGAACTGTGCGTCTGCAATCATGGATCCATCCCCCAATTAATCACTGGTCTCGCAAGGTGCGGTAGCCAAGTGAGTTAAGTGCAAGCAGAATGTGTACCAATTCGCATAAGTGCTGGATATATGCCGCCAGGCGAGGGTCATAAACCTGCTGGTTGCGGGTAAAAGGCCATTATGTGCTATTCCGTGGTGCGGGCTTGCACCGCTCTGGCGCGAGCTTTTGGGCAAGATTGGGAGTTGGGGACGAATGAAGAAGCAAGAGTTGGATGATGATTTACCTAGTCTGCGAGCAAGTCGCGATGATGGCTTTGATCCAGTATCGGTCGCGCCTCAGCGCAGCAGTTCCAGTGGGAGCTTGCGCGCTGATCCTCCACCCCAAGTGTCGGGTGCGAGCAACGGCCCACTCTGGGCGCTGACTGCGGCACTGTCTTTAGCACTTGTTGCGCTGGGCTATTGGACTTATCAGCAGCAAAGCATGCTTAAACAGCAATTGGTCGCGACGCAAACCAGCTTCGCGCGCATCAGTGAGGAAGCCTCGGGACGTATTCAGGATATTAACGGCAAGTTCAGTGCCACCGAATCCAGTCTCGGTCAGGCTGAGCAGGCCAGGAGCGCTCGCATCGGCAAGCTGGAAAGTCAGGTGGCCGCATTGCAGAAGACGCTGAGCGAGCATGATGAGCGTTTGCTCAGCACCAGGACAGCGAACGCGCAGTTGAGCAAAGAGGTCGAGGCGCAGCAGGCACAGCTGACTAGCTTGACTGCTGGCACTGCCGATTTTGCTGAGCGCCTGAGCGAGCAATCGAGGCAGCTGCAAGCTGCCGCAGAGCAGGCCAAGACAGCGGCAGCGCAGTTGACGCAACTGCAGGGGCAACTGGCAGGGCTGGAAGAGTTGCAATCACAGTTAGCGGCTCAGGCCGCCCAGCTGACCAGCCAAAAACAGGCGTTACAGGCATTGCAGCAGGAAGGCGGCGGTGACGTTGAGCAAAGTCTGCTGGTGATGCGCACCGAGCTTGATCAGCGCGCGGCTGCGACCGAGCAGGCGTTGGATTCGATTGACAGTTTTCGCCTGCAAACCAACCGTAGCATCAGTACTCTGCAAAACCAGTTGGCTAGTCTGCATGCGCAGGTACAGGGTAACTGATGAACTTCCTTGCCCACTTATTGATGGGGTCAAACTCGCCGGAGCAGGCCCTGGGCAGCCTGCTTGGCGATTTTGTCAAAGGGCCGGTGCAGCAGATTGCGTTGCCCGAAGGGGTGCGCGGCGGCATCTGGTTGCATAGGCGTATTGATGGCTTCACGGATAGTCATGCGTTGGTGCTGCAAAGCAAGGCGCGGGTTAGCCCTCAGCGCCGCCGCTTTGCCGGCATCATGGTGGACATGTTCTATGATCACTTGCTGGCGCGTCACTGGCAGCAATTTTCCGAGCTACCGCTGGCGGAGTTCAGTCAGCAGTCCTATCGGCACCTGCTGCAGCAGCGCGACATTATCCCGGAAAATGCGTGGCCGGTTATTCGGCACATGAGTGAGCACGACTGGCTCACCAGTTATGCGCAGTTACCGCACTTGCATCGCGCGCTGGATAATATGTCCAAGCGACTGCGGCGCGATAATGCAATGCCTGGCTCGGTTGCGGAGCTGGAGGCAGATTACGCCGCCTTTGAGCAGGATTTTTTTCGTTTTATGCCGCAGGTTCAGGCCTTCGCTGCTGATCAGGCGGCGCTTTTGAGCTCGGGTGCCGTTGACTTTACCGTGCCGTCCGGCAATCCCAGAGCCTGACTCACTGCCGATTGTGCTTCTCTGGCCAGCTGATTTCGGTTGCGGTCCTGGCTAGCGATGGGCGCAAGAAAATACACATGTACGTCTATGGTCCTGGAGCCGAGTAAGCGTACCAGGTGCTGTGAAAACTCATCGTCATCGATGAAGGGCGCGGAGCGGTCAGCCTCACCATCGAGCCGGTAAGCCACAGCGACGGGTTGTATCGGTGCCTTGACGTCTATTGCACTGCCCAGCAAGCGGCCGTGAAAAGTACGTACCCGGTCGCCGGCAGTGGTAGTGCCTTCAGCAAAAATGACCAGACTACGGCCCTGGTTCAGGATCTGGGTCAGTTGTGCCTGCAAGGATTGCGACACCGACTTCCCGCGTTGGATAAAGCAGGTCCCGGCAGCTGCTGCCAGCCAGCCGATGACGGGCCATTGCCGCACCTCGGCCTTGGACAGAAAATGCACCGGGGCTTGCGCACCGAGTACGACGATATCCAGCCATGACACGTGGTTGCTGACCCAGAGCGCGGTATCACTCACCGGGGAGCCATGCACGTGCAGCCTCAATGGCAATAGACGGATCAGATTGCGCAGCCACCAGCGTGTCAGGCGCTGGCGCTGACCATCCAGAAAGGCCGGCTTGAAAGGCTGCAGCAGCGCGACCCAGGTTGCGAGCAGCAGGCCACAGATGATCCAGCCAATGACGCCAGCCAAACGCAGCGCTTTACCCGGCGTCATCCTCAGACTGCCTTGAAATGGCGAGCGTAGCGTGGGCAAAGCTGCTCACGGCGTAGCAGGATAAAAACATCGGCAACGTTGAATTCCGGATCCCAGCAGGGCTCACCGCAGACCTTCGCACCTAGGCGCATATAGGCTTTGAGCAGCGGTGGTAGCTGTGCGGTCAGGTTGGCTGGCAAGTCACGCTCGGGAATGGGTAAGCGTGGAATCGCATTAAGGTACTCGCGGCTCAGATAGCGCCCACGCAACCGCTGCATGATGGCGTGCGCTTGCAGGCCGCCGTCGCGCATATCGATGCTGGCGCAGCCCATCAGGTATGCGTAATGGCGCTCATTCATCAGCTGCGCCAAGCCCGACCAGAGCGCTGAAATAGTCGCGCCATTGCGGTACTCAGCGTGCACACAGGTGCGACCGATCTCCATGATGTCGCCACGCAGGTCAGTCAGGCCAACCAGCTGAAACTCACTCTCGCTATAGAAACCGCCTGCCTCTGGGGCGCGGCGGCTATCCAGGATGCGGGTGGTCGCGACCACGCGACCGGTGTTCTGGTCGCGCACGATCAAGTGTTCGCAGTGCAGGTCATAATGATCCTGATCCAGGCCAGCTTCGGCCGTATGCAAGACCGCGCCACATTCTTCAGCGAAGACCTGGTATCTGAGAGCCTGTGCTGCTCTGAGGCTGCGTGCGTCGGTAGCCAGTTCTACCAGCAACTGGCGACTGTTGGATTCTTCGAGGGCGAGCGCTGCTTGTGACATGGACACCTCCGTCCGGGCATCTGTTATTTGATGTACAAGCTGAGCCTATGGCGCTGGGGTGTCAGGATTGTGAATCCTTGGTTACGTTCCTGTGACTGCGTACATCTTGATGCAGGTCAGTGGCCTGACCGCATTGCTGATTTATAAGGTGGGCTGGAATTTAACCTGTAGGGAGTCTCGGTATGGCCACGGCAAGAGTTTTGTTCGATAACGGACCGCACAAGGTGTTGTGTTTTGACCAGTTGGTCACCGGCGATGGGGTGCAGTCGAATCAATTTCTGATCATCGATCACGACGAGCATGCGCTGCTTGATCCGGGTGGAGATCTGACGTACATGCCGCTTTCATTGGCAGTCAGCCGGTATATACCCCTGCCTGACCTGACCTATGTGTTTGCGTCACACCAGGATCCGGACATCATTGCGTCGCTGGATAAATGGTTTTTGCACACCCGCTGTAAAGTGGTTTGCTCAAAACTGTGGGCGCGTTTCTTGCCGCACCTGAGTGCCGGTTTTCTGAATCGGCAGATGGGTATGTCGACTACCGATCGGATGATAGCCATTCCTGATCGCGGTGCCGACGTGCCGCTGGGTAAGTCCTCAATCAAGATACTGCCAGCGCATTTTCTGCACTCCGTGGGTAACCTGCAGTTCTTTGATCCGATCAGCGGCATCCTGTTTTCCGGCGATATGGGAGCATCAATGTTGGACGATGCGGAACCAGTGACCGACTTTGCTACTCACAAATCCAGTATGGAGGGCTTTCACCGTCGCTACATGGCGGGGAACAAAGTATGCCGTCTGTGGGCTAATATGGTTCGTCAGTTGGCACCGACCATGCTGGTACCTCAACACGGTCGTCCCTTTGACGGCCCTGAAATGATCAATGCTTTTCTGGACTGGATTAGCCAGCTCGAGTGCGGGGTAGATCTGCTAACGCAGGACGATTACCGAATTCCTTGAGCGGCGTCCGCTACAAGGATATTTATGTCGTCGCGTGTGTATGAGTGGCATCAGGACAACGAATTCAATCTGCGCGTGGATGGGCACCGCTACTTTCCGCGCATACTCGAAGCCTTTGAGCAGGCCGAGTCCAGCATTGATATTGAGATGTATCTGGTCTCCTCGGGCACCAGTTGCGATCAGGTGGTGGATGCTCTTCTGCAAGCGGTCTCGCGAGGCGTAAAGGTTCGCTTCATGTTTGATGCGATCGGCAGTGAAAAGATGAAGCAGCCGGATCGTGACCGACTCAGCGATGGCGGCGTTGCAACGCGCATCTATAATCCGACATCCTGGTACCACGGCACGCGCATGTTTCATCGCGATCACCGTAAACTGATCATCATCGACCAGAAGATCACTTTTGTCGGCGGTACTGGATTTACTGATGAGTTTTGTCAGCAAGAGGAGGGGAGTGATTGCCCTCGCTGGCATGAGCAGATGCTCGAAGTGCAGGGGCCGGTGGTTGCTGACTGGCTGGATTTGTTTGAAATTGAATGGGCGCGGGTAGGCAAGTATCAACGCCGTGGCTTCTCACCTGTTCGGCGAGTAAAAATACCGTCCCGTCCGCAGGAGGGTGGCGGTCACGCGCGGGTGTCCTACATCGGGGCGCGTGAGCAGAAAGAGGTGGTTGCCTCTTTGCTTGGTGCATTGGCTCATAGTGAACAACGAGTCTGGTTGGCAACGCCTTATTTTTTGCCTTCCTGGCGCATTCGTCGGTCGTTGATCCGCGCCGCACGGCGCGGCGTCGATGTCCGTCTGCTATTGTGTGGCACCAGTGTCGATCACGTTGCAGTGCTTTACGCTGGCCAGCGGTATTACCGTCGCCTATTGAAAGCCGGTGTGCGCATCTACGAGTTTCAACCCCGTTTTACCCATTTGAAGACCGCTATGGTTGATAACTGGGTGTCGCTTGGTTCCTGTAACTTTGACCACTGGACCTTGCATTGGAATCTGGAAGCGAATCAGCAAGCGGTTGATCCTGGCTTGGCGAGCGCGGTGACCGAGAGCTTTGAGAACGATTTCGCGCAAAGTTACGAATGGACGTTGGAGCGCTGGCGTAATTTACCCTTGAGTCATCGCCTGAAAATTCGGGTGTGGGGGCAAATCAATCGATGGGTGATGCGGATTTTTGGTATTCATCGTTGAGACCTGCTCCACGTCAAGCGTGGAGCAGTTGTGCGCTTTACTGGCTGGCAAATACCGGTTTGCGCTTCTCGATAAAGGCGGTGAGCGCTTCGCGCGCATCTGCGCTGCCGAGTAACTCGGTGAAATGGGCGCCTTCCGCATCCATAGTCTGCTCTGCCACTTGGGCCACCCCTTTTTTGATCAACTGCTTGGTTAGCTTGACCGAGCCCGGCGGCAATTCACTAATGCGCCTGGCGGCATCCTGAGCGGCTTGCAGTACGGCTGATCCTGCCGGCAAGGCGTGATTGGCCAGGCCGATTTCAGTTGCGCGCTGCCCCGATAATTCTTCGCCTAGCAGCAGCAGTTCTGCGGCGCGCAGGTGACCCAGCAGGCGCGGTAGTAGGAAGCTGGAGCCTGCTTCGGGACAGAGGCCAAGGTTGACGAACGGCATTTTCAAGCGTGCATTGTCAGCAACGAACACCAGGTCGCAATGCAGCAACATGGTGGTGCCGACACCGACTGCAGGACCGTTCACGGCGGCGATCAGGGGTTTTTCTGCGTGACAGATAGCGCGTAAAAAATGATAGACCGGACTCTTGGTGTCGCTGCGCGGTGAGTTGACGAAGTCGCCGACGTCGTTGCCACTGGTAAAACAGCTGTCGCTGCCTTGAATCACTACGGCACGAATCTGGTTATCTTGTTGTGCTGCGTTGATCGCCTCGGCCATGGCACCGTACATAGCCTGGGTCAGGGCGTTCTTTTTATCGGGACGGTTCAACGTTAGCGTCAGCACGCCGCCGCTGTGCTCAATCAGTACGTGTTCGCTCATATTGTCTCCAGCGTCTCTCACTCGGTTTTTCTTTGCCAAGCATGGTCGCATGATTTGAATTGCTGCCGCAGCAACCATGGCCTGCCGAATGAGTACTCATAACGATGCCGGATCAATCGATGGGTGGCTATTCAAGCTAACTCCGCGCGAGAAAGCTCTCGTCGATAACCTGCGGTCCGGCCAGGCCGGCCATAAAGAGTGGTCGGCGTACCTGCTCGGTAAACTCGGCGCCGCCACAGACTAATGCCAGGGTCGCTCGTGAGCGAATACGCAGACTGCGCAGGTCTGCATCCAAATCTGCTCGCTGGCGCAAATTGAGATGCAGTTGGGGTTCACTCGCTGCCAGATCCGTCAGTGGTTGTTGCAAGTAGCAGCCCTGTTTGGCGGCTGACCAGTGCCACAGATTGATACCGCCGCTGTGCCCGCTTTGCAGTGCGTCGCGCGCAAGCGCCTGCAGCGGGGCTAGACCGGTACCGCTGGCTAGCAGCAGCAGTGGGCGGTCATGCCAGGCGGGGTCGTAACACAGATGGCCGCCAGGGGCGCCAAGATAGAGCGTTTGGCCTACGCAGGCCTGTTGTAATTGGTGTGAGAAGGCACCGTTGTCGCGCACCTGAATATGAAACTCGAGCAGCGCGTCGCCGGGCAGGCTTGCCAGCGAATAGCTGCGCCCCAGTCGCGACGATAACCATAGGGTGACGTGTTGACCTGCGCGGTAGCGCAGGGGGCGCTGAGGAGCCAAGCGCAGGCGCACGATATCGCCAGGTAGGGTTTCCAGACTCTCAATCTGCGCGGGTAAGCCATCGCTGGCCGGGTCATGCAGTGTCAGATGCATATCCTGCTCGACACTGCATTGGCAGGCGAGCAACCAACCTTCGGCTTGCTGCGCTGGACTCAAGCCTTGCTGTGCGGCGGCTGGAATCGATTCTGCGGGAGCCTGGATGAGGCAACTGTGGCAGTGACCGGCACGACAGGACCAGTTGATTGGCAGGTCTGCGCCCTGCAGTGCCGTCAGCAGGTTGTCACCTTGGCTCACTTGCAGATGGCGGCCTTGTACGATCAATTCAGGCATCGGTCAATTCAGGCTTGGGTGAGTTTTTCATGGCTGGGTTGGTAGCGTTCGCAGCGATTCCGGCCACTGTTTTTGGCCGTGTATAACGCTTGATCGGCATTGTTCAAGCGCACTTCCAGGTCATCTTCCTGGTGGATCATACTCAGGCCTGCAGATAAGGTGCAGTTTACGCCTTCAGGCAAGCTGGGGAAATGTGCTTTGGCAAAGCTGACACGTATACGCTCCAGGCATTGGTACAGAATGTCGAGATCGGTATTGCTCAGCAGAATAACAAATTCCTCGCCGCCAAAGCGCGCGACCAGATCGCCTTCGCGCAGGCTGTCTGTCGCCAGTTTGGCGAAGCCCTGTAATACCTCGTCTCCAGCCGCGTGGCCGTAGAGGTCATTGATGCGTTTGAAATGATCCAGGTCAATCAGGGCTACACCGAGCGTCTGATTGGGCCGCATTAGCGTCATTCGGCGGCGTGCCTCGTCAATGAAGTAGCGGCGGTTTGCCAGTCCGGTAAGGCTGTCGGTAGTGGCCAGACTCTGCAGCTGCCCCATCATGCCGCGCAGGGTTTCCTGGTGCGCTTGCAGTGTGCTGTGACGCTGCTGCAAGCGCTCGCGGAGCTCACGGATATAGCTGCCGGTGATGGTTAGACAGCCGAGAAAACAAGCGAGAATAAACCACTGTACCAGGCTCAGTGTCAGATTCTGCGAGCTGGGAGAGCTGTAGTAATCAAAGGCAATAACGCTGCCAAAGCAGACCAGCGCCAGACCTGCTTGCAGCAGCAGATCGCGGCGCGATAGCTGGAATATGCCAAACACCAGAATGTTGGCGTAGACCAAGATGAGGCTGCCGCGCAGGCTGTCTGAAAAAGCCAGCATATACGTGGTTAACAAAATGGCTACGGCGATCTGGGCGTTGCTGAGGCTGGGTTCCGAGAAGCGGAGGTTGAGGCCGGTTTTGAATAGCAGCAAAAATACACTCTGGGTAAGCAGCCCCAGAAGCACGTGACTAAAGGCCATCCAGGCGGAGCCGTCATAGTGACCAGCGGCCCAGGCAACCCCAATGACCAGGTAGGTTATCAGGTAATTAACCTGCGCCAGGAAGAAGCGCTGTAGCCTCAGTGCCTGAAATTTATTGTTATCTGCGGCCTGGGTTTCGTTCACGATAGGCTCGACTTTATGTGATGGCATTATGACGTCAATTTATCGTTTAAGCCCTGGTTTGGGAAGCAGTATCTTGCTGCTGGCTGCAAAGTGACTGCCCACGGCCTGGCCGTGCTGAAAATGCCCGGTGGTAGTCTTAACGTGCCTGCCCCGGCCATGCTGCCTCATTTCGTCAGAGAATAAGGTCCCGGCGCTATGCCAAACGGCTAGCTCAGGTATACTTGGCTACTGTTTTTCCAGGGTGTGACTACAACCATCCAAGCCTGTCCGATTCCGTGAGACTGGTCTGACATAGCGCAGTCCCTGTCAGCCGCCTAAAGAGAGGAGCCTGTCCGAGCATGGCCGTTATCAAACAAGATGATCTGATTCAGAGCGTAGCTGATGCGCTGCAGTATATTTCCTATTACCACCCCGTTGACTTCATTCAGGCAGTGCATGAAGCCTACGAGCGTGAAGAGTCGAAGGCAGCCAAGGATGCGATTGCTCAAATTCTGATCAATTCGCGCATGTGCGCCACCGGTCATCGGCCGATTTGTCAGGACACCGGTATCGTTACCGTGTTCGTCAAGATCGGCATGAATGTCAGCTGGGAAGGTGCCACCATGAGCCTGGATGACATGATCAACCAGGGCGTGCGTCAGGCCTATAATCTGCCGGAAAACGTGCTGCGCGCTTCGATTCTGGCTGATCCGGCGGGTAAGCGTACCAATACCAAAGACAACACACCTGCTGTTATTCATTACCAGATGGTGCCGGGTGATACCGTTGAAATCGACGTTGCAGCCAAGGGCGGCGGGTCAGAGAACAAGTCCAAGATGGCGATGCTCAATCCATCTGACTCTATCGTCGATTGGGTATTGAAAACCGTACCGACCATGGGGGCTGGCTGGTGTCCGCCGGGCATGCTGGGGATTGGTATTGGCGGCACCGCTGAAAAAGCGGCGGTGATGGCCAAAGAGTCCTTGATGGATTCCATCGATATTCATGAGCTGCGCGCCCGTGGCCCGCAGAACCGGGTTGAAGAGCTGCGCCTGGAAATCATGGATAAGGTCAATGCGCTGGGTATTGGTGCTCAGGGCCTGGGTGGTCTCACCACCGTGCTGGATATCAAGATCAAGGATTATCCGACCCACGCCGCCAGTTTGCCCGTGTGCATGATCCCCAACTGCGCCGCGACCCGTCACGCGCACTTTACGCTTGATGGTACTGGCCCGGCTGTACTCAAGGCGCCGCCGATGGATGCTTATCCGGATATTACCTGGGAAGTAGGTGATGGCGTGCGCCGCGTTAACCTGGACACTTTGACGCCGGAAGACGTGCAGACCTGGAAGTCCGGCGAAACTGTTCTGCTCTCCGGCAAAATGTTGACCGGCCGCGATGCTGCGCACAAGCGTATGGTCGACATGCTGAACAAGGGCGAAGAGCTGCCTGTAGATCTTAAAGGTCGCTTCATTTACTACGTTGGCCCGGTTGATCCGGTACGCGAAGAGGTAGTCGGGCCTGCTGGGCCTACCACCGCTACACGGATGGACAAGTTCACCCGCCAGATCCTTGATCAGACCGGATTGCTGGGCATGATCGGTAAAGCCGAGCGTGGGCCTATCGCCATTGAAGCGATCAAGGACTACAAGGCTGCCTACTTGATGGCGGTGGGTGGTGCCGCGTATCTAGTGGCGCAGGCGATCAAAAAAGCAGAGGTGGTTGCCTTCCCTGAGTTGGGTATGGAAGCTATCTATGAGTTTGATGTGGAAGATATGCCGGTGACTGTCGCGGTAGACAGCCGAGGTGAGTCGGCGCATATCACCGGCCCGGCGATTTGGCAGAAGAAGATTGCCGAGAGCCTGGCAGTAGAAGTGAAGTAAGCGCTAAGAAGTTGGTAAAAAGGGTCTCGCTTGCGAGGCCCTTTTTTTGTCATCGCCCGTCCTGGGGCTGCGCTAGAAGCCGTCTGGTATGGCGAGTGCTTGCGGGTCATTAGCTACCCACCAGGCTCGCCAGCCAGTTGCTTGCTACCGGGTTAAACCAATGATTCACCCACGTGCAGCAGTTTCATGGAGTTGGTGCCGCCACGTGAGTTGTAGACATCACCCTTGGTCAGAATGACCCAGTCACCGGGCTGCACGTAACCGCCTTCAAGCAGCTTGTTCACGGCCTGCTGATTGATGTCGCTGGAGGGCATGTCTGCTGGATTGAAGGGCATTGCCTGTACCCCGCGATAGAGTGCGACCCGGCCTAGTGTCTGCGCGTTGGGTGAGAAGGCAAAGATCGGTAGGTGCGAGCGAATACGCGACATGATCAGCGGCGTAAAGCCGCTTTCGGTCAACGTGATGATCGCGGTAACACCGGGGAAGTGGTTGCCGGCATACATGGCCGCCAGTGCTATGGTCTCATCGCAACGCTCAGTTTTCTGATACAAGCGATGGCCGGACTTCTGGCTGGTCGGGTGCTTCTCCGCGCCGCGGCAGATGCGATCCATAGCCCTGACCGCCTCGACCGGGAAATCACCTGCTGCGGTCTCAGCGGACAGCATGACGGCATCGGTGTAATCCAATGCTGCGTTGGCTACATCGGATACCTCTGCACGTGTTGGCATCGGGCTGGAGATCATCGACTCCATCATCTGAGTGGCAGTGATCACGACCTTGTTCTGTTTGCGTGCACGACTGATGATGTGCTTCTGGATGCCAACCAGCTCGGCATCACCGATTTCGACACCCAGGTCGCCGCGCGCCACCATGACGCCGTCACTTGCCTGAATCAATCCATCAAGCGTCTCATCGTCAGCGACGGCTTCGGCACGTTCGATCTTGGCAATCAGCCAGGCTTCGGATTCGGCATCGCGCAGTAGCTTGCGTGCGAGGTTCATGTCAGCAGCGTCGCGCGGAAAAGATACCGCGACGTACTCCATCTCCAGCTCGGCGGCGAGATTGATATCGTTGCGGTCCTTGTCGGTCAAGGCAGCCGCAGAAAGCCCACCGCCGCGACGGTTGATCCCTTTGTTGTTGGACAGTGGGCCGCCGACGGTAACGCGGCACCGCACTTCGTCCCGGCCGACGCTTTCGACCTGCAATACCACGCGACCATCGTCGAGCAAGAGCTCGTCGCCCGCACGGCAATCGGACACCAGGTCGGGGTAGTCCAAGCCAACGATATCGCTGTTACCATTCTCCAGATCATGTACGGTGGATAACCGGAAATTGTCGCCTACATCCAGCTCAATGCGGCCATCGGTGAAGCGGCCAATGCGGATTTTGGGTCCCTGCAAATCGCCCAGTAGAGCCACATGTTGGCCGTTTTCCTCGGCAATTTCTCGTACCAGTCGGGCACGACGGCGGTGTTCGTCGGCACTGCCGTGGGAAAAGTTGAGCCGGGCGACGTTCATACCAGCGGCGATCAGTTCGGCAATTTTTTCCGGGCTGCTGGTTGCTGGTCCCAGGGTGGCGACGATTTTGGTGCGGCGCAGCGACATGCTCAAGTCCTTGTATGTTAGGCGGGCTGTTGGGAATGGGCTCTACAATAGAACATAATTGACCATTGCGGGTAGGTTGGTTGGCACAGGAGAGTTGTATGCATCCACAGGTCGAAGCGGTTACACAGGCGGTGCGCGAGCGCAGCAAGGTGTCGCGTGCAGCGTATCTCGCGCAAATGCATGATGCTCCCGAAGGTCGCAGTGGCTTGTCCTGTGGCAATCTGGCGCACGGCATGGCGGCCTGCTCGGCGCAGGACAAAAGCCGCATTCGTATGATGGACGAGGTTAATATCGGCCTGGTCACAGCCTACAACGATATGCTGTCCGCGCATCAGCCCTATGAGAGTTATCCGCAGCAGATCAGACAGATATTGCGTGGCATTGGTGCAACGGGGCAGGTAGCCGGTGGGGTGCCTGCCATGTGTGATGGTGTGACCCAGGGCGAGCCGGGCATGGAGTTGTCGTTGGCCAGCCGTGACGTGATTGCCATGGGGACCGCGATTGCTCTGTCACACAACATGTTTGACGGTGCGCTTTGTTTGGGGATCTGCGACAAGATAGTGCCAGGCTTGTTGATGGGCGCATTGCGCTTTGGTCACCTGCCGGTACTTTTTGTGCCTGCGGGCCCTATGCCTAGCGGTCTGCCCAATAGTGAAAAGGCGCGTGTACGCCAGTTGTTTGCCGAGGGCAAAGTCGGCCGCGAGGAACTGCTGGCGGCAGAAAGTGCCTCCTATCACAGTGCGGGCACCTGCACTTTCTACGGTACGGCCAATACCAACCAGATGTTGCTGGAGGCCATGGGGTTGCAGCTGCCCGGCGCCTCCTTCGTGCATCCCTCTACTCCTTTGCGCGATGCGCTCACTGCGCATGCGGCAGAACAGGTGGTGCGGCTGGCGCGTGCGGGTGAAGTACGACTGGCCGATATTCTCGACGAGCGCGCACTGATCAATGCGCTGGTGATGCTGCTGGCCACCGGTGGTTCAACCAACCTGACCATTCACCTGGTTGCCATCGGTCAGGCGGCGGGACTGCAATTACGCTGGGAAGATATGGCGGCACTCTCGGCAGTGGTACCCACGCTGGCGCACATTTACCCTAGCGGCAAGGCTGATATCAACCAGTTTCAGGCCGCCGGCGGCACTGCCTGGCTATTTCGCCAGCTACTCGACGCCGGGCTGTTGCACGAACAGGTACAGACGGTTGCCGGTTTCGGTCTCGCGCGCTATTGCCAGGAACCGGTGTTACAGGATGGCAAGCTGAGCTGGCGAGATGGGGCCGAGACGAGTCTGGATGAGAGTATTTTGCGTCCGCTAGCGTCGCCTTTTTTGCCCGACGCAGGCTTGCGCTTGCTGGAGGGCAACCTGGGGCGTGGCGTGCTCAAGGTATCGGCGGTCGATCCAGCGCATTGGCAGGTTAGCGCCCCCTGCCGGGTCTTTGACGACCAGGATGATTTCGTTACCGCGTTCAAGGCGGGCGAACTGGATTGCGATGGTGTTGCTGTACTTCGTTTCCAGGGGCCGCGCGCCAATGGCATGCCGGAGTTGCACAAGCTGCTACCTTATCTTGGCGTGCTACAGGATCGTGGATACCAGGTTGCGCTGGTCACTGACGGGCGCATGTCTGGCGCGTCCGGCAAGGTTCCGGCGGCCATTCACCTTTGTCCTGAAGCGGCTGATGGCGGCGCGCTTGCGCGCTTGCGCGACGGCGATCGGATTACGCTGGATGCGGGACAAGGGAGTCTGCAGTTGATGATCGACGAAGATGAATGGCAGGCAAGGGCGCCAGCGCTGCATCGAAAACCAGTACGACGAGGCTCGGGTCGCGAGTTGTTTGCCTTTATGCGCGCCGAGGCTAGTCCGGCAGAGCTGGGCGGCAGCGTCTTTACCGCCAGTTTGCAGCAAGCGGACCAATGATGATCGGGTTAAAGGAGTTGGCTGCTCAGCGAGGTCTGTCTATCCAGATCACTGCATCAGCCGATGAACACGCAAAGCAAGTGGTGGATAGGGTGCTTGCTGCGCTGCGCGCCGCGATAGATGCGCGCGGACGTGCAAGCCTGGCGTTATCCGGTGGCCGCAGCCCTAAAGCAATGCTGCGTCGCTTGAATACCGTCGAGTTTGACTGGGAGCAGGTCACTCTCACCCTGGTGGATGAACGCTGGGTTGCACCCGAGCACGCCGACAGTAATGCTGGGCTACTCTGGCGACACATGCCCGCGGTCATGAACAAGGTCAACTGGTTACCGCTCTACCGCGGGATTGGGCTTGCCGAGGACGCCGCAGCCAGCAGCGCTCTGATCGCAGACCTGTTGCCGCTGGATGCGGTCGTTTTGGGCATGGGAGCTGACGGCCACACAGCGTCGTTATTTCCTGGTGCACATGACATCATGCAGATGCTCGCACCAGATGCGTCGGCACCTTGTATGCCTGCGCTGTCTACTTCTGGTGCGCAAAGGTTGACCCTCAGCGGCGCTGCTTTACACTCCGCGCGCTTGCAGTTGCTTGCGGTCAGGGGCGAGGATAAGGCCATGACCCTGTGCGCTGCGTTGGCGGGGCAGCACCCGGAATGGCCGATCAGTTCATTTCTGCGGGCCCCGCTGGAAATTATCTATAGCCCCGATGGCAGTTAGGAGAATGGCGCCGCAATGGATATGACACAGACTCTGGATACATTGTTTGCCGAGGTCACGCTGCTGCCGGTCATCAGTATCGAGCGTGAAGCGGATATTCTGCCGCTGGCCGACGCGCTTGCCGCCGGGGGAATTACCACGCTGGAAGTGACGCTACGAACGCCATTCGGCCTGCCAGCCATCGAGCTGTTGCGGCGCGAGCGCCCGGCGCTGCAGGTAGGCGCGGGGACCGTGATTGATGCGGCACAGTTTGCTGCGGTAGAGCGCGCTGGCGCGCACTTCGTGGTAACACCGGGCATTACCGATGAGTTGCTTCAGTTAGGCCTGAAGAGCACCATTCCTCTACTGCCGGGTATCGCAACTGCCTCCGAGATTCTTGCCGGTTACCGCTTGGGCTACCGCCGCTTTAAGGTGTTCCCGGCTCAGGTGCTGGGCGGCGCGGCTCTGCTGAAGTCATTCGCCGGGCCTTTTAGTGATGTGCGCTTCTGTCCGACTGGCGGTATTGGGCAGCAGGATATTGGTGAGTATTTGACCCTGGGCAATGTGATGGCCGTGGGTGGTAGCTGGGTGGTGCCCAAGGCCAGCATCGCAGCCGAAGACTGGGCCGAAGTCACGCGGCTCAGTCTTGCTGCTACCAGCTTAGCCAAAGGTCGTGGCTGAGCTGGTAGCGCAATCATCAGGGTTTGCTGGGGTCGCTGAATCCGTCTGGCTTGATGATCAACAGATCGCAGCTGACCTCGTCCAGTAGTCGCTCGGCCGTATGACCGATGAGAGCGCTTTGCAGTCTGGAGCGTGATATTGCGCCCATTACCAGTAAATTGATTCCCTGTTTTTCAATCATGTTGGGAATCGCTTCTTCGGGATAGCCCTCCAGTAGCTGATGCTGCGCGTTGTCAGCATTGGCCCGCTTCAGTAGCTCCGCGAGGGCCTCAGCATGGTGTTTTTTGACGTCATCGGCGTAGCCCTGATAATCAACGACAAGCGTAGCGTCAATAACCATGGTTCGTGGCAAGGGGTTGTAACAGTGGACCAGGTTAAGGCTGGCGCCGGTTTCTTCTGCCAGCGTCTTGGCATCGCTGATCAGCTTTAGGTCAAGGCTGGCTGGTTTATCGTCCACGTGCAGTGGGTCAACCGCAGCGCAGATTTGCGTGATGGACTGCTCACCCCGTTTAACCAGCCAGAGTGGTGCCTCGCAGTGACGGATCAGCTGCCAGTCAGTATTGGTCAGAAAAAGCCGTTTGAGTGGGTTGTGATGATGCGTCGTCTTGATGACCAGGTCGGGCTGCCATTTTTGCGCGGCCTGCAGAATGTGCCGGTCAAGACGCTTACCCCACACTGAGTCCACCTCAACTTCTATGCCCTTGGCCCGCAGCGGTTCGGCCAGTTTGTTTAGAAGTTCACGATTGTGTTTTAGCAACGAGGCGCGGGCTTTCTCCAGGCCTGTGCTCTCGAATAGAGCGCCACCATCCAGTGCGGGCACGTAATCGCAGGCCAATAATGTGAGTCGCGCCTGTGGATAGTGTCGACAAAGATTTGCCGCGCGTTCCAGGCAGGGTTGTTTGTCTTCGGTGCTGGGATCTACTACAACAAGCATGTGACGAATATTCATGGTGCTGTCTCCGACAGTCGGCGCAGGCTGAAGCTGCAAATGGAGCGGTACGCCGTGCGTTTTCATTGAATAGAGTATATAAACAGCGAATCTAGGGTTTTAAGTAAGGTAGTCCTATGATTGCGTACGGCCACTGACTCAAGTCAAATGTTAGTTGAACTGAAGAATTTCATTCTGGTGCCGATACGCCGTAAATAGTGTCTTTTTCAGAGAACCTCATGACTAACCAGCTCTCACTCTTGCTCGCCTTGCTACTCGTATTAACCGGTTGTTCTTCAGCCTACAGCAAGCATCTGAGTAAAGCTTACAGTGCTTACGAAATAGGCGATTGTGCTGAGGTTATCAGACAGCTGTCGCAGACCGAGCGCTTGAGTCGTTCGCGGCCTTACTTGCAGCCGGAAATATCCCTGCTGCGTGGCCAGTGTCTGGAGCGTCAGGCGCTTTATCTGGATGCGGTTCAGACCTATCGTTACTTGGTTGATCATTATCCTCAAAACGAATACACCTATCGTGCGGGGGCTCGGCTGGAAACGCTCCGTCAGTTAGGTCATTACGATCCTGAGCAGGCGCTGGCGCCGCGTATTCGCTGAGGCGGCGCGCGAGGAAAACGCGCTTGGATCGTTGATGGCAGTAGGCTATTCTCGACTGACTGGTCAGATATGCGCCTGGAGCCACCATGAAGCTACCTTTTACTCTTTTTACCTTGCTCGCGTTTAGCTGGTCCGGCCTGGCTGATGCACAAATATACCGTTGGGTCGATGCCCAGGGGCAAGTGCACTTTGAGCAGCGCCCGCGTCAGGGATCTGAGCAGGTTGAGGTAAAGCCGCAGGTTATTCAGCGCGAAGATCACGTGCGGCAGAGCGAGCTGAACCGAGCGCGTCTGTTTGATGTGCGCGAGCAGGAGCGAGAAGAGCAGCGAGAGCAGAGTGCGCGGTTACGCGAGCAGCAAGCGGGTCGTTGCAGTAGAATGCGTGAGCTACTGGCACGCTACGATAACCGCGTTTACTGGTATGAGGAAGATGCCAGCGGGCGCCGTGTCGAGGTCTCGAACGAGCGGGTAAAAGCCAGCAAGGCTAGCCTGAATAAGCAGATTCAGGAGCAGTGCTGACATGCATGCTACCCCTAAGCCGCGTAGCGAAAGAATCCTGGAGCAGCGACAGATTCCGCGCCATCAGCTCAGTGCATTTCTGCGCGTTTACAATAGCCAGACCGATCGACCCTTTGGCTATATCGGCAATGTTTCACGGCTGGGCGTGATGTTGATTACCCCTTTGCCCGTGATGCTTCAGCAGGAATACCAGCTGATGTTAAAACTACCTGCCTTGAACGGCCTGGGTTTCCAGCCTGTGCCTTTACGGGTGCACAGTCATTGGTGTCGTCAGGATATCAGCCCCGGTTTCTATGATTGCGGTTTCAGTATTGTGTCCAACCCCAATACCTTCTCTGATTTGGCGTTAATGTTGCGTGGGTATTTCAGCTTTGGCCAGGCGCCGGATGCCTGAAGGGCTGCATTGCGTTACCCTGCAGCAGATGATTAACGGGGGCAGGGCATGAGCAAGAGTTTTTTCTGGTACGACTTTGAATCCACAGGAATAGATCCGCGCCGCGACCGCCCGGTGCAGGTAGCGGGTGTACGCACCAATGAGCAGCTGGAAGAAATTGGTGAGCCGCTATGTATTGACTGTCGTTTGCCAGCGGACGTTCTGCCGCATCCCATGGCGTGTCTGGTGACGGGTATTGGTCCTGAGCGTTTGGCCAACGGGCTGAGTGAGCCGGAGTTTATCCATCTCTTGCACGAGCAGATGATGCAGCCGGGCACCTGTAGCGTGGGCTATAACAGCCTGCGCTTTGACGATGAGATGACTCGCTTTACCTTGTATCGCAATTTCCATGATCCCTATGCCCGTGAGTGGCAGGGTGGCAACAGCCGCTGGGATCTCCTCGATGCGCTGCGTGCCGCCCATGCGCTGCGTCCCGACGGCATTGTTTGGCCTCAGCAGGATGGTTTCACCAGTCTCCGGCTGGAACTATTGACTGCGGCCAACGGTATTGATCATGGGCAAGCCCATGACGCGTTAGCTGATGTGCGTGCCACTATCGCCATGGCGCGACTGCTGCGTCAGGCACAACCAAAGTTGTTTGATTATTTGCTAAGCCTGCGCAGCAAGCACCGTGTGACCGAGTTGATTGACCTGCAGCAGCTGCGCCCGTTAGTGCATGTGTCGGGTCGTTTTGGTCGCGAGCGACGGGGCTTGGCATTAGTGCTGCCACTGGGCTGGCATCCAACGAATCGCAACGCCCTGATTGTCTACGATCTGGGTACAGATCCATCGCTGGTGATGGCGCAGAGTGCTGATGATATTAGACGCTTACTCTATACCCGTAACGATGAGCTGGCTGAGGGGGAGGCACGTCCGGGTCTGAAGCTGGTGCACATTAACAAGTGTCCGGTTCTGGCCGATACCAAGGTGCTGCTACCAGCCGACATTGAGCGCTTGCAACTGGATATGCCTTTACTGCACGAGCGGGCCGAGCAACTGGCACGCTGGCGCGAAGGCGCGCAAGCGCTGCTGGCAGAGGTTTACGCACAGCAGTCGTCTGTCGGCAAGGATGAAGACGATCCTGAACAGCAGCTGTATGGCAGCTTTATCAGTGATGTTGATCGCCGTTTGTTGCCCGCTATTCGTGAGGCGGATGGCAGGACGCTGGCAGCCACCAGCTGGCCACTGCGCGATCAGCGCCTGGTCGATATGCTGTTCCGCTACCGAGCGCGCAATTTTCCTGACTCATTGAATGAGCAGGAGCACGAACAATGGAGGCGCTTCTGTAGAGAGCGTTTGACTGGAGAGGAGCCCGGTGCTCCCATTACGCTAGCCGACTTTATGCAGCATATTGATGAGTTATTGCCTACAGTAGAAGGTGAGCAACATGCGTTGCTAGTGGCTTGGCAAGCGGAAGCAAAAGCGCGAGCTATTGCGCTGGGAATAACGCCAGCCTGATTTGATTAAGGCAATAAAAAACCCGATGCAAGCATCGGCTTTTTTATTCAACGCAAATGGCTTCAGCCCAGGATGGTCATCCAGGATTCAACTTTCTCGGAGCCATACTGCTCTTTCCACGCTTTCAGCGTTTTGTGATTGCCGCCTTTGGTCTCGATTACTTCACCGGTATTCGGGTTCTTGTATTGCTTGACCTTGCGAGCACGCTTGACGCCACCAGCGGCTTTCTTACCTGTGCCCGCTTTGTTATCAGGATCAAGAATGGAGACAACATCTTTCAGTGATTTGTTGTACTGACCCATCAGAGTCCGCAGTTTTTCTTCAAACTCGATCTCTTTTTTCAGCTTGTCATCATTGGACAGCGACTGAAGGCGCTCATTAAGTTCGCGAATGGTTTCTTCAATTTGACGATATTCTTGAAGCATGGACATGGAAGTCTACCTTTTAAAACGAGGTTAAATAGCTGGAAACCGCTCAATGTTAGTTTAAGCAGCTCTGGCTTACAACAAGTTGCAACTTGTCCATGACAAAGAATAGCTGTTTTTAGCCATCCTCAGGTTGTTCGGGCGGTAAACCTTAGTGGGATAGTGATTATTTATCTGCACCTGAATCGGCGGACCGGTTAAAATACACTGTTTTACAGTAGAGGCGTGTTGGCGCTTTTTCATTTAGTTCCAGGGTGGGTGGCTGACTTGGCGTGCCTACTTTGTGTCTCTACTTACATTAAAATAGTGTGATCATTGTTATGACAACTGAGCGAGGAGTGGAAATGCGTACTTTCAGGTTGGTAATTGCCTGTCCTGACCGGGTTGGTATTGTCGCTAAGGTGAGTAATGTACTGGCGGCGTATAACGGCTGGATCACTGAGGCCAATCACCATTCCGACAATTTGTCTGGTTGGTTTTTCATGCGGCATGAAATACGAGCCGATTCGCTGCCTTTTGATGTTGATGGTTTGCGCACGGCGTTTGCGCCTATTGGTAACGAGTTTCAGATGGACTGGCGCGTTAGTGATTCCGCTGAGCGCAAAAAAGTCGTTCTGATGGCGAGTCGTGAATCCCACTGTCTGGCCGACTTACTCCATCGTTGGCATAGTGGTGAACTTGCCTGTGATATTACCAGCGTTATTTCCAATCACGATGACTTGCGCAGTATGGTCGAGTGGCATGGTATTCCTTTCCATCATGTACCTGTCGATCCTGCCAATAAAGCACCGGCTTTTGCCAAGGTAAACGAACTGGTTGCCGAGCAGCAGGCAGATTGTATTGTTCTCGCGCGTTATATGCAGATATTACCGCCTGAGCTTTGTCAGCGTTATGCTCATCGCATTATTAATATTCATCATAGTTTCCTGCCGTCGTTTGTGGGCGCGCGTCCTTATCATCAAGCCGCCCAGCGTGGTGTGAAACTGATTGGAGCGACCTGCCATTATGTGACGGAAGAGTTGGATGCGGGTCCGATCATCGAGCAGGATGTGGTGCGTATAACGCACCGCCACAACGCCGATGACATGGTCCGGTTAGGAAAGGATGTCGAAAAAATGGTGCTGTCACGTGGTCTGCGTTATCACCTGGAAGATCGTGTGCTGGTCCACGACAACAAGACGGTGGTGTTCAGCTAAGCTAAAAGGATACAACCCGAAGCAGGAGGCTTTATGCTGAAATCGATCAAAGTACGTGACTATATGACGTCTGATCTGGTTACTTTTACCGCAGACATGGATTTGTTTCGGGCGATTGATCGCCTATTGGTCAACCAGATTTCCGGTGCGCCGGTATTGGATGAGCACGGCAACTTGGTTGGGTTGTTATCCGAGGGCGATTGTCTCAAGGGGATTCTCGCTGGCAGTTACTTTGAGGAAGTGGGTGGTACGGTGGCATCGGTCATGACGGTCGTGGTCGAGACCATTGATGCGGATGCTGATATCGTCAAAGCCGCTGAGCACTTTATACGTATGCGTCGGCGCCGCTTACCTGTAATCGACGAAGGTCGACTGGTAGGGCAAATCAGCCGACGAGACATTCTGCGCGCCATGCAGAAGTATAATGAGCATGCGGCGCCAAAATGAACTCCTCACCTTTTGACGATAGCGATGAAGACAGCCTCGATCCCTTGGCGGCAGGCTCGGCGAGCATGCCGGGGATGCAGGGCGAGGGCTGCCTCCTGCGCTTTGCGCCTGATGACCTGAATGACGAAATGGGTGCAGACTTTTCCATTGATGAGCGCGCGCAGCCGCCATTAGCCAAGTCTGAATAATGGGGTTGGTCATTTGGGCCGGGGTTTGCCTATACTGAAGCTGGCAAAGGGCTATGCCAAAAAGCGCTGGTGCTTGGGTGCTTGGTTGCAGAGACAGCTGCTGCTTAAGAGCTGGTAAGGATAGAGTTCAACTTACCCTGTTTAAAAGGGCTCTCAGTTACGATGCAGAAAAAAATAACAACTGACCAGGTGCGTATTGGCATGTATGTCGAGCGCTTTTGTGGCGCCTGGATCGATCATCCCTTTTGGTCCAGCAAACTGCTGATTGAAGATCGGCAGACTTTGCAGCGTATTCAGGAAAGTGCCATCACCGAGCTGGTGATAGATGTGAGCAAGGGACTTGATGTTGTTTTGCCTGCCCCTGCTGATGAGATTGTGTCTGATGAGGGCATCATCGCTGAACAGCCGCCGGCTGAATCCCCACCCAAACCTACCTCCGCTAAAAACTCGGCTACCAGTTCCATGGCGGACGAGATTTTGCGCGCTCGGCAGATATTCAGTCGAGGCAAGCAGGCGGTTAAGGATATGTTCAAGGATGCTCGCCTGGGGCAGGTGGTTAACACCCATGGGCTTAATGAGTTGATAGCTGAGATGAATGGCTCTCTGAGCCGAAATCCACACGCGCTCATCAGCGTTGCCCGCATCAAGCACAAGGATGAATACACCTATCTGCACTCGGTGGCTGTTGCCGCAATGATGGTGGGTATGGCTCGCGCTGTCGGGCTGGGCGAGCCTGAAGTACTGGAAGCAGGCATGGCCGGGCTGATGCACGATATGGGCAAGGCTGTAATGCCTGAAGCGATCCTCAACAAACCGGGTAAATTGACTGACGAAGAGTTTGTGGTGATGAGAACGCACCCTGTTGAGGGTCACAAGCTGCTTATGGACTGGGAGGGCGTGCCAGAGGCGGTACTGGATGTCTGTTTGCACCATCACGAAAAGCTCGATGGTACCGGCTATCCTGAGCGCTTGGAGGGAGAGGGTATTTCATTGTTGTCACGTATTGGGGCGATCTGCGATGTGTATGATGCGATTACCTCCAACCGCCCATATAAAGTGGGCTGGGACCCATCCGAGTCGCTTAGCCGGATGGCTGGCTGGAAAGGTCATTTTGATCCTGCACTGTTCAAGTTGTTTGTGCGGATGTTGGGTATTTACCCGGTTGGCTCTTTGGTGCGCCTGGAATCTCAGCGTCTGGGAGTGGTGGTTGAACAGAGTACCGCCTCGTTATTGATGCCTAAAGTCAGCGTATTTTATTCGGTGCGCCTCAAGCAGGGGCTTCCCGTTACTTTGCTGGATTTGGCTGATCCGGCTGAGAAGGACAAGATAGTGGGGCGCGAAAATCCGGAGGATTGGCCTTTCAAAAATCTGGACCGCTTGTGGTTGCCAAGCTGAGTGCCCGCCTGCACACAAAAAAGCCGCTCAAAGAGCGGCTTTTTCTATTCCATTTACTTATCAGGCGTTGGCCGCCTGCTTGCCGGCTTCTGCCGGGTCCGCTGTGCGAATCAGGTGATCGAAAGCAGCCAGTGAGGCGGTAGAGCCAGCTCCCATGGCGACGATAATCTGCTTGAACGGCACGGTGGTAACGTCACCGGCGGCAAAGACGCCGGGAATGTTGGTCGCGCCGCGTGCATCGATTTCGATCTCGCCGAAGCGGGTCAAGTTCAGCTCGCTATCTTTAAGCCACTCGGTATTGGGTATCAGGCCGATCTGTACGAAAATACCTGCTACATCTACCTGCTTTAGCTCCTCGGTTGCACGGTCCTTGTAGGTCAGACCAACCACTTTTTTGCCATCACCGCGCACTTCTGTGGTCTGTGCGCTCTTGATGATGTCGATGTTGCGCATGGAGCGTGCCTTGCGTTGCAATACTTCATCGGCGCGCAGGGTGTCGGCAAACTCCAGAACGGTCACGTGCTCGACAATACCTGCCAGATCGATTGCCGCCTCAATACCTGAGTTACCACCCCCAATCACTGCTACGCGCTTGCCTTTGAATAGCGGGCCATCACAGTGAGGGCAGTAAGCCACGCCCTTACCACGGTATTCCTGCTCACCCGGCACGTTCATCTCTCTCCAGCGCGCGCCGGTAGCCAGGATCACGGCTCGGCTCAGCAGCGTGGCGCCGCTTTTCAGCGCAATCTCAACGTAATCACCGGTGCTGATTTGCTGGGCTGTCTGCTCGGTGATCAGGTCAACATCGTATTCCTTAACGTGTTGTTCCAGGTTGGCAACCAGCTTAGGACCTTCGGTATAAGGCACCGATATGAAGTTTTCGATACCGACAGTATCCAATACCTGGCCACCAAAGCGTTCAGCGACGATACCGGTACGAATACCCTTGCGTGCAGCATAGATGGCAGCAGAAGCAGCCGCTGGGCCGCCGCCGACAATCAGCACATCGTAAGGTGCTTTCTCATTCAGCTCGGCAGCTTTGCGCTTGGATGCACCGCTGTCGACTTTGTTGACGATATCAGCCAGCGTCATGCGGCCTTGGCCAAAGTGCTCGCCATTGAGGTAGACCGATGGCACTGCCATGACTTGGCGTTCGTCGACTTCATCCTGAAACAAGGCTCCGTCAATCATGACGTGAGTGATGTTGGGATTTAGCGTCGCCATCAGGTTCAGCGCTTGCACGACATCCGGGCAGTTTTGGCAGGACAGAGAAATGTAGGTCTCAAAGTGGAACTCGCCTTCCAGGTTGCGGATTTGCTCAAGCAAAGCCGGGTCTGCCTTGGATGGGTGTCCACCGGCCTGCAGCAATGCCAGTACCAGCGAGGTGAACTCATGGCCCATGGGAATACCGGCAAAGCGCACGCGTGGCGGCTGGCCGCTTGGCCCAATAGCCATGCTCGGGCTGCGCTTGTCGTCGGCAGAAACCAAGTCGATCTTGCTCGACATTTCTGCTATTTCGACCGCGAGTTCATTTAATTCTTGGCCCTTGGGGCTGTCATCAATGGACACGCTGATTTCTATCGGTTTAACGATATTCTGCAGGTACGTGTCCAGTTGTTTCTTCAGATTAGCGTCCAACATGTGCGTGTCCTTAAAAGAAATTGGTCAAATTTTGGGCGAAAAAAACCCGGCCCGCCAACCGGGAGCGCATAGCGCTCCGCAGCGGGCCGGGTCATCAGGCAATATTAGATTTTGCCGACCAGGTCTAGAGAAGGAGCCAGGGTGGCTTCGCCTTCCTTCCACTTGGCTGGGCATACTTCGCCCGGATGCGCTGCAATGTACTGAGCAGCCTTGACCTTGCGTACCAGGTCTTCAGCGTTACGGCCAATACCTTCGCAGGTTACTTCAACCGCTTGGATGATGCCCTGTGGATCGATGATGAAAGTGCCGCGGTCAGCCAGGCCCATTTCTTCGCGCATGTTGTCGAAGTTGCGGGTAACGACACCGGTAGGATCGCCGATCATGGTGTACTTGATCTTGGCAATGGTTTCAGACGCATCGTGCCAGGCTTTGTGGGTGAAGTGAGTGTCGGTGGATACGGAGTAAACCTCTACGCCCATCTTCTGCAGTTCTTCGTAGTAATCGGCAACGTCGCCCAGCTCGGTTGGGCAAACGAAGGTGAAGTCAGCTGGATAGAAGAAGAAGATAGCCCATTTGCCTTTTACATCGGCTTCAGTGACTTCGATGAACTCGCCGTTCTTGAATGCCTGAGCCTTGAACGGTTTGATTTCGGTGTTGATAACTGACATCGATAAACTCCTTATTGAGTTGTTTGTCTGGTTGGTTAAGAAGACAGGAGCAATAATAGGCTCCTCGCCAGGATACTTAAAATAAATTTCAACTAAATTGCAGATAGATTTTAACTATCTGAGGCCAATACGCTGTAATTCAAGCTCACCAGCCATTTTATTACGTCAGGCATGTGCGGAAAATGCCCGGTTTTTCTGTTCAGGTTCGTTGAGCTTTGTGACCATTTGGCCTGGTTGTGGGTTCCCGAGGCTGATAGCGGTCGGCGAATCCAGTAAAGTAGGGCCAACTGAACCCGATAGAGCAAATGTATGCTGACTCACCTTGATGCACAAGGCCGCGCGAATATGGTCGATGTGACCGAAAAGGCGGTTACCTCACGCGAAGCACTGGCGGAATCGCTGGTGCGCATGCGCCCGCACACATTCGAGATGATTCAATCCGGCGGACACCCCAAGGGTGATGTGCTGGCGGTCGCCCGCATAGCGGGGATCCAGGCTGCCAAGAAAACCTCTGAGCTAATTCCGTTGTGCCATCCACTGATGCTGACCAGCGTCAAAGTAGAGCTGCTGTTGGAGGCGCCGGACGCCGTGCGCATTCAGGCGCGTTGCAAGTTGGCTGGTCAGACTGGCGTTGAGATGGAAGCATTGACTGCCGCCAGCGTGGCAGCGCTTACGCTCTATGACATGTGCAAAGCAGTCGACAAAGGCATAGTCATAGAAGCTACTCGCCTGCTGCAGAAGTCGGGTGGTAAAAGTGGCGACTATCAAGCAGAGGCTCCGGCATGATTCATCTTCAATTCTTTGCGCGTTACCGTGAGCAGCTAGGCTGTGATACCGAACAATTACCCTGGCATACCAGCTTTCGTACCATGGGTGATGTACGTCAGCATCTGCTGGCGCGCGGTGAGGCCTGGCAGGTGCTTTCCGAGCCGCGCATCATGTGCGCGCGCAATCAGGAGTTGTGTGCGTTAGATACTGCAATTGTTGATGGTGATGAGCTGGCGTTCTTTCCTCCGGTTACCGGGGGCTGATATGCGTATCGCTGTGCAGCACGAGACCTTTGATCCGGGTGAATGGCTGAATCGTATGCAAGGTGACAACCAGGGTACGGGTGCAGTGGTTGGCTTTGTCGGATACGTGCGTGACTATAATGATGGCAACAGCGTTGCTGGTATGTGGCTTGAACATTATCCGGGCATGACCGAAAAAGCGCTGCTGAGTATTGCTGAGCAGGCCGCTGTGCGCTGGCCATTGTTGGACGTGCAGTTAATCCACCGTGTAGGTCAGCTTGAGCCGGGCGAGCCTATCGTCTTCGTCGGCGTTGCTTCGGCGCATCGTCAGGCGGCCTTTGCGGCTACCGAATTCATTATGGATTACCTGAAGACCCGCGCGCCGTTCTGGAAGCGCGAGAATACGCCGCAAGGCGAGCGCTGGGTTGAATCGCGAGAAAGTGATGAACAGGCACTGGAGCGCTGGTCGTCCCAGCCATGATTCAGCCGTGATAGAGTGGCAGACAAGCAGCAAACGGAGCAAGGTATGACACAAGGTCGGTTACAGGACGGTCAGGGACGCCGCATCGAATATCTGCGCCTCTCGGTGACTGACAGATGTGACTTTCGTTGTGTCTATTGCATGGCCGAAGACATGACCTTTTTGCCGCGTGCGCAGATTCTCAGTCTCGAAGAGATCGAGCGTGTTGCCCGGCTTTTTGTTGCACAGGGTGTGCGCAAGATACGCCTGACCGGCGGCGAGCCACTGGTGCGCAGAGGTATCGTCGATCTCTGCGCGCGCATCAGCGCCCTGTCTGGGTTGGATGAGCTGGTTATGACTACCAACGGCTCACAACTCGATAAGTTGGCCCAGCCGCTGGTCGACGCCGGCGTCAAGCGCCTTAATATCAGCCTGGATAGCCTGCAGGCGGATAAGTTCAAGGCCATTACCCGTACGGGTGAGCTTAGCCAGGTGCTGGCGGGTATTGAAGCTGCACGCAAAGCGGGCTTTGAACGGACCAAGTTGAATGTCGTGGTGATGAAGGGCCGTAATCACGATGAGGTCAGCGCGCTGACCGATTTCGCCCTGCAGCGTGGGCTCGATATCACCTTTATTGAAGAAATGCCGCTCGGTGATGTAGGGCGCGAGCGCGGCGAAGCCTTCTGCTCAAGCGCCGAAGTGCGTGAGATGATCAGTCAGCACCATAGCTTGATCGACAGCAGTGAAAGCAGTGGCGGCCCCGCGCGTTACCTGCGGGTTGAGGGGTATCCCGATAGCCGTATTGGCTTTATCTCGCCGCATTCGCATAATTTCTGCGATACCTGCAACCGTGTTCGCTTGACGACCGAAGGCAGGTTGCTGCTGTGTCTTGGGCATGAGAACGCGCTTGATATGCGTGATCTGGTGCGTCGCTATCCTGATGACGATGCGCCAATTGTCGCCGCATTGGAGCGTGCTCTGCAGCATAAGCCTGCCCGTCACGAGTTCGCTGTCGATGGTGAGGTTCAAGTCCTGCGCTTTATGAACGCGACAGGCGGCTGATCGCGTTGTAGCGCTTTTGGTGCCTGTTTGCTTCCCTTTGCTCTATTGATCCGGGTCAACACCTTAAACCCGGTGGCGGCGTAGTCTGCATGCTCAGACTTTCAAACGCCGGAGAACCTAATGCTCAGCTCTATTCGTTGGGACGCAGACCTGATTCGTCGCTACGATCACGCCGGTCCGCGTTACACCTCCTATCCTACGGCCGTGCAATTTCATGATGGCATTCGCTCGACGGACTATGTGCATGCGCTGGAAAATAGTCGAGCAAACCAGCGCAGTCTGTCGCTCTATATACATATCCCGTTCTGCGCGAATATTTGCTATTACTGTGCCTGCAACAAGGTCATCACCAAGGACCGTAGCCGAGCCCGTGAATACCTTGTAGCGCTGCAGCGTGAGATAGAACTGGTCAGCGAGCAGCTGGGGCCGGATCAGCACGTTGAGCAATTGCATTTTGGTGGCGGCACACCGACCTTCCTCAGCCATGCCGAGTTGCGTGAGCTGATGGGGAGTTTGCGCGAACACTTTTTACTGCGTGATGATGATGGTGGGGATTACAGTATCGAGATCGACCCACGTGAAGCCGATTGGGCGACCATGGGGCTATTGCGTGAGCTGGGCTTCAATCGCGTCAGCTTTGGCGTGCAGGATCTTGACCCCGAAGTGCAGCGAGCGGTAAACCGCTTGCAGAGTCAGGAGCAGACGCAAACGGTGATGGATGCAGCGCGCACCCTGGCGTACCGTTCAATCAATATTGACCTTATCTACGGGCTGCCTAAACAGACGCCGGAGCGATTTGCGGAAACGGTCGATGCCATTATTGCGCTGAAACCGGATCGTCTGTCGGTGTTCAATTACGCCCATTTACCCGAGCGCTTCATGCCGCAGCGCCGCATCAACAGCGCTGATCTGCCAACGCCACAAGATAAATTGCTGATGTTTGAAAACAGCGTGCGACAGTTGCTGGCCGCAGGCTATCGCTATATCGGGATGGATCACTTTGCCTTGCCTGATGATAGCCTGAGTATTGCCCAGGACAGTGGTGAGCTGCAGCGTAATTTTCAGGGCTACACAACCCATGGTCATTGTGACCTGATTGGTCTCGGTGTGTCGTCGATCAGCCAGATTGGCGATCTATACAGCCAGAACAGTAGCGATATAAAGCACTATCAACAGGTGCTGCAGGAAGGTGGGTTGGCCACTCATCGCGGCTTGATGTGCCATACGGATGATCATATTCGGCGCGCGGTAATCGCCCAGTTGATCTGCCATTGCAAACTTTCCTTCGCTGACATCGAGAAGCGCTTTGGTATCGAGTTTCATGAGTACTTCGCCGACAGCCTGCCCATGCTGGAGCAGATGGCGCGCGACGGACTATTGATCTTGACTCCAGGTAGCATCAGGGTCCAGCCAGCGGGCCGTTTGCTTATCCGTTCTATCTGCATGCTGTTTGATGCTTATCAGAGTGAGCAAAGCGCACAACGGTTCTCTCGCATCATCTAACCCCTGTGCCTTGAATTAGGCGGTGCTGGTATGCTGGATACCTCGGAGCAAGCAGCCAGGGGTATTTCATGCATAGCTATGTGGGCAGGCAACGGTCTTTTTGGTTTCGTACCCTACTGCTGATCCTTGCGGCAGCAGTAGTGCTACTGTCGTGGTTGGGCAGCGCTGACCGGTCGTCGGTGGACTATGTCGATAGCGCCTTGCTACAGGCCTCGGTTGCCTTTGCCTCTGCGCGAGCACTTAACGCGCTGATCTCGGTACTGCAGTCAACTACCCTGAGCTTTAGCTTGTTTGGCGGTGTAGCAGTGACGCTTGGCGAGCTCCTCGATCCTTTCAATGACCTGATTGAACAATATGGCACGCTAATGCAGTGGGCTATTGGTTCTCTGCTCACCCAGAAAATCCTGCTCGGAGTGGTATCGCATAGCGTATTCAAAGTACTGATCACACTAAGTGCGATTTTATTGGCGTTCAGCTTGTGGTGGCGACGTGGAAGGTGGGCTGCCAGTTCTCTGAGGTTATTCCTGGCGCTGTTGTTTCTGCGTTTTGCCATGGCCGCCGTCGTATTGCTCAACGGCGTGGTCGATCACTACTTTCTGGATGATCAAACACGGCAGCAGGTGGTGCAGTTGGATAACCTGCCGGCACAAGTAAAGACCCTGGGCGGCAACGCGACTGTGTTGGATACCGAGCCCGCGCTGAATGCGCTCCGAGAGCGCGAGCGGCCGTTGCAACAGCAACGTAATCAGTTACTGGCAGAGCAGGAGCGACTGGGCCACGCGCTGGCCCAGAGCCGTCGGGCATTGACTGAGCTGGAGCAGCAACTTGGCGGTATGGCGCGTCTTAATCCCTTTTCTCGCAGCGAAGATCATATCGCCCTGCTCAGGCAGGTTGAGCGTTTGGAGGATCAACAGCAGGCGGTTGAGGATCAGTTTAGGCCACTCGTGCAGCGGCTAGCGGATATCGGACAGGAACGCGCGGCAGTGCAGGAGGCTAAAGCGGACGGTGCTACTGATGCCATACCCTTGGGCGAACAGTTTGCGCGTGCCGCCGATCCGGAAACCTATTTGGCGATCAAACAGGCATTGGATAGTGCTGTTGATACCGTGCTGAGGGCTATGACGCTCTTTGTACTGCGTACGTTGATACTGCCGTTGTTGTTCCTGTATCTCCTAATCAAGGGGTTGCGGGCAATCTGGCGGATCGATTGGCGGCCCTGGCTGGCTGGAACGTATTCTGCGCGAAGAGTCATCGAGTGACGCTTGTAGCAACGGCGCTGTTGCACCCTTTGTACGCTGTTCATCGGTTTTAGATAAAGTTTTGTCTGCTGCGGACGATTAGAGGTTATTACTTTATCGCCGAGGCAACAGATATGGCTGTGCAATTGAGTTTTAACCAGAAAATTGTCAGTGCTGCCTGTGTTGTGGTTATCGCCGCTTTTGCTGCATTTTCTGTTTATAACGATTATCTGCAGCGCAAGACGTTGCAGGATAATCTGCAAACCTACCTGGCGGATGCCGGTAGTCTTACTGCAGAAAATATCAGCAACTGGCTATCCGGACGTATTCTTCTGTTAGAAAATCTGGCGGCCAATACCCAGAGCGAAGGGGCCTATCGTCTGGTGCCGCTGCTGCAACAGAAAACACTCGAGCAGACGTTTGAGTTCAGCTATCTGGGGGCTGCCAACGGCGACTTCACCATGCGCCCCGACTCTGCGATGCCGGCGGATTATGATCCGCGTACGCGTCCGTGGTTTAAAGATGCCAAAGCCTCAGGCAAGACCATACTGACAGCACCCTACGTCGATGCCGCAACGGGCGATCTGATCATGACCATAGCGACGCCTGCTGGCCCTGATGTGGTGGGGGGCGATCTTAATCTCAAGGTGATCTCGGGGATTATCAACGCACTGGAGTTCAATGGTCTGGGTTACGCGTTTTTGGTCAGTGGTGATGGCGACATACTAGTTCATCCCGACACCGACCTGCAGATGAAGAAGCTGCAGGATGTTTATCCGCAAAATACACCACAGATCAACAGCGCCTTAAGCGAAGCTGTGCTTGACGGGCAGAAGCGGATGCTCACTTTCGTCCCTGTTCATGGTTTACCCGGCGTGGAATGGTACGTGGGATTGTCAGTGGATCAGGACAAGGCATTTGCCAGTCTGACCAGCTTTCGTATCTCAGCTCTGATTGCTGCTGTTATTGCCTTGGCGGCCATTGTCCTATTGCTCAGCCTACTGATGCGTTATCTGCTGCAGCCGCTCAATTCACTTGGTCACGCGCTGGATAATATTGCTAAAGGGGAAGGCGATCTGACCAAGCGGTTGCCGGTTCATAGCCGCGACGAGTTTGGCCGTCTGGCTATGGCTTTCAATCAGTTTGTAGAGCGTATTCACGAATCTATCAGTCAGGTCGCTCAAACCAGTAGTGAGCTGAATGATGTGGCGCTGCGAGTACTTGATGCCTCCAACGCGAATATGGCGAGTTCGGATCAGCAGTCTGCGCGAACCAATAGCGTGGCAGCGGCAATCAATCAACTGGGCGCAGCTGCGCAAGAGATTGCTCGTAATGCCGCAGACGCCTCTACGCAAGCCAGCGGTGCCCGCGACGGTGCAGAGCAGGGTAGCGAGGTTGTCAGCAAGACCATTGCCGCCATGCAGGAGTTGTCGAACAAGATCCGTCAGTCGAGCAAAACGATAGAGCAGTTGAGTAATAAGACCGAGGACATTGGGCGCATTCTTGAGGTGATCCAGGGTATTTCCGAGCAGACTAATCTACTGGCACTCAACGCTGCGATTGAGGCAGCCCGAGCCGGAGAAACCGGACGAGGATTTGCAGTGGTCGCCGACGAGGTACGTAATCTGGCGCATCGCACACAAAGCTCGGCACAGGAAATTCAGGTGATGATTGAAGGATTGCGTAGTGACGCAGCCTCCGCTGTGACCCTGATGAGCGATAGCCAGCAGTATAGTGAACACAGCGTGAGTGTGGCCGCGCAAGCGGGGGAGCGATTGCATCAGATTACGCTAGGTATTGGCGAGATTGATAACATGAACCAGTCAGTTGCTACTGCGACCGAGGAACAGACTTCAGTAATCGAAAGCCTCAACGTGGATATAACCGATATCAATATGCTCAACCAGGAGGGCGTAGACAATCTGCAGGCGACCCTGCGCGCATGCACTTCGCTTGAGCAACAGGTTACTCGCTTGCGTGAGTTGGTGGGTAGCTTCCGTATCTAGTTGTTTGGCGCAGGGGTCGCCAAGTCCTTGATCACCTGCTGTAAGCCGCTGTACCCAGTACAGCGGCACAAGTTACCGTGCATGGCCTGCTCAAGCTCGCCTTCGCTGGCGTTCGGGCGTTGCGTCAGGGCGGCGGTTAAACTAGTGGCTATCCCCGGGATGCAGTAGCCGCATTGCAGCGCGCCGTGTTCGATCAAGCTGTCCGCTACCCGTTGAAATGCAGGTTTGGAGCGCAGCCCTTCAACAGTAATCACCTCTTTGCCCTGCACCTGATAGGCCAGCAGTAAACACGCTGGCACTGCCGCTCCGTCGAGCTGAATCGTGCAGGCCCCGCAGCGCCCGATGCTGCAGCCTTCCTTGGGACCAGTGAGTCCTTGGTCTAAGCGCAGTATGTCCAGCAAGCGGCGGGCCGGGCCGACCCTCATATTCAGCAACTGCCCGTTCAAGGTAAAATTTAGCTGCATGTTCGGAGTAGTATTTTCGGTGCTCATGGCAGGTTTTCCTCGGCAGCGGTCATAGCGGCTAGTAGTGCCGCGGGGCGAGCGGGCAGGTCGCATGGCCGTATACCAGTGGCATCTTGAATCGCGGCCATCAATGCGGGACTGATGGCTTCAATGCCCAGCTCGCCGATACCGCGCACAGGGTATTGATCGCCGGCGACAATGGTTTCGATCACATCAACTTGCTGCGCAGGTGCATCGGCCAGGGTTGGGATCAGATAGGCATCGAGGTTATCGAGTTGGTATTCACCGTTGTGCATGGGTACGTCTTCCAGCAACGCCATACCCATTCCCATGACGGCCGCTCCTTCGATTTGACCTCTATAGCTCGGGGGATGGATGACCTTGCCGCCGGCGGCGATGTGGTGCAAATGGGACACCTTCACGCTTCCGGTGAAACGGTCGACTCTGACGCGGGCAACAGTGGCAATAAGCAGTTGCAGGTAGCGCCCCTTGGGCTGAGCGTCGGGGCCAGTGGGAAAGTCAAAATGGATTTTTAGCGCCGGCAGTGACAGGTCTTTGACTCCGCTCGCCAGTGCTTGATAGCTGATAGCACGCTTGCCCTTTGGCTCGTCGTACCAGAGCCCGCCCGCACCGGTGCATAATGCCCGATGATCGCCCAGTAAAGATTTGCCCAGCTGGATCAGCTGCTGTTGCCAGTCGTCGCGCAGCCGCCGCAGTGCTTCTGTGGCTATCACGGTGCTGCGCGAAGCGCTGGTAGGGCCGGAATCGGGACCGTCTGAGTCGCCCAAGCGAATATCCAAATCCTCCGCGCTGCAGCCAAGCGCTTCGCAGGCCAAAGCCTGAACGGCGGCAACTACGCCTTGTCCGTACTCGATAAACCCAAAGGCTAGCTGAATGTGGCCTTGTTTGGTCAGGCGCAGGCTGGCGCCGCCCGAATCAGGCAAGCCATTGCCCAAGCCGTTGCCTTGTGCGCCTAGTGCCATGCCCACGCCGCTCAGCCAGCGTCCGTGCTCTGCGTCAGCGGGGTTGATTTGCCATAATGGTGATGCGATAGCAGCGTTCAGCAGCGTGTTGGGGTGACAGGGCATTTGCTGGCTTTGGCCTTCGACGCCGTCGTCATCCGGAGTGCGCAGATTGCGGCGGCGTAGCTCCGCAGGTGACAGTCCAGCAGCCAGCGCCAGCTTGTCCAGCTGGCTTTCCACTGCGAAGGTCGCCTGATTGCCACCGAATCCGCGAAAGGCACCGGCGACGCTGTTGTTGGTGTAGACCAGCTGGCCCTGTACCTCAACGTGCGGTATGCGATACAGGGGCGCGGCTGCGTGATCACTGAAGTTGGTCAGCACTGCGGGACCGAGAGATGCATAGGCTCCGGTATCCAGCACAGCATGCAGCTGATGGGCAATCAGGCGGCCCTCGGCGTCGCAGCCTGTACGTGCAAACATCTGTATCGGATGGCGCTTGATACCGGCCCGCGTGGACTCTTGGCGGTCGTAATGAATGCGCACGGGGCGGCCAGTTTTCAGGGCCAGTAAGCCCGCAGCGGGCTGCATGGTCAGCTCGTCTTTGCCGCCGAAACCACCGCCGGTAGAAAGGCCAATAACCCGTACCTTATGCTGGGGTAATCCTAGAATATCAGCGAGCTGATCGCGGTCGCGATGGCCACTTTGGCAGCCGACTCGAAAGGTCAGGCTGCCGTCTTGCTCGGGAATAGCCACGCCGCCTTCGGTCTCCATGAATACGTGCATCTGGCGCGGCGTGCTGTAGCGTCTGTCGACGATATAGCTGCACTGAGCAAAGCCAGCGTCAATATCGCCGTGACCCAGTCGTGAGCTATCCAGCAGGTTGCCATCGGGGTGCAGCCGGGGCGCTGCTGAGGCCAGAGCTTGTTGGCTATCGCCGATGTTGGGTAGTGGCTCATAAACTACCTTGATAAGGGTGAGTGCGTGAGCTGCAATTTCGGGGCTATCCGCTGCCACTGCAGCAATAGCATCGCCAAGAAAGCGAACTCTGTCAGTGCAGAATACGGGCTGATCCCGAAAGATGATGCCGTAGCTGTTGGTGCCTGGAATGTCCTCAGCGCAAACGACCGCACGTACACCGGGCAGGCTGCGAGCTTGGCTCAAGTCGATATGCAAGATGTGCGCGTGCGGCCAGGCACTGCGCAGGATCCGGCCGTGCAGTAATCCGGGCCAGTGCAATTCGTCGGTGGGGTACTGCTGGAGTCCGTAAGCTTTCTCGGTGCTGTCAGGGCGGGCGTTCCATCTTTCGGCAAAATGCTTTTGGTCCAGCGGTACGGCGGTTGGGACATTATTCATGACAAATTTGGGCTCAGTTGGTCGCACAGCAGCTTGGCGCCGGCTGATATCAGGTAGTCACGCTGCGCGCAGCCGAGCGGCAGGATGCTGTCGAGGGTGGCGCGCAAGGCAGAGTTCAACACGCGACGACTATCCTGGAGCGGAAGCGAATGAGGGCTGATCGGTAACAGAGAAGGCTGAATAGCATTGCCGCCAATGGCCAGCCGCAGTTTCTGCAGTTGGCCTTCTTGCCAACATTGCAGACTGGCTACGTTCAACAATGGTGGATTGAAAGCGCTGCGACTGGCGAGTTTTTCCATGCGGGTAATGCTACCGGCCAGGGGTACGGGTATTTGCAAAGCAGTGATCAAGCCCTGCGGCTGCGGCGCTTCAAGCCACTGCGTTAGCGGTTGTTGTTGCGACCTGCCATGTTGATCAATCCAAAGAACCTGGGTATCCAGTACCAGTAACGAAGGCATTAGATCGCCAGCAAAACCGATGTTGCCAGCCAGAGTCCCGAGTTGACGTACGCCGGCAGCGCCAACGCTAACGGCTGCCTGAGAAAGCAGTGGCATGTATTCGGCTAGCGCACTGTTATTGGCTAGCTCCGCCAATGAGGTTAAGGCGCCGAGCTGCCAGCTGCTTGCCAAACGCTTGCATCCGATCAACTCGCTCAGCCCGCTGAGTGCAACAGCTTGAGTGGGCCAGTTCGCCGTTTTGTTCCAGCTTAGCTGAAGAGCGGTCGCGCCAGCTATATAGGGCGCTTGATGGCGTACTGCCAAAGCAACCGCTTCAAAAGCGCTCTGTGGGAACAGAATATGCGTTTGAGTGCGGTCGGTCACGGCTATCGTCATTGGCTTGATGGGCACGATAGGAATTGCATTGCTGGCCTGATCAGATTCACTTGCTGGCTCCAGTAGTGGGGTGCTATTGGTTTATGCAGGAAAAATGCCATCTTGTTGTATTTGGTGCTGTTTTTGTGAATAGCTGTCTGATTGGTCAGCTAAAAGATGTGCTCTGTTAGAGGCAGAGGAAGAGGAGGGGTAAGTGGGCTAAATGACGGTGCAGTCGCTTGAATAGTGCAGCATTATTGTGCGTGTAATAACACTTAGCTTGAGAAGGATTTCAGAATTTATTTTTCGGAAAGTCAGCTTTTTATAAAAGCTGGCCTTTTGGTCGGGTTCTACCCCGTACTGGGCCCGCTCGATTTGCCGTTAGTTGCTTCGCCCGGCATTCACGCCAGAACGAAGCAGCATGTGCATTACTCTGCGGTCGCTTGCGGCTCTTGGCGCGGGCTTACAAAGCGCTCCCATGCTTGATCGACTGCGGACTTCTGCTCTTCGGTCAAAGATTCCAGCAAGTAACTCCGACGGCGTTGCTCCACGGTCATGACCTGGTATGGGTTGGCTTCGGTAAACGCCTGCATTTCGGCTGACTCACTGGATACTGTGGGGTAGAAGTTGGAAGCAGTTGCATTGAGAATGGCGTTTTCCGGCTCCATCAAGAAGTCGATAAATTGGTAAGCCAGGTCGGGGTTTGGTGCATTGCTCGGTATGGCCAGGGTATCGATGAAAATACTCGAGCCCGCCTCCGGAATCCAAAACTGTATGTCAGGGTTTTCAGCCATGGCGAATAGTGCGTTACCACCCCAGGTCAATGCCACGCAAATCTTGTTCTGCGCAAGTGCTTCGACGTGCTCCCAGTTATTGATTTCACTCACACTGTTGCGCAGATAATCAATTGATTCGAAGGTGCGGGCTATCTTGCGGCTAGTACTTCCGGATAGACGTCTGCCGTGGAAATTCATTAGCACTGAAGCAACTTCTTCCGGAGCTGCCAGCATACCCAGGCCGCATGATGACAGGCGCGAGGTATATGACTCGTCGAATAGCAGGGCCCAGCTCTGCGGCACGTTTTCGCCTAGCGCGGCTTCGGCCAGGGGCACGTTAACAGCAAGACCGTTAGCGCCCCATAGATAGGGTACTGCGTGCTCGCTGGCGCGAGGAATACTGGCCAAAACGGAGACTAGCCAAATATCCAGGTTGTTATAGTTTTTCAGTTTGCTGTTATCGATAGGCATCAGGGCCTGCTCTGCGATCATCTGCTTAAGCATGTAATGCGAGGGCACTACGATGTCGTAAGATTCTTCCCCTTTCATTGCTGCGATGAGTTCCTGGCCTTCCTCAAAGGTTTGATAGTCGACGCGAACCCCTGTCTGCTGCTCAAATTTGTCTAGAAGAGTCGGTTCAATGTAGTCATTCCAGTTCAGGACGCGAATCACGTCTTCGGCATGTGCCTGACTCATTGCGCACAAGGCGACGATGCAGAGCAGGTACTTCATAGTGTAAGTCCTCATTATTTTTAATTAGAAAGACGATAAGCTTAGCGTTAGTGTCCTGCTTTCCTGTATGCCGTGGCAGTCAAGTACCCAAGGCTGGGCCGACTATTTGATCGGCTAGTAGGTATATTTCTATTAACACTACCGTCAATTACATCAGCTTGCTCGGCATTTTGGTATGGTGAAAATAGCGAATTTGCCACCTGCTAGGCATTAATCAGCGCTTTAAAGAACTAAGCCCCGTCTTTGCAGCTGACAAAAGTCAGTTGGTCACTGGCTGATTCACAAGCAGCGTATAGTCCCTTGCCTGACACTGTTTAGTTGTCAGCTGCTTTCCATGCTCGCTAGCATGCCAAGTATTGTTCGCTCAGGTTTTGTCTTACATCAATATAGCAATCGTCCAGGCGATGGATAGGCGGATACGACCGAGCGTCCGCGCGGTTTGCTCGATTAGTAGCATGGCAGTGTGTTTTTTGCTCAGCCCCGCTGAAAATTATTGGCGGGCTCTCTAAATGAAAAGGCCCCGACAACGTCGTTGTCGGGGCCTTTTTTCTAAGATCTACCGCTCGCTCACATCTGTGATTGCAGGTAGTTCTGTTCACCCACCATTTTAATCAGGCGCAGCTGTTGCTCTAGCCAGTAGGCATGGTCTTCTTCAGTATCTTTCAGCTGAACCTCGAGCATCTCGCGAGTGGGGTAGTCACCATGCCGTTCACACAAGGCGATTGCGTTGGCCAGGTTGTCGCGTACCTCGTACTCAAGTTTCAGGTCTGCTTCCAGCATATCTTGCACAGTGAAGCCGGGGGTAATGGCAGAGGGGCGCATGTCCGGCTTGCCTTCCAGGAAGAGGATGCGTTTGAGAATCGCATCGGCGTGCTGGGTTTCTTCTTCCATTTCGTGGTTGATGCGTTCGTACAGCTTGCTGTAGCCCAGGTCCTCGTAAAGGCGCGAATGCAGGAAGTACTGGTCACGAGCTCCCAGCTCGCCTCGCAGTAGCTCGATCAGGCAATTGATAACCTCTGGTTGGCCTTGCATTGTGCGGTACTCCTGCAGCTATTCGAATATAGTGGAATTGTGCCTAGATTAAACTTGTATTGCTATCATTATGATGAATTAAATGCTTTTACTTACAATGGGTTATAGTCTCATTTGTGATATTGAAAAACGTGGTGAGAGTAAGTCTTGATCGTATCTTTTGCGCGTAACTTAATAGTTGTGTCACGCCACATTAGGCAAGTTTTAGTATCCTGAAATAAGGTTTTCTTTCGCTTCTAATGCCTTGGCAGTATGGCGTTAGCATCATTGATGATGTTGATTGTAGCAGGTGCGGACGACCCTATTTTATGAGCTCTAGTGTCGACGGTGACATTAGCTGCAGTTCCTCTCAGTGCTGGTGATATGTTTGGCACTGGCACTGTTGACGTGTTTATACGCCAGTTGTTGCTGGTTATAGGGGAGGGCTGTGTTGGCTCGTCCCTACCAAGGCGTCATCTGGATTTGGTGGCCTGGCTTTCGAGGGACGATCAGCGATTTTTCTGATCTGTAAGGTGTGGGCAGTATTCAGCGTTCCTGGTGTCGACATTTTGGCGACAGGAGCCCATAAAGCGCAGTTGATTTTATTGAAAAACAGGGAGTTACTGGAGCGGGTGAAGGGAATCGAACTGATCAGGTATGGCGGGGCTTTTAGCGCTTATATCGGTGCCGCCATACACGGCACCATACAGGAAAAGCGTTGCTGTCTATTCGCGCAGTGATTTTCGCTGATCAATCCATGCCTTCAATTCGGCATAAATAAAACCGCGTGGCGCGTTGCGCGCTTTGCTATTGGTCAACGATATTGCCTTGGGGAATGTTGCGTCTTTAAGGCGCAGCTTGTCCAGTCCCGAGCGAGAGAAGCCACACATCTTGGCAGCTTCGTTGATCCGGATGATATAGCTGTCCGGGTCGATTATCTTTGCTTCATTCATCTGTCATGCCTCCCGGCTTAGTTCGATCTTCGCCTGCTCTTTCGCTTGCTCGACATCAATCTGCTCGTATAGCTGATCAACCTTCTCCTGCCGCCGATCCAGCGCTTTATAGCGCTTCAAGTGCTCGTTATAGGTGTCGTGGTATGGCTGCATCTGGTTAAGCAGTCTCAGCTTCTCAGTGGTGCAATTCGTTGCGTTGCATTGTCTCGCAAGCTCGTCTCTCTTGGCGAAGCTGAAGTCCTTCATGCGGTCCAGTTCTTTACGGTAATCCTCCGCCAATTTCGCGGACTGGAACTCCCAGCGGTGGTAAAGGATCTCGCTACGCTTTGGCAGGCGATGAAAGAACTGGCGCCGAACCCAAGAGATCAGCTCGGCATGCGTCATTTCATCAAGGATGTCTTTCTTTGTGCGCATTAGATTGCCTCCCGGCGTGTAGGGTGGTGCCAAAGTGGGGTGTGGTTAGATAATCGCGGTCATCGTTTTGGATCCGTCGCCGTGCTCGGTGGTCAGCATCATTGGCGCCGGTCTACCTCCTCGGCGTATGAGCGCGTTAGCTTGCGTAAAGACTGGGTTGGGATTGCCTTCGCCATCAGGCAGCAGACTGCTACAGATAAGGCTTGAGCAGTCCTCGCCGTTAGGGCCTTCGCCGTCATGCGCGATATCAAAGCTGGCCATCATGGCGATACCGTGCCTCTGGCAGGTCTCGATGATCTGCTGCATCAGTGGGCTGATTGTTTCGTCGTACACCTGTTCTTTGTTCATGACATTACTTCTCCCTCCCGCAATGCAGGATGTAGTTTTGGTGGGTGAGTGGGGTTAGTTCCAGCGGTTGCGCTTGTTTCGCTTGCGCTCGCCTTTGGATTGGCGGGTGTAAGGGGTCGGCCTGAAATGAAGTGACGGGTTGTGCAGATCACGAACCGGAATGCGTGATAAATCCTCCAGCATTGGGTCGACTATCGGAATATCAGCCTGGTCGACAAGCTCAACCCGGCGATTATTGAGCGTTTCTGCAAGCAGCGCAATCAGAGCTGACTTGCCGACGTGTGACGCACCGGTTACCAGTATTCGCTTTGGCCCGCTCACTCTCCACCTTTCTTGCTCTGCTGGGCGCGATGTCGATCTAGTTCCTGCTGGATGCGCTTTGCTCGATCTCGTCCTGCTCGGACTGCGCGATCCGAATCGGCTTTTATCCGCTTCTCGTCCTGAGCAATCATGCGAATCTGCTCTTCACACATAAGCTCCCAAAGCATCCATCGCTGCTCATCTGGCAGTGCGTTGTACCTGTCGGTTGCTTCGCTCATGATTCCTCCCCACTGCCTGACTTGGCTATTGCAGCCACCGCGAAAGCAATGCGCTGGTCGTGCTCCTGCTTTAATTTGTCAACAGCCTGTGTCAGCGCGTTTCCGTACTTGCCTGAGATGCCAGAGGGCTGTGAGTCTGCGTCAATGAAATGCCTCAATGCCTCGACCAACTCCGCAATCCGCGCCTTGTCTGCTGCGCGGGCGGCTTCGTGGTCGGTGAGGCGGATGAGGCTTTCAACCTGCTCGCCCTCGTCATCCCAATCCATCACCGTGACTTCATGCATTGTCGCTTCTTTCATTCCGGCGATCATCCAGGCCACCACCTCCGGCTTATCAGTCATGGCTTTGCTCCTTGCGCATAGACTTCGTGACAAACTGATCCCACTCTTCAGCGCTTACCTCGCGCCCCGTCTTCAGCGCTGCTTCCAGATCGTCAGCAGGCGGATTGAATAGGATGGTTTTGCTCTGCTCCATGTCGTCAACGATGTAGCGCGTGCGGCTGTCTTTGAATGCTTTATCGAGTTCTAGCACAGCTCAACCCTCCCTATGGAAGGTGGCGATGGCGTCATTGACAATCTGACGTAGCACATCAGATCGAACAGCTCGATCTTTGCCGCCACCTTCCTTGTAAGCTGTTTCAGCTACCAGCATGCACAACCCAGCAACATCCGGCGCGGCAGGGGCTGGCATTGCTTTTAGCTTTTGGATTATCTCCATCTGCTCATTAGCAACAGCTTTCCAATTCACGCCATCATCGGCATGGACTGGCGAGGGCTGTGGGGCTGCCCGGAACATTTCCTGAATAGTACGCAGGTCGTCATCTGATGGTTCGTTCCGAAGGTAAAGAACTACAGATCTTGGGTGCCCTGCATCGCGACCAATGCCGGAGATATCAAGCTTCCCCACAGGCGGGCAACAATCTGCCTGCCGGGCTTCTGCGAGCATCACAAAATACTTGTCTAGCCACTTCTTGAGCCGGTCCATCATTATCTGAGGCCCAAAAGCAACTTCCTCTGGATAGCCCGGCTCATACTCTATTAGCAGCGGAACCCACCCACCCGGCACCGCTTGCTGTCGGGCTGCCTTCTCAGCCTCAAGCGCTGCAACCTGCTGTTCTAGCACTGCTACACGCAACACGGCATCACCGCCGCTCAGTTCTGTGTTAGTCATGATGGTGCTCCTGTGATGGGATTAACTCTGGAACCAGTGCTTGCTGCTTGCTCCGGGCATCGTTTATTCGCTGGCGGCACTTGTTGCAGAGAATCACCAAGTCCGCCTCGGTCATCCACTGGTCTACGCGGATATAAATGCGCGGCTCTGGTGGCCGGGCTGTTAGTTGTGGGGTCATGCCATGTACCTCTTCATTTCGTTGCCGACCCACTCACCAACCGGCGTGCTTACGCCGTTGCCGATTTGGCGGTACGCGGACGTGTCGGATACGGGGAACTGGAACCAGTCAGGGACACCCTGCAAACGGGCATATTCGCGGACCGAGTACGGCCGAACGCCGAGCGGGAAGCGCTTATCTGCCACCAGCCGCGTGCTTTTGTCCTTGGCGTAATGGGCTACGCAAGTTGGCGCCAGATCGTCATTGACCGGATCGCTGATGATGGGAAGGTCGCGATAGCCGCCAGTCATGCGGGTGTGCACGGCCTTTGGTATGGTCACCCGTGGGTCATCTTCGACAATGTCCGCAAGTCGCACGCGCTTGGTGTTCTCTGGCGGGCGGATGGCGAAAGGGCGCCGAGTGCCGATTATGATCAAGCGGTTTCGCCGTTGTGGTAGCCACGTCTCAGACTTAATAGGGCAGAAAACCTGCACGTAGTAATCAGGCAGCTTGCTCATGGCCTCCATGACTATCGGGAAGGCGCGCATACCCGGCACGTTCTCTACCACGTAGAACTCCGGCCGCGCTAGCGCCAGGTGCCGCAGTGCGTGCAGGAACAACTCATCACCGGTACGAGTACCGTGAATGTCTGCAATGGAGCTGTACTTGGTGCAGGGATATGTGAACACCATGCCATCGCAGGTGTCCTGCTCCAGCACCAGTTGCTTAGTCAGGTCGCATTGCACAACGTGGCTGCCAAGGTTATGGCGGTAGGTGGCGCAAGCGTCAGGGTCTAGCTCAAAGGCCTGATTGATGGTTAGGCCGGCGGACATAAGGCCAATATCCATAAGACCTGCCCCGCAGAAGTACGAGTTCACGGTTATCAATGGGGATTACCTCGGTTATGCGGTGGCTACTGGCGGTTGTTTGCGAGGGCGGGGCGAACATGCGGCTTGGGGTCAACTTCGATGAAGCCAGAGCCCTTATAGTCGCCATCCGTTGCGCGAGCCATGTCAACTTCAAGCCTTGCGGAAGCGTTAACCTCGGACGCGACTTGTGCGACTGCACGGGCCTGGTCAACGGTGTACTTGCCTTCCAGCACGCCATTCATGGTCTTTCCGAGGATTTCGCGCAGGTCACTGAGCGTTTGCATTGGCTTTCTCCAATTTATTGAGCTTGCGCTTGAACCAGCCAAGCTTGATTGCCGCGCTTCGGTAATCGCTGCCGTAGCGGTCTATGCTGTTGCGCTGCATGCTCTCGGCACGGGTGAGGGCTTCAAGGTTGCTGGGGTCAAAGTTGGCGCGGTTTTTGTCCTTGAAGATCACGATATGGCCATCAGGCAGCTGGCCGTTGTGCTCTTCCCATATCAAGACGTGTACGGCTCGCCAGTCAGCTTTCTTTCGACCTGTGTCGGCTACCTTGCGAAACAGTATTCCGTCCTTACTCAGCCGCTCAGCCCCGATTGGCCGCCAGGTGTTTGATGGTCTGTCGCCCAGCTTGAACTGGGTTTCAGCAGAGCGGCCGCCAGCCTTCCAGCCTTTCTTGCCGGCATTCCACGTGCTGTGGCCTGGCTTGAACTGGCCGCATCCAGTGATCGCCTTGTATTCATCGGTGCGCTTGAGTTGCAACTTCTGCACTCGGTTATAGATAGAACTGGTTCCGCGCCCCATCGCCGTCGAGCACTGATTCAGGGATTGCGTTTTCCATAGCTCGCGCAGCAACGCATCTTCTTCCGGCGTCCACGCTTTGTATTCCAAGCGCCGCCGTCCTGTGTTTTTATCCATCGAGTACCTCGACTAGAAGAGCACCAACTGCTCTTCTCTGATTGTTTGAAGTGGTGGGGCGGTTGGCGGGGGTGTTGAACCCAAGGGTTCCGGGCTCGGGGTTGCGTCCACCTCACTACCCAGCGCATAACCCCGCTCCAGCTTTACGCCCCAAAGCCCCATGATGTGGGCAGGCGTGAACCACTGCTCGCGTACCTCCAGGGTCAGCGTGTTGCCCAGCACGACAATGGCCGGGATATGCAGCAGCGATAGCTGTAGAAAGGCCATGTGCACAGCGCGGCTGTCTACGTCCTGCGCTACGACGTGCATGTGCTGTTGGTAGTTGATGCCTGCCTTGGTCATGACCTCAGCCATGGCGATCACCATTGCTCCAGCGCCTGCAGCGGGCTCGCTGACCCTGATAAAGCCGCGCTGCCGTATGAGTTCGCGGCAGTGTTCGCCATCCCCAACATTGACTTGAGCTATAAGCGCGCATAGGTGGTAAGGCGTGAAGAACTGCCCGCGCGCGGAGTTACCCAGCTCAAGCTCTCCAAACACTTTGCCCAGCACATCGTCTGGGCCGAACTCCATCGCCAGGGTCAGCTCGCCGAACATCTTGGGGAACAGCTTCTGTTCTGCTGGCTCGTATCGCCCAATCAGCTGCATATATCGCTTCTCACGGCGCTCGTGCTGGGTAAGGTCGGTTGAGTTGGCCAGGGCAATAGCGGACATTTCAATAAAGTCACCGAAAACCTCCCACAAGTGATGCCTGTGGCTGGCCTGGTTCAGAAGCTTGATCAAGGCTTTACGGTGAGATTCGGCGGTTGTAACTGCTGGAGGCTTGAGACGGGCATTCATGTTCACCTCTGGCCAGCGGCCTGAAGGGGTTAAGCTGCAGCCGTCTGCTCCCAGCAACCAACGGCATCGAACACGCGCGCGGCCTGTTCTTCGGTCAGCGACTCACCGGTAGGGCTGGCTATCCATCCGTAGCCGATAACGTGGGAGGGGTTGCAGGTGGCTATCAGCGCGTCATGGCATTGGGTTATGGCGTCGTTGATATGCTCAGACTTGTAGCGACCCTGCGGCTCTATCTCTTGGCCTTTGATGTAGCGTTCGCCCGTTTGGGATAGGCAGAACACGGCTAGGTAGATCGTCCACTGGTGGGGTAGGTCGCACACCCCGTCGACCAGCTGCCGCCCAGCTTTTACCGATCGGCAGTTCTTCCAGTTGATCAGCCCCTGCAGGTCAGTCGGGTGAATATCCACGATGACAACATGGTTGGTTCTAAGTAGCGCATCAGTGGCTCGTAGCAGCCGGCGGGCCTTGTCGTTCTTCTTCCTGACTTTGGCCATGGCTACACCCTATGCGTTTTCGATGGGTCAGACCGCCAGCGGATGCCGTTTGCCTTGGATACCTCATAGACCAAGCTTTCCTTGAGGTTTAGGCACTGAGCGGCGTAGCGACGGCTATACCGAGAGCTGGCCATACTGCGCAGCCTGCTGATCAATTGCAGGCGCTCGTCCATATTTTCGCTTCGTTCGCGGGGCATGCGCTTATGAAATCCGGGCAGGGTGCGCACCTTGCCACCTGCTGCCAGAAACTCTTCAACACTCGCCGATATCCGGGCAGCCTCTGCCGCCCGTGCTGCTGGGATGGTTTGCTGTAGCATTGGGTTAAGCTCCGCGCGAAAGGTCTACAAACTGATCTGTCTGCTGAACGTGCAAATCCTCGATCAGCAGCTTTTCTTCAATCGTGAACAGCGGGTTGCATGTGTTGCAGTGCCCAGCGACAGAGACGGCGCGTGAATTGATCTGCGTGTGCCCGTAGTCCCTTGAGCAGCAGGGGCAACGGATAAGGTCGCCTGCGTTGCAGCACTTTCCGGCCTCTTCGTGACTGTCGTGAATCTCTTCACATGCAGGGCATTGATAGACTTCTGAAACGGTAGGCATGCAACATTCCTGGGCGCCGTCTTCGTCGTCATGCACTTCTGTGCACTCGCCACACCGATAAAGCGTTTTGATTGAGTCCATATAAATCACCGTGACACACCGCCGTGACGCTATGGCTTTGCGAGAAAGTCCCGCAGCGCTGCGTCATCAAGGCGGCTTATGTTGTGGATTGCGCGGGTCAACAGGTCATGCACCTCGTCGATGCCGGTTACCTGCTTGATCCGCTCGAGGTGGTCTGCCGTGCCCTGGTACACCTCAACCTTGAGGCTGTAGGCCAGCAGGCGGGCGCGGCGCTCTTCGGCTTTCAGCTTGTCGCGCGCTCGCTTTTCCTTCTGGCGCTCGGCATCTGTCTTTGCCATTGCGTCTCCATATCCCTTAACGGGGAGGGTGGGTTAGGCTTCGGCGGTAATCTCAACTTGCTCTTGCTGACCCCAATCATCTGCAAGGGGCAGGGCGCTGCAGGTCTGGAACACCGGTATGCCTTGGCTATGCGCTTCGGCAATCTCTGCCAGGGTGCCTGCTGAGCACTCCCAGCCAGGGCAGAGCAATACAGCATCACAGCGCGTCATCAGCTCGAGCGTTGCAGCGAGCCAGAAGCGATCACCTATATCTGGATCAACCACATCTAGGTCGCCGGTATTGGCGTGAGGGATGATGGGAGACCAGCCCTTGCGGATAGCTGCAAGACCCACGGCACGAGCGGCCTGAATGTTGAGCGTTACGCCTGCGCGCGACTCCGCACGATACGGCCCGGCGACATACACCACCGGCATTGGTTGCTTTTTCATAGTTGGCCTATTGAGTTGGCGGCGGCAAAGCCCGCTAAGATGGCGCCCCAGAATGCGAGGAAACCCGCGGCTTCCCATAGAATCAGTCTGAGCATGGTGGCGGCCTCTGCTGGCGCTCACGCGCTCGGTGCTGGGCAACCTCTGCACCGGCTGCGACGATTACGCTGAGTGCGTGCTCTTCGTCCGGGCCGATCCAGATCAGGGTGCCGTCTTCTGGCAGGTGCATTACAAGCGAGGTGTTTTTTCCTGCCGCTTGTCTTATCTCTGCTACGGTATCGCTGATGCAGGCGCTCACCGTGCACCGCCTGCCGCTGCAGGCCTCATCATGCGACCCAGAGCCAAGCAAACCGTCTTTGACGCCATGGCTTCTCGCTCTAGCTCGCCTGCACGATGGTTTGTGGTTGCCTCTACTCGTCGCCGCTCGGTGCCAACTTCTACCGGCTGCATGACCCGCTGGCGGCTGATGTAGTTAAGATCGTTGACGGCCATTTCTTCGAGCGTGTAGAGATCTTCAAGCGTGTTTGCCTGCTCCAGCATCAGCACTCGGTAAGCCATGAATTTAAGGGCCTGGTCTTTGGTCAGCATGCTGCCTCCTGTTACACGAAATCGAAGGGGTTAAAGAAAGGGTCTTCTCGACGACCGCCGCCCTTGTGGCGAGTCAGCTTGGTACGGGGGGCGCGGTGCTGCTGTGTGTCGGGCGTGCTGTTGACCACTACGCAGCAGACCGCGAGAAACAGAATCAGCGGTGTGATGATGGCGCGGCGCATAGCCTCAGCTACCAACTGTGCCCGCCTGCTGGCGCCCAGCTTGAACATGGCGCTGTAGACGCGCTTGCGCACGCTGTCTGGTGCCAGGCCAACCTCTTTGGCGATTTGCTTGTCCGTCTTGCCCTCAGCAACGCGAAGGGTAAAGTCGAGCTCACGGGGGCTGAGCAGGCCTGTAACGCCCTGCCAATGCTCAGTTGAAAGTGTGGTCATTGCATACTCCTTGCGGCGCGCCGCACGATGAACGAACAAGCAAAAAGAACCCCGCGGTGGTTGCGGGGTTAGAGGGGGTAATTCTGGACGGGTAAAGCGGTGCTAGACGTGAGGAACGCCTGCCATCTTGCGCTGGTAGATCTCTTTGCGGTCAACGGCTACGCATTTTGGTGCAGCAGTTGCCAGCCTTACCTGGTTACCGTGCACGGCTTGAACGGTAATCTCAATTTGGTGGCCGCCTGCGCTGATGATGATGGTTTCGCCTATCTTGCGTGACAGTGTGAGCATGTCCTTCTCCTTGGTTGCCTGCTGATAATGTACCTACCCCTGCTGGCGCTGGTTTGGCTAAATCTCTGGGCTTGAGTGAAGCGGTTCACAACTCTGCCGCATTGCCAGAGCCGCAAAGAATCGAAGCCATTAGCGCTTAGCAAGCCAGCGCTCTGCGCTGGCGCGAGTTTTGAAGTTCTTGCTAGCGCTAAAACTCAGCGCTGTGAATGTTCCGTCGCGCTCCGGTACAACTCCGCGTGACAGGGTTTCGTTATTGCCTTGGTTGATAGTTTTCATCATCTTCTCCTGTTCGATTTTCCTGATGGCCCTGTTGCCAAGGCCATCGAGGAAATCTTTTCTCCATCACTCGCGTCGCCGGATTCGTATCTCTGGCCGCGTCACCTACTGGGTTCTTCGCGGCTGGCTTGAGTGACTTCGCGTGACTGCATGTGGAGTCACGGCCAGTTCCAGAGCTGGCATGGTTCGGAAATTTATTGCTCGCTCTGTGCCCTTGCGGGGATTCCGAAGCGAGGTTCCCAAGTTGTGTAAAGAACGGCGGGTCGAGCCCTGGGCCGTTTGTTGCTGGCTTGGGAGTAAATTTAGCAAACAGTAATGACGTGCGCAATAGCAAATGCTAAATAATTTACAAAAGGCACAAAAAAACCGCACAAGGCGGGCTGGGGGAGGGCACAAAAAAGCCCGCGCGGGGCGGGCTTGGGTGGTACTGCTAGGCTGCAGCCTTGAGGGCGTACTCCAGCTTCTCATCGTCACCATCGTAGATGATGATCGAGGCGATCTCTGCAAGCGCGACAGTTGCCTGCTGAATAGTGTCTTCGTCACCGTCTTCAAGAATGATCGTTCTCCGGCTTCTGTCGCCAGCGTTTCTGAGGTCGCCCATTTTTCCAATCGTTCCGTAGATGCTGCCCCAGTTTGGCTTGCCGCCGGTGCCGGACGATATAGCTTGAATAACCATTTGGTGCTCTGTCCCTTGGTCTAGAACGAAGGGGAAGTTCAGCTGGTGTCCGCTAGCGCCAGTAGCTACGAAGGAGCGCTTCACGCGCTTCTTGAACTTGCTCGCTAGGACTTTTGCCACAGTCGATTCAAACTTCGGCGCAGGAACGACCAACGCAGCATCACAAACGTCACCAATACGACAGGCTGCCTCAATGAACCGTGCGAAGAAAAAGCCAGACTCCGAGGATTTGCATGTGGCGTGCAGCTCTCCGTTCTCCGACAGATCAATGCCGCTATTGCGCGCTATACGCTCAAAGCTCCTTGCGCGGCGTTTGTCGGTTTTCAATCCGTGAGTCATCGCCGTGAAGATAATGTCGGCGTTATCGGTGATGCGGACTAGGCCGCGCCCCAGATCCTGGATGTAGGCGCCGATAAGCATTCCATCGAAAGACAGGGCTAGGGGCGACTCTACATAAAGCAAGCCGTCAGCCACTGGCTTGCAGTGAAATCCGAGCTGATTGCATGCTTGGTCGCAGTTCATAGTAGGCCCATCTGTTGTTCATCCTTGGGTGGGAGTCGGAATTCCGGCCCTCCACTAATATTGGCACGCTCCAAGAAATACCGCCAGAGAATGGCAAGGTCTGCTCGATCAACGGGCTCTGCGTAACCAGAGCAGCTTTCCGGTACAGGAATATGAAGATGGGGATGATCAGGCCGTAAGCCATAGTGTGGCAGGCCTTTGCCAACCATGTTGACGTGATTGCTGACTCCGTTCTCGTCGAGACACAGAACCCGTGCGCCGAACGCAACCAGCGCGAAGGCAACCTTGTCAGGAACGTGGGGCAAGAAGCTTTCTTTGTGAAAGACATCAACGAAAAAACCTTCTTGCGTAACGCCATTGATAGACAGCGTAGTTCTAGCACTGTGGGATTCAGGGGAGCCGCTGCCGCCTGCCCTGAATTGCCAACGAATCCCTAAGCTGCCCTGCCATACCTTCGGTAGCGCGATAGCGGACATAGCATCTGAATAGGGGATCTGGCCAGCCTTTGCCACTTTAACCTCCGTGTTTATTTTTCGCTAAACGCAACGCCAATCAAGTACAGCTCGCTCACAACTTACGCGCATTCCAAGCCAGCACGGCGCGGGCTATAGATCGGCCCACTTGGCCTCTACCACGCGCCCAACGAACCGGCAGTTCCCGTTGATAGGTATCATGCGGTAAGAGGGATTCAACGGCTTAAGGTACTTTCCGCTGGCGTCCTCAATGTACTGCTTGAAGGTAGCTTTGTTGGAGTCGGTCAGCTTGGCCACAACGAAATTGCCAGGCATTACATCAAGAGTAGGGTTGACGAGAACAAGCATCCCTTCGGGAAAACTCTTGCCTGACGACGATGTCATCGAGTCGTTAGTGACGCGAAGCCAGAACCCGAAATCGCCTGCGTCTTTCGGACTGCCTTGCCACTCTTCAGCATCGCCAGGGTGGAATTGCTCAATTATGTCGGTCCATTCCCCTGCTTGAACTTCGCTGATAACTGGGTACCTCCTGTACCTGTCCGGCTGAAAAGCCGCTACAACATTGGATTCCTGTCCGCTCTCGCCAGGCATCGCGGGCCGCGAAAGCACGCCGTCCACTAACCCTATCTTGCGCTCCATGTTTCTGGCGGCTCGCTCACCGAAGCTTCGCGCCCCAGTAAGGAGCTGAGAAATGTAGGAGGCATTCAGGTCGTACTTTTCCGCGAAATCTATCTGCGATAGATCCCCCATCAAGCGGCGCAAGGCCTCAACTCGTAATTGGTTCGTATCCATCGGTAGATGATCCATCATTTTTAGCAAAGGGTAAATTACGGTTTGCTATTGCCTGTTCCATTAGCAAACGCTAATCTATGCGCATAACGGAGGAAACCCAATGCGTACAAAACACATCGAGCTGCTTGATTGGCTCAAGTCTGCGAATGACAAATCGGTGGCCGAAACCGGCACTACGCGGGGCCATTTGCGCCAGATCGGTTACGGCAACCGACCGGCTTCGCCTGAGGTGGCGTCACGGCTTGAGCTGGTGACGAAAGGGCAAGTAACCCGCAAGCAACTGCGCCCTGACGACTGGTCTGTCATCTGGCCAGAGCTGGCCGCCGCATGACTCCCACAACACAAAGTATCCGCGAATCTTCATCGCACTATAAGTGCGCTGATAGTGCTGTGTGGGTATCCAGTAATGCTGGCCACTGAATTTCAGGCAATAAAAAACCCCGGCTTTGATGGGTGGGCGCCCGGCCGGGGCTTACTAGACGAGGTGATTATGACAACTGACTTGATGATGAGCAATAGCCAGGAGTGCACTATGCAATCCAGTGAGCTGCTGGCGCTGGTCAACCAGGCGCGTGAGAGTTATGGCGAGCGGGCTGTCCGTCGCAATGACTTTATATCCCGCTGTGAGGATGAGCTGGAAGGCGAGCACTACGAAACTTTCGTAGTGAAGAACCCGAACCAGACTGAGTCCCGCGATTTGCGGCTCAACCTTGATCAGTGCCTGTGGGTGCTGATGCGTGAATCAAAGGCTGTGCGCCGATCCGTTACTACCCGGCTCAATGAGCTACGCAACCAGCAGCGCCACATCCCCCAATCCCTTCCTGAAGCCTTACGTCTGGCTGCTGACCTGGCAGAGCAGAACAATTCACTGCGCCTTGTGGTGAAAGAGCAGGAGCCGAAGGTGCAGGCGCTTGAACGCATTGCGGACGCCAAAGGCACGCTCTGCATGACCGATGCGGCAAAACACATTGGCATGCAGCCTAAGGCGCTGATCGATTGGCTGCGTGAGAACCGCTGGATATATCGCCGCACCGGTTCTACGCGCTGGATCGCGTTTGAACCGCGCCTTTCCCAGGGCCTGCTGTGGCACAAGACGTCAGTGATTGGCGTTGGTGACGACGGCGAGCAGCGGGTTGCGTCACAGGTGCGTGTCACGCCGCGAGGTTTGGTGGTGTTGGCTCAGAAGCTGGGAGGGCGCAACTGATGGCCGGTGACTGGATCAAATTTGAAGTGGCCACTCTCGACAAGCCAGAGGTTTGCCAAATAGCCGACATGGCGGATATCGATATCGATGCCGTGGTGGGTAAGCTGCTGCGCGTGTGGGGTTGGTTCGATCAACAGACTGAAAACGGTAACGCTCCGAGCGTTACTAAAAAATTACTCAATCGTTTGGTTGGCGTTAACAACTTTTGCGAGTGCATGGTTTCCGTTGGCTGGATGGATGACGACGGAAAATCGATATCCCTGCCAAATTTCTGCCGTCATAACGGAAAAACCGCTAAAAACAGGGCGTTAACCGCTAAACGTGTTGCATCACACAAGGTTGTGACTGCCAACGCTAACGCAAAAGGTAACGCAGAGAGCGTTAGCGATCCGGTAGAAACCGCGTTACCTAAAGAAGAGAAGATATTAAACCCCTCTCTCTCGCAGGGCGCGGCGTGCGGCATGCCGTTGAAATGGGCGCCACCTGATCGCCTGCTGGCTGCCTACGCAAAAACCGCTGGCGTGCCGCTTGAGCTATTCACCACTGAGGCTATTGGCCAGTTCATCGTGCATCACAACGCCAAACGCACGATCAAGACCGAGGCTGAGTTCGTGAGCGGCCTCGTCAACTGGATTAAGCGTGACAAGGCGAACGCGCAACGCGTTGTGCCTTTCCCGAGCGGTCGCCCGCAACTCCCTGATCCGGACGATACGAGCTGGATCAAGGGGGTTGAGGTATGAAAACCATCGACGATCTAACCAAGGGCATTACCGAGAACGGGGTGCTGCCGACGCTGCCAGAGAACCGCAAGCCGGCGCGGGAGCTGACCGCTGATGACGCGAAGATTCTCAACCGTCTGTTTTCCGACCTGATGATTATTTGCCCTGCACACCACCGTGACTGGCCGGATAAGGCGACGCTAGACGCTGCAAAGCAAGAGTGGACCAAGGCGCTTGTTGAGGCTGGCGTTGTGCACAAGGAGCAGATCGACCGGGGCAAGCGTGTTTGCCGGGCGCGAACAGGCAAGGCTGCTGCGTTCCTGCCTTCGCTTGGCGAGTTTGTGGGCTGGTGCCAGTTTGAGCCGGAAGAGCTGGGCCTTCCACCACTAGAACAGGCCTACCGCGAGGCGCTGCGAAACTCTCATCCGGCATCGATAGGGAATGAGAAGTGGACACACAAGGCGGTATTTCACGCGACGCTGGCGTGTGGCCGCCACAGCCTGCTGACGCTGCCTGGGCAAACCTCGCGGCTCAAGTTTGAAAAGGCTTACCAGCAGGTTCAAAAGCAGCTGATGAGCGGCGCTGTGCTGAGTGAACCGCCACCACCAGACCAGAAGGCTTTGCCAAAGCTGGGCGACCGAGCAAAGGCGCGGTCTGCGCTCGATGCGATGCGGGCGACTTTGCAGGGGAGGTGTTGAGTATGGAATACGAGAACCTACGGGTAGCGTTTGAGGCTCAAATGCTTGAAATGTATCACCCGGTGATTGGCATCATCGATACCCCTTGGCTCAAACGCGCAGAGGGCGAGGCCGACTATGAAAACGAGTATGTGCAGGGATGCTGGGTTGGTTATCAGGTTTACCGCGCCGCACTGGTGAGGGCATTACCCAATCCGCGCTCAGAGACCTACGTCGAATATTTCCCTGACGTAGAAGGGGGTTGCTTCAACGAGGCTAAATACATCGCTGCAGTAAATGCCGCCCTCACCGCCGCCGGCATCACGGTCAAGGAGGGGGTATGAGCATGGGCGACTACTTCAATTTCTTTTACGGCGTAATAAGCGCCCTGGTGGTGGGGTTCTACATTGGCTATGGGATCGCTGCTATCCGCACAAGAAACACTCTCATGGAAGAGTTAATAAGTGCTCGCAATGAGGCTTCAAAACTCCGGCTGCTAAATCGCTTACTGCCACCAGAAGAACAGCTTAAAGGCTGTGGAAACTGCCACAAATGCTACAAGGGAAGGCCTTTATGGCCGAGTGGTCCGCTTGTGCTTGACCGGATGATCGTTTGCCCAATCTGCGGAAACAAGCGATGCCCTAAAGCCACCGATCACGAGCTTCCTTGCAGTGGCAGCAACTCTTTGGGCCAGCCAGGGAGTATCCACCAGTGACCCCAGCCAACCGGCAAGCGATTCGCCACGGCGTGAACCTGGCCACCCTGCCGGATGAGGTTGTGCAGGAGCTGTCGCAGGAGCGTGAAGACTGCCTGCAGCGTGATACCGCGGTGAAGGCGAACGCCCGCCGCCTGCTGGGCTTACGTAAGAACCGAATCCAAGTTGAACGCGAGCTGGGGTTGCTTGGCGACCTTGGCCCGGCGGTGCGGGCACAACTGAACAAGCTGATAAGCGAGGGTAAGGCGTGAGCGCAATGAAGACGGTAGGCGACGTGGTGAGCTGGTGGATTACGCGCATTGAGAATGACGGTACCCGCTCGCAGAAGTACCGGGACAGCATGGTATGCCTGATGCGTAAGCATGTGCTGCCAAGGGTAGGCAAGCTGCCACTGAAGAAGGTAGACCGTGTTTCCCTGGATGACAAGCTGATATTCCCCATGCACCAGGTGCTGGCGCCGCGCAGTGTGCAGAAGGCGTTGCAGGGGCTGCGCCAAGCGTTCGGTATGGCTGAGGGGCAGGGGCGCATTCAGGACAACCCGCTGAAGGGCACCACCTTTCGAGATTTCTACAAGGGCAAACTGCGGCCCAAGCCTGCGCGGCTGTCTCGCGTGGATCTAGCGGGGCTGGTTCGGCAGCTGGTCGACCTGTTCAAAGACGACCCCACCAAGGCGATGTTGCCGCTGATGATGCTGGCGCACGGTACCCGCATTGCGGAGACGCTGAAGGCGCGTTGGTCTCATGTGTCACTTGATGAGCGTGTGTGGGTGATACCAGAGGCCAACACCAAGAGCCGCCGCGAGCATGTGTTACCGCTAACCCCGCAAGTGTTGGCGCTGCTGGACAAGTACAGACAAGCATTGCCAGATCCACGCCTTAAGGCCGCTTGGGTGTTCTCGGTACGCGGTGGCAACTGCATGGCGGATACCAGCGCGCATGCCTTGTTCCGTGAGGTGAGTGGCCGGCAGTGGTCAAGCCATGACCTGCGCAAGCTGATGCGGTCGAGCCTGGCAGACATTGGCGTTGATCACATGGTGGGCGAACTGCTGATCAATCACACCTTGGGCGTTACCACTGAAACCTACCTGACCCGCGACATGATGGAGCGGCGCCGGGAGGCATTAGAGCGATGGCATGCGCGGCTTGATGAGTTAGGTTTTGCTGAGGCGCACGGTTCAAAAGTGGCTGTTCCTGCACTTCTTTCAAATGACGCGAAGCCAGAGGCAACGGGCCTTTGCGCGTAATCCTGTATTTCTCTGTGGGGAGGATGAAGTTATGCAGAAAACAGCTAATTCAGTGACGAGAATGCAGGCGCTGGGCAGGTTGAAGGCCGGCAAGATGAACAAGACAGAGCAGGCGTATGACCGGTACTTGGGCACGCTAAAGGCCGCGGGTGAAATCCTGTGGTACCGCTTTGAGGGAATCAAATTCAGGCTGGCAGATAGCACTTTTTACAGCCCGGATTTCTCGGTGATGCGCGCTGATGGGCTGCTCGAGCAACACGAGGTAAAAGGGTTTTGGACTGATGATGCCAGGGTGAAGATCAAAGTAGCGGCCGAGCAGTTCCCGGTGCGGTTCGTGGCTGTGAAGAAAAAGGGCAGCGGCTGGGAGCGCGAATACTTTGATTGATTGGCCGGTATGGGAGCGGGTAGAGCCTGGCCTGGATATCTGGGAAACCGACGACGGGTATCAGCGCACGATGAAGTTGGTGGGAGGTGTTGAGGTGTATTTCGTGACGGGGCCGCGTGACGGTTTGTTTGTGGGGCCAGATCCAGATCAGCTGGACCGGTGCGTGATGATTCATAGGGAGGAAGGAGAGTGAGCATAGCTAGCAAAGCCACCGGCCTGCCGGATATGTGCGGTGTGTGCAAGGGCAAGGGCACTACGCCAGGCGTGTTTCATGATCTTGATTGCACCGCTTGTGATGGCATTGGCTGGCATCCGATGGCAGAGCAAGACATCACCAGACAGCTTGGCCGCTGCCTTAGCAAGCAGCTCAGCCTGACGAAAGTTCTACAGGCGCTGGTTGAGCAACAAGATAGGCCAGTGGGTGCCGAGAGGCACTACCAATCAAGCTCGCGTGACGGCGCGCGCGGCAACTACACAGGGGATTGACCGATGATCTACAGAGACGCAGGCCATTGCATCGCACGGGTAATGTCGATCGAGACCAACGATGGCACCGCCAAGTCAGGCTGGCAGATGCGGTACCAGGCGGGATTCCCTGAAACGCGCGGTGAAGGCTCTGGCTTGAGTGCAGAGGAACGGCTAACGCAGGACGCCATGACGCGGGGAATGCTGCATAGAGAGCTGACTCGGGCGCAGTGGTTCGCGCTGGTTGCGCGGCGCAGCATCAACAACGCTGAAGTGGTGGAGGCCATCAACTGGCTGTCACACCACGCCGTCACGCCAGCGCATCACCTGTTCAGGTTGAAGGCTGTCACTGCCTGGGTGATGCCTAAGCGCGCGAATGGACAGACCGGTACTCGAAGCCTGCCGGATGCCTTCTATGTGTTACACAGCTGGGACAATGACGGCAAGCCAGAAGGGACGCTGCGGCGCTGGAAGTGCGTCACCGACAAGTGGTTGAACGAGAGTTACCGGGATGCTCATGAGGCAGTAGAGAGGCTACTGGTTGAGCATTGTTTGAAAGTAGGCGAAGCAGCGTAGAAAGTGGTTGCATGCGGTGAGCAGATGAGCGACTATTTGGTCATATTGCACGAGTTGTCACCCCAAAGCCCTGGCCTAAAACGCCGGGGCTTTTTTATGCCCGATTTACAGCGTCCCCATCGCTCCTTGCCTGACCCCATCAGGCCTTTTTATTCAAGTTTTCCAGTCATGCCACGGCGCCTTTGCTTCCAGGCGGGTTAGCTCGTGGCCGTGACTGTGGATTCGACAACTGCACTGCCAAGTCCAAGGACGGCTCACTAATGGGCCAAGCCCCGGAATCTACCACTATGAGGAATCAATCTATGAGCGAGCCGGCATCAACAGCGCTGGCTGGCTTCGGTCTAACCAAGATCGCTGGCTTCTTCTTCGGCGCTACCTTCGCGGCCATTGTCGTAATGGCCATGACCCAGCCCAAGAGCACGCGTGAGTGGGTAGTCGCCCTGATCTGTACTGTCATCGCTTCGGTATGCGGTGGCGCCTTCGTTGTGCAGTGGTTCGACCTGCACGCATGGGCAGAGGTGTGGCATGGCTCGGTCGCGCTGGCTGGCCTGCACTTCGTCTGCGGTCTGCCTGCATGGGTATTCGTGCGCGCATGGTTCGCATATGCGGATAAGCGTCAGACCATGACCCTGATCGACATGATCAAAGAGATACGTGAGGCGTTGGGTAAGTAATGGCGGGCGTTATCAAGGTCTCAGCAAAAGGCCTTGAGCTACAGGCCAAACGATACGAGCGCTTACACCAGAAGATCATACCTGCTGCCACGATCGATTCACTTAACTGGACTGCATACGACCTGCGCGACCAGTTAAAGGAAGAGATCGAAAAGGTATTCGACAGGCCTACACGTTTCACCACCAACAGCGTTGAAGTGCTTAAAGCCACGCTTAACCGACCAGCAGCAACCGTCCGGCTCAAGGATTACTCATCGAAGGCTGCTCCAGCTGCTGTTTGGTTGGCGCCCCAGGTGTATGGCGGAGACCGTCGAGAGAAGCGCAGCGAGAAGCTGCTACGAGATCGCGGCATTCTCCCCGCTGGTATGTACGTTGCGCCTGGCTCCGGAATGAAACTCGATTCAATGGGCAATGTAGGCCGCGGTCAGATGCAGAAGATTCTATCTGGTCTTGGTGCTCAGTCAGATGTGTACCAACGAAGCACGAACAGCAAGCGCAGCATCGGTAACCGCCGGCGCTTCTTTGTTATGACCAAGGGTAAGACGCCCCTTGGTATCGCTGAGCGCTTCGGTAAGCAGAGAGAGCAGGTTCGTATGGTTCTGGCATTCATTCGCAAGCCTTCCTACTCGCAGCGCTTCGACTTCTACGGCATTGCTGATCAATACATTGATGAACACTTGCCTATCAACTTTGACAAGGCATTGGCTCGCAGGCTCGGCGTAGGCGGTAGGGCAGCAGCATGACCCACCACCATGGGGGGGCAATGGGTCCTCCTGAGGGGGCGGCCCCTTGAGGGTAATTCGAACCCCGATCGTTCGCTACTTATGAGCGTTTTCCAGAGGCAGGTTGTTGTTTCCCCATGGCTAAATCCGAACCCAAGAAACAGCGCGGCTGGCTGAACAAGTCAGAGATGGCCGCGAGTCTTGGAATATCGGTGCAGGCCTTTGACAAATGGCGGGTCGAGCCGGTCGAGAGGATTGGGCGGGAAGCGTTCTACACGGCCCGGTCCGTGATCGAAAACCGCCTGGCTCACGCGGAGCGGTCACAACAACCTGAAGACGAGGAAGACGGCGGAACGGATGCAAGGCTGCAGCAGGAGCGGTTGCGGTTAACTGCGGCCCAGGCTGAAGGGCAGGAGCTCAAGAACGAGGTGACCAAGCGCAACCTGGTGCCGGTTGAGTTTGCGACCTTCTCATTGACTCGGCTTGCTGCTGAGGTGGCTTCGATACTCGATACGCTTCCTCTGACACTAAAGCGCAAACACCCGGACTTCGAGACGCGCCACATGGATACCTTGCAGCGAGAGCTAGCCAAGGCTCGCAATCTGGCCGCCTCGCTGGACGAACGATTGGACACACTACTGGATGACTATCTCGCTTCCGCAGACCTATGAGCTGAAGCGGGCGGTTCGTCGTGGGCTGGCTGCGCTATCCAAGCCTGTACCAGTAACCGCGGTGGAGTGGGCGAACCAGCATTTCTACCTGTCTAGCGAGTCGAGCTATCAGGAAGGCAAGTGGGAGACGCTGTATTACCAGATTGCCATTCTGAACAGTATGGGCAATGACGAGATCCGCACGGTTAACGTGATTAAGTCTGCCCGTGTTGGCTACTCGAAGATGCTGATTGCGGCCACTGGTTACCAAGTCGAGCACAAGCGCCGGAATATTCTGGTGCTGCTGCCCACCGATGGCGCCGCGCAAGGTTTCATGAAGTCGCAGATCGAAACGATGGTGCGCGATGTGCCGCCAGTGCTTGATCTGGCGCCGTGGTACGGATCAAAGCACCGCGATAACACACTGGATACCAAGCGTTTCACGCATGGCAAGCAGCTCTGGTGCCGTGGTGGTGCTGCTGCAAAGAACTACCGCGAGTTATCGGCCGACACGGTCATCTATGACGAGTTGGCCGCCTTTGCGCCGGATGTAGAGAAGGAAGGCAGCCCCACATTTCTGGGCGACAAGCGCACGGAAGGCTCAACCTTCCCGAAGTCGATCCGAGGATCAACGCCCAAGACCAAGGGTGAGTGTCAGATTGAAGCGGCGGCCGATGAGTCGCCGCATTTGTTTCAGCTCCACATTCCTTGCCCGCACTGCCAGCAGGAACAGGCGCTGAAGTGGGGTGGCAAAGATACAAAGTTTGGCATCAAGTGGGGCCCTGACGCCCCGCTGGACGCCTGGTATGTGTGCGAGCACACCGGCTGTGTCATTCGCCAGTTTGAGCTGCAGAGCACCCAGGATCAGGCCCGATGGATTTGCGAGAAGACCGGCATCTGGACCCGCGATGGCTACGACTTCTTCGATGGTGAAGAGCTGATCCCGACACCGGAATCAGTGACCTGGCACATCTGGACCGCTTACAGCCCGTTCACCACCTGGGGGCGGATTGTTCTCGACTTTCTCAAGGCCAAGTCAGACCCCAATAAGCTCAAGACCTTCGTGAACACCACGCTGGGCGAGACCTGGGAAGATGACCAAGGCGAAAAGGTTGACTGGGAGCAGCTGCACGCTCGCAGAGAGATATGGCAAGGGGTGGTGCCACAGGCGGCCTGTGCGCTGTTTGGTGGTATCGACACCCAAGACGACCGGTACGAGGGTCGCGTGTGGGCCGTTGGGCCTGGTGAAGAGCTGTGGCTGGTGGATCGCTGGATATTGCATGGTGACCCAGCCAGCGAAGAGCTACGCCGCAAGGTAGGCCTGCAGCTGCACAAGCTCTACAACCGCACCGATGGCGTGCCGATGAAGGTAGAGCGCTGGTGCTGGGACTCCGGCGGCCACTACACCGATGAGGTTTATCAGGAAAGCCGCAAGCACGGTGTTACCTGGGTGATCCCAATCAAAGGGGCGAGCACCTACGGCAAGCCGATTGCGAGCTTCCCCAGGACGCGCAGCAAAGCGAAGGTCTACCTCACCGAAGTGGGGACCGACAACGCCAAAGAGCTGATCTACAACCGCTTCAAGATTCAACCGCAGCCGGGTGCCAATGTGCCGGGCTGCATTCACCTGCCCGCAAATGACGACATCTGCGACGAGTCGGAGCTGAAGCAGCTCACCGCCGAAGTAAAAGTGCTGAAGATCGCAAGCGGCCGGCGGGTTTATCGGTGGGACGCCAAAGGCCGGCGCAACGAAGCACTGGACTGCCTGGTGTACGCCATGGCCGCGCTGCGGATCAGCCAGCAGCGCTTTGGCCTTGATCTGGATTCACACGTTATCGAACCCGCCCAACAGCAGGGCGAGGAAGAAGAGCGCCCGCGCGCTCGGTCAAAATATTGGAGCAGACCTTAATGGCGTACACACAGAAACAGTACGACGAGTTGCAGGCGGCGATTGCCGAAGGCGCGCTCACAGTACGCCATGCCGACAGAACTATTACTTACCGCTCCCTCGACGAGATGCAGCGCATCCTGCGTGCGATGGCAACAGATCTCGGTGTCGGCAATGCGCCTGGCACTGGTTGCGGCGCTGGGCGTCGGCTCGCCTCGTTCTCGAAGGGTTACTGATATGGCGATGATTAGCGACCTGTTCCCCGGTTGGGCTGCAAAGCGCGCCGAAAGCCGCCTCAAGAAAATGCGCAGTGACGTGGCCATGAACTCGCTATCGCGCCGCTTCGAGGGCGCCGCCGGCGGTCGGAGAAACGCAGGTTGGCGCGCTGCCGGCACAGATGCGAACGCAGAGAACGGTCCGGCCTTGGCAATGCTTCGCGCCCGCGCCAGAGACCTGCGCCGCAACAACCCTTACGCCGAGCGAGCCATCAGCGGTATTGCTGACAACGTGGTTGGAGCCGGCATAGTGCCGCGCCCCATCGCGGCCAACAAGGCTGACATCAAGCGACTGGCCTCGAGCTGGGCCGCCTGGGCTGAAACCGCCCAGTGCGATGCGGATGGCATGGAAAACTTCTACGGCCTGCAGCACAAGGTGATTGAGGCCGTTGCCGAAAGCGGGGAGTGCCTGATTAGACGCCGTCGCCGCAAAGCTTCTGACGGTCTGGCGGTCCCGCTTCAGTTGCAGTTGCTTGAGGCTGACTTTCTGGATGAGAGCAAGAGTGGCAATAACGGCGCCAATCTCATTATCCAAGGAATCGAGTTCAGTCCTATCGGCAAGCGCGTTGCCTATTGGTTGTTCGACGAGCACCCCGGCGCTAACGTGGTGATGCGCTCGATCAGTTCTCGGCGGATACCTGCTGAAGACGTGATCCACGTATTTCTACCCAAACGCGCTGGCCAGTCGCGCGGCTACACCTGGCTTGCGCCAGTTATGCAGCGCCTGCGCAACTTCGACGAAATGGAAGACGCCGTAATGGAGCAGGCCAAGATTGCCGCCTGCTTCGCCGCTTTCATCACCAAGGACGACACCACGGCGAGCAGCAAGACCCCGCCGCTGGTGGATCGTGTGGAGCCTGGCTTGTTGCAGGAGCTGGGCGTTGGCGAAGACGTCACCTTTGCAGCGCCGCCCACCTTCAACGGCTATGAGCCCTACGCTTGGCAGGCGCTGCACGCCATCGCTGTTGGTCTGGGTATTCCTTACGAGTTGATGACCGGCGACCTAAAGGGCGTGAACTTCTCTTCGGGCCGCATGGGTTGGCTGCACTTCGCTCGCCGGGTGGACGTATGGCAGTGGCGCATGATGATTCCGCAGATGTGCGAAACCGTATGGCGCTGGTTTTCCGATGCCCAGGCGCTGCGCCCTGATGGTCGCATTGTTGACTCGCGCGCCGAATGGGTACCGCCACGCCGTGAAATGGTAGACCCAAAGAGCGAGATTGCCACCGTAAAAGAGAAGCTGCGCAACGGCCTGATCACCTGGCCAGACGCACTGCGAGAGCTTGGTATTACCGACCCCGCTGCTCACGCCAAAGAGATATCCGAATCCAACAAGATGCTTGATGCATTGGCCATCGTGCTTGATTGCGACCCGCGCCACCTGTCCGGCGCCGGGCAGGTCCAGGCAGAACCCACTGACCCCAAAGAGGTATCAACCGATGACAGCGACCAATAAGACGCTGGAAACGCCGATGCTCAGTATTCGCGCCGCGGTGCGTCCTGAATCGCTGAATATCGATGACCGCACTGTAGAGATTACCTGGACCACCGGCGCCAAAGGCCGGCGGTTTGCCTGGGATGTAGGTACTTACAACGAAGAGCTGGATGTAAGCGACACCGCTGTGCGCCTTGATCGCTTGAATAATGGCGCACCCTTCCTGAATGCCCATGCCAAGTGGGAGCTGCGCGACGTGATCGGCGTAGTTGAGAAGGCGTGGATCGAAGGCGGCGAGGGTCGGGCGCGCATTCGCTTCAGCCAGCGCGATGAAGTTGATGACATTTTCAAGGACGTCAAGGACGGCATTCTGCGCAATATAAGCGTGGGCTATGTGGTTCACCGCTACGACATCATCGAAGAAGCCGACGACAAGATTCCCACTTATCGCGCCGTAGATTGGGAGCCGATGGAGCTCTCACTTGTGCCCATCGGCTTTGATGATGGCGGCAAGGTACGTGCTGCCAAAACCGCCGAAGAGTACCAGGGCACCAAATACCCCACCGTTTTTGAAATTCGTCAGGCCGAGCCTGTCGTTGACCAGGCCGTCGCGGCCACCACTAAAGAGGAAGCACCCATGACCGACGAAGAACGCGCGGCCGACGAGCAAGCTCAGGCCCAAATCCGCAAGCAAGCGGCTGAAGAAGAGCGCACCCGCTCTACCACCATTCGCAGCATGGCCAAGAAAGTAGGCCTTGGCGATGACGTTGCAGACGACTTTGTCGCCCGCGGCGTAACTGTGGCTGATGCCAGCGCACAGATGATCGACAAGCTGGCCGAGCGCCAGAATGCCGACCAGCCCGAAACCCGCAACAGCCAGCCGACGGTTACCAGTTCGGTTGACCAGAGCGTGGTACTGGCCAAGCGCAACGCCATGCAGAACGCATTGATGAACCGCTGCGATCCCAAAATCAAGCTGGAAGATGCGGCCCGCGAGTTCCGCGGCTCACGCCTGATTGATATGGCGCGCGACTTTGTCGAGCTGGCCGGTGGCAGCACGCGGGGCATGACTCCGCAGGAAATCGCCCGCGCCGCTCTTGGCTGTGACCGCAGCGCCATGCGCGCCGCTGGCATGCACAGCACCAGCGACTTCCCCATCCTGCTGGGCTCTACCGTGAACCGCACCCTGCGCGCGGCATACGACCTGGCCCCGCAGACCTGGCGCCCGCTGGGCCGTGAAACCAGTGTGCCGGACTTCCGCGCTGTAACCCGTGCTGCGCTGGGTGATATCGCCGCGCTTGAGAAAGTGAATGAGCACGGCGAATACAAGTACGGCGAGCTGGGCGAAGAAGGTGCCCCGCTGAAAGTGGGCAAGTTCGGCAAGATCATCGCAATCACCTGGGAATCGATTGTTAATGATGACCTGGGCGCGATGACCCGCATCCCGCAGGCGTTGGGTGCTGCTGCTGCGCAGACTGAGTCCAACATTGTTTGGGATCTGCTGCTGGGTAACCCGAACTTCACCGACGGCACTGCTGTGTTCCACGCGGATCACGGCAACTTGGCTGCCTCCGGTGGCGCAATCAACACCACCACCCTGGCCGCTGCACGCGCTGCAATGCGCAAGCAGAAGTCTATCGGCGGCAACTTCCTGAACCTGGCGCCAGAGTATCTGGTGGTTGGCCCGGACAAAGAGCTGGAAGCTTACCAGTTCACCAGCTCCAACTACGTGCCCGCCAAGAACGCCGACATCAACGATATGCGCAACGCCTCGTTGACTGTCATCGTCGATGCCCGCATCACCGGCAACCAGTGGTACTTGTACGCCGCCCCTGGTGCCGTTGACACCTTCGAGTATGCCTATCTGGAAGGCGAGCAGGGCGTGTTCACCGAAACCCGCGAGGGCTTCGAGGTGGATGGCATGGAAATCAAGGCCCGCCTGGTATTCGGCGCCGCCTGGATCGACTTCCGCGGCGGCTACAAGAACCCCGGCGCTTAATCCATCAACCTGAATGGGTGCCTGCGGGCGCCCTGACTGCTTTCCAATTCTCGAGGTGACACATGAAAAACTATGTACAGCCCGGTGACATGATCACCGTTATCGCAACAGCGGCCGTCGCGTCCGGCGATCTGGTCCGCTCTGGCAGCATTCTTGGCGTGGCGGCTACTGACGCCGCCATTGGCGAAGAAGTAGAGCTGAAGACAACCGGCGTCTTCGATCTGGCCAAGACCAGCGCGCAAGCCTGGACTGTGGGCGCACCCATCTACGCGATTGCAGCTTCAAGCCTGCTGACCAATGTACCGGGCACCGGTAACTATCTGGTCGGCGTAGCAATGGCGGCTGCCGCCAACCCCTCTGCCACCGGCCGCGTGCGGCTGAACGGCACGCTGGGTCTGGCGGTCACTGCCTGATGAGCTGGGCCAGCATGCGCGACCGCATGAACCGAGTGAGCATGCGGGCGCTCAATGACGGCCCTGCTTGCTACCAGGACGCTTCGGGCATGCACGATGTGCCCGAGGTGATGGTTGACTTCAACATTGCCCGCACCGGCCCTGAAGGCGTGTTCCTCACCGAGCAAACCGGCATCACCTATCGCAAGCCTGAGCTTTGCGCGGTAGTGCGCGGCGGCGTATTCATCTTCGACAATCGGCGGTTTACGGTTGAAGAAGAGATTGCGGATGACGGCCTTTTCGTAACGGTGGCCTGTATGGAGCAACGCCGATGAATATTCTGACCCTTGGCCGTAAAGCGCTGATAGGAAGGCTCGGCGAAATCACCCAGTCAAACGGCTACCGCACTAACGCTGGTCTGAATGTGCGCAGCGGGTGGTTCAACGAAGTCATCAAGGAAAGCACCAGTAGCTTCCCTCTCATTGTTTTACAGAAAGCCAGAGATAAGGACCCGCTATGCCGTGCGCAAGGTATGCGAAAGCACACCGGCTTTAGAGTGGTGGCAGCCGTCAGTGCAGGTCTGGATGACTACGAAGACGTGCTCGATGATCTGGAGCTGGACCTTATCGAGTGCCTGATGCCAACCGAAGGCGTGCCGCTGGGCTGGACGCCGGCAGGAATCCCTCAATTGTCTCTCGGCGCAAGCGAACAAGTACCCCCTGGCGAGGGCCTAGCTGCCGGCACCGTGGTGCTGCCCGTTTATCTTCACACCCTTATTGAAACCCGTTTATCGAGGTAACCCCCATGAGCAAAACCCCAGCAAAGGCTGTTGAGCGTAAGGATTACAAGCTCAGCGCCGCGCACACCCATGGCGGCAAGGATTGCGCCGCAGGCGACACTGTCTCGCTCACCGCGCGGCAGGCTGCATTCATCAAACACAAGCTGGTCGGGCAAGACAGCAAAACCGCAAACCCAGCCGAGGCAGTAGCCCCGGCAGTGCAGGAGGGCTAAGCCATGCCATGGGTAAAAGAAACAGCCGTTATTGGCGGCATGACCAAAATTCGCAAGGCTGGTAGCGGCCTTCCGTTCACTCCAATCGGCCTTTGCTCCACTGTGCAGCAAACGCACGAGACCAATGAGCTGCGCCTGGAAGATACCACTCAGCCATTGGGTGGCACTTACGACAAGCTGGAGAAAATCACGCAGATGGGCATTCAGCTCAACATGCGCGAGATCTTCAGTCGTAACTTGGCGCTACAGATTTACGGTACCGTCTACGATGTGCCGAGTACCTCCGTTACCGGTGAGACGCACATCGCCGAAGTGGGCGGCACCTGTAAGCTGGACAAAATGCCGCTCACGATTGAATCGGTGGTGGACGCAGAAACCGGCGCTATCGAATATGTAGAAGACGTCGACTGGATGCTGACCGGGGCAGGCTTTGAAGTGCTCGACGGTGGTGACCTCGCTACGGCGATTGCTGGCGTGACAGAAGGCGAGAGCTTTAGCGTAGAGGTGGATTACACCTGCGCCGATTATGACGAAATCGAAGCCATCACCGATTCTGGCCAGGAATGGGAGATCATGTTTGAAGGCGCCAACGCAGTCGGCACCAAAGGCAAGATCAACGCCTTCTACTGGCGCGTCCGCTTTGGCCTGGCTGAAAGCATGGACTTCATCAGTGTGGAAGACTTCATGGGGCAGACTGTAACGGCTGAGGTGTTGGCTGATTCAGGCCGCGGCGTTGGTCGTAGCGCTTACATGAAGATCAATAAGCAGAAGAACGTGCCGGTTGCTGCTTAGGCTGGCTTAGCCCAAGGAGGGGCGCTGTGCTAGATTCCTCCCTATCAATCATAGGGAGGGACTCTGATGCGCTACCTGATTGCCATTGTGATGGCATTAGCAGCCAACAACGCGCTGGCTGCTACCGTATTCAAATGCGAGCTGCCGAATGGGCAGACGCAGTTCTCTGATCAGCCCTGCCCGGGTGACGTTGAGAGCGAGCAGATGGAGGTGACTCACGAAAAGAGCGGAGTTAATTTATCTCCTTCAACCGAGCACCTTGAGTTCCAGCAGCGGCGCGATATAGATCGTGAAAGACAGAGCATTCAGCTGCGCCGCAGTTCGACGGCAGCTCAAATGGCTAGTGCGCCATGTCGCACTTTCAATAGTAGCGAGCTGCGCACGCTTATCATTAGGCATAATGTGGTTAGCGGCATGAAGAGGGCGGACGCCTTGCGTGCTTGGGGATCTCCTACGCGCATTAACGGAGACCAGCATGCTTACCACTGGGCGAGGGGTGGATCATCTTATTTCTACGTTAGAAATGGGTGCGTAAATACAGTGCAAGGTCAATGGGGCGGATAGTCCTTGATGTGGTAAATTTTTTCATAAGACCATCAGGGAGGAATCCATGAAAATCATTGGCGGTTCGTTTGGGCTGAAAGGCCACGCTTTCGTGGCAGGCGACATTTTTGCAGTAGAAGGCTCAACCAAACAGGACTATCGTGCAGACGAGATAGTCTCGGTAAACGCCAGGATTGAAAAGAGCAGAAAGTTTGGTGTTCTGGGCTTTATTACTGGTGCTTTGCTGTTCACCGTGCTTGGCAGCCTCCTGCTTGGGCCGCTTGGCGCCGTCTTAGGCTTTGTTATATCTATAGCTGGGTCTTTTTATTCGAACACAACCAATATAGTGGATATTGAGTTTCGCGATGGCAAAAAACTGTCTGCAGAGGGTTCGCCCCGCGCGATAGGAAAGATTACACGATTCGCGAAAAACTGATTTTTGAAGTTTCACAAAACCCGCTACGGCGGGTTTTTTATTGCCTGGAGAAAAGTATGGCCGACATCGGGAAAACCGTAGTGAAGAAGATTGGCGAGCGTGAAGTGATTTGCCGCGAGCTTACAGTAGGCCAGGTGCGGGCATTGATCGCCAAGGACTGCAAGCAAGACTTGGCCAATGTTGGACTAATGGGCGACATGATGCTGGAAGATGTAGAGGTGTTTACAAACCTCAGCCCTGAAGAGGTCGATGCGATGCACCCAAGCGTGCTGGCAGACGTGGTAGCTGGCTGCAAGGAAGCAAACCCGCATTTTTTCGCGATGCTGGACAGGCTGAACACGCCGCGCAAAACAGCCTGAGCCAGCTTGATAGTGTTATTTGCAGCCTGACGGTGCTCGGTCACCACCGGGTGCTTGATTACCCCTGGTCTCTCTTCCTGCGATCCCTCAAAGGCAACAAGTGATGAATGAAGTCGAGCTGAAGCTTACCGCTAATATTGATGAAGCCACCAAGGATGTAGCGCGCTTCAGCAAGGAATACCAGCAGATGGCCCGAGCGGTAGAAAGGCCGCTGCGCCAGGTGAATAGCTTCCGTGATTTGCAAGAAACGCTGCAAGGCACCCAGCGTGAACTCAAAACAATGCGAGAACGAGTGCGCGAGCTGGGTGGAGAGCTAGCTCGCACTGCGAATCCGTCTAAGCAGCTGCAAAACGAATACCGAGCTGCAGCTTCCGAGCTGGGCAAGCTTGAGCGAACTGAAGGTGTGCTTACAAATCAGATCGCGCGGCGCCGCGTTGAATTGAAAGCAGCAGGGGTAGATACCCGTAATCTGGCGGCAGAGCAAAATAGGCTTGCGGCTGCCTTGAAATCTGCACTGTCGGCGGGTAGAGCCGATACTTCATTGCGTGATGCGCGCAGCGCGCTGGGCGTGGGTGAGATTGAGAACGCGCAGCGTGAGCTGGTCGAGCTGCGGCGTCAGTATCAGCTTGTCACTAAAGATGGGAATCTTTCCGCTACCCAGCGTGCCGAGGCAGAGTCCAACTATCGCAAAGCAGTTAGTTTATCACTCTCCCAGTTGCGCGTTCTTCGGGAGGCAACGCGTAGCACTGGAATAACCGCGGAGCAAGCCGCCCAGAAAATCATCCAAGAGCAACGCCGAGTGCGCTCTGAATACCAGCAAACGACACTGGCAGCCCGCAAATCTGCTCTAGAATCTGCGCGTAATGATTTAGGGGTAACACGTTACCGAGCACTGAAAACTGAGTTGAAAACAACGCGCACTCAGTACGAGCTGTTAAAAAACGCGGGGATGTTGACCACCCGTGAGCTCGCTATAGCTCAACAGGCAATGACTCAGCGTGTTCGTGAGACTCAGCGGGCTCTTCGGGATCTAGCTGCAGAGCAGGATGGGCAGGGCGAAAGTGGAGGACTGGATCTTTCATCTCTTGGCATTGCCGGCCCAATCGGTGGGGCTTACGCATTATACCGTTCTATTAAAGGTGTCTCTGATATTACGGATGCCTACAGCCAAATGAATGCGCGTTTGGCCCTGGTCACTGAATCTCAAGCAGAGTTCAATGAGGTTCAGCAACGCCTTGAGCAAATTGCCGTCGCGTCAGAATCGCCACTTGAGTCATTGATTACACTGTACACCCGCATATCAAGGCCTCTGAAAGAGGCAGGCAAAGATCAACGCGAAATACTGGCCATTACTGAAGCTGTGGCATTGTCTTTCCGCGTATCTGGTGCCAGCGCAACCGAGGCAGAGGCGGGGGTCATTCAGTTTTCGCAAGCACTGGGTGCGGGCGCACTGAGGGGGGATGAGTTCAACAGCGTGGCCGAACAGGCACCACGCCTAATGCAAGCACTGGCTGATGGAATCGGTGTTCCAGTTTCGGCGCTGAGAGACATGGCCAAAGAGGGAAAGCTTACCGCAGACGTTATATCGCGTGCCTTGATGCCACAACTGGAAGTGCTGAGGGCTGAGTCTGAGTCTCTCCCTGGGACCGTTGGTGGCGCGTTGATTCGCCTTACAGATGCCTGGAATAAAGCGATTGGTACGGCAGATACTACACCGCTGATCAGTGCCATTGATGACCTCAACGCCACAATAAGCGACCCTAGTGTTATGCAGGGCATTCTAACGGTGGCAGGGGGGATCGTTACGCTCGCAACCGCCGGTGCTTATGCAGTGTCGGAATTTGGCGAGTTTGGCACCCGGCTGGGGTATATCGCCGCTGCAGCATCAGGTGCTACTACCGAGCTTGATGGTATTGAGCAGCGCTTGAAAGATATCGACCGAGGCCTTTCTGGAACGGGTTTAAATCGCACCCTAGATAGCTTTATCTACACCAAGGAAGAGCTTCAGAAAGAAAAGGAGCTGCTGCAGGAGCGCCGTGAGACTTTGATCGCTGAGCTAACGGGCATGAACCAGGCGGCGTCACAACTTGGTGATGAGGCCAACCAAGCGGCAGAACAGGCGCAGGCTCGAGCGCTGGAGGCCCGCCAAAAATACGTAGAAGCCCTAAAGCAATCTCAGGCTGAAGAGCTCAAGGCATCCAAAGAATCACTGAAAAAACTCTTGGCTGAAGAGAAAAAGGCTAACAGTGAGCTGGAGACCATTCGCAAAGAGCGGCTGGATATTCAAAACCGCTATAAAGAGGCGCTGGAAGGCTTGGGCGGCGGTGATGGGCCAAGCTACGGCGCGGCGCAAACACTGAAAGTTGGCGCCCGTAACGCGCTGCAACAGGGCGACGTTGAAGGCGCTCAGCGGCAAGCACGTGAAGCGCTGAAGATACTGCAGGAGTTGGACCAGGCCGGTGAAAATACCTACGGCTTCGAGGGTTTTATCAAAGAGCTGGAAGGGCTCGACTTAGCGGCCAACAAGCTGCAGGAAAACAAGGCGGTTGACGAGCTTGAGCGCATCAACGCCGCCATTGTTGCTGTAAAAGAACAGGCCGAAGCACTCAAGGATCTGGATGTAAGCGTAAAGCTGGACGATGCAAGCCTTCAGGCTGCCAAAAACCAGCTGGCTGAGTTCGCTAGAAGCGTGAACGGCACTGAGTTGGTGATCCCCATTCGTACCGTCTATTCCGACGGTACAGTGGATGTCACCGACATTTCCGACCGTTTTAGAGGTGGCGAAAGCTTGGGTGGCTTTGCCGGTGGCGGCTGGACGGGGCGGGGCAGCAAGTACCAGGTAGCTGGTGTGGTGCACGCTGATGAATACGTACAACCAAAACACCGCATGCAAGAGCCTGGCGCGCTGGCCTTTATGGAGGCATTCCGCAATCGCGGTATGTCTTTGCTGCGCAACGGCTATGCCGATGGCGGGCTGGTAACATCCCCGCGCAACCTGCCCGCCATACCCCAACTGGCGCCCAGCGTCAGCGGCCAGGGCAACGGCCTGCAACCGCTAAACCTGACCATGCCCAACGGCCAAACCTACGAGCTTAGCGGTCAGCCGTCAGTGCTCGAGCAGTTTGGCAAGGCAGTGGGCACCATGAAACTCAAAGGGAGAAACCGCTAATGTCTGCACCCTTTGTGTTGGGCGGGATTGTGGTGCCGCTGCACGCGGGCGTGCCCGATGTGACCTTTGGTGATGCGGGCGGCTATACGGACTACACCCTGTCTGAGGGTGAGCAGGTGCGCGCCCGGCACTTTAAGAAACACCTGATTACCATCACCGGCTCTGGCTGGATGGCTACGGGGTTGGACGCGCTGGACTGGGATGCCAAGCATGTATTGCTGTGCCCCAAGCCAAAGCGGGTGGCCACCACCAGCACAGTGGTGAGTATTACCACTGATGTAAGGCCCGATGTGCCGGTGTTTTGCCATGCTCTGGTTGGGCGCTCGTGGGTACAGACCCCGGTTGCCATGGATGGCCGCGAGGCCACCATCACGCCCGTGTCCGGTGCCAGCCAATACAGTCTTGGCTGGTACCCGATGTTTACCGTGTTATGCAAACCGCCAGAAGACGCCAACGCCGGTGGCGGTGTTTCCTGGCAAATCAACGCCCGCGAGAGTTAAACCATGCTCAATGCTTATCCGCTCAACAGCGTGCCGCTGAATGGGCTCTCTGGTGGTGCGCTACCGGAAACGGTCGTAATTGAGCCCGGCGACAGCTTTGTGTGGTCGCTGGTGATAAAGGTGGGCGGTGAGGATGTGTCCGCTGCCTGCCAGGGCTATAGCGTGAGCGGTTCTGAAGATGGCGACCTGGTTGCTGCCTTCACCTGGCAGTTAGGGCCAGATCCTGTGGATCTGCGCAGCTTTGCTGGGCGCAGTGTCACCATTGATTTTGTGGTGCATGGCGATCCGGACGTTGTAGATCGCCGGTTTACCGGTGAGCTGGTTGAGCCTGAGTTTGATGTGCTTACGCGGCTGCTCAGCTGCCAGGCGACCACTCGGCTCGAGGATGCCTTTGAAGCAAAAGAGCATGCAGAAATTGATGCATTTGTGGCAGGGCGTTGGTCTGCTGATGTATTTGAAGAGCGCGAAGGCCGTTCACGCTGGGATTACACGCTTGAGCGCTTGAGTACCATAGATGCCAGCCTGAGCGTTGGCCGCGATGGGGAGCCGAGAATCACGAGCTGGAGCCCGGCAGGCGTGGCCTTTGAGTTTGCCCAGGGCTCAGCCATTTACGAGTCGGCAGACGTGGCGCTGGGCAAACTCAGCGATACCGTCAACGTGTTTGAAATAGAGCTGGACTACCGTTACAGCCGTTACCGTCAGCGCAACCAGTCTTACTCGTGGTTGCACCCAGGTACCGGCGGTAACACCTCGTTTGATGGTTTTGCGGCCTGGCGTGCAGACTCAACCGAGTTGCCAGACGTAGAGATGATCCGTGAGGCCACGCGCAGCGCTGGCTGGTTTATTCGTAACGAGCAGTTTTTCCGGCTACCAGGCTCGCTACCCAACATAGCTGCGCCCTGGTACAACGAAAACACGGACCTATTACTTGGCGCAGATTGGACTGCAAGCAAGCGTTGGGCGCAGCGGGGAGTGGAGCAGTACCGCATTCGGTTAGAGGTGCCTAGTGGTGTAGCAGCGGTGGGAGAGGTGATTGAACGCCAGCGCGTAGTGCTCGATACCGATACAGATGGCGACAGCTTGTGGGAACAGAGCGGCGACCCAGAAAACACAGCAGCCACCGACTTTTCCGAACTGCCGTTGCGCGATAGCGATCGCTTGCAGCTGGCCTTGGATACCATCATGGCGGTGGGTCGTGTTGCGATTCTCAAGTCGCAGCGCGCCAACCTCGTAACCTGGCAGGTGCCGCTTGCTCACGCCCTTGGAGTGGATTTTGGCCAGCGCTTGCGGCTGTACGACCGTATAACCGCGACAGGCGTAGTGACCTCGCTCAGCGAACAGGTTGATGTTGAGAGCGGAGCGGCAGATCTCACCATTGGTATCGCGGTGAGTGAGGGCACGGTTACCGCCCCGTCAGACGCGCTTGTCGTGCCGCCGCAACCGATTTTTGTTGATGACCCAGGCCCCTCAGTTTCTCCAACACTGCCTACCCAAATTGGGTGGCGCAGCACGGCGCCGGAGTACGACGAAGAGCTTGAGGGCTTCTCTGGCAATTACAGCGTACCCGATGCCGCCGGCGACACGATGGAACGCTACCCACGCCGCTTTGCGGTACCTACACCTGAAATTATCGCCCAGTGGCGTGATGAGGTGACTGCTGAATCAGCGATCACCTATCGAATCGCACCGCCGGCAGACACGCTGGAGATATGAAATGGGCTCAGCAAAAGATCAGCGCATTAGCGAAACGCTCATGCAAAACCTGGCCGAATCTATGCCGCGTGAAAGGCCAAGCCCAGCACTGAAAAGGGAGCGTAAGCGCGGCGGTATAGCCGCAAAGCGCGGTTACTTTGAGCGCCAGTATCAGCCCGGTACCGGCGAAACCACCGGCGGCATTGCAAGCCCCCTTGAAGAGGTGAGCTACAGCAACCGTCTTTACCACACCAGTGGTATCCCCAGTACTGATGGGCTCTTTGTTTACCCGCTGCTGAGCAGGTTGCAGCTAGAGGACGATAACGGGGCGCCTGTAACGATTTACCTTGCAGGAACCTCGGAACCAACACCATGAGCACAGAGACGAATAAACCGCTGTGGGGCTGCCCGTGGCACGGCGTGATCCGCCGCGAGTTTGTTACGCCGCCACCGGGCATCAGTGGGGATCAATATCTATCTTCTCAGCAAACGATGATGCTGCCCAGCGGGGCAGAAATGCCGTGGCCGCAGAGCTCCGATATCTACACATCCAACATTGCGCACCACGGAACCGTATTTATGCAGCGCCTGCCGGGAGCTGCGCAAAGCACTGAAACGTCTGACGAGCAAGCTGCAGATGGCATGGATTGGCGTAATTACGCGCTTGTGTCTGGAGGGTTCCAGTCGGAGGTGCACGGCAAGCGCCTGGGTAACCTGGCTTGGTTCTATTGGGACGCGACCATGGGCTGGCCGTGGAAGTTAAATCTCTCGGTCCGGCGTATCGACTCAATCAATGCGTTCGACTGCGAGACGTATGATCTGACAGTGAGCGCGGACCCATCAGGATTCGTACTCAAACCATGGCCTGGCTTTGATAAAACGGTTCGGTTGAGCGCCGAGCAAACCGCCGAGTTCAGCCGCGTTGGCTGGCAGAACTCAGGGCTACGCTACTGCATCGTTGATGCGGTAGCAGACGGCAGCAAAATAATCATCGGGGTATACAACGCACTTAACCGTAGCCTCCGCGAGCGCTCAGACTCGATGACGGTGAATGATGTCACAGCCCTCGGCTTCTGGCTGCTTGAGGTCGCCGGCAGCCCGTTTGCAGGCGGCCTTGATTTTGATCTGCAAGCAACAGAGCTCGCAACACGCACTGCATGCTTGGGTAGTGTTAATTATACGCCGATGCCGACAGGCTCAGTCACGGTCAACGTGTATTCGCCCAACGACCTGCAGGGCTTCAGGATTGATTCGCCTCCCGGCCCTTACCCGGAGCCTTCAAGCACCCCTTTGCCGATTGTATCAAGGTCATTTTCCACGACCGAAGAAATTGGCGTTGAGACGCGGAGGCTTCTTGGGAAAGTGGTTGGATACTGGTTTGACGATCAGGGTGAGCCTGCGCCGGTGGTGATAAATCGCGTGGCTACGCGCGAAAGATCCAGCAGCTACAGCGAGCAGATAGTGGACAACAGTCTGGTTATGGTGATCGACAGCGAGGGTGCCACCACTTACGAAGGCAGTGCAGATGGGGAAGCGACCCGCACTGTCGTCGAGATCAATATTGATCAGATTGAGGTTTCTTGGGCTGGCCATGCGCTGGTCGAGCAATGCACGCACACCCGCACAGTCCAATACGACTGGCACTATCAAGCCAAAGATGGCTATTTCCCGCCACCCAGTGCGGCAGGTGCATTAACGGTTACTTACACCGTAGAGATGGATAGCCCGGCGGGGCATAGTCAGGAAGGGCCAACAACGCAGCAGCTCGGTAGTGCCAGTGCGCCAAATGGTCTGCCAGCCGCCGCGAGCGATTCGTCAGCAGCCGCGTACGAATGCAGTCTGGACTCATTTCCAACGCTGATGCGGTGGTGCGACAAGGCCTTTGGTGTCGTATGCCGGGCCAACTCGAGCGAGATTGGGGTATCTCGAGTGCTGACCCCTGGTGGCAAAAAAGGCGCGGCGGGCACTCACCCGGTTACTAATAAGTACGGCGCATATCAGCCGGTTACCGGGGAAGTGCTGATCGCTGAGCGAAACCCCGTTCGGTTTACTTGAGGACTCCAAATGCAATTTTTGAATAACTGGCTCAGGCCGATAGCCCTGGCAGCGGGCGAGGCGAGCGCTTCACTTGACCTGCCTGACGGGCAATACATGTTAACGCTGGCTGATAGCGAGACCAGCGCTACGCGGTGGGAGGTTGTGACCGCTGATGTCGTCGGGGGGGCTGCCGTGCTGCAACGGGGTCAAGATGGCACGGATGATTCAAGCTGGGAATCTGGCAGCGTCATTTATTGCACGATGACAGCAGGGATCCTTCAGACGTTGTTTAGTCGCATTGATTCTTTGGAGTCGCGTGTTGGCGAACTTGAAGCAATTGCCGCTGGGCGCCTGACGATTGAAATCGTGTCCGAGGTCGTTCCTTTTGATCAGACCTTGAGCGGGTGGCTTGATGGCGCTGCCGGCTCTTTGGTGTCAGCTCCGACCGAGCTTGGCGGTGTTGCTGTGTCGTTTTCTGCGACTGCGGTTCAGCTCTCTGATGGGTTGATTGCGATTATGATTCAGGGCACTGCGAACGCGGATATTTCTGGCCTAGCATTCACGCTTGATGCGCCAGGGTTCGCGGGGGTTTCGGTCACTGTAGAGCAAGCGCCAGGAGAGGCCGCGTTCGGCATTATGGCGGCTCCGGTGGCTGGTCAGCTTTGGCCAGACGGCCCGGTCACAGTAACCCTCACACCCAGCTAACCCATGCTTTGAGACTTAAACGCCCTTAGCGCTTCCCTGATTTAACCCATCAATACCCTACTGGAGATAGCCGCCAATGCAGCCGGCCCGTCTAGATCTGCGCGTCAATAAAGGCGCAACCTTCCGCGCACTGCTGCGCGTTATGCAGCCCAGCCTGATTTATAAAGCGATCACTGCCATTGCGGCCACGGCCCCGGTGCGGCTCACTGTGGCGCACGAACTGCCGACTGACTGGCCGGTGTGGGTAGAGCAGGCCCAGCAGCTGCAAGCGCTTAACCGCGCCCCGCTGCGCACAACCCCGCACATGGCCAGCGTTATCGATGCCAGCACGCTGGAAATCAACACCATCAACGCTGCGGGCACTAACGCCAAAGGCGGCCAACTTATCTACCAAGCGCCGCTTGATCTAACCGGCGCGACCGCTGTTCTGCAGCTGCTGGAAGAGGGCGCAGACGCTGGCACGCTGCCCGTTACCGTTAACGCTAGTGGCTGGGTGGGTGTTGACCTGACAGCCGCAGAAACAGCTGCGCTCGGCTTGGCCGCTCGTGACTACGTGCTAGACATCACCCTCGGCAGCGGCGAAGTCCTGCGCGCCTTTGCGGGCACGGTTGCCGTAGAGCTAGCAGGGGCAAGCGCCGGGCAGTTATGCAGCGGCTATGCAGTGATTGGCGGTGATCGCGGCCCGGCAGGACCTACCATCGCTAGCGCAACGGTAAACGCAAGCGGCCACCTGATCATCACCCTGGAAGACGGCACTGAGATAGACGCCGGCTACATCGGGGGTGGTGGCGGCAGCGGTGGGGCATGGGGCGCTATTGCTGGCGACATTACCGCCCAGCTCGATCTGATGGAGCGGCTTGGGCTAAAGGTCAATCAGGACACCTACAACGCCTTTGTGGTGGCCACCAGCGATGCCCTTGCTGATCGGTACACCAAGGCCGAATCTGACGCCCGATATGATGCAACTGGCACCGCCAGCGGCGCGGTGGGCGCGCACGAAGCGGCACCCGACCCGCACCCGCAGTACACGACCGCAGCCGAAGCTACCGCCAGTGCGCCGGTGCAGAGCGTGCAGGGCCGGCAGGGCGCCGTAGTCATCACGACCACTGACCTCAATCTGCAGAACGTCGACAACACCTCGGATGACGACAAACCAATCAGCACGGCACTTGCCGCAGCGCTCGACGCCAAAGAAGACGCCGTGCAGGACAACCTGTCCGCATCAGTTCCGCCGACTGTGGATAACGACGAGACCGAGGGCTATGCACCGCGCAGCCGCTGGTTCGATATCTTGGCAAGGGAGTCCTACCTGTGCCTGAGTGCAGCAACAGGGGCTGCGGTATGGGTGCAGACCAGCCTTACGCTGGATGAGTTGGGTTCCGCTGCATTACAAGATGTTAGTGCTTTTGCTACTTCTGCCGACTTGGATGCTGTAGAAGGACAAGCACAGGGATATACGGATGCTCTGAGGGACGATCTGCAAGACTCGTCAAACCCCGCCAAGGGGGCGGCGATTGTGGGGCTGTTGGGAACAAACGTAGGCAACTACCTGAGCCAGCTATTGGACAGCAAGCAGGTCCGAATTGCCGCAGGCGCTCTGCGTAATCCCGGAACTGGATGGGAGTTTATACAGGATTCGGAGCACGATCCAATTAACGCTGTTTCGGTAACAGTGGATGACAGTGTAAACCTGCGCGTGTCCTTCAAAGGCACAAATGCAAAAGTCATAGCAGGCATAGCAGTGCCTGACGAGGCATACGCTCGACACGGGCTGACTGTCGGGTGCAGTGTTGGCGTCGGCAGCATGGATATAAGAGCATTCATGCCGCTTGAGTTTTCCCTTGCAACAAACGGCACAAGCGCGCCTGTTGTCACTGCGCGAAAAGAGATCGCAAATTTAATTTCAGCCTCAAGACAGGGCTTCTCCATTCGGGTCAACCATCCGGCTGTAAAAGATGGCGGACCGCTAGTTCAGCCCTATGTCGGAGCGCCTGCGGTGTTTGCCGACTCCGTTACTGATACGACCTTCAATTTAGCTCAGTCGCTTCCGGCATCGCCTAAATACTATCGCATCAGGTATGTCAGCGGCGCGTGGCAGTTATCCACTAACGATACAGGAGCAACGCTAGACTCTAGTGCTTTTTCAAGTAACGGCAACCTTGTTGTCACGCTGGGCACCGCTATTACTTTAGGTGAAGAGTTCTTTCAGTCCGTTTCAGACAGGTATACATCTAACTGCAAGATAATTACGCCCGGCCTGAATAGCTTCACAGTAAGATTCTATGACGCAACCGGAGCTGTGCGAACTACTGCTACCGATTCCACGATGGAGAGCTATATACAGTACGGACCACCAGTCGCCGCCTTTAATTCAAGCACAACTCTCCCGGCGGGAACGTACAAGATACGACGGGGGCCAGTACCCATAGACTGGTCCGCTCTGACAAGCCCAGATAGTTACGGAGCAAATGCAAATATATGGTTTTTTGCGATTGTCGAGTACGAATAGCTTCTCTGCCCGCCGCTTGTATCATCCCCGCACGATCAAAAATGCTGCCCATTTCACACACCGCTTAGGCGGTTTTTTTGTGCCTGGAGTTTATATGCAGATATCCCCGAAAGGTCTGGAGCTGATCAAGTCTCACGAGAGCCTGCAGCTTGATGCGTACTTGTGCCCCGCGAAGGTCTGGACGATTGGCTATGGCCATACCGGCGACGTGGTTCGTGGTCAGCGGATTACCGAGGCAGGGGCCGACAAGCTGCTGCTGAATGATCTGCAGCGCTTTGAGAAGGCCGTGAATGCTGTCCTTGTGCCGCTGGATCAAGACCAGTACGACGCCCTGGTGTCGTTCGCGTTCAATGTGGGGGTGGGCGCTTTCAATTCATCCACTCTGCTGCGCCTGCTCAATCATGGCGACTATGCGGGCGCGGCCGGTCAGTTCAAGCGCTGGAATAAGGGTGGCGGCAAAGTGCTGCCGGGGCTTGTGCGGCGCCGCGAGGAAGAGCGAGCGCTGTTCGAGGGCGAGTCATGATTGCTAAGTACAAGCTGCTGCTGCAGGGCGGCGCCCTTGTCGTGCTGGTGCTGCTGGGGTTTGGAGTTGGGTGGAGCTGGCAGGGCGCGCTGGGTGAATCTGCGCTGGACAAGGCCAACAAGGCGCACTCTGACACGCTGGGGGAGATAGCAAGGGCAGGGCAGCGGCAACTGCAGGATCAGCAGGCGCTATTGATAGCCGAGCGCGAGCGAATGCAGGCGCTGGATACGAAACACAACGGGGAACTGGAAGATGCGAAACAAGAAAACGAGAGGCTTGAGCGCCTCTATTCTGGTGCTGATGATGAGCGTAAGCGGCTGCGCATCGCAGTCAAAGTTGCCCGCGCCGACGCTGTCGTGTCCGAAACCACAGGCGGCAGCAGCATGGGCGATGTCGCCGCCCTCGAACTCAGTCCAGAAGCTGGACGCGCTGTTTGGGATATCAGAAAAGGAATGATCGAGGACCAGGCGAAGCTGCGGTACTTTCAGGAGCTGGAGCGCGAGCGGCAACGTCAGTCGAACGGGCAGTAAATTACCTCGTGGGGGAATTTTGGTGCTTTCATTCCCCCTAGCATCCCCTAATCACGCTATAGCGGCATCAATGAAACGGCTATATATGGGCGTTATAAGGAATCGGGAGTCCGTGCCAGAGCGGTCGAAAACGGATTCGAAATCCGTCCCTTTGAGATTGCTTTGTGTTTAGCCGGAACGGCGGTAGGGTAGGCACTTCAAATGCGGCCTGACGGTTTCCCGCCAGGCCGGGCCGATTACATCTGGCCGTTATTGATCAGTGCTGTAATCAAACGCACTACGTCGCGGGCGAGCTTTATCAGCTCTACCAATCCTTTCCTTTTGGTCATTTTAAATGCCTCAGTTAAGGTGGATCTTCCGCGCCCTGATTCGGTTTTGCCAGACGGCCGGTCGTTGACAAGCTCGTACTGGCGGGCCATCATCGGCATTGCTAACTGCCTGGGCACGTCCCAGCACAAACGCAGATGACATTTGCCGTGTCACTGCTAAGCCCCGGTCCCTGGTATTAATAGGTGTCGGGGTTTTTTTATGCCTCGGACACAAGATAGTGTGTGTTTTGCAGGAGGGCAATAGCTTTATGGCAGATTGGCCCCTTTCTTGCATTGTGTATGTCATCAAACCCTTGCGTAGCGCGAGGTTGCCGCTTGTCGGTTTTTTGGTGGACTCACGCTAAACCCTGTTCGCGAACCACTCTGGCCTTGAGTGCCGTCTTTGTTTCAGCGTCCGCACCGGACTCCAAGGCATCCAGATAATCGCTATACCACTGCATCATCACGCGGCGGCCGTCGAGATAGGCGGCCTTGTCGTACACCCCTCGCAATCCGACCTTCTTGTGGGCAAGCTGCATTTCCGACCAGGCATCAGGCCAGCCATGCTCTGACAGAATCGTCTTGCATGTATGCCGCGAGCCGTGGCCGGTCATCCTCCGCTTGTATCCAGCTTGGGCGAATACCTTATTGATCGTGGCGTCAGACATGACCTGCGACTTCAATCCTTCAGATGGGAACAGGAAGCGTGACCTACCGGTGTGACGCTGCAGTTCCAGTAGATCAGCTATCACTTGATCAGGCAGTGGCACTAGGTGGTCGCGGCTCATCTTCATTTTGATAGCAGGCACGGCCCACAGCTTCGCCTCTAAATCGAACTCAGACCATTCAGCCGAACGCACCATGCCGGGTCTTGATGCCGTGCGCAGCACCATCCAGGCTGCTACCTTCGCCATAATCTTGCTGGGAGATTCGCGGAGCGCCTGCATGAACTCAGGCAGTTCTGATTCCATTAGGTGCGGGTATTGCTCAACAGCGGGCGCTTTCTCGGCAATGTCGATCAGGTTACTGGCCGGGTTGTTCTCGCAAAGCCCGCGAGCGATCGCCATACCAAATATCTGATTCAGCCAAGACCTGGCCTTCTCTGATGTGTTGTGTGCACCGCGATCTTCAATAGAGCGCTGCAGTTCAGCACACTGGCGACGGGTTACTTTATCGATTGGCGTGGCGCCAAGAGCGGGTAGGATGTCGTTATCCAGTGCATAGCGCATGCTCTTCATCGTTTTGATAGCGCGCCCATCGCGTGCCTTCTTCTCATACCAGGCTTCAGCCACCTCTCGAAATGAAGGTGCGGCTGGCGCGACTTGCTTCGGGGCGGCTGGGTCAATGCCACGATCAAGCATATCTGAGAAGGTGAGGGCCTTAGCTCTGGCACCCTTGGCACTTACGTCCGGATAGGTTCCAAGACCAAGCCACGACCACTTGCCGCTGGCAGGTTTCTTGTAACGCCACTCCCACCGCTTACGTCCAGACTGGTTAACGACGAAATAAATTCGGTCAATTCCGTAGCTTTCGCGGTATTCCTTTGCCTCTGGCTCAAGAGAGGCCAGCACGGTATCGGCCAGCGGCCGGCGCTTTATATCCTGTCTTTTCATGGTTTTCTTGTATGGTGGAAGCCCTGAGAATCGAACCATACACGAGGCCATACAGGGCGGGCAATCGTGACAGGGGGCAACAGGGCATAACAGGGAGCAACGAAACCCGCGCTGGTCGGGCGTTTGAAGGCTTACAGGGAGTAATCAGGGTGATGCAGAAATAATAGAATGGAGCGGGTGAAGGGAATCGAACCCTCGTCGTAAGCTTGGGAAGCTTCTGCTCTACCATTGAGCTACACCCGCACAGGCGCTCTTTTTACCAGAGTCGCCGACGCTGGGGAAGAGGGCGACGATATTTGTTTTCGTCGCCCTCGATTTTAGGCTTGGCGCTCGCGGTTGAGTTGCATCAGTAATCGGTAACTATGCTGCCTGGCTTGTTGGTCAAATATAGGGCTATTGACGATCAACTCATTGACGCCTGTGCGCTCCAAAAGCTGATCCATCTGCTCACTTGCCGCTTGCGAGTCACCGATCAGACTACCGGAAAGGGTCGACATAACCTGATGTCTTTCATGTGGCTGCCATAGGCTTTCCATATCATGCACTGGCGCAGGCATCTTGCCAGGGCGGCCGCGAATTAGATTCAGAAACGCTTGCTGGTGTGAGGTCGCCAGATAGTGAGCTTGTTCGCGGTCATCGGCCAGGTAGGCATTGATGCCCAGCATGGCGTAAGGCTCTTCCAGTTGCTCGGACGGCGTGAAGTGCTCGCGATACAGACGCAGAGCGCTAAATAGGTAGTCGGGTGAAAACTGGCCAGCAAAGGCAAAAGGCAGGCCCAGGCGGCCAGCCAGTTGGGCGCTGAAGGTGCTGGAGCCAAGAAGCCAGATTGGTACATTGAGGCCTGAACCGGGGACCGCGCGCAAACGCTGTTCAGGTGTGGGGCTGGCAAACAGCTTGCGCAATTCTTCGAGCATTTGCGGAAAGTCTTCGCCGTCGGTGCGGCCGCGGCGCAAAGCCTGTGCTGTTGACTGGTCTGTGCCAGGTGCTCGACCAAGCCCGAGGTCGATGCGGCCTGGGTAGAGCGATTCCAGCGTGCCAAACTGCTCGGCAATCTGCAACGGCGCATGATTTGGCAGCATGATGCCGCCGGAGCCGATGCGGATTTTGTGCGTACCCGCGGCTAGGTAGCCCATCACTACTGAAGTGGCGGCGCTGGCTATCCCCGTCATGTTGTGATGTTCGGCTACCCAGAAACGATTGTAGTCCAGCTCTTCGGCAAGTTGAGCTAACGCCAAGGCATTGTGCAGTGCATCAGCTGGGGTTGCGCCTTCAGTGACTGAACATAGATCCAGTATGGATAACTTTACGGCCGGGCTAGTCATGGTTTCTCCTGCACATCAGTTTGCAATCAGGCTATGCTAACGTTGAATGACCTCAGTAAACACAGCTAATCATGACTGGGCAATGAATCCCCTGAATGGTTGCTGCAAGCGTCTGAGTGTCGGAGGATCGGATCAGTTTCAGACTGCCTGATTGAGCACCTGATGAGCGAAAAGTCCATGCCGCATTTTTTCAGTCGCAGTCAAATGCAAGTTCCCCTTTTTATGGGGATGGCGTCACTTGCATCGTTGTTTTGGTCTGCATGTGGTTTTGCAGCCCAGGTGATGTTGACCGATGAGGCAGGCGAGCCTTTGGCCAATGCCGTTCTCATGGTTGACGAGGTTCCGGCACTCGCATCGCACTCTTATGTCATGGACCAAATTGATCGACAGTTTGAGCCGCACGTGCTGGTTGTGCCCAGTGGGTCATTGGTCGACTTTCCCAATAGTGATGATGTCCGTCATCACGTCTATTCGTTCTCTTCCGCCAAACCCTTCGAATTAGGTTTGTTCAAAGGTTCTGACGCGCCGCCGGTGTCCTTTGAGCGTCCGGGGGTAGTGGTGCTCGGCTGTAATATTCACGATGCCATGGTTGGCTATATCCTGATCACCGATAGTCCGCGCTTCGCCGTGAGTGATACACAAGGCATGGTATCTCTTGCGGATTTACCTGCAGGTAAGTGGCCTGTAGCGTGGTGGCACCCCTCCTTGTTTGAGCAAGCCCCAGTTGCCTTGGGCGAACTTGATCTGAGTCAGGCCAGTCAAATCATCAGCTTACCTGTTACGCAAGCTGGTTCAGTGGTGAAGCCCGCATTGTCGCCGCTGCAACAGCGCTTCAAGAATGCGACTCAATAGCTTGATGCGTATTCGCTCGCTGCGTACTCGACTTATACTGACTGCGGTTGGTTTGTTGGCGATAGTGCTGGGCCTGGTTTTTCTGGCGGTGTATGCGAGTACCAACTTCTCAGCCCAGCGTCAGGCGCAGAGGCAGCTGGAGATCGGTAGCAATGTTTTCAGTAACCTGCTGGAGGCGCGTGCCCGTGAACTAACCAATGCCACACAGATTCTGGTAGCTGATTTCGGCTTTCGCCAAGCGGTGGCGACCGGTGATCTTGCGACTATACGCTCAGCGTTGCTTAATCAGGTCGGTCGAATAGGCGCAGACCAAGCCCTTTTCTTCGATGCCAAAGGTGTTTTGCGCATTTCTACTGCCACGGTTGCGGGGGCTGATAAGGTCGAGGTGCAAGCGCTGCAGTCTTTGTCTGATCAGGCGATGATCACAGTTATAGATAATCGGCCCTACCTATTGGTGGAGGCGGTTGTGCGTGCTCCAGTGCCGGTCGGTCAGGTAGCGATGGCGTTCGCGCTGGACACTGCGCTGGCCAACGAACTACAGAAAATTACGGGGCTTGAGATTCGTTTTGTCAGTCGTCGTGACCAAGAGGTTATGAGTGCTTTCTCTACCATGCCGTTCGCGCAGCAGAATATGAGCATGCAGGAAGGGACTCAGCAATTTGCGGATGAGATTTACCTGACTATCCCTATCACCCTGCTGGATCAGGCACCTTATAGCGTGGTTGCTCAGCTAGCCAGCCCCTTGAACGAAGCCTTGGCCAGTTTTGATTACCTCAAGCGTGAGCTGATGATCATCACGCTGATCGCTTTGTTGGTCTCGTCATTGTTGGCAGTGCGTCTGTCTGGCAGTTTGGCGCGACCTGTTACCTTACTGGCATTGGCTGCCGGGCGCATTGGTCGCGGCGACTATAGTGGCAAGGTGGCGTTGCCGCGCACAGATGAACTGGGGATGCTGGCCACAAGCATTGACGAGATGCGGGTGGGTATCGCAGAACGTGAAAAATTGATTTCGTATAACGCACTACATGATCCGCTTACCGGCTTGCCTAACGTTAGCGTGATACGTGAGCGGCTCAGGAGTGCAATCGCGAATGCGCAAGCAGGTGTGCTTGCGCAATGTGACCTGGTGTCTGCCGAGTTGCTGATAAACGCCCGCGGGCAGGATTTTATGGATGCATTTATTCGCCAGTCAGTGACGCGTCTGGTTGATCACCTGCCAGCGCATGCGTTGTTGGCCTGGCAGCCCGGTGTTGGATTTCTGCTGCTGTTGGAGCGGGGTAATCTGGATCAGGCTGTTGTCGATATTGATGCCCTGCTGGCAAGGCTAAGCGAAAAGATGCAGGTCGATGATATAAAGCTCAGTTCGCAATGGGTGGCAGGTGTGGTTGAGTGGCCGCTTAACGGGAGTGATCCACATGAGCTGCTGCGTCAGGCCAGTATCGCACTCGCTGATGCCTCTCCCGGTGCTGATCGTGTTGCCGTCTATCAAGCCCAGCGTGATCGAGCCTTCCAGCGTCGTATTCAGCTGGCGCGGGATATCCGCTATGCGCCGGAGTACAAGGAGCTGTCAGTCGTCTTTCAGCCCAAGCTCGATCTGGCCTCAGGTGAGGTGCGGCAAGTTGAGGCATTGATGCGCTGGACTCATAGTGAGTTAGGGCCAATAGGTCCGGATGAGTTCATTGTGTTAGCGGAGCAGACCGGCAGCATTGGGATGCTGACGCAGTGGATGATGGATGCAGTTGTTTCGCAACTACGCGACTGGATAGATCGCGGCATCGGTTTGCAAGTGGCAATGAATATCTCCGCCCGGGATCTGGATGACCCACTTTTTCCGCAGCGCATCGAGGGTTTGTTGCTGGCTCAACAAATTAGCCCGGCGTATCTGTCGATGGAAGTGACTGAAAGCGCGTTGATGACAGACCCGGAGCGCAGCATTGTTAGTCTGCGTGTGCTGCGGGAGCTGGGTATCGCCCTGGCAGTTGATGATTACGGGACGGGTTACTCCTCACTGGCGATGCTAAAGAGTTTGCCGGTGCAGGATCTTAAGATAGACAAGTCTTTTGTATTGCAGCTGGCTGAAGGCAGCGAGGATGCAGTGATCGTCAAATCAACTATCGAGCTTGCCCACAATATGGGACTCAAAGTTGTCGCAGAAGGGGTAGAGAACCTTTATAGCCTTAACTGGCTGAAGGAGCGGCATTGTGATGTGGCGCAGGGGTATTTTATTAGTCGACCGCTCGCAGCAATTGATTTGGAGAAGTGGCTGGACGATACCCGTGGCACCTTTGGCGGTAGTGAGGGCGCATGAGAAAAACTGTTTTGGTCCTGGTGCTATCGTCTTTTACCTGCATTGCTCACGCTCAGCCAGGGGGGCGGTTGCTGGCTACCGGTGGCGCCACCAGTATTGAGGGCTCGGCCGGTGGCGGAATAGTGCCATGGGCGGTGTTATCCGGTTACGGTACACGCGATGAGTGGGGCGGCGATGTATTTGCTACTCGGGTTGAGACCGGAGACTATCGCCTCGACAGCTATGGCGCCGCGCTCAGCTTGGGTAATCGTTTAGAGTTATCCCTCGCGCGCCAACGTCTGGATATTGACGCGCTTGCAAAAGCCGCTGGGCTGCCGGAAAGAACCCTGAATCAGGATGTTTTCGGACTCAAGGTGAGGCTGTTTGGTGACCTCGTTTACGATTCGCTGCCGCAGGTTTCCTTTGGCGCGCAGTACAAGCGCCAAAACAATTTTCAGATCCCCTCGCTGGTGGGCGCGCGACGCGACGCTGACACCGACTACTACATGGCAGCATCGCGTTTATTTGTCGGTGCTGCAGGCGGGTATAACTTGTTGCTGAATGGCACGCTGCGTTACTCGCGGGCAAACGAGACTGGGTTGCTGGGCTTTGGCGGTGATCGTCGAGACAGTCGCAGTCTGTTGAAGGAAGGTAGTGCAGCGCTTTTACTGAGTCCGCAATGGGTAGTGGGTATCGAGTATCGTGAAAAGCCTGACAACCTGTCGTTCGCCGGTGAAAGTGACTGGCAGGATCTATTTGTTGGCTACTTCCCCAGCAAACGCCTTGGGTTGGTCGCGGGTTGGGCCGACCTGGGTGAAATCGCTACGCTTGAGGATCAGCAGGGGCTATATCTTTCATTGCAACTAAGCTATTGAGGCAGTGTATGCGCCGGTTTACCTTCAAAGATCTCAGTCTGAGCCTGCTTTTCTTGGGGCTGGCTGGGTGTATGACTAGTGCGCCACCTGCAAACGATAGCCTTTATCAGGATCTGGGGTCGCAGGCGGGAATCAATCGGGTGGTGGAAGGGCTGTTGTATCGCATTGCGGATGATCCGCGCATCGTGCACCACTTCGCCGATACCGATATTGCAAGGCTGCAGGAGAAGCTGCAGGAACAAATTTGTGTCGAGGCTGGTGGACCTTGTGAATACACAGGCGACAGTATGGAGCAGGTGCATGCCGGTTTTGTTATCAACGAGACTGATTTTAACGCGCTGGTAGAAGACCTCATCGCCGCAATGGACGAAGAGGGGATCCCCGTGCGGGTGCAAAATCGACTATTGCAACGTTTGGTACCCATGCGAGACGACATCATATACCGCTAGGGGTTTGGCGAATCGCTGCCTGGTGATACCTCTGTGCCAGTCATGGTGACCTTGGTGATAAGGCTGGCCGATGGCATGCCAATAGCTGCACCTTGGGCGAAATTAATGCCCAGCTCTTTCACCTTGGCAAGAATAGCGGGGCTATGCACAAATTCGGCGACCGTCTGCATGCCGAGCTCTTCGGCGAAGTGGACGATGCCATTACAAATGGTCATGGCTGTCGGGTTGGTATCGAGTTGCTTGATCAGGCTGCCATCAATTTTGATCAGGTCGACATCCAGGCGCAGCAGGTGCTCGAAGTTGGAGTAACCGGTCCCGAAGTCGTCAATCGCGATCCGGCAGCCTAAGGTTTTGGCGCGATCGATGAACTGACGGACTTCCGCGTAATTCTCGATACCCTCGGATTCCAGGATTTCAAAAATGACACGCGACCCAATTTGATACTCTTCGACCATGGCAATGATATGGTCCGATAGCGCCTGATCCAGCAGGTCTTCACAGGACAGGTTCAGCGAGAAGGTGTAGGGCAGGTCAGCAAATTGACGCATGCTGCTCTCGACCATACAGCGTGTAATCGATCGGTACAGGCGTACCTTTTTTGCCAGGTCCAGGAAGTGAATAGGTCCGATTGGCTCTCCTTGCTCATCCAGTAGCCGCACCAGGCACTCGAACTTGTCTATTCGGTTGGTCTTGAGGTCCATGATGGGCTGAAAGAAAGGAACTATGCGGCCGCTTCCGAGCGCACCTTTTAGTCGATTGGCCCAGATCAGATTTTGCTCGTAACTCTCGCGAATCTTGTGCCGCTCATCGTAAATGACGTAGTTGTCCTTATTCAGGCGGGCCAGCTCCAGCGCGATATTTGCACCTGGCAGCAATGACTCTCCATTGATCTCATCGCTACCACGCTGTGCGCTGCTCGCGGCGCCAAGACTCGCGTTGACGGGAATGTCCTGGTTTTGCCAGCTGATTTTGAGTGCGCTGATAAATTCCAGCAGGTTATTCAGCTGAGGGCGCAGCGAATCCTCACTTTGTTGTCCGGGCAGCCAAATCGCCAGCTCGTCGGCGGGCATGCGGTACAGTCGACTTTGCTGCCAATCGGGTTCGTCCGCCAGATAATGATCCAGAGAGTGGGCCAACTCGGCAATCACATGGTCGCCGCATTCATGGCCATAGACGTCGTTAATCTCTTTGAATGAATCAAGGTTGAGCAGGATCAGTGAGGCGGTGCGGCGTTTTTTCAAATCGACGATGAGGCGCTCACGATTGGGTAAATCGGTGAGGCTGTCGGTATAGAGGTTATGCAGCTGGCGCAGGATGCCAGCCACAAGATATAGAATCAGCGCTGAGATGATGAGCAAAATCAGCGCGGTAAGGCTGACAATCTTGAAGTTGCTCTTGCGCATAGGTTCCAGCACCGCATCGATTTCGGCCTGCGGTACGCCAATCCCAAACATCATGCCGGCTTGCGTGCGTGAAAAGAACAGCGCGAACTCTCGCTGATCCAGGTTAATCCGCAATTGCTGCAGTGGTGAGGCCAACTGGCGTGTGCTGACGATTTGCGCTGACGTTTGCGGTGTTACTTGCTCATACAGATTCAAATCAATGATAGCGTTGATCAGCTCTTGCGCCTTGGCCACGTTGTCGGCTTCGGCGAGACTGGAAAGGTTGCGGTTCTCGGTATCGAGTAGAAACGAAAAAGTGCCGGGTGTGACTTCTACACGACTTACAGTGCGGACGATATCTTCTGCCCGCCAATCGGTGATGGCCAAGCCGATTGGCTGTTGTTGACTATTGGTAATCAGGGCCGCGTGGCTGATAACGGCGCTCTCGATACTGGCTTTGTAGTAAGCGGGCATCCAGCTATCTGCGGGGTCTGGTAGGTCGCCTGATTGATATTGGTTTGCAAGCCGCGCAAACCACTGCGCAATCATCTCACGCTCGCCCGCCGGGATACTCTCAACCTGTATGTTGTTTTCCTGGCGATAGGCGTAGAGCGCTCTGTCTGCTCGATCGTTGGCAAACCAGACACTGCCCCCGTAACTATCGGGAAAGTCTGTTAATGTTTGCTGCAGGCTTTGACGCAAGCGTTGCGTGGTTAGGCTGGGGCTACTCTGCAAACTATCGAGTAAACTACCCATGCGCGCCAGGCCTTGGGTGTTGTGCTCCATCTGTCGATGGTGTGCATTGATTCGGTCCAGGTTGGCGTAGAACGTGTCGGTTATCTGCCGCTGGCGTAATTCCGCCATCGCGCTCTGCGAGTAGTTCAAGTTCAAGCTGGACATTAGCCAAGTGCCAAACATGAAGATCCCAACCAGCAGGCTGAGTAGGAGCATGATGGCTGGCTTGACCGGGAGCATGGGCATTCCTAGGCTAAAATCCGTTGAGGCCAGAATGGATGCGATTCTGGGCCTGCGTCAACTCTTCCGCGCTCAACTGGCTGGAGAGCTGCTCAAGCTTACGCCTGCCGCGGGTATCACCATTGACCAGTGCGAGGCTGAGCCAGACGTAGGCTTCCTGCAAATCAATGTCGCCGCTGCTGCCCTCAAGATAATCCAAGCCTAGCTGGTATTGCGCTTCGGAAGTGTTTTTGTTGGCCGCTTGCTTCAGCCATTGGCGCGCGCTGGGAGATCCTTTGTTCTGGCTGGCCAGCTGCAGCATAGCCTGTACGTCGCCGGCATTTGCTGCGCGCTCCAAGTACACCTGCGCCTGTGAAAGGTTGGTAGCTGTGCCGGTGCCCTCACGGTATGCCTGTGCCAACAGGTAAGTAGCTTCACGTTGACCCTGATCTGCTGAAGCTTGCAGCCAGCGAAAGGCTTGTTCGTCATCACCCTTGCGACTGAGCAGGTTGGCGAGCATCAGCTGTCCATTAGGGTCTCCCAGTTCTGCCGACCTGGTTGCCCACTGCAAGACCTGCGGTTGATCATTATTGGCCTGTGCGATCACTGCAAGATGATGCTGAGCCTTGGCATCATCATTGGCCGCTGCGGCGCTGCAAGGCGCTGCAGCCTGTTGGAAATTCTTGATGCTGAATAGTAAGTAGCAATCTTTGCTTTCGCCGCTGAGTGAGGTGCTTTCAGCTCTCGTGGGCTGGTTGCTGTTGGACTGCGCCGCGGTAGGCAGTTTGCTGGTTGGTGGTTGCTGGCTGGCGACGCGCTGAGCAAAGGCGTCTACCACGGCAGGGCAGGACAGGTTGTAGCCGCGTTTCAAGCGCTGCAGGCTGGCGGGAGAGGCTGTCTGGCCAGCGTAACGGTTAGCCACAGCACTGCAGCGCTCGTTACGTTCGGCGCGAACAAGATCCAGGTAAGGGGCATAGTCGATGTCTTCGCTATGCAGCCGCAGATACTCGGTCAAGGGGTCGATGTATTGCTGGTCGAATAGCGCTTGAACTTCGGTGTGGCGTGCCTGCTCTTGCGGGTCACTCCTTAAGCTGGATGCCAGTTCAGCCAAGCGCTGGCGCTGGTTTTGCAGTACTTCGCTTGAGCGCGCTAACAGTCCGTCGGGTTTAGACAAGCTTTCGCAGCCAGTCAACGCTGCCGTGAGGCCGAGCAGCAAAACCAAAAGTGCGCGCATGAAATCTCTCTATGATGGTCGGTAACGCTGGGTGGAACATCTTTACAGGCTACTCAGATGATCCGGTATGGCGGTATTACTAAACCTGGCCATCCCTTGCCGTTATCGAGCCGCGATTGTAACAGAGTGGTGCCGTGAGCAAAGCATAGCACTGGTCTTTGAGTTTAATGAGTGGCCTTTTGATGTCATCTGTCTGATATTTTTTGGCAAGCTGGAACGCTTCTTGCGTAAGGCTTCGTAAGCACGCAATTCGCGTCAAATTATTGATCTGGGATGCTCCGAGCAATGGCAGTCGATCGCGCACAAATGATGGGTAACATGCGGACCAACCTGGCCGGCCTGCGACATGGCAGTCTGGGCGTGCCCATTTTGTTGCTGGTCATGCTCGGCATGATGATGTTGCCGGTGCCGCCATTCCTGCTTGACGTACTCTTTACCTTCAATATTGCGCTGGCGCTGGTGGTTCTGCTGGTTGGCGCCTACGCCTTACGCCCGCTGGATTTTGCCGTATTCCCTACTATTTTGCTGGTGGCTACTTTGCTGCGGCTGGCGCTCAACGTTGCCTCTACTCGGGTGGTGTTGCTGTACGGCCATGAGGGGGGCGACGCGGCGGGTAAGGTTATTCAGGCGTTTGGTGAGGTGGTGATCGGCGGTAACTATGTGGTGGGCCTGGTGGTCTTTGCCATTTTGATGATCATCAACTTTGTGGTGGTAACCAAGGGTGCTGGCCGCATCTCCGAAGTAAGTGCCCGCTTTACTCTGGATGCCATGCCGGGCAAGCAGATGGCGATCGATGCCGATCTCAACTCGGGCCTGATTGATCAGGAGCAGGCTAAAACGCGCCGCATGGAGGTATCGCAAGAGGCAGACTTCTACGGCTCTATGGATGGTGCCAGTAAGTTTGTGCGCGGCGACGCGGTTGCTGGTCTGCTGATCCTGTTTATCAACGTCATTGGCGGTCTGGCCATCGGTATGGCGCAGCATGGCTTGCCGTTCGCTGAAGCCGGAAAGATATACGTACTGCTGACGATTGGTGACGGTCTGGTGGCGCAAATTCCGTCGCTGCTGCTGTCTACTGCCGCCGCCATTATGGTGACGCGGGTATCCACCTCAGAGGATATGGGTGCCCAGGTTCAGAGGCAGATGTTTACCTCGCCCAAGGCGTTGGCGATTGCTGCAGCAATTATGATTATCATGGGTTTGATCCCTGGTATGCCGCATTTCTCTTTCATTGGCCTGGGTGCGCTGGCTGCCGGTGGTGCATACGTTATTGCCAAGCGTCAGCAGGTGAAAGTTGAGGAAGATGCCGAGGTTGAGCGCCAGCAGGCGCTACCACCAGCGGTTCAGTCGCCGGAAACCCGTGAGCTGGGCTGGGATGACGTTACGCCCGTCGATATGGTTGGGCTTGAGGTCGGTTACCGGCTGATTCCGCTGGTCGATCGTAATCAGGGTGGGCAGTTGCTGGCACGGATCAAGGGTGTACGCAAAAAACTATCGCAGGACCTGGGGTTTCTGATGCCCTCAGTGCACATCCGCGACAACCTCGATCTGGCTCCCAACGCCTACCGATTGACGCTGATGGGTGTGGGCGTGGCCGAGGCGGAGATTTATCCGGATCGTGAGCTGGCGATCAACCCGGGCCAGGTGTTTGGTGAGGTCAAGGGCGTGGCGGGCAAGGATCCGGCCTTCGGGCTGGATGCGGTATGGATCGAGCCCGCGCAGAAAGATCAAGCCCAATCCCTCGGCTACACGGTCGTGGATGCCAGTACTGTCGTGGCAACCCATATCAATCAGATACTGCATAAGCACGCGCATGAGCTCATCGGCCACGAGGAAGTTCAGCAACTGCTGCAGGTTCTCGCCAAAGCCTCGCCCAAGCTGGCCGAGGAGCTGGTGCCCGGGCTGATCTCCATTTCCAATCTGCTTAAGGTATTGCAGGGGCTGTTGCAGGAGCAGGTGCCGGTGCGTGACATCAGAACCATTGCCGAGGCCATCGCTAACAGCTCTGGTAAGAGTCAAGATCCTGGCGCTGTGATTGGCGCGGTACGTGTCGCGCTTTCGCGCTCCATCGTGCAAAGCATTGTAGGGCTTGACTCCGAGCTCCCTGTGATCACCTTGGAACCAAGGTTGGAACAGATGTTGCTACAGAGTCTTCAGAAGGCCGGGCAAGGTGTCGATGATGGCATGTTGCTGGAGCCGGGAATGGCAGAAAAACTGCAGCGCTCCTTGTCGGATGCAGTGCAGCGCCAGGAAGTGCAGGGCAAGCCAGCGATACTGCTGGTCGCTGGGCCGATTCGCATGATGATGGCCAAGTTTGTCCGCTACGCCGCTCCCGGAGCTCATGTGTTGTCCTATCAGGAAATTCCGGACAGCAAGCAGGTGACCATTGTCGCCACGGTCGGACAGAACTGAGCGAAGGCTCTAGAGTAAAGAACAACAGCCGCCTGGCGCGATGCGCGGGGCTTTGGTAACTGATGAGGTCAGCCATGAAAGTCAAACGTTTCTTTGCCGCCGATATGCGCCAAGCGATGAAACTGGTGCGTGATGAGTTGGGCGCTGATGCCTCCATCATCGCCAACCGTCGGGTTGCCGGTGGTGTTGAGCTGACCGCTGCGCTGGACTACGTGGCGCCGCGTCTTACGCCTCCGACTCCCGGGCTTGATCAGGAACTGAAGAAAACCCAGGAGCGCATTGTTGCCGCTCGGGCTGAGCTGGAAGTGGGGAGCATGGCCTCGCACAACCAGCCGACGGTTAACCGTCAATTATTTGGAGATAGCATGCGTGCGGCTGCGGAGCAGGGCTCGCCCGTGGCGCGTGATTTACTCGACAGGCTTGTGCAGGAGCCGAGCGAAGAGCCTTCAGTGCAGCGCAAGGCCAAGTCGGTTGAGCCGTCTGCGCCTGCCGCTGAGTCGGCTGACGCGGGCGGGCTCAGCGCTATGCGTGCTGAACTGGCTGGGCTGCGTGAAATGCTGGAGTCGCAATTGGGCGGTATGGCCTGGGGGCAACTCAACCAGCAACAGCCCAAGCAAGCGGGTTTATGGCGTCGTCTGACCCAGCTCGGGCTGCCAGCGGAAATCTGCCAGGATCTGCTGCGCCAGGTGGCTGATGTGCCAGATGTGCGCCAAGCCTGGCGCCTGCTGCTGGCGCACCTGGCGCATCGGATCCCTACGTTACGTGAAGAGCTGCTGGATCAAGGCGGTATCATCGCGTTGGTTGGGCCCACGGGCGCAGGCAAGACAACTACACTGGGTAAGCTGGCTGCGCGTTATGTACTTAAGCACGGTAGTCAGCATGTGGCTCTGGTGACGATGGATACCTATCGCATTGGTGCGCATGAACAGCTGCGCACCCTGGGGCGTATTCTGGATGTGCCGGTGCGGGTGGTTGACGAACAAAACAGTTTGCAGGACGTACTGGCTGACTTTTCCGGCAAGCGTTTGGTGCTGGTAGATACGGCTGGCCTGCAGGCCCAGGATCCTTACCTGCGCAGCCAGTTGAGCGCATTGGCGCAGCAGGGCCGGCAGGTACGCAATCTGTTGGTTTTGGCTGCCACCAGTCAGTATCGGGTGATGAAGGCTGCTTACCACAACTACAAGAGTTGCGGTCTCAGTGGCTGCATACTGACCAAGGTCGACGAGGCTGCTACCTTGGGTGAGTCATTAGGGCTGGCTATGGAGCAGGGTTTGCCGGTAGCCTATCTGGCAGATGGCCAGCGAATTCCCGACGACATCAATCGTGCCGTAGGGCATCAGTTGGTCACCCGCGCAGTTAGCATGGGAAGTAGTGAGGCGCCGGCAGATCAGGCGATGGCAGATGTGTTTGCCGGCATGATGCATGGCCAGCGGGCAAGTTAAGCAAATCAATAACTCAAGGTAATCATCGTAGATGGGTAGCAATCATCCGGTTCAGGTTATCGCGGTCACCGGCGGTAAAGGCGGTATCGGCAAAACCAATGTGTCGGTCAACCTCAGCTTGGCGCTGGCGGATATCGGGCGGCGTGTAGTGCTGCTGGATGCCGACTTGGGCTTGGCCAATGTCGATGTACTGCTGGGGCTAAAGCCCAAAGCTACTCTGGCTGACGTGCTGGAAGGCAAGTGTGATCTGCGCGATGTAATGATCAACGGCCCCGGAGGCATTCGTGTGGTACCTGCTGCTTCGGGTGCTGCCAGCATGGTTAGCCTGAGCCATCAAGAGCACGCTGGGCTGATTCAGGCGTTCAGTGAGATTGGCGACAACATCGATGTGTTGGTTGTCGACACCGCTGCGGGTATCGGTGATTCGGTTGTGAGCTTTGTGCGTGCTGCACAAGAGGCCTTGGTTGTTGTCTGTGATGAACCGACCTCAATCACTGATGCCTACGCGCTTATCAAGCTGCTGAATCGGGATCATGGCATGACCCGATTTCGGGTATTAGCAAATATGGTGGGAACTCCGCAGGAAGGTCGCATGGTTTTTGCTAAACTATCAAAAGTAACTGACCGGTTTCTCGACGTAGCGCTGCAATACGTCGGGGCCGTACCTTTCGACGAGGCGGTACGCAAGTCCGTGCAGAAGCAGCGTGCAGTCTACGAAGCGTTTCCGCGCAGCAAGGCTGCCATGGCGATTCGTTCGATTGCGCAAAAAGTAGATTCATGGCCTTTGCCGGCGAATCCTCGCGGACATCTTGAGTTCTTTGTCGAACGCCTGGTACGGCCCACTGGATCAGGCCTATGATTGCAGCGGCTGGCGGATTAAGCATGTATACACGAGCACAAAGTTCTGCAAATAATCAGGATCGACTCGTCGAGCAATATGCTCCGTTGGTAAAACGTATTGCTTATCATCTGCTTGGTCGCTTGCCGTCCAGTGTGCAGGTTGACGATTTAATGCAGGCCGGAATGATCGGGCTGCTCGAGGCCTCGCGGAAATTTGATTTTGGCAAGGGCGCCAGCTTCGAAACCTACGCTGGCATTCGCATCCGAGGCTCTATGCTTGATGAGGTGCGCAAGGGCGATTGGGCGCCACGCTCTGTGCATCGAAATACACGCATGGTGAGTGATGCAATGCGCTCAGTGGAATCTCGTTTAGGTCGTGACGCTAAAGATCACGAGGTTGCTGCCGAACTTGATATGAGCCTTGAGGAATATTATTCAATTCTCAATGACACTGCCGGTAGCAAGTTGTTTAGCTTTGATGACTTGCTGGAAAGCGGTGCGCCGGCTGATGTCCAGGGTGACTATGAACCTTTTTCGGGGTTGCAGGACGAGCGTTTTCGCGTGGCATTGGCTGAGGCTATCGACAGTTTGCCTGAGCGTGAGCGATTGCTGCTGTCGCTGTATTACGACGAAGAGTTAAACCTCAAGGAGATAGGAGCTGTACTGGGTGTGAGCGAGTCTCGCGTCAGTCAGTTACACAGCCAGTGTGCCGCGCGGTTGCGAGCAAGGTTAACAAGTTGGCGAAATGATTGATTTTGTCGCCAGCATCCGGACAATGCACTGGCTGCTCAACACAGCAGCACTGCGCCTTATCCTGTTTTAATGACGTAAACATGAAGATGTTGTGAACAGCGGGTTGTGTCGCAGTGGGCTGCTCAGAATTTCTTTTAACGGCTAGTTTGGCCATTGCAATGGGTTTCGGGGTGCAGGCCTGCACTTTCCCTGGTTTGTACGGAGGTCGACTTGGACAAGAATATGAAAATTCTCATCGTTGATGATTTTTCAACGATGAGGCGCATTATCAAGAACCTGTTGCGCGACCTGGGTTTTACCAACACGGCAGAAGCCGATGATGGCAACACCGCTTTGCCTATGTTGCAAAGCGGCAATTTCGATTTTCTGGTGACTGACTGGAATATGCCCGGCATGAGTGGCATCGATCTGTTGCGTGCGGTGCGCGCTGATGATCGGCTTAAACATTTGCCGGTGCTAATGGTGACGGCTGAGGCCAAACGTGACCAGATCATCGAAGCTGCTCAGGCTGGCGTTAATGGTTATGTAGTCAAGCCCTTCACCGCTCAAGCCTTGAAAGAAAAAATCGAAAAGATTTTTGAGCGCGTACAGGCAAAATAATAATCAACCGGGGTACAGGTTATGTCGTTAAGTAAGGATCCCGGCCAGGCGACTGCTCAGGAATTTGAACATTCCCTGAAGGATAACGCGCGCCAACTGGTCGATCATTTAGAGCAAGGCGACTTTGCTGAAGCCCTGCTGGTGATCCACGCAATCAATCAGGCGCGTGATCGCGGCCTCTATCATGAGGTCGGGCAGCTGACCCGAGCACTGCACAATTCCATCGTCAACTTCCAGATCGATACCACTCACGCGCTGGATGACGTCAACGACACCTCAAAGATTTCTGACGCCTCTGATCGTTTGGATTACGTCGTAAAGCTGACTGATAAAGCAGCTAACCGTACTATGGATCTGGTCGAAAATATTGCGCCCAAGGTCTCTGGTTTGGGTGCGGAAGCAACGTCACTGCGTGCTGATTGGCAGCGGTTGCAGCGCCGCGAAATGGCCGCTGATGAGTTTCGTGAGCTATACAAGCGCATGGATGACTTTCTGGACAAGGTCGAGACTATCAGCACCGATGTGTCGGGCGATCTCAATAATATTCTGATCGCACAGGATTACCAGGATTTGACCGGTCAGGTAATCAAGCGGGTAATTACACTGGTGCATGACGTTGAGGAGAGTTTGCTCAACCTGGTGCGTATGGCCGGTCAAGTTGACCGTATTACCGGCGTAAGTCATACCGAAACAGTCAGCGAGACAAAAAAACCTACAACTAAGGGTGAAGGTCCGCAGATTCATGCCGATACAAGAGAAGACGTTGTATCCGGTCAGGATGAAGTCGACGACCTTCTATCCAGCTTGGGATTCTGACTCCTACAGATAAACGCCAGCGCGCAGCGTGCTGGTTGCAGTCAGGCAGAATGTAGAGTGGTTAGGTTTTCTGGTTCCGGATTGACGACTGATAACAACGGACTGCGTGCAAGCAGCACTATTAGCGCCCGACGTATGCCCGTTTACTGTTAACACGCCCGAGGGGAGTGGGTGCATGAGTTTCGATGCGGATGAAGAGATTCTCCAGGACTTTCTGGTCGAGGCAGGTGAAATTCTCGAACTTTTGTCTGAGCAGCTGGTTGAGCTGGAGAACCGTCCCGAAGACAAGGAACTGCTCAATGCCATTTTTCGCGGTTTCCATACCGTCAAAGGTGGTGCTGGGTTCCTGCAGCTCGATGCCCTGGTAGCCTGCTGCCATATCGCGGAAAACGTGTTTGATATTCTGCGTAAGGGCGAGCGTCCTGTTACCTCCGACTTGATGGACGTGGTACTGCAGGCGCTTGACGCAGTCAACGTGATGTTTGATCAAGTACGCAATCAACAAGACCCCACTCCTGCAGAGCCGGCATTGCTTGATGCGCTGGCAGCATTAGCGCAGCCAGCCAGTGCCGATGTTGTTGCTGAGCCATCTCCGGCTCCGGTCGCAGAGCCTGAATCGACGCCGCCAAGCGTTGCAGCAGTTGAGAGCATTGCCAGCGGCGAAGGTGACATAACCGACGACGAGTTTGAGCTTTTACTTGATGCGCTGCATGGGGATACGCCCGCGGCTTCTCCGGCAGTTGCAGCTCCGCCCGCAGCTGTATCCACTGGCAGCGATGAGATCTCCGACGACGAGTTCGATGCCTTGCTGGATGAGCTGCATGGCCAAGGTGGAGCGCCGACAGGCGCTGCTGCCAAGGCTGCAGCTAGCAATGGCGATGATATCTCAGACGATGAGTTTGAAAGCTTGCTGGATGAGCTGCACGGTAAGGGCGCTGCGCCTGGTAAAGAGGAACAGAGCTCGTCAGGCGCAGCAAAAGCACCAGCAGCGTCCGGGCCTGCCGATCCTGACAAAATAACCGACGACGAATTCGAGTCTTTGCTCGATCAGCTCCACGGCCACGGTGCGGCGCCCGGCAAGCAGGATGCTGCTGAGCAAGCGCCCGTCACGTCCACTCCCAAAGCTGCGGCTACACCGAGCAAACCTGAGCCCAAGCCAGCTGCCAAGGCTGCTACGCCAGCCCCAGCCGCCAGCGCTGCGAAGACAGCACCGGCTGTCGAAGCGCCTGCTTCGACGGCAGAAACTACAGTGCGGGTCGATACCGCCAGACTCGACGAGATCATGAATATGGTTGGCGAGTTGGTGCTGGTTCGTAACCGTCTGGTGCGCCTGGGTTTGAGCAGCGGCGATGAAGAGCTCAACAAGGCTGTGGGTAATTTAGATGTAGTCACAGCTGATTTGCAGATGTCCGTCATGAAGACGCGCATGCAGCCGATCAAAAAAGTATTTGGTCGTTTCCCCAGGGTTGTGCGTGATCTGGCGCGCAGCTTGAAAAAGGAAATAAACCTTGAACTGATTGGCGAAGAGACCGATCTCGATAAAAACCTGGTGGAAGCCTTGGCAGACCCGTTGGTTCACCTTGTGCGCAACTCGGTGGATCATGGTGTTGAGCTGCCCGCCGAGCGCGAGGCTGCTGGCAAGCCGCGCACGGGTAAGGTGGTACTGGCTGCACAGCAAGAGGGCGATCATATACTCTTGACTATTGTCGATGACGGTCGCGGCATGGATCCTGATGTGCTTCGTGCCAAAGCGGTTGAAAAAGGCATGATGGACAAGGATGCAGCCGATCGCCTGACTGAAAGCGAGTGCTTCAACCTGATTTTGGCGCCCGGCTTTTCAACCAAGACCGAGATATCCGATGTCTCCGGTCGTGGTGTTGGCATGGATGTCGTTAAGACCAAGATTTCCCAGCTCAACGGCACGATCAATATCGAGTCTACCAAGGGCCAAGGCTCGCGTATCGCGATTAAGGTGCCGCTGACACTGGCGATCATGCCAACCCTGATGGTAATGCTGGCAGATCAGGCCTTTGCGCTGCCGCTGGTCAGTGTTAATGAAATTTACAGTCTTGATTTGTCACGTACCAATGTCGTTGATGGTCAGGAAGTCATCATCGTTCGTGACAAGGCGCTCTCGCTGTTCTATCTCAAGCGTTGGTTGATGCCTGGTGTTGAAGATACCAGTGATCATTCAGCGGCCAGTGTGGTGATAGTGTCGGTAGGTACTCAGCGAGTCGGTTTTGTGGTCGATCAATTGGTCGGCCAGGAAGAAGTTGTTATCAAGCCGTTGGGTCGTATGCTGCAAGGTACTGCGGGCATGGCGGGTGCGACTATTACGGGTGATGGACGTATCGCGTTGATTCTGGATATTCCCAGCCTGCTTAATCGTTACGCACGGCGCACATAATAGCGCTAGCTTGTTGTTTCAACCGCATCTGCCGCCTACTGTGGCCATGATGAGCTGAAGCAACAAGCAGTTGTTGGTGCTCAGGAAAAAGGCGCACAGTAGTTTCACCGATTGGCGACGCGGGCTCAGGAGAGGGTATGGCGGTCAAGGTTCTGGTAGTGGATGACTCAGGTTTTTTTCGCCGCCGGGTGACGGAAATTCTCGCGGGCGACCCGCAGATCCAGGTTGTGGGCACAGCAACCAATGGCAAGGAGGCTATTGAGCAGACGCTATCGCTGCGGCCAGACGTTATCACCATGGATTATGAGATGCCGGTGATGGACGGTATCACCGCGGTCAAGGAGATCATGCAGCGCTGTCCTACGCCGGTGATCATGTTCTCTTCGCTCACGTATGAAGGTGCTCGTGTCAGTCTTGATGCCCTTGATGCTGGCGCCGCCGATTATCTACCCAAAAATTTCGAAGATATTTCTCGCAACCCGGACAAGGTCCGGCAGTTGTTGTGCGATCGCGTTAACGCACTTGCCCGCACCAATCGTCGATCGCTGGGTCTCAGTTCTACTCCGGTAGCGAGCCCTGCTCCCAGCCATACCAGTAGTAGTGTTGCTCGGCCCGTGACGGGGTCAACGACTGCTGCGAAACCGGCTGTCGCCGCACCGCGCAGTAGCCCGGCGCCGCGCAAGCGCAGCTACAAGCTGGTCGCTATAGGTACCTCTACCGGTGGCCCCGTTGCCTTGCAGAAGGTGCTGACCCAGCTGCCAAGTAACTTCCCGGCTCCTTTGTTGCTTATTCAGCATATGCCTGCGGCTTTTACCAAGGCATTTGCGGAGCGTCTTGACAAGCTATGTCGTATTTCCGTGAAGGAAGCCGAGGATGGCGATATTTTGCGTCCTGGCCAGGCACTGTTGGCGCCAGGCGGCAAGCAGATGATGCTTGATGGTCGTGGCGTTGTACGCATTCTCCCTGGTGACGAGCGGCTAAATTACAAGCCTTGCGTCGATGTCACCTTTGGCTCGGCTGCCAAGGCTTTTCAAGACAAGGTGCTGGCAGTGGTACTGACTGGCATGGGCGCTGATGGCCGAGAGGGCGCGCGCATGCTCAAGCAGGCCGGCAGTGCGGTCTGGGCGCAGGATGAGGCCAGTTGCGTTATTTACGGTATGCCTATGGCTATTGCCAAGGCTAATCTTGCCGACGGTGTTTACAGTCTGGATGAGATTGGGCGTTATCTGGCAGAGATTGGCTGATGGATATCCTCAGCATCATCGGCATCATCCTGGCTTTCGTCGCCATTATCGGTGGTAATCATCTCGAAGGCGGTCACGTTTCCGCTTTGCTGAACGCCCCTGCCGCGCTGATTGTCATCGGGGGCACCCTGGGCGCTGCCTTCATTCAGACACCCTTGACGGTTTTCAAGCGTGCGCTGGCTATTCTGCGCTGGATTGTCTTCCCGCCCTCAAGTCGTTTGCGTGAGGGAATTAGTCAGATTATCAACTGGAGCACGATAGCGCGTAAGGAAGGCCTGCTCGGGCTGGAGGCACTGGCTGATGTCGAGTCGGATCCTTATGCCCGTAAAGGGTTACAGTTGTTGGTTGATGGCAGTGAGCCTGAGGCGCTGCGCAGTATTCTCGAGGTCGAGCTGATGACTCGCGAAAACCACGATCTCATGGCGGCCAAAGTCTATGAAAGTATGGGTGGGTACTCGCCAACCATTGGTATTATTGGCGCCGTAATGGGGCTGATTCATGTAATGGGTAATCTGGCTGATCCGTCAATGCTGGGCTCTGGCATTGCCGTTGCTTTTGTCGCAACTATCTATGGTGTTGCTCTGGCGAATCTTTTTCTGATTCCGGTAGCTCACAAGTTGAAGGCGGTAGCGATGCAGCAGTCTCGGTACCGTGAAATGCTACTCGAAGGCCTTATGTCGATTGCTGAAGGGGAGAACCCGCGCTCCATCGAAATGAAGCTCGAGGGCTTCCTGGACTAGCTGGAGAGAGTAATGCGGCGACGTCGTCAGGAAGAACATGAGAATCACGAGCGCTGGCTGGTTTCCTACGCTGACTTTATCACGCTGTTGTTCGCTTTTTTTGTCGTTATGTATTCCATTTCCTCGGTTAATGAAGGCAAGTACAAAGTGCTGTCTGACACCCTGGAGGGCGCGTTCAACCAACCTCCGCGGGCAATAGACCCCATCCAGGTTGGACAAGAGAAGCCGCGCGGGGTTGGCACCCAGGACAACAGCGGAACCCAGGCGGGACAGCAGGCTGATGGACGCGACGCGCTGCAGGATATTACGCAGGCAATGCAGCAGGCCTTTGGTGAGCTGATTCAATCCGGTGAGCTAGAGGTTCGTGGTAACGAGCTCTGGGTTGAAATCGAGCTGAGTTCGGGTTTGTTGTTCCCTAGTGGGGATGCTTTACCACTGGATGCTGCATTTGGTCTGGTGGACCGGATCGCCGACATACTGGCGCCCTACGAAAATCCGGTGCATGTTGAAGGCTTTACCGATAATGTCCCCATGCGTTCTGGCAACTACCCGACTAACTGGGAGCTTTCTGCAGCGCGGGCCGCGAGTGTGGTGCGCATGCTGAGCAATGGCGGTGTCAATCCTGACCGTTTGGCTGCGGTAGGCTATGGTGAATTTAGGCCAGTTGCCGATAACACGACTGCAGCAGGCCGAAAAGCGAATCGTAGGGTCGTGTTGCTGGTCTCTCGTTTTCTCGATAAACGGCATGAGCCTTACGGCGGGGAGCCGGGCTCCGTCAATGCAATGCGTGAGGCCCGTAGTGACGTTGCGGCACCTGTGAACACGGTTAATTCATCTGGCACGGGTTCTGCATCGAACTCTACTCCTTAGCTGTAATAGATCTGGATAGTCAAAATGTTGTCGTTTATCACGTGTCATCGGGTCTATCCGAACAGGAATGCCCCCGGAGGTGAGCTATGAGAGTCTGGGCAGTAGCCAACCAGAAGGGTGGGGTGGGCAAGACTACCTCTGCTGTAGCGTTGGCCGGGCTTTTGGCGGACCAGGGGCAGCGTGTGCTGGTGGTGGATCTTGATCCCCACGGCTCTATGACCAGTTATTTCGGGCATGACCCTGACCAGCTCACCAGTAGCGTATTTAATTTATTTCAGCACAATGGGCAGGTGCCTGAAGGCTTGGCATCGGCGTTGTTGCTTGATACCTCGCATCCCAATATTCAGCTGCTCCCCTCCAGTACTTCGCTGGCGACGTTAGAGCGGCAGTCTGCGGCACAGGGCGGTTACGGGCTGGTTATTTCTCGCGCGCTGGCTCAGCTGTGGAACGATTTCCAGTTTGTAATTATTGATAGTCCACCGTTGTTGGGTGTGTCCATGATCAATGCTTTGGCGGCCAGTGAGCAGCTGATTATTCCGGTGCAAACCGAGTTTCTGGCTCTTAAGGGCCTGGAGCGTATGGTGCACACATTGAACATGGTCAATCGGTCACGAAAACAGGCGCTGCCTTATACCATCGTTCCTACCTTGTTTGATCGTCGTACTCAGGCCTCGCTCAGCACGTTGCGCATGTTGCGGCGCGATTATGCTGACCAGCTTTGGCAGGCTTATATCCCGATTGATACCAAATTGCGCGACGCCAGTCTGGCTGGTCTGGTGCCTTCGCAGCTAGATAGCAGCGCGCGCGGTGTTTTGGCTTATCGCGCGCTCCTGCGTTATTTACTGGCGCAGAGCCTGTCGCGAAGCGAGCAGGTAGCCTGAACACGGTCAGGTTGGCTAATGCTTTAATCTTCGCCGCCGATATACTGTTAAGGTCAGCAATTGCTGAGGCTTCAGACAAACTAATGACGACGCAGGTGTTATGAGTAAATCCAGATTGCCGGTGCAGGAGTTCGTGCCGGAACAAACCATTCAGCATTATCTGGATGCGCTGCTGCAGGATGCGGCAGAGGAACTCGCGCGAGTTGAAGTTGATCCTAGCGTTCAGCCTGTTCAGGCCGCGCCTGTGCCCGTGGTAGAGGCCCGCAAAGCAGAGGCCCCCCAGCGCCTGCGAGACAATACGCCGTCAGTTGTCGAATCTGTGCCAGCGGTGTCTCAGCCAGAACCAGAGACTTCTATACCTGTGCCGGCAGCCAGCGCGGCCTGGCGCGAGCAGTCTTTTGAAGCCTTACTCTTTGATGTGGGTGGCTTAAAGCTCGCAGTGCCGCTGGTATCATTGGGCACCATCTACCCGCTGGATACCGAAATCACGCCATTGTTTGGCCAGCCCGATTGGTTCCTGGGCATAATGGCGACCCAGGCGGGCAATCTTAAGGTGCTGGATACCGCACGTTGGGTCATGCCGGAGCGTTACAGTGAGGAATTGAAGGACAGGCTGGCTTTTGTCATCTCAGTAGAGGGTTATGACTGGGGGATGGCCGTGCACGGTGTGCATCAATCCATTCGGTTGCAACCGGAGCAGATTAAATGGCGTTCGCAAGAAAGCAAACGTCCTTGGTTGGCCGGTACCGTGATTGATCATATGTGTGCCTTGCTGGATGTGTCTGCGCTGGCTAGCCTGATAGTAAAGGGTGTTGCCGCGCAGAAATCTGGTAATGCCGCATCGCCAGCATTAGGATAACTACACTGGCTTCTGGCTACTGAGTCAGAACCAACATCCGGCGTCCCAGGCTGCTGGATCGCTATCAACGATGATCGGGAAGCAAGATAATGAAAAATAATTCGGGACAAGGTAGTGAAGATCCGATCCTGCAATGGGTTACCTTCCGCCTGGATAACGAGAGTTATGGCATCAATGTTATGCAGGTGCAGGAAGTGCTGCGCCACACCGAGATTGCCCCCGTTCCGGGTGCGCCATCCTATGTGTTGGGTATCATCAATCTGCGTGGCAACGTTGTTACCGTTATTGATACCCGCCAACGTTTTGGACTGACGCCTGCACCTATTACTGACAGCACGCGTGTGGTGATCATCGAGGCTGACAAGCAGGTGGTGGGTATTCTGGTTGATAGCGTGGCCGAGGTGGTTTATCTGCGTCAATCCGAGATCGAGACCGCGCCTAATGTGGGTACCGATGAGTCTGCCAAGTTCATTCAGGGTGTATGCAACAAGAACAATGAACTGCTGATTCTGGTCGATCTCGAAAAGATGATGACTGAGGATGAGTGGGCTGAACTGTCCGGATTTTGATGGCGATGAATGAACCTTGGCTAGTGCTGTTGCTCGGCAGTGTCCTGGGCCTGGTTGTAGCTGCACTGATTGTGCTGTTCGCCAAGGTTCGTGCTCTGCCGATGGAAGTTCGGCTCCAGTCAGAGCAGCTCCGTCTGCGCCAGGAGCAGCTGTCGCGTGATGTTGCGACTTTTCAACAGGGCAGTATTCGTATGGGTGAGGAGCTGACGGCACTGCGGCTGCAGCTCAAGCGGCTGGAAGACAAGCAGCTCAAGTTGGAAACCCATGACCCGCAGTCGTTGCCCTATAGCCAGGCCGCTCGCCTGGTTGGTATGGGCGCTAGCATAGAAGACCTTACTCAATCGTGCGGGCTTTCCAAGTCGGAAGCAGAGCTTTTCGTAAAGCTGCACGGCGTCGGACGTAATTGAGGGCAGGCTTTCACCATCCCGTTGGTAGCTTGTTACAGCATTCTTATTTTGAGCCCTGATTCGGCTGATCATGTTTTAGCTGCTTGGGCTTCGGCTGGCCGCCATCGGGGTCGAATCCCGCTGGGCGTTTTCCCTTCAGGTACCAGGCAAAAGCAATGATTTCCGCAATGGTGCGATAGAGTGCCTCAGGTATCTGGTCGCCCAACTCCAGTTGCGTGAGCATCCGAGCCAGGTCCGCATTCTCGTAGATGGGAACTTCGTAGTCTAAAGCGAGCTGAATAATCTGTTCGGCGAGTTCGCCTTCGCCTTTGGCGGTGAGTACCGGCGCTTTCTCCCCGTCGTAAACCAGGGCGATGGCTTCACGTGAATTGCTCATCAGGTTACCTCGTCAATCCAGGTTTGCTGCAATGCTTGGCGAGGTGGTGGCGGGGAACCGCGATGGCAGCTCAGTTCACCTACGTCCAATCCTTTTGCCAGCAGCCGGTCGCGCAGCTCGGACATTTGTGTATCCAGCAGGCTTAGGGTCTCCGCCCGCTCGGCCCAAAACTCGGTGCTAACTTTGTCTTTTCGCAGCCTGGCAATAGCTTGCATGCTGCCGAGCTCATCCAGGTTAAATGAAAGCCTGACTTCCCATTGGGCTACTGGTTCGGCCTGTTGCTTGGCATCGGGCGGCGGGTTGTCGCGCTGTATACGCATTTGTACGTGGCTGAACTGATGGCCGTCGCGCAGCGGAATTTCCAGCTGCCAGGTCGTCTGTGTGCTGCCATCGGAAAAGCTCTGGGTTTGCCCCAGACTCTGAAGCTGATGATGCTGTATTCGTGACAGCAGGGCCGCCGTCAGGCGCAACAGGCTGCCAAGATCATTGGCCTCTCCCAGTGCTTGCAAGGCGCGGGTTGGCAGGGGAAACAAGCCAGCCTTGAGCTGCTGTTGCGTGGCCGCCTGGCTGGCTTGCTGCCATGGCCCTTGAGGGGGATTTAGCGCGTTCAGGCTGCTGGGCGGCAACTGTTGCTGCAGGTTGATCAATAGACTGACCAGGGTGCCCTTGAGGTCGACGCCGGCCAGGGGCTCGTGTGTTCCGGGCGGCGTTGAAAGACCTGACAGTAGAGGAAGTAGTTTATCCAGTGCGGGCATGATTCGCTGCGCTGCGGTATTTAGTTGGCTGCCAGCGTCTGTGGTCCCGGAGCCAGCGGGCCCGATATCTTGTTTGGCGGTGGCTTGAGCGATCAGAGAGTCAGCCAGCTTGGCGAGATTGGGTTCGAGAAACAGGCCGCTCTGCTTTATTGCATTGGCGACGCCGTTAGCGGTGGTTAGTTGTTGCGGTGTGGTGATCTGCTGCAGCACATTGCTTATTGCCTGATGCAAGGCTGGCACCGCGGGCAGCCCGCGTGGTGACGCTTGCAGCTGATCCAGGCGTTTCAGCAGTGGCTCGCTGGACGCTTGATTCTGCAAGGTGTCACGTAATCCTTGCAGCAAATCCAGTTGGCGCTGTTGAGCGCCGCTGGCTAGTACGCGTAACTCACCTTGTGCTCCTACGCTGGCATTGAGCTGAGTGCCGGGCTCTACCGGTTGATTGCTGGTCAGCTTCAACAGGTTACCCATACCGGCGCCTTGAATGATTTTGGCCAGCAGGGCAAAGGCAACCTGTTTGCCCGCAGCGTCGTTAACGGGTTGCTGGCTCAGTACCTTGGCTTGTACTGCGCTGCCTGGCGGAAATTGAGTAGGGTCCAGGCGAGTGAGTGGCTCAGTGGTGGCTGCGGTGCCGCTCGGTTGCAGTACTGCCAGAAGCTGCGTTTGGCTCACCGCTTGAATCAGCACCTGGGTGCCGGTAGTGAACGGCTGCGGGCTGGTCGTCTGCAGCGTGGCCGGGACTCCGGTGTCAGCGCGTGCGATGCGCAGCATCACATCAAACTGTCCGCCAGTGCTGGTGCTCGGGTTACTTTGCACCACTTCGGCAGGTACCTTGGCGCCAGCGCCAAGTTGCAGTGCGTCAATTGGCCGCAACAGCTGTAAGGCCACACTGATTGCCTCTGCGCTACGCGCGCTCGGCGCCGCAACAGGCGTGGTTGGCGCGCTGGGCGTTATAGTGCTGGTTGGCGGTAGGCGAAAATCCGGGCTCATGTTGTCACATGTTGATGTAAATCGAGGTCCCCCGGGCAAGGGGGGCATGTATAATGGCGCCCCTGAGAACGGGCTCTTAAGCCCGCTTCTGGCGGCTATTGCATTGAGTATAGCGGCCAGCATGCCGTAATCATGAACGCAATGGTATCGGTGCGATATAGCCTGTGTCTGGAGTAGCGGTGAGCAAGCAGCAGATCGACGTCATCGAGCTGGCCTGTGAGCGGGATGAGCGTGAGCTTTTCTCCGCGGTCTCCTTCTGTCTGCAGCCAGGAGACGTCCTGCAGGTTGCGGGCCCGAATGGCGCGGGTAAAACCAGCCTGCTGCGCATTATGGCGGGTTTGATGCCCGCTACCGCCGGCGATATCAGCTTTGCCGAAAAGAGTATCCTGTCCGGTAGCGGTCGAGAGTATTGGCGCCGCAATCTCCTCTATATTGGTCATGCTCCCGCCGTGAAGTCTGCGCTGACAGCGGAAGAAAACCTTAGCTGGCTCTGCGCATTGACCCGGCCGGTCAGTAGCGAGGCTATCTGGCAGGCGCTCGATCAGGTGGGGCTGCGCGGTTTTGAGGATGTGCCCTGTCGCCAGCTTTCTGCCGGCCAGCAGCGCCGCGTTGCATTGGCACGTTTGTATTTGCCGGGCGCACCGATATGGATTCTCGATGAACCTTTTACCGCGCTGGATCAGGCTGGCGTGCTCACGCTGGAGCAGCACATTATGAGCTTTGCCGCGTCCGGCGGCACTGTGGTGCTAACGACCCACCATAGTCTGGCGCATGTTGCCGGCGTGCGGCGGCTGGAACTGGGGCGGGTCAACTGATGCGACAGATGATCTGGCTGTTACTCAAACGCGAATGGCAATTGACCTGGCGCCGCCCCGGCGATTTGCTCAACCCGCTCATTTTCTTTGCCATGGTCATTACCCTTTTCCCATTGGCGGTCGGGCCGGAGCCACAATTATTGCAGCGCATGGCGTCGGGCATTATCTGGGTAGCGGCGTTGCTGGCGACCTTATTGTCTCTGGATGGCCTGTTTCGCAGTGATTTTGAAGATGGCTCGTTGGAGCAGTGGGTGCTGTCACCACACCCACTGACGCTGCTGGTGTTGGTCAAAGTACTGCATCATTGGTTGATGTGTGGCCTGTTACTGGTACTGTTGGCGCCGGTGCTGGGTTTGATGCTCGCGCTGCCCTGGTCGGTTATGCCAACACTCTGCCTCACGCTCTTGTTAGGCACCGCCGTTTTAAGTTTATTGGGCGCAATTGGCGCAGCACTGACCGTCGGTTTGAAAGGCAGTGGCAGCATGCTGCTGGCACTGTTGATACTACCGCTTTATATCCCCGTGCTGATTCTTGGTACGGGTGCGATGGACGCTGCTTTGCAGGGGTTACCGGTATTGGGTTATCTGCTCTGGCTTGGCTGCCTGGCGTTATTGGCTTTGAGCCTGGCGCCACTGGCAATAGCAGCAGGTTTGCGAATTGGCGTGAGTGAATAGGCGCGGAGACTGACAGCGAATGAGCTGGACATTTTTTCACAAACTGGGCTCGCCCAAATGGTTCTACGAGATCAGCGGAAAACTGCTGCCGTGGCTTGCGCTGGCTAGTGTGTTGCTGTTGGCTATTGGCGTTGTCTGGGGCTTGTTTTATGCGCCCGAGGATTACCAGCAGGGCAATAGCTTTCGCATCATTTACATCCATGTGCCTGCCGCTATTCTGGCGCAATCATGCTACATGATGCTGGCTGTGGCCGGCATAGTCGGCTTGGTCTGGCGCATGAAGCTGGCTGATGTAGCGCTGCAGTGCGCGGCGCCCATTGGTGCCTGGATGACCTTCGTGGCGCTGATCACTGGCTCAATCTGGGGTAAGCCGACCTGGGGTACTTATTGGGAATGGGATGCGCGCCTGACGTCCATGCTTATTCTGCTATTTCTGTACTTCGGGATTATTGCGCTGCGCATGGCGATCAGTAATCGGGATACCGCCGCCAAGGCTACTGCGGTGATGGCGATTGTTGGTGTAGTGAATATCCCGATCATCAAATACTCGGTTGATTGGTGGAATACGCTGCATCAGCCGGCCACGTTTACCATGACTGAAAAGCCCGCGATGCCACCGGAAATGTGGTTGCCGCTGCTGGTGATGGTGATCGCTTTTTACGGCCTGTTTGCGCTCAACCTGTTGCTGCGCATGCGTCTTGAAGTGCTCCGCCGTGAGTACAAGGCGCGTTGGGTCCGCGAGATTCTGGAGAAAAGCTCATGAGCAATTTGCCCGATGTTCTGGCGATGGGTGGTCATGGTGTGTATGTCTGGTCTGCCTACGGGATTACGGCGACGGTTCTGATTCTGTTGTTCCTGCCACCGATACTGGGAAAGCGTCGGTTGGTTCAGGCTGAAGCACGCCGACGTCGGCGGGAGGGTATGTAATGCATCCGTTGCGAAGAAAACGCCTGATTTTGATTTTGCTGGTGATCATTGGTGTGGGAGCGGCTGTCGCGTTGGCGCTGTCGGCCCTGCAGCAGAACATCAATCTGTTTTATACGCCCAGTCAGATTGTGGCTGGCGAGGTGCCCGGTGACGCCCGTATTCGCGCCGGCGGTATGGTTGTCGAGGGGAGTTTGACACGCGCCAAAGATAGTCTGGATGTGCACTTTGATGTTACCGATGGCACGCACGTCGTAACTATCGCTTACAGCGGTATTCTGCCTGACCTGTTCCGTGAGGGGCAGGGGATAGTGGCGCTGGGTCGGCTGGATGCCGAGGGCGTATTGCAGGCTGACGAGGTGTTGGCCAAGCACGATGAAGAGTATATGCCGCCTGAAGTGGCCAAAGCCATGAATGACGCCAAGGCCAAGAAGGCTGCCGATGGCGCCCCGGCCAGCAATTACTGAGGTGGAGATCGTATGATTCCCGAGCTTGGGCAAGTTGCCCTGATTATTGCCCTATGTCTGGCGCTGCTGCAGGCAACGGTCCCGCTGTATGGCGCCTGGCGGGGTGACTCGCTGGCCATGAGCTTTGCGCAACCAGCGGCCATGGCCCAGTGCCTGTTTGTATTCTTCGCCTTTCTGTGTCTGGTGCAGGCGTTTGTCAGCAACGACTTCAGCGTGACCTATGTAGCACTCAACTCCAACTCTGCACTGCCCTGGTACTACCGGGTTAGCGCGGTATGGGGCGGCCATGAAGGCTCCTTGCTGTTGTGGGCACTGATTCTTTCTGCCTGGACCTTTGCGGTGGCGATCTTCTCGCGCGATTTGCCCGAAGATATGTTGAGCCGCGTGCTGTCTATCATGGGCATGATCAGTGTTGGCTTTTTGCTCTTCATGTTGATGACCTCCAACCCCTTTGATCGTCAGCTGCCGTTTCATCCAGCAGATGGTAATGACCTCAACCCGCTGTTGCAGGATTTTGGACTCATCGTGCACCCGCCGATGCTCTACATGGGGTATGTGGGCTTTTCGGTTGCCTTTGCCTTTGCTATTGCTGCGCTACTCGGCGGTCGTCTGGATGCCGCCTGGGCGCGCTGGTCACGGCCATGGACCATCGTCGCCTGGGCGTTTCTGAGTCTGGGTATCGTGCTCGGCTCCTGGTGGGCTTATTACGAGCTTGGCTGGGGTGGCTGGTGGTTCTGGGACCCGGTAGAAAATGCCTCTTTCATGCCGTGGCTGGTGGGTACTGCACTGATCCATTCGCTGGCAGTGACCGAGAAGCGTGGTGTGTTCAAGAGCTGGACGGTGCTGCTGGCCATTGCCGCTTTCTCGCTGAGTCTGCTGGGTACCTTCCTGGTGCGGTCCGGCGTGCTCACCTCGGTGCATGCGTTTGCGACCGATCCTGAGCGCGGTGTGTTCATTCTTGGCTTCCTGCTGGTTGTGGTGGGCGGTTCACTGTTGCTCTACGCCCTGCGTGCTCCGGTGGTTAAAAGCCAGATTGGCTTCGCCTGGAACTCGCGTGAGGCACTCTTGCTGGTCAATAACCTGGTGCTGGTGGTTGCGGCGCTGATGGTGCTGCTGGGTACGCTTTATCCGCTGATCATGTCGGCCTTTGGCAGTCTGGTATCGGTGGGTCCGCCTTACTTCAATGGCATGTTCCTGCCGCTGATGGCGATTCTGATGTTAGCCATGGGCGCGGGTATTCTCAGCCGCTGGAAAGAAACGCCGTTGAGTTGGCTAACCGGCCAGTTGAAGTGGGTGCTGTTACTGGCAGCAGTCGGCGCCGTCGGCATCGCGCTATGGATTGGTGATCATCTGTTCGCCGTTGGCAGCATGCTGCTGCTGGTGCTCTGGGTAACTGGCGCGAGTGTGCGCGACATCCTGCACAAGACGCGCAACAAGGGTTTGCGCAAGGGCTTGCGTGCGCTACCGCGCAGTTACTGGGGCATGACGCTGGCGCACCTGGGTATCGCTGTGTGTGCGGTCGGGGTGATCGGTGCCAGCCTGTTCGATAATCAGCGTGACCTGCGTATGGCGCCGGGCGACAGCCTTGAGCTGGGCGGTTATGAGTTTGTCTTTGAGGGTGTGCAGCACCGTGAGGGCTCCAACTGGGTGTCTGATCAGGGGCGGGTGCGGGTGATGCAAGGCGACAGTCAGGTCACCATGCTGTATCCGGAGAAGCGCTTGTACAAAGTAAAAAATCAGGTGATGACCGAAGCGGGTATCGACGCCGGTTTCACCCGTGATCTGTTTGTTGCCATGGGCGAGCCGCTGGAAGGCGATGCCTGGGCCATCCGCGTGCACATCAAGCCGTTTGTGCGCTGGGTGTGGCTGGGCGGCTTGCTGATGATGGCGGGCGGCTTGCTGTCGGCCAGCGACAAGCGCTACCGCCTGAAAGTGCGGCAGCGCAAGTCAGCGCCGCTCAATGCCGAGGAGGCTGTCTGATGCGCCGGCTATTACTGATTGTTCCCTTTCTGCTGTTTCTGGTGCTGGCTGGGTTCTTTTTGCGCGACCTGCTGAGTAAGGAGGAGGGCAAGAACGAATTGACGCTACCTTCTCCGCTCATCAATCAGCCGTTTCCCGCATTTAATCTGCCATCGGTACAGGATGCGCAGCAACACGTGTCACGCGATGATTTGCTCGGCAAGCCTGCGCTGGTCAACATCTGGGCTACCTGGTGCGTCGCTTGCCGAGTTGAGCATCCGGTGTTGAACAAGCTGTCTGCGCAAGGCGTGGTTATTCATGGCGTCAACTACAAGGATGACAACGCCGCTGCGCAGAAGTGGCTGCGTGATTTTCACAACCCCTACCAGTTGAATATCAGTGATACCGATGGCCGTTTAGGTCTTGATCTGGGCGTCTACGGTGCCCCCGAGACCTTTCTCATCGATGCCCAAGGGATTGTTCGCTACAAGTTCATTGGGGTGATCGACGAGAAGGTCTGGGAGCGCGAACTTGCTGCTCGTTATCAGGCACTGGTTGATGAGGTGAAACCATGAAGCGCTGGCTGGCAGGTCTGACCCTGGGTGCTGTGCTACTCAGTGCGCAGGCAGCAGTCGATACCTTTGAATTTTCCTCGGAGCTGGAACGCGAGCGCTTTTACGCCATCAGTAGCGAGCTGCGCTGCCCCAAGTGCCAGAACCAGAACATAGCGGACTCGGATGCGCCTATCGCTCATGACTTGCGTAACGAGGTTTATCGGTTACTGGAAGACGGCCGCAGTGATGAGGAAGTGGTCGATTACATGGTCGCGCGCTATGGCGATTTTGTGCGTTATCGACCGGCGTTGAACGCCGAAACCCTGGTGCTTTGGTTTGGCCCGGTGTTTTTCCTGCTCGCGGGTTTTCTGGCGGTGTTCATGCTGGTTCGCCGCCGTCAGCGTGCTGCTAAAGACCCGCTGGACACTATCTTGACCAGTGAAGAGCAACAACGGCTGGATCAACTGCTGGAAGAAAAGAAGAGTCAAAATGATTGATTTCTGGTTAATAGCCGCCGCCATGGTTTTACTGGCGGTGGTAGTCGTCGTCTGGCCGTTGTGGCGCAGACGTAGCAATGAGCGGGTTGATCGTACTGCGCTGAATGTCGCGCTGTACGAAGAGCGAGTGGCTGAACTGCAGGCACAACAGCGCGCTGGTGAATTGACCGAGGCGCAGGTACAGAGTGCCCAGCAGGAGGCCAGTCGCTTGCTGCTGGAAGATACTGCTGCAGCCGATGCCAAGCGTGCCCCGTTAACTCGGGGGATCAAAGGTGTATTGCTGCTGGCGGCGGTGGTAATGCCGCTGGCGGTTGTCGGCCTGTATCAGGCATGGGGTAATCCGGACGGTCTGGCGCTGTACCGCGAAATGCAGGACACCCCACAAGTGAGCAGCGTTGAAGCCTTGATCGATCGTACCGAGCGGGTGGTTGAAGTACAGCCAACCAACGGCGAAGCCTGGTATATGCTGGGTCGTGCCTATATGAGCGCGCAGCGTCCAGCCGACGCTGTTCAAGCTTTTGGCAATAGCTTGAACCAGTTGGGCGAAGCGCCAGATGTATTGGCGCAATTGGCCCAGGCGCGTTACTTCGCCAATGGCAATCAGCTTGATCCAGAAGCGGTGGCTGCGCTGGACAAGACCCTGGAGCTGCAACCCAATAACCCGACTGCCTTGGGCTTGCTGGGCATCGCTGCATTTGAGGGCGGCGACTATTCAGGCGCGATTGGCTACTGGCAGCGTTTGCTGCAGGCAACTGAGCCGGGCAGTCAAGGAGTCGAGGCTATTCAGGGCGGTATCGATCGTGCTCGCGAGCGTCTCGCAGCCGCGGGTGGTACGCCGCCGGCAGCAGTGGATGAAGGGCCGTCAATCAGCCTCAGGGTTAGCGTAGCGCCTGAGCTGATGGCACAGCTGGATCCCAACGCCAGTGTGTTCGTCTTCGCTCGTGAGCCCAATGGCCCACCCATGCCGCTTATCGCCAAGCGGCTGACGCTATCCCAGTTGCCACTGGATATTATCCTGACCCAGGCTGATGCCATGTTGCCCGGCGTCACGCTCAGCGCTGAACAGACGCTGGAAGTAGTGGCGCGTGTTTCGCCCACAGGTGATGCTCGCCAAGGCACTCATCTGGGACGGCTGGATGATGTGCATGCTGGCAGTGGTGAGCAGTTGGAGTTGGTTATCAACCAGGCCGCTGACTAACCCGGGCTAACTGCGCGGCGCCCATGATCGCTCTGTCGGATACCGGCAGGGCGATTTTTTTTGCGTGAACCTCACGTTAGTGTGTCAGTCAAAATATCTGTGTTACCTGAGACCAGCTCCCGCGTGGCGGGCGCTGGCAACCAAAGCGGCTGATGGGTTCTGCCGCTGACAGCCTGTTTAGCAGGCAGGAGAGGTGGGAGATGCTGGTTTCAATTCCCTTTGCCGACGACCGGGTGGTTGGTTTTCGTATTGAAAGCAAAGTCACCACTGAGGTGCTGGACCAGGCCATAGCGCTGATTGAGGTCGCGCTAGAAAAACACGACAAGGTCAGGCTGTATGTCGAGATGCCAAGCTTTGACGGCATCACCGTGGAAGCTTTCTATAAAGACATCAAGTATGGCTTCAGTCACTGGAGCCGTTTCGAGCGTGAAGCAGTGGTCACCGATAAGCGCTGGATGGAAACCATGGCTAGCCTGGCGGATACGCTGTTCAGCTCGATTGATGTGCGTGTGTTTCGGTCTGATCAAACAGACGAGGCGCGCGACTGGGTGCAGGCCGGTTGAGCGCCTGAGTTCAGTCTTGCTGCACCTCTGGCAGGGTGAACGCCAGCAGCGCTCCGAGCAGGCCGATACCTGAGAGCAGGAGTAGCATTCCGCTCGCGCCGATGAGCGAGCTGAGCAAGCCGAACAAGCCGGTTGCCAGCAGAATCAGGCCGATAGCGCTGTTGCCTACCGCGACGTAATCCGTGCGTTTGCTGCCGCCCGCCATATCCAGTACATAGGTCTTGCGGCCCACGCGCACGCCGCTATGGGCAATGCCGAGAATAAAAAAAGCGACAGGAAACAGCCAGGCCTGCAGGCTATCTGGCAGTACCGATAGCTCATGCAGGGCAATCACCAGCGGCCCGAGCAGGCTGGCCATAAAGGCGGCACGAATCATCACCTGCTTGCTCGATGTGTCCGACATCCGCCCCCAGACCATTGCGCTCAAGCTGCTCGCCAGGCCGTTGGCCACCAGAAAAGCGCCGAGCATGCCAAATCCGGCGTTGATATCCTGCGCCAGAATGACGTAATAGGGCGCGGATAGCGCCGAACACAGCAGCAGCGCACGGGTTATGACAAAACGGCGAAAGGCTTTGTCATCGCGCAGCAGGCTGATGCGCCCAATAGCTTCGCTGATGCCATTGCCGCCACCGTCCGTTGCCCCAGGTGCTTCATCGATTGTTTGATAGACCAGCGCCGCGAGTACCCAGAGCAGAGCCGAGGCGGCAAGCAGGACGGCATAGAACAGCATGTCATCATCCTGAGGTGGCCAGATCAGGCAGTAGACACCGAAGGCCAGCGCGACCCACCCGGACAGACTGCTGGCCAGGCCATTGAGGCGGCCACGACGGGTCTTGGGAACCGTCTTGCCAATCACGTCCTTGCTGGCGACAGAGCAGAGGCCGCGTGCCAGGCTGAAGATGATCAGGCAAAGAATGATCAGGCCGCCAGCCAAGGCACCTTCAGTCGCCCAAGCGACCGCGCCCATCGCCAGCAGGGCTGCAGCCTGCAGCAGACTGCCGAGTATCCAGGTGCCTTTACGATACTTGAAGCGGCGCACATAGGAGGCAATAAGCAGTTGCGGCAGCATGGAGCCGGATTCGCGGATCGGCACCAGCCAGGCTACCAGCGCCACCGGCGCGCCCACCACGCCCATCAGCCAGGCCAGGGTGGTTTTCGGGTTGGTCAGCGTGTCGCCAAGACTGGTCAGGGTGTTGGCCAGCACTTGCCGGAAGAAGTTCTGCGGCACGTTGGTGCAGGCACCGTCCGGGATATCCTTGCACACGCGCGCATCTTCTTCATTCATCAGCTTGCTGTACAGGCCGTTAAGATCAGGTTCCAGTGACATGGTGCGCGGTCTTCTCCGGTGGCTATCGACGTCGGCGCAAGAGTTTGCCGCAGTTGTCGGCGCTTGGCTAGCAGTGCCAATCATGCTTGTTTTGCCGCGCGGGGCTTCTCTTTGCGCAGCATAGTGAGTAAAAATGGGCGTTTATTCTGTCTGCGGCGGTTTTTGGCCGAGACAGCCGCTGAGTCGAGCAAGGACATGCCTCACCCATGCGATTGAAATGCATCAAGCTGGCAGGCTTCAAATCCTTTGTTGACCCTACCACCGTTTACTTCCCGACCAACATGGGAGCGGTGGTGGGGCCGAACGGCTGCGGCAAATCCAATATTATCGACGCGGTGCGCTGGGTGATGGGTGAAAGCTCAGCCAAAAATCTGCGTGGCGAGTCCATGACCGATGTCATTTTCAATGGCTCCAACACGCGCAAGCCGGTAGGCCAAGCCTCGATTGAACTGGTATTTGATAATAGCGATGGCACCTTGCGTGGTGAATACGCTGGCTACAACGAGATATCCATTCGTCGCCGGGTAACCCGCGAGGCGCAGAATCAGTACTTTCTCAACGGTACCAAGTGCCGCCGCCGCGATATAACCGACATCTTTATGGGCACGGGCCTGGGCCCGCGCAGTTACTCGATCATCGAACAGGGCATGATCTCCAAGTTGATCGAGGCCAAGCCCGATGAGTTGCGTCTGTTTATCGAAGAGGCCGCAGGTATCTCCAAGTACAAGGAGCGCCGCCGGGAAACCGAAAACCGCATTCGCCGTACCCACGAGAATCTGTCCCGTCTGACCGATCTGCGCGAAGAACTCGAACGCCAGCTTTCGCACTTGCATCGACAGGCGCAGGCCGCGGAGAAGTATAAGGAATACAAAACTGAAGAGCGACAGCTCAAGGCGCAGCTGCAGGCACTGCGTTGGCAGGGGCTGAACGCGCAGACTGGTGAGCGCGAACATCGGGTGCGTGATCTTGAGGTCGCGCTCGAAGCCCTGATTGCCGAGCAGCGTAACGCTGACAGCGAAATCGAAAAACACCGCGACCAGCACAGCGATCTGAACGAGCGCTTTAATCAGGTGCAGGCCCGCTTCTATAGTCTGGGTGCGGATATCAGCCGTATCGAGCAGGTGCTGCAATTCAACCGTGATCGTCAGCGGCAGCTGCATGACGATATCGAGCAGACCGAGAATGCCTGGCAGGAAGCGCAGAGCCACCTGACTCAGGACCAGGCGCTATTGGCCGACCTGCAAAACGAACTGAGCGAGCTGGAGCCCGAGCTGGAACTGGCGGGTGCTGCCGATGAAGACACCGCCATGCAACTGCAGGCAGCCGAAGAGAGCATGCAAAGCTGGCAGCAGGCGTGGGAGCAGTTCAATCAGCAGGCAGCGGTACCGCGCCAACAAGCCGAAGTCGAGCAGTCGCGTATCCGGCACATGGAGCAATCCATTGAGCGCCTGGGCGAGCGTATTCAGCGCCTGGAAGAAGAGCGCGGTAGCTTGAACGCGGGGCCACTGGATGACGAGCTGGCTGAGCTGGGCGAGCAATTGGCCGAACTGGAAATGCGCGGTGAGGGTGATCAGCTGGCCTTGGCAGAGGTGGGTGAAACGCTGCAACACGAGCGCGACAACCTTAACGCGCTGCAGCAGGAACAGGATATTCGACGTGGCGAAATGCAGCGCGGCAGCGGTCGCCTGGCGTCATTGGAGGCCTTGCAGCAAGCCGCGTTGGATCAGGGTACCGAGGTTGGTGACTGGCTGGCGGCGCAGGGTCTGGCGGGCGGTCGTCAGCTCGCCGAGCAGATTCAGGTTGCCAGCGGTTGGGAATTGGCGGTGGAGACTGTGCTGGCCGATGACCTGCAAGCGGTCTGTCTGGACGACGTTGCCAACCTGACCGAGGCACTGGCTGACTTCGAACAGGGTAATCTGCGCTTGCTGGATGCGCGCAATGCGGGCCGCAGCTCCCCCGGTAGTCTGCTCGACAAGGTTGAATCCGCGATCGATCTCAGTCCCTGGCTCGGCAGTATCCGTCCGGTCGAACACCTGATAGATGCCCTGACGCAACGCGACCAGCTCGCAGCGCATGAGTCGCTGATTACCCCGCAAGGTCATTGGCTTGGTCCCAACTGGTTACGATATCGGCGCGGTGAGGCCAGCGAGTCAGGCGTACTGGCTCGGCAACAGGAGATGGAGCAACTGCAGGCGCTGCTCGCTGAACAGGAACTGGCACTGGAGAGCAGTCAACAACGCCTGGGTGACCTGCGTGAGCGGATTCGCGGACTTGAACTCAAACGTGAAGGGCTGCAGCAGGCAATCTCCAGCTTGGGTCGTCAGCAAGGTGATCTAAAAGCACAGTGGTCGGCAAAGCAGGTACGGCTGGAGCAGATTACGGCGCGGCGGCAACGCATTGGCGACGATCTGCAGGACATCAAGCAGCAGCGCAGCGATGAGCTGGAGCAGATTGGTGAAGCGCGGCTGACTCTGCAAGCCGCCCTCGACAGTATGGAGCAGGACACCGGCCAGCGCGAAGAGCTGCTGCGCCAGCGCGATCAGGCGCGTGAAGCGCTGGATCAGGCACGGCAGCAGGGCCGTCAGCAGAAAGACCGGTCACATCAAATGGCCTTGCGGGTACAGTCGCTCAAGGCGCAGCAGAACAGCACGGCGCAGGGCCTGGAGCGGCAACAGATGCAGGCCGAGCGACTGGGCGAGCGCCGTGAGCAGTTGCGCATGACGCTGGAAGAGAGCCAGGCACCGGAAGACGATCAACGCATTGAGCTGGAAACCTTGCTGGAGCAGCGGGTTGATGTCGAGCATCAGCTGACTGCTGCGCGGCAAGAGCTGGAGACAGTCGACCAGCAAATGCGGGCACAGGAAACGCGCCGCGTGCAGGCCGAGCAGCAGGCTCAGGTTCTGCGTGAACAACTGGACGAGCAGCGCCTCAACGCCCGCGATCTGCAGACCCGTCGTCAGGGATTGCAGGAGCAATTGCTGGAGTCGGGTTACGATCTCAACGGCGTTATTGAGACCTTGCCGGAAGGGGCGACCGAGGCCGACTGGGAGCAGCAGTTGACCCAGCTGGATGCGCGTATTCAGCGTTTGGGCGCGATCAACCTGGCGGCGATCGAAGAATACGAGCAGCAATCAGAGCGCAAGCGGTATCTGGATGCGCAGAACGCGGACCTCGAAGAGGCGCTCAATACACTGGAGCAGGTCATTCGCAAAATTGACCGGGAAACCCGTGCGCGCTTTAAAGAAACCTTCGATAAGGTCAATCATGGGCTGCAGGCACTCTTCCCCAAAGTCTTTGGTGGCGGCAATGCCTACCTTGAACTAACCGGCGATGATCTGCTGGACACCGGCGTGACCATCATGGCGCGCCCACCCGGTAAAAAGAACAGTACTATTCATCTTTTGTCCGGTGGTGAAAAAGCGCTGACCGCGATTGCGCTGGTATTTTCTATCTTTCAGCTTAATCCCGCGCCATTCTGCATGCTGGATGAGGTGGATGCACCGCTGGATGATGCCAACGTGGGGCGTTACGCGCGTATGGTCAAGGAGATGTCGTCACGGGTGCAGTTCATTTACATTACGCATAACAAAATTGCGATGGAGATGGCAGATCAGTTAATGGGAGTAACTATGCATGAACCGGGTTGCTCAAGACTGGTCACAGTAGACGTAGAAGAGGCCGCAGCACTGGCGGCAGTGTAAAGTTTAGAGCTGGCATGCTAGCATCCGGCCAGATATCAGGCGGGCCTTGGCCCCACACAGAATTGTAAGAACAGGAACGGGTATTCATGGATTTCGGTTTGCGTGAGTGGCTTTTCATTTTTGGCCTTCTTGTCATCGCCGGCATTCTGTTCGACGGTTGGCGTCGTATGGGCGGGCGTTCGCGCATTCGCTTCAAGTTGGAGCGCAACCTCAACGACTTGCCGGAAGAAGCAGCAGGAAGTGATGAATTGCTGGGCCCACCAAGGGTTATCGGTGGCAGACCTGAGCGCGAGGAACCGTCCTTTGGTTCTTCTCTGGACGACGTGACTGACTCGCAGGCCGACGCTGATTGGCGTGAGCCGCAGCAGGGCGGCCTGGATCTGGAAGAACCGCCGATACTGGTTGACCCTGTTGCCTCTCGCGGGCCTGCAGCGGGTAAGCCGGGCAAGCCGCGGCAACCAGAGCCGAAGGCCAAGGCCGGGCAAGACTTGCCTCCGGTTGAAGAAGTGCTGGTGATCAATGTTGTTGCCCGTGATGAGCAGGGTTTTGTCGGTTCAGCGCTACACCAGAGCATTCTGGAAAGTGGCCTGCGCTTTGGCGATATGAATATTTTCCACCGTCACGAGAGCATGAGTGGCAACGGTGACGTGCTGTTCTCCATGGCCAATGCCTTGAAGCCGGGTGTATTTGATCTGGATGAAATGGATCAGGGACATGTCCGTGCGGTTAGTTTCTTCATGGGCTTGCCCGGTCCACGACATCCCAAGCAGGCGCTGGATTTAATGATCGCCGCTGCCCGCAAGCTTTCTCATGAGCTGGGCGGCGATTTGAAAGACGAGCAGCGTAGCGTGCTGACCGCACAAACTATCGAGCACTACCGTCAGCGTATTGCCGAGTTTGAGCGGCGGCACTACAGCCAGCGGCGTTAAAAACAGTGCTGGAAGGCGTGCGCCTTCCAGCCACAAGCCACAAGCCACAAGCCACAAGCCACAAGCCACAAGCCACAAGCCACAAGCCACAAGCTAGAAGCTAGAAGCAAACCCCGCCGGTTGGGAGCGGTTGCTGCTTTTGGTTTAGCTTGCCGCTTAAAGCTTGAGGCTTGCCGCTCCGCAGCAGCTGCTGCTGCGGCAGCACTCGCCGCCTGCGGCTGGCTTGGTTACAATCAACAGCCTGTTTCCCATCACTTCGGTTACCCATGACTCAGCACACCACGCCCGCCGAACGCGCTATTGCGTTGCGCGACGAGATTGCCCAGCACAACCATAATTACTACGTGCTGGATGAACCGGCCATACCGGATGCTGAGTACGACCGCCTGTTCAACGAACTCAAGCGTATTGAGGCGGAGCATCCCGACCTGGTTACGCCTGACTCACCCACTCAGCGGGTGGGTGGGGCGCCGGCGGGTGGCTTTGGTGAGGTACAGCATGAAGTACCCATGCTTAGTCTGGGTAACGCCTTTGCCGAGCAGGACATGTACGACTTTGATCGCCGGGTGCGCGAGGGATTGGATCTGCCTGCTGGCGACCTCTTCGGTGACGGTGCCGAGGTTGAGTACTGCTGCGAGCCCAAGCTGGACGGCCTGGCAGTCAGTTTGCTTTATGAAAACGGGTTGCTGGTACGGGGCGCAACACGCGGTGATGGCAGTACCGGTGAGGATATCTCCAGCAACGTGCGCACCATTCGCAATGTGCCGCTGAAGCTGCGCGGCGAGGGTTGGCCAGCGGTATTGGAAGTGCGTGGTGAGGTGTTCATCAGTAAGGCGGGCTTTGAGGCGCTGAATGAGGCCGCGCGCGCTAACGACAGCAAAACCTTCGCCAATCCGCGTAACGCCGCGGCTGGCAGCTTGCGTCAGCTTGATCCCGCCATCACTGCCAGTCGTCCGTTGGAGTTCTGCTGCTATGGTTTTGGCCGGGTCGAGGGCGAGCTGCCAGCGACTCAGGTAAGCATTCTGCAGGCATTCAAGGAGTGGGGCCTGACCATTAGCCGCGAGCTCAAGCAGGTACAGGGCGTCGCCGGTTGTCTGGCCTATTACCGTGATATTGGTGAGCGACGGGCTGCTCTGGAATACGAGATTGATGGGGTGGTGTTCAAGGTTAATCGGTTGGACTACCAGCGTGAGCTGGGCTTTCGGGCGCGTGAGCCGCGTTGGGCCATTGCCCACAAGTTTCCTGCCTCCGAGGAGTTAACCGAGTTATTGGATGTCGAGTTTCAGGTCGGGCGCACCGGGGCCATTACGCCGGTAGCGCGGCTGAAACCGGTTCAGGTCGCGGGTGTGACCGTCTCCAACGCAACCTTGCACAATATGGATGAGGTGGCCCGCCTGGGTGTGATGATCGGCGATACCGTGATCATCCGTCGCGCCGGCGATGTTATTCCGCAGGTCATGCAGGTGGTGAGCGAGCGTCGTCCGGCGGATGCCCGCCCGGTTGACGTGCCTAGCGAATGCCCGATATGCGGTTCTGCGGTCGAACGCACCCAATTGGTCAAACGTGGCAAGGGGCGGGAAACCATCTCGGACGGTGCGGTCTATCGCTGTGTTGGCCGCTTGACCTGTCAGGCACAACTGAAGCAGTCCATCATTCATTTTGTCTCGCGCAAAGCGATGGACATCGACGGCTTGGGCGAAAAGAGCGTCGAACAGTTGGTGGATACCGGCTTGGTCGCATCACCTGCGGATCTGTTTCAACTGACTTTTGAGCAGGTATTGGCACTGGACGGCTTTGCCGAGCTGTCCAGCCGTAACCTGTTGGCGGCCATTGCCGATAGCCGTGCACCTGCACTGGCGCGCTTCATCTACGCGCTGGGCATTCCTGATGTGGGTGAAGAGACCGCCAAGTTGCTGGCACGTGCGCTGGGCTCGCTAGAGCGCATTCGCCAGGCATTACCACAGGTATTGGTGTACCTGCCGGATGTGGGCGCCGAAGTGGCTTACGAGATCCATAATTTCTTTGCCGACGAGCATAACCAGCAGGTCATCGATCAATTGCTGGCACGTGGTGTAACGCCCAAGGAAACAGGCGAGCTGGGCGCGGAGTTCGCGGCCAGTGTGTCGCTCGCCGAGTTTCTGGCGCGCCTGGATATCCCGCATATTGCCAAGACCGGTGCCGAGCGACTAGCTGCGCGCTTTGGCAGTCTTGCAGCGATATTTGCTGCCGACTGGCTCGATCTCAAGCAGGTCGAGCGGTTGAACGATAAAGCCATCAAGGAGCTGCGGGCCTTTGCGCAGGATGATCAGGCGCGTGCACAGGCGCTTGCCGTTGAGCAGCAGTTGCGTGACTTCGGCATGCACTGGGAGTCGGCGCGCGCCGAGACAGACAGTTTGCCGCTGGCAGGCCAGACCTGGGTGCTGACCGGCACCCTGGAGGCTATGCCACGTGATGTTGCCAAGGTGCACCTGGAAAGTCTGGGCGCCAAGGTGGCTGGCAGTGTATCGGCCAAAACCCAGTGCGTGGTCGCCGGGCCGGGCGCTGGCAGCAAGCTGGCCAAGGCCGAGCAGTTGGGTGTGGCTGTGCTGGATGAAGCAGGGTTGCTGAGTCTGCTGGCTGAACACGGCATTCAGCCATGAGTGAGATTATTGTACTGGCGCCGATGGAAGGCCTGGTTGATCCGCCGATGCGCGATATTCTTACCCGCATTGGCGGGATCGACTGGTGTGTCAGCGAGTTCATCCGCGTGACGACCGGGCTGCTTAACCACGGCACACTGCAGCGCATAGTGCCGGAAATGGATCATGGCTGGAAAACCCGTGCCGGGGTGCCGGTACGGCCACAGTTGCTTGGCTCGGATGCTCACTGGCTGGGTGAGAACGCAGCGCTGCTGGCGAGTCTGGGAGCGCCAGCGATTGATCTGAATTTTGGCTGCCCGGCCAAGACCGTGAACCGACACCGCGGTGGTGCCAGCCTGCTGCGCGAACCCGAGCTACTGCAACAGATTGTAGCCAGTGTCAGAGCGGCTACGCCCGCGTCTGTTCCGGTTACTGCAAAAATGCGCTTGGGTTATAGCGATACCGGATTGACGCTGGAGTGTGCTGCCGCGCTGGAGGCAGGTGGCGCGGCTGAAATCACGGTGCATGCGCGGACCAAGGTTGAAGGTTATAAACCGCCAGCGCACTGGGAGTGGTTGGCGCGTATCCGTGAGTCGGTCAGCGTGCCGGTGATCGCCAATGGTGATGTCTGGACGCCCGAGGACTATCGCCAGATTCGCGACATTAGTGGCTGCGAACGGGTGATGATTGGCCGCGGGCTGGTGCGGCGGCCTGATCTGGCCCGGCAGATTCGGCAAGCCGATTGTGCTGATACGGCTATGGCGCCTTGGCCCAGCCTCTTGCCCTGGATTGCCGATTTCTTTCAGCAGACCCGCGAGCGGGTAGTGGATCGGCATGCACCGGGCAGGCTGAAACAGTGGTTATCCATGCTGGGATTGACCTATGCCGAAGCCAAGCCGCTATTTGATGCGCTGCGCCGTGAGACGAATGCAGAATCGATCAGTCGTTGTCTGGATGCGCTGGCTGCAGGCGCAGACCAAGCGCAAACACTGTTGGCACTGAGCGAGCAAAAGCCAATAGTGCAGAGCTGCGCCTGAGGCCAGTGGCCCGCTAGCCATCCGGCAATCAGGCTTGAAGCTCTGAACTCAATTGGCCCATCTCAAAGCTGAGTTGCTCCAGGCTGTGCTGGCCTTGCTGTAGTTCGTTCTGCAGTTGCGCCAGCTGCTCGGCTAGCTGCGCATGGCCAGGTTCCGCGTGGGGCTGCTCAACCTGCGTTAATTGCTGCAGCGCGGTATCGCTCAACTGCTCGGTTTTCTCTGCCTGCGCACTGGCTTGTTCGATTAGCTGGTTGGTTTTTTGTACCTGGTTACCGAGTGAGTTGATCTCGGTATCCACTTTGCCCGTCTGCAGATTCATCTGTTCGATAATCTCGCCCACCTCTGCGGTGGCCTTGGTGGTGCGGGTGGCCAATGCGCGAACCTCGTCGGCGACCACCGCGAAGCCACGACCGCTTTCCCCGGCACGCGCGGCTTCAATGGCGGCATTCAGCGCAAGCAAGTTGGTCTGGCTGGCAATGCTATCAATCACCTGGGTTACCTGACTGATTCGCGCGCTTTGCTCCTGCAGTTGAGCAAGCAATTGCAGGCTGTTGTCGCTATGCAGTGTCAGACTCTGGCTCAGTATGACGCACTCACTCAGCGTTTGTCGGTTGAGCGCGTTTGCACTGCGCACCTGGCTGACAGACTCGGTGGTATCGGCATGCAACTGCTGCGCTGCACCCTGGCTTTGCAGGGCTGATGCCTGTTGATTGTGAAGTTGCTCCAGTTCACTGCACGGCGCAGTGAGGCTGAGAGCCAGTTGTTTGGCGTTGTGCGCGAGGATCTCGAGACGATCTGCATGCTGCTGGTTCTGTTCTGCGTCGGCCAGGCCTTGCTGCCTGATCGCCTCTGTGGCTGCCAGGTTATCCTTTGCCATTGGCTGATCCGCTGGTGGATAGCGCCAGGGCAGGCCTAGCCAGGGAATAATGCAGAGTACCAGTGCAGGGGCTACCGCATCGCCGCCGTGACTGTAGAAAAGCCAGGCGAGCATGCCAGCCTGAATGATGGCCAGGGCGACCTTGCCGATGAATCCTGTTTGCATTGTTATAGTCCGTTAGGTACCGCTACTGCTCATTATTGTTGTTAACACAGGCGTGTTGGCAGTCATTAGGCCATTGCCTGCGGTGCAATTCAATCAAGCTGTCCTTACGTCAGTCGCTGTTGCTGCATGAAGCGTAGGTCCAGCCAATCTTTAAAGCGTCCCGCCAGTTTGCCTTCGCTCGCCAATGGGCCATAACTCAGTAGTGCACGGCCGTCGGCGCAAGACAGCAGAGCCAGCGCTTTGCTCTGCGGTTGAAAGCTGCCCAGTGGGCTGCCCTGCAGGTGAGCAATGAGGTTGTCGGCCAAAACCGAGCCTTGCCTTACAGCATAGACGCCAGAGTGGGGCGTTTGCGGCAGGCTGGCGCAATCACCGCTGGCAAAAATGTTGTCGTGGTCGAGGCTTCGCAGGTGTGAGTCGATACGGATAAAGCCCTCGGTATCACAGTTGAGTCCGCTGTGTTGCTGCCAATCCGGCGCGGCGGTGCCTGTGGCCAGAATTACGGCTTGCGGTTGCAGTACCGGTTGCTGCTTAACATAAAGCTGTCCGCTGGTGATGCGATCAATTGGGCTGTGCTCGTGGAGTGTGATTTGCGCTTTTCTTAGCCGGTTGCTGGCCAGTCGCGCCAGCCTCGGCGGATGACTAGCCAGCAGTGTACCGCTGCTGAATAGGTCGATTTGTGTGCCGGGCAGGCTTATGCGTAAGGCCATAGCTAACTCAAAGCCAGCAGCGCCAGCACCAACGATGGCGAGTTGGCGGGGTGGGGTGGTTAACCATTGCTGCCACTGGCGGATAAAGTGCGGGAAGGGCTTGGCACCGATTAGTGCCAGACTCTGGTCATGCTCGAAGAGCACCGGTGCTTTAGCACCGCTATTGAGTGACAGCGTGTCGAACGCGATGCGCTGCCCGTCGGCCAATTCAAGCGCGCTATTGTCTGCCGTAATCGAGCTGACGGCAGCGCAGACAAGCTCAAGGCCGCTGGCCGCGCAGAGCGAAGCTAGGGGGATGCGGCACTGCTCAGGCTGAAAGCGACCAGCAATCAGTCCGGGCATCATGCCTGAGTACCAGGCATGCGGATCGGGATTGATCAGCAGGCTACCGGCAGGTGCACTGAAGCCCTTGGTTGCCCATTGGCGCAGGGTTACCAGATGAGCATGGCCCGCACCAACCAATACCAGCGGAGCGTTAGGTGTGTTTTTTTGCATGCCTGAAGACTAGCTGCTGTGGGCGGCAAGGGGAAGTGTGCACAGCTGGTCGGATGGGGTCGTCGGCCTGCATTTCACCGGCTACGCTGATAGCACTTTGTTACGCACATAGCCCCCATTGATAAGTACGCATTGTGCTTACTAATGCGCGTATTTCGAAATCGACTTTCGCTGTGCGAACCTGATAGTCTGCAAACTGATAACTCCAAATACAAACAAAAAGGGAGCGTAGAGTGAACGACCAGATTCGTTATCCGACAACCGTCCGCGCCTGGTGTACCGTTGGTATCCTGTTGGTGGCCTATGTTCTTTCCTTTGTTGACCGCCAGATCCTCAATCTGCTGGTTGGCCCAATCCGCGCCGACCTAGGCATCAACGATACCCAGATGAGCCTGCTGATGGGCCTGTCGTTTGCCATTTTCTATACCATTGCCGGTATCCCCTTGGGCCGCATCGCCGACAGCAAGAGCCGCCGCGGGCTGATTGCCTGGGGCGTGGCCTTCTGGAGTCTGATGACCGCTGCCTGCGGTCTGGCGCAGCAGTACTGGCACTTCATCCTTTGCCGTATTGGCGTCGGTGCGGGTGAAGCGGCCTTGTCGCCAGCCGCCTATTCGCTGATTGCCGATAGCTTCCCGGCTGACCGCCGCGCTACGGCCATCAGCGTGTACGCCATGGGTATTTACCTCGGTGCCGGCATGGCCTTTTTGCTCGGTGGCATCGTGGTGACCTGGGCCAACGCGCAGGGCGCGATGGAGCTGCCGGTGTTTGGCGTCGTGCGCCCCTGGCAGTTGATCTTCCTGGTGCTGGGCGCCGTCGGCCTGATGTTCTGCCTGGTGCTGTTGGCGATCAAAGAACCTACCCGTAAGGGCGTAGGCGCCGGTGTGGCCGTGCCGCTGAAAGAGGTGGGCGCCTACCTGCTAACCATTCGCAAGGCGGTGCTGTGCCACAACTTCGGTTTCGCCTGTCTGTCGTTTGCTTCCTACGGCGCCTCGGCCTGGATTCCGACCTTCTTCATTCGCACCCACGGCCTTACCCCGGGCGAAGTGGGCATTTACTACGGCAGCCTGGTGATGGTTGCCGGGTCTACCGGTATCGTCTTTGGCGGGCGCCTGGCGGACTATATGGCCCGTCGCGGCTACCGCGACGCCAATATGCGGGTTGGCCTGCTGGCTGCGGTGCTGACGTTGGCGTGCAACGTAGTCTTCCTGGTCGATAACATGCCGCTGTTGTGGGCTATCATGTTCTTCAACGTGTTTACTGTTGCCATGCCGTTTGGCGTAGCACCGGCCGCTATCCAGGAAGTCATGCCCAACGCCATGCGCGGGCAAGCCTCGGCGATCTATCTGTTTACCATCACTTTGATTGGTTTGGGGATTGGACCGACCGCCGTCGCCCTGGTGACCGACTATGTCTTCATGGACGACATGGCAATCCGTTATTCCATCTTCATTGTTGCCAGCGTGATTACCCTAGGCGCGATCATCCTGCTCTGGATGGGGCTCAAGCCTTATCGAGAAGCGCGAGACACGCTGGAAAGCTGGAGTACAAAGCAAGGCCAGCCTGGTTGAGTATCTGTCTCGGAGTAGCCAGCTGATTTATCTATTTCAACAGGAGCAACAACATGACTGACGCAGTTATCGTATCCACGGCCCGCACGGCTCTGGGCAAATCCTATCGCGGTGCGCTGAACAACACGCACAGTGTCGACATGGCTGGCTACGTTATCGAGCACGCGGTCAAGCGCGCCGGTATCGATCCTTCGCTGGTTGAAGACGTGATCCTGGGCGCCACCTTCCATGAGGGCGCACAGGGCAAAAACATGGCCCGTCTGGCGGCCATCCGTGGCGGTCTGCCGGTCACCACCGCAGGTATGTCGATCAACCGCTTCTGCAGCTCAGGCCTGCAGTCCATCGCCATTGCGTCGCAGCGGGTTATCAGCGAAAAGATCCCGGCCATTGTTGCCGGTGGCGTTGAGTCCATCAGCCTGTGCCAGAACGACAAGCTGAACATGTTCCATGGCACCAACGAATGGCTCATGAAGAACAAGCCTGAGCTGTACATGTCGATGATCGAAACCGCCGACATCGTGGGCCAGCGTTACAACGTCAGCCGTGCATCGCAGGACGAATACGCATTACTGAGCCAGCAGCGCACCGCAGCAGCCCAGGAAGCCGGCAAGTTTGACGATGAGATCGTCGCCTACAACACCATCATGAAGGTGCAGAACAAGGAAACTGGCGAGATTACCGATAAGGAAGTCAAACTGGTTAAAGACGAGTGCAACCGTCCGAGCACCACGCTGGAAGCCCTCTCAAGCCTGCAGCCAGTGCGCGGTCCCGGCAACTTTGTAACGGCCGGTAACGCCAGTCAACTGTCCGACGGCGCGTCTGTTTGCACCGTGATGAACAGCAAGGTTGCTGAGCAACTGAACATCAAGCCGATGGGTATCTTCCGTGGCTTTGCAGTTGCCGGTTGCGAGCCTGACGAAATGGGCATTGGCCCGGTCTTCGCGATTCCGCGTCTGCTGGAGCGTAACGGCCTGAAAATGGACGACATCGGTCTGTGGGAACTGAACGAAGCCTTTGCTTCACAGGTTGTCTACTGCGCCGAGCGTCTGGGCATTCCGATGGAAAACCTGAACGTTAACGGTGGTTCCATCTCTATCGGCCACCCTTATGGCGTAACGGGTTCACGTCTGGTTGGCCATGCGCTGATCGAAGGCAAACGCCGTGGCGTCAAGTACGTGGTCGTGACCATGTGCATCGGTGGCGGCCAGGGTGCTGCCGGTCTATTCGAGATCGTTTAAACCGCAGCTATAAGCCGCAAGCCGCAAGCTGCAAGCTAGAAGCTAGAAGCTAGAAGCTAGAAGCAAACCCGGGCCTCGCTCGGGTTTTGCTTTTAAGGTTTTACTTGGCGCTTGCCGCTTATGGCTTGCCGCTAAAAATTCCGGAGGAATTTTTCCTTGTCCCAGAAGATCATCAACACCGACGACCTGGCGTTTCTACTTTACGAACTGCTGGATATCGAACGTTTTAGCCAGTTTCCTCGCTATGAAGACCATAGCCGCGATACCTTTGATGCCGCTATCGAGCTGGCCCTGAAAGTCGCCAGCGAAACCTTTGCCCCGCACAACCACGCCTGCGATGAAGACGAGCCACGCTTTGAAAACGGCAAGGTGGTCATGCGTCCGGAAGTAGCCGAAGCCCTCAAGGTACTGCGCGAAACCGGCCTGATGGCCGCCTCGCAGGATTACGAACGCGGCGGCATGCAATTGCCGGCAGTGGTCGCGCAGACCTGTATCGGCCTGATCAAGGGCGCCAACGTCAGCACTCAGGCGTATGCCGGTCTGACCATCGCCGCCAGCAACCTGATCATGGCCCACGGCACCGACGAGCAGAAGCAGCGCTTTGCCGAGCCGATGATGGCTGGCCGCTTCTTCGGCACCATGTGCCTCACCGAGCCGCATGCAGGGTCCTCGCTGGGCGATATCAAATCGCGCGCCGTACCGCAGGATGACGGCAGCTACCGTATCAGCGGCAACAAGATCTTTATCTCTGCCGGTGATCACGAGCTGAGCGAAAACATCATCCATCTGGTACTGGCCAAGCTGCCCGACGCGCCGCCCGGTGCCAAGGGCATCTCGCTGTTTATCGTGCCTAAATTCCTGGTCAACGAAGACGGCAGTCTGGGCGAGCGTAACGATGTCATCCTGGCTGGCCTGATTCACAAGATGGGCTATCGCGGCACTACCTCTACCATGCTCAACTTTGGTGAGAAGGGCGGGGCGGTTGGTTATCTGGTCGGTGAGCCACACAACGGCCTGGCCGGTATGTTCCATATGATGAACGAGGCGCGCATCGGCGTTGGCCTGGGTTCGGTCATGCTGGGCTACACTGGTTACCTGCATGCGCTGGATTATGCCCGCGACCGCACCCAGGGTCGCTCGATGACTGAGCGTGATCCGGCCACCCCGATGATTCCGCTGATTCAGCACGCCGACGTACGCCGCATGCTGCTGGCGCAGAAAGCCTTTGTGGAAGGTGGCCTGTCGCTTTGTCTGTTCTCTGCCACCCTGGTGGACGAGAAGAAGCACGCGCCTACGGCAGAAGCACGCGAAGCCGCCGCTGGCTTACTTGACCTGCTCACGCCGATCGTCAAATCCTGGCCGTCGCAGTTCTGCCTGGAAGCTAACAGCCTGGCGATTCAGGTACACGGCGGCTACGGCTACACCCGCGAGTACCCGGTGGAGCAGTTCTACCGCGATAACCGCCTCAATCCGATTCACGAAGGTACGCACGGTATTCAGGGCCAGGACCTGTTGGGCCGCAAAGTGAGCATGGCTGGTGGGCAACACTACCAGGCACTGCTGCAGCGCATTCGCGCCACCCTCGAAGCCACCCGCGGCAGAGATGAACTAAAGACTAGCGCCGAGCTGCTAAGCAACGCCCTGGCCACGCTGGAAGAAACGACCAGCGCCTTGCAAGTCATCAAGAAAACCGACCCCAACCGCGCCCTGGCTAACGCCTATCTGTATCTGGAATGCTTTGGTCACGTGGTGGTCGGCTGGCTCTGGCTGCGCCAGGCGCAAGCTGCACTCAAAGGCCTGCAAGAAGGCGGCGCACGTCAGCCCGCGTTCTATCAGGGCAAGCTCAACACCTGCGAGTACTTCCTGCGTTACGAGCTGCCCAAGCCCTTGGCGCTGGCAGAAGTGCTGCGCAGTGCAGACCGCACCACGCTGGATATGCCGCTGGATTGCTTCTGATTCGGTTGGTGTGACATAAAAAACCGGGCCTTGGGCCCGGTTTTTTATGGGTAGCGTGAGTTGGCTATGGATTGGCAGCTCGTTGGCAGGATGGCCCGGCTTCGGCTAGCTGCTCACTCCGCCGCCAAGTAGGCCTGCGTCGAGATCACGTCGCAATAGCCAAACTCGAAGGCGGCCATCATGGCAGCATGCACTTGGGCCGCAGGCGTAGTGATCCCGTTGAACTCCAGATCCAGGGTGGCGCAGGCGTCGTGCAGCACCGTGACTGGGTACCCCATGTCAACGGCAGCACGCACGCAGGCATCGACGCACATGTGGCTCATCGCGCCGATTACCACAATGTCGTCAATGCCATGTTGGTCCAACTGCTGCTTGAGATCGGTTTCGCGGAAGGCGTTAATGTGCCGCTTGACGATAACTGGCTCACCCTCAATGGGCGCCACGCGCGTTTGGATTTGCGCGCCTGAGGAGTCAGCTGCGAACAGCGGGGCATCGCTGCTGAGTGATTCATGGCGTACGTGAAATACGGTAACGCCCTTGGCTCTGGCATCAGCGATCACTTTGGCGGCGTTGGCGGTGGCTGCCTCGATGCCCGACAGCGGCAGCTTGCCGTCAGGCAGATAGTCGTTTTGCAGATCGATGACAATCAAACCGGTTTTTTTCATGACGTAATACCTCTGGTGATGGATAGCCGTCATGGTCGGCCTTTAACAGCTGGCTGATAAGTGGCGGTAAAGACATTTCAGGTGTTAATAACGACACTGGTGCTTACCTCACCTGGTGTCGTCACTTACGCCTGACTCACTCGTGCACTGCTACTGAACCGGCGGCGATACTCGCTGGGCGATAAGCCGACGATACGCGTGAACACCTTGCGAAAGGCACCCGCGTCACCATAGCCAACCTCCCACGCCACGCGCTCCACGGACGCTTTCTCGAACTGCAGCAGCTCCTGTGCCCGACCCACGCGCAGCCGCTGGCAGTACTCGGTCGTGGTCATGCCGGTGGCCTTCTGAAAGCGGCGCAACAGGGTGCGCTCTTCCAGCCCCGCTTGCGTAGCCAGAACAGGCAATGCCACCTCCTTGGCCTGAGTGGCTTGCAGCCAATGCTGTACCTTGAGTATCGCCGCGTCGCCGTGGGTCAGGCGAGGGGAAAACAGGCTGTAGTAGCGCTGCTCGCGGCCGGGTGGGTCGACCAGCAGCGTACGCGCCGTCTCAATCATGACCGTTGGCCCCAGCAACCGATCTACCAGCCTGAGGCCCAGATCGGTCCAGGACATGAGGCCACCTGCCGTAATCACGTCGCCATCGTCGATGATGAGTTGGTCCACATCCACCAGCACGTCGGGATAGCGCTGCTGCAACAGCTCGGCGTAGGCCCAGTGGGTTGTCATCTTGCGGCCTGTCAGCAGCCCGGTCGCCGCCAGTGGGAACGCACCCGCGCAGACCGATGCCAAGGCAACGCCATCGGCATGCCGCTCACGCAGCCAGCCGGTGAGCACAAGCGTTTCTTCCGCGCTAATCGGCTCGTTAAGCGTAGGTGGCAGGATCAGTGCGGACAGCACAGAGTGAGCAGCTGAGTCTGAACCGCTATCAAAGACGCGCACCGGTAGGGCGCTAGCCTCGCTCTGCTGCCAGTGGGTTATCCGCAGCGGCGGCTCGGACTGCTGCAGGTGCGATAACGCCTCACGGTTCGCGACCGTAAACAAGTCGGTCAACCCCAGCACCGCCGCTAGCTGCGCGCCCGGATAAAGCACCAGCCCGATCTCGACAGCCTGTGTTGTTTGCATATAGACCCAAAGCCCCTTTGTTCATGTCTGCCAGCATTCACCGTTTTATCGCTGCAACGCTGGCGGTTGCGTGCGATAAGGCTGCCATTGTGCACTTTTTCTGGTGCTGAAATGGCTTAGTAAACTAGGCCTTGCCGGCATCACGCGTTACCGCAGTTCCATAGAGGCTACCTTGGTCATGCCCGCAAGCTGTCAATAAAGACCTATCTGACAAATCGCAATTGGTACTAAGTTGCCTAGCACAACCCGCTGGCGCTATTTTCAGATTTATAATGCCGATTTGGCTGTTATCTTCTAGAAAAGTAGCCCTGTATGCACCGCTGCCGCCGGGTTATCCTTGCGCTATGTACAGTCTTGCTCACCCCGTCACCCATACGCTGGAAATCCGCAAAAGTCGCTTTCTTGCCTGCGTCGAGCCCATCGCCGATCGCGCCGCCGCCCAGTCGCGCGTGAACGAACTGCGCGCGCAGCATCCAGGTTGCAACCATGTGTGCTGGGCGCTGTTGGCTGGCGGTCATAGCGCCGCAGTAGACGACGGAGAGCCCTCGGGCACCGCAGGCCGCCCCATGCTGGAGGTACTGCGTCACCAACAGCTGGACGGCGTGCTGGCCACCGTGGTGCGCTACTTCGGCGGCGTCAAACTGGGTGCCGGTGGTTTGGTGCGTGCCTATACCGACGCTGTCGCGCAGGCACTATTGCAAGCCGAAAAAATCGAACACATCCCCACCCAAACACTCTGCTGCGAACTGGCCTACGCCCACGAAGGCGTCGCCCGCAACCTGATCGCCGAGCTTGGCGGTGAACTGCTCGATGTAAGCCACGGGCAGGCGGTGCGCATGCAAATAAGCCTGCCCGTTACCGCAGCTGACGCGCTGCAGGCGCAGCTCTTGTCGATCACGCGGGGCGAGCTTGGGTGGGAGGTCGTAGTGTCCTCAGACGACTGAGCCAGCGGTTTGGCCAATAGGGGGTAGCTGCACGCAGGGTAGGGGCATTAGGTGAAAGCCGGGCGGTTGGTCCGGCTTTTTTGTGGATGGTGTGAGGCGGCTGCTTCGGCCAGAAGCGGACGCCTGAATCGTCCGCGTACTGCTCTCGGCTGAGCGTCAGCGGTGCGCCGCTCTGATGATACCTTGCTATTTGCTTCATGGATTGGCGCCAGGTCACCAGTATGGCTGTTTGGCTCGCGGGCCAGGGCTTTCGGCTGGTGCGCTGTTATGGCAGGCGTTGTGGTGAGGTGAGCTGTCACAAAGAGACAACAATTCTGTGCGACACCGGCTCAACTATGTCGATATGCTGGTCCAGCTCGTGAGCGAATAATATCAGCGCGTGATTTCAATCCGCGTCTACTAATAACAATGTACTCAGAAGGGAGTTATCCATGGGAGCCATCGTTGGCGGAGAAGGGGGAACCCAAGGCCATTTGGTCGGCTACGGGTCCAAGGCGTACCGCAATTATGTACTCTTCGCACTGACCCTCATTTACATCCTGAATTTCGTTGACCGCGCTTTGCTAGCGGTCGTCGGCCCCGATCTGGTGCCGGACCTTGGTATTACCGACACGCAATTTGGGCTTCTCACTGGCTTCGGTTTCGCCTTGCTCTATACCGCCGTGGGTATTCCGCTAGCGCGCTTTGCCGATGTCGCCCATCGCGTGTGGATCATGACAATCTGTGTGGCCCTCTGGTCGCTGATGACCGCAGCTTGTGGCCTTGCGACGGAAGTCACCATCGGCTCCATGACTATCGGCGCGTTCTGGATTTTGCTGATGTGTCGCGTCGGTGTGGGTATCGGCGAGGCGGGCTGTACGCCGCCGGCCAACTCCCTGATCGCGGATTATTTCATTCCGCGTGAAAGATCCCAGGCGCTGGGTTTCTACGCCATGGGCGTTACACTCGGCACCATGGTGGCCAACCTGATCGGTGGCTGGGTTACCGACATGTTCGACTGGCGCACGGCCTTTTTCGTCGTCGGTTTGCCAGGCTTGCTGGTCGCCCTTGTTTTCAAATTCACAGTCAAGGAGCCGCCACGCGGCTACACCGATCCGCGGCAAGCCGAGGTAAAAGAGCGAGCCAGCCTGGGCGAGGCTATCCATGAGTTGATGGGCAAGCCTGCATTCTGGCTGATGACCGCTGGCGCAACCATTGCTGCGTTCTGTGGTTACGGCATTTCTTCGTTTCAGTCACTCTTTCTGGTGCGTACCTACGAAATCACCGCGGGTCAGGCAGCGATCTGGATCAATACACCGGTAGCCCTCTCCGCGGCCATTGGCACCTTCGCCACCGGTTGGCTAGCGACCAGGATTTACAAGAAGCACCCGGGCGCCATCGCCTGGGTACCGGCTCTGGGTCTGGCACTGTCGGTTCCCTTTTATATCTTTGCCTTCACTACCGACAATCTGCTTTACGCGGCCATCGGCCTGATCATGGGCGGCTTCGTTAAATACGGCTATCTAGCCGCTCAGTACACTATCGGCCAGGGTGTGGTCAGCGGGCGTGTGCGCGCCATGGCTACGGCAGTGATGCTGCTGCTCGTCAACCTGGTTGGCTACGGCTTTGGCCCGCTGTTCATTGGCGCAGTCTCCGACATCTTCTTCAAGTCCGGTATCGCCGAGCTCGGGGTCGCTGCTGGCGAACTGGCGCGCAACCAATGTCACCCCGCGGTGGTTGGTCAGTTGAACGAGAATCTGCAGGAAGTCTGTGGCCAGGTCTACGCGCAAAGCCTGCAAACCTCCATGGTTATAATGGCCTGCCTCTACATTGCCAGCGCTCTGTGCTTCTTTTTTACCTGGCGCCGGCTGGGCAAGGATATGGTGGACAGACAGGTTTAAAAAACCGATCACGCCATAAGTGACTACCCAGAGGGCGCATTGCGCCCTCTTTTTTTGCGCTTATAAAGAGTAATTGGGGGAGCATCATTGCACTCCAGATTACGTGACCTGATCGCCGAGCTCGGTAGCGAGCTGCTCGACGTCAGCCACGGTCAGGCGGTGCGCTTGCAAGTGAGTATGTCCGCCACCGCAGTTGAGGCGTTGCAGGAACTGCTTTTGTCTATCACGCGGGGATAGCCTGGATGTGAACTGGTCGATTCTCCAGTGCGCTGAGCCAGGGGGGCAGCGGGCAGGGCGTTTGGCCGTGGTTAGTCACTTAGAGCAGAGTAACCAGGTGGACCAGAGGCATTAATGTTGATCTGACCCTGGTCTTGATGTGTCCCGTTTATTCATCACCTGCTGATTAGCGCTGGCAGTCACAAATGGTAAAAGTTATCTGGCTGGACGGCACGGGGCACTCGGCTATATTCTGACAGTCCGTTATCAACATGGACTCCTTAGTGGACCCCAGCCCCGCAGCACCCAGCCGCTTCGCCCTTTCTGTATCGCGAGTGGCAGTCAAATGATCGAACCTGTCATTAGCCTTATATTTGGTATTCTGGTCGTCCTCACTATCATCGCGGTAAATGGCTATTTTGTGGCGCAAGAGTTTGCCTACATGGCGGTTGACCGCACCCGGCTCGCCGCATTGGCTGCCGGGGGTAACGCATCGGCAAAGCGCGCACTGGCGGTCACGAAGCGTACGAGCTTCATGCTATCGGGCGCGCAGCTTGGCATTACTGTCACCGGCCTGCTCGTGGGTTATGTTGCTCAGCCGCTCGTTGGCGAATCGCTAGGCGCGTTACTCTCAGTAACCGGTATTCCAGCTGAATCCAGGGTGGCTGTCGCAACCGGCTTGACTCTGGTCGCGGCGACGATCATCCAGATGATCGTGGGTGAGCTGTACCCGAAGAATCTCGCCATCGCCAATCCTGAGCCGCTGTCGCTGGGCCTGGCCCGCTCCACGCTCTTTTATATGTCAGCCTTCGGCTGGTTGATCAGCTTCTTCGACAAGTCTGCCAACCTGCTCTTGAGGTTGCTGCGTATCGAGCCGATTCATGACCTCGACGTCAGTGCTTCGGCTACCGATCTGCCGCACATCATTGCTGACTCGCGCGACAGCGGGGATTTGCCCCGTGAGCTTTCATTCATGCTGGATCGCATCCTCGACTTTCCGCAGCGTAACGTGGAACACGCGATGGTGCCTCGTTCACAGGTTGACTGGGTCGAGCCAGAAACAACGCTGCAAGAACTGCGTGGTTTGATGGCGCGTGCGCACACCCGCTACCCGGTGATTGATGACGATGATGCGCCAGTGGGTGTGGTGCATCTTGCTGACGTATTGGCGCATCTCGACTCGGGGTGCGGACACGAGACCGTTGCGTCCCAAGGTGCTGCCGACGCTCATGCTGCTGCCAGATGCACTGGACCAGTTGGTGCAAACAACCAATCAGTTGGCCTGCGTGATCGACGAATACGGCGGTTTCGCTGGGGTGTTGACGATTGAAGACCTTGCCATGGAAATTGTCGGCGAGATCACCGACGAGCATGATGCTGAAGCGGGCTATGCTATCGTAGCGGAGGGTAACGACACATGGACCATGGAAGGCGACGTCCACCTGGACGAGGTTAGGCGCATTATTGGGCATGACCTGCCACGCGTTGATGTGGAGACCGTTGCTGGCATGGTCATCGCAGAGCTTGGCGCGCTGCCAGAGCAAGGCGACACTATCAGCATTGACCTGCCGGTCGACCCTGCCGAGCTGGTTGCCGACGAACCCACGATGTATCGACTCGAAGTTGACGTGTTGCGTATTGAAAGACATATCCCCGTTGAAGTTCGCGTGCGACTGGTCCAGTTCCCCATGGCGGAGGAAGAGCGATGAATGATCCCTTTTTCGTCACGATAGCGACTATCGTCCTTATCGCCCTCAGCGCCTTATTTGTGATCATCGAGTTCGCGTTGCTCGGCGCTCGCCGGCATCGTCTTGAAGAGCTGGCCGTTAACAGCCTTTCGGCTCGAGCCGCGTTGCGTGGTATGAATGATCTGACACTGATGCTTGCCGGCGCTCAGCTGGGTATAACACTATGTACCTTTGCTTTGGGTGCGGTGACCAAGCCTGCGGTCGACGTTTGGCTCGGCCCGGTATTTATCGCCTGGGGCTTGCCCGATTGGGCCGCGGCTGGCACAGCCTTTGGCCTTGCGCTGTTTCTAGTGACATTCCTGCACCTAGTAGCCGGTGAAATGGCGCCCAAGTCCTGGGCTATTGCACACCCGGAAAAATCGGCCCTGGCGATTGGCGTCGTCTCACGCATTTATATCTGGCCCTTGCGTTTGTTGCTGAGTGGGGTCAACCGAATCGCCAACCGCCTGGTCAAGGCCTCGGGTGTCGAACCCGTAGAAAGTGCTGCAGTTGGCGGCCAGGATATCGCGACCATCCGTCAATTGGTTGAGCATTCGGCAAAGGTCGGTACGCTGATGCCGCAGATGCAGCAGCAACTCTCAGGCTTGATCGACCTAGGCACGCTGGCCGTTGAAGCCCTGCTGGTTAAAGGCGAGGCGCCGGTTTACGTTGAGCGGGATGCGACGGTGGCAGATGTTCGCGCGACAGCCATGCAGACCGGGCACTTGCGTATTCTAGTGTTGGGTGCGGGCATCCAGCCGTCCGTGGTTCATGTGCGCGACACCTTGCTTGAGCCGGAAACTCGTCCGGCGCACGAGCTCGCCCGGACAGCATTTGTGCTCGACGCAAAAACCCCCGTCTATGACGCACTGGCGCGCATGCGAACATCGAGCGTTCAGCTTGCTTTGATCGTTAGGGAGAATCGTCTGCTTGGTGTGGTAACCCTGGCCGACATTCTGAAACGGGTACTGCCTGTGCCTTCCAGCACTTAATGGCCGCAGACCCGCTTCGTCGCCTGCGTCTAACCAACCCATAGCCGGGCGCTCCGCAGCTCAAGCGCGGGTGAACGCATTGCGCCCGGTGCACCCGGTGTGCTGGGCGCCGCCACCCAAGTAATCAGGAAGCGAAGTACGCTGCCAGCACCTCCTGGAGCTGTTGTACTTCTGCCAGCTCTGATTCAAATGACGTGACGAACCGCACTGCCAGATGATCGGCCTTGATATCCAGCGCCTGTGGCACGCTGTTTGGAAGCCAGTCATTCAGGCGGACGCCTTGTGCCTTGAGGTGCTCGAACAGCGCTACGGGAATGACAGCGAACAGCTCGTTGGCCTGAACCGGCCAGGCGATCTGGATCGCGGGGTAGGGCTGCAGGCATTGCTCAAGCGCCAGAGCAATCTCATTGGCGTGCCGGGCCAGCGTGAGCCAGTGATCGTCCTTGAGCCAGGCGCACATTTGCGCACCAAACAGGCGACCCTTCGACACCAGGTGCCCTGCGCGCTTGCGACGCAGATCGAAGTCTTTTGCCAGCGCCTCGTCAAAAAAGATAACCGCTTCCAACGCCAAGGCACCGTTCTTCGAGGCACCCAGACAGAGCACATCGACACCGGCCTTCCAGGTAATGTCAGCGGGTGTGCAATTCAACGTTGCCAGCGCATTGCTGAAGCGAGCGCCATCCATGTGCACACGCATGTCAGCCGCATGCGCGACCTCCGTCAGAGCGCGCACTTCCTCAACGCTATACACCAGCCCACTTTCAGTACACTGCGTGATACTGAGCGCGCCGGGTATCTGGTTGTGGGGGCGGTCTTTGGGCAAGGACTGCAGCGTGTCGCTTAGGCATTGCGCCGTCAACTTATCGCCATCGTCACCCATCAACACCAGACGAGCACCGCCGGTAAAAAGCTCAGGCGCACTCAGCTCATCAACCGCGATATGCGCCTGTGAATGGCAGAGAATGGAATGCCACGGCTGCACCAGCGCGGACAACGCCAGGCAATTAGACGCCGTCCCGGTCGCGACGAAAAACGCCTGTACCGGTTTCTCGAAAATCGCAGACAGCTGCGCAACCGCAGCTTGCGTCCATTGGTCATTGGAGTAAGAACCCGCCACCCCCTTAGAAGCCTCGACAATCCCTTGGAGTACGGCGGGAGACACGCCAGATTGATTGTCGCTTGCGAAATTCATGGAGACTATCTCTATGGTGGGGGAAGGATAGGGGCGAGGTTAACATATAGCCACCCAGACGCTTGGCTGTGAGGCGGTCCTTCTAGCCCATAACCTGTTTGCCGAGTTCGACGTCAGCCTCGGGCGGGCGGTGCGCGTGCGGGTGGGTATGCCTGCTAAGGAATAACGTTCATCTGACCCCATTTGCTCCCCATTTGCTCCTTGCTCCCGGCTCCAGGATGAGTGGAGTGAAGACTAATCTGCACCTTGATCGGTCAAGCGACAGTGGCATAAACAAGACCTCGGACCACACTTGGCGTTGCGGTATGCGGGGGGTAGACAGCACATCGCACCCTAGAATAGTCTTGAAGCACAAATGGATAGCTCGGCGCAGCCAAGGCTCAGCCGAGCGGACTTTGCACTACGGCAAAGGTATTACCAAGGATATGGGTATAAATCTGCGTAGTACGCACATCGGCATGCCTAAGCAGGGTCTTCACCGTGCGAGTATCACTGCCGAGGCGCAGCGGCCCCGAGCCGTACATCAGCGAAGCAAGCAGCTTGTGAGGCTCGGGCAGCAGCGCGATGAGCGGGGTTGCTTCACTGCGTGTCAGCACAGTGGGGATACGTGCATAGCGCTTAGTCCGCACCGTGTCACCGATATCGCCCAGCGGCCGATCAAGCACCTTACCGTAAAGAAACACCAGAGCGTTGAGCGTCCTATTCTGCGTGGCAGCCGCTACATGCCGCCTAACGGCCAGCCAGGTAAGAAACTCGCTAACTTCCGCTGGCCCTCTCTCCAGAGCGTGACGCATCCGGTGGTAGCGCGGGAAATAGCGCATCCAACACCAGTAGGTCTTCTCCGTCCGAATACTGTAGTGATTCACCCTGATGACGTTACGAAACTGTTCTCGCAGGCGTGGCTTGGCTGCTGTGGTATCCGTATCACATCCATACTATACGTTTGTCCAGTACGATTGGTTGCACAAAAAGAGGAAGTCAAGCGAATACAGGCAGCACGCAGTGGCGAGAAGGTAACTGTCTGTTTTAAAAGAAAATTTACGTATTTAATCGACCGGCCGAGGTGTTGTTATGAAGAAGTCACGAATATGCAATCATAAAGCCGTCGGTCCACTCAACTGTTAGCCTCAATAAGAACGGAGCATTGAATTTGGCTGTTTTGGACTTTAAAGAGATACCAGAAGCTCACAAAGCAAGCGGAATGCAAGATACATTCGAACTGTTTGCGCGCGATTTTCTTTCGTTCATGGGCTACAAGATCATCACTGATCCAGACAGAGGTGCTGATGGTGGGGTCGATCTAATCGTTGAAGAAAAGCGCACTGGTGTTGGTGGTGAAACCATAATCAGATGGCTTGTGAGCTGCAAGCACAAGGCGTTTAGTGGTAACTCCGTTTCACCGACTGACGACGCGAATATTCGGGACAGAGTTGAGGCTAATGGTTGTCAGGGTTTTATTGGTTTCTATTCAACCCTCGCTAGCACAGGATTATCAACAAATCTTGAGGGAATGAAAGATAGGGTCGAGTATCAATTCTTCGATCGAGAAAAAATTGAAGGCCAATTACTTCACTCAGCCAAAGGTCTTGAAATTGCCGAAAGGTACTTTCCTGTATCACTCTCTGAGTGGAAAACAGAAAACCCTCAACCCGCAAAAATATTTGTCGATAAGCCAAGCTTAAAATGCAAAGTATGCGAAAAGGAACTTTTCGATCAAGAGGATAACGGTGTAATAACACTTTGGTCGAGAAGAAGGACTGACTATGAAAATGAAAAAGAGCATTTCGAGCACGTTTTCTGGACATGCAGGGGGCACTGCGACTCGGCACTGTCAGCTTATATAAGGAAACATAACGGCAATTTAACAGATGGGTGGGAAGATATATCTGATGTAATGATGCCTACAATATTTATTAAATGGGTCATGAGCATCATGAATGAACAACGCTCTGGTGTAGTCTATTCGGATGAAGCTTTTGAGAGCCTAAAAGAGTTTCTTCTTCAGGTATTTCCATATGCGTCTCGCCACCTCACAAGCAAAGAATTAGAACGAGTCAAATCCCTAGGCATGATTCCATCGTACCTGGGAGGCTTAGGCTATGAAGGCTAACAAGGCCGTTAAATCGGACGCATTTTTCGTTCGCTGCGCTCACTGCAAATGCGCCGGTTACGGCTGGCGTTATGTGCAAGGAAAGCTCGCAGAATCATGAAAGCTTTAAAGGTTACCGGAGCAATTGTCGTTGCTCTAATCGGAGCTTGGTACCTACTCGAGGATTACTGGTATAGAAAAGCTATTCCAGAAAATATTGGTCTCAGTTACCACATATCTATCACCTCGGATTCTGGGTTTAGGGAAGGTTGTGGTACGGCCGTCTACAAATTGGGCGGTAAAACAGCAGAAGCCATCAAAGAGCAAGGTGTTAAGTTTTTCGAGGAGTCAGGCCAGGCTCGAGGTCATTCTGACCGGTACTATACATATGGCGAGTGGATGGAAACTCCCAGAGATGACTGGACTAGGTCGGAAAATTGGTCATATGAACTGCTTTGCGGCGGGAGTATCGGTGGCTCTTTGTATGACGACATAGTAGAGAGCGGACGAACCGGTGGTTCGTACTATTCGTTCACGGATGAGGCCGTCCTGATGGTGATACCCGACAAAAAACTGGTGGTTTTCAGTCACAATGGTTAAAGCACATAACCAGTGCAGGCACGGCGACGCCCACTACATTGCGCCTTCGGCTCCATTCCGTGTGCGCGCATGCTGCAAGCGTTATGTTTCCCAATTTGAAAAGTGAAGATTATGGATAGTCTTTTTTCGTGTAATCCTAATTGTAGTATTGAAAACTTAAAGGCTCTGGATTGGCTAGCTGTATTAGGGTTTTTCCTTGTTATCTATCTAGTTTCTACTGTATGGCGAAAATGGGCTTTTAGCCGGAACAAATACCCAGAAACTTCAATTAAGTGGCATGTGCCCAGATTTGTTTATATCGCTACAGTCTTTTCGCTAGTATCAATGCCTACTGTTTGGTGGCTGTTTGGTTATACTGGCGCTAAAATATTCGGGCAATTTATACTTCCAGAGTCTGTAATTGTTCTATACATACTATGGGCATTAGGTCCCGATAAACATAACAAGTCACTGAAAAGTGACGCTAAAAAACGCGCACTTTAGTGAAGCGTTATGCACAAGGAGGCTATGGTGAAGGTCTGTGAGACAGAGAGGTTGATTTTACGGCGGTTGTCCCTTGAGGATGTTCCCGCATTGATCGAAATTCTCAGCGATCCTGAGGTAATGAAGCACTCGATTAATGGAGTTTGTGATGAGGCCGCTACCCGAAAATTCGTTGAGTGGTCTTTATCTTGTTACGAGTCACATGGTGTGGGGCCGTGGGCACTAATCGATAAAAAAGCTTATGAACTCATAGGCTTTTGCAGCGCTGGGCCAGAAATGGTCGCTGATGTCGAGGAAATCAACCTCGGCTATCGGCTTGCTAGGCGTTATTGGAATAAAGGGCTGGCATCTGAGGCGGCGAGAGCAGTTCTGAACTATGTTTTTGGAGAGAAACTGTTCAATTCAGTGGTGGTGATCATAGAGCCTGAACACGTGGCATCGCTGAAGGTCGCTGAGAAAGCGGGTTTTTCCAGCTTTGATGAGCTGGATTTTCATGGTCGGCCGGTGAGGTTGTACCGCCTAACATCCGAGCAATGGGAGACATTGCATAACAATGCCATGCACGCGACAAGCGCGTGATGGCTGGCGTTAGAGATATTTATGTCACGTGCATACCAAAGCTTTGAATACGGCATCAGTGATGCTGAAGAACTACTCGCACATTTCGATGCAGTTAATGCTAATCCTCCTCCGTCAAATGCCGAGGTTCTGAAGCGAGCAGGGCTTGTCATGGCGCTTACGGCCTGGGAAACCTATGTTGAGGATAGGCTTACTGAGGAAATGAATAAAAAGCTGGGTGTGGTAGCGGGTAGCTATGTTGGTGATTTCGTATTAAAAAAATTGAATACGGACCTTAAACAATTTCATAACCCAACGTCAGATAAAACAAAAAGGATTTTTGAAGAATATCTTGGTTTTGATGTTACTGAAGGATGGTCTTGGGCTAACTATGACCCAGCAAAGTCCAGAGCCACCTTGAATCGCTGGATTAGTAAGCGAGGCGATGCCGTCCACCGGTCAAAGCCGATGAGCAGCGGATCTCCTGTAGCGCACCTTATCAAGCGTGATGAACTTGAGAAAGTCATTCGCTTTATCAAGGACTTAGTGAAAGCGACTGATATGTATGTTGATAAAAATCTCTAACAATCGCAGGCACAGCGACGGCTTTTTCGCTGCGGCTGCGCCTTCACTACAAAACCGCGCGTGCTGCGGGCGTTATGCCTTTTAGGAAATAAGATAAGGTGAGTGCAATCGATGACGTTTGGCATTAAAAGTTTAGAGCTAGGGAAATCGTATACCTTTAATGTTATTGCTGAAGATGGTGTGAACCATTTTGCTGCAGAGCTGAATCTTTCACCTGAAGCAATAATATTAAAAATAATGGGCGAGAGACATGAGGGCAGGGATTTCTCATGTGGCTGGGGCGAAATAGACCAACTGACATGTAGAGATTTAAATAGTACATTTTTGCTACAAAAGCTGCGTTTAGTAAGTAGTAGCAGTAGGATGATTCCCCACAGAAATAGAAGTATTGGGTTTTTCGAAAATGTATATGAAGTTGATCACGTTATATTTTCACCTAATAATGTATATCAAGATGGCATAGTGCTGTCGCTAAGTATTCATTCTGAAGCTATTAAGAAATGGGTCGGAAACACAGAAAAACAAGAAGAAATAATTCGTTCTTATCATAATAAAGAGCCAATATTTGATAGCCCGGAAAAATTAACTGAATTCGGACAGGAAATGCCAAATTATGGCGGAGTTTATGTTGGTTATAATCTCTCTATGCATAGTTCTTCTCCTGGATTTAGCTCAGGAATATGTTTTCCACCTTCTATATCGCTTGTATTTGAAAATCCGATAAGCATTAATGCCTCGTATTGCAAATATCTTGAGATTTATTCTCTGCTAGCATTGTTTAACGGTAATGATTTCGCCGTCGATCTGATTGAGGTGAAATTTGGTTCTTCTTCATTCTCACAGGCGGGAACGATTTACTTCCCAACAACCAACAATATCCCGAGGCATGATCAAGGATATCCACTTTTTCCATTGGGAAAAAATATTAGATTTGACTCACTGGGATTGCCAGAATTGCCGTTGGAGAGCTTTAACTATTATTTCTCATTACCAGATAAGAAAAGAGGGTATTTTAAAAAGCTATTGACGTATCAGCGGATGGATAATCCTGAGGAACGTTTTTTAGGGTTCTTCCGTATATTAGAGTCTCTATGCTTCAAAAAGAAATTCTTTTTAGATGAGGATGTTTTAGAAGACCTTAGCAAGAGAATAAAGCCGTATTTGGTTAAACGGTTTAATGATAAAAAAAGTGTAGCCAGTTTCCTGAAGGGTATACCAAGATATAATGGCTCAAAATACAATACAGAAAAGTGCATTCAAGATTTTTATGTAAAGGTCCCAGTAGAAATATCAAAAAACTGGACAGTTCAAAAAAGTGATATTGGGTCAATATGTAGTTTAAGAAACGATATAACTCATGCTAACGACTATTATGTTTCTGTCCATGAGGTTGAAGAAAAATCTAAGTTTGTCGAAGTTTTGCTTATCTTGGCCTTGTTTGAAAGTATAAATATTGACCTTTCAGTATCATCACGGATTATTGATAGGCTGTCTGGCTATCATTTGGTAACTAAGAATGTGGCATAACAAGGTGCTGCACGCGGAAAAATTGCTCGCTACGCTCCCAGTTTTCCGGTGAGCAAGGCGTTAGCTCTGATATTGAGTAATACCTATTGCTGCTGTCTACTACATTTTCGGGAAGAGGAGATTCACTGGCACCACACGGACCAGAATCCCATCTGAGCGGGCGAGTAGCGCAGAGCTGCCGGGGAAAAGGCGCTTGCGCTGTCTGAGCGCAGCGAGTTTGTGAGCGGCCGGCCAGGTGCGTCCCCGGTAGGTCGAGCAACGCAGCGAACCCGAAGGGCCGCGCAGCTGGGTGCCCAGGGGAGTTGTTAGAGGGGAATGGGCAAGCATTCCCCTCTAACTCGCCTAGAGGCGAAAAGCGATAACGAGCCAGTGCAAGGCAGACCTAACCCACCACCCGCCGAAAAGTCAGGTTATACCGAACCGCCCCGGTTGCGGCATGAGAAGCCCGCTTCCCCAGCGGCGCCACCCCATGAAAATACAACCGACTAACCCCACCCCAAACCACCACATCCCCATGCTCCAACAACCACCGGCTGGGTTTATCGGTCCGCAACACCCCCCCAAACAAAAACGTAATAGGCGCCCCCAGCGTCACTGACACAATAGGCGCCCCAAGGTCCTGCTCGTCCTTATCCTGATGCAACCCCATGCCCGCCCCCGTCTGATATCGATTGATCAAACAGGTGTAGTGGTCAACTGATTCCGGACAGTGGATAAAGTTTTTCCTCTGCCTTGGCAGGTGCTAAACCATCATTGAATTGATGTGGTCTTAGCCAGTTGTACCGTGTCATCAGGTAATAGCTGATGTCTCGCTGTGCTTCTTTGAACGTGGCGTATCCGGTGCTTGGTATCCATTCTGACTTCAAGCTGCGGAACAGCCGCTCCATGGGCGCGTTATCCCAGCAGTTGCCCCGTCGGCTCATGCTTTGCCTCATACGGTAGCGCCATAACCGTTGCCTGAATTTGCGGCTGACATACTGGCTTCCCTGGTCCGAGTGAAACATCACGTCCTGAGGCCGGGCTCGCTGTTCATAAGCCATATCCAGCGCTCTTATGACCAGCTCTGCATTCGGGTGACTCGATAGCGCCCAGCCCACAACACGACGGCTAAACAGATCCAAGACGACGGCAAGGTAACACCAGCGTCCTTGAGCCCAAATATAGGTAATGTCGCCACACCAGGCCTGGTTAGGCGCTTGCACGGCAAACTCTCTGTTCAGATGGTTCGGGATATCCACTCGCTCAACGGTAGCGGACTTGTACGCATGACGCCCTGGCTGCTTGGATACCAACCCAAGATCGCGCATGAGGCTTCGGACCTTGAACCGGCCAATTTGATACCCTTCTTCGCGCATCGATCCCATGATCGTTCTGCTACCCGCAGAGCTCCGGCTCTCGTTAAACAGCTGATTTACCTTACTGCGCAGCATCAATTTCTCGGGATCAATTTGCTTCCGTCGACGCCGGGAATCGTAGTAGCTGGATCGGGAGATGCCGAACGCTTCACAGACCAGTTCAACAGGCTCATGCTCACTTAACCGGTCTATAAACGCGAACGAT
>NZ_RKKU01000010.1 GCF_003797945.1 Pseudomonas neustonica
TTGGGCCTGTCAGGCTTGGTGGCTTTGATCAGCGCAAAGCCGGTGGGAATCTAACTCCGTATTGGACGTTAAAAGTGTAACCCATGTATTTGAAATGATGTGTTACCTATGTTTTTGAATCATACAGGGTGGATTTCTTTTGGTTACCTTTTCTTTGGCCATTCAAAGAAAAGTAACTCGCCGGAGAAGGCGAAAGACAGATTAAAGAAAGACACTAAAATGAGCTTGCCACTTAAGGATACACAGCAAGAACTGGCACAGTTCACGCCGACCCAACCCGCACGCCAAGCCAAAAAACAAACAAAAAAAAAGCCGACATAAATGCCGGCCTTATAAAATGGTGGAGCTAAGCGGGATCGAACCGCTGACCTCCTGCATGCCATGCAGGCGCTCTCCCAGCTGAGCTATAGCCCCAGGTCTTTCGACCCTGACACGGAGACCGTGTCGGTAAAGATGGCGTCCCCTAGGGGACTCGAACCCCTGTTACCGCCGTGAAAGGGCGGTGTCCTAGGCCACTAGACGAAGGGGACGCAAACCCTTCTCTGAACAAACTGGAATCTGTTCAGCAGTGATAAAACAGGCCAACGCGAACGTCGACCAAAAAACTTGGTGGAGCTAAGCGGGATCGAACCGCTGACCTCCTGCATGCCATGCAGGCGCTCTCCCAGCTGAGCTATAGCCCCGTCTCGATGACGGGGCGCATATTATGATTCACGCCCCGCCCTGTCAACAGAATTTTACGCAAAACAGCAACTTAAGGTAGCAGCAAGCGACAAGCCCCAAGCTGCAAGCAGAACCCCAACGCTATATCGCCCTTGCCCTTGCCCTTGCCCTTGCTTTTAGCTTTTAGCTTGCGGCTTGCGGCTTGCGGCTTGCGGCTTCTAGCTTGCAGCTGGAGGCTAAATAGCCTCCAGCTCCTTCTGCCAGGCCTTGTTTTCCTTCTTCGAGGTGCCGCCGAGCAGCTCCAGAGCCTGCCGCAAGCGGAAGCGGGTCAGATCAGGCCCAAGATGCGCCATGGCATCCAGCACCGAGACCGAACTGGCTTGACCCGTGATAGCCGGGAACAGCAGCGGCATCAGATCGCGCAGCTTGAGCTCCTGACTGGCCGCCACGGCGTTAATGGTGGCCATGATGCCGTCCTTGCTCCACTCGCGAAGCGCTTCGAGCTTCCACAACAGTAGCTGCATGACCTTACGCACCTCGTCAGCCGACAGCTTTTTGTGTTCAAACAACTCGGGCGACGGGTCGACCTTGCCAGCCATGAAAAAGCCCAGCAGGTCCGGCAGATCACTGAAAGTTTCGACCCGGCTCTGCGCCAGGCCGATCATTGGCTTGAGATAGGCAGGGTTAAGCGCCCAGGTCTGCACCGCAGCGGCAAACTCATCTTCCGACAGCTCGCGAATCCATTGGCCATTGAGCCAGGACAGTTTTTCAACGTCAAAGATCGGACCACCCAGCGACACGCGTTGAATGTCGAAGTGCTCGACCATTTCAGCCAGGGTAAATTTTTCACGCTCATCGGGCATCGACCAGCCCATACGACCCAGATAGTTCATCAGCGCTTCGGGTAAATAGCCCATGCGCTCGTAGAAGGTAATACTGGTCGGATTCTTGCGCTTGGACAATTTGCTTTTGTCAGGATTGCGCAATAATGGCATGTGGCAGAGTTGCGGCATGTCCCAGCCAAAGTACTGATACAGCAGCATGTGCTTGGGAGCCGAGTTAATCCACTCTTCGCCACGCAGCACATGGGTAATACCCATCAGATGATCATCCACCACATTGGCAAGATGATAGGTCGGCAGGCCATCCGCTTTCATCAGCACCTGCATATCCACCTGCTCCCAGGGAATATCGATCTCGCCGCGCAGCATATCCTGTACCTGGCAGACGCCTTCACTGGGTACTTTCATGCGCACCACGTGGGGCTCGCCCGCACTCACTCGCTTGGCAACATCGTCAGCCGGCAAATGCAGGCAGTGGCCGTCATAGCCGGGTGTCTGCTTGTTGGCCATCTGCTCGGCACGTAGCTCGTCCAGACGTTCGCTACTGCAGAAGCAGCGGAAGGCATGGCCATCACTGATCAGCTTTTCGCTGTGTTGGTGATAAATCGCACTGCGCTCGCTCTGCCGATACGGGCCGTGGGGACCACCGACATCAGGACCTTCATCCCACTCCAGACCAAGCCAGCGCAGAGAGTCAAGAATCTGCTGCTCTGATTCAGCGCTGGAGCGGACTTGATCCGTGTCTTCGATCCGCAAAATGAACTGACCACCATGCTGGCGAGCAAAACACTGGTTGAACAGAGCGATGTAAGCAGTGCCAACATGCGGATCACCGGTTGGTGAGGGCGCGATACGAGTACGAACAGTCATGAAATCTCTCAGTCAGGCTGCCGAAGTCGACTTCGGCATGGTAATGATTGGGTTGTGGTAAGGATGAATGAAGATAATTTTATCAGTCCTCAAGCCTGCATCTCTACTTGCACGTCGTCACGCGCCTCCAGATTCTCGATAACAAAATCGATGAAAGCCTTAACCTTCATAGCCTGAAAGCGTCGTGACGGATATAACGCATACAGCTCGCTGGACGGCAGTGTCACACCTTCCAGCACCCGAACCAGGGTACCTTCGGCAACGCAAGGCTCAGCAATAAAGGCTGGCACATTGATAATACCGGCACTGGCCAGCGCAGCCTCACGAGCAAAGGTGATGTTGTTGACGACCAACACCGGGTTAATCGGCACGCTCAAATGCGGCTGTAAAAAGTGCCACTTGCGGCTACCGTCCACTAACGCGTGAATACAACGGTGCTGGCTCAGCTCCTCGGCCTTTTTCGGCATCCCATACTGGGCGACGTAATCAGGACTGGCATAAAGCTGCCGTGGACTGGACATGAGCGGACGTGCCACCAGACTCGAGTCCTGTGGTCGCCCAAGGTGCACTACGATGTCGACGCCCTCTTCAACCGGATCGACCATGCGGGTAGTCAGTTCAACTTCAACCTGAATAGCCGGGTAGCGGCGCATGAACTCCCCCACTACGCCGCCCAGAAACAACTGACCAAACTCAATCGGCGAGCTCACCCGCAACAAACCGGTAGGCTCACGCTGCAGCTGCATGATCGCCTGTTCGGCCTCGGCAAACTCCTGCATTATCTGCCGACAACGCTCGTAATAAGCCTGCCCAACCTCGGTTAGACGTAATTTACGCGTGGTCCGATTCAACAGACGCACACCAAGACGCTCCTCTAACTGAGCGATGCGCCGGCTCACCGTCGACTTCTGCATACTCAGGGTCGCGGCCGCACTGGTAAAGCTGTGACACTCCACTACGCGGGTAAAAATCAGCGCGTCATCCAATCCCATTAGTTACTGTTCCCGTATTGCAACAAAGTTTCCAGATTCTAGCGCCTCTGTGGTGATGTGGAACAGTGTTAGAGTGCAACGCATAACAAAAACTGGGGAACTTCATGTCTGCCCGCGTTCGCGTACGATTACTTGCCTTCCTGCTTGTCTGCGCCTTGATTGGTGCCGCTGCCTTCGCTAACTGGTGGCTCGTAGGCCGCCACTACGAAGAAACCGATAATGCCTACGTACAGGGCGATATCACGCTGATCTCCAGTCAACTGGCCGCTCAGGTCATCGAGGTACTGGTTGACGACAACCAACTAGTGGAAGCAGGAACCCCCCTGGTACGCCTTGATCCGCGCGATTTCGACGTTGCCCTGGCTCACGCCCGTGCCAACCTCGCCACGCGTGTCGCTGAACAGCAGCAGGCGCGTTCAAAGCTGATCCAGCAGGACAGCCTGATCCAGTCGGCAGAAGCCGGTCTATCGGCCACTCAGGCGGAGCGGCGGCGCATCGAGCTGGACATCAGACGAATTACCCCATTGCAGCAGTCCGGCTATGCCTCTGAGGAGCAACTGAGCAATTTCCGCGCACAGCTTGAAGTAGCCAAAGCGCAGGTCAAGAAAGCCGAAGCTGACGTGCAGACGCAAAAACTGATGAAAGACACGCTCAGTGCCGAAATCGATCGCCTGGCTGCACAAATTCAGGCCGCCGAAGCAGACGTAAGCCAGGCTGAGCTGGCGCTGGAACGCACTGAAATTCGTGCCCCCATTGCCGGTCGCATAGGCCAGCGCACTGCTCGCGCCGGCCAAAACGTGCAGGCTGGCAGTCACCTGCTGGCGGTCGTGCCCAGCAAGCAGCTTTGGATCAAGGCCAACTTCAAGGAAACTCAGGTTCAGGCAATGCACGAAGGCCAGAGCGCCGAGCTGATATTCGATGCCTTCCCAGACCAGGTTATAACAGCCCAGATCCAAAGCCTGTTCCCAGCCTCAGGGGCCCAATTCAGTCTGTTACCGCCAGATAATGCAACCGGCAACTTCACCAAAGTGGTGCAGCGCATTCCGGTCAAACTGGTCATCGACAGCGACCACCCGCTTGCAGGCAGCATCCGCCCGGGCATGTCGGTACATGTAAAGGTTGATCTGCGTGGCTGAACACGCGATCCCCGAACAGGAAATCCCGCCACCGGGCAGACGCGACTGGATAGCACTTCTAAGCGCTATCCTCGGCGCCTTTATGGCGATTCTGGATATCCAGATCATCAACTCATCCTTGAAGGATATTCAGGGCGCGCTGTCGGCGACCATTGAAGAAGGCTCCTGGATATCAACCTCTTACCTGGTCGCCGAGATCATCATCATTCCGCTCGCTGCCTGGCTGACGACAATCTTCTCGCCCCGCCGTTTTGCGGTCGGTATTTCAACCCTGTTTGTCCTTGCCTCGCTGCTCTGCTCCATGGCCTGGAATCTGGAGAGCATGATCGTATTCCGTGCCTTACAGGGGCTCGCCGGCGGCGCACTTATCCCTTTCGCCTTTACCCTGATCCTGACCAAGCTACCACCCGCCTCGCGCCCAAAGGGCATGGCGATGTTCGCCATCACCGCCACCTTCGCCCCGTCTATCGGCCCCACCATTGGTGGCTGGCTGACCGAGAACTTTGGTTGGGAATACATTTTCTACATCAACATAGTGCCCGGCATTCTGATGGCCAGCGGCTTAATGTATGGCCTGGATAAAGCAGCGCCGCGCTGGGAACTGCTTCGCCAAGGCGATTACTTTGGCATTGCTACCATGGCCGCCGGACTCGGCTGCCTGCAGGTTTTTCTTGAAGAGGGTCACCGTGAAGACTGGTTCGAATCCAGTGCCATGGTCACGCTGGCTGTCGTATCTTTTATCAGCCTGGTGTGTTTCATCATTCTGCAGCTCTCCAGACCTAACCCCCTGGTCAATTTGCGCCTTCTCAAAGACCGGAATTTTCTGTTTGGCAGTCTCGCTAATATTGGCCTCGGCGTAGGCCTTTACGGCACCGTCTTTGTGTTGCCGGTTTATCTGGCGCAGATCCAGCAATACAACGCCTTGCAGATTGGCCAGGTGATCATGTGGATGGGGTTTCCCCAGTTGCTGATCATTCCATTGGTGCCCATCCTGATGAAGTTCGTCGATGCTCGCCTCATCTGCGCTACCGGTTTTTTTCTGTTTGCCTTTGCCAGCTTTTTCAGTGGCAGCCTCAACCTGGATTTTGCCGGCGACCAGTTCATTGCCATTCAGATATTCCGTGCCTTTGGCCAACCTATGGTATTAGTCCCCATGTCGATTCTTGCCACGGCCATGATTCCGCCGTCGCAAGCGGGCTCAGCTTCCAGTCTCTATAACATTCTGCGCAATCTGGGCGGCGCAATTGGCATCGCTGCTTTGGCCACCATCCTGGATAGCCGGGCCAAGCACTATTACGAGATACTCCGCGAGAGCATTACACCCGGTAACGCTGCTTTTACCGACCGTATGGAGCTGCTCACAGCGCAACTGGGCAATGAACAAAGCGCCTTCCAGTTGCTGAGTAATCAAGTGCACCAACAGGCTAGCATCATGGCTTTTAATGATGCCTTTCACTTGATCGCTATCATGCTGGGCTTCTCCATGGTTTTCGTACTGCTGACCAAAGCCATTCCCAAACCTGTCGCTGCCAAGCCAGCCACTGCGAACGAAAAAAAATCTTGAGCCCCCCTTATCTGTAATTTTTTTTGATCACCCTCTAGCGCTAGCTGGAGCCAAGGGTTAGCATCGCCTACAAATGTAAAATATTTTAAACAACCCAATTTTCAGCAGGTGCACTATGGCCGAAACTCAGCACACCACTTCCTATTACGCCGCCTCGGCCAACCCAACGCCTTCACGGCCGCCGCTCCAGGGCCGTCATGAAACGGATGTGTGCGTTATCGGCGCCGGTTATACCGGTATTTCAACCGCGCTTTTCCTGCTGGAACAAGGCTTTAAGGTCACTGTTCTGGAAGCCGTCAAAGTGGGCTTTGGTGCTTCTGGTCGTAACGGTGGCCAGATCGTCAACAGCTACAGTCGCGACATCGATGTTATTGAGCGTAGCGCCGGCGCGCAGCAAGCTCGCATGATGGGCGAAATGGCCTTTGAGGGTGCTCGTATCATTCGCGAGCGGGTGGCCAAGTACAACATTCAATGCGACCTGAAGAACGGCGGGGTATTCGCCGCCTTCAACGAGAAGCAAATGGGTCACCTGCAAGCACAGAAAAAGCTCTGGGAGCGCTACGGTCACACGCAATTGGAAATGCTCGATCAGCGCCGTATCAATGAAGTCGTCAATACGGATCGCTATGTTGGCGGCATGCTCGATATGAGCGGCGGCCACATTCATCCGCTCAACCTGGTACTAGGCGAAGCCGAGGCAGTCGAGTCACTGGGTGGTATTATTCACGAGCACTCGACCGTGACGCGCATCGAGCAGGGCGCCAAGCCGGTGGTGCACACCGACAAGGGCCAAGTGGTTGCAAATTTCGTGGTCGTAGCGGGTAACGCCTATCTGGGCAACCTGGTTCCACAGCTTGCCGCCAAGTCCATGCCGTGCGGTACCCAGGTAATCACTACTGAACCGCTGAGCGATGAACTGGCGCAATCGCTGTTGCCGCAGGATTACTGTGTCGAAGATTGCGCCTACCTGCTCGACTACTATCGCCTGTCCGGTGACAAGCGCATGATTTTTGGCGGCGGCGTCGTTTATGGCGCGCGCGATCCTGCCAACGTCGAGGCGCTGGTGCGCCCCAACCTGATCAAGACCTTCCCACAACTCAAAGATGTGAAGATCGATTACGCCTGGACCGGTAATTTCCTGCTCACCCTGTCACGCCTCCCTCAGGTTGGCCGCATCGGCGACAACATCTACTATTCCCAAGGCTGCAGCGGCCATGGTGTAACTTACACGCATCTGGCTGGCAAAATCCTCGCCGAAGCCATACGCGGCCAGGCCGAGCGTTTTGATGCCTTTGCCAGCCTGCCGCACTATCCCTTCCCCGGCGGCCGACTGTTCCGCGTGCCCTTCACCGCAGTTGGCGCCTGGTACTACCAAATGCGCGACAAACTAGGCTTCTAACTCGCTTTCCCGACAGCCCTGCTGGGTATGGGCTGTCGGACACAACGCCTCCCAGACCAACGCATTAGAGTGAACCAGATCACAAGTGAAGTGGCATTTTGGAACTGCACGATACTTATCTAGTCAGATTATGCAGTGTCTGTGCAGCTTCAAGGCGCTACGCAGGCTTTCTAGCTGCAATCCAAGGCTTCCATGCAAGGAGGCCACGATCAGAATGAGGAGTAACTCCAATGACTTTCATGCAATCCAGCAAGCGCTATTTCTCCATCGTATTCGCCGCTCTCTTCATGCTTACCTCATTGGTCAGCATCCAGGCACAAGCAGCCATGGTAGGTACTGACGAAGTCATCGCGCAGCAGCAGTTGAATGTTGATCGAGCAGAGCTGAAAGGCATGCTGGATGATCAGTCGGTTCAGGATAAACTCGCCAGCATGGGGGTATCGCCTGACCAGGTCGACCAGCGCATCGATAGTCTCACGGCAGACGAGTTGGCCTACTTCAACACCCAACTTGATGAGGCTCCAGCCGGTGCCGGCGTCGTAGGTATTATCGTTCTGTTCCTGGTCATATTCGTCATCACCGATATGCTCTGCGCGACCGACGTTTACAGCTTCGTTAATTGCATCAACCGCTAAGCAAATGCTTAAAAAACTGCGCATTATTGCTGCGCTCGGGCTGACAGCATTGCTGTCAGCTTGCGCTGGCACTCCCACCGCGCCAACCCTGGCGCAGCTGCCACCAAAGCTCGATAACCGCAAGTTACTGACTGACGTCCCGTTTTTCGCTCAGGACGAGTACCAGTGCGGCCCTGCAGCGCTGGCCATGATGCTCAACCAGCGTGATATTCAAGCCACGCCCGAGGCGCTCAAAGAGCGCGTCTATATCCCCGAGCGAAAAGGCAGCCTACAGGTTGAGATGATAGCCACCGCCCGCGACAACGGCTTATTGGTCTACCCGCTGGAACCCGACTTGGCAGCGGTTCTAAGTGAGGTCGATGCCGGTAATCCGGTACTGGTGATGCAGAATTTAGGTCTGAGCTGGTACCCACAGTGGCATTACGCCGTGGTGGTGGGTTATGACCTCAGCGAGCAACAGATAATCCTGCACAGTGGTCTGCAGGAGGCAAAGCGCGAACCCATGAAACTCTTCCTGCGCACTTGGCAGCGCGCTAACAACTGGGCCAGAGTCACGCTACCCACAAATCAGCTTCCTGCCACCGCCATTGCACTGCCCTACTTGCGTGCTGCCAGCGACCTGGAGCAAACCGGCAAACTGAATGCAGCCAAAGAGGCTTATCAAACCGCTCTGGTTGAATGGCCGGAAGAGCCTGCAGCGCGCCTGGGGCTTGGCAATATAGCCTGGAGCCAAGGCGAACAAAGTGTTGCCATCGACCACTTCAGCGCGCTGACGCGCCAGTTTCCGACGTTCGATGCTGGCTGGAATAACCTGGTAACCGGACTCACTGAGATGGGCTGCACTCGCGCCGCCGAGATAGCAAAACACTGCTCTAAGCAACGCGACCAACTCAATACGGAGAATGACCAGAATGGCACTTGTCCACTGCCGGTATGCCCCTGACAATCTCTGCTGATTATAAGCAAGCAGACGCACTAGAAATCGGAGAGTGTAGAAAAATCGCTCGCCAAGTCCTCGATTCATGCCGCCTGCCACCGCTTTATCTTGCCAATGTGTTCGCAATGCGCTGCGATAGGTAGAACAGCGTCCATCCATTAAGGATTCATCTTTTGACCCCGCGTGCAGCCTTGTTAACCATGCTCGCTATGTTGGCCTTTGCTGGCAACTCCATTCTGTGTCGTCTGGCATTAAAGGAAACCAGTATCGATCCCGCCAGCTTTACGGGTTTGCGGCTGTTATCAGGTGCATTGGCGTTATGGCTTATCGTCCGGTTGCGACGGCCGAACAGCGCTGGGAGTGGCAACTGGATATCAGCGTTTGCGCTTTTTGCATACGCTGCAGCATTCTCGGTCGCCTACGTAAAACTGACGGCCGCGACCGGTGCCTTGCTGCTCTTCGGCGCCGTACAGATCAGCATGATCGGCTATGGCATTAGCCGTGGCGAGCGCTTGCGCTTGCTGCAATGGCTGGGCCTCGGTTTGGCAACCATCGGCCTACTTGTTCTGCTACTACCAGGCCTATCAGCACCACCACTGGATGCAGCCCTGATGATGCTGCTATCTGGGGTTGCCTGGGGAGTCTATTCAGTGCGCGGTCGCGGCGCGGGCGATGCTACCCGCGTTACCGCCGGTAACTTCATGCGCGCCTTGCCCTTTGCGGCACTATTTGTCGCGCTAAGTTGGCAAAGCACACCGCTTGACACCTTAGGCGCGGTCTATGCGATGGTATCAGGAGCGCTGGCGTCAGGTGCAGGCTACGCGCTCTGGTACGCGGTACTCCCGTTGCTGGCGACCAGCAATGCCGCCACGGTACAATTATCAGTACCTGTCATTACGGCATTAGGCGGCGTTATGCTATTGAGCGAGCGCCTGACGTTCAGCCTGACTCTGGCTTCAATTACGCTATTGTGCGGCATCGCAATGGTCATACTGAATAACCAGAGAACCTCCTGAGTATACGGCCATCAACCACCTGCATCTGCGCTACCTGCTCATTCTCACAGCCGCCTTCTGCCTGCTATTTGCGGGCTTGGCCATCAATCCGCACGACCGCTACGACTGGGCCCTGGAAAACCTCCTGGTACTGGCCTTCGCCGTAGTGCTCGGACTGAGTTGTCGCACGTTTCCGCTCTCACGCCTGTCGTATACCTTGATCTTCCTGTTTCTCTGCTTGCATGAAGTCGGCGCACACTACACCTACTCTGAAGTTCCCTACAACGACTGGATGACCCAGGCTTTTGGCGTCACTCTCAATGAGCTACTGGGCTGGGAACGCAACAATTTTGATCGCGTCGTTCACTTTCTGTTTGGCGCCTTACTGGTGTATCCAATTCGCGAGTTGTACTGCCGAATTGCCAACGCCAAAGGGTTCTGGGGGTACTTCTTCCCGCTCGAAATGGCGATGGCCGCGTCTATGCTCTATGAACTGTTTGAATGGGGTGCTGCCTCCCTGTTCGGTGGTGACCTGGGAGTCGCCTATCTGGGCACACAGGGTGATATCTGGGACGCGCAGAAGGACATGGCACTGGCCAGCCTCGGCGCGCTGATAACATTGACGCTGGTGCTCCTGGTTAACCTATCGCTCAACCCCAACTTTCGCACTGAGTGGCGCGACAGCTTCAAGGTGAAGCGCAAGACGCCCTTGGGTGAAGATGAGCTGGAGCAACTGCTAAAAAGCCGGGAAAAAGCGAACACCGCGCTATAACGCAGCTAAATTCACGGCTGATGTATTGCGCGCAAAGTGTTAATGTAGCGCGCACAAAATGTGCAAACACTTGCGCAATTTCTTTCAGCAATGCCGCAGCGCCCTGAGTAGCGTGTGAGGCAGATACGATCGTTCGAAGGATTTTAAATGGCGCGTGTTTCAGGCATCACCCGACTGAAGTTAACAGCCTTGGTGCTGCTTATTGCTGGCTTATTTCTCGCCTGCACTCAAATACCCCGTTACCCGGTTGAAGAGCCGGTAGCAGCCCGCGTGCAAAGCTTCGACTATCAACGTGATATCCGCCCCATTTTTGAGCAAAAATGCATGGCGTGTCACGGCTGCTATGACGCGCCCTGCCAACTCAAGCTAACCAGCGCAGAGGGTCTGGAGCGCGGCGCCACGACACTGCGTGTTTACGACGGCGGCAGATTGGAAGATGCAAAACCAACCCGCCTGGGTATCGATGCCAGCTCGACCGCAGAATGGCGTGAAAAAGGGTTTTTCTCGGTATTGCACGGTGCAGAAGACGGCCAACTTAGCGGACTGGATGCCTCGGTGCTGTTCAAGATGCTTGAACTGGGACGCGCCAACCCGCTACCCGCCAACAGCTTATTACCGGACGAAATCACCATCGGCACTGGGCACGAAAACAGCTGTCCGAGCATAGATCAGTTTGCCAGCTACGCCGATAGTTTCCCGCACGGCGGTATGCCCTATGGCACCAGCGGATTGACTGACGAGGAATTCGCCACACTGACCCAGTGGGTCAGCGAAGGCGCCGTAGTCAGGCCCGCATCCTACGCCCCCGGCCAAGCCGAGCAGGCAATGGCCCAGCGTTGGGAAACCTTTTTCAATCAGACCGGGACACGTGAGCAACTGGTAGCGCGCTACCTGTTTGAACACCTGTTTGCTGCTCACCTGCACTTCCCCGAGGTTGAAGGCAGCGCATTCTATTCGTTGGTACGCTCCAGTACTCCGCCGGGCCAACCCGTGCAGCCGCTGCGTACCGTGCGACCCAATGATGATCCTGAACAAGCGTTTTTCTATCGTTTACAGCCCCTGCGCCAAACCATTGTAGAGAAAACCCACATTACCTACGCACTGGGTGATAAGCGCCTGCAGCGCTTCCAGTCGCTGTTTTTCGAACCCCAATGGGAGGTTACCGCGCTACCGGGTTATAGCTATGCCGAGCGCGCGAACCCGTTTATTACTTTTTCTGCCATTCCTGCCAAGGCGCGCTATCAGTTCCTGCTAGACAACGCAGAGTACTTCGTACGCAATTTTATCCGCGGCCCTGTGTGTCGTGGCCAGATCGCTACTGACGTTATCAGGGACCAGTTCTGGGCTGTGTTTGAAGACCCTGAGCAGGAAGCCTACGTCAACGATGCCGACTATCGTCAGAAGACCAGTCCGCTGCTTGGGCTACCAGGCCAGAAAAGCGATCTACTATCGCTTGGGCCACAGTGGCTTGAGTACAACGAGCAACGCAACAAGTACCTTGACCTGCGCAGTACCTACTACGCCGAGCGTAAGCCTAACGGAGCCACGCTGGACGAGCTATGGGACGGTGACGGCTGGAACCAGGACGCCCTACTGACGATCTTCCGCCATCACGACAGCGCCTCGGTGCGTCGCGGTCTGCACGGTCGCGTACCACGTACCATTTGGGTGATGGATTACCCGTTGCTAGAGCGCACTTATTACGAACTGGTAGCCAATTTCAACGTGTTCGGTAGCGTGTCCCATCAAGGACAAACTCGTCTCTACTTTGATCTGATCCGCAATGGCTCCGAGCACAACATGCTGCGCTTTATCCCTCAGAATAAACGCGAAGCACTCTACGCTCACTGGTATCAGGGCAGTGCCAGAATCAAACACGCACTGACCTACACCGGCCTGGACACCAGCACACCGGTTGCAATGGACTATGAGGGCGCAGACGATAACGCGGCCGTCATGCAGCGCTTCAGTCAACTACTGCTGGCTCGCGCCGACAAGGTCAGCGGGCCAGCAGATACCTTGAACCGCTGTGCGCAGAATAACTGTCAGCGCGCCGGAATAAGTAGCGAACAGCAGCAACTGGAACAGACACTGCAACCCTTGGCACGCGCCGATGGCGGCAGTCTGCCGGTCATCAGCCTGCTACCCGAGGTAACATTCCTGCGCGTCAAGCAGGGTGACCAACGCTGGGTTTATACGCTGGTGCATAACCGAGCGCATTCCAGCGTAGCCTTCATGTTTGGTGAGGAGTCGCGTTTTCTGCCCGACGAAGACACGCTAACCCTGATCGAGGGCACCCTTGGTAGCTACCCTAACTTCAGCTTTGATGTCAGCTTGGACGAGCTACCTGATTTTGTCGAAGCGCTTTCAGCAGTGCAGAAGCAGGACGGTTTGCACAAGCTCGCTGACCGCTGGGGAGTGCGTCGAACACACCCCCAATTCTGGGACATCATGGCTGACTTCAAACGCAGCATCGAGGAAGTGTCGCCCGACCAGGCTGGCATACTCGACGTCAACCGATACCAGAATCTCTAGGACGCTTGCAGATTAACGGGCTGATCCAACAACTCGTTAATCTAGCCTACGACTACCTCACTGATCAGCAACTGCGGCGCGATATCTGTGTAGTTAACGATATCGCTCTGTATCACCTTGGCGTGGGGCGCAAAGGCAGCCTGAAAGCCTTCTATCGACTCGCAAAACAAGTGACCCGTGGCGACATAGGCGGCAGGTGCATCGGGTGCGCCGCCAGCCAGACCGCGATCCACCCCAAATGACAGGCAAGCATCACCCATCAGTCTTTTGACCATTGGCATATGCTGGTCACGGTAATAATCGTGATCAAAATGACTGCCTGGGTTGTTGGGATACATCACGCTTACTTTGATCATGGAGTGCTCCAGTGGTTAAGGTCCGCCTGACTTGCAGGATGACGTTTGCTAACTGAGTTTGCCTCAGCCTATGCGCAAGCGGCAACGCCATCAGCAGCGCGAATGCTTTATCAGTCATGGGCTCTGATAGTGACGAACAACTCGCCCGGCCAATTCAGGTTATTGCCAACGCAGACCTGCACTGAACTTGCCAGCGCCAACGCTGCCCATAGTACGACAGAGAGACGTCGGCCAACTGAATGGCTCAAGGCATCAGCGGATAAGTCAACACGCGTCTTTGGGTTACACTCTTTAAACGAATAGATATCGCTGGCGCTTGGCGCCGAGTATTGAGGAGCATTGCATGCATATCACACCTGCACACGTCATGTTGATCGGATTCACTTCCCTGCTGGCCGCCGGCTGCAGCCAGATAAACAGCAAAAATAGCGCCAGTGATACGACACCCCAAGAACAGGCAGCCCCCGCCACTGAGCAGGTCATCGGTAGCATCAGCTACCGTGAACGCATAGCCCTTCCGCCGGGCAGCGTCGCACACATCAAGCTCAGCGATGTCTCGCGTGCCGACGCGCCCTCAATCCTATTGGCCGAACAGAATACAACGATGTTTGCCAAGCAGGTGCCGGTGCCTTTTACCCTCAAGGTCGAGCCCGCCATGTTCGACTTGCGCAACAGCTATTCGGTGTCGGCGCAGATCCGCAGTGCCGAGGGCCAATTACTCTGGACCACTGACAGCGCCAACCTGATCGATGTTACTCAGCCGGTAGCTGACATGGGTACCTTGATGCTTATCAAGGTCAGCGGTGCAGTGGCAGACGATGCCGAAATCGTCGATGTGAACGCATTCCTGCCCTTTGCCGCCCAGGGTAATGAGCCGGGCTGGACCCTCAAAGTCGACAACGAGCGCATGAGCCTGAACCGCCAAAACGACCCGACCACCATACTCACTCCTACCCCGACGACCACCCGAGAAGATGACAGTTACCATTTTAACGCCAGTACCGAGGCGAACTCTGTCATTGTCGATGTAACCCCTGAACTATGCCGTGACAGCATGACCGGGATGCCATACCCCTATGCCGTCAGCGTCAAGGTCAATGGCGACACGCTTAAAGGCTGTGGCGGTTCACCTCAGTCGCTGCTGACCGGACGTGAGTGGATTGTCGAGGATGTTGATGACAAGGGCGTCATCGACAATACCCGGATGAGCATGAACTTCACCGCCGAGGGCCTGCTGGGCGGCGTGCTTGCGTGCAACCACTACAGCACCGGCTACCAACTGACTGGAGAAGGGCTTACTACCCAAGCGATCGCCTCAACCAATAAAGCCTGCGCGCCCGCGCTAATGAACCAGGATGGTCACTTTCTTGAGGTACTAGGCGATATAAACCGCTTTGAAATCGATAATGCCGGTGCGCTGCTGCTTTACAGCAGCGATAACCGCAGCATCAAAGCACGTGCCCAAGAGCCAGCAAACAGACCACTGCAATAACCTGCGCCTTGGGCTGCGTGCAGCGCGTGCGCAGCCCAAGATGGGTACGTCCTCTACTTTTCCAGCACAGCCGCGAGTTAACGCATGACCAAACAGAGCAACCCAGAGCAGGACAACCCGCTTACTCTGCATCTGGGTCATGAAGAACTGATTATTCGTCGTCGCTACGAACTGCTCAGCATCATCAACGACTTTTTTATCGCTATCTGGTTTCTCATCGGTAGCATTTTGTTTCTTTTTCCGTCACATGAAAAGCTCGCCGTTGTACTGTTCATTATTGGTAGTGCGCAATTCTTGATTCGCCCAAGCATACGTCTGATCAGTCATATTCACCTACAACGTAGAAGCGCCAGCAACTGGGAGAATTGAGCTACAGCGGCAATTACGGGCCTCACCAAGAACCTATCCTAGGCCAGTCAACATGGACAGAAAGGTCAAGTTACGGCATTATGCCCCGCTCAAAAACCCTGTTTCCCGCAAGGTTATGCACCCTGACAAGGTAATTTCATGAGCGATTTGCCCAACTGCCCCAACTGCGATTCTTCCTTCACCTACGAAGATGGCCTGATGTTCGTATGCCCGGAGTGCGCGCACGAATGGCCACAGCAAGCAGCTGAAGAAGAAAGCGCCGGCAGCGGCATCACCGACGCCAATGGCAACCCGCTGGCCGACGGCGATTCAGTAACGGTCATCAAGGATCTCAAGGTCAAGGGCTCGTCACTGGTCGTGAAGGTAGGGACCAAGGTGAAAAATATTCGCCTGGTTGACGGCGATCACGATATCGACTGCAAGATTGATGGTGTAGGCGCCATGAAGCTGAAATCAGAGTTCGTTAAAAAGTCCTGATTCTCAGGCCGGGCGGCCTATTGCTGCATTCCTCCAGAGCCGCCCGCCCCGCTTCATCACTGCTCGCCGCTTCCTTCAACGCTTGAATGCGACGTACTGTCGGTGCGGGTTAGGACCGCGCCAAATAAAACCTTCAAAATAATAATGTAGAAACGACAGGGTCAGAATCAGGATATTGATCCAGGCGAAATGCTGATAACTGTTTAATGCATAGGCGACCAGCAGCGAACTCACTGGCAACACAATGAAAGGCGACCAGCCACTGGCATGAGTCAAGCGATAGCACCAACTGCCATCGCCTGCGCGGATACGGTTACGGTCGTGGGTGATATAGACGCTATACGCAGTCAGGTCATGAATGACCCGCGGAATCAGGATAACAAACAAGGTATAACCCACCTCGTTAATGACCAGCGCCGACACCAGCATGGCTGCATTGGCCCATAGATACCAACGTCCAACTCCCCGTTTTGCCAGGCGTGCCAGGCGCCATGACAACAATAGAACTCCGGCGCACAACCCGGCAGCCAGTAGCGACATCAGCTGGTAACCATTGATTCCCAGCAACGCCCAATCACCCAGAAAGCGCATACCGTAGACATTAATGTAAATTGCGAAGCCGGCCATAATTGCCAGCCACTTCCAGCAGGTAAAAAGGCGATCAGGACGCCTACCAAGCATCATCAGGGTCAATCCCAATTGCTGGGCCAGCACGTGATAGATAGTGTAGAAAGCGAGGAAGACAAAGAGCAGGTTATAGCTGAGCGGCTGCGGCCCAAAGTGGCCGGCAATGGCGATGAATAGAAACAGGCAGAAGGGCCACAGCAGCGTGCGACGGTAATACGACAGGTATTCCCCGTCTGCCATCGTTAGCATGCTGGCAATGATATGCGGCAACCCAAAAAGCACCGCCCAGATCGGCCAATCGTTGGGATCGTCCGGCAACACCTCGTTAAGCAGCCAACCATTCCACAGCAATACATCCAGCGCAACCAGCGCAATCGACAGCGGAATAACCGCGTAAAGTGCCAACAGCCAGCGGCAATCAATACTGTGTAGCGAATGTTCCATATAGGGGGCCAGCACTCAAGTGGTTATAACCATCACTTGAGCACAGGCTATTTACCGCGCATATCACCCGAATCAGTGAAGCTTAACCAATACGCCCGGTTGCCAGCCAAGCCACGATCAGACTTAAGATAACCACGATACTGAGCGGTTTACGCAGCGCAGGATACCACACCGGTGCCAGACCATGCCGTACAGCCCATAGATCAGCAAAATACAAGGTCGCAAAGGCGACGAAAAACACCGGCAAAGCCAGGTTAATCGGCAAACTCAATCCCACCCACCCCAGCAGCGGCGGCACAACCGATAACGCCAGCTGGATCGGCGCCTTACTGCTGTGCTCGTCCGCACGCATCGCCAACCCCCAGTGAATCGCGCCCATAAAAGCCAGAATCAACGCGGCATAGGCGAGCAACTCCTCCAATACCCGCTCACGCCATGCTTCCGGCGTCACCCATAAACCAAGGGCACCAGTGATAAAGGGAATCAAGCCAGCCAAGCCCAATCCGAGAGCCAGCTTCGGTGGCCGTGTCGCGCTGAAAGGATGCATGCCTACTCCATAGGTCCTGTTAACGCGCCAGCAAGACGCAAAGCTGAATTATAGGGGCTTATCGGAATGGGACAATGGCTGATCAGCCAGTAACTCACTAGCCGCCGCTGGTCGCTTGCGAGGCAACGCCTTTATCAACGCCTTTAACCGCGCTTGCAGGCGCTGCTGATCTTCACCAGAGCCAGAGCCAGAGGCAAGCGCGGCATAAGACTGCCGCACAAATTCATCGAAGAAGCCATCTATCGCACTACGTTGCCACGGCAAAGCCAATTGCAGACGTTGCTGCCAGTCCCGCGGGCCCTCACCCGGCAGTGCCTGCAAGCGCAGCCGTGCCAGTCGTTGATCCAAGCGCACCCAGGCGCGTTGCTGGGCACTACCACTCTGGCGTTGCGGGCGTAACCACCACAAGGCTTGCAACAGCATGATCGCGCCTGCGATTGCCAGCACAACCACACCGATCCGCTGCCAGTCTGTGGTACCCAGCCAGCGGCGGAACAGCCCCATCTGTTGCTCGCTCTTGAAATTCAGCACCCGCAACTGCCATTGATAGTTAATGTTATCCCAGGCCAGGCGCGCTTCATTGAGCCAGGCTACATCGCGGTACCGCGAGCCGGAAAGAAAGGCGTCCTGCAGGAAGCTACCTTCGCCTCGTACTGCTTCTTCCAGGCCCATTTCTATCCGCTCGGGTGCTACCTGGAAGGTAGGATCAACCGAAACCCAGCCACGCCCTTGCAGCCAAACCTCTACCCAGGCGTGGGCGTCAAACTGATGTACCAGAACATAGCTCCCGCGCGTATTGATCTCGCCGCCCTGATAGCCCGCAACAACCCGCGCCGGTATACCCGCAGCGCGCAGAACAAAGGTCATGGCGCCCGCGTAGTGTTCACAGAAGCCGCGGCGAGTATCGAAGAGAAACTCGTCGTTACTGTGCTGCCCCAATGGGGTCGGGTTGAGCGTGTAAAAGAATGGCTGTTGATTGAAATAACCAAGCAGCGCCTGCACCAACTGCGCATCGTCGGCATGCTGCTGGCGGAGCTCCTGGGCCCACTTGCGCGCACGCGGATCACCTTGTTTGGGCAGCGCCAGCTGTCGATCACGCTCCAGCTGGCTCAGTAGCTGCGGCTGTAATGCTGCGCTCGGGTAAGACCGAGCAGCGTAACCAAAGGTGCTATTCAGCGGTGCAATCGACCGCAGGGTGAAGTCTTGCATACGGCGCAGCGCAGGTTCTTCGGTGACCGCGCCAGCCAGACTGAACACCCAGTGTTGGCCACTCGCACCGGCAACCACGCGATAGTCAATAAACTCACCCGAGGTATCCAGCTCAGGTGCAGGCAGGTTATTAAGCAAGCGATCCTGCGACCAGCTACGCCCATCAAAACGGCTAAAGGTCATGGCTCGCCAGTAGAGCGTGCGAAGTGGCGGAATATCACCTTCGAAGCTGGCGCGAAATGCCAGCTCTGGCGAGCGCGCAAGATTGGCAATGTCGGCTGGTGACATGCTATCCGACAGGCCGGTGCGGGCCGTACCGCCCGGCATATTGACCGACCACAGCGGCTCCAGGCGCGGGAAGAAGATGAACAGCACCAGCAATAACGGGATAGCTTGCAACAGCATCACCCCCGCGCTGCGCAACGCGCGAATGGGGTCATTGCGACCCGAACTCTGCTGCAGACCAACCAGTGCAGCCACCAACACCAGCAAAGGAATGCACTGATACAGGGTTAACGGTATCCCTTGATCAAATAGAAAGGCCGTAGCCAGAATAAAAAAGCCAAGATAGACCACGACCAGGGCGTCGCGTGGGTTGCGCATTTCCAGTAACTTGAGCATGAACAGCAGCAGCAGAAACATGACCGTGGCATCCAGCCCGATCAAGGTGCCCTGTGCAAAGAACACCCCCAACAGGATCAACACCAGCGCCATGCTTTTGACCAGCGTCCCTGGATAACGCCAGCGCATGCGTTGAATTTGCACCCGCCAAAGCGCGCAGCCGATCCACATCAGCGCGACCCACCAGGGCAGGCGCGGCAAATGCGGTAACAGCACGACTACCTGCGCCGTCAGCAGCCAGGCCAGACTGTTGCGCGGGATAAGCCCGGCGGCACTCATGCGTCCTCCTCCAGCCCATACAAGGCCAGGGCGCGCAGACAGACATCGCGGTGCGACTCACCCAATGCAGGCGCCAATCTGAGCCCCGGCAAAGCCAACCCATAGGGCCGCCCGGCTGCTTCCAACGTCAATATCCAGCCTGTTAGCATGCCCAGACGCTGCTCCAGATCGCTTCCGGCAGTCTGCTCCAGATCCAGCCACTGGCTCTGCTGCTGTGGCTCGGCAAAGATCTTGCTGTGCAGCCCCTGACCGCGCGAGTAGGCTCGCCAGTCCAGGCGTCGCCGCGAGTCTCCGGGACGATAGGCACGTAGTCCCTGAAAGTCATCCACTCCCTCGGCCAATGGCGCTTGCTGGGCCTCGTCCTGCCCCTTACCACTGCGATGCACAGGCAGCGGCGCCTTGATTGGGCGCGGATACACCAACACCCGCCAATTCAGATCAAGCAAACTCCAGGCAACGAAGCAACCCAAAGGGAAACGGGTTTCAATACGCAACCGCTCAGGCTGCAACCAGCCCCGTCGCGCCGTTGGGTAATAGAGCGTTGCGGCAGTCTCGCCGTCAGCAGGCACGTCCAGCTGCTGTGGCACGACCTGTGGCCAACTTAGTTTGAGCGCCTGTCGCTCGCGCCTTGGGCTCTGCAATAACAGCCCCAAGGGCACCTGCTCCCCGGCAAACACCGGACGTCCACCGGTGGCGCGTAAACTGATCCCCGCGAGATTGCGATAGCTATGATGCAGCACTACCCAGAACAGGCTGAGTAACAGGAAGGTTAGTCCGTACACCAGACTATTTTGGTAATTGATTGCCCCCACCAGCAAGATCGCCAGCAACAGCAAAAATCCCAAGCCTGCCCGGCTTGGCAAGATAAAGATGCGGCGGTGATCCAGGCTGATCTGCTGTGCCGCCGGAATGCGGCGCTTGAGCCAGCGCTGATGCAGTGCGCGGGCACGCACTCGCCAGGCCTTGCTCACACCGCAGGCACTTCGTTGAGCAGCCAAAGCGCCAGGCTATCACCGCCATGACCGGTCGGATCGCTGGCCGCGCGCAAACGATGGCTGACAACCGATGGCAAGACCGCCTGTACATCCTCCGGAATCACATAACTACGCTGCTCAAGCATGGCCCACGCGCGGGCAGCAGCCAGCAAACCAAGACTGGCGCGGGGCGACAGCCCCCAAGCACAGACATCACTGTTACGGGTGTGATTGACCAACCGCAGAATGTAATCCACCAGTGCCTCACTGGCGTTGACCTGCGGCACCAGGCTCTGCAATCGGCGCAACTCATCACGATTGAGCAGCGCCTCTACCCGATCCAGACGCACCCGGCGATCATCACCCAGCAACAGACTCTTTTCTGCCTTTTCACTCGGATAGCCCAATGAAAGGCGCATTAAAAAGCGATCCAGTTGTGATTCGGGCAGGGCAAAGGTGCCGCCCTGAGATACCGGATTCTGGGTGGCAATCACAAAGAACGGATCTGATAACGCACGCGTGGCGCCATCGACGGTAACCTGGCCTTCCTCCATCGCCTCCAGCAACGCGCTCTGGCTTTTGGGTGTCGCCCGGTTGATTTCATCCGCCAGCACCAACTCGGCAAAAATCGGCCCCGGGTGAAATACAAACTGACCTGTATTGCGGTCAAATACGGAGGTGCCAAGAATATCGCCCGGCAGCAAATCACTGGTGAACTGAATACGCTGGTAGCTCATGCCCATTACCGAGGCCAGTGCCTGCGACAAGGTGGTCTTGCCCATCCCCGGCAGATCCTCAATCAGCAAATGCCCTTTGGCCAGGATGCACGTCAAAGCCAGCTTGACCGCGCGGGATTTGCCCAGCAATACCTGATCGATCGAGTCCTGTGCCGCTTTCAACGCATCCTTCATGCTCACCTCTTCTCCGGGTTACTATCCCATGGTAGGTGTAAGCGTCGCGCCGTGAAAGCCAAATGCAATGGCTTGTAACAGCTTGCGCGTCGCCAACTCATTCAACAGCGAGGGTCTCAGCATGTTGCTCCGTCCGCTTTCTCTGCTACTGACTACTCTTTTGGCTGGCTGCTCGGCATTATCGCCCGTCAACTGGCTAGTACCCGATGAAGGATATGAGCAGCTTGAGACTCAAGCTTACGGCGACTTGCCGCGCCAGCAGCTCGACATCTATCTGCCACAGAAGCTGGCATCTCAAGCACCTGTAGTGGTGTTCTATTATGGCGGCAGCTGGCGCAATGGCGAGCGCGCCAGCTACCGCTTTGTCGCTCAGGCGTTGGCCAGCCGCGGCATCATTACGGTGATCCCCGACTATCGTTTATTCCCGGAGGTACGCTACCCGGACTTTCTGCGCGACAGTGCCAAGGCATTGGCCTGGGTAAAAGCCCATCAGACTGACTGGCAAAAGCAACCAGGACCGCTGTTTATCATGGGGCACAGCGCTGGAGCCTACAATGCAGCGATGCTCGCGTTGGACCCACGCTGGCTGAAGCAGCAAGACCTCAGTCCGGATATGCTGAGCGGCTGGATCGGTCTGGCTGGCCCCTATGACTTTCTTCCGATCCGTAACCCCGACGTACGACCGGTGTTCTATCACCCGGTCACACCGGTTGATTCACAGCCACTGTTTCACGCACAGCCAGGCAGCCCGCCGGCGCTGCTACTAGCGGGTAGCGAGGATGACCTGGTAGACCCAAAGCGCAATACCGAGCAACTTGCGCAGGCTCTGGCAGAACAGAAGGTCTCAGTAGACAGTGAGATATTAAGCGGGCTGGGGCATATAAAGATATTGCTTACACTGGCAGCGCCCTTTCAGGATTGGGCACCGGTGATTCAACGCATCAGCTGCTTCGTTGACACTCAGGCAGACGCTGCTAATGCCAGGCCTGCACCGAGAGACTGCCCGCCCAGCGGCCGGGGGGCCATGTAATACAAATCACCCGCACTGCTCTCGCTCGCAGGGTAAGTCCGTGGCGAGCGCCTGAGCTTTATCAGCCAGGCGCACAAGCCTATTCGGCTACCTGACTCACCTGCTGGTAAGCCTGCGTGCCCCAAAGCGGGACGGTTGAAAGGCTGTGTTTAAAGCTGCCTGATGTTTCTTTGGTGGAGTAAGAAAGATACATCAGCGTCTGATTGGCGGGATCAAAGATGCGTCGCACCTTCATGGTCTTGAAAAATACGCTCTTGGATTTACGAAAGACGATCTCACCTGAATCGCTGCGATCAATTTGCGCTATCATCTCTGGCGTAATCTCGCCCGTCTGGCGGCAGGATATGGCGCTATCGCTCGGATCAGAAAAGCTCAGGTTGGCTTCAACCGAAGCAATGTGACAGGTGACCCCGGTTACCACCGGATCGACCATCGAGTTGAGTTTGATGTCCTTGAGCGTAAACACCCCCAGTGATACATCACCTACTTCGTTATCAGAACAACCGGTAAGCAAAGCCAGTACACCGGCAGCCACGAGTAGCTTCTTCATTATCACTCCCTGTTTTAATCGTCAGATTTATTCCAGACATTTTTCAATTCCAGACATTGGAACAGGATGTCTTTTATAAGTTGCATACGTCGACAGCAGGCACGACAAGGGGCCCAATCAATCCGACTTTTGCCCCGTTCGCTGACGGCCCTTGTGCAACCTGAAATAAAAAAGCTGCGCTCCCGGAACACAGGAGCGCAGCTTTGTTTTTAGCCAGGTAGCGCTTACATGCTTAGCGCCATGCTAACACCCGCCATACTAATCAGCGCGCCCAGTACCTGAACCGCGCGCTGCCAGTGACGCGCCTGCAGCCACTGACCGCCGAGCAGACCCAAGCCGTGCAGCGCAGCCGTGGCAAATGCAAAACCAAGGGCATAAGTCGCTGCCCCTGCAGCGGCCGGCATCTCTGCACCATGTGCATAACCATGGAACAGGGCAAAGCCGCTGACCAGCAGCGCGGCTGGCACCGTAGCGCCGCTACGCGCAAAGATCAGCAACATGCCCAGCACAATCACCGAGGCGACAATGCCCAACTCAACGCCCGGCAGGTGCATGCCTGCGATCGCCACACTGCCACCCAGCACCATGATCGACACAAAGAGCACCGGCAGTAACCAGCGCGCAGTTCCACCCAGCTTGGCGGCACAGAGACCAACAGCCACCATCGCCAACAGGTGATCCAGACCAAAAAGCGGATGGCTCAAACCGCTGACCAGGCCTGACGTGCCATGACCAGGGTGCGCGAACGCCATAGACGGTAAGAGTACCAGGCCGGCGGCAAAGGCGAGATTAGTACGAAGTGAAGACATGTCAGGCTCCTTGTTGGGTTTTGTCGGTGTCCGGCAGCGCCTTGAGCATGCCCTGGCGAACGATAAATTCAATGATATCTTCCACACCCTGACCACTTTTCAGGTTGGAGAAAACGAAAGGACGCTCACCGCGCATTTTTTTGGCATCACGATCCATTACCCCCAAATCGGCCCCCACCAGCGGCGCCAAATCGGTCTTGTTGATGATCAGCAGATCGGAACGGGTGATGCCCGGCCCCCCCTTGCGCGGAATCTTGTCACCAGCCGATACATCAATCACATAGAGCGTCAGGTCAGAGAGCTCGGGGCTGAAAGTGGCCGCCAGGTTGTCACCGCCACTTTCGACCAGCACCAGCTCCATTTCCGGATGCGTTTGCTGCAATTCGGCAATGGCGGCCAGGTTCATTGAGGCATCTTCGCGGATCGCGGTGTGCGGGCAGCCGCCGGTTTCCACCCCAAGAATGCGGTCTTCCGGCAATGCGTCATGGCGCAGCAGAAAGTCGGCGTCTTCGCGGGTATAAATGTCGTTGGTGATCACGCCCAGGTTGTAGTGCGGGTACAGGCGCTCGCACAGGATACGCACCAGGGCAGTCTTGCCGGACCCAACCGGTCCGCCGATGCCTACGCGCAAAGCAGGTCTGGTAGTCATGGATTAAAGCTCCTTATGATCGAAACAATCGGGTGTATTGGTGTTCATGCCGCGCACTGGCAAAGGCCAGCCCCGGCAAACCGGCGCCCAGCTCATCGCTTGGCAGATCGCGCGCTATTTCAATAACAGCGGGCAGGCTCGGCAAAATACGGTCAAGCAGCCGCTGGGCATCGGTCTGCCCCAGCGGAATCAATTTGGTTGCGGCGCCCACCTGATTTTCCAGCCAGCTCCAGAGCGCGCCTAGTGCTAGCGCATGGGCGCCGGTGTGCCAGTGCTGCCCTGCCATGGCCAGGCCGGTCATCAAGGCCAAGGGCTCGCCCGTTGGCCACTCCTGCGCCGCTGGCACGCCCAGCGAGCACATCAGCCGCAACAGAGCACCGCCCTGCTGACTGTCTTCCAGATAAAGTTCCGCTGTCTCGCGATTGGCCAGCAACCAGTCATTCCAGGAAAACAGCGCACCGTCATCAGCTCGTTCCAGCGCTTCGTACTGCCGCAGCAGCACCGGTATATCCAGCCGCGCCAGCGAATGCTCAAGCAGACCACCCAACCAGCCGGCGGCACTGTCGATGTCTGTCACCCAGCCCTGCTCGATGGCATATTCCAGACCTTGCGAATAGGCGTAACCACCAATCGGCAAAGCCGGACTGGCCAACTGCAATACCCGCAGCAGTGCCAGATCCGTCATGACTCTGGCCTCAGCCACGATCATGACCTGCCAGACGCAGGAAAGGTGCGGCGGGTGTGGCCACGCTGTGACTGTGGTTGTGATACGCGCCGGACTCTGGATTGAACGGCGCAGTAATCTGCTCTATCTCCATGCCAAAGCCGCGCAGCATGGCATCGAGCACGTGATCACAGAGATAGCGCAACTCGTTGGCACGTACCTCCAACGCTACATGGCGGTTCCCCATGTGATAGGCGGCGCGGGCCAGCAACAGCGCATCATCGCAATGCACGCGCGAGAGCTGTTCTGGCGCAGCGCTGATCATCAATACGCTGCCGTCATTACACTGCAATCGCTCGCCCTGCGCCAATACCCGGCCACGCGGCAGAAACAGGCCCACTTCAAGGCCGCCTTCAGTCTCGGCGCGCAAGCGGCTGCGGGTGCGCAGTTCATACGACAGCTCCAGCACATGATCGTGGCCGCCCTCGCCCTCTAGCCATTCATGACATTCCAGCATTCAGTCCTCCTAAAACATAAAATCCACAACAGACAACGCAACGCTGCCTGATCAAAATAAGTAGTAGCGCTGCGCCAATGGCAAGTCAGTAGCCGGCTCGCACAGCAGCTCGACACCATCGGCCTTGACCACATAGGTCTGCGGATCAACGCTGATGTCTGGCTGATAGTCGTTGAGCTTCATGTCGGCCTTGCTGATGGTGCGGGTATTGCGTACCGCTTCCAGTCGGCGGCTCAAGCCCAGCTTGTCAGCGATACCAGCATCAATCGCCGCCTTGGACACAAAGGTCACGCAGGTACTGTCCATGCCTTTACCAAAAGCGCCGAACATCGGCCGGTAATGTACTGGCTGCGGGGTCGGGATCGAGGCATTGGGATCGCCCATGGGCGCTGCAGCAATAGAGCCACCCTTTAGAATGAGGCTGGGCTTGGTACCAAAAAACGCAGGTTTCCACAAAACCAGATCAGCCAGCTTGCCAACTTCGATCGACCCCACTACATCCGACAAGCCCATCGTGATCGCCGGGTTGATGGTGTACTTGGCGATATAGCGTTTGGCGCGCGCATTATCGGACCAGTCATCATCACCGTCGAGCGGTCCACGTTGCACCTTCATTTTGTGCGCAGTCTGCCAGGTGCGGGTAATCACCTCACCAACGCGGCCCATAGCCTGAGAGTCCGACGAGATCATGCAGAAGGCGCCCAGGTCATGCAGGATGTCTTCGGCGGCGATCGTCTCGCGGCGGATGCGCGAGTCAGCGAAAGCCACATCTTCAGCGATCGCTGGGTCCAGGTGATGGCAGACCATCAGCATGTCCAGATGCTCGTCAACGGTATTGATGGTGTAAGGCCGCGTCGGGTTAGTCGACGATGGCAAGACGTTGGACTCACCACAGGCCTTGATGATATCCGGGGCGTGACCGCCGCCCGCGCCTTCGGTGTGATAGGTATGAATCACCCGGCCCTTGATAGCCGCCAGGGTATCTTCAACAAAGCCTGACTCGTTCAGGGTGTCAGTGTGAATAGCCACCTGCACGTCATAAACGTCGGCTACGCTCAGGCAACAGTCGATAGCCGCCGGTGTGGTACCCCAGTCCTCGTGCAACTTGAGACCCATCGCGCCAGCCTCAATCTGCTCTTCCAACGCGTCTGGCAGGCTGGCATTACCCTTGCCCAGAAAACCCAGGTTCATCGGAAAGCACTCAGCCGATTGCAACATCTTGCCGATGTGCCAGGCACCCGGCGTACAGGTGGTGGCATTGGTGCCGGTAGCCGGACCAGTACCACCGCCAATCATGGTGGTGACACCCGACATCAGCGCCTCTTCAATCTGCTGCGGGCAGATAAAGTGAATGTGCGCGTCAATACCACCGGCGGTAAGGATCATGCCTTCGCCGGCAATAATTTCGGTACAGGGCCCGATAATGATGTCGATACCGGGTTGAATGTCCGGGTTACCCGCTTTGCCGATGGCCTGAATGTTGCCATCCTTGAGCGCCACGTCGGCCTTGATTACACCCCACCAATCGAGAATCAGGGCATTGGTAATAACCGTATCCGGGGTATCCGTGCGGGTACGCTGGCTCTGGCCCATGCCATCACGAATCACCTTGCCGCCGCCAAATTTCACTTCCTCGCCGTAGCGGGTCATGTCCTTTTCTACGCTGATCCAGAGTTCGGTATCGCCCAGGCGTACCCGGTCTCCGGTCGTCGGGCCATACATTTCGGCATAGGCCTGTCTGCTGATTTCCATTTGTCGCTCCTGTCAAAACCCGGTTTCAGAGACTGCCCATGACATCGCCACGGAAGCCATATACCTTGCGCTCACCCGCCAGGGCGACCAGTTCCACTTCGCGGCTTTGGCCCGGCTCAAAACGGACCGCCGTGCCGGCGGCGATGTTCAGGCGAAAGCCACGCGCGGCGGTGCGGTCGAACTGCAGCGCCGGATTGGTCTCCGCAAAATGGTAATGCGAGCCCACCTGTACTGGCCGGTCACCGCTATTGGCAACGCTGATCACGATGGTTTCGCGACCTTCATTGAGCTGCAATGAACCCGGCCGGGTCTGCACTTCTCCTGGAATCATGTCAGTTCTCCTCAGGGAATCGGGTTATGGACAGTGACCAACTTGGTGCCGTCCGGGAAGGTAGCTTCCACCTGCACCTCGGCCAGCAGCTCGGCAATACCGGGCATCACCTGCTCGCGAGTCAGCAGCGTGCGGCCGTAGCTCATCATCTCGGCCACGCTGCGACCATCGCGAGCGCCCTCCATGATGGCGGCGCTGATATAGGCCATCGATTCGGGGTAATTCAGTTTCACCCCACGTGCCAACCGACGTTCAGCCAGCAAGGCTGCGGTAAACAGCAGGAGTTTGTCTTTTTCGCGCGGTGTCAGCTCCATGAAACGGGCTCCATTCAGGTATTCCAGATACGGGGTGGGCAGGCAGCGCGACCATTGATCAGCGGGCGCAGGTGCTGCCACAAACGAATAAACGTGTTACGTGCATGCTCAGCCTCTAGGCCGATATAGCGACCGATCAGCAAGCCGTTCCGCTGAGTCAGCGCCAACTGCGGATAATCCGCAAAGGTCTCGCGCAGATCATCCATCTGTTGGCGATCCAACTGCAGTGTAGCCATCCAGGTGCCACTGACACCGGCACCCGCCAGCCCCCAGCGTGCATCCAGCAGAGGCTCACCGCCAATAAAGTGATTACGCTCAATATAGATTGGACGACCATCGCGCCATACATCCAGCCGCTGCTCCACCGCGCCATGGCTAAAGCGCTCATCCGCCGCAGGGCGACCCAGGCAAAGCAGATCCCACGCGCAGCAACGAGCGTCGCCGCTCAGATCAATACGGGTGATCAGCTTGGCGTTACAACCTTCAAAGGCAATGGTGTCCTGCGGCAAGTACTCCAGGCTACTGCCGGCAGCCAGCGTAAAGCGGTTGTGCTGCACCTGAAAGGTGCCGTTGTCGCGCGCGCGGTAGCACTTGCCCGATGAAGGTGTGGTCAGCAAGGCATTCGCGCCCGGCTGCACATCCGCCTGCAGACGTAGCGTATCGCCACTGACCAAGCCACCGGGCGGATGCAGAATATATAAATGAGGGCAATCAATCCCTTCGGGGTAAAACGGGCGCTGTATGCGCAATGGTCCACGATGGCTCGTGTGCGCCAACTGAGTGCGCTCGCCGCTGCGGGTGAACCCCAGGCTCAATCCTGCCTGCCAGTTCAGCGCGCTGTCATGCTGCTCAAGGTGCCAGGCTACTGTCATCCGTGCTGTCCAACCGTGTAATGTGGCCAATTACAGAGCAAGTGCCATGCCAGCCAACCGCCCTGATATTTCGCGGCGTGCCCGACAAGGGGTCACGACACCATGCACCATAAAAGAACACTGACCATCTGGACAGCATTTCAGCGCACCATCATTGGGCATAATTTGAAACCTATTAGCCATTGTAACTGGCTGCCAATCTGGTAACGTCAGCTGACCAGCGTCCTGCTGGGCATGCCTTTTGTAATCTCACAACGGTTTGAATCAAACTCTAGAAAAGGAGTAGTGCCGCTCGCCATGAACAAATCCCCTGCCATCGTAATGACACGCTTGGATGTACAGCGCCTGGAAAAGGTGCTCGACAACATGCAGGCACCGCTGGACCTGCTCGAAGCACTCGAAGATGAAGTGCTGCGCGCCCGCGTGGTTAGCCACAAACGCATAGCCAGTGATGTGGTAACCATGAACTCCACGGTGCGCTTTATCGATGAGGCCAGCGAGCGCGAATTCGTGCTAACGCTCGTTTATCCCGAGCAAGCAGGACGACCAGGCACCATCTCTATTCTGGCGCCAGTCGGTATTGCGCTGCTAGGTTTGAAGGTAGGCCAGAGCATCAACTGGCAAGGTCCACAGGGTCGCCCGCTGAAGCTGAAGATCATGGATATTGTCTATCAGCCGGAAGCCAGCGGCGACTTTCACCTGTAGCCCGCAAAGGCGCCCGTCGCTATCAGCGGGCGCCGCTTCACAGCAGATTACTCCGCTGGATCGGGGCTGTCATGACTCAGCTCAAGACTCGCACGCTCGGTCCATTCTTCGCTTAACTCTGCTTTAACTGACACACCCAACTCTTTGAAATCATTAACCTGTTTCACCAGATTCGCACGACCCCCCAATAGCTGATCCTTGGCTTTTCGGTAAGCGTCCGAGGCCTTATCCAGGCTCTTCTCGATGTTATCCATACTGCCCAGGAAGGTACGTAACTTGTCGTGAATTTTGCTTGCACGTTCGGCGAGTTCGGCGGTATGGCGATTCTGATCCTCAAAGCGCCAGAGCTGACGTACGATATTCAGGCTGGTCAGCAGCGTGGTCGGCGTGGCCACCAACACATTCTGTTCAATCGCTTTCTGGAACAGGGTTTCGTCCGCTTTCAGCGCCTCGACAAACGCCGACTCAATCGGGATGAACATAAACACCATTTCTGGTGCGTTGAGCCCCGGCAAATCAAAATAGTTACGATCCGACAATTCGCGAATACGCTGGCCGATGGCGTGCACATGCTCGCTCAGCGCGACTCGGCGCTCGGTATCATCTTCACTATTGATATAGCGCGTGTAGGCGTTCAGTGACACCTTGGCATCAATGATCAGATGCTTGTCCTGCGGCAGGTATACCAGCACGTCCGGTCGCTGACGCTGCCCTTCGCTATTGGTCATGCTGACTTCACGCTTGAAGTCGATCCCGGCGCGCAATCCCGAGCGCTCCAGCACATTCTCCAGAATCAGTTCACCCCAGTTGCCCTGGGTCTTCTTCTGCCCACGCAGCGCAGTACTGAGGTCATGCGCTTCCTGAGTGATCTGCAGGTTCAGATCCTTCAGGTGTTTGAGCTCGGCGGACAAGGTCGCCTGCTGCTGCACATCCTTATGGTGGATGTCTTCAACCTTGCTGCGGAACTGATCAATCTGCTCACGAAACGGCTTGAGCAGCGCGTCCAGTGATTGCTGGTTCTGCTGCGAAAACGCCTGGCCCTTGGCTTCAAATATCTTGCCGGCCAGTTGCTCGAATTCCATTTTCAGTTGATCGCGGCTGTCCTTGAGCAGTTGCTGCTGTTCACTGAAGTGCTGCTGGCGTTGCTCCAGGCTGCTTTGCAGGGTGGAGTGCTCCACCTTCAACTGCTCATGCTCGTGCTGCAGAGCATCCAGTCTTGCGCGCAGCTGATCGCGCTCAGTGCGCAGTTCATCGACCTGCCGACCCTGCTCGCGGCTCAGGGTTTGTGCGCGCTCAGCCTGCAACTGCCATTCCTGGCCCTGACTCTGCGCATTGCTCAGGCGCTCGGCCTGTTGCTGCAGCTGCTGCCGCAGGTCGTGCAGCGTCTCCTGCATATGCTCATTACGTGCCTGTAACCCACTGTGTTGTGTGTCCTGCTGGTGCAACTCCAGTTGCACTTCCTGCAACTGCTCACGCAGCAACGCCTGCTGCTGCTGGCTCTGCGCCAACTCGTCACGCAGGGCACTCTGACGGCGCAGCAATAACGCAGCGGTCAACGACCAGCCGAGCAGCAAGGCAATACAAATAAAAGGGTACAGATCAGGTAGGTCAGACAGGGGCATGCAGTTCTCCTTGGATTACCCTTATTATCCATGCCCCGCCGCCGCTTTAAAATGGCTGATCGCAGGCTTGGCGTGAATAGCCAAGCCTGCGATGCATTTTGTGCGGCCAGTGACTACTTGCTACGCAAGGATCCCAGAATCCCGCGGACGATGGCCCGGCCCGCCTGCGTGCCCACTGAGCGCATGGCGCTGCGACCAAAGGAGCGAAACATGTCACTTAGCTCCTGACCGATCGACTTACCGGCACGCGGCTTGCGCGCCTGGCTCTGTGGTGTAATGCTCGGCTTCTCTTCAGACAGCGCTTTATCCGCTCTCTCCTGCAGTACCTCATAAGCTGACTCGCGATCCACCGTCTGATCATAAACACCCGCCAGCGGTGAGCCCTTGACCAGAGCCGCGCGCTCAGGCTCATCAATCGGGCCCATCTGACTATCGGGTGGGCGAATCAGCACCCGCTGCACTATGCTCGGTGTGCCCTTGGCGTCGAGCACCGACACCAGGGCTTCGCCTACGCCCAGTGCCGTGATGGCACTCTCGGTATCCAGCTCAGGGTTGGCGCGAAAGGTTTGCGCCGCCGCCCGCACCGCCTTCTGATCGCGCGGAGTGAAGGCCCGTAGCGCGTGCTGTACACGGTTACCCAGCTGGCCAAGGATGGTATCGGGAATATCCAACGGGCTTTGGGTCACGAAGTAGACGCCCACACCCTTTGAGCGGATCAAGCGCACCACCTGTTCGATGCGGTCAACCAGCGCCTTGGGGGTGTCCTTGAACATCAAATGGGCTTCATCAAAAAACAGCACGAAGCGCGGTTTATCCGCATCCCCTACTTCAGGAAGCTGCTCGAACAATTCAGACAGCAACCACAGCAAAATGCAGGAGTAAGCCAGCGGGCTATCCTGATACAGCTTGGCCGCATGCAGCACATTAACCACACCCTGGCCGTGCTCGTCGGTCTGCAGAAAGTCATCCAGACTGATGGCCGGCTCGCCAAACAGCCGCTCGCCACCCTGCCCGTCCAGACGCAACAAGGAGCGCTGAATCGCACCCAGACTGGCAGCCGATACATTGCCGTATTTGGCGCCCAATGCAGCGCGCTGTTCGTGCAGATAAATCAGCATGGAGCGCAGATCTTTTAGATCCAGCAGCAGCCAGCCGTTGTCATCTGCCACGCGAAACAGAATATCGATGATGCCGCTCTGGGTTTCGTTGAGGTTCAGCAGGCGCGACAAAAGCACCGGACCCAGCTCCGCGATAGTCAGGCGGAGTGGATGGCCATGCTCACCGAATACATCCCAGAACACGGTCGGCGCGCCGCGCAGCGTCATGGTGCCCAAGCCCACCTTATCCGCCCGTTTCTGCAGTTTTTCACCCGGCTTTCCGGCCTTGGCGATACCGGAGAAATCGCCCTTGATATCCGGCACCAGCACTGGCACCCCCAGCTGTGAAAAGCTCTGCGCCAGCACCTGCAACGTAATGGTCTTGCCGGTGCCGGTCGCTCCGGCGATCAGGCCGTGACGGTTCGCCATACTCGGTTCAATGGCCACGCTGGCCACGTCATTGCCGCCAATCAGTAATGGCGGTACGTGCAATTCTGGCATCAGCCATCACTCCCTGGGGTCACTTTGAAAGGCTCTCATTGCGCTACCGCATTATGGCTCGCCTCGCATTGCTTGCAAGCGCCCAATCTGACGCCACCCCCCATTAGGGGGGTATAGCAGGCAAGAGCACAGTCATAGAGTCGAGCAAGTGATGCTCAGCTTGATAGTACCGTGAGCGTCATTTGCCAGGGATCACTAATAAAAACAAGCGCCCGGCGCGAGGAATGTCATGACAAATACAACAACAAGAAAGGTCTTGAGGAACACACTGAAGCCGCTGGTCGTCGCGGTAGCCATGGCTTCAGCAATGCCGGCCCATGCAGTTCGCTTTGATCTGGGCGAAGTTCAAGGCCAGTTCGACTCACAAATGTCGATCGGTGCCAGCTGGGGTACCAGCAACATAGATGATGACCTTGTCGCCGCGAATAACGGTGGCAACGCCAACGCACTCAACTCTGACGACAACCGACTGAACTTCGACAAGGGAGAAACCTTCTCCAAGATATTCAAGGGCATCCACGATCTGTCACTGCAATACGGCGACACAGGTGTCTTTTTGCGCGGCAAGTACTGGTACGACTTTGAGCTCAAAGACGAGCACCGCAACCTCTACGATATCAGCGATGACAACCGCAAGGTTGGCGCCCAGTCATCCGGCGTTCAGCTGCTTGATGCCTTCGTCTACCACAGCTTCAGTATCGGCGATAAACCAGGCTCTATTCGCGCAGGTAAGCAAGTAGTGAGTTGGGGCGAAAGTACCTTTATTCAGAACGGTATCAACTCCATCAACCCGATTGACGTAGCGGCGTTTCGCCGTCCGGGCGCAGAAGTAAAAGAAGGCCTGATACCGGTCAACATGCTCTATCTGTCACAGAGCCTGACCGACAATCTGGGCATTGAAATGTTCTACCAGCTGGAATGGGACCAGACCGTACTCGACAACTGCGGCACCTTCTTTTCCTTTACCGATACCGTCGCCGATGGCTGCAATTATGTCGGTGTGGGTGGCAGCCAGAACGGCAAGGATGGTAGTCCTATTTTTGCCTATGTGCCGCGCGCCGCAGATCGTGACGCGCGCGATGACGGCCAGTTCGGCGTGTCACTTCGCTACTTTGCCGAGAATTTGAACCAGACCGAATTCGGCTTCTATGCCATGAATTACCACAGCCGGAACCCGATCTACAGTACCAGCACTAACGGTGTAGCTTATCCAGCCGCGGTTCCTGTCTCGCAATTACCTGGCGTCAACGCGGGCGGATCCTATTTTATCGAGTATCCGGAAGACATTCGTATGTACGGGGTGAGCTTTCAGACCAGCCTGGGTACCACCGCCGTCTCGGGTGAAATCAGCTACCGCCCCAACCAGCCACTGCAAATCAGCAGTAATGACCTGACTGCTGCGGTACTGGGGGCATCCAACCCCGCTACTGCAAGGATTGAGGCCAATGGTGATCTACACGGTTACAAGCGACTACCGGTCACCCAGGCGCAGGTTACCGTGCTGAACTTCATCGATAACGTATTGGGCGCCGAACGCCTGACATTGATTGGCGAAGTCGGCTACAACCACATCAGCGGAATTGATAGCAGCCTGGGAGAGCTGCGCTTTGGCCGCGATTCACTCTACGGGTCTGGTGATCTGACCACACCTGGCGCCTGCGCCGCCAGCAACACCGCTGATCCGTCTACCTGCACCAATAGCGGCTTCTATACCGATAACTCATGGGGCTACCGCGCGGTTGCCTCGCTCGACTACAACGGTTTTGCCGGTGTGGCACTCACCCCCGCACTTGCGTTCTCCCACGATGTTGACGGCTACGGCCCCAACTTCAATGAAGGTGCCATGGCCGCCAACATAGGTCTCACTGCGGTCTACAACAATAAATACAACGCCAGCATCAACTACACTAATTTCTTCGGTGGTGACTTCAATGCCAATACCGATAGGGATTTTGCGGCAGTTAGCGTCGGCGTTAACTTTTGAACACAATGGAGAAATACATGAAATCAATAAGAAAACTAAAACTCCAGACCATGGCTATGCTAGCCCTGAGCAGCCTGGCGCTGTCTGTATCCGCCGCCGTTACGCCTGACAAGGCCGCCACCCTGCAGACCACGCTCACGCCTTTGGGTGCAGAGCGCGCTGGCAACGCCAGCGGTACCATTCCCGAGTGGACCGGCGGCATGGCAACAGATGCTGCCGCGGTAGACGAAGACGGCTTTTACGGCGACCCCTTCGCTGGTGAGCAGCCGCAATATGTCGTTACTGCAGCCAACATGGAGCAGTACAAGGACATGCTCACCGACGGCCAGAAGGCCATGCTCAGCCGCTACCCTGAGACCTATAAACTGCGCGTATTCCAGACCCGTCGTAGCGCAACGGTACCCCAGGAAGTCTTTGCTGCAGCCGCACGCAACGCGGTAAATACCAAACTGGCCTCCGGTGGTAACGGCTTGGAGAACTTCGATACCGCCTATCCTTTCCCCATTCCCGAGAGCGGCGTGGAAGTCATCTGGAACCATATTACCCGCTACCGTGGCGGTAGCTTCACCCGCACCATCGCCCAAGCTACCCCGCAGGCGAACGGCTCCAATACCTATGTAGTGCTGCAGGATGCCTTCAGCTTTGCCACCGCGCTGACGGACTACGGCCCAAAAATCTCCGACAACCTGATGTTCTATTTCACGCAACGCGTTCTCTCGCCCTCTCGCCTGGCAGGTGACGTGCTGTTGGTCCACGAGAACATCGACCAGGTTAAGGAGCCTCGCGCCGCCTGGCTGTATAACGCCGGCCAACGCCGCGTGCGCCGCGCGCCTCAGGTTGCCTATGACGGCCCAGCGCTGAGTGCCGATGGTACCCGCGTATCGGATAACTACGACCTGTACAACGGCTCACCCGATCGCTACGAGTGGAAGCTGGTGGGTAAACGCGAGCTGCTGATTCCCTATAACAACTTCGCCATCGCCAAGCGCGATGTGGCATACGACGACATCATTCAGAAGGGGCATATCAATCAGGATATGGTGCGCTATGAAGTGCACCGCGTCTGGGAAGTGGAAGCCAACCTGCGCGAAGGTCAACGGCATATCTATGCCCGTCGCCACTTCTTCATCGACGAGGATAACTGGCAAGCAGGTGAAATCGACCATTACGATGGCCGCGGGGGTCTCTGGCGTATTGCTGAAGCCATGGCCCTGCAGCGTTTTGACAAACAGGTACCCGGCTACGCGATCGAGACGCTATACGACTTGCAGAGCGGTCGCTACATGGCACTGGGCATGACCAACGAAGAGCGTAAGAACTACGATTTCAGTTTCACCGCCTCTTCAGCTGACTTCACCCCTAACGCCCTGCGCGCCTCGGGTATTCGTTAAACCTTTGTAAACACCGAGCACTACCAAGCCCCTGTCGTTTCCGCTGCTCCGGGCGACAGGGCAACCTTCTTTGAGCTTCAAGCTGCAAGCGACAAGCAGCAAGTTAAAACCCTAACCCACCACCCCCGCAGTTGCAGTTGCAGTTGCTTCTAGCTTCTAGCTTTCGGCTTTTAGCTTGTAGCTTGTAGCTTGTAGCTTGCGCAAGCCTAGCCCTGCTGCAACATCACCGCCGCCTGAGCCCGACTCTCCACTTTCAATTTGGCAAAAATACTCTTCATGTGCGACTTGATGGTTTCCGGCGTTACGCTCAAGTCCTTGGCGATTTGCTTGTTGGATTTACCCTCAGCTACCAGTTGCATGACCTGGCGCTCTTTCACCGTCAATGCCAGTAGCGCTGAGCACCCGGCCTTGTCCTCATCAGCATCGCCTGCATGACCAAAAAGCGCCGTCACCTCTGCCCGCCAATTCGCGGGGATATAAGGTGTGAGCGTCGCACAGGCCTGAGGTATGCCAATATCGCGCAATAAGCACACTGCACCAGTGTCACGAACCACCTCCAACGCCTCTATCAGCAGTGCTTCACTGCGTTGGTCTTGTTGGCTGGCCAAATAAAAACCCAGTGCCACCCCCAACTCTGCCACCATTAACCAATACTGCCGTTGGCGTAGCTCTGTCAGCAAAGCCTGTGCATCAGTGACCAGCTCTGCACGCACCGGCTGCCCGTTAAGCCCCAACCAAAGCTCAGCTAGCAGGGCGAAGAGCCACCGATCCACGCCGCCATCATCCAGGCTCATAGCACGTATTTGCTGTAGCTCGCGCAAACAGCCCGCAGCCTCACGAACCCGCTCACCTTGCAAGCAGCTGCGTACTCGCTCCATCAGCGCCCAGGATTGTAATCGCGGCCATTCACGCACCTGCGCCAGGCTAGACATCCGCTCCAGAGTGCGCCTGGCTCGACCCGGATGGCCCTGTTGCACCTGCAACCGCGCAGAGGTAACAAAGGCATGGGCAATGCAATCCAGAAAGCCCCCCATATCGATGTAATCCATACACCCCTGCAGGTAGTGGGTCGCCTGCGAGGCGTCACCCCGTAAATAGTTAAAGTGCGCAAGCAAGGCATTGGGTAGCGCCAGCAGAACAGGATTGGGTTTGGCCAGGCCATCAGAGAAACTGAGGTCGATGCGCTCGACCAGCGCTAGCAGTCCGTCTAGCGCACAAGCAACGCGACCCTGCAGCCCCTCCGCCAGCGCCGTCAATGATTGCCGATAGCACTCGTGCAGAAAATACCCCCGATTACCATCCTGCGCATCAAGGGTCGGCGGCAATTGATAAAAAGCGTCCCAGTTCGCCTGCCGCAGCAGACTGCCGCTCATCAGATTAAGCAACACGTTGGTAATCCAGGGCCGCGTTGCACTGGACTCATAACAGACCCGCGCCCAAGGTCCTGAGCGCATATTATGGTCGGCCAAGCCCAACAACATGGCCTGCAGCGATTGCACCTCCCAATAGATGGGTGAGCTTTTGCCCTGGTCAGGCAGCCCCCCGAGTTCAGTTTCAATCTGTTTGGCCAACCTCAGCGCAGGTCCTATCTCCAGCGCCAGCCCCATTGCCCAGGCACGCGCCATCTTCAGAGGCAACGGGCACTCGGCCGGTTGGAGTTTCCAGTGTTTTTCCAAAATGACCAGGGTGGTGAAGTCGCCTTGTTCTATCAGGGTAGTAGCGCAATGCTCAATCCAGAGTTTGACCTGCCACACCTCGCCACTCTCAAGACCTAGCCGAATTGCATCCAACCAAAGCTTGCGCTCAGCAAACCAGTCTGCGGCATGCGCCATCACCGCACGGGCTTCGGCCTCATGATGACGCAGGTAGGCCTTTTTCAGATGCTCGCGAAACAGCGGATGCAGGCTGAACCAGGTTTCCTCCGGATCGAGTGCAGAAACAAACAGCTGCCGTTGTTGCAGCAAATCCATCAGCGCTGTAGCTGCTCGATGCCCCAACAGCGTACTTAGCAAACCAGCACTGAACTTCTCCAACAGCCCCAGCAGGTAAAGCGGCTTGCGCACCGACTCATCGAGATGCCCAATCACATCATCAAACAGGTTGCAGATACTGCGCGGCGTAATACGCGCTACCGTGTGGCCAGGCGTCAACAGGAAGGCACGCAATGCGGCGATCCAACCTTCTGCCGATTCCTGAATACAGAGAACATCATTCGACTGCTGCGGCTCGAAGCCGGCCTTGCGCAATAAATCACGCGTCTCTTCCAACTCGAAACGCAGCTGATTACCGTCGATCTCAAGTAGATCATCAGCGTATAAATGCGTGAGCAAGGCCGCCGGCAATTCGTTTCGACTGATGAACACCAGATGAACGTGCGGCGGTGCGCGCTGCAACAACACGTGCAAGGCCTCTACCAGCACCTCATCGTCGATACAGTGGAGATCGTCAATAAAAAGAGTAATGGGCTCCACACTCTGGCTTAGCTCATTGATGAGCAGACCAACCAGAGTTTCGCTGGAAAAGAAGGTCAGCTCGGCGCGCAGACTCATACAGGATAAACCCAGCGCCGGATTCGCCTGATTCAGAGCCGCCGCAATATAAAACAGCAGGCGCTGAGCTGAATCATCCTGCGCATCCAATGACAACCAGGCCACGGCATGCGACTGGGCCAGTAGCACTTCTGCCCAAATACTGGCCAATGTGGTCTTGCCAAAACCCGGTGGCGCCTTGAGGATTGCCAGGCGGCGCTCATGCAGCAAGGCAGCATGCTGCTCCAGGCGCGGTCTTGGTAAAATACCGCGCCCACGACGCGGCGCTGTGATTTTGGTTTTCAGTAGCAGAGGTGCGTCACTGCCCTGCGCCCCAGGTGCGGCTGCAGGAATGTTCTGCGCATCGAATCTGATGTTCATGAACTACTCGCTGAACACGTATCGCTGGACCCACACTGAAAATCCGCGTTAGCAACGTAGCTTCAGGTTTTTCCGCGATCTATTGTTATTGTTGTCGCCAAGGCGGCTCACCGAGCAGCCTTGGGTCAGCATAGCAGGCATGAAAAAGACGGCGGGCCAAAACAGGGCTGACGCCGTTATCATAAGATTTGGTGATATTAGAGTAAAGACTCTAAGCCAGTAGACCACAGGACGGGCTGTCCTGTGGTCATAACCGACGCAGGTTATTGCTTAGCGCTATTTATCCAGCTGTCGTATTCACGCTGCATGATGTAAAGGCGTATTTGCTTCGCTTCTTCGCTGCTGAGACTGTCTCCGAAGCTAGCCATACCGTTAGCCTGATAGGCACCGTGCAGCACAATGGCATCCCAGGCCTCGCGCACGGCATCACTGCTATGACGCAGGTCGGGCAGCACACCGCCACCTACAACGCCAACACCATGGCAGACTGCGCAGTACTGAGAATAGAGCGTTTCGCCAGCCGTAAGGTCAGTTGCCGCGGCCACTACCGGTTCCGGCGTGCGCCCACTACCCGGCACGGCAGCCAGAGTTGGCAATTGCTGATTAGCTCCCAGCTTGAACACCAGCATGCGGCTGACGTTGCGCACGCCCGTCGCGACTGCAGCATCACCGCCAATGAGCGCGCCGGAACCGCCCCAGCCTGCCATCAGGGCGACATACTGCTCACCATTGTGCAGATAGGTCATGGGTGCCGCGATAACCCCCGTTTGTGCATCAAACTGCCACAGTAGCTGGCCCTTGTCGGCGCTGTAAGCCTCCAGCTGCCCAGCAGAGGTGCCTTGAAATACCAGATTGCCCGCAGTGACCAGGGTACCGCCATTCCAATGATTGGGACGCTCGACCCGCCACGCCGCCTGCTGCTTGACCGGGTCCCAGGCGAGCAGAGCCCCGGCAGTGTATTCGCGCGGCAGCTCTTTTATCTCGGAGGAGCCGGCAGCGGTATTGAAGGCGCGCTTACGCACAAAACTGCCCGCTTCATTGGTATAAGTGCCGGGTATTTCCTGATAAGGGATATACACCAGCTTGGTCAGCGGACTGAACGACATGGAGTGCCAATTGTGCGCTCCCAGAGGGCTCGGCCACATCACCAGCGTTTCTTTCTGATAGCGCGCATCGGCCGCCTCGACAGGCCGACCAGTCGCCATATCAATGCGCTCGGCCCAGGTTACCTTGCCGAACTTCTCGGCTGACAGCAGCTCGCCAGTGGCGCGATCGAGCACATAGAAGAAGCCGTTTTTTGGTGCCTGCATAATGACCTGACGCGCCTCACCATCAATCTCCAGTTCAGCCAGCGTCAGCTGCTGAGTCGCAGTAAAGTCCCAGGAATCACCCGGCGTGACCTGATAGTGCCATACCAGCCTGCCGGTCTCGGGCTTGAGCGCGAGAATAGACGACAGGTAAAGGTTATCGCCGCCACCGGGGCTGCGTACTTCGCGGTTCCAGGGCGAGCCGTTGCCGGTACCGACATATAACAGATCGAGGTCCGGATCATAGGCCATACTGTCCCAGGCGGTCCCGCCGCCGCCCATCGACCAGTCGGTATCCTTGCTCCAGGTTTCCAGCGCAGCATTCAGCTCCGGGTGCTCCTGTGGCTGCGCCGGGTCGCGCGGAACGGTATAAAAGCGCCAGCGTAATTCTCCGGTAGCCGCGTCATAGGCAGAGAAATAGCCACGCACACCAAATTCGGCACCACCGTTACCAATCATCACCATATCCTTGAGCACCCGTGGTGCACCGGTGATGGTGTAAGGCTGGCTATTATCCGTGGTTTGTTGCGTCCAGACCGGTTGACCGGTTTTCGCATCCAGCGCAATCAGGCGGCCGTCCAGCGTGCCAACATAGACCTTGCCTTGCCATAACGCCACGCCGCGATTGACCGCATCGCAGCAGGCGTCGCGGCCCTTCGCTTTATCGACCTGCGGATCATAACTCCAGAGAATCTGCCCGGTCCCCGCGTCCACAGCCATCACCCGGCTCCAGGATAACGAGGTGTAAAGCACACCCTCGTGATACAGCGGGGTTGCCTCCAAACCACGATTGTTGTCGAGGTCAATCGACCAGGTCAGCCCCAGTTTGTCGACGCTCTCAGTATCAATCTGCTGCAAAGGACTAAAGCGCTGCTGTGCCCAGGTGCGGTCGTAGCTAAGCCATTCCGTGCCGTCGCTTTCCAGCGCCCGCATCGCCGCTTCATTTACCTCTGCCGCCTGCGCGGCAGCAGCCCAGCCAAGGCTGGCGAGGCCAAAGCCAGCCAAACGCAGCAATGGGCCCAGGCCCTTGGTCATATAAGTCATGGTTTTCTCTTTATTATTCTGCTGTACATGACTCAGATGCTAGCCAGCGCACCAGCCAATGATTACCCCCCTTGTGGGGGGTATGGCCACCGGAACCAACCAGCTGAAAACCGGCCCTCACCACCACTTGTTGCGCCGCTACCTCAGCGAACGACACACAGCCCAAGCACCAAGAGTGCCAGACTCGCCTATCTCGTCTCACTCAGGTTGTACCGCGTTTCAAGTACGAAAGATGAAAGTTTAAAAAGCGAGTAACTCTATTAGCGCACAACACAATATCAAACTGATATTGGCCAGCCGAAAACGTAAAGAAAAATAGAGCAAGCGGCAGTACATCTGCCAGACAAAACGGACCCAAGTCACGAAACCTAAACTTCTCACCCATTCAGGCTAGTTCAAAAAACACTATTTAAAGTTAGCGTCATCACCTAGGAGCAAAGGCGTTTCTCAACTTACTCACTCGCAACAAAAAGCAAACAACTTTAATAATAAAGGAACCACCATGAACAGATTTGCACTCAAGTTTAGTGTACTTACTTTGGGCATCGCGCTGTCTAGCGCGGCACTGGCAACCAATCCAGGCGGAGGCGGCGGTGGCAGCTCAGATCCAACCGGCACAGGTTTCCCCGGGGTCACTGACTTTGCAGCATCAGGGTCCTTCACAACCACCAACGGCAGTGCCGGTTTCAGTTGCACCGTTTACCGTCCCAGCACACTGGGTGCCAATAACCTCAAGCATCCGATCATTCTCTGGGGCAACGGCACTGGCGCCTCACCCAGCACCTATTCAGGGCTACTATCCCACTGGGCCAGCCAAGGTTTTGTGGTAGCTGCAGCCAACACCTCAAATGCGGGTACCGGTGAAGCCATGCTCGACTGCCTGGACTACCTGACCACCCAGAACAACCGGACGACGGGCACCTATGCCAATAAGCTAGATCTCAACCGCGTGGGCACTGCGGGCCACTCACAAGGGGGTGGCGGCACTATTATGGCCGGCCGCGACTCACGTATCAGCGCTACGGCGCCATTCCAGCCGTACACCATCGGGCTTGGGCATAACAGCTCATCACAGAGCAATCAAAGTGGGCCCATGTTCCTGATGTCCGGCAGTGCAGATACCATCGCCAGTCCTACGCTCAATTCGTTGCCGGTGTATAGCCGCGCGAACGTACCCGTCTTTTGGGGCGAGCTGGACGGCGCTAGCCACTTTGAGCCCGTAGGCAACGCAGGGGATTTTCGCGGCCCTGCTACCGCGTGGTTCCGTTACCACCTGATGGAAGATCAGAGTGCTGGGGATCTTTTTTACGGCAGCAACTGTGCGCTTTGTACCGATAACGATTGGGAGGTACGCCGCAAAGGTATCAACTGATTTTTAATAACCTGCAGCACCCGCGGAGTAGTCAACAGCTACTCCGCCTTTCTTATCCCATTTAGATACCTGGTGAAAATCCCAACCCTGCTTTATTGAATTAGCAACAATCTTCGTACAGAGCCAATCTGCATAGTTACATCAAAGTTAAAAACATGATCGGACATAAAAAACGGTACTTAAAACATTCCACCCGAATAGGTGAGTTCATTTAATAAACAGAGCACCTATCGTTGTTAGCCAGTGCTGACAGGCCAGCGACTCCAGCCTGGTCATCACCCTTACAACAATGAATCAACACAAGGAATGTCCCATGAACGCACCCGCATTCAAGCTAGCAGCCCTGACACTCGGCATGGCGATTTCCAGTATTGCTCTGGCGACCAATCCAGGCGGCGGCGGTGGAAACGGCAACCCAACCGGTAGCGGCTTTCCAGGTGTATCCAGCTTCAGTGCAGATGGTCCCTTTGCTACCACCAACGGCAGTGCTGGATTTAGTTGTACCGTATATCGCCCCCGCACCTTGGGCGCCGATGGCGTCAAACATCCCATCATCGTCTGGGGCAACGGTACAGGTGCATCGCCGACCACCTACCGCTCACTGCTTGACCATTGGGCAAGCCATGGCTTTGTTGTCATTGCCGCCAACACATCGAACCCAGGCACAGGCACCCAGATGCGCGGTTGTATTGACTATATCGTCGATCAAAACAACCGCAGCACCGGCACCTATGCCAATAAACTGGACATCAATCGCATTGGCGCTGCCGGGCACTCCCAAGGTGGGGGTGGCAGCATCATGACCGGCCAGGATTCACGCGTCAGCGTCACTGCACCCTTTCAGCCTTACACCATCGGACTTGGCCATAGCCGCAGTTCACAATCAAACCAGAATGGACCTATGTTCCTGATGACCGGTGGCGTGGATGTTATTGCCGGTCCTACGCTCAACGCACTGCCCGTCTTCAGTCGCGCGAACGTACCCGTGTTTTGGGGCGAGCGCCGCACCGCCAGTCACTTCGAGCCAGTCGGCAATGGCGGCGACTTCCGCGGGCCATCCACCGCCTGGTTCCGCTATCACCTGATGGATGACCAGTCAGCCGAGAGCGTGTTCTATGGCAGTAACTGCGGCCTGTGTAATGACTTTGGCTGGGAGGTGCGCCGCAAAGGCATCAACTAAGCAGCAATAACAACGCCGAAAGCTCTCTGTCGGCAGCGGTGTCGAGCGGCCAGCTACTCTTTTGTAGTTGGCCGTTTTTTCATCCCGCCCCTGTCTCAAAAGCGACAGATCAAGCGTTCTGCCTGTTGTATTCTTAGCCCAAAGCCGACAACAGGAGCGTTGTAATGACACAACAAACGAACAAGGTCGCACTGGTTACCGGTGCAGGCAGTGGCATTGGCCGGGCCAGCGCTCTGGCGCTACTAAGCGCCGGTTACCAAGTCGTCATGACCGGGCGCCGCATGAGCACACTGCAGGCTTCGCTGCAGGACGCAGGTAACCTCGCAAACAATGCATTACTGATCGAATCTGATGTGCGCGACCCCGACTCGGTGGTCGCTCTATTTCAACAGATCCAGGCGCAGTTCGGACGGCTCGACCTGCTGTTCAATAATGCCGGCACCGGCGCACCTCCGGTTTTGCTGGAAGACATCAGTTTCGAGCACTGGCGTGCCGCAATTGATACCAACCTCACTGGCGCGTTTCTGTGTACCCAGCAGGCGTTCAAACTGATGAAGGCGCAAGATCCAATGGGAGGGCGCATTATCAATAACGGCTCCATCTCGGCCCACGCGCCCCGCCCCAACTCAGCCCCTTACACCGCATCCAAACACGCCATGACCGGACTCACCAAGTCCACCTCTTTGGACGGCCGCAAATACAACATCGCCTGCGGTCAGATCGATATTGGTAACGCTGCAACCGAGATGGCGGCCCCCATGCAACGCGGCGTGCCACAAGCGAATGGCGAAATCGCAGCTGAGGCTGTGATGGATGTAGAGCACGTAGCACAGGCCGTGGTGCAGATGGCTGAGCTGCCGCTGGAAAGCAACATTCAGTTTATGACCATCATGGCGACTAAAATGCCGTTTATTGGGCGCGGATAGTTACTTATGCGCTACTCCAAGGTGCAAGTCAGCACATAGCTCCAAAGCCAAGTGCCAAACTTAACACTCGAGCGGGTCCGCTGCTTTAACGCTTGGCAACAGGCCCGCTGTCACCACCCTCGTTCCGCACAGCAGCAATACAGGCACACTTCGATATACCGCTCACCAGTCAGACGCTATCGCCCCTCGTCTTCAAGAAAGTGATCAACTGACATCGTCCGAGCACGATACAAATCGCATCAAAAAACAAAAATGCTTACTCAACTTGCCAGATCAACAAGATGAAACTTGTCGACAAATGAGCATAAAGTCGCATTTACATCTCATTAACAGGTGATTCAAGATCGGGACACTTTCCTTCTTGGTATCACCATTGTTACCATGGCGCCTATATAAAGATTCACATGAACAGGCAGGTAAGAAAATGAGCACCCAGCAGACCCCCCTGGCGATGGCACTGTCCAAGCGCAAGTCCGACGAACGTGCAACGCCGCTAAGCGCCTTCCGCATGGCACGCAGCTGGTGGCTTGAGGGGCGTCGCCTAAACTTGTCACTGCTGGCAGAAGAACTCGGCATCGGCCGCGCCACCCTGATGCGCTGGGTAGGTAACAAGGATCTGCTGATGGGCGAAATTCTCTGGTCGCTGTACAAGCGCATCTACGATGAAGCCATCGCGCGAGCTGATCAAACCCCAGACCTCGACGGGATTGACTACCTCACCCAGATCTACACCGATATCAACATTGCCTTGATCAACGCCAAACCCATGCACGACTTCCTGCAAGCGGAGCCGCAGTGGGGCCTGCAACTACTGACATCACGCGTGTCGGGCCTGCATGAAAGGCTAATGGAGACCTGGCGCAAAATGTTTGAAGAGCAAATCAAGGCAGGCAAGATCAAGCCCGAAATGGATGCAGAGAGCCTGGCGCTCTATATCGTCAAGATCGGTGAAGGGGCGATTTATTGTGACCTGATCTGCGCGCGCAAACCTGATCCTACACCTGCAGCTACCGCTTTCCGCCTGCTGGTTAACGGTCATCAGGCGTAAAGTAGGTTACTGACGCCGTAGCGGCCAATCGATAATAAAAGCCGCACCGCCCAAATCACGTGACGCTTCTACCCTGGCGTCACCATCGTGCCAGTAAACCACTCGACGCACGATTGACAGGCCCAAACCATAGCCGCCACTCGCCCGGGTGCGGCTGTCGTCAAGGCGCAAAAAGGGGGTAAAGATATGCTCGCGGTACGCCTCAGGTATACCAGGACCGTCATCCTCGACTGTGATCTGACACCGACCGCCCTTTACTCGCGTGACTACCTTTACTCGGCCAGCCGCGTGCCTGGCCGCATTGCTGACCAGATTGGTAACAGCGCGGTGCAAATACCGCTTTTCCGCATCGACCCAGCATGCTCGGCCGCGTGAGCGATCTGAAAACTCAATACTGACCTGCGGGTTAATGGGTGCTAATTCAGCCAACACCTGCTCAATCACAGCTGGCACATCCACTGGCGCTAATACCAGGGCCGGAGCGCTCTGCTCCAGCCGCGCATAGGTCAGAATCTCATCGACCAGCTTATCCAGCTCGGTCAAATCGCCATCCATGCTCTCAAGATAGCGCTTGAGCGCGTCTTCGCCTTCGGCGCTCTCGACCATCTCCAGGCCAAAGCGTAGGCGCGCCACAGGCGTGCGTAGCTCGTGGGAGATAGCCCCTATCATCTCCCGCTGGATACTCATCAGACTTTGCAGGTGGCGCGCCATATCATTGAAGGCACGAGCCAAGCTGCCTACCGAATCGTTACCGATGACTTCCGCGCGGGCATCCAGATTACCGCGCGTAATATGCAGAGCGGCTGACTCCAGGTTCATCAACCGCTGCTCCAGTTGCCGAACCAATAGATAGATCAGCAAGCCGCTGAGTGAGAGTGCCAGCAAACCGGTAATCAGCAGCATCTCGGTCGGGTAGTCCTGCATCTGGTAGACCGGCCCCATGCTTAACACCCACTGGGTGTCCGGGATCTTCATGTACATCATGACCGCGTTGCCTTCTGGCCCCAGACTGAGCACCGTATCAAACTCGTCGAGCCGGCGCATTTGATCGGCATCCAGGTCCGCCTCGGCCAGACGTGTCAAACGCAGTGGGTAGCCAAACCCTTTATCGCGCCGCAGCTCAGACAACCAGCGCGGCATTTCGGTATCCGGGTGACGCACCAGTTCATCGGCGATCAGAAACAGGGTGGCGCGGCCCAGTTGCTCGGAAATCCGTTGAATGTCGGCGGTCAGCACGACCTCTTCAGCCAGATCAACCAGGCTGTAAACGCGCACATTACCTGGCCCTTTGCTGCGCGCCAGTACCCGACCACGAATCAGCCGCGACCAGCTGCTGGACTCGAGTTGCAGCGAGTCCAGCGAGTTGAGCTCCAGCGGCACCCCAATCAGACGTGACCAGACCGCCAGCGCCTTTTGCCGCTCGGCAGTGTCCATGGGCTCAAGGTTATCCGCCATCAACCGAAAGGTGCCGGTGGCCATACGCTCGCGATAGTCTTCGGCGCGCACATCGTTGACCATGCGAATGCTGATCAACGCCAAACATGAGACCGCAATCAGCACCAACAGCATGCCGCCATAGATGCGGATAAAAATGGAGTTCACTGCGGTTCCGATGCGGATAAAAATGGAGTTCACTGCGGTTCCGGGCTCGGCGCGACGAACAGATAGCCTTTACTGCGGACGGTCTTGATGATGCGCGGCAAATCCGGATCGTCACCGATCTTGGGCCTGATGCGCGAAATACGCACATCAATGGAACGATCCTGGCCGTCGTACTCTATACCGCGCAAGGAGACAAAAATCTCTTCCCGGCTAAGGATGCGGCCGGCATTACTCGCAAGCAACCAGAGTAGATCGAACTCGGCGCCCGTCAGCTCAATCATATCCTCGGCTAACCAGGCCTCGCGCCGGTCGTTGTCGATCAGCAAGTTGCCAAAACTCAGACGCGGCGTACTGACCTGCTCAGGCTCACCAGAGCGGCGCAGCAAGGCGCGGATGCGCGCAAGCAGCACCTGCGGACGCACCGGTTTGGTGACATAGTCATCGGCTCCCAGTTCCAGCCCTTGTATATGATCCTGATCTTCACTGCGCGCCGTCAGCATCAGAATCGGGCGCGCAAAGCCAGCCTCGCGTACTCGCTGGCAGATACTCAAGCCATCCTCACCGGGTAGCATCAAATCCAGCACCACTACTGCCGGCTGAGTATCGAGAATACGTTGTACCGCATCGCTGCCATTGGCCTCGAGCTCGACCCTTAACCCCTGCTGTTGCAGAAAGTCACTGATCAGACCCGCCAGCTTCTGGTCATCTTCAACAATCAGAATAGTGCTGTTATCCGCTTCCATCCCACCACCTTGCCCTGACTACTTGACCGCAATTGGGCCGCGATTGTAACACCGGCGAGACAGTGCCGGGGCAACCGCAAGAAAGCAGCGCTGCAACAGTATTTTGCAGCTATCGGACAGGTACCTGTGGTGTGCTTCACACAAATCACAATATGCAGTGTTTGCCTGTTAAAACCTGAAAGTCGCGTCATTCCCCGCCGCGCAGGCGGGTCAAGCCTTCAGGCAAAAAAAACAATGAAAAAATCGGCTTGCCACATAACAAAACACACACTATCTTGTGCCAATACCGTTTCACGCAACCACATATATGGTTATGACGCACAACCTCACCTACCGCGTCAAGCGCTGAAATGATGCCGTATTTGGGTGCTACAGAGTCAGTCATGCAGACAAGGCAGCTGTAACACCTACTACATATTGTGTTTGTGACCACCAAGGAGCTGTCATGCACGCTACATCTTCACCCAGTAATACATCCGCCACCCAAGTGCATGCAGAGGGCGACCATCAAGACGACCTGAACATGAGCGCGCCCGGCCAGTTGCGCGTGATCAAACGCAACGGCACCCTGGTACCTTATACCGACGATAAAATCCGCGTTGCCATGACCAAGGCGTTTCTCGCCGTAGAAGGTGATCAGGCCGCCTCCTCCTCGCGCATTCGCGAGACAGTAGACGAGATGACCGACACCATCAGCGCCATCTTCAAGCGCCGCCTGCCTTCCGGCGGCACCCTGCATATCGAAGAGATCCAGGATCAGGTCGAACTGGCACTGATGCGCTCCGGTGAGCAAAAAATCGCCCGTAGTTATGTGCTCTACCGTGACGAACATGCCCGTCAACGCAAAGAGCGTGAAGCTGAAGCCCCTGCCGATGCTCACCCAAGCATTCGCGTCACCCTGTCTGACGGCACGCGTCAGCCGCTCAACATGGGCCGCCTACGTACCGTCATTCAGGAAGCCTGCTACGGCCTGGCCGAAGTCGATGCCGATCACATCGAGCAAGAAACCCTGAAAAACCTGTACGACGGCGTCACCCAGATCGACGTCAACACCGCCATGGTCATGACCGCACGTACCCTGGTTGAGCGCGAGCCCAACTACAGCCAGGTAACCGCCCGCCTGCTGCTCGACAACCTGCGCGCAGAAGCCCTCAGCCACCTGGGCGTCGCCACCAGCGCGACCCACAGCGACATGGCCGAGCTGTATGCTAAAACCCTGCCCGTCTACATCAAGGCCGGTATCGGTTACGAACTGCTTGATCCCAAATTGGGTGAGTTCGATCTGGACGCCTTGGGCGCCGCGATCGACCACGACCGCGACCAGCTGTTTGGCTACCTCGGCCTGCAGACCCTGTACGACCGTTACTTCCTGCACCATGAGGGTACGCGCCTGGAGCTGCCGCAGATTTTCTTCATGCGCGTTGCCATGGGTCTGGCCATTGAAGAGCAGGATAAAACCGCTCGCACTATCGAGTTTTACAACCTGATCTCCAGCTTTGACTACATGGCCTCCACGCCTACGCTGTTCAACGCTGGCACGCTGCGCCCGCAACTCTCCAGCTGCTACCTGACCACCGTGCCCGACAACCTGTCCGGCATTTATCACGCAATCCACGACAACGCCATGCTGTCCAAGTTTGCTGGTGGCCTGGGTAACGATTGGACGCCCGTGCGCGCCATGGGTGCCTACATCAAAGGCACCAACGGTCAGTCACAGGGTGTCGTGCCCTTCCTCAAGGTCGTCAACGACACCGCCGTCGCGGTAAACCAGGGCGGCAAGCGCAAGGGCGCGGTCTGCGGTTACCTTGAAACCTGGCACCTGGATATCGAAGAGTTTCTGGAGCTGCGCAAGAACACCGGTGACGACCGTCGACGCACACACGACATGAACACCGCCAACTGGATTCCAGACCTGTTCATGAAGCGCGTATTTGAAGACGGCAACTGGACGCTTTTCTCACCATCAGACGTACCCGATCTGCACGACCTGACCGGTAAGGCATTTGAAGAGCGTTACGAGTATTACGAAGCGCTGATCGAGTACGGCAAGATCAAGCTGCACAAGACCCTCAAGGCGGCCGATTTGTGGCGCAAGATGCTCAGCATGTTGTTCGAAACCGGCCACCCCTGGTTGACCTTTAAAGATGCCTGCAACCTGCGCAGCCCGCAGCAGCACGCTGGTGTGGTCCACAGCTCCAATCTGTGCACCGAGATCACGCTGAACACCAGCGCTGACGAAATCGCCGTGTGTAACCTGGGCTCGGTCAACCTGGTGCATCACATTACCGATGGCAAGCTGGATCAAGCCAAGCTGGAGCGTACCGTCAACACCGCCGTGCGCATGCTGGATAACGTCATCGACATCAATTACTACTCGGTACCGCAGGCCAAGAACTCCAACTTCAAGCACCGCCCAGTCGGCCTTGGCATCATGGGCTTCCAGGACGCACTGTACCTGCAGCACATCGCCTATGGCTCGAACGAGGCTGTCGCCTTCGCCGACCAGTCGATGGAAGCGATCAGCTACTACGCCATCCAGGCCTCCTGTGATCTGGCCGAAGAGCGTGGCAGCTACTCCAGCTTTGAAGGTTCGCTCTGGTCCAAAGGCATCCTGCCCTACGACTCGCTCGACATCCTCACCGAGCAACGCGGCGCCAAGTACATTGAAGTCGACCGTAGCTCCACACTGGATTGGGAACCGGTCCGTGCGCGTGCCAAGAAAGGCATCCGCAACTCCAACATCATGGCGATTGCACCGACCGCGACCATTGCCAACATCACTGGCGTATCCCAGTCGATCGAACCGACTTACCAGAACCTGTACGTTAAATCGAACCTGTCTGGCGAGTTCACTGTGATCAACCCCTACCTGGTCCGCGACTTGAAAGCCCGCGACCTGTGGGACCCGGTCATGGTCAACGACCTCAAGTACTACGATGGCTCGGTGCAGCAGATCGACCGCATCCCGGATGACCTCAAGGCCATGTACGCCACCGCGTTTGAAGTGGAAACCAAGTGGATCGTCGAGGCAGCCAGCCGCCGCCAGAAGTGGATCGACCAGGCGCAGTCACTGAACCTGTACATCGCTGGTGCCAGTGGCAAGAAGCTGGACGTAACCTACCGCATGGCCTGGTACCGTGGCCTGAAAACCACTTACTACCTCCGCGCGTTGGCCGCTACCAGCACCGAGAAGTCGACCGTCAACACCGGCAAGCTGAACGCGGTATCCAGCGGTAGCGCACCGACCGCCGCGCCGGCCGGTCCGGCGCCCGTGCCGAAGGCCTGTGCGATTGATGAGCCAGATTGTGAAGCGTGTCAGTAAGCGCACGTATCTGAGCGGCGCGCGCGTTGTTGCCGAGCCAGCCGTATCCGGCCACGTACATTAGTACGCTCCCGGGTCCGGCAAGCCCGACGCCTAGCGCTCACTCGCTCAGCTCCGCGCTCATGCAGCAGAGAACATGAAGTCATTCCCGCCCAAGCGGGAATCAACCAGAACCAATAGCGACTCCGAGCTGGCGACAACATCGCTCGGGCCGACACACCAAACTACTTTCAGCTTCAAGCTTCAAGCTTCAAGCTGGCGACCAAAGGGAGCCACCCCATGTTGAGCTGGGACGAATTCGATAGCGAAGACACCACCACCGCACCTGCTTCTGCAGCCGCTGAAAAAGCAGCGCCAACCCAGGCAGATAAGGCGTTAGATCAACAGGCCGCTGCCAAGGCCGAGCAGGCACGTAGCGTAGATGACGCGGACTCCGCCGCCATTGCCCGCGCCAAAGCCGCACTCGATAACCTGGATGTAGAAGAAGGTCTGGAAGAGCTGGAAGGTTCTGCCGCACGCGTCAACGTAGACGCCAAGCAGATGATCAACTGCCGCGCCGACCTCAACCAGCTGGTGCCCTTCAAGTATGAATGGGCCTGGCAGAAGTACCTCGACGGCTGCTCCAACCACTGGATGCCGCAAGAGGTCAACATGACCGCCGACATCGCCCTGTGGAAGAGCAACGACGGCTTGACCGAAGACGAGCGCCGCATCGTCAAGCGCAACCTCGGCTTCTTCTCCACCGCCGACTCACTAGTCGCCAACAACCTGGTGCTGGCCGTTTACCGCCTGATCACCAACCCCGAGTGCCGCCAGTACATTCTGCGTCAAGCGTTTGAAGAAGCTATCCACACCCACGCCTACCAGTACTGCATCGAGTCACTGGGCATGGATGAAGGCGAGATCTTCAACATGTATCACGAGATTCCCAGCGTCGCGAAAAAAGCCGCCTGGGGCCTCAAGTACACCCGCTCGATCTCCGACCCGACCTTCAACACCGGCACCGTCGAGACCGATAAAGAACTGCTGCGCAACCTGATCGCTTACTACTGCGTATTGGAAGGTGTGTTCTTCTACTGCGGCTTTACTCAGATCCTCTCCATGGGCCGCCGCAACAAACTGACCGGGGTGGCCGAGCAGTTCCAGTACATCCTGCGTGACGAATCCATGCACCTGAACTTCGGCATCGACGTGATCAACCAGATCAAGATCGAAAACCCACACCTGTGGGATGCCGCCATGAAGGACGAAGCCACGCAGATGATCCTGCAAGGCACCCAGCTGGAAATCGAATACGCCCGCGACACCATGCCCCGCGGCGTACTCGGCATGAACGCCGCCATGATGGAAGACTACCTCAAGTTCATCGCCAACCGCCGCCTAACCCAGATCGGCCTGAAGGAAGAGTACCCAGGTACCAGCAACCCCTTCCCGTGGATGAGCGAAATCATGGACTTGAAGAAAGAGAAGAACTTCTTTGAGACGCGGGTGATTGAGTATCAGACAGGCGGGGCGTTGAGCTGGGATTAAATCTGCGCCTTGATTCTCTGATCGTTCCCACGCTCCGCGTGGGAACGCACACTCTTATGCGATGCGAAGTATCCTTAAGCATTTTCTTATAAGGCAAAAATCATGAGCGAAACGAACCTTATACTTGCCTATCCAGAAAGCAACCAAGAAATACGCACCTTATACCGAGATAGCGAAGTTTTATTCTGCCTTGCAGATGTGGTGAGAATACTTGCAGAGCAAAACACTACTCTTGCCGAAGATGGAAGAAAGGTAGGCTTGGGAGGGCTAACGAAGGCATTATTAGACGCACTAGATACCGACGAAAAGTATTCTGTACCAGAAATTGCATTAGACAACCCTCAGGATGCCCAATTTGTAACCCAACCTGGGCTTTTCAGAATAATACTTCGCGATAACAGCCCAGCATGTAAAAAATTTCAACGGTGGGTATTTCACGAAGTTTTACCCTCCATTCAGCGATACGGTACCTATCCGCCGCCGAAGATTCAGCAGGGGTCCGAAGTAAAGAAAGCTGTAATGCTACTCCTTGAGGAAATTGAGGAGCGAGAAAGATTAGAGCGTGAAACGAAAGAACGATTCCTACAAACTGAGCGCCGATTAAATGAGCTTAGCCAAAAAATATCCACAACAGCGACACACCAAAATTACGGGGTGAATTATTTAACTGTCTCTGACTATTGCCGTCAGCTAGAAATAGAAAAGTCTCAAGAACAATTGCTTCGAGGCTGGTGTATAAAAATTAGTGCGGAAGAAGGGCATCCCAGCCACAAAGTGCTGAAAGATGGTCACGAAGAGGTATCGTTCTCTGAGCTCGTACTAAACAAAGCAATATCTAATATTCGCGGATAACGGAACTGCGATGGTTCCCACGCAGAGCTTGGAAACCATCGGCATATATTTTTCGCAACCGGCACAACGTAAAAATTTCAGTCGCCGGTCGACTCAATAGCCGCCTGCTCAGCTTCTTCACTATCTTCAATACTCAGAACCTCCACCGGGTCACGCTTCTGCAATTTTGGTGGCGGTGCTACCCATGCTCTGAGCTTTTGTCCAACTTCTTGGTAAAAATGCGGAACAGCTTTCTCAAGCTCTTCTATAAAAACTTTCGCGCCGGAGAAACGAGCGCCTAAATCCGCCATATAGAAAACCTCGAATGCGCTGGGCACCACATTGGTAGAAAGGGTTTCTAAAGCATTGCCATCTGCCAGGAGCGTTGCCAATGGTGTTTGGGTTTCTTCGGCACGACCGGGACGTATCGCTTTAACGTAAAAACCGTCCGCGTTCGCTTTGCTAACCTGTTTAATCAGCCAGTTCACCCTTGCGGAGCTACGTACTTTGTCTTGCGGCGCGCCGAGACGCATGGCGCAAGTAATAGTTCGCTTTGTCAGGTCAGCCGTTATATCCAGATCGGCGGCAGCATCAGGGATCGTTAGGCAGCAAGTTAGTTTGTGTTCCTTGGCCAGCAACTCACAGTCGTCTTTCAACCGCTGAACAGGATCGTTGCGGTGCGATTTACTGATTTTCTGTTTTATCTGCCTACCAAGCTTGCGACTCATAACCAGACACAGGTCGCGCTGTTCTTGATGCCAACTTGAAACCGTGTTTTCCACTTCTTCCGTAGACTTGCTCAGAACGGCGCCACTTTTTACCTTGGCAACGACTTCCTTCCATTCACGATTCATACTGTCGAAGCGTGTTGCTCCACTCGAGTCATGACTGAAGTAACGTAAAACCTCTTCCAGAATAAAGCGCTGATCCGGCGAGGTGATGTCCCCTGAGTCCAGCAAAAGTGTCGCCTGAGTTACAGCATACATCCAAGACCAATGATAGAGTTCCACGCCCTTGAGCAGCGTCTTCGGGATTTTTACTGGATGGTGGTTTGGCAAAGCAACAAACTGGTTGGTGATGGTGATCACCGCATCGATCTTATTCTTTTTTGCTTGGAGCAGATAACGTTTCAGCTGCTCTTCGCCTACTTCGTTGCTACCTATCTTTGCTTCTATCAAAGCCGCCCATTGCTTACTGCCGGTCACAAGTTGAACAAGACCGTCAGGGCGATCTTTCTTGGGAATGTCGAGATCGCATTCCAAGGCAACCTCAGTCCAGGCTCCCATTCTGGCTCGAGCGCTGACCCGGTGTCCGAGTGAAGCAAACATGACCTGCCGAAATTCATAAACCCCACGCAACGCGGCGAGAAATATAGAAGCCGCCCTTTGTTCTCGGTTTGTATCAGCTACCACCGGTATTAAACGAGCTACCTCGGCTTGCACCACGTACTCTGGCCGTTCCATGCGCATTTGTCCTTGTTGTAATCAACTTCATTGCAGCCTGATACTTCAAACTACAAAAAGAACCATCAGCTGCTCACATAGCTTTACCTTAGTTGACTCTCACAAGCGCCGCCAAAACAAAGCAGCTATTGCCGACCTCCGCGACGCGGAGCGTCACCAGACGGGTTCCCACGCAGAGCGTGGGGACCATCAGCAATGAGATTCCAAATAATAGTAATAAGTCGCTAACCCCCAATCCCGTCAGCGTTTTTATCCGCCAACCATACGGACCAATGTCCGCCGGGCTCCATCTGCAACTCTAACAAATCATACGTCTTCACCATATCTAACAAGCCTGAGTGCCCATATTTCTTAGGCGAAAAAGCGGGGTCTGTACGCTTTAGATAGGCCCCTAGCGGACCGAGTCCGACCTTACCCTCAGACGTATCACTGGCCAGTAGAGACACCGCCTCCACCACAAAGCGAGGGCGCTGCTTTACGGCTATGTGGCTGGATTCCTTAGCTGCTTCTTTGGTCTGGTCTGTTTTAGCGGTTTTAGGCTTGCTAGCAGGCTCTTCTTTGGCCGGTGACTTTTCTGCAGAGTCCGCACTAACATCTGCGTCAGGCTCGCCTGGCGTCCACTCAAAAAAGAGGTCGCTGGCGTTGCGTAACGCCTCCGGTGTTTTGCTCTCACCTACTATGCAAACTCGTGCACCACGCTCGCGCAGTTTGCGGCAAAGGTAGGCAAAATCCGAATCACTAGTAACCAGGCAGAAGGTCTCTGCACGGTGGTCAAACATGGCTTCCAGCGCGTCTAGGGCGAGGGCAATGTCTGCCGTGTTCTTACCGGAGGCGTATTGATATTGCAGATGCGGCGTAAAGGCCAGTCGCACCAGCGCCTCCTGCCAACGATTTGCGAGGGTGCCGTGGTTACCGTAGCCGCGGCGTAACGCGACCCGGCCAAATTGAGCGGCCATGCGCAAGGCATAGGGAAGGATGTCCGGTGGCACGTTGTCGCAATCAACCAGCACCGCGACGGGTACATCGGTGCCGTTGGAGAAGTCCTGAACTGCGTTGGATCGAGGATTGTTATTCATGGCGTCCCTGTTTGATTGAAGCCCATGCGCGCTTCATATTCCTGAGTGCTGCGTCTCCCGACGTTATCCCGAAGGCTTCGATAGGTAAAGCAGCAAAATAAGCTGAGGTTTGCGCTTGATGATCGTTCTCACGCTCCAGTGTGAAAATGACGCCTCGGACGCTCTGCGTAGTCCCAAGGCACCATGCGAACTCAGGCCTTGGCGAAGCAGAGCGTCACCAGACGGGTTCCCACGCAGAGCGTGGGAACCATCGGCAATTTATGAAGGCCTCCACTCAGAGTTTCTGATCGTTCCCACGCTCCGCGTGGGAACGCAGTCTTGGACGCTCTGCGTCCAGTCAAGCCACCGAGCTCATTCAGCCGCGTGGCTACGACGACTATCTCGCGCTAGACTCCAATGCAAAGCGCGGCTCCATCAGTGTTAAAACCAGCCGCGCACGCCAGCCAACCGATTCACGGAAGAATCCCATGGGCCGCAGCCGTTACGTAATCACTGAACCGGACAAGCCTCACTTCCTAACCTGCACAGTGGTTGAGTGGCTACCGCTGTTCACCCGCCCTGCCCTGGTCGAGATCCTGCTCGACTGCTGGCGTTACCAGCAGGCTAACCAGAACCTTAAGCTGTGCGGTTACGTGGTGCTAGAAAACCATCTGCACTACGTGGCCCAGGCACCCGATCTGGCCAAATGCGTCAGCGGCTTCAAGTCCTATACGGCGCGCCAGATGCTCAATCACTTGGAGCAGCATGGTGCCAATTCCACCCTCCAGCGCCTAAGCTTTGCCAAACGAGCGCACAAGCAGGATCGTGATTATCAGGTCTGGCAGGAAGGCAGTCATGCTGAACTGGTGTGCAGCGCGGACGTGATGCGGCAGAAGCTGGAGTACATCCATCTCAATCCGGTGAAACGCGGCTATGTGGATGCGCCTGAGCATTGGCGCTACTCCAGCGCGCGGAACTATGCGGGGCTAGAGGGGCTGATCGAGATTGATCGCTGGGACTGAGTGGACGCGGAGCGTCTCAGGCTGCATTCCCACGCGGAGCGTGGGAACGATCAACGAACAACTGGCCTGCCCGACTATCTGACGGCACTCCCCGCCTTCCGCTCCAAATGACTCCGATACTCCCCCGGCGTCATCCCGGTCCAGCTGCGAAAGGCACGGATAAAGGAGCTTTGTTCAGAGTAGCCGAGCAAGAGTGCGACATCGGTTTGCGCCAGTGCCGGGTCGGCCAGGTATTGTCTGGCGAGGGTGTGCCGCGTGTGCGCCAGCAAGCCGCGATAGCTGTAGCCCGCGCTGCGCAGCTGTCGATAAAAGGTGCGTACGGAGCAACCCAGGGCGGCGGCGACGGCTACGGCGCTGACGTCGCCATTTTTCATCGACTCCAGGATCTGTTCCTGCACCCGATGAAAAGACGCACCTGCTTCGGCATCGTCCATCTGCGGTAGCTGGTTGAGTAACGCCTGCGCTTGCTGTTCGAGCAGGCGCAACAGATAAGGGTCTTTGCCGGAAATCGGTAGCGCCAGCAGGTGCGCGGGAATGGTTAGCTCGATGGCGCTGCAGTCAAAATCGACCGGGCAGCCGAGCAACGCCTGATACATGCCCACATCCTGCGGTTTCGGGAATGGTAAACCGGCGCGAAGCGGTGTTATTGCTCGGCCAATCAGCGCTTGGCACAAACTGACAAAGACCGCGAGACTGAACTCACTGGCCAACGGGGTGTTGGCTACGGACTGGGTCCAGCGCATGCGCAAGGCACCCTCCTTCAACTCGGCACGTGATACCAGACCATGCTGCAGCAAACGCTGGTAGCGGTGATAGCGCGCCAGCGCCTGCCCCAGAGTGCCACAGTAAGACACCATATAGCCGACTACGCCAAAGTAGCCGGGTTTTGCCGCCAGGCCCAACCTGACGCCCAGCGCGCTGACTGGTTCTTGCTCCCAGACGGCGGCCAATAACTCACAGAATTTTTGCGCAGGAACGCTGGGCGATTCCAGGCACTGACTCATCTCCTCCTGGAGCGCGGCAGCCGGCAGCGCGCGCTCGGCGACATAGTCCTGCAGCGTATGGATGAATCCTGAGGGAAGGTAGTCTGGCTTGCTCATAAAGGCACTATCGGGACGCTGGCACAAAATGTCAATCAGGCAATTACTGCCAATACGCACACACAAGCCCAGACATACCATAAGGGCTTTGCAATCTATGTGCGGAGTAGATAATGGCTTACGTAGTCACCCAAAGCTGTATTGGCAACAAACACACTAGTTGCGTCGATGTGTGCCCAGTAGAGGCTTTCCGTGAGGCGCCGGAAATGCTGTTTATTGATCCGGACGTTTGTATTGACTGCAACGCCTGCGTCTCCGCCTGCCCTGAGGGCGCGATCTTTCCGCGCAGCATGGTCCCCGACGACCAACAGAATTTTATCACCCTCAATGCCGAGGGCGCGAAAACCCACCCGGTGATCCGCCAGAGCCTGCAAACCGGCCAACAATCGGCCAGCCCGCTCGCCAATGTGTCGAGCCGCTTTGCGATTATCGGCTCAGGCCCTAGCGGCTTTTATGCCGCCGAAGCACTGATGAAGCAGTTGCCTGGCGCCCAGGTGGACATGTTTGAGCGTTTGCCCACGCCATTCGGCCTGGTGCGTTATGGCGTGGCGCCGGATCACCCGCGTATCAAGTCTGTCACTAGTAGCTTTGAGCGCATCGCCGAGAGTGAGCGCTTCCGCTTTTTTGGCAACGTGCAGATCGGTCGCGACCTGAGCAGCGCCGAGTTGCGCCAGCATTACCACGGCGTGATCTACGCCACCGGCGGTTCACAGAGCCGCCCGCTTAACCTGCCCGGCGCCGACAGCGGCAACATCTTTGGTTCATCTAATTTTGTCGGCTGGTACAACGGGCACCCGGATGAAGCCGATTTGGCGCCCGACCTGTCGGGCACAACCGCCGTGATCATCGGTATCGGCAACGTCGCGCTCGATATCGCCCGTCTGTTAGTACTGCCCCATGCGCAATTGAGCAAGACCGATATCGCCGACCACGCCCTGCAGGCACTGGCCAATAGCGGCGTGGACGAAGTCTGCCTGCTGGCCCGCCGTGGTCCCGCGCAAGCCGCCTTTACGCCAAAAGAGCTGGAACAGCTGATGGCCATCCCCGGCCTGCAACTGCGGGTAGATGCCGCTGATCTTGAACTGGACGACGCAACCGCGCGCCAGCTAGAGCAGCCCGAATTTGCCGAGGCGCGCCAGAACCTCAGCCTGCTGCGCGAGATTGCTGCGCGCCCCTTGAGCGCAGGCAAGCGCATTCGCTTTATGTTTTATACCAGCCCCGCCGCCTTCACCGCCGCCGGCGGACAGGTCACCGAGGTAGAGGTGCAGCGCAACGAACTGGTACGCGATGAGCAAGGTGCGCTGGTGGCACGCCCTGCGGATCAAAGCTCACGTCTGACTGCCAGCCTGGTGGTCCATGCGATCGGCTACCAGGGCTCGGCCATTGACGAGCTGCCCTTCGATTTGGGCCGTGGCGTGATGCAGCATGAGCAAGGCCGCATTCAGGGCCATGCCGACAGCCGCGATTACGTGGCTGGCTGGATCAAGCGCGGTGCCAGTGGCGTGATTGGCAGCAACCGCCAGTGCGCCACTGAGAGTGTGCAGCGCTTGCTCGCCGACCTGGGCAATAGCCTGCCCGAGCGCGGCGGCGATATCAGCGAACTGTTGTCTGCACGCGACGTACAGAGCGTCAGCATGGCGGACTGGCAGTTGCTTGATCAACATGAGCAAACCCGTGGCCGTATTGAAGGCCGGGTGAGAAGCAAGGTCGTCAAGATTGCCGATATGCTCAGCGTTATCCGCGATGCCCGCGCCCACGAAGAAGAACAAACTCGCCTACCGGTGAAAACTCACCACCGCGCCTGCACCCTATGTGAAGCCATGTGCGGTGTGGTGATCGAAACCCAGGGCGAGCAGATTCTGTCGATCAAGGGCGACAAGGACGACCCGCACAGCGAAGGCCATATCTGCCCCAAAGGCTACGCCCTGCAAGATCTGCACAACGATCCGGATCGCTTGCGTACGCCGCTGGAAAAGGTCAACGGCGAATGGCTGCCGATTGACTGGGACAGCGCGCTCGACAAGGTCGCAGCCAAGCTGGTGGATATCCAGCGCCGCCACGGTGACGATTCGATTGCCGGTTACTGGGGCAATCCCTCATCGCATAACCTGGGGTTGATGATGGCCTCAGGCACGCTGCGCAAGGCGATTGGCACACGCAATATCTCGTCCGCCGCCTCCCTCGACCAGATGCCCCACCAGTTGGTCTCTTACCTGATGTTTGGCCATAGCCAGCTATTTACCATTCCGGACATCGACCGCACGCAATACATGCTGATGCTGGGCGCCAACCCGGCGGCGTCTAACGGCAGCCTGATGACCGCTGGCGACATTCTCAAGCGACTGGAGCGTATTCGTGAGCGCGGCGGCAAGGTGGTACTGATTGATCCACGCCGCACAGAATCGGCGCGCTATGTCGACCAGCACCTGTTTATCCGCCCCGGTACCGACGCCTTCTTTTTGCTCGGCCTGATTCGTCACGTGCTCGACCAGGGGCTGACCAAGCCAGGCCGCCTGCGTGACCTAGCCGACGACTGGACGGCGCTCGAGCCGCTGTTCGACGGCGTATCACTGGAGCAAGTCAGCGCACGCTGCGGTATTGCGGTAGCAGACATCAAGCGCATTGCCGAAGACTTTGCCGCCGCCGAATGCGCTGTGTGTTACGGCCGCATGGGCGTTTCCACGCAAAGCTACGGCGCACTCAACCATTGGCTGATGCTGGTACTCAATATCCTGACCGGCAATCTCGACCGCCCCGGCGGCATGATGTTTACTACCCCGGCCTTTAATAAGGCACAGAGCCGGCCCATGGGCAGCTTCAATACTTACCAAAGCCGAGCGCGTGGGCTGCCGGAGTTTGATAGTTACTTCCCTGCGGTGACCATCGCCGAAGAAATGCTCACGCCCGGTGAGGGCCAGGTGCGCGGTTTTGTCTGTGTGGCCGGCAACCCGGTGCTGTCGACGCCCAACGGGCGGCAGATGGACGAGGCGCTGGACCAACTGGAGTTCATGGTCTCCATCGACTTCTACCTGAACGAAACCTCACGCCACGCCGACATCATTCTGCCACCCACTGGGCCGCTGGAGCACGAGCAATATGACATCGTGTTCAACATGCTGGCGGTGCGTAACCTGGCGCGCTTCAGCGACCCGGTATTTGCAGCACCGGAAGGCACGCGCTGCGACTGGGATATCGTGCAGGGGCTGACCGCGCGCATCATGGCACTGAAAAACCCGGATGCCGAGCCTGCGCGCAAAATGCCCTCGCCTGAACAGATTCTTGATCATGGCTTGAAAACCGGCCCCTATGCCGAAGGCTTCCATGAGTACAACAGCGGCGAGCCAGTGAAGTATGACGAGCCGCTAAGCCTGGACGTACTCAAACGCTACCCGCACGGTCTGGACCTAGGGCCTATGCGCGAATCCTTCCCCGGCTACCTGTTTACCGCCGATAAAAATCTGCATCTCACGCCGCCGGAACTGGTCGCCGATCTGAGCCGCGCCATGGCTGAGCTGCGTGGCGCCGAGCAAGGCGAGCTGATGCTGATTGGCCGTCGCGATCTGCGTACCAACAACTCCTGGATGCACAACAGCGAGCGACTGGTCAAAGGCAAGGACCGCTGCGCCCTGCTCGTCCACCCCAGCGATGCCGAGCGTCTGGGGCTGGCAAGCGGTAAACAGGCGCGCATCATGTCACGCACCGGAGAACTGCTGGTCAGCGTGCAGGTGAGTGAAGACATCATGCCCGGCGTGGTGTGCCTGCCACACGGCTGGGGCCATGATCGTGAGGGTGTGAGTCTGCGCGTTGCCCAGAGCAAGCCCGGCATCAACGTTAACGACATTACCGATGATCAGGTCGTCGATGTGCTATCCGGCAATGCTGTGCTCAATGGCATTCCGGTGTCGGTAGTCGCGGCGTGAGTCGTTCCAGCTAGTAGCGCAGCATCACGCAGTAACGGTTTCGAGCCGAGTAGACAGAAGCCTGATGTGTGAGTGATTGAGGGGAAACCAAAAAAAGGCCAGTGCTAATCGCACTGGCCTTTTTTTAATTCAAGTGAGTGTTAGTGGGAACTCAACTCACTTACTTCTTTTTCTCGGCAATCATTGCCCGCAGATGGGCGGCACGATCTTCAGAAGCGGGGTGGCTATCAAACATGCTGCTGCTACCGCTATTCATGGCTGCAAGCTTATCAAACGCACTCACCAGGCCGTCTGTGTCCAGGCCACGGTCTACCAGCAAATTCAGCGAGAATTCGTCTGCAGCGCTTTCCTGCGACTGTGAGAACTGTGCACCAATCAGCGCTTCAGTCATTGCGCCTAGCTTAGACTGGGCCGCAGCGGATACGGCTGCGTTGCTGGAAAGCGCGGCGGCATTGCGGCCCACAGACGTTGCGGCGGCGACCTGCATGGCGCGCTTGGTATGTCCCAACGCGACGTGACCCATTTCGTGGCCCAGCACACCGGTTACCTCTTCGTTATCCATCAAGTCCATGAGACCCGAGTAAACGCGGATGCAACCATTTGCCATTGCCCATGCATTGACGTCATCGGCCATATACACCTTGTAATTGACCGGCGTACCGGCGATCTCATTACCCAGTGAGCTGGCGATGGAATTCAACCGGCGCGTGTATTCACTATTGCTGGGGGCGATCTCGGCGCGAGCATCCATCTCTTGGCATGCATCGTTGCTCATCGCGATCACTTCTGCGTCGCTGAGCGTCGCTGCTTTCAATCCAGTCATGCCTGCTTGCAGAGCATTGCCGTCGAGGTTGCTGCAGCCAGTGACCAAAGCGCTGAGAGAGAGAGTGAGAAAAATACCAGTGAGTTTCACGATACATGTCCTTTGCGGTGAGGATTGAAGTAGTTAAAAGACGCCCTTCAGCGGCGCGCGCAGATACTACCGGCAAGCGCCATCACTTTAAAAGCCATCACCCGTGCTGTATCGAATCCGAGACTCGTAAACCTCGACCATTGCGCAAAAATGGCTGAATGGCGGAAGAAGTAGTTGAATCCAGGACACATTCCTAGGGCCAATTCTTGGTGAAGTCCCAACGGCACCTGGCGACGCAGGAGCCATCAAAACTGATGCTTGTACCTGAGTTGATCATCCCACCCGAAGCGGCCCATAAAGGCAGCCAATTGATTCGCGCTTTTACCAACCAGCAACAGGCCAATCATCTGGCTGCAATGACCATTCAGAGCCGTGACCTTGCCATTGGGCTATTGCTGACCAGAGCGGGTTATCGCTTGCAAGCGCATCGATTTATGCCTGAGCAGTGAATACAATGATAAATACTATCAATTGCATTACTGAAAGGCGCTTAACGCATTTCAATAATGCAAAGGCATCATTTTTTCGGGAAGTCGGTCTGGATGGAAACGCACACACCCAAGTACGACGCAACCGCCCGGCTGCTTCACTGGATTTCTGCGGCGGTGATTTTGTGGGCCACTCTGACCGGATTTTCTACTCTGCTACTAGCCAATGACAGCGCCCTCAAACATGTCATTGCCGACTTTAATGTGTCGCTGACGACGCTTTTTATTCCGGTTTTTCTGTGTCGAGTAATCTACCGTCTGCGCACGCCCTCGCCTTCTTATAACAACCAGCTCAGCACCAAAGAGGCAGGCATTGCCAAAGTAGCGCATTGCGTTATGTACATCCTGGTAACCCTGGTGCTGCTGAGCGGCGTGTTGATGATGACGAAAGACATTGAGCTATTTCACCTGATTGCCATACCTCAGATGGTGCACAACGACTTTGCACTAGCCTTGCTGAAAAAGTTGCATACCCTGGCTACAGTCCTGCTGGGTATCGGCATTATTTTGCATTTGGCGGCCGTGGTAAAACACGAGTTGGCCGGCAAAACCATGCTGCGGCGGATAGTCTAACCACCCGCTTGATTTATTGGTCATTAAGCCTATAACGCAGAGCGGGCATCCACCATAGCCGAGAAAAAACCGCAGTTAGCAAAGCTTCACACAAGCAAAAAGCGCATTGCCGGATACCCGATCCCAGGGCAGGATTCTGTCGTAATCATGCTCCAATACCTGCACATCAAAATACGGCGCAAGCAGGGCGAGTAATTCGTCAAAGCGCACCGCAACCATGGGGTGTGAGTCGTTCCATACCTGCCTTTCACCCGCCGTATTTTTTTCAATACGCAGTTTTAGCGCCTGCTGCGAACCAGTGCCAGCGTAATGCCAACCCGAGCTAAAGCTGAATAGCGAATCCGCGTGTTTAACGTTGTGCGAGACCCAAGAGCCGTTGTCGATATGCTGCCTGTCCACCGCGTTAAAGCAGAAGAGCCCGCCATCGACCAGTGCCGAATGCACGCTGGCGATACAGGCGTTCAAGCGCTCGATACTGGCGCTGTAATGGATGGAGTAGAGAAAGCAGGTAATCAGATCGAACGGCTGACTCGCGGAGAAACCGCACATATCCTGCAGCGAAAACTGCGCTTCAGGGCATCTGGTCAGCGCCCGGTCCAGCATGGGTTGGTTGATGTCGAGCCCGCTGCTTTGAAATCCGGCATCAAGAAAGTGCCGGATGTGCGGCCCGGTCCCACAGGCCAGATCAAGATGCCTTTTGCCACCATTGCCAAGCAGTTGCTGCAGCCGCTGAACGCAACTGCTTTGCGCGCTGTAGTCGATATCAGCGCACATGAGATCGTAGTAGCCCGAAAGGTCGGTGTAGATGGCGTTACTGGGCATGGTGACCTGAGATATGAGGTTGCGCATTGGGGGCGCGCATCATATATCGGGCACACACAAATTAACCATATCTAAACACCGGTTTTCAGCGGCCGACAAATTGCGTTAGCGCCACTGCGGCCTATTCGCTAGCGTCATCTTTTTCACTGCGCCCTATGATAGCCGCGCCCACCAGATCACCGGTTACATTCAGAGCCGTTGCGCCCATGCCCACCAGCGCATCTATGGCCGCAAGCAAGGCAACGGTTTCGATCGGCAGGCCCACTTGGGCAAAGACAGTCGCAATCATCACAATACCCGCACCGGGCACGCCTGCCGTGCCTATGGTTGCCAGGGTGCCAACAATCACAATTTGCATCATCTGCATCAAATCCAACGGCATACCAATCACGTTAGCCGCGAAAACGGCAGAGATGGCGATTCGGATCGCTGCACCATCCATATTGATGGTTGCGCCCAATGGCAGAATGAAGCTCGAGACCCGGTCAGACAGCCCCATGCGGCTTGCCGCATTCATGGTAATAGGCAAGGTGCCAGAGCTGCTCTGCGTAGCAAAAGCGGTAACCACGGGGGTTCTGGCATGACGGATAAAATTACCCAGCTTCACGCCCGATACCAGCATGGCCAACACATACAAGCCTGCATGCACAAAGAGCGCGATATACAACACCAAAACCATGCCCGCGAGGGAGGTAATGGTATCGGCGCCCTGCTTTGCAACGGTGCCAGCGACGATCGCGAAGATGCCAATAGGCAGGTAATGCAGCACGCCGCGCATGATCATCATGGTGGCTGCGTTGAGTCCATCAACTACCGTCAGCACCTGTTTGGCAGCATCACCATAAACCGGGGAATCCCGCAGTTTCAGCAGTGCAATCCCAAAGGTCACAGCAATAAATATGATGCCGAGCATATTCATATCAACAAAGGCCGCAAACAAATTGTCAGGCACAATGCTGAGTATGACCTGAACGATACTGGCCTCACTTTTCACCTCGACCACAGCCTGGCTATCAATCTGCATGCCCGTGCCTGGCGCCAGCACGGACGCCACGGCAATACCGACGATCATCGCAATGGCGGTGGTCAGCAGGTACCACAGGATAGTTTTTCTACCCAGACGTCCCATCCCGCCGACATCTCCCTGATTAATTCCCACGATCAGGGTAAACAGAACAATGGGCGCGATCAGAAACTGCAGCAAACGTAATAGCAGCTCACCCAAGGGCGCAAACCCGTCTACGACAGACTGCGTCGCAAACAGGCCAACGCCCAGCCCCAATATCAAGGCGATGGTAATCCGGATTATCAGAGAGGATTCTGTATACTTCTTGAACAACGCTTGCATAGCTTCTTCTCTGAGTTAAATAGGGAGCAGCAGTGCGCCGGGCCTGGTGGTGCTGGCGTCGCCTTCGGGCACTGTGCTGCGCAGTATAAGAACTCGCCTACCTTTCACAACCTCATGCACTGCAAAAGTGACAATTGCGCTTCGTGATAGCAGTCTAGCGAAAGCGCATGGTCAACGGTAAAAGCCGAACCGCCGCACGCACACATCTACGTCGAACGCCTCACCAATGGCAATCACCGCTACGCTGCGCATCGTTGCAGGGTCGAACTCAGCGTCAGTACGGTGCGCGCTCAACTCTGTATAGGGCACAACGAAGCGCGTCCATTGTGGCGCTATCGGCAAGGTACAGCGGAAAGACTGCCAGGGTTTGTCCAGCTGAGTGGTTTTTACATTGAGGTTATAATCGTGCGCCGGGCCGCATAACTCTATGAACAGGCCTGCATATTCAGCGAGAGGCTCGCCTGGCTCGATCTCGAGCTTCATCTGCAAAAAGCCGCCATTATTCTCCAGGCTGGTTCGACCCGTCAGGCAGGTGCATGCCGAACCAACACGGCAGTCCTGCCGTATTCCCCCGGAAGACTCACCACCCATGACCTGATCGCTGATCGCCATCCAAGGCGAGCGGTCATTGGCACGCGCCTGATAGATATCGACTAGTTGCTCGGCCTGTACAGCAGGACCATGCGTTCGCAACGTTTCTTTCATAGGCCTTTGGTATTCCTTGAATCGCCCCTAGTTTCGTAGACACCTCCAGGCCTTATAATCGAGGCACCCAGGAGGTCCAATGAGCAACTCACGCTACACCGAAGAATTTAAAATTGAAGCCGTCAAACAGGTGGCTGACCGAGGCCACTCTGTTGCCGAGGTCGCCGCCCGATTGGGCGTGTCAGGCCACAGTCTTTATCAGTGGATCAAGCGCTACTCCAAGCCCACCGCCCAGCGACAGCAGGATGATGATCTTCAGGCTGAGAACCGGCGATTGAAGGCCGAGCTCAAGCGCGTATCAGAAGAGCGAGATATATTAAAAAAGGCCACCGCGTACTTCGCCAGAGAGTCCGACTGAGGTACGCGTTTATTCAGAGCCAAGTGGACAAATATCCCGTGCGCCGCCTGTGCAAAATGATGACTGTGCACCCCAGCGGTTACTATGCATGGTGTCGCAACAAGCTGTCTGATCGCGCTCGGGAAGATCAGCGTCTGTTGGGCCAGATAAAACACTCTTGGCTGGAAAGCGGCGGCGTGTATGGCTATCGCAAAATTCATCTGGATCTTCGTGAAGCGGGTGAGGCTTGCGGTAAGCACAGGGTAGCCCGCCTCATGCGCTGCGAGGGATTGCGCTCACAGACGGGTTATCGCCGCCGCCCTGGTCATTACGGTGGGAAGCCTGCGGTAGTTTCACCCAATCACTTGGATCGCCAGTTCGATGTAGCGGCGCCCAATGTTGCCTGGGTGACAGACATTACTTACATCCGCACCTACGAAGGCTGGTTGTATTTGTCCGTGGTTATCGACCTGTTCTCGCGTCAGGTTGTCGGCTGGTCGATGAAGCCGCGCATGACATCTGACTTGGCGCTAGACGCGCTGTTAGCAGCAGTGTGGCGTCGCAAGCCGCAAGGATGTGTGATGGTTCATTCGGACCAAGGCAGTCAGTTTAGTAGCGGGGACTGGCAGAGTTTCCTGAAAGCGAATCACCTGGTGGGCAGCATGAGCCGCAGGGGAAACTGCCATGACAACGCGGTAGCTGAAAGCTTCTTTCAATTACTCAAACGGGAGCGAATCAAGCGACAAATCTATCCAACACGCGAGGCTGCAAGACAAGACGTGTTCAATTACATTGAGATGTTTTATAACCCAAGGCGCCGGCACGGCACGAGTGGTGACCTGTCACCGGTCGAGTACGAAAAGCGTCATTACCAGAGTCTGGCGAGTGTCTAGAATACTGGGGGCGATTCACCTGTTGACTGATGATGCGGTCTCAGCAGCGGGAACGCGAATCCAGCATCACTGATTAGCATGCGAAAATTGGACTTGGCAGGATTGCACAAGTTTGGCTTTAGAGCGTCACGTAGCGCTGTACGATACGCGCATAACTGCCATCTTCAACCAGCCGTCTCAGCACATTGATATAAGCCTCAACAAAAACCGGATCGTTTGAGACCTTACTAAAAGCGACTTCTGCCGCAGCGCTGGATACCACAATACCGGTGGCCTTTATCTGTTCGCTGAGGCCCAGCTGTTGCAGCTCATAGGCCCCCGTATACTCGTCAGCAATCACGCCGTCGATGCGCCTTCGGTACAACATACTCCATAGATTGGTCCTATTGGTCACCATCGAAACCTGAGCAGCAAAAGTCGGATCACTCATTAACTGATGATAGTCGGGTCCATAGTGAACATTAATCTGAGCTCCCAGACGAAACGAGGTGTTCTTCAGCTCAAGTAGTCGAGAAATAGGCCAACTCGCCAACGCCTCCTGGTGCATAAACAGAATGTTGCGTGCCGCAGGAAATACCGGCCCCGAAAAATAAGCGTAGGCCTGACGCTGCGGCCGACGAAAGGCACTCGGAAGAATATCCAGTCGGCCAGCCTCGAGTTCCCTGAGCGCACGCGCCCAGGGAAGTTTGCGCAGATTGGCCTGACAATTAAGCTCCGCCAGCACGAGAAGGCTGAATTCCACATCAATGCCCACCACCCTACCGTCAATACTTTGCATGCTAAACGGCGGGTCATCATCCCAGCGCAAGGTTTTCTCGCAGGCGACAGCGTTCAGGCTTTGCGAGCAAGCCAGGATCAACATTACTAACAATAAACGGCGGCCGGGGTTTGAAGACTGGCGTGCCGCAGTAACAGCGAAGGACACCATTGGCGCAGTGCTCGATAAGCGGTTTAAAGAGTTTAGTAGGCCTGGTGGAAAACACCATGAGTGTCAAACGACGCGCCAACGTGAGCCTCTAGACAGCAGCACGCCGCGCTTATCCGCCAACCCATACACCGCATCCATATGACACGCTCTATCATGCAGCCTAGCTCTACCAACTGAGCGTATTACCCTCAAAATCGACAAAACGCTGCTCACTCAATCCCAGTGCCCCTTCCAGTACAGCGACCATCCCGGTGGCGCTTTGCTCAACCGTCACAGGTGCATAGCTGCCGCCCATGTCTGATTGAACCCAGCCGGGATGCAGATTAAGCACACCAACACCGGCGGGTAGGGCCTGCTTGACGGCAAACCCACGTGAAAGACTATTGAGCGCTGCTTTACTAGCGCGGTAAAGCTCAAGCCCTTCGCCGTCATTGAGCGACACGCTGCCCATCCTGGAGCTAACAAAGCCGATGACACCGCCGTGCTTGATTGCCGGAAGAAGCGCTCGCGCAAGGCGCAAGGGAGCCATAGCGTTGATGTCAAACAACTCAGTGATTTCGGCGTCAGTTGCCTGTTCAACGCGCTGGTGGTCTGGGCCAAGAATGCCCGCGGAGATCACCAGAAGATCCAGGGTCTTGTCGGGCATCAAGGCGGCAAGCGCAGATACTTGCTCGGGTAGTTTCATATCCAGTGCGGCGATGGCAAGACGGTCCCCGTAGTGGTGCCCGACCTCACTCAAGGCATACGGCACGCACGAAACATCTCGCACCGTAGCCGTAACCTGCCATCCCCGCGCGAGCAATACGCTTACAAAACCCAACCCAATGCCGCGCGATGCGCCAATGACCAACGCTCGGCGGCCCGGCGCTTTTTCAATCGTTTGGTTGCTCGGCATAGTGCCTCCTCACAGTGATGTGACCAGGGTTAATCCGGGTTGCGATCAACTATTCAAACCTGCTGCCTTGGCACGCGCAGCATGCAGCTTCTGGTAACTCTCAATCAGACGCTGATGCCGGTCGAGGCCTTCGAGCTTGGTGCTGGTAGGCGTGAGGCCGTAAAAGCGGACGCTGCCATCGACCGAGCCGAGCGCGGCGTCCATCCGCTGTTCACCAAACATGCGGCGGAAGTTGACCACAAACTCTTCCAGCTCCAACTCATCATCCAGCACCACTTCCAGCACCACATTAACTGCCTGATAAAACAAACCGCGCTCGACCGTGTTGTCGTTGAACTGCAGGAAGGTCTCAACCAGTTCTTTCGCTTCGTCATATTGCTGCAGAGCCAGATAGATCAGCAGTTTGAGCTCCAGAATCGTCAACTGCCCCCAGGCCGTATTGTCATCAAACTCAATGCCGATCAGGGTGGTGATATCGGTGTAATCGTCAAGCTCGCTTTCTTCCAGACGCTCGACCAGCGCTTGCAGTTCATCCTCATCAAGACTATGCAGGTTAAGAATGTCTTCGCGGAAAAACAGCGCCTTGTTGGTGTTATCCCAGATCAGATCGTCGACCGGGTAAATCTCCGAGTATCCCGGCACCAGGATGCGGCAAGCGGTTGCGCCCAGGTCGTCATACACCGCCATGTAGACTTCTTTGCCGAGGTCTTCAAGGATGCCGAACAGGGTTGCCGCCTCATCACTGTTTGAGCTCTCACCCGCCCCGGAAAAGTCCCATTCGACAAAGTCGTAATCGGACTTGGCGCTGAAGAAGCGCCAGGAAACAACGCCGCTGGAGTCGATAAAGTGCTCCACAAAGTTATTCGGCTCAGTCACCGCATGGCTTTCAAAGGTGGGCGCGGGCAGGTCATTCAAGCCTTCAAAACTGCGGCCCTGCAGCAACTCGGTCAGGCTGCGCTCCAACGCCACCTCAAAGCTTGGATGCGCGCCGAAAGAGGCAAACACACCGCCAGTGCGCGGATTCATCAGAGTGACGCACATCACCGGAAACTCGCCACCCAGCGAGGCGTCCTTCACCAGCACCGGGAAGCCCTGCTCTTCCAGACCCTGAATACCGGCAACAATACCGGGATACTTGGCCAACACCTCCTGCGGTACATCGGGTAGCGCCAGCTCGCCTTCGAGAATCTCGCGCTTAACTGCGCGCTCAAAAATCTCGGACAGGCACTGCACCTGTGCCTCGGCCAGCGTGTTACCGGCACTCATGCCGTTACTCAGATACAGGTTTTCTATCAGGTTGGAGGGGAAGTACACCTGCTCGCCGTCGGACTGACGCACATAGGGCAGTGAGCAAATACCGCGCTCTATGTTGCCGGAGTTGGTGTCATACAGGTGCGAGCCACGCAACTCACCCTCAGGGTTGTAGATAGCCAGGCAGTACTCATCAAGAATCTCAGCAGGCAGCGCGTCTTTGCGGCCCGGCTTGAACCAGCGCTCGTTGGGATAATGCACAAAGGGCGCGTTGGCGATGTCTTCGCCCCAGAACTGATCGTTGTAGAAGAAGTTGCAGTTCAGCCGCTCGATGAATTCGCCCAGTGCTGAAGCCAGCGCGCCCTCTTTGGTTGCGCCCTTGCCGTTGGTGAAGCACATAGGTGACTGCGCATCACGAATGTGTAGCGACCACACGTTGGGAACAATATTGCGCCAGGAGGCGATCTCAATCTTCATGCCCAGGTCCGCAAGAATGCCCGACATATTGGCAATGGTCTGCTCCAGCGGCAGATCCTTACCCAGAATGCAGGTGCCCTCGGCCGACGCAGCTGGCAGCATCAGCAAGGCTTGGGCGTCGGCGTCCAGACTCTCCACCTCTTCAATAACAAAATCCGGACCGGTCTGTACGGCCTTTTTGACCGTGCAACGGTCGATAGAGCGCAAAATACCCTGGCGGTCTTTGTCTGAAATATCGGCCGGTAACTCGACCTGAATCTTGAACGTCTGCTTGTAGCGGTTTTCCGGGTCAACAATGTTGTTCTGCGACAGCCGAATGTTGTCGGTAGGAATATTGCGTGTATCGCAGTACAGCTTCACAAAATAAGCCGCACACAGCGCCGATGAGGCCAGAAAATAGTCAAACGGACCAGGCGCCGAGCCGTCACCCTTGTAACGGATAGGCTGGTCAGCAACCACCGTGAAGTCATCAAATTTGGCTTCGAGCCGAAGGTTGTCGAGAAAGTTGACCTTGATTTCCATGTGCGATTACCAGAGTTGCGAGCAAGACGAATTGGCCGCCATTATCCGGCTTTTCAGCGCAAAGTCATGTACTCACCATGACGGGGCAATGGCGCAGCGTAGCAGGCGCTTGCTCATGACGGGCCATAAGTAGACGCCTATCGTTTAGGCCAAAGCAATGATGCCCTGCGGGCAAGGTAAAACGCGGTCTGAGTAATTGGGCCGATAGCTACTTTTGATGGGAAAAGCAGGCAGTAGCGCCTAAAATGGTCCGCTCATTTTTTTGGCCTTTGCTGATGACCGACTTGCCTGCTGTTCACTACGACATTACCAAAATCGCGAAAATCGATGCCGTCCCCTTGATCCTGAAAATGATCAAGCAAATCACCGGCATGCGTTTCGCCGCGGTTGCCAGAGTAACCGAGGCCAAATGGGTTGCCTGCGCTGTCGACGACTCGATCGATTTCGGTCTGCAAACGGGCGGCGAGCTGGTCGTTGGCGACACCATCTGCGACGAGATACGGGTCCATCACCAGCCGGTCGTATTCCAGCACGCCAGCGAAGATCCTGTTTATGTCGATCATCACACCCGAAAACTGTTCGAGCTGGAAAGCTACATCTCGATTCCCATTATCAGGGCCAACGGCGAGTTCTTCGGGACGATCTGCGCAATCGATCGCGTGCCTGCGCACTTTGACGAAAGCACGGTAGTGACCAAACTTGAGCTCTTTGCTCAGTTGATTGCGGTTCAGCTGGATATGCAGGAAGCCCAAGAGAAAATAGAGGCGGCGCTGATCAAGGAGACGGAAACCGGTCGCTTACGCGAGCAGTTTATTGCCGTTTTGGGTCACGATCTGCGTTCACCGCTAACGGCTATAGGAATGAGTGCCGAGTTACTGGAAAGCAAACTGACAGTCGAACGTGATCGCGGCCTGGCAACATCGATCAAACAAAGCTCAAAACGCATGAGCACGCTGATTGAAGACGTGCTGGATTTCTCCAAAGCGCGCCTCGGCAGCGGCATTCCGGTCAAGCGAATGGTGACCAACCAGCTAACCTCAGCGATCAACGACGTTGTCGATGAAATCGCGTTATCTAACCCAAATACCGCTATAAACCGCCATATACAGATACCAGAAGAGGTCTTCTGTGATACCGGCAGAATGGGCCAGCTACTATCCAACTTACTGGTTAATGCGGTCACCCATGGCGCGCAGGATTCGCCCATTGGGGTGTCTGCGGTCATGGATAACAACGAGGTCGTGCTCTGCGTTACCAACCAGGGAAAACAGATTCCGCCAGAGCTGATATCCCTATTGTTTCACCCTTTTACCCGGTCTGAGGCGCAGAGCAGCGGTGAAGGCCTGGGATTGGGCTTGTACATCGCCGCTCAGATTGTCGCCGGTCACGAGGGCACGCTTGATGTCCAGTCCACGGCAGAAGCCGGCACTTGCTTCGTCGCCCGCTTCCCCAACAACCGCCGTGCAGCAAACGAAGCCTGAAAAGACGCACCGGCATGGATGCCAGAGCTCGGTTCAGGCGAACATCGAATAAAGCATCAGCCCCCAACAACAGATCACCACATATGCCAGATTAGGATGTATGCAACGGATAAAGTTACGTGCCTGAGTTGCTAAGCTGGCGTGATAGCCACCGCGAAACAAATCCGCCAGGGCCACCTCGTATAGATCGACAAATTTACTTTGCGGATTACGTGCGTCCAGCGGGCGCTGCTGACCAAGCATGGCAAACACCAGAAAGGTCATGGGCACGGCAATGCCCACCACAAAGGCAACCATGATATTGATACCAGAGTCCCCCAGGCGCTTCACATAAGAGCAGATAAAGCCATAAATCAGCACCAGCACCGCCACGATCAATACCTTGCCATGCATCACGCTGGGTAACAGCGCGTCAGTCAAACGCAGAATACTTGCCGTGATGCCGATCATGGCAGCGAGAGCCAACAGGAACTCGCCACGGGTAATACGCCCTTTCAGGTTAAACAGGGTTTTTCCCAGCCAGGCCCAGCAAATTTGCTGTGGCGGCGCATTCAGGCTTTCCTCGGCGGCTACCAACAGCAAGCTCAGGCGCTCAAGAAGCTCTCTTTCCACGCCCCAGTTCAGGCTCTGATCGGTGCTCCATTGGAAGCGCTCATCAAGACGCACCAGTATTGCGGCAGGGACTGCGGCGCGCTCCTGGTCGCCAAGGTTGTCCAGCAACGCGCTCAATAACTCACGCCCCACGACCAGCCGCACCTCAAGATTATTCAGATCAGGCGCCAGCAGCAGTGCATCCCACGCTGCCGCATCTGCGCGGCGCTGCGGGTCGTTAACCAGTTGAGTAAAGTCGTTGCCCAACTGGTCCAAGCGCTGCTGCGCACGTGCGCCCTCTTCCCGCACAGCCTGCTCGCGCTGCCGGTGCAACTCCTGGATACGCTCACGCTCGTCTGCCAACGCCTGGCGTGCGGCTTGCTGCTCAGCTGCTTTTTTTGCCAAGGCCTCTGGCGACATAACCGGCTCAGGGGCAGCGGGCTGGTCCGGCGGAGAAACAGACTCGGGCGGAGGAACAGGCTGGCGCTGCCAATTTGGCTCCGGCGCTGACACATCGGCATCAGCCATGCGGCGCGGCGCTGTTTTAGGCGCACTCGCCAGCGCCTGCTCATAAGCTTCGCGCAACGCCATGAAGTCTTCGGGGTGGTCTTCCGGATGAACCTCTTTAAGCAACCGAGAGTAGGCGCGTTTGATGGTTCTCTGGTCGCTGCCGAGCTCAACGCCCAGCGTCTGCCAATAGCTCACCAATGCCCCCGCTGATCCTTGATTTCACCAAGACGCACTTCAAGCTCGTCGCGCACGGCGTCACAGCGCTGCACATCCTGCGAGTCCATCGCGGCTTCAAAAAGTTGAATCAACTCCTCGATGTAGTCGCGCTCCTCGCCCAGCGCTTCGGCCCACATACGCTCGGCCTCGCCCAGCAAGGCAATATTGGCGCTGTGCTCGCGCGGATGAAACTTCAGCCTCTCCATTTCCTTGAGCAGCAGTGCCAGTTCGGCCTCATCCAGCTCGGTCGTGGTGTTCTGAATAACCAGGTGTGAGCGCGCGCCATTACTGACTACCTCAGCCTGTACTTCCAATACCCCGTTGATGTCGTAGGTAAAGCGCACATCCACGGCTTCCGCACTGGCCTTGTTGCGCGGTACCGAGACCTGCAACTCACCAATCTCGATATTGTGACGCACCAGCCGCTGTTCGCCCTGATAAACCATCAATTTGACCATATCCTGATTGTCGCTGACGGTATAAAAGCGATCTACCCGGCTTACCGGTACCACGGTATTGCGCGGAATGATCACGTGATAAAAGCCAGCCTGGTGGCCTTTATTCAAGTCTCTGGCGGTTTCAATCCCCAGCGAAAACGGACAGACATCGGTAAGCACCGTATCGCGCAGGCTCTGGTTACGCTGTTTCAACGCCGCCTGAATAGCCGCACCCATGGCGACCACCAGATCAGGATCAATGGTGGTCGAGGGGATGCGACCAAACAAACGGCCAACAAAGTTGCGCACCAGCGGCATGCGCGAGGCGCCGCCTACCAGAATCACCTCATCAAAGTCGTCGCGGCCCATGCCGGAATCACGCACCGCACGCTCAATCGGATCACGAATGCGCTGCAGCAAAGCATCACAACAGTTACCGAAATCATCACGGGTAAAGCAGATTTCCTGTACGGCGCCGCCGATACTCGCGCTCAGCTGCACCTCATGCTGCTCTGCCAAGGCCTTTTTCGCTTCATCACACAGGCGATACAGATGGGCGCGCTCCTCGCGGGTCAGCGACTGACGCTCACGCCCCAACTTCTCACAGACGGCGCCGACCATGGCAAAGGTAAAATCTTCGCCGCCCAGAAAGCTGTCACCACTGGTGGCGTGTACTTCCAGCAGGTCTTCAAACTTTTCCAGAATCGAGACGTCGAGAGTCCCCCCGCCGAGATCGACCACGATAAAACGGCGCTCTTCTTCTGTCTCTTGGATGCCGTAGGCCAATGACGCCGCCGTGGGCTCGTTGATCAGGCGTTCAACCTTGAGATCCGCCAGGCGCGCCGCATTCAAGGTGGCGGTGCGCTGGTTGTTATTGAAGTACGCCGGCACGCTGATGATGGCCTCATCCACCGGCTCGCCCAGATAACTCTCGGCGTCGGCCTTGAGCTGCTTGAGTACCAGCGCAGACAGCTCTTCCGCAGAATAACTGCGTTTGCCGAGGTTAAGTTTTTCCGCCGAGCCCATCAGGCGCTTGAACTGGGACGCCGTAAGCTCAGGATGGGTAACCAGGCGATCCTTGGCTGCCTTGCCCACCAGCACCATGCCCTGCTCGTCCACGCTGACCACCGAAGGTGTTAGCCGATCGCCAAGCGCGTTGGGGATAATCACGCTGTTGCCGTCCTGCCAGACGCTTACCAGGCTATTGGTGGTACCAAGATCAATGCCGACTACGGCCATAAAGCGTCCTTTTTAGCGGGTTATCCTCTGCGGACAAAATTATACACGCGCCCCGTTACAGGACCAGCGACCGCCGTCTCAGCTTGAAAACTTGGCTCTTGGTATACCCGTAAGCAGATTGCGCCCAAGCGCGAAACATCGCAGGATAAGCACAACATCCACCCAGCCCGGCCGCCATGACGTCTACCGCCTTACGCCAAGCTTGCCCACCCGGTACCTGCGACTGCGATCGTGATGCCTTGCTTGATTCCCCTGACGCGGACGCACGCATACTGCGTTTAACCTTGCATGAAGAGAAGCGTCTACTCGCGCGACTGGAAAGCATCAGCACACTCTCCGAGCTGGAGCACCTGCAGCAGCGCATGCACGAGCAGTTGGGCATCCGTCTGATGATTGGCCCGGGCTTGAAAGAGGTACGCAGCCTGCGCGGCATCGGTATGCAGTTTGAGCCGCAACGCGGCCTCTGCCGCAAAACCCGAAAATCGATCCCGGCGGCGATACGGCGAAGCCTGCAGGCACACCCAGAAATCGTGTTTGATCTCCTCAACAGTCAGGATTTGTTGCGCGATGCCTAAACGCAGCCAGTAGTAGCGGTGCAAGAGAGACGAAAAAACACAAACCTCGTACCAGACATAAAGGACTGAAGGTTGCTGCACAACTGCGCCTGCAAGCCGTTATAGAGAACCTGATCACAACGCCCTATCCCCGGTTTGACTTGCAGATTCCCGAGTGTTGAACTCCGCGCTCAGGAGCGAGCACCTCGCTTATAATGCATGGCGTTCGGAAGTCGCAGGGATGAATATCACAACGCGGTTCGCCGTTTGGCTACACGAGTTTAAAGCTCGCATACAGCCCAACACCCGGCTGTTCAAACTGATAAGAAAAGCAGAATATCGCCTGGGTACAGCGTTAAGCCTTGAAGACATTCGCTCGATCGTCGAACTATTCCGTGAGCTAGAATCACCGATCACCTTCCGCTACTTGACGGTATTTTTGAGCGTCGGCTTGGCGAGCATCGTCTGGATAATCCTGATTGCAGTCAATATGGCCGATGCCCACGGGTGGGTGGGCCAAAAGCTGCCTAGCCCGTACTTTGTTCTGCAAGACGCCATATTAGTGTGCGTTACCGTTAGTGCGGCGTCGGTTGTGTTCCGGCTTCGCTCGCACCGAAGAGCGTTCGACGCGTTGTCGTCAGATTTACATAGACGATATGCCTATCTCTTGCACGGCATAAAAACCGCCCCCGTCAAAGATGACCTAGCAGGGCTGGCCAAACACTTCGCTGAGTTTCGCCGGGGCGACACCGGTCGCGTACTGTCAAACAAGGTTGTGGGTAGTTATCAAGGGGACACACATAAACTGTCATTCACCTACTACCGATTTCGCTATGTAAAGTGTACGAGCGACGGCGAGAACACGAGCAAACAAGAGTATGAGCGCTTTGCGCTAATCAACGAATTTCCGCCGGTGGGTAACGTGCTCATCAGGGGAGATCATCGCGCTCAGCCCAAGGTCATCGTGATTACCCTGTTCGGCGATGATAGTGGCATCGAGCGCGAGCCAAAGAAACAAGTGCCTGAGCGCTACACCAGCAGCTCCTCAGCCTTCAATAAACGTTTCAACATATTCGGCAGCACCAAGATCGCCTGCGCGCGATTGTTAAAGCCCATCACCACACTAACCTTGCTGGAAAAAACCGCCTCGCTTGAACGGCTAAATATGCAGTTCGCCGACGAACGCTTGTGCATGAGTTTTGACAACAAAGACATGCTCCATTTCACCACCTACACCACACTGCACAACCCCGAAGCGATGCTGGAGGAAATGCAGGGCGGGATAGATAATTACCGCATACCGCTGCTTGAGCACTATCTGAAACTGAACCACAGGTTAGCGTGCCAGCACGACGATAACTTCTCCCTACCATCAGACAAACCGGCATAACGAGGCCCTATGACAACCACATTATTTATCCTAATTCTGCTGATAATCCTTGGCATCACCACCATCGGCGTCTACAACCGCATCATCGCTACAGCTAACGCGGCTCAGCGCGCCTGGGCAGACGTGTTGGCGTACGAACGGCAGAAGACAAAAACACTGGAGGCGCTGACGGAACAGGCAGACGCCTTTAAAGAGCATGAGCATCACCTGATGACCGAACTGACCCAGTTGCGCGAGTCGATAGCAGCGCTTCCGGAGTCGCCCAACGGCGGCACATTAAAGCCGGTCGAAACGATGTCGCAACAGGTTGTTGACCGCGTCAAGCTCGCCGTGGAGGCTTATCCCGAGCTGAGATCGTCTAACGTAGTGACGGGATTTATGCGGGAAATCAGTGAACAACAAGCCAATGTCGGTGCGGCGATCAACGTCTTCAACAGCGAAGTTGAGCGTTTCAACAACAGCATTCAGTTTTTTCTGGCCGCGCAGGTTAACAACCTGATGCTGCACAAAGAACGCATAGTGCCGTTCAGTGATAGCGAAGCGGCAAGCGGCTTTGAGTACCAGCCCAACTTCTGAGTTACCACCGGGGAGAAGCCTACACGCTAGTGAACAGCCGACCTGTATTGCTCGAAGGTTAGCACCAAAGGCACACCCTTGGTCACAGCAACAGCCTACCGACTGTGCAAACCTTCTGCTCCGTTAATAGCGATATCGGTACCGATCACCAGCACCAGCGGAACAGAAAAAATCACCAGCATCCCGTCCGCCATAACCGCTAGCGGTGTGACCAGCGTGCGCAGTGCCACCACGTGAGGGCCGAGGCTTTCACTGACCTTGATTCGGTAATCCCGATTCAGCGCCTGCTGGCGCAACGACTCATCCGCTCGTACGCCATTAGCGGCATAGCGTGTGCCGGTAATCTGACCATCAAACACCAGGGTTTGATCGTCCGCCCGATAACCAGCAGCCAACGCGGCCTCGCGCTCAGCAGCGTTTGCGTCGCTAATCTGCAGACGATAATGCCCTGAAACACGTTGCGCGGAGCTGACGCTGAACTGGTCAAAGCTCGCGCTCACCTTGGTACGAAACCCGGCACTAAAGGTCTCGCGTAAAACCGCCGGCAAGGGAAACACATAATGATGTTTGGGAGTCAGCACCACCATCCATTGCTGATCCGCCGACAACATAACGGCATCCAGCGTTTCGGTGTAGTCGCGGCTTTCATAGAGCTTGCTGGTAACACAGCCGCCAGCAAACAATAACGCGGCGATGAGCGCCGCTCGGTAAAACCTGTTCATTTAGCCTCCTGCCAACATATCGCAAAGCCATCCTGCTTTGCCCCTCAGGCGGTATACCTGAAAACACCAGCAACCGCTTTTTCTTTCCCTCGCGATTGTCTACTCGCTCTCACTTGGGCGGGCTAAAACCCGGTTTAACAACCAATACAGTCTCCCAGAGGCGACTTGGTGGTAGATGCGTGACACCTAGCAAGTAACACGCGCTATGAACACCTATTATCAGCGCATCCCCGCTAAAAAAGCCAAGAGCTTATCCACTACGACCTCGGGCTGCTCCTGCTGTACCCAGTGCCCCGCATCAGGGATTAGATTGCAGCTGCGCAGGTCACTGCAGGCGAGGCTCTGCATGGCCTCAAATGCGCCAGGGCTTTGATAGATGCCCCAATCGCTCGCACCGGCAATAAAGCACGCGGGCACGCTAATGGTCAGGCCGGCAAACAGCAGCAGCTCGGCCTGTGATGCCGCTGAGCCAAACGCCCTATACCACTGCAACCCACCCTGAAACCCGGTTGCAGCAAAGCTAAGCGCATACACCGCCAGATCCTTATCTGGTAACCAGGCACAAGCACTCACCTGTTCGGCCGTTGGCATCGCCTGCGCCACGGTTTGCGGCATCGTTTTATCCATCGCCATCACGTAATACTCGGGCATAGTAGCCAAATCAGCGGCGCTGGCGGATGCCAAAGGCGCAGGCTTATTGCCCGGCCAATCGGCGCTTTTCATGTGGAAGTAGGCACGCAGAAAATCAGGCAAGCCTTGCGCGCAATCCAGCATCTGCTGGTTCGCCTCCGGCAGACACAGGTAACGCTGGTAATGCAGGCGCGGCGGATTAAGCGCAGCCAGATCCTGATGCACCTTGGCTGCTTGCTCGGCCGCGCTGCGCCCATCAAAACGAAAGCTGGATGCTCCCGGATAGGGTGCACTCATCAGGGCCACCGAGCGAAAAACGTCGGGCCTGGTCAGCGCGCAGGTCGCGGCCACTGGTGAGCCGATATCGTGCCCCACCACCGCCGCAACCGACTTGTGCCCCAAGGCAAAAATCAGCCCCAGCGCATCCCGAACCAGATTGAGCAAACGGTACTGACTGACATCACCCTCGTAGCGCATATCGCTGCCTTCGGTCATGCCGTAGCCGCGTTGATCCGGAGCAACCACCTGATAGCCTGCCTCCGCCAACGGCAGCATAACCTTGCGCCAGGTATAGGCCAGCTCAGGAAAGCCATGCAGCAACAACACGCACTCTCGCCCCGAGGACTCATAGCCAGCCTCCAGAATGTGCATATTCAGGCCATTGCCGTTATCTATCTGGCGCGACCGAATACCCGGCGGTAGTTGGGCGATCAGGGTAGCTTTAGCGGCAGCGCGCGCTGAATGAGAACGGGAGTCAGGCATGCGGGTATCTTCTTGTTATTCGGTTAGGGCAATGAAGGCATTTCAAACTAACCAGCCCGCCAAACGCCGTCAAGCGAGCCCACACTATTCAGACCGGGTGAATAAGTACCAATTTGACCCATGGATAAACAAAAAAGGGCCGCTGAATTAGCGACCCTTCAAACTACGCGTAAAGCTGCATGCTCAGGTTGCAACAACCAGATCAGATTCTGCCTCGGCCAGCATGGCGAATTCCTCATCCGCCGATTTAGCGACCAGATGCTTGCGGCTATAACCGAAGTAATAGGCACCGCCGATCACGAAGAGTACTACGGTGTAGAAAAACGCTCTTGGGTCAAAGGCGTATACACCGGTAAGTGCAATCAGTGAGAGCACCAACGCGATGCCAGAGGTGACCACACCGCCCGGTGTCTTGTATGGGCGGACCAGATCAGGTTGCTTGATACGCAGCAGAATATGACTCAACGCCATGAGCGCGTAGGACACAGTCGCACCCACTACCGCCATCGCCAGCATCAGATCGCCCTCACCGCTGAGCGACGCCAGAAAGCCAAAGACACCAGGCACGATCAACGCCCGTGCCGGCACCTTGCGCGAGGTGGTGAGGGATAGCGACTTGGGCAAATAGCCGGCACGTGACAGCGCAAACACCAAACGACTGTAGCCGTAGATGATCGAGAAGAACGAGGCAACCAGGCCCGCCAAACCCAGCACATTCACCAGCGTCGCCAGGCTGCCGTTGCCAGTCGCATTCAGCGCGTCTACCAGCGGCACGGCGCTCTCGCCCATCGCCTTGGCACCTGCAGCGCCCGGCACCAGTACCACCACCATCAACGCGGTAAACAGCAGAAAGACCATGGCACCGATGATGCCCTTGGGCACATCCTTGCCCGGGTCCTTGGCTTCTTCAGCGGCCAGGGGTACGCCTTCAACCGCCAGAAACAGCCACATGGCAAAGGGCAGTGCCGCCCACACGCCATACCAGCCCAACGGCAGCATATCGCTCGCGCCTGCGGCGTCGGTAGTGGCGATGTCGAACAGATTGCTGGCATCGAAGTGCATCACCAGCGCTACACCGGTTGCCACGATGGCAAATACCGCCAAACCGCTGATGACCATCATCACCTTCAGCGCCTCACCCACGCCTGCCAGGTGAATACCAACGAAGATCAAGTAGAACGCGGCATAGACCCAAGGGCCATTGAAGCCGAGCAGCGACTCAACCGCCGAGCCGATAAAGATAACGATGGCAGCGGGCGCCAAGGCGTACTCAATCAACACTGCCAGCCCCGTCATAAAGCCGCCGGTCGGCCCCATTGCCTGACGAGCAAAACTGTAGCCACCACCTGCTGCCGGGATCGCCGCCGACATTTCTGCTAACGACAATACTAGCGTCAGATACATCAGCGCCATCAATACGGCAGCAATCGCAAAGCCGCCCCAGCCCGCTTCGGCGATGCCGAAGTTCCAGCCGGCAAAATCACCGGAGATCACATAAGACACACCCAGCCCCGCGAGCAGAATCCAGCCTGCGGTGCCGCGCTTGAGTTGCCGTTTGGCAAGGTACTCCTGATTGTCTGTAGCCATGTTCATCCCTCTATTTTTTCTAGTTAAAAGTTGCGTCTGGTTTAAAGCGCTTAGTCTTTTTTAGTTTTGTGTTGTCACGTGCCATATCGGGGTTATTCGGAAATCAGAAAATTCTTGCCGCCGCCGTGCTCGATCACATCGTCTTCAGTGCGGTCCTTGAGCTTTACGCCAGAGAGCTTCAGACGCCGCGCCTCGCGTAGCAGGTAAAGCACGCGCCGCGCTGCTTCGGAGTAAGCGAGACCCGCCGGGCGGACGTTGGAAATACAATTGCGTGCCGCGTCGTTGAGGCCTGGCCTGGCATCCCAAGTGAGATAAAGGCCAAGGCTATCCGGCGAACTAAGCCCGGGGCGCTCACCAATCAGCAACAGCACCGCGCGGGCATTGAGCAACTCGCCAATGTCATCACCTACGGCCACTCGGCCCTGCTCCACTACCGTGATCGGGGCTAGGCTCCAGGGCTCTTGCTCGGCCTGCAGCAAGTCCAGCAAGGGAGACAAAAACGCCGCTGCGTTCTGCTGCACTGCTAGCGACGACAAACCATCAACGATGACGATGGCCAGATCGGTTTTTGCCGCTGCACTGGCGGTAGGCAATCCGATCAGTTGCTCGCGCGACGCATCATCCAGCAACCGCCCCAGATCGGGCCGCTGCAAGTAGCTCACCCGGTCCTCGGCCTGCGAGTGCAGCCGCAATACCGGCCCTGATGGCAATCGGTTCAACCCAGTGAGTTCAGTACAAAGCGCTTCTACATCCAGCGGAAAATGGACGGCGTCGCGGGCCTGTGCATGTGAGAGCTGAAATGCCAGCATTTCGCTGGTAGGCAGGCTGATACCCGCTCTGCCCAAGCCAATGCGCGCATCGGTGAATTCACGCAACCGGCGCCAGGGATTCTCCACCACCTTGCCGTTCTGTACATGCTGCTCGACGCTGCTTGCCGGTTTGGCAGCTGTGTCGCTTTCCGGCTTGCGCTCACTCATGCGCGACCTCCCGGCAGCGCCTTCAGCGAACGCGCAAAGGGCTCTGGCAATGCCTCGTGCAGAATGTGTCTATCGGCATCGCGCATGATCTGCATACGCGTCAACCACTGCTCAAACTCCGGTGCCGGCCGTGAGCCCAGTACCCGGCGCACGTACAGCGCATCGTGGAAAGAGGTGGTTTGATAGTTGAGCATGATGTCGTCCGAGCCGGGGATGCCCATCACAAAGGAGCAACCCGCCACACCCAGCAGCGTCAGCAGGTTATCCATATCGTTCTGGTCGGCTTCGGCGTGGTTGGTATAACAAACGTCACAGCCCATGGGCACGCCAAGCAACTTGCCGCAGAAGTGATCCTCCAGGCCGGCACGGGTGATTTCCTTACCGTCAAACAGGTACTCCGGGCCGATAAAACCGACCACGGTATTCACCAGCAGCGGCTTGAATTTGCGTGCGACGGCATAGGCGCGTGCCTCGCAGGTTTGCTGATCCAGCCCGTGATGCGCGTTGGCCGAGAGCGCGCTGCCCTGCCCGGTCTCAAAGTACATAACGTTATCGCCCACGCTGCCACGCTTGAGGCTCAACGCAGCCTCGCGCGCCTCGGCCAGGGTATTCAGATTGAAGCCAAAGCTGCTGTTGGTGGCCTCGGTACCGCCGATCGACTGGAATACCAGATCAACCGGCGCGCCCGCTTCGATGCACTCAATAGTATTGGTTACGTGGGTGAGTACACAGGACTGGGTAGGAATCTCGTATTTTTCGATCACCTCGCCCATCAACTTCATCAACTTGATGGCCTGGGATACGTTATCGGTCGCCGGGTTGATGCCAATCACCGCATCACCGTTGCCGTACAGCAAGCCATCGAGAATGCTGGCCGCAATGCCATTCACATCGTCCGTCGGGTGGTTTGGTTGCAAGCGGGTAGACAGGTGGCCAGGCAGGCCAATGGTGTTACGAAAGGCGGTCGTTACGTGACATTTTTTTGCGACCAGAATCAGGTCCTGATTACGCATGATCTTGCTGACCGCCGCGGCCATCTCCGGCGTAATGCCGAGCCGCACTGAGCGCAGCACCTCAGGTGTGGCGTAATCGCTCAGTAACCAGTTGCGGAAATCGCCCACGGTAAGATGGGCAATGGGCGCAAAGGCCTCGGCGTCATGCTCATCCATAATCAGCCGGGTGATCTCATCCTGCTCATAGGGCACCAGTGCGTCATTTAGAAAGGTCTTAAGCGGTACTTCGGCCAGGGTCATCTGCGCTACCGCGCGCTCTTCTGCCGACAACGCGATAACACCAGCCAAGCGATCACCAGAGCGGTGTGGCGTGGCCTTGGCCATCAGCTCGGCCAGGTCACGAAATTGATAGGTCTTGCTACCCAGTACGTAGCGATAGGATTGGCTCATCATTCACCTCAGGCACAGAACTTGCTGCTAAAATGCGGCAACGTCGCTCATACGCAGCAATTAATAGCAAAGAGTCATGCGATGAACGTTCCAGGCAACTATCACGTTTTGGCAAATCGACTTTTTCTCATCAATTCAAACGCTTGGCGCATGCTGATGAACCATGAACACTAAACCCGCCCCAGAAGACGCACTCCAGCGCGCGCCCGTGCACCCGTCTTCAGCACCCGGCGCACCAGGGCGGAGCACGCTTGAGGCGCAGGACGCCGACGAGCACGCTCACAACCTGACCAACTGGCAGCAGGAATATGACCAGCTCGCTGGCGGTCGTTTTTATGGACGCATTGATGAAGTCGCGCTGGAGGGCTTTCAGCTGTTCAAGGAGCACACCAACCGCTCACTGCGGCAACAGTGCAATGTCTGGAAGGATTCGGTATGGCTGGGCATACCTGCGCAAACGGCGGACTGTCGTATCAACGGCCTCCCCGTCGACAGCAACCAACTGATGTGCCGCCCCGGCGCGCGCGATTTTGAATTGATGACGCCAGATGCCTTCGACATCTACGGCATCGTGGTAAAAGAAGAAGTATTACTGCGCGCCGTCGAGCGCGAGGGCCGTGCACTGAATCTAGCGCTGCTGGAACAGGCACCGCGCCTGACCGTAGAACTGCAGCGGCTCGATCAGGTGCGCTACCTGCTCGAACGGGTAGTAACGCATAGCGCTGATGGCCTCAACAGCCGGCTGCAGCAGGATCTTGCCAGCACCGCCCTGCTTGCCCTGCTCAGTGAAGACAATCTGACCACGCAGACCACACCCAGTTATGCGCACCGCAAACAGGTGGTAGACAAGGTTAAAGCCTACATCGCCAGCAGCCCTAACACCCCCGTAAGCATGACCGAGCTGTGCGAACTGACCCACGTCAGCCGTCGCACCCTGCAATACAGTTTTGAAAGCATCCTCGGCATCAGCCCGCTCAAATTCCTGCGCACCACCCGCCTCAATCAAGTACGCCGCGCGCTCAGTGACCCACTACACGACACGCCCATTGCAGTCACAGCCGCTAATTGGGGCTTCTGGCATCCAGGGCAGTTTGCGCGCGAGTACAAGGCATTATTTGGCGAGAATCCGTCGCAGACGGTGAAGAAGGCACAAAGCGCCTTCCGTTAATAACAGAGAGCCGATAGCTAGTGGCGCTAGCGTCCAAACCTCAACGCATCGCCCTAAGCTGAATACCTACGCGCTGCTCCAGCGCGACCAACAGATAACGTCGGGCGGACGTCCCCCTATTGGTTATGCGGCAAATAGCGAACGCGATGTTATGCATACAGCGGGCAGACTCATCAGACATCGCTTTATTACGCAATATCCGCTGAACCTCATCCGGCGAAGCAACCGCCAACAGGCAATGTTCGGTGCAGGTCACATCTACCCACCGACCGTCATCAGTTTGATCCAATAGTTGCCAGCGTTCTGCCCCACCCACCAGGCGAATCCGTCTTTCAGACAACTCGCCATCGCGGCGGACCAAGCCATAAATGGACTCGTCTGACGCGTCAAAAGTTAAAGAGCTATCAACTTGGGGGACTAGCGCACAGGCAGTGAGCGACGTAACAGCCAGAACGACGAGAAGTGAAGCCAGGCGCTGCGACCAGAAGCTGGAACAGCGGTTGAATAAAGCAATGACATCAGGAGACATGAGCGACTTTCCTTATCGATACTGCGCTTGCATCCGAGCAAGCGTTAACAAAAAACAGCTGAACTCAATAATAGCAAGTGTCTGGCATGTCGTCTGCTGCCAAGCCGATACGGGCGCACGCACGCCTCAATACCGCATGCAGCAACGCTAGCCTCGCCGCCAAACAGCACCAGTCAACGCTGGCGGAGTCGAACGCTGAGCAGGTACAGGCTTTGCGCACTAAACACCGTAAGAGCCAACCCTAGCAAAGCCAGCGTATAAACGTGGGCAATGCCTTTACCCGTAAAAACCTCAAAAAGCCATTGAGCCCCACCAGGCTCACTACGACGCCCAACAACATGGCGAAAAGGTCACGATTATGGAAGCCATTTTTTTCTTTGAATAAGAATAAATAGCTTCATCAACATAGGCGCCATGGCGAAATGCCTTACCGAACGAGAATATTATAATCAGTATGGATAACGGCACCAGGAGCAAGTCCATGGTCGCAATCGGTAAACCGGCCAGCCTGAATAAAGGCGAGCGCCCCGAGAATGACAGCCGGACTGATAACGAATTTCTCCACCCCGCAAGCCGGTCCCATTGGCGCCCCATTCTGACAAGAGACTCGCCAAAAACCACCTCAACAAGCCAGCCAAAACATTTGCTTGGCTGGACACAGGGTATTCCTGGGCCGAAGCTGGGCTTCAGCGCCAGCTGCTAACCAGAACTCCAGGGATTTCCCGTGGATTGCACCAGCCTACCTCCTTACTTTACCAAGCCATCCTGAAGGTAGCCGCTATCCCGTGATGCTCGTCTGAGCTGGCAAATTCGCCGCGGTAACCCAGGTCGAATGACGCGCTGTCATTCAACCGCATGCTCACTGACAGACCCACACGGGCACGGTCGCGATCCAGCGCTGGACCTTGCACGGTAAAGCTGGCGCTAGGGTCGGCGGCCATGCCGGCGCTCAGTGCAGCTGGCTGATCAAGATATTCATGCACCCAGGCCAGCTCCAGCGTCGGTTCAATGCGCAGGCCGCTGTCCGTGGTGGAGGCATGTGCAAGCCGGGTACCGAGCACCGAGCGCAGTGAGTCCTGTCGGTCTCGCTCACCCTGCAAGCCCAGTCCGGCATTATCCTTTTCAACGAAGGACGAGCGGTCCACATGGGCATATTCCAACCCGGCCAACGGTGTGACGCGGACATTGTCGGTCAACGCAAAGGTGCGGCCAGCCTCTGCAGTCAGATGCCCGGTCCAGGCGTGGTAGTCGGTTTCTGCCTTGCTACCAAGGTTGCCTACCACAATCTGGCGGCTGGACTCGATGTCATGGTAGCCCAGGCCCATCACACCGCTAACATATACCTGATCCGGCAGTTGCCATTGGCCGTACAGCGCCAGTTGATAGCTATCGAGCTGCAGACTGCCTTGCGCTACATCGGCGTTGGCGCGGCTATAGCCAAAGGCTGCGCCTAATCGGTGTTGATCGGCAATCAGGGTATCTACGCCGACTGCCGTGCCTGCCGCGCTGTAATGGGCACCAAGGGCATTGCGATCGCCGTTGATTTCACCGTAACTGCCGGTGCCACGCAGCCACAAGCCCTGGCCTGTCTGCGGTTGGTTGGTATTCAGACTGGCATCTGTGCGATGGCCAGAACCGCTATCAGCGAGGGTAAGCTGGTCATTATTGGCCAGCATGGGGGTATTGCCTTGTAGGCGATCAAGCAACAGCCCTTTGAATTGATTGTCCGCTTGCAGGGCAATCAGGTTGCTGTAGTTATGTTGTACGCCGCTGAGGGAATCATAGGCACGATTGGCGCCACTGCCGGTCAGCGTGTTCAGTTCGTCCAGGAGATCTTCGACGGCGCTAGGGTCGTTATCGAACAACTCATCCAGGGCCGAGCCGACCGAGCCCTGGTTAGGGCTGTCTGCGACCGAGGCATAGTCGGAATCATTGCGCCTCAAGTTCAGTAATACGGCGTTGGCATCGTAGGACAGGGTAGGTGTCAGAAAGGCCAGACTGGAGCTGATGTCATTGAAGCTTGTACCGTTTAAACCACCCGCCGCAGTGAGGATGGTGTAGTTGGTGTTGATCATATAACTGCCTGCTTCGGGCAGCACCATGACCGAGCCGTTGGTCAGGTTTGCGCTCCCCGTGACGTTGATCAGGTCGGTGTTGCCAGCGGCATCCACTTCCACCTGATAGACACCACCGCTGCTGAAGTCCAGATCACCATTTACATTGAGCGTGCCGATGGAGTTGCCTGGCATGAGGGTGCCACCGTTGAGGCTGACGTTGCCTACCGTGCCACTGCCACCCAGGCCCGCGCCGATATTGATCGTCGTCCTTGAGTTGGCAATCGAACCATTGACCACCAGTAACCCATTGTTAACGTTGGTATCGCCGGTATAGGTGTTGATGCCCGTCAGGGTCAGGGTACCGGTGCCGGTTTTACTGAAGCGGCCGCCGGCTGCACTGGATATCACACCGCTGAACAGGGTGCTGGTATTGTCACCGCCGGAGGTCAAATGATAGTTACCCAGTCCATTCTGAAGAAATACCCGTCCATTGCCGGCCAATGAGCCAATATTCAGATCGCTACTGAGCCCCAGTATGCCGTCGGTGTTAACCGTAACCGCACCATTGTTGCCTAAAGCGGACAGGTGATTAGCAACAAGTCGGCCGCCGTTAATTGTAGTACTACCGGTATAGGTGTTCTCAGCCCTGAGTACCTGAGAGCCCGGGCCGTTGACAATAATGTTGCCTGTGCCTGAGATAACCGCGTCATTAATTGGAATATTGCCATAAGAACTGGTGTTGATGGTCAAGGTATTGGCATTGAGCAAGACCTTGCCGCCTGCATCTATCAAAAGGTAGCCAAGCGTTTCATCACTGAGCAACTCAAGCTCGCCAGCACCCGTCACGATGAATGAGTCACCAATCGCATTGCCACCCGAGACGGCCAGGCGGCCCTCGTTGATGGCTACCTGGCCTAATCCGGTTTGCGTACTGGTGCCACTCAAGGTCAGGGTGGCGGAGCCGTTTTTTACCAGCACCTGACTGAAGGTGGTGTCGGTATGACCGGCAAAATCACCGGCATAAGTGGCATCGACCGTTTGATTGATGGTCAGGGTTGAGTCGCCGGTATCACCGGTATCGATAACACCGCCTACCCCGGATAGGTTCGCGACCGTCTGGTCAAAATTATTCAAATCGAAAGTGCCGCCGTTGACGGTCAGATCGCCGGTATTCAAAAGGCGATTGTCAGCGCCTAGCTGTAATCTTCCGTCGTAGATCTCGGTACCACCGGTATAGGTATTGCTGCCCAGCAGGGTTACCGACCCTGCACCGGTTTTAGACAGGCTGCCGTTGCCGCTGAGAACGACATCAATGAGGGCATTGACGCCGCTGGCGGCACGAATATCTGCCCCGCTGTCAGCAAGTACGATGGTGCCATTATTGTTGCTGTCCTCCAGCAAGTAGCCATCCGTGGCGAATTGCAAGCCCTGTACGGTGTGGGAGCCGTCAACCTCAACCGTCCCTGCGGCACCAGAGAAAACAGCGGTAAGATCGCTCCAGGCATCATTAGTGTCACCGGATGGGTTGGTCCAATTCGTGTCGCTAGCCGACCAGACCCCATTCCCGCCATCAGGCACTGCATTTGCCGTGGTTTGACTGCCATCCCAGTATTGCAGGCCGGTAAAGTCAGCAATCAGAGCAACCTCGCCTGCTGTGGCGGTATCAACGCGGTAGTTGTACCCCGCCAATAACCCCTCACCCAATGTGAGGAGATTGTCGGTCAGACTGCCGCCATAGTTGAACAGGGTATAGCTGCCGGTATCACCCGCGGTTACAGCAAAATCAAAACCGCCCAGGTCGGTGATATTGAGGATGCCATCCAGGGTGAGATCACCTGTCACGGTGATCAGGTCACTATCAACTCCCGCTATGCCTGTGGGGGAATCCAGCTCAAAGTCGAGGACTGAGGCGTTATTCAGCTGTAACTCACCGAGGGTCAAGTTGCCGGGTGAGTTGCCGGCAGCCAGGCGGCCACCATCGCTGACCGTGACGCTGCCGGCGATACTGCCGCTGCCACCCAGACTGGCACCGCTGGCCACGCTGACACTGCTGCTGCCGGTGGCGCTGCCTGACAGGTTATTGACCTTGAGGGTGCCGCCGATGACCCGCGTACTGCCGCTGTAACTGCTGCTGCCGGTCAGGTTTGTGAGGCCGGAATAGAGTTCAACCTCGCCATTGCCGGCGATGTCAGTGGCAAAGGTGTAATCGCTGCCGGTGTGGTTGAAGACGATCTTGCTGTTGTCAGAGCCGAAGGTTACCCGGTCTGCCGATAAGGTCCCGGCGGTCACGGCACTGTTGCCGGCAGCCGCACCGATATTCAGCGTGCCGGTTGCAGTGGACGAGCCCAGGAGCACGCCGCCGTTGGCGGCGGTCGCGGTAACACTGCCATCGTTGCTGATGGTCAGCGTACCGGCATGGCTATCGCCGACATTGATTGCGCTGGAATTCAAGCTTGAACCGCTGCCATCCACACTGATACGGCTGGCGCCATCGGCACCCGAAATAAAGCTGTTGGTATTGCTGACAAGGCCGCCATTGTTTATGGCCAGTTCACCGTGTTCGACACGAAAGTCGCCAATATCGATGTTGCTGCCGGTCAGACCCAGCGTGCCCGTGCCCCGCTTGATGAGGTTGTGGTCGCTGATGTTACCGCTAAAGACGGAGTTGTCAGACCGGTTGAAGACCACAGTGCCAATATCCGTTTGGCTACCCATGATATTGCCGGTAATGCTGCCGCTGAAACCACCGTCACCAATCGACAGCGTGGCTCCTGAGGTGTTGTAGGTGCCGCCAGAATAGCTGTTATTACCGGTCAGGATAAGGGCGCTTGAGCCGGTTTGAGTAAGACTACCGCTACCACTGATGATGCCGCTGTATGTGATGGCATCTGCGCGATTGAATACCAGGGAGGCGTTATTGACGATATTGCCAAGCACGCTGCCTGTCGTACCTCCGGCGCCAATGGAGAGTGTTCCGCTATTGATCGTGGTGCCACCGCTGTACGTATTGATACCGCCCAGAATCAAGGTGCCGTTGCCGAGTTTTCTCAGCTCGCCAGTGCCGGAAACCGCCCCGGCAAAGCTGCCGTCCGTGGTCTGATTGAAGGCCAGCGTGGCGTTGTTGACGATGTTGCCTTGCAGGCTGCGGGTGTTGCCCAGCAGGGTACCGGCGCTGATGGTCCAGGGGATAGGGGTATTGGCATCACCGGTCAGGCTCCAAGTACTGGTGCCGGTCTTCTCGAAGAACTCGAAACCCTGGTATTGCGCCGTGCTGCCGATCTGGCTGATATCAAAGCTGCTGTTGCTGCTGCCGCCCAGGGCCAAGGTATCACCGGTACCGCTGCTTGTGCCGCTGCTGCTGACCACGTTGCCGGTGATGCTGTAACCCTGCTCCAGTGTCAGCCTGTTGTTACCGTCAGACAACTCTATGGCGTTGGCGCGCGCGCTGCCATCGGCGGCAAGACCGCCGCTGATGCTGCCAGTGGTCGTGATGGTGCTGGCCCCTTTGACGTTGACACCGACCCCACCCTGGCCAGGTGTGCCCGGGCTGGGGAAAGGACCAGTGCCAACACCGCCAACACCACCTTCGCCACCACTTATCGCGCCATTGTTGTCGAGAGAGATAAAAGTACCGCTAACGCCCACCCCGCCATCACCGCCGCTGCGCCCGCTGCCGAGGCCCATGCCGCCTGCGCCACCGCTGCCGCCACGTATCACCCCGCTGTTGTTAAGCGCAAAAAACAAGCCGTTAACCGCCTCAGCGCCGTGGCCACCATTGGCACCGTTGCCCGCGTTACCGCCGGCACCACCGCTTATCGTGCCTTGGTTGATGAGTGTCGTACCCTGTGCAAGGATCGCCTCCCCACCATGGCCGCCATTACCGCCAACGGCGCTATCTCCAACGCCACCGTTGCCGCCGGCGCCCCCGCGCATCAGGCCGCTGTTGTTGATCGTGGAGCCGCTACCAACCAGCCATGGCCCAAACGCCGCGCCGACGTGACTCCAATCCTGCGCGTCGACAGCTAACCAGCCATTTTCACCATTGCCGCCGCTGGGGTTGCCGGGTGTACCTGAGCTACCATTGTTGCCGTTACCGCCACGCAGGGTGGCTGCGGCCATTACATTGAGGGTGCCAAGTCTGAAGGCTCGGATTGCCTCAGCGCTGCCAACGAGGTTGGTCGGTTGGTTACCGTCACCCACCTGCAAGATGCCATTCAGCAGTTGCCATTGCTGTGCGGGGCCGCTGCCTGTCAGCGTCCATGTGCTGCTGTCCGTCTTCATTAATTCCATGAAGCCAAAATATTGTTTGTCGATCAGGCTGGTGTCGAAGCTGGCATCCTGGCTCCCACCTAAATACAAGGCATCGCCACCATTAGTGGAACCACTATGGCTAACCACGTTGCCGGTGAAGCTGTAGCCGTCATGGAGTGTCAGGCTGTTGCCGCCCCCGGAAAAGTCCACAGCGTTGGCGCGTGTGACACCGTCTCCGGACAAGCCGCCGCTGATGCTGCCACGGCTGGTGATAAGACTATTACCGGTACTTAGGATGCCTGCACCGCCCAAGCCGTTGTTACCGAGAGTACCCGCAGGGCCCAGTGTGCCGATAACGTTCAGGCCTCCCGGACCGCCAATATTACCGGGCCCGCCATTGCCACCGGAGATGCTGCCGGTATTGGTGAGCGTGAACCCCTGTCCATCTACGCCCGCACCACCATAACCGCCATTGCCGCCGTTACCGCCATTGCCAGGCAGACCAGCGAAGCCAGCTTGGCCATTAGGAGCATTGCCTGGGCTGGGTGCATTGGAGCCACCCGGGCCGCCTGCACCACCGATACTACCGAATCCGCCAATGCTGCCAGCACCACCGTTGCCAGCATCGCCGCCGAGGATGGCGCCACTATTGCTCAGGATGAAATCTGTCCCGGCAACACCCGCACCGCCGTTGCCACCTGCACCACCGTTGCCAGCGTTGCCGCCGTTACCACCGTTGCCACCGTCTCCGCCGGGCAGGCCCATAGTGCCGGTGCCACCACCCGCGTCGCCGTTGCCGCCATTGCTGCCGTTACCTCCGGCTCCGCCGTTGCCCCCATCTTTTCCGTTGCCGCCCGAGATACCGCCGCTACTGATGAGCGTATAGCCCGCGCCGCTGACACCCGCGCCGCCGCTACCGCCATTACCACCGTTACCGCTGTTGCCACCGCTGCCGCCGTCGCCGCCGTCGCCACCATCTGTGTTATCACTACCGCTGCCACCGTTACCAGCGTTACTGGCGTTACCACCAGTGCTGGCTTCACCCCCTGCAATATTGCCAATATTGATGAGAGTGAAGTTGGTTCCGTCCAGCCCTGCGCCGCCATCGCCACCGTTACCAGCATCACCACTGGTGCCACCCCTGCCTCCGACGCTGGCCGCACCGTTGCCGCCTTGGCCTGAGTTACCAGCGCTGCTGGCGGTGCCGCCAAGGATGTTGCCACTATTCTCATTGGTAAGAATGAACCCCTCACCCTGGACGCCCAAGCCACCGGTACCACCGGCGCCACCATTACCGCTGCGGGTGCCGTTTGCGATCATTGCGTCAGTGGAGGAGGGAATGCCTGGCAGACCGTTTCCGCCGTTACCGCCAGTGCCCCCGGCGCCCCCCTCAATACTGAAGCTGTTTGTTTCTGCCTGACCGGCGAAGTAGACCTTCCCTGCGCCCGCGCTGCCACCGGCAGTACCGGATGTGCTGACTAAGCCTGGGCCAAGGGGCGTGCCGTCCGTACCGGCCGTACCGTTTGCGCCGCAGATTTGTTTGATATCTGGAATACAGGTCGCTGCCATTGCTGGTGTGACCATGACCGCGAGGGTTGGCAGCATTAACGCGGTACATAACTGCAGATAAAGTGTGGCTCGGCGAAACTGAGGGACTAGGGTAAGGCTGACTCCCGCTTGGCGGCCTCGGCAGCGTCCCTTCACTGCACTCTTGGCCAGTTCACTTACTACCACCCAGAGACCACGGGTAGCGTTCCAGATAACGCGGTGAAGTCGGTTCATGCCAGTTCCATTTGCCAAGAATGATGAGTGCGGACGGCATGCAGCGTGCAGTGCTATGCCATAGTAGAGCGACAATACTTAGGCGCGGCGCGGGGCACTATCCGATTTCCGCAAGGCGAAGACAGGAAGCGTGTTGTTAGCGGGTAGGTGAGCGATTTAAGAGGCGAGAGTTGCCGAGGGTGACTCGGCGAAGATCTTTTTGTAATCAACGGAAAAGCGACCGATGTGTAGAAAGCCGAAACGCATGGCCACGGTGGTGACGGAGGTGCTGTGCGGGTCAGCAGCGCGCAGCGTTGCGCGGGCCCGATTCAGGCGGCAGAGACGCAGGTATGCCAGCGGCGACATCTCAACGTAGGCACGAAAAGCATATTGCAGGCTGCGTTCAGAGACGCCAATAACACGGCAGATATCAACTACGGTGGGCACCACGTCCAGCTCTAGATGATCAGCAATAAAGGCACGCGCCAACCGGTAAACGGTAAAGGCCTGGACGCGCTCTGTGAGTGGCGGATGAGCTGTATTTTGCGCTGCAGCGGCGGTAATGTGCGCAATACTGTGCAGGAGCAAATTGTCGTCCACAGAGCCTGAAGGGGAGCGCAGACTATCAGCCATCAGCAGCCACTGATTAATCAGGGTTTTCAGGGCGCTTTGTTGTACTGCCTGGAACAATTGCAGCTGTTCTGGCGTGCACTCCCACTGTTCGGGGCTGAGGGTACGCAAAGCGTCAAGTAATGCATCCTGCTTCAGACTGACATAGGCTGTCTGCACGCCCGTTGGAACGTAAATATCAAACTCGGTCTGCTCCGGCATGAAGAACATGGTGGCTGCAGAACTGGTGCCTAGCTGGGAAAAGCGAAACCCCGGATCAAACGTGCAACAGGAAACGGTACAGAAATTAGCCGGGGTAATACCGAGTTTTTGTATAGGCGCTAGCTGGCGTTCGCGCACGATCTGCTGATCGCCAAGGTCAAGGCAGTCAACCGTCGATAGCTGTAAGCCGCGCCCCAGCTGAAAACACTCCATGTTAGCCCAAGGCTGTATATCAGCCTGCCGGGCTGCATCGTAAATGCTTACCGATTGCAGGACGGAGTCGCTGATACCTTTGGAGCTGCCCGCGTCCGAGTTAAACAAAGCCTATTCCTTCAGCTAGGTTAATATTGACTGCCCAAGCCAATAAATTCTTTTTTTCACTATACACGCCGACCTGGATTCAAGGTAATTCAGATCCTCCATCCGCGTGCTAGATTTTGTTAAAGCCTTTGACTGCTGCGAACTGTCTTGTTGCCATCTGTTTCGAAGTTAACGCCAAGACGATGCCGCGTAAAAATAGTGCACTTATTTATGGGGCACAATTTTCTATCAGGTCGGCTCGCCTCGAATCATTCGCCATCGCTGTGGATTGAAGCACGCTCGCCGTCATCAACTTGCCCTCTCAACCCTGAATACCGGAGAGCAAACTACCAAAGCTGTAATACGGTCTGTGTGCACGGTGCGATTTATGCGCTTGCTTTGCGCTATACTGCGCCGATCTAGCCAGGTTGGGTGTTCTATGAAAGTGTGCGGTGTTGATATAAACAGTAACGATGTGAATGTGTGCTTGTTGTCCCTGTCGGACGAGATTTTTGAACTGCCGGATTTTCGTTCACGGCGTTTGACCTTGTCGAATATCAATAGCACCAGCGAGCTGCGCTATTTCCAGCAGACTTTTGCCAAGTTGATGCACGATTATCAGGTGGACAAAGTGGTGATACGCCAACGCCCCATGAAAGGTAAATTTGCGGGTGGTGCGGTAGGCTTCAAGCTGGAAGCGGCCATCGAGCTGATTGAGGACCTTGATGTAGTGATCATGTCAACGACTGATATCAAGGACTCCTTGAAGCGCAATCCGGTGCAGGTCACTTACGCCGACACGGGGCTCAAGGCTTACCAGGAAGTCGCCTTCAATACGGCTTATTCCTTTTTGATGAAAGACAAGTTCGCCGCCTGAGGCAAAGATCGCCAGGTTGCCACCATCAGTTTTGCAAAAAGGCGCACTGCGCCTTTTTTGTTGCCTGAAACGCAGGCATCGCATTAAGCACGGAGGTACGAAAAGGCGGAGTTATAGCCAGCAGGCTACCCTACTCTGCTTTCCAGCTGACCGGGTATAACATCTCTTCCCGATAACCACTCAGCACACGGCGCAGGCCAGTGAGTTGCTGGTCCAGTTCTGCATCGCCGCTGTCGACCAGAAAGGGTCGACCATCCAGGGTTTTGAGTTTGGTTTTGGTCGCGACGACCAGCAGATTGTCGATGCCGACGGCACGGACTACACGCGGCGACAACTGCTGATTACCACGCCCAAGAATATGGCCCTGACCGCCAATAGCGGTAACCAGAATACGCCAGTCGCCGCCCTGCTCCAGCAAGGCCCATAATTGCTGCTCGGTCGCGTCTTGCAGCACCAGCTCGCCGTTACGCAGCACGTCTATTCCAAGCAAGGTGCCCTGCAGCCCCATGGCTTCCAGCAGGCCAAGGTTGGTTGAACCGGGCCCTAAAATCCAGCCGGTGTCGTCGTCCTGCTCTTCCTGCAGCCACGCAGCGATGTCGTCCAGCACCATGGTTTCGACTTCACGCCCGCCCTGCTTCACCTGCTGCACAAAGCGCCCTTCTTCAGGCACTGACAGCTCGCCGTAATGGCGGGTTTTAACTTGGCCTTGGCGAAAGGCATTTTCATCAATATCGCGCACGTCGGCTTCACGCAGACGTACCAGATCGCCCTTGATTAGCAGCGCGACCAGCTCACCTGCGGCTCGCGGGTTTACAGCGTACACGCCGGAGTGAATCTTGACCCCAGCCGGAATGCCCAGCACCAGCTGACTGCTGCTGATCTGATTACAGATATTACGCGCGGTACCGTCACCGCCCGCAAACAGCAGCAAATCTATGCCGGTTTTTTGCAGGGCAGCTGCGCAGCGTTCGGTGTCTTCGGCACAGGTCTGGTTAGGCTCGCTCAACTCACCAACCACCTGATGCGTAAAACCCAGCTCGGCAAGCAAATTGCTCCCCATGGCGCCCGGGGCGGCAAATAGCTGCAGTTGATCGCGCAGCGGCAGCAACAGCTCTAGCGCTTGCGCCACCCGACGCTGCGCCTGCGGTAGCACACCTTGAGCCAGCGCCTGTTCTGCCACGCCATCAGACCCTTTGAGCGCGGCTTGCCCACCCACACCGGCCAGTGGATTGATGATGAGCCCTAACCTGAAACCTGATTGCATGCCCTGTGCCCGTTCTTGTATCCAGTGAATATGTTGTTGCTGGTTGGCGCTTGTCTCCCGTTGTTACCCTGGAGACCAACGCGCTGTCACAAAGTCGTCATGGCATTGCCATATCCTGCCCTGAGCTGGTCGCCGGGAGGGGGATCAGCGTACTCAGCGACACCACAATGGGAGAAAACCATGAGTGTACATGCCTTGCAGACATGCCGTGAAAGTGCCGAAATTATGATCCATCCGTCGTCCTGCACGGGTGGCTTTCTGCTTGATGAACAGGGCCGTGAAATTGCCATTACCGAGCAAATGATTCAACACGCCTGTAACGAACTTGAGCGCCAGTGGGTACCAGCGCCCCGCCAAGCTAGCCACTGAAGCCCGCCGCTAACCAATGCGCCGGCAGGTCGCCCGCGCCCTGCCAAGCCAATTGCAGATGTGAGCACTCCCGCCGCAGCGGGTAGTGCTTGCGCAGCTGATCAAACACCTTGGCTATCTGGTCAACCGGTAACCCTGCCATGGCGGCGCGAAAGCGCGCGTCATCATCGCGAACGTCATAAACCCAGCGCAGTGCCCGGTCCAGCGACCAGTCTGTTGGCGTCTGCTCATTCACAACAATAGTCGCCAAGCCCGCTGTGGGCGCCAGCTCGCTCAAGGCCAGAGTGGCTGGCAACTGAAAATGCGCGCAAAACGCCTGATATATCTGCTCGGTACCGCGCAGTTTGCCGTCCAGGCTGTAGCCCGCAACATGGGGCGTGGCCAGCGCGCATTGGGCGGCCAGCGCCAGATCTACCTGCGGCTCGTGCTCCCAGACATCCAACGCCACCTGCAGATCAGGGCGCTGCAGCAAGAGGGCCGCCAGCGCCTGATTATCAATCACCGGACCACGGCTACTGTTGATTAGCCAGGTACCCTGCGCCAGCCTGGCCAGACGCTCGGCGTTCAACAGATGCTTGGTCGCGTGCGGACCTTGATGCTCTAGCGGCACATGACAACTGATCACATCCGCTTGCGCCAGCAGCTCATCCAGACTCACAAAGCCACTCTCACCACGCTCGGCGCGCGGCGGATCACACAGCAGGCAGTCCACGCCGAGTGCTGTCAGGGTGTTTGCCAGGCGGCTACCCACCTGCCCCACGCCAATGATGCCGACGCGCTGCGAGCGCCAGGCTTTGCCGGTGCGTTCAGAGAAGGTCAACAGACAGCTGAGAACGTACTCGACTACGCCGCGCGCATTGCAACCGGGTGCGCTGGATACAGCGATACCCGCCGCCTGCAGACCGGGCAGATCAAGGTGATCGGTGCCGATGGTACAGGTTCCAACAAAGCGCACCGGTGTGCCCGCTAGCAGCGCGGGATCCACGCGGGTAACCGAGCGCACCAGCAAGGCATCGGCCTGCATCAGATGTGCGCGGCAAATCTCGCGCCCTGGGTGGGTCGTTATCTCCGCTTGCTTGGCAAAGAACGCGCCCAGCAGAGGGATATTTTCGTCGGCAACAATACGCATGCAGGGCTTCCGAGATTAAGAGTGTAGGAGCATTGTCAGCGGTGCTCGACGGGCTGTCCAGCCGGGCTGCCTTAGCCGATCAACAAAGTAGCTGAATAGGCTTGCACTGATTCGGTGACGCTGCTTTACTGGCAACAACAGGCCCAACTGAGGCTTGCAGCCAGACCCATTATTAAAAGCGTTACCCGAAGGGTAATAGCCCTTCCTTTGCAGGACCTGCCTGAGTCAACGGACACCCCGCACACCGCCCATTGTGCTCGCCCCGAGACTGTCCTCACCACCCTGTCGCCATAACCACAAGCAAATTTGTCTGCACCGGACGATGCCTTGGCGCCTTTCGTTTCTTTCGGCGTTTTGCCAATAACTGCCCTGTATGACGCGCCGCAGTGAGCGCGTCCAGCCAATAGCGGAGACAGGGAATATGAAACCAGAACATCAAGTAGTTGAAGCGCTAGGCCAGTTCCTTATACAGACTCACTACTATGCCAGCCCTGCACCGCGGGGCACTGTCATTCTGGTGAATGGCTCGCTGGCGACCATGGCCGCGTTCGCCCAGACCGTTCGCTTTCTGCAGCCACACTTCAACGTTGTGCTCTTTGACGAGCCTTATTCCGGCGAGTCCAAGCATTACAACGCCAATCAGCGGCCGATCACCAAGGAACAGGAAGCAGGTATATTGCTGGAGCTGATCGCGCACTTTGGCGCCGACCACATGCTATCGTTTTCCTGGGGTGGTGCATCGGCTCTGCTCGCTCTGGCAAAGCGTCCGCCAACCATGCGCAAGGCGGTGGTAATGGCCTTTTCGCCGTTGATCAACCGAGCTATGCGTAGCTACCTTGAAACCGGCATCAACCTGTTACTCAACTGCGAGCGCCGCAAGCTGGGCATGCTGCTGAACGAGACCATCGGCGAACACCTGCCCTCACTGGTCAAGCGCTACAACTTTCGCCACATCATTAGTCTGCACGAGCATGAGTATCAGCAGATGGCTTTTCATGTTAGCCAGATACTGACGCAGGATACCCGTTGCTATCTGACCGGCAGTGCCGACATCAAAGTGCCGCTGCTGTTCGTTAATGGTGATCTGGATCGTTATACCTGCCCGGAGGACGCGCGGCATTTCAGCCGCCATGTGCGTCACTGCGAGTATGCGACGGTCACCGGCGCCGGACACTTCCTGGACATGGAAAACAAGGACGCCTGGACGCAAACCCGTGACGCGGTGCTCGACTTCATGACCGACAGGGAATGGCGTGCAGAGCACACAGACAACGAGGTGCTAGCACCCTTGCGGCTGACGGGCGCGAACCGCCACAAGTTGGGTTTGGTATAAACACCTATGATGCCTGCCTGGCGGTATCAGCCAGTCAGGCGCGGCCAAGGCTATCGACGGTCAGCACGGCACCAGGACGATAAAACGCCAATAGCGCATCGACGAAACGGGCTGGCCGCTCATGCAAACCACTCTCAAGATAGCTCACTGCCTGCGCATGCACCCTGGTGCGGAACGGCGTTGGGTCGGTCGCCTCACCGCTGAGGTTATCGGTACTCACATCAAAGCGGTGCCCGGCTGCCGCGCAGAACAACCATTCCAAGGCCTGCGGCTTCACTTCTACCTGCTCGAATGCACCTTGCTGATCTGCGCTGCGGCCATCGGGCGCATACCAATAGCCAAAGTCGGCCAACAGCCGTCGCTGCGGCCCAGCCACGCACCAATGCGCTACTTCATGTAGCGCGCTGCGAAAATAATCGTGGGTAAAACGTATGCGGTGAAAACCAGACTCATCATCTGCCGGCAGATATTCGGGCTCAGGATAACCGCCCACCAGTCGGGTGTTGAAATCAACCGCAAAGCAGCGGTCAAACAGGGTTACAAGATCGTCGCAATGGTACTGCATTGGCTGGTAGACAATATCTGGCAAGTTGATAGGATGAACCGCTTTTTCTGAAGGCAATCTTGGTAATGATCAGCAGACCACCTCGCTTTAACGGGCCGCGCATTGTAGCAGAACTGCGGGCGCTGATTGTGCTCGTGCTGCCGATTGTCGCCGCTCAGCTTGCCAACACCCTGCTGGGCTTTATCGACACCGCCATGGCGGGGCGCGTCAGTCCCGAGGCCTTGGCTGCTGTCGCCTTGGGCAACTCCTTCTGGATCCCTACTCTGCTGTTTCTCACCGGCGTGATGATGATCATCACCTCCAAAGTGGCGGCCAGCAACGGCTCTGGCCGCCTGGCCGATACCGGCCCCATGGTGCGCCAGGGAGCCTGGCTGGGCTTGTTCATTGGCTTGGCCTGCGCGGTATTTCTGAATCTGACGCGACCAATTCTGGTTGCCATGGATATTGGTGAGCAGCTTATTCCGGTCACCCTGGACTACCTGTTGGCGATCTCCCTGGGGTTTCCTGCCGTTGGCATGATGCTGGCGTTACGCGGGCTGACCGATGGGCTGTCCAATACCAAACCGGCCATGCTGGTTGGCTTTATCGGCCTGGCCATCAACGTGCCCGCCAACTATATCCTGGTGTACGGCAAACTCGGCATGCCGGCCATGGGCGCGGTGGGTTGTGGCGTGGCTACGGCCTTGGTGATGTGGGCGATGCTGATATGCCTGCTGATCCACATCAAGCGATCACCCACCTACCGCGAATGCGGCCTTTTCGAGCGCTTTGACTGGCCCAAGGGACGCACGCTGGGCCAGCTGTTCGGCCTGGGCTTTCCTATCGGCATAGCGCTCTTTGCCGAAACCAGCATGTTTTGCGTGATCGCCCTGCTGATTGGCGGCATGGGCGCTATCGTGGTGGCCAGCCATCAGGTCGCTATCAATTTTTCTTCGCTGGCCTTTATGGTGCCCTTCAGTCTGGGGCTGGCGATTACCGTGCGGGTTGGCCACAACCTGGGCCGCAACGGGGCGCGGGCGGCATTGTTTGCCGCCAAGGTCGGCACTGTGGTGGCGCTCGGCTTTGCGACCATAGCTGCTGGCGGTATGTATCTTTTTGCCGAGCAGATTCCGCTGCTGTATACCCAGGACGCGGAAGTCATCGCGCTGGCCGCCAGCCTTTTTGTGCTGGCCGCGCTCTATCAGTTCTCCGATGCGGTTCAGGTCGCCTGTGCGGGTGCCTTACGCGGCTTTCAGGACACACGCCTACCGATGTTGCTAACCATGATTGCTTACTGGCTGATTGGCCTACCTGCCGGTTATCTACTGGGCATCAGTGATCTGCTCGGCCCGCCACGCGGTCCGGCGGGCTTCTGGATGGGGCTGATTATTGGTTTGAGCAGCGCCGCGCTCTTCCTGGGCCTACGGCTGGCTGTCGTCGGCAAGCGCGAGAAACTGCGCCCACCGCGCCCACCCTATTCGCCAAGCCACCCGACCCACTGACCCGGTCACAGCAGGCATGGCATACTGAGCCCATGTCTGCCCTACCAACCCGCGCCACCCTTGCCCTATTGCTATCCCTGCTATTGACGCTGGCGGGCTGTCAGCGTGCGCCCGAGGCGCAGCAGCAGATGAGCAATTATCTTGATCGTGTGGCGCGAGTGTTGCAGCAGGACTGGCAGCCTTTTGTCCCCGACCAGCTCGCCCTATACCGTTTTCCAGCTCGCCGCGAACGGATGATAACCATCGCACCACTGCGTATTGGCCTGCTCGACCTGATTGTGGATACCAATGACTGTCGGCTGCTGCAGCAACGCATCAGCGAGCGCAATAGCGTGCTCGGCAAGGTCATGCCCTGGAGCCATCGGCTCGCCTACGACGGCGAATTGTTGCGCGCGCTGGACCAGTGTACTGCCCTGCTCGCACAACGGGACGAACAGCCGGAGCTGCGCGAACAACTGATCGCGATCGCAGAAAACAAAGGTGCCAACCTGCCAGCGACCTACTGGAATGCGTTGAATGCCAGCGAAGAGTTTGAACACTATCTGCGCTTTGCTGATCAACCACTCCCGGTGAGCAGTAGTCCGTTAAGCGATCAAGCAGCGGTTGCGGCGCTGAATGAGCTGGCAAAAATAGGCGTTGCACTGCCGCAACGCTTACCACCCGATAGAGCGCACCTTGATAGCCTGCTGCAGGCGCTGCAGCTAAGTCAGCGCAGCGGCCAACTGATCACCAGCCTGGCACAAACCACGCACGGCCTGCGCCAGGCCACACAGATGCTGCAGGCGACCGAACCGCGCCTGCTCTGCCCCATGCAGGCACCTTCGGCCAAATCAAAAATACTGCTGAATGTCTTTGTGCTGTTTTATGCTGGTGAGATTCAGCCCTACCTGGCGCAAATACAACGCGTAGGACAGCCCTGGGCTAATGCCGTTATTGCCCTGCGTGCGGTAGCGGGCATACCGCCAGCAACAGCGAGCGCGCTGGACCGGCTTGCCGGGAGCTCAAACAGTCTTTGGGAGCAGTATCAGCAGGCACTGGCAGAGCACACGCAAGCCTGGCAAGACCTGCTCGGCGCCTGTCAGTCGCAGCCGGGACAAAGCGGTTGGCAGGTACCGGCTGAGAGCTGAATGCGCCATGCTTCAAACTAACAATAGCGTTAGTCCGCTCTGACGTTCTGGTACAGCATCAGCCGAGAGGTTTCATGCAGCCCGCGCGTCAGTTGCTCGAGGCGCTGAAACTCCTCAGGATGCTGATCAGCTACATCCGTCAGTGGCGTCTGCGAGGCAAGATCGTGCAGAGTAGGCTGACTACCATCATGCTGCATCTGCAACAGAAAGTCCTTGGTCACCCCACCAATCAGCGGAAAGGTGCCCTCACGCAGCACCAGCGGCACCACTCGCTCACCTTCCGGCGCTGGCTGCTGAATATCACGCCCCATGGCGCCGTTACGAAACTCTACGCCCACCATACCAAGCACTGTAGGCAGCAAATCGGCCAGCCCCACAGCTTGCTCTATCACTTTTGGCTCAAGCAGTTTGGGTGCGTGAATCAACATGGGTACGTTATTGCTCTCCAACCCCAGCTTCTCAAAGGCAGGCGGCATATGCGGGATCTGACTGATACGGGTATTGTGGTCGCCAAACATCACAAAAATGGTGTTGTCGTACCAGCCGCCCTGCTGAGCGATCTCCATCAAACGTCCAATATTGAAATCCAGCAAGCGCGCAGCGTTGTACTGTGCCACGCTGCGCGAACCCGCGTTCTGAACCGTTTCCAGCGGTAGATCAAGCACTTCAAACCCGTCGTTCTGCGCCGGAATGGTAAAGGGCCGATGATTGCCCGCCGTCTGGATATAAGCGAAGAACGGTTTGCCTTGCGCTTGATTACGCAGGATGCGGTCGCTTTCCTTGAACAGATCAAGGTCAGAAATACCCCAGACGTCGACCATGGGCGAGCGCCAATCGCGCTCCTCGAACAGGCGAACATCATCAATACTCTGGCGAACCAGCGCGTTCATATTCGCCCAGCCGGAGTTACCGCCAATCATGTAGTACTTGTCGTAGCCCGGTAACGCATTGATCAGGCTGTGCTGTCGGGTAATCAGGGGATTACGTGTTGCGGTTTCATCGCGCGAAACGTCAGGCACGCCGGAGATACTCGCCCAAACTGTTTTTGCTGTACCCGTCACCGGAACGTAGAAGTTCTGGAAGAACCAGCTTTGCTTGGCCAGTCGATCAATATTAGGCGTCGGGTTCAGCGGATTGCCATAGGCTCCCACGGCGCTGGTGCCCAGCGATTCGAGCATGATAAACACCACGTTCGGCGGCTGACTAGCGGCAACGGCATAGGGCTGGGGACTTTGATGACGAACAAAATTCAGGCTCTGCGCATCAGGCTGGCTCACGCCAAGATACCGACTGACCACCTCATAATGCGCTGCCACCTGCGCTCGGTCGAACGGCTCATGCGGTACCTGCAGAGTATCGTAGAGGAAGATAACGGGGTTCAGGCCCAGGGCTGAAACACGGTTATCACCCGAGAAAAAAGCGTCGCTCCAGCGCAGTGGCACCGGATTTTCCAGGTTGATGCTGTCGAAACGGCCCAGTATTGCCAGGAACACCAGCACCACCATCAGCGAGCTTCCCCAGACCAGGGAGAAGCGATTGATAGGTTTGGCAGTGCGGTCCAGCGTTACCCGCTCAAGGCGCAGCAGCAACCACCAAATCAGGGCTGTCGCCAGCAGCCATCCAAGGGTAATCCAGATCACCGGATAAGTTTGCCAGACCATATCGGTCGAAATCTGCGCGTCCTCAAAAAAACGCAGCACCGTCGCATTGATGCGTACACCCAGATAGGCGTAGTGACCAAAATCAAAGATGTAAACCAGAAGTACAGCGCCCAGCGCCAACACTAGATAGATCCGCGCCAGCCAGCGCATGGCGCGCGAACGCGTGAGATTCCACTTTGGCAGCCAGGCGAGCAAGGCAACCGGCAACATAAGCAGAATCGCCAACCGAAGGTCGAAGCGTAAGCCTATACCCAGGGTTTCAGGTACGGCCTCAATCTCGCCAAGTGCACCAAAGTCAAACCCCGAGAACCCCACAAAGAAAGCAGCGCGCAACACTGCCAAGACACAAAACAGAAGCGCTACTGCACCAAGCCAATAGTGCAAACGCCGCGAGTGAAGCCAACCCATGATTCCTAACCCCAAACTCTCAAAGAGTGAAAATTGTTAAACGTGTTACACCGCGTCATCCCGGTTGCGATGACAGCGCGTCACGGCGCTTAGCCGACCCGTTACGCCAAAGCCTGCTAATTGCATAGCCGATCAATGCAAAGCAGCTATACAGCGCAATAAAGGGATCGATCAGGTAATCCCAATAGTTGGTAGCCGATTTGAGTCCCACGCTGAAAGCCAGGGTAGCCAGCGCGAGCATGCAGGCGCCGAGTCGGTTTTGTAGCGCCAGCAGCGCAAGGGTAAGCAGACCGACAAACAAAATCAGCGGCCGCGGCTGGTAGCCCAGACGATAGGGATCCAGGTAGGAAAGTCCCATGGTCGCCGGATACAGAAAGAGTGCGAGGCAGGCCATGACCGCCACAATCTGCAGGGTCTTCGCCCTTGGCTGGCGTGGGGCAAACCCTGTGCGTACGGCAGTCCAGTAGGCCAAAGCCACCAATGAGGTGATCGCCAGGTCTCCGGTAAAACTACGCATATAGTCAGCCAACGACAGCCCTGCTATGGGTATATAACCGATAGCCAGAAACACCAACAGACGAACGCGCTGCAACCCTGGGCTGAGACCAAAGCCAGGCGTAAGCAGGAACACGAATAAGCCGAAGGTCAGTTGCGCCTGCCAAAGGTCAGCGATCATAGCTGCGCCTCCAACCATGAATCATTGAAGCTGACGTGCTTGATGAAGGTGTTATTCCAGGAGTAGACCAGATGATAAAGCCCATCCGAGCTCTTGATGAAGTATGGGTATTCATACTCGAAGTCGCAGCCATGCATAGAACAGACGCGTTGATCGAGATTGGCTAAAAAATCACTGAGCAGTCCTATACGCCGCGGCCCACTGGACGATTGAAATTTGTCGCCGATGATGTCGCTATACACCTCCCGGCTGAACGGATTGCCCAGTGGGTCGGGCGACTCATCCAGATCAATAACCGGCTTCCAGAAGCTCAAACCCTCGTCGCTTCCCATCAGCCGGAGTCGGAAGCGACCATCCTCCAGATCGTTCAAGGCAACCAGCAGGCCGTCGTTCGGTGTAGCTATCGCAGCCAGTGACGAGTTGGGGTTGGCAGGTTCAATCGGATAGGGCTCACTCCAACTCTGGCCAGCATCCTCAGTACGGCTGGCGAGTACCTTATGGTGAGTCTCACCGGCATAACGTAACAGCGCTAGTGCCCCATACTCGCTGGTTGGCACTACTGTCGGTTGCAGCGAGTGCTTGCCTTTGCTGATGCGACTTTTATCAAGCACCTCACCGTCCGGGCTGATGTACAGATACTCGGCAAACTTGCCAAGGAACTCGTGGTAAACCGGCAGCCCTATAGTACCGTCGCGGTGAAACACGGGGGCGTTACGCACGAGCGTACTGATATTAAGGAAAGGGGTGGTAACCAGCTGCTTGGGTGGGGACCAATTTTCACCAAAGTCATCAGAGTACATGGCGTTAATCGCACTGCCCGCCCAGCCCCCGATGGAAACTGACACATAAAAAAGCCACAGTCGATCATCAGGTGCCAGCGCAATAACCGGATTACCCAACTTGCGTATGTGCCTTTGAATAGCAGTGCTAGTCGACTCCCGTGTGGCGAGTATCAGCTCCGGCCCCCACTCACCCGCGATTGCGTCGTAACGCGACGCTCTGATTTGGACATCGGCTGCGCCTTCTCGCGAGCCAGCAAACCAGACAGACATCAACGCGCCTGAAGGTAACGACGTCACCGACGACGCGTGCACAAACTCGTCAAGATCCGACGAAGCGAAACGGCTACGATAAAAGGGTGCCTGTACATCAACAGCAGTCCCCTTTTCTGACGGTAAGGCCATCGCAAAACCAGGGACAGACCGACTGGGATGAAGCCACCAAGCGGAGCCAAAAATGGCAAAGACCACAAGTACAGTCAAGCACTTGCTCAACAAACTAAACGTATGCGCACGCATTGAAGAAGCCATGTTCGAAGAAGAATTCCGTACATCCCTGTGATACAAGACGCACCAGAAACAACCCTCAATAACGAGAGGCTGGGTCAACAGTCGTGGGTAGCTGGATTGTTATTAGCGTCCAACTCGGCTCTATAAGACCGGCGGATAGCGCCAGAGAACAGGTACGGCCGACATCAGGATCATGTTCGAACAACATCACGCGTGCAACTGAGCAGGTTACAGCCTGAAGCTGGCCACAGCGCTCACTCACGCCGGATAATTCACCTGCGACGCCTCTAGAATAGTATATACAGACCAAACAAGAGCTTTCAGCGGTAAACATCCACGCAACATTTAGTCAACAGTTCGCTGCGTACTGATACCTGTTAGGGAGCGAGCACAGGCCTAAGGACCGGCGTCAGAGGATAGCCTGGCTGACGGGAATGATAACTATAGAATCCTGCAAAGGGGGCAATGGCGTCCCGCTAGCCCGCTTTGCGAATCTGGTAGTGATACACCCCGGCTATCTCACTCTGCTCGATCAGCTCATGCCCAAGAAAGGCACAAAATTTGGGAATATCACGCTGGGTTGACGGGTCCGTCGCCAGCACCTGCAACAACTCGCCCACGGCTATATCGCGAATGGCATTGTGCAGCATCATCACCGGCTCCGGGCACATTAGCCCTTGGGTATCCAGTACGGCTGGGGTGGTCTGTTCAGTCATGATCAAGGCCCGGTTGAGAAAAAACGATTATCCAGAATTCAGTTGGCGCTTGCCAGACGCGCGCGCAAAGCCAACACTTAGAGATGATAAACCAACACCCGCCACAGTAAGGGATGATGAATGATCAAAGTGTTGATTGAACGTGTCATTGCAGAAGGACTGGAAAAACCCTATGAAGAGGTTGCCCGCAAGGTATTGGCAGCGGCGATCCAGTCACCCGGCTTTATCTCCGGCGAATCGTTTCGTGACCTGGAGCAACCCAACCATCGCATCATTACCGTGACCTGGCAGAACCGCCACTCATGGGAACGTTGGGAAAACTCCGAAGCGCGCCGCGACAGTATCGGCGCGTTCGCTCCCATCCTGCTGGAAGAAGAGCGGATCACGCTACTCGAACCGCTCTAGCAACTATTTAGCCCCAACCAGCGTCAGTAGCCACGTGGTGCAGCACGCACGTGGCAGGTGACCTCTTCACGGTCGGAATACAGCTGCTTGCAGGATATTTCTGCCTTGATGCCCGCCTCATCCAGCGCATCCTGGATGTGCTCCAAGCATTGCATGGTTTCCTGATAGCGGCGTTTCATCGGCAGTTTGAAGTTGATGATGACTTCGCGGCACAGGCGTTGGCCAATCCACTTGGATACCAGCGCGCTGCTGCGGGCGGGCTTGTCGACAATATCGCAGACCATCCAGTCGACCATATACTTGGGCTTGTACATATAGCCGTCGGCTTGAATGTGCTCAACCTGTCCGCTATCCATCAGCTTGCGATCCATGGGGCCGTTATCAACGGCGATCACGTTCATCAAACGGTTGACCAACTGCCAGGTCCAACCACCGGGCGCAGCGCCCAGGTCAACCGCTGTCATGCCGGCCTTCAGGCGGCTATCCCAATCGTCACGCGGAATGAAGTGATGCCAGGCCTCTTCCAGCTTGAGCGTCGAGCGACTGGGGGCATCCTTGGGTACGCGAAAACGGGGAATCCCCATTGGCCAAGGCGCCGCATTATCCGCCCAAGACCAACCCACAAAAATGCGCTGCCCGCTCTCAAAGCACAGGTGCAGGCGCGGCAGGTCAGTCTTGTTGGGACGCACAAAGCGAGTCTTGGTTAGCGAGCGCTCAAGTGGCGCGCGCAACTTTTTAGTCAAAGCCGCAAGCGCCTTGCCGTCGTTGGTGTCGGCGGTCTCCAGCCACAACTCTGAGGCAATCGGGCCCTGCGCGCAGGCGGTAATGATCGGGGTGATGCGATCCTCGGGATCGACATCCAGCCAGCTGCCCACTGCCCACTGACGGGCGAAAATAAGATGACTGAAGCGAATGGCGCGCATCAGTTGCTCGGCATCCCCCGCCTCCGGGCAGACGAAGCGCACCAGGGCGGCACCATTCTGCGCTATGGGATAACCGGCAATACCCTGCTCGGCTGCCAGCTCCTGCATTTCTGCAGCGGCTTCCCCTTCAAAACCTGGACGACAATGTAGCAACAATTCCTGCATGACCCGCTCCCGCTCGATGACCGGCCGCTACTCTACAGGGTGCGCGGGAAGGGTTGAAGCATCCCAAGGCAGATCCTGTCGATTTTGTGGTACTGCTCGCCCGTAGGCTCATCATGATTATGAGCGCTACTAATGATCACATGTAAAAAAGTTCACTTTTTCTCAATCACCACAGATGCCTAAAATGCCCATCTTTCTTAGCCACAGACAAGACCTCTGAGCTTTATTGCCCGTGAAGCTGCAAAGCAGAGTCAGGGATCACCTCAGGTATCAGGACAACAGATCGCGATGAATACAGAATTTACATTTACCATTAAAAGCACTTTATTCGACGAGAGTTACCAGCCCGCCGACGATACGCGCATCACTACCAACTTCGCCAACCTGGCCAGAGGGGCAAGCCGCCAGCAGAATCTGCGCAACACGCTCGCCATGATCAACAACCGTTTTAATGCATTGGCGCAGTGGGATAACCCCAAGGGCGATCGTTACGCGGTGGAACTTGAGATTATTTCTGTCGAAATGGCTATCAATGCGCAAGACGAGGGCGTTAACTTTCCTGCAATAGAGATACTGAAAACCCACATTATTGACAGAAAAACCGACAAACGCTTTGAAGGCATCGTCGGCAACAACTTTTCCTCTTACGTGCGGGACTACGATTTCAGTGTACTGCTACTTGAGCACAACAAAGAGCAAACCGCGTTCAGCGTGCCCGAAAACTTTGGGGACCTGCACGGCAAGCTTTTCAAGCATTTCGTCAATTCAAGCGCCTACAAGCAGCACTTCAGCAAGCCGCCGGTTATCTGTCTCAGCGTCTCGGACAACAAGATATACCAACGCACGGAAAACCAGCATCCGATTCTGGGCTTCGAATACCAGCCCAATGAATCGTCGCTGACGGAGCTGTACTTCCAGAAAATGGGCCTGCAGGTTCGCTACTTCATGCCGCCAAATAGCGCTGCCCCGTTGGCATTTTATTACGTCGGCGACCTGCTCAACGATTATACCGGCCTCGAACTAATCAGCACTATCAGCACGATGGAGACCTTCCAAAAGATCTATCGCCCCGAAATTTACAACGCGAACGCGGCGGCGGGACAACACTACCAACCCAACCTGAAGAATCAGGATCACTCGCTCACTCAAATCGTTTATGACCGTCAGGAACGCGGCCAACTGGCAATTGAGCAGGGTCGTTTTGCGCAAGAGCATTTTATCAAGCCATACCAACGCGTTCTTGAGCAATGGTCTGCCAGCCACGTTAACTAACTCAGATAAGAGCCCATTTCTTATGAAAAAATTACTCCCTACCTCGACCGCTGGCAGCTTGCCCAAACCGGCCTGGCTGGCACAACCCGAGACACTTTGGTCACCCTGGAAATTACAAGATCAGGAATTGATCGAGGGTAAACAGGATGCATTGCGCATCTCGTTGCAGGAACAGCTACAGGCCGGCATCGACATCGTCAGCGATGGCGAGCAAACGCGACAGCACTTTGTCACGACCTTTATTGAACATCTCGACGGTGTTGATTTCGAGAAGCGTGAGACGGTCAGAATTCGTGATCGCTATGATGCCAGCGTACCCACGGTGGTGGGTGCTGTCGCTCGGCAAAAGCCCGTTTTTGTGGAGGACGCCAGGTTTCTGCGTGCGCAAACCAGTCAGCCCATCAAGTGGGCTCTGCCAGGCCCCATGACGATGATCGACACGCTGTTCGACGCCCACTATAAAAGCCGCGAGAAACTGGCCTGGGAGTTTGCCAAGATCCTCAATCAGGAAGCCAGAGAACTGGAAGCTGCTGGTGTGGATATCATCCAGTTTGATGAACCCGCCTTTAACGTGTTCTTTGATGAGGTAAACGATTGGGGCATCGCCACCCTGGAAAGAGCCATCGAAGGCCTCAAGTGCGAAACCGCCGTACATATCTGTTACGGCTACGGTATCAAAGCCAATACTGACTGGAAAAAGACGCTGGGCTCCGAGTGGCGCCAATACGAAGAAGCCTTCCCTAAACTGCAAAAGTCCAATATCGACCTGATCTCACTGGAATGTCATAACTCCCAAGTGCCGATGGATCTCCTCGAGCTCATTCGAGGTAAAAAAGTGATGGTAGGTGCCATTGATGTGGCAACGGACATTATCGAGACACCAGAGCAAGTCGCCAGTACGCTGCGAAAAGCACTTCAATTTGTAGATGCAGACAAGCTCTACCCCTGCACTAATTGCGGCATGGCACCTTTATCTCGCTCAGTCGCAAGGGGCAAGCTGAATGCGCTAAGTGCAGGCGCCGAGATCATACGAAAGGAACTCGTGAACCAGCCCAGTTAGCATCGCAAGTGATGAATTGGGGGGCTGTCTGAGACTAGTGTGCCTGACCAGGCTGAAGTGGTCGATATAAGCGCACTGTGTCAGCCCCCGACACATTTGAACCGAGCCGAGCATTGAGGAACTGGCTATGTCATTACCCACTACCGCTATCGAACCTATAAGCTTTCGCGAAGCGCTTGGGCACTATGCGTCCGGTATCACGGTGATCACATCAGAAGCGGATCACGAGCCGCTTGGTTTTACCTGCCAATCGTTCTATAGCGTTTCGATGAACCCGCCGTTGGTGTCATTCAGCGTCATGGCCAATTCGCGAAGCTACCCGCACATTCGTCAGGCAGGCCGATTTGCGGTGAACATACTGTCAGGTAAGCAAGCCGGGATTTCCAATCAGTTTGCCAAACAGGGCTCGGACAAGTGGCGCGGCGTCAAGTGGCAGTCATCACCGCTGGGCAACCCGATCATTGAGGGCAGCCTGCACTGGCTTGATTGCGAGGTTCACGCTGAATACACCGCCGGTGATCATCTGATCGTGATCGGCGAAGTCAAAGCCTGCAAACTGCAGCACACTGCGGCCGCGCAACCCTTGCTGTATTTCAAGGGACGATACTGCAGCCTTACTGAGCCTGCTGCTGTTTGAGCATCGAGAGGCGCAGCTCTATATCCTTTCAATCGGTCGAGCGATTTGCGATGAGGATGTCGGATTTGTGATTGAATAACGCTCACATGTGCCATGTTATAGTTCGCTTTCATTCATACACTCGGTCTCGCCATGCTCGAACTCCGCCATCTGCGCACCCTCATTACCCTGCGTGACGCCGAAAGCCTGGTCGAGGCTGCTGAGCGTTTGCACCTGACCCAGTCGGCCCTGTCACATCAGCTGAAGGACCTGGAAGAGAAGCTCCGTCTGAGCCTATTTGTGCGCAAAAGCAAGCCGGTACGCTTTACCAGCGCTGGCCTGCGTCTGCTGCGTCTCGCGGAAAGCGTACTGCCGCAGATGCGCCAGGCGGAACGTGATATCCAGCGCCTCGCCGGCGGACAAGCCGGACGCCTGCATATGGCGATTGAGTGCCATAGCTGCTTTCAGTGGTTAATGCCGACCATCGATCAATTCCGCAACGCCTGGCCTGACGTGGAGGTGGACTTTGCCTCCGGCTTTTTCTTCGCCCCGCTACCCGCATTGGCGCGCGGCGATCTGGACCTGGTGGTCACCTCAGACCCGCTGGACATCCCCGGCATCAGCTACGTACCGCTGTTCACCTACGAAGCATTACTGGCAGTCAGCAATCAGCATCCGCTGGCGGCGCAAAGTCATGTTCGCCCGGAGGATCTAGCCCGCGAAACCCTGATCAGCTATCCGGTCGATCGTGAACGGCTGGATATCTTCAAGCAGTTTCTCGACCCCGCCGGCATAGAGCCGGCGACGCTACGCACCGCCGAGATGACCGTGATGATGATGCAGTTGGTCGCGTCCGGCCGCGGCGTCTGCTGCCTGCCCAACTGGGCAATGGCCGAGTATCTGCACAAGGGGTACGTCAGTGCCCGTAAGCTAGGCCCGGATGGATTATTTGGTACGCTATACGCGGCAGTGCGGGAGGATATGCTGGAGATGTCTTACCTGCAGGATTTCTTGCTGACGGCGAAGGATACGTCCTTTGCGACGCTTGAGGGGGTGAGTGCCAAGCGGAGCGATTGAGCGCTTCGTGCGCGAACGTTCGTTGGGCGGGTAACGCCAGAGACTTACCACCAGGGTGGATGGCTTCGGCCATCCGCCCTACAGTTTTAGCGGTCTTCAAGCTTGGTGTGTAGCTCACTATCGCTTTCGCCTCTAGGCGAGTCAGGGGGAGATGCTTGCCCATCTCCCCCTAACAACCCCCTCGGGCACCCAGCTGTGCGGCCCTTCGGGTTCGCTGCGTTGCTCAAGCTGCCGGGGGCGCTTGCAAACTCGGCGCTGCGCACCTCAGACACCGCAAGCGCCTTTTTCCCGACAGCTCTGCGCTACTCACCCGCGCAGATGGGGCTTGAGTCCGTGTCGTTACTTGTCTCTGCGTTACCTGTCCAAGTAACTAAACCCGAAAAACACGCCGCTCTGCAGCCATCAATCCCCTCCCAAGCTGTCGAGTAACGCAGAGAAGCCGCAGGCCAGCTTGGTGGCCCAAGCTGGTCGCGTGGATTTTTTTTGGTTACTTTTGTTTGGCCAAGCAAACAAAAATAACTCGCCGGCAAAGGCGAAAGGCAACCGAGACGAAAGCTCAGAAAGTAGCTTTGAATACCCATTCTCGAAGTACTGAAGCTCACCTCTAAAAGGTCAAACCAAAAAAAACCGCCAAACTTGGCGGTTTTTTTATAGATAACGCGCAGTTAAATCAAACACTTAGCCGCACTTGCTATCACCACAACTCAAACAGGTCAAACAGCCATCCATCTGCACTGCAGCCTTGGTATGACACTTACCACACATCTGCGCACCCGCTGGGTAGGCAGAGGCGCTGTCATCACATTCCGCCTCATCCGAGCTTTGCGGTTTCAAGCTGTTGAACTCGGCGCGTTTCTGCTCAAGGTAGGCAAGCTGGTGCTCATCCATCTCGTCTTTGAGCATACCGATGCGCTTGAGATGCTGATCCAGTACGTCGCCAATCTCGGCGACCAGTGATGGCATCCAGCGACCACCGCGCTTCATGTAACCGCCCTTCGGGTCGAAGACGCTGCGTAGCTCTTCTACCAGGAAAGTGCAGTCACCCCCCTTACGGAATACGGCGGAAATAATCAGCGTGAGAGCTGAAATCCACTGGTAGTGCTCCATGTTCTTCGAGTTGATGAAGATCTCAAACGGACGGCGGGTCTCATGATCGCTGCCGTGATTGAGCACTACGTCGTTGATGGTGACGTAGATCGCATGTTCGGATGTAGGCGTCTTGATCTTGTAGGTGGAGCCTTCAAGAAACTCGGGACGCTTGAGCTTTTCGTGCATTTCTTCGATCGCTGGAGCGACGCTTTGAGCTTCAGGCGCCTTCGCCGGTTCGTCGGCTTTCACTACAGAGTAGTCGACAATCTTACTGTTGATCTTCAGTGCCATGTAACGCTTTCCTCGCTGCGCAAAGGCGCAGCTATCAATTCTTGGTGTTCGGTGCGTACGCGCAGCCTATCAAAACTTACCGTAGTAGCCTTCTTTCAAGGCATCGTACAGGTTAGCCGCCGAGTGCAACTCGCCATCGTACTCGATTTCATCGCCGCCCTTGGCTTCGATAAAGCTGCCATCTTCCAGCTTGAAGCGGTAGGTAGTGTTAGCCAGATCCTGCTCCTTGACGAGCACGCCCTGGAACGCCTCGGGGTTGAAGCGGAAGGTAGTGCAGCCCTTCAAGCCCTTGTGGAAGGCGTACAGATAAATGTCTTTGAAGTCTTCATAGGCGTAGTCAGTCGGCACGTTGGCGGTTTTTGAGATCGATGAGTCGATCCATTTCTGCGCCGCTGCCTGCACATCCACATGCTCGGTCGGACTAACATCGTCCGCAGCGATGAAATACTCGGGTAGGTTACGTGTACCCGCTTCCATACTTGGCAGCGCGTCCTGATTGATAAAGTGACGGTAAGCCAGCAACTCGAAGCTGAATACATCGACCTTCTCTTTCGATTTCTTCCCGGCGCGAATCACATTACGGAAGTAGTGGTGCGCAAAGCTGGGTTCAATACCGTTGGACGCATTATTGGCCAACGACAATGAAATAGTGCCCGTAGGTGCGATTGAGCTGTGATGCGTAAAACGACCACCTTTCTCAGCCAAGGCTGCGGCCAGCTTGGCATCTTCGGCACCGACCTGCTGCATGTAACGGCTGTATTTGGCCCACAGTACCTTACCCAGCACTACGTCACCCGCCTTGATACCGTCCTTGCGCATCTCTGGACGCTTGGCCAGCATGGCCTCGGTCACGGTGAACTCTTCGTCCATGATCGGCGCTGCGCCCTTCTCTTCAGCCAGCTCCAGCGCGGTGCGCCAGCCCTGCATGGCCATTTCCTTGGAGACCTCTTCGGTGAATACCAGCGACTTTTCTTCACCGTACTTCATGCACAGCATGGTCATGGCTGACCCTAAACCCAGGAAGCCCATGCCATGGCGGCGCTTGCGATAAATCTCGTTACGCTGCTCTTCCAGTGGCAGGCCATTGATCTCCACCACGTTATCCAGCATACGGGTGAAAATGGCGACCACGCGGCGATACTCATCCCAGTCAAAACGTGCTTTCTCAGTGAAAGGATCGCGCACGAACAGGGTCAGGTTGATAGAACCGAGCAGACAGGCACCGTAAGGCGGCAAAGGTTGCTCACCACAGGGGTTGGTTGCGCGAATCTCTTCACAGAACCAGTTGTTGTTCATCTGGTTCACGCGGTCGATAAGGATAAAACCCGGCTCAGCAAAGTCATAGGTGGACGCCATGATCATGTCCCAGATCCGCCGCGCCTTGATGACACGGAAGATACGGCAGGCCACCAGGCCATCGGCACGGGTGACGTAACGCTCGCTTTCCGGCCATTCGCGCCAGATAACCTGCTCAGGATCATCAACATTGATGCCATCGGCCAACACTTCTGCCGCATTCAGCGGGAAAGCCAGTTTCCAGTCGCTGTCGGTCTCGACCGCTTTCATGAACTCTTCGGTAATCAGCAGCGACAGGTTGAACTGACGCAGACGACCACCCTCGCGCTTGGCACGGATAAAGTCCATGACATCAGGGTGGCCCACATCAAAGGTCGCCATCTGGGCGCCACGACGGCCACCGGCAGAGGATACGGTGAAACACATCTTGTCGTAGATATCCATAAAGGACAGTGGCCCGGAGGTGTAAGCGCCAGCACCGGATACGTAGGCACCTTTAGGCCGCAGCGTAGAGAACTCATAACCAATACCACAGCCGGCTTTAAGCGTCAGACCCGCTTCGTGCAATTTGGACAGGATGTCGTCCATTGAATCGCCGATGGTGGCCGATACCGTGCAGTTAATGGTCGAGGTTGCGGGCTTGTGCTCGAGCGCGCCCGCATTGGATGTGATGCGGCCCGCCGGGATGGCGCCGTGACGCAGGGCCCAGAGAAACTTTTCATTCCACTCTTCGCGTAATTCGGGGGATTCCACATCAGATAAGGCACGGGCAACGCGCTGATAGGTATCGTCGACCACACCATCGATAGCAACGCCATCTTTAGTTTTGAGTCGGTACTTGGTATCCCAGATATCCTCTGAAGCGGGCTGCATCGGGATGCTGGTAACCACATTGCGCAGCTGCTGTACCTTGGCTGTCTGACTCATTAACTTCTCCTGAAACACTCGACCGAACACGCTAAAGGCATTGACTTTAAGGCTATTGACCTTTAAGCGCGACCTCACGAAAGAAACACTAGCTATTGTGCATTTGGGGAATGCTAGACCTACATATGGTAAACATCAACCGTAAAAACCGGCTGATTTCAGCATTTTTTGATTGACTTTAAAGCAGATTAAAGCAGTTACCAGAGACAACTAAGAGCGCGCCCAGCAATGACGCGGGGCGCTGGGTTAAACCGCTACTTAGCACCGTCTATCGGGAAAAATTCTCCGTTACTCCAGACGCCCAAACGCGCCTGACCATCCATGCTGTGTTCAACCGCACGCTCAGCCAATTCGTAGAACAAATTACGGCTGATCAGCGCTTCCAGATTATCGCGCAGCAGCACGTAGGGCGAGGGTTCCTGGGTTTGCTTGTCGACTTCAACGCGAATGGGGTGCTCGGAGTCTACCGTCACCTCATCTTCAAGGTTGGTGGTAAAGACAAGAGACTGGTTTTCGCCCTCACCCTCCACTTGCAGTCGAGTCGCCACAAAGGGCACATCATCTACTTTGATCGCCCAGCGCTCGACCGGCGTAACCAGGTAATAACGGCCGTCCTCATCAAAGCGAAGAATGCTGGCAAACAGCTGTGCCAGGGCCTTGCGCTCAATCGGGTCACCTTCGTGGTACCAGGTTCCATCGCGGGTGATGTGCATATCCATCTCACCGCTGAGCTCTGGATTCCAAAGGTGCACCGGTGAGGGCTCACGGCGCTGCAAGGCGCCGCGCTGGGGAATACTGTCGAGCAGGGATTGCGCCGGCAAAGGACGATTAGCCATATCAATCACTCCTTGAGAAAGTAAAACGGATAGACAGCGCAAAAGCGCTGCCAGTTCACCAGATCAGGTGAAACTCAATGCCGCCCCAAGAGCTGCAATGTGTAATCGCGCAGGGGCGGACGCAGCAAATCTTGCGGGCTGGCTTTATAGAACTGGACAAACCCGCCGCGGGTTTTGATGCTGGCAAAATCAACCAGATGACGAGTGCCCACTTCCATAAGGATCAAATGCAACACACCGCGGTCGACGCCCAGGTCCTCCCAACGCCCCGATTCTTCCCATTGCTCAGGACTGCCAATAGCGTCTTCAGCGGATGCAAAACGTGTGTAGAGCAAATAGTCATATTGATAGCTGCGCGCTTCCGCCAGGGCTTCTTCCAAACCAAGCGGCTGTTCGGCTCGGCGCACAATAGGAAATACTTCAACCGCGGCGGCAAACGCTTCTTCAGCGACCACGTTGGGTCTGGCGTAGGGATCACCAATCGGCAGGAAGTGCCCCTGGGCAATGTACAATTTGGAATCGGACTGCAACGTCCAGGTGCTGCTGCGCTTGATCTCATAGTGATCAATCACCCCCACATCACCCAGGTAATAACCTGCTTGCCGGGTCATCTCGGAAGGTTTCATGCAGCCTGTAAGCAATACCAGCATTAGAGCCAAGCCCAAACGCATCATGCACCTTCTCCTCAATACCATGACCAGATGGGTTATAACCCGCGCATCCACTCGGGACGAAGCTGCGCGCGCTCAGGACGGACTATCGCCTCTTCTATCTGCGCCAGCAGGCGCGCCTTGTCTTCACCGAGCACGCCTTTGAGCACCAGCGCGTTGGAGGCATGGTCGCTGCGAAAGACGCTATTGTCCAGCGTCAAGGCACTGACAAACTGCTGCAGCTCATTGAACAAGGCCGCTTGGTCCAGCTCCTCAAAATCCGGGTATTGTGCCTTGAAGCGCTCCAGACCCTGCGGAAAGTTCACTACCAGCGTAGACACAAACTCTGGCTGCGTCAGGTTCATCAGCTTCGCCGAGTTGGCAGCATGCTGAGCGCTCAACGCCTTGCCACCCAGCCCGTTGAGGATCATCACCGAGCGTTGCAGGCCCGCCTCACGCGCCTTGTTCAATGCATCGGCGGTAGAGGCAAAGGTTTCCCCCTTATTTACTCGCGCCAGCACCTCGTCATCGCCCGATTCGGCGCCAACATAGAGCATCTGCAAACCTGCTTCCCTGAGCTCAGATAGCTCTTCAACACTCTTGCGTTTGATATTGCGTGGCAAGCAGTAAGAGGTTACTCGTTCAACACTGGGGATGTTTTCGCGAATAGCTTCGAGGATGCGCAACAGTCGGCGAGTGGGCAGCACCATGGCATCGCCATCAGCAAGGAAGATGCGCTGCACTATATAGCTGTCGCCCACCCGGCGAATCTCATCCAGCACCTCGGCTTCATCACGGGCACGGAATTTCTTTTGTGGTGCGGTGTACATCTGGCCACTAGTACTACCTTCCCAGTACCAAAATATAGCTAAAATCTTAAAAAACAATAAGTTAGTTCTAGTAATGCTACCAAAAAACACTACTAATAAACTATTATGTGAGCTATTAGAGTTTGGAGATCTATCTCAACTGGTTCTAACTGAGAGCAATTTCTCTATTGCGGTTGCATAACCATTTCTGTAAATCAAAGCACCGCTAGCGTCCGAAACGCTACCACGATGGTCAATGTGCCAACCCATATTCTCTAAAAACTTGTTGTCTATGGCAAGCTTGAGTGCGTCCCATTCTGAATCTATCAGGTCAGGTCCTGCATTGGTAGGCGAGACCCCTCTCAGGTCTATTTCTAGTGGGACTTTAGAAAACTCAAGATTCTCGCGTTCCAATTTCTTAAGTCTTGAATATAAATCTTCGACTAGGAATCTCAAACGCGAATCTTTGATTTCAGATATCCAATCACCAGCAGAAGGTTGTGTTCGCGCTGACTTCGGCGCCGAGTCCTGCCAAGCCTGGATGAGAATTCTGTAATTTTGCCCTCCTGAATTAGCTAATGTTTGTTTAGAAGGCGCACCACGTCCAATACCAAGTCGTGCAATCGTCGAGATCCGAAAATCTGTCGAACCTGAATTCTTATGCTCCTGACATATCTTATGGATCACTTTTAGAGAGTTTTGACTGCGGATTGTTTTCATCTTTCTATATAAAGATTGATAAATATTTTCGATCTCATTACTCATCGTGAGTCCTATTCTATGCGTTCAATATAGCTATCAACAATAGCATTTGAAATTTCCCCTCGCAGCGGACGCAATATTTCTTCAGGCCCAAGATCAGACAAACCCATATCACCAGAAATGAGTTGTTCAGTAAGCGCCCAATCACCATTGAGCCTAGCTCTTAGAAGGGCCGAAATTTGGTTAGCGGCTTTTCGTTGCTGCTTGTCTGAAAGCTTAAATAAACCGGGCGTAATATCGTTAGACGCAGCAAACCTGTCTAACATTTGAGCTATTTTTGGGAGGGCCCTCGAAGAGCTGGCGCTTTCGTACATTTCGGCATTCTCACAAATTGTTGACAATAATCTAAAATCAGATCGTGACTCTTGTAGAGTTACTTCGAGCTCACTATGACCACTGATAATTAGCTGCTGTTTTGTATCAGCACTAGCATTACCTTCGTTAAGTAGAGCCAAACATTGACGAATTAAGCTGTATACACTCTGAAAATCACACAAGAGCATGTCTAATTTCTGGGCACGTTCCTCGAGAATCGCTGTAGTCTGATTCAAGCTTGACGACTGGTCAAAACGAACTCCCAAAGTTTCGTCATCAAATTTCTTATTTTCTAAGGACTGCCTGCGTTCTTCCAGATCATGATATTCAGTACGAACAATATTGACCTCTAGAAGAATCTCATTAGCCAATGCTTGTAAACCACCTAGCCAGGCAGGTCCGGTCACAAAAAAGCGACAGCGCGGGCAATTACGCTTGCCTAGGTAACCTGATTCAACAGGGCCAAAGATCCTTGTGGAGCCTTTTGAGGACATTAACGCTCCACCTGTATCACAGGCCCCACCTGACATCGGGCACAGGCCCCAGTCAGTAAATTGATAGCATGCTGAAGGCCAGCGGTTGGTTAACCCACCAAAAAAATTGTAATCAGCTGCAATCAAGTCTGGCTTTGCTGTTTCGATCTGTTTAGACAGGGTTAAATCTTTCAAGCGGTCAACGTTAGCCTGAAGGGCCACTTTCTCAGCGCTGGCTAGCTCTTGGGCCATTTTGGTTGAACCAACCTTAGAATAGTAGATTGTCATAACTAAGCTATGGTGACCTACCAGTTTCGAGATCACATGGACAGGTGCGCCGCCATCTACAATGTAGGCAGTAATCATGCTTGTGCGCAATGAATGAGGCGTGAATTGGCTTTTAAAATATAACCCATCTTGTTCAGCCAACTCCTCACCCGGCCGTTGAATGATACCTAATAATTCGGATAAAGGACGGGCAAATGCTGTTTCTACATTTATTGGTGATTTACCGGAAGGATCAGTATTTGAACATGGATCTCGAAATAAAAATGTTGAGAAACCTCGTGCCTTCAGTACATCTTCATTAATTCTCTGACGAACTACGATATCAAGCCAAGGAGTTGGAGCGGATAAAGTATTAAATTTTGTTTGCCACTCACGCAATTTTACCATCCAATACGCTAACTCTTGAGGAATATATGGTATGGAATACCCTTGACCTCCTCTCGCAGTTTTATTTGTCGTTACGTGCATACCGATGCCACCATCGCTCATCTGACGAATAAAACCTTTATTATGATTTTTAGACGCAAGGTTTGAAGTATTAGCTACCCATTCCAACTGAGTACCTATTAATATTGGGATATACTCATCCGCTTCACCGCTATCAAGCCAGCATATTTGTTGGCCTCTGAGCGGAACAGATATAAGCGTATAAAGCGATAGCAGTTTCACAGGAGACCACATTTGAAATACTTTCTGGCGATACCTTTTTCCATTTTTTTTACGATCCAATACTCTCTCTCTCCACACACAATCTGGATCATGTCTGTCAATTAAAGAGGGGCAAACTTCAAACCATGAATCCTCCAAAAACCGATGTCTATACGCCAAATCTTTCAGTGTTAAAGCCTCTGGAGGCACTAGGTGAGTACGTGCTCTGAGGATAATTGACATTGGTAAGACAGGCTTGACCGATTCGGAAGGCCTGAATGTAGGTAGTAACCCTGGCAGATGACTCATCAAAGTAGTCAAAGGATTACGATATTGAGGCAACCGTACCACTTGACCGCTATCATCCTCATCTGTGCAATACTTATCTAACAGCCACTCAAAAAAAATAACGCAAACACTGTGACGATTTCGTTTAGCAGATTCGCCAGTATCGTTAATGTAATATAGATAACTATCCGCAGGAAATGGGTTGCAGCGATCCAGGATTAAGCCAGGCCAGACTCCTAAATCGTTAGGCTCTATAACTTGTTTGTATAACTGACGCAGATTTGAGAGCTTGGATTGCTGATTAACACCCTCGTGTACGTAGCATTCTATCGCTGAGAACCAAGCAGGACTTGCTTCCATAACCTCTGATAAAAAACCTTTAAATGGTTCACTTTTCTCTTTAGCTGTACCTAGAAAGTGCCTCCAACCTAACCATTCCGAAGAGTAGTATTTATCAGGATCAGAAGGCAAAAATTGATCTTCTTTATATCGTTTTTTATATTGCGTTTGAGATTTGATCCCCAATGAAATCGTGCTTGCTGCCGCATCGCATAGATTTTTATGAAAAACAGGCACTTGTTTGCCTAAAAAATCGTACCAGTCTGTCCATTCAGAGCTGTAGAGCAATGGTGGGTATACAGGTAATTTCGAGTCCGTTTTGTAGCGTTTTTTATAATCTGCTATTGATTTTATACCTAACTTTTGCGTAGCAACGCTAGCATCATGGAAAGAAGCATATTTAATGGTTTCAGTGAGACCAAAAAATCCAGGCCAACCAATCCATTCATGCTTGTATCTTACATTTGGATTAGCAACGAGGCATGGATCCTCCCTGTACCTTTCTTTGTACTCTTTATATGATTGGATTTTTAATTGCTGTACGCCATGACTTGCTTCATTTAAATTCAAATAGGGTTTAACTGTTTCTGGTAATCCAAGGAACTCAGGAATCGACTTCCATTCAAAGAAATAGTATTTTGCAGGTGAAGGTCCCAGCATTGCATCTTCTTTGTAACGCAGCAGATATTCAGACCACGTTCTGATATCGAGCTTTTGAACCGCAAGGCTAGCATGCTCTAAGGTTTCGTAACGATGTGCGTGCTGCGCTACACAAAAGAAGTTTGCCCACCCCAGCCATTCTTGTGAATAAAACTGATCTGGACGTTCTGGAAGCAGCGGATTTGAAATGTAGCAGTCACAATAATCAGTGAAGTTAGTTATTTCCATTATGCGGCATGCATCTTTGGCTTCTTCCAATGTCCTATATCGGTTAGCCGAATGTCTTCCAAGAAAATCTTGCCAACATGACCATTGATCGAAATACACATCATTTGGATGAGCTGGTAATCTTGGATTTTCCTTGTAACGCGTTTTGTATTCTTGTTGCGAGTCGATGCCCATGATACGCACAGCATTGCTAGCTTCGGCGGCTGTGAGATACCATTTGCCTCGTTTCCCTAGAAATTTAGACCACCCTTTCCAATCAGATGCATAAAAGTTTTTTGGATTTGAAGGAAGCTGGGGGTTAGCTTTATATTCAATCTGATAAGCCTCACTTGAACGGACGCCCATTTTTTTAGTAGCAACAGCAGCAGCGAATATATTTTCATAAAATCTTTCATTATCGTTCCCAAAAAATTTTGCCCAACCTTCCCATTCTTGGTGATAAACATTACTAGGGGTGCTCGGTAGGTTTGCATCTTCAGAGTATCGTCGTGCATAGTCTACTGAGGAGCTTATCTTTAGTGTCTTTGACGCTTTGATACATTCTTCAAGAGTTGGATAGAACTTAGTTTCTTGAGGACCTAGAAAATTTTTCCATCCTCCCCATTCAGCACTGTAAATAATTTCCGGCTTACAAGGGGCGGTTGCAGGAGCTGAGTGCAACACGGTTATTGAATTGACGCAGGAGCATCATATTGCATAGCCAAGGCTTTCTGCATCACTTCGCTCATGACTTCGATAGGACATTTGAAATCGAAGCGCTTAC
>NZ_RKKU01000011.1 GCF_003797945.1 Pseudomonas neustonica
AAAGGGGGCCGTGTGTCCGGACAACAGGAATTGATCGATTATTGATCAGTCACGGCCGCCAATGAGCGGTAATGGCGGTAACCCGCACAGTCTGCGAGACTTGCTGGGGACCTATGAGAAATCCGGGCTAGAAAGTTGGCATCAGTCAGTGAGTGCAGTACGCATTGGTCAATATTGACTCCGGCAAACAGCACGCTTTTGACGCCCAGGTTACGCAGTATGCTGTCCAGCGGTGTATCCCAGAAGCCACTGATGCGGTACTTGTCGACGCAGATATCGCTGGCGTCGGGGGCTAGTTCGTCGACTACCGCTGCCGCCCACGAATCCTTCTGCAATACGGGCGCGCCGTTGCTGTCCAGCGGATCGCCCAGACCGACGCCTTCGCCACTGTTCTTATATAAGTGAATCTGGTTCGGCGGCATGTTGGCCAGGTCCGGGCGATTTCCCCAATTAACCCAGATGACAGGCACCCCCTTGGCGCGTAGCTCGGGCAGCAGGCCCTGAAGTGGTGCAATAGGCGCTCGATTGGGGCTTGGGTCGGTACCCATCTGATCGACCCAGCCACCGGCTGCGCAAAAGTCATTCTGCATATCGATAACCACGATTGCGCTCTGGCGCAGGTCAATGATGACTGACTGCGGCTCGCACGTGAGCTTAATCCTTACCGGTGCTGCAGGGGCTGGCGTCATGTCGACCAGCTCAACGCTGGCTTGCCAACGATTATTGCTGGCGCTGCCCAGAACGCCATTGCGACTTTTGATCAGCGGCTGAAATTCGGTAGTCATTGAGGTCTCCATTGTCTGGCATGCGGATTGCTTTAGGAAATTAAGTAAACGTTTACTTACTTATTCGAAAACTGCAAAAGGGGTGCCAGAATGTCTAATCTGCAATCGCGTAGTGGAGTTGTGCTGTCTTTTACTGCGGCGCTGTTCATGGGGGCCAGCGCAATTCTTCTGGTACCGCAGGTGCAGGCTGCTGATCAGTTGACGGTGGGTGTGCTGATTCCCGGCTCCAAGTCTGACAAAGGTTGGATGGAGTCAGGCTACGACGGTCTCATGGCCGCCGAGCAGGCCCATGAGGGTGAGATCAAGGTTCAGATGATCGAGAACATCAGCTATGCCGATATGGAGCAGGCGCTGACTAACCTGGCATCGCGCAACGAGCTGGTGATCGGGATCGGTGGTCAGACTCAGGCTGCCGTCTTCAAAGTAGCCAAGCGTTTCCCCAATACGCATTTTTCGATTGTTGGCGGTAATGCGGGCACTGAAGCGCCGAATGTGGCTGGCTACGATGTCAAACAGGCTGAGATCGCCTATGTTGCCGGTGCCGCAGCCGCGATGTTGTCGAAGACCGGTGGCGTAAGCTATGTCGGCGGCATGGAGCTGCCTTCTATCGTCAACGCCGGTACGGAGTTCGGTAATGGCGCTCGCTCAATCAACCCCGATATCAAGTTCATCGAGAACTATACCGGCGACTTCGACAACGTCGCGATGGCCAAGGAAGCGACGCTCGCCGCCATCGCCCAGGGCGCCGATGTGCACTATCACATTCTCAACCTGGGTCTGCGCGGCATGGAGCAGGCAGCCAAGGAGCAGGGCACCCACATCGTCGGCAGCTACACCAACCGTTGCGGCAGCGATCCGCTTTATGTCGGTTACAGCATTACCGGTGTTGGCTATCAGGTGCAGTACGCTATCGATCAGGCAGTTGCCGGCACCTGGGTTCCCGGCTACAAGGCGTTCGGTCTGAATATGGGGCCTGAAGCTGCGGATATGCAGGTCTGTAATGCCACGCCCGAGATGGAAGACAAGCTCGAGCAGATCATGCAGGACATCAAAGACGGCAAGATTTCAGTACTTGAGGGCTGAACATGGAGCACAGCGCCAGCGCCATGCATCAGTCCCAGCAGCATGCAGCCAAGGCCGGTCAGCCCTGGCTGCAGCTGGAATCGATCGGCAAACGCTTCGGCAGTTTTCAGGCTTTGCAGGACGTCGCGCTGCAGATTCGTCCCGGTGAAATCCAGTGTTTACTCGGGGAGAACGGTGCGGGCAAGTCGACCCTCTGTAATCTGATATTTGGCGTACATGAGCCAACCGCCGGACAGATGTTACTCGATGGCGGTGTTTACCAGCCCCAGGGCCCGGCGGATGCCTTCGCCCAAGGCATTGCCATGGTGCACCAGCATTTCAGTCTGGTCTCTGATCTGAGTGTGGTCGACAACCTGTTGCTCGGGCAGGCGCATGGATTTTTACGGCGCGGCGCGATGGCTGACCGGGTTGCGCGCCTGGCCGAGCAGTATGGCTTGCAGTTGGACCCGCACGCACTGATCAGTACGCTCTCGGTGGGCGAACGTCAGCGGGTTGAGATCGTAAAGTGCCTGATGCGTGAACCGCGTCTGCTGGTGCTGGACGAGCCGACGGCGGTACTGCTGCCGGATGAAATTGATGCCTTGTTACGGGTCTGTCGGCGGGTCGCTGCGCAGGGCTGCAGTGTGCTGCTGGTGACGCACAAACTGGCGGAAATAAAGCAGGTGGCTGACCGGGTAACGGTGCTGCGTGGTGGTCGTATTGTGGCGCACTCGGAGCATCCGGCGGACGAGCTGGATGCCCTGGTGCAGGCGATGATTCAGCATGCGCCGGATAGCCCCGCGCGCCCGGCCGCTGCTGCATCCCGGTCACCGCGCCTGCAGGACGAGGTGCTGCAGGTAGATGGCCTGGGTGTTACCGATGTGCAGGGCGTAACGCGTCTGGATAACTTTACGCTGGTGCTCAATCGCGGCGAGATTATCGGCGTGGCCGGCGTTGAGGGTAACGGTCAGAGTGAGCTGGCGTCGGTGCTCTCGGGCATGAGCAGCCCGAGCCGAGGGCGATTTTTCATCAACGGTGAGGAGCTCAGTGGTGCGTCGCCACAAGCGGTTACCCGTGCCGGAGTGGGTGTGGTGCCGGAAGATCGCCATGCAACGGGCTGTATCACCGACCTGAGCCTGGCGGAGAATATTTTCCTCAACCGGCTGCATGAGTTTCAGCGTTGGGGCTGCCTTGATCGCGCGGCAATGCGTGCGGCTGCCAGCGAGCTGATGCGGCGCTTTGACGTGCGTGCTGCCAGTGTCGACAGTCGCTTTGGCGGCCTCTCGGGTGGTAATCAGCAGAAAGCTGTCCTGGCGCGTGAACTTACTCTGCGCAACCTCACTTGTCTGATTGCCTCGCAACCTACACGCGGTCTGGATGTGGGTGCGGTACAGGCGGTATATGGCCATATTCGTGCGGCCCGTGATCAGGGGGTTGGGGTGCTGCTGATTTCCTCAGAACTGGATGAGCTGCTGACTGTGGCTGATCGTATTGTCGTGCTGTATCGCGGGCGCATCATGGGCAGTTGCCCGGCGCAGCCGGATCAGCGTGCTCGTATTGGTGCCATGATGGCGGGACAAACTCCATGAGCCTTTCGTTTTTGCAACGTGTGCCACAGCCGCTGCTGCGGCCATTCATTCCCCTGACCGCGGTGCTCATCGCATTGCTATTTGGTGTCGCCCTGGTAGCTGCGACCGGGGCCTCCGTCAGCGAGGCGCTGGGCGCTTTCGCCGAGGGCGCCTGGGGGTCTCCCTATGCCATTGCCGCGTCGATAAACCGCTCGCTGGTGTTCGCCTTGGTGGGTATCGGTTTTGTCCTGGCCGAGCGTGCCAGGTTAATCAACGTAGGTGGTGAGGGGCAGATTGCAGTGGGTGGCATCGCTGCGACTGCGGTCAGCCTCTACGGTGGCGTAGCCGATCTGCCAATGGGGCTGGCATTTATTCTGCCGTTGCTGGCGGCTGCGCTGGCAGGCGGACTCTGGGGCGGTTTACCGGGCGTGCTCAAGGTCAAGGCCGGTACCAATGAGGTTATCAGCACTCTGATGCTGTCGTTCATTGGCATCTGGTTGCTTTACTGGTGTGTGCAGTCCAGCGCGCTTTTGCGTCAACCCATGTCCAATTCCGGAACATTGCCCGAGTCGCTCGAGATTCCGTCCAGCACCATGCTGCCGTTCTTTTTCGGTGATCCATCAATGCCTTTGCATGTCGGGCTCCCGGCGGTGCTGGTGATTGGCCCCTTGGTTGCGCTGGTGCTGGGGCGCACGCTATTTGGCATGCACCTGCGTTCAGTTGGGCTCAATCAACAGGCCGCACATCGTGCGGGTATGCCGATTGCACGCACGCTTATCCTGGCCATGTTCATCGCCGGCGCGCTGGGTGGTTTGGCTGGCGGCTTTATGTTGCAGGGCGAGCAGTATTCCCTGAAAGCGGGATTTTCCTCTGGCTTCGGTTTTGACGGCCTGGTGGTCGGGCTGTTGGCTCGGGGCTCTATTGCTGGGGTTTTTGCGGGTGCTTTGCTATTCGGCTTCCTGCGCTCGGGGGGGATCTACATGGAAATGGTGGCGCAGGTGCCTTCGGCGCTGGTGCTGGTAGTGCAAGGGGTGATCATTCTCACGCTGGCGGCCGTCACGTTGATTAATCGTCGTGGAGAAGCCGTATGAGCTGGGAAATGATGGCGGTATTCATAGGTTCAACCATACGTCTGGCTGCCCCCTTGCTGCTGAGTGCAACGGGTGAGCTGGTCAGTCAGCGTGCCGGTGTCCTGAACATGAGCCTGGAAGGCATGATGCTGACGGGCGCTTTCGCTGGCGCTCTGGCCTCCTGGTATACCGGTAACCCGTTGATCGGGCTGCTGTTCGGAACCCTCGCTGCCCTGCCAGTCGCGTTGCTGCAGGCGTTCTTCAGTATTACCCTGAAGGCTAATCAGATCGTTACGGGGATCGGCATCAATATTCTCGCGTTGGGTGCGACTACCCTGGCCTATCGAGAAATCTTCGGCAGCCGCTCCAGCGAAGCAATACCGGGTCTGAGCAAGTGGTCACCGCCTGTGCTGCGTGATATTCCGCTGTGGGGGGACCAGGTGTTTGATCAGGTTTGGTTGCTGTATCTGGGCGGGCTGATCATCCTTCTGACGGCGCTGGTAATGCACCGTACTGCACTCGGGCTGGCGCTGCATGCCTGTGGCGCCGAACCTCGAGCGGTCGACAAGTCCGGGCTGTCGGTTGCACGTCTGCGCTATCTGGCGGTCTTGTTCAGTGGTTTGATGGCGGGGCTTGCCGGTTGCTTTATCTCCATCGGAGACATCCATACCTTTACCGAGGGTATGACCAGTGGTGCCGGCTACCTGGCAATTGCCGCTATCATCTTCGGTAACTGGAAGCTCGGTCGTATGGTACTTGCCTGTTTGCTGTTTGGTGCGGCAGCTGCGTTGAAGTTCTTTTTACCGGCGATCGGCATCCAGGTGCCCAATGCGCTGCTGATCATGTTGCCCTACGTGCTGGCGCTGATTGCTGTTGCTGGCCTGATCGGTCGTCAGACCGCGCCGGGCTCGCTGGCTCAGCCCTATAGCCGAAGCTGAACTCACCTCTGATAACTGGATGATCGACATGGAAGCTGCCCCAACCTCCCGCAGCGAAAACAAGCGCTCAAGGCCGCCGCGTAATGCTGCTGCCACACGCCAGCGGATCCTTGCGGCGGCGGTTGGCGAATTCGCGGCCAATGGCTTCAGTGGCGCGCGCATTGAAAATATCGCACGTGCCGGTAAGTCCAACATACGGATGATCTATCACCACTTTGGCAGCAAGGACCAGCTGTATATCGAGGTGCTTGAGCATGTGCTGGATCAGTTGCGTGAAGATGAGCTAGGTCTGGATTTCGAGCACGTCAGTCCGCGCGAGGGCGTGCACCGGATTTTCGACTTCATTCACGGTCACTTTGCCAGTCATCCTGAGCTGATGAGCCTGTTGTCCTCAGAAAACCTTAACAAGGCAGCCTTTCTGCAACGGTCGACGCGCATCCCCGAGCGCGCCTCGCCGGTGATCGCGGCGCTGGCTACCTTGCTGCGGCGTGGCGCTGAGCTTGGGGTTTTTCGATCGGATGTTGATCCCCTGCACCTGTACGTGACTATTGTCAGTCTCGCGTACTTCCATCGCTCGAACGCCTATACCCTGTCACAGATATTTCGGCATGATCTGCTTGATCCTGCATGGCAGCTCCAGCATCGCGAGCAGGCACGCGAAATGGTTTTCGCTTTTCTGGCTCCGGTTAACGCGTAGAGCAAAAAACAAATTCCCATACAGGTTTTCGCTTGAGCTAGGGCGTGAGGCTGGAACGGGTCTTGCTTGCATTGCTAGCAATTAACACAACTATCGCTAGAGAAGAAGAGAGGTTGGCATGTTGGCTGAATCCCGCGCAGGCGTCATTTGTACTCCCCATTCCGAGGCCAGCGCCGCCGGCATGCGTGTTCTGGATGCGGGCGGCACGGCGATTGATGCCATGCTGGCGGCCAGCGCCATGTTGTCAGCGGTCTATCCGCACATGACCGGGCTGGGTGGTGATGCACTGTGGATGATTCATGATCGCCGGGTGCGCACCATTGTGGGGATCGGGCAGGCAGGGCAGGTATTGCCCGATGGCGGCGTGATTGGCTTGCGCGGCCCTAGCGCTGTTGCCACAACGGCCGGTGCGCTGGCCAGTTGGCAGACGGCGCATAACATCAGCCGGGGCGAGTGGAGTTCACGCATGGGCTGGCAAGACTTGCTCGGTGAGGCTGCGCAGGTGGCGCGTGCGGGCGCCGAGGTGAGCGAATCACATTTATTTTGGCAGCAGCAGCGCCAGGCGCTGATCGAAACCCTGCCGGATCTCAAAGCGTTGTGCCAGGTGGGCGGGCGCTGGTTGCAGGCTGGCGATCTTCTGCGTCAGCCGCAGTTGGCCAACACCCTTGAACAGTTGGCTCGCCATGGCGTAGTGGATTTTTACCACGGTGAGCTAGCCAGCGCCTTTGCCGAGTCCTTTAAGCGAATAGGCTGTGGGTTACGCCGTGAAGATCTCGCCGCTACCCGCGCCGAAGAGTGCGCGCCGCTGTCGATTCGCTATCGCCAGGGCACCTTGTATAACGTTGCGCCGCCCTGTCAGGGGCTTTACACCTTGCAGGCGATGGCGGCACTGCAGCACAAGGCGATAGCCGCTTGCGGCAACGGCAGTGCGCGTTATTACCATTACTTGGTCGAGGCGATAAAGCAGGGACTGCTGCGGCGCAATGCCGAGCTCTGTGATCCTGGGTTCGTTGATTGGGACTATGCCGCCAGCCTCTCGGATGCCTGTGGTCGCGATTATGCCGCCATCATCGATGACCAGCGGGCCGCTGCCTGGAGTGAGGAAGGGCGCCCGGCTGATACCATCTGGATGGCCGCGACCGACGCGCAAGGCCGTACCGCCTGCCTGATCCAGAGTCTGTTTCATGACTTCGGCTCTGGCTGCGTAATGGGCGATACCGGTGTGCTCTGGCAAAACCGCGCGGCCGGGTTCAATGCCGACCCGCAGCATGCCAATGCCTGGGCGCCGGGCAAGCGACCGGCGCATACGCTGAACCCGTCTGCTTACCTGGCGGACGATGGCCGACGTTTGTTCTTTGGTACCCAGGGTGGTGATGGTCAGCCGCAAACGCAGATGGTGCTGGCGACGCAGCTAGTGGACTTCGCGCAGCCGATAGACAAGGCGCTGCGTATGCCGCGTTTTCTGCTTGGCCGCAGCTTCTTCGACAGCACCGACAACCTCAAACTGGAGGCCGACATCGATCCTGCGGTAGTGGTCGAACTGGCAGCGTTGGGGCATGAGGTAGAGGGTATTCCTGCGCTAAGCCCCTTTACCGGCCAGGCTGGTGCCATCGCCATCGAAACCGATGGGCGGCGCTATGCGATGCATGATCCGCGCGGGCAGGGGGAAGCCCTAGGTCAGCTCGGCTGAGGGAGCGGGTCGGTTGTATCGGCAGTGTGCGTGGGGTCATAATGCCGCACTGCTAGCCATCGCCCTCCGGCCTACCGCCGGTTGGGATCGACGAGAGAATCATGGTCGCGAAAATCCAAACCACTAAACAGGCCGAAGTGCAGCGTATCTTTGATGCGCTATCGCGGGCCATTGCTCAACATCGTCTGCGTCCCGGTACCCGTCTGGTCGAGGCGCAGATAGTCGAGGCGCTCAAGGCAAACCGTAATCATGTACAGAGCGCGCTGCAGCGGCTGGCGTTGCAACGCATCGTCACCATTGAGCCGAACCGGGGCGCCCTGGTGTCGCAGCCCAGTGCTGGCGAAGCGCGTGATGTGTTTGTGGCGCGCCGCGCCATTGAGCGGGCGATTGTCGAGAGCATTACGCCTGAGGCTATGCGCAAGCATCAGCAGCGAGTCAGCAGCCATGTGAGCAACGAACGCAAGGCAACCGATTCGGATGACCGCCGCGACATTGTGCGCGAGTTGAGCGAGTTTCACCTGATGCTGGGTGACCTCAGCGGTAATCAGGTGCTGAGCGAGATTCTCGCCAACCTTATGGTGCGCAGCTCACTTATCGTATCGCTGTATCAGCGTAACGACGTGCCGTCCTGCGCATCGGATGAGCACGAGGAGATTCTGTCTGCGCTGGCCCAGGGCGACCGTGAGCGCGCTGTGCGGGTCATGATCGAGCACCTCGATGAGCTGGAAAGCCAGCTCGATCTGAGCGAAGCGCCTGATCCCGAGGTTGATTTACGCCAGGCGCTGGCTGACCTCTAAGCCGGGCATCAAGAGCTGCGGCTGCTCCCGGACAAAGGTCTGCCGGCCCGCCTTGAAGCCCATCGACGGGGCTTTGATCTGCGCCACTACAGCTGCCGCTGAGGGCGCGTCAAACACCACAAAGTCCGCCTTGCAGCCGGGCTTGAGTCCATAGTCCGGCAGTCGCAGCAGGCGTGCAGATTCCGTTGAAACCCAAGCCAGGCAGCGTAGCAATTCGGCCTCTGTGCCCAACTGGCTGACGTTGGCAAACAGGTTGGCCTGACGCACCAATGACGCATCGCCGTAGGGCGTAAAAGGGTTGTCGATGTTGTTGGTCGAGAGCGAGCAGGTCACTCCGCACTGATCCAGCTGCGCCAGGGGCGCGAGGCCGCGCGGTTTGTTATGGAAGTGCTCGCGACCAGTAAGAAACAGGTCGGTGCTGGGCAGGCAGGTAACATTGACGCCGGCCTGCGCCAGTTGCGCACCCTTGCGCAGCAGTTCATCGCGCGGCAGCGCCGATAGCTTGGTCACGTGACCCACGGTCACCCGGCCCTGCCAGCCAAAGCGCTCGGTGCAGCTGATGACCTTATTCAGTCCCATTTGGTTGGGGTTGAGGTCAAAGTCGAGGTGAAAGTCCAGATCGCAATCGTGTTCCTGTGCCAGAGCAAACAGCCGTTCAATCTGGCCGTCCGGGTCGCTATCGGTATAGGGGCAGCCGCCGAGCAGGTCTGCACCCTGCTGCAATGCACGCACCAGCAGGGCCTCGGTGCCCGGATTGTTGAGCATACCTTCCTGCGGGAATACGCAAATCTGTAGGCTAATCGCCCACGCGTAGTCTTCACGTAGGCGCTGTACCGCATGCAGCCCGGTCAGGCCGATTTGTGGATCAATCTCCACATGCGTGCGCATGTGCGTAGTGCCTTGAATAATGGCCTGCTCCAGCACCTGCGCGCCGCGCTGATACACGTCGTCTTCGCTGAAGGAGGCCTTGGCCTGCCGGGTCTGCTCGACGGCTTCAGCGAGCGTGCCCTGCTGCAGATGGCAGCGGCTCATGATGCAGGCCTTGTCCAGATGGATGTGGGTTTCCAGCAGGCCGGGCAGCACCAGACGGCCTTTGAGATCGAGGGTGCCGGCTGACTGGCCGGGGCTGAAGCTGCTGACAAAATGTCCGTCTTCGATACGCAGTTCGCACAGTCCACTTTGGTCCGGCAGGCGGGCGTTGATTACCCGTAATACACTCATGCTACTGCTCCTTCGCCCAGATAAGCCGCTTCCAGCGCACTATCCCCGCGCAGTTCTTCGGCGGTGCCGGATTTGACGATGCGACCGGTTTCCAGCACGTAGGCGCGGTCTGCAACCTGTAGCGCCAGGTTGGCCATCTGGTCTACCAGCAGCAGGGTGACGCCTTCGTCGCGCAGCGCCGCCAGGGCGTCGTAGAGTTCACCGATCATGGCCGGCGAGAGGCCAAGCGACGGCTCGTCAAGTAATAGAATCTTTGGCTTGGCCATCAGGCCGCGGCCTACTGCGACCATCTGCTGTTCACCGCCGGACAGCAGCCCGGCCAGGCTATCAATGCGATCACGCAGGCGTGGAAAGCGGCGCAGGATGGCTTCGATCTCGGCATCGGCATCCACCTTGTCGGTGCGCGAAAAGGCGCCGAGCATCAGGTTGTCACGCACGGTCAGCTGCGGGAACATTTGCCGTCCTTCAGGCACCAGCGCCAGACCGCGCGCCGCAATCTGGCTGGCGTCCAGGTGATGGATACTTTCGTCGTCCAGCAGGATAGAGCCGGACGTGGCGGGATGCAGGCCCGCGAGACTTTGCAGGATGCTGGATTTGCCGGCGCCATTGGCGCCAAGAATGGCAATCAGCTCGCCCGGATTGACCACCAGGTTGACCTTGTTGACCACCGGTGCGGCGCCATAGTCCAGCACCAGATCCTTGATATACAGACGTGCGTCACGCGAGCCTTTCCAGGGTTGATCACGTGGCGTTGCCTGATAGCTGGTGCCGCCCAGGTAGGCGGCGATCACGCGCTTGTCCTGGCGTACCTCACTGGCGCTGCCCCAGGCGATCGGGCGGCCGGCATCGAGCACCAGAATACGTTCGGAAACGGCCATCACCAGCGTCATGTCATGCTCGACCAGAATCACCGCAATGCCATAACCCGCCAGCGTATGAAATAGCGCAGCCAGTTGTTGGGTGTCCTGCTGGCCAAGCCCTGCCGCGGGTTCATCCAGCAGCAAAACGCGCGGTCGGGAAGCCAGCGCGCGGGCAATCTCGACCAGCCGACGATCCACGTGCGGCAGCTCATCCGCGAGGCTGTTGACCGAGCCGCGGTAGCCAACCAGGGCCAGCAGCTGCAGCGCCAACGCGCGCTGCTGGTCGCTGGCGCCTTTGACGATATTGCCCAAGTGTCCCTGTTGCATGCCTGCCAATAGGTTGTCGAGCACACTCAGCTCACCAAACAGCTGAGTGGTCTGGTAAGTGCGGGCAATCCCTGCGCGGGCCAGCTTCCACGCGGGGAGGCCGGCCACTTCGGTGTCCAGTTTGATGCTGCCGCTGTTGGGTGCGTAGAAGCCACTGATCATGTTCAGCACAGTGGTTTTACCCGCGCCGTTCGGACCGATAATGCTGGTGATGCTGCCGGGCGGCGCGCTGAAGCTGACGTCCTTGGCTGCCTGCACACCGCCGAAACGGATGCTGATGTCCTTTACTTCAAGCCCCTTGCTGGAAGGCGTTTCGGCGAAAAAGGCACTCAACTGGTCAAGGTCGGGTTGCACCGGTGCGGGTTGTTGCACCGGCTTCAACCACAGCCGCGCCGCGCTACCGAGTACGCCGCGTGGCGCCACCCAGAGCACGCCCAACAGCAGGCCGGAGAAGATCAGCAAACGGTATTCCGCAGCGCCGGACAGCGCCTCTGGCAGCAGTACGATCAGTAGTGCGCCCAGCACCGGACCCATCACGGTGCCAGCGCCGCCCACGATCACCGCCAGGACAAAGAGAATCGACTGGGTAAATGGAAAGGACGCCGGATTGATGAACATCATCAGCGGCGAAACCACCGCGCCCGCCATACCGGTTAGCAGCGCCGAGAGAGCAAAGGCAAGCGTTTTGGTCTGCACCGGGTTGAAGCCCAGTGAGCGTGCGGCGATTTCGGATGCCTTGACCGCGCGCATGGCGCGGCCCCAACCGCTGTTGCGCAGCAGCTGGAAAAATACCAGCGCGCCGAGCATCAGCGCCGTGGAGATCAGTGCCAGTAATACGGCTGGATCGGTGTCGCCCAGGCTGGGCATGGGAATGCCCATCAGCCCATTGGCGCCGCCAGTCAGGCTGCGCCACTCTACCAGCCCGTGATGTACTACCAGGGCAAAGGCAATGGTGATCATCGCGAGATAAGGCCCGTTGACCCGCAGTGCCGGAATCGCCAGCAGACCGCCAGCGATGGCACACACCAGCCCGGCGGCAGGCAGCGCCAGCCAGAGTGAAACGCCCTGCATGGTCAGCAACGCCGACACGTAAGCGCCAATGGCGTAAAAGGCGATGTGCCCGAAAGAAATCTGCCCGCTCAACCCAATCAGGATATTCAGGCCAACGCCGACGACGACGGTCAGCGCAAAGAAGCTGAATACCAGCAGGGAGTAGCTGTCGAGCATGAAGGCCATGATTACGCTGGCGATACCCAGAGCTGACACGCCGCTGGCCAGCAGGGTTTTGCTGTGTTTGCTCATACCTTCACCATTGTCTTGCTGCCAAACAGGCCGTTAGGGCGTAATGCGAGCGCCAGAATAACCAGTCCGAACGTGAAAATTTGCGTAAAGGCAGAGCCGAAGTAAATGGTCACCAGAGCCTCTACCAGACCAAACAGCAGGCCCGCGAGAAAGACGCCGCTGGCGCTGGATATACCGCCCAGAATGGCTACGGCAAACGCCTTGAGGCCAAATAACGTGCCCATCTCGGCACTCACGTTGAACAGCGGCGCGATCAGCATGCCGGCAATCGCTGCGAATACCGCTGAGACGGCAAAGGCGATAGCCACCACGCGATTGACGCGGATGCCCATCAACATGGCGGCTTGCGGATTTTGCACGCAGGCCTCCAGCACTTTGCCAAGCCGGGTGTAACGGCGCACCAGTAACAGCGCGAGGGCAATCGCAGCGCCGATCACCGGGATCAGCATCTGCAATACGGAAATATTGGCGCCCAACAGGGTGACGCCGGTGTTGGTTAGCTCGGAGGTGAATTGCCTTGGCTCCTTGCCGAAGGTGAACATGGCCAGGTTGTCGACCAGAATACCCGCCGCCACTGTCGCCATCAGCCAGGCTTCAGAGCCGCGTGAGCTGAACGGTCGGACCAGAAAGCGCTCGACCGCCAGCCCATATACCGCACACAGCGTCAGGGTCATGGGGACCGCCAGCCAGATCGGCCAGCCCCAGGTGATGTAAAAGCTGTAACCCAGTACAGCGCCCACCATCATCGCGCTGCCCTGGGCGAAGTTCACCGTGCGCGAGACCACGTAGGTAATATGAAAGCCCAGCGCGAGCAGGGCATACATACTGCCCAGGCCGAGACCGCTGATAAGGGCGGCGGTAATCATCTGCATGCTCCTTTAAGGCGGCGCCAGTTATTGCGCGCCACCGGATTACGGTTTACAGGTCAGGGTTTGACTGGAACGATGCTGCCGTCGACAAAGTGCGTGAAGATGTAATCCTGCGGCCCCAGCGCATCGTGCTGCTCGGTAGTGAAGGGCTGTTTGTAGTCCTTGATCAGGCCCTGGTACTCGTCAATCGCATAGAACCCGTCGCGTACTGCTGGGCCCTCGGTGTTTCCGGCCTGTTCGATTGCCAGTGCCGCCAGGTGCATACCGTCGTAGGCATTGGCTATACCCACAGCAGGGGTAATGTCAGCCAGCGTTTCGATCTCGGGATAGGTGGATTTCAGCGCGCTCAGCACCTGGTCACCCTTGGCACTGTTGTGTTCGGTAAACACATAGGTCTGGATGAAGTGCACACGGCTGGCATTCGGACCGGCCAGCTCACTGAAACGACCACCGGCCGGACCCCAGTGCGAGACCACGGGTACGTCCCACTCCATGCGGTCTAGCGACTTGACCACTTGCGCGGAGGGGCCGACGTTGCCGACCATCAGCAGGGTATCGGCACCGGCGTTTTTCAGGCGGGTCAGCTGGGGGATCACGTCCAGGTCGCTGGACTCAATCCGCTCGATACCGGCGTAAGGCATGTCGCGGGTTTCCAGCGCATGACGAAAGCCCTTTTCGTTGGATTCGCCCCAGGGGTTGTTGATCAGCAGCATGCCGGGCTTCTGCATGTTGTATTCATCAATGCCGTACTGCACCAAGGCTTCATCGACGATCTCGTCCATGGCTGAAACGCGAAACACATAGTTGTCCTCTGCGCCGTTATGCGTGATCCCGGTGCCAGCAGCCCAAATGCCCATGAATGGCACTTTCATCTGGTTAGCCAGTGGCACAATGGCCAGGGAAACCGGCGTATCCAGACCACCAAAAAGCACGGTCACCTCTTCCCGCTGTATCAGCTCACGGGCGGCCAGCATGCCCTTGGCCGGGTTGCTTTCGTCATCGCGGCGGATCAGCTCAACCGGTTGCCCGAGAATGCCGCCAGCGGCGTTGATTTCGTCGATGGCGATAGTCAGACCACGGGTCAGCGCCTCCCCCGATTTGGCTGATTGACCGGACAGTGCGGCAACCAGGCCCACCTTTATTGCCTCGGCGGCTTGTGCCGGGCTCAGTACCAGCAGGCTTAAAGCAGTGACTGCAGCGGCTTGCGGCCAGCGGCGGCGCAGTGGTTTGAGTAGCTTGAACATATGTTTCTCCTGGATGGCTAGCATTTGTACGATATTTGCTAGCAAAATAGAGGCCATGCTTGAAAAGCGCATAAAACCGCATTTTCAGCAGGTTTTCTGCGTTTTTTTGCACTCACGTGGTGCGTTGTGCACTGAATGCAGGCAAGGACAACAGCATCCAGCTGGGTCATACATTGATTCAAGAAGAGGCAGGCAATGAGTTCTGAAAATAAGGCAGTACAGATTGTTAGCGATTTTCTGGCCGCATCCATGGCGCCAGACCCCGTCAAGGCGGCTACCTATATGAGTAGCGATGTGCGCATCACCTTTACCGGAGGTCGGGTCATGCCGTCGGCGACTGAAATCACCGCATTCAATGCCGCGCGCTATAACTGGGTTAAGAAAGAACTGGGCCAGTTTGACTGGACCGAGCATGCCGATCACACCGTGGTGTACTCCAACGGCACGCTCTACGGCGAATGGCCCGATGGCAGCAGCTTCAGCGGTAACCGCTATCTGGACCGATTTGAGGTGCGAGACGGCAAGATCACGCGTATGGATGTCTGGAATGACAGCGCCGAGTGGATTCTCGCGCCCGAGGTCGCCAAACCCTAACGCTGCGGCGCGCTGAGCGGTTGCGGCACATGCTCGGGCAGATCACCAAAGGCGCTGGGCGTAACGCCCAGGTGTTTGCGGAAAGCGGCAATAAAGGCCGAGGTGGAATCGTAACCGCAGGCCAGCGCCACATCGGTTACCCGCTCTCCCTGTTGCAGTAGGGGCAGGGCGCTGAGCAGTCGTAGGCGCTGGCGCCAAGCGCGGAAAGTGAGGCCGGTGTGCTGCTGGAACAGGCGCGTCAGGGTTTTTTCCGACAGTGCCAGTTGGCTGGCCCAGTCGCCTAACCTGTGCGGTAGATCAGGTGTCTCATACAGCGCCTCGCATAGAGGTTGCAGGCGTGGATCTGCCGGCCAGGGCAGATAAAGCCCGGACTCTGCGGCTGCCTGCAACTGGTCCAGCAGCACCGCAACCAGGCGCCCGTCGGCGCTGTGCTCGTCGTACTCGGCGGGTAGGCCGCCAAATTGACTGATCAGTTCGCGGGTCAGCGGGTTAATCTCCAGCACCTTGCAATGGCTGGCTGCCCAAGGGATGACGCTGCGGTCGATATACAGACTGCGCATTTCGGTTGCTGGTGAGCTGATGACCGCGTGCGGTAAATCAGGCGGCACCAGAATCGCCCGTTGCGGTGGTGCGAGAAAACGCCCGCGCTGGGTATGCACCGAAAGCACCCCGCGAATTGCGTAGGATAATTGCGCCCAGGGATGGCTATGCCACTCCGTTGCGGCGCTGCGCTGCAGTGACTCTACGCGGGCATAGAGCGGCCTCGGCAAGCTACCTAAGGCAGGTACCGCACGATGGATTGGCAGGCTTTGTCCGTTTCTCGACATTGTGTGGTCAGATCGCGTTAGTCGGTCGTGTTGGTACACAGTAAACTTCCGCCTTGTGCAGTGGCAAGCCCCATCATAAAAAGAGAGTTGATTATGGCCAGACCCCGTTTTCTCCCCGACAACATGACCCTTTGTCTGATCGCAGTGGTCATCGCTGCGAGCCTGTTTCCGGTCAGCGGCCAGGCAGCTGTGGCTTTTGATGGGCTAACCAATGCGGCCATTGCGCTGCTGTTCTTTATGCATGGTGCCAAGCTGTCGCGCCAGGCGATCATTGCTGGTATGGGCCATTGGCGCCTGCATTTGCTGGTGTTTGGCTGCACCTTCCTGTTGTTTCCGTTACTCGGGCTGGGCCTCAAACCGGTGTTGCTACCGCTGGTAGGCGATGAGCTCTATCTGGGTATCCTGTTTCTCTGCGCCTTGCCGGCCACCGTGCAATCGGCCATCGCCTTCACTTCGCTGGCGCGCGGTAACGTTGCCGCTGCCGTCTGCAGCGCAGCCACTTCCAGCCTGCTGGGCATCTTTGTGACTCCCTTGCTGGTGCTGTTGATGATTGGTGCCCAGGCTGGCGAATCCAATACGCTGGATGCCATCGGCAAGATCGTGGTGCAGTTGCTGCTGCCCTTTATTGCCGGTCAGATCGCCCGTCGCTGGATCGGCGAATGGGTTACCCGTAACAAGGTCTGGCTCAAGTCGGTGGACCAGGGCTCCATTTTGTTGGTGGTATTCGGTGCCTTTAGCCACGCAGTAGTGGAGGGGATCTGGCAGCAGGTGCCACTGATACAGTTGGCTGGACTGGTGGTGGCCTGCTGTCTGCTGCTGGCGCTGGTGCTGTTTATCGTCAGCTTTCTGGCCCGCCGCGCCGGGTTCAACACCGAGGACCGCATCACCATCCTGTTCGCTGGCTCGAAAAAGAGCCTGGCGACTGGCGTGCCCATGGCCCAGGTGTTATTTGCGGGTGGTGCCATTGGTGCACTGATTCTGCCGCTGATGCTGTTTCACCAGATTCAGTTGATGGTCTGTGCGGTATTAGCCGAGCGCTATGCCCGGCGACCTGAGGTAGAAGCGCCTGCTGCTGAGGTTTCAAGCTCAAAGCTATAAGTGGCAAGCCGCAAGCCGCAAGTCTCAAGCTAGAAGCTAGAAGCGTACACCCGTGCCCAGATATCAGATTTGGGCTTTGGGTAATGTGCCAAACTCTCAGCTTCCAGCTTCCAGCCCCAAACCAAGGGCTATAATTTTTGCTTGCAGCTTGCAGCTTGCAGCTTGCAGCTTGCAGCTTCCGGCTGAGCGCTGCGCTCAGCTCACCACCCGATAACAGGGCACATAGTCAGCGCCGCCCGGCAACTTCATCCGGTACTGACTGACGAACGCTTGCAGCAGGCGGTCAAGCGGCTGCATTACCGCGGCATCGCCATGAATTTCGTATGGCCCATGCTGCTCGATGCGTCGAATCCCCTTGTCCTTTACGTTGCCGGCGACGATGCCGGAAAAGGCGCGGCGCAGGTTGGCGGCCAATTCGTGTGGTGGCAGGTCACGGCTTAGTTGCAGGCTGGCCATGTTTTCGTGGGTTGGGTCGAAGGGGCGTTGAAAGCTTTCCTCAATACGCAGTAGCCAGTTGAAGTGGAAGGCGTCGTTGCGTTCGCGGCGGAAGGCTTCTACATCACGTAAACCTCGGGTCATTTGCCGCGCTACTTCCGCCGGGTCGTCGATGATCACCTGATAATGCTGCTGCGCGTCCTCACCCAGGGTCGCGCCGACAAACTCGTGCAGCTGCTGCAGGTAGGCCTTGGCACTGGTCGGGCCGGTGAGAATAACCGGGAAAGGCAGCTCTTTATTGGCCGGGTGCATCAAGATGCCGAGCAGATAGAGAAACTCCTCGGCCGTGCCGGCGCCACCGGGAAAGATGATGATGCCGTGGCCCACACGTACGAAGGCCTCCAGGCGCTTCTCTATGTCCGGCAGAATAACCAGTTCGTTGACGATCGGATTGGGCGCTTCGGCGGCAATAATGCCCGGTTCAGTCAGGCCCAGATAACGACCTTCCAGAATCCGCTGTTTGGCGTGGGCTATGGTGGCGCCCTTCATTGGGCCCTTCATCACGCCCGGTCCACAGCCGGTGCAGATATCCAGGCTACGCAGGCCCAGCTCGTGGCCGACCTTCTTGGTGTACTTGTACTCTTCAGTGCTGATCGAATGGCCGCCCCAGCACACCACCATTTTGGGCTCTACGGCCGGGCGCAGCGTGCGTGCGTTGCGCAGTAAGTGGAACACGTAGTCAGTGATGCCCTCAGAACTGCTTAGATCGATGCGCTGGCTTTCCTGCTCGCTCTCGGTAAAGACGATGTCGCGCAGCGCGCTGAACAGCATTTCGCGGGTGCTGGCAATCATCTGGCCGTCGACGAAGGCATCTGCTGGTGCGTTTAGCAGCTCCAGGCGCACGCCGCGATCCTGCTGATGGATGCGCACCTCAAAATCGGCATAGGCCTCAAGAATGGTCTTGGCGTTATCGATGTGTGCGCCGGTGTTAAGAATCGCCAGCGCGCACTGGCGAAACAGGCGGTAGGTGCTGCCGGAGCCGGCGGCGCTGAGTTGCTGTACTTCCCGTTGCGAGAGCGTTTCCAGGCTGCCCTTGGGGCTGACGGACGCGTTGATTACCTTTTTTGCTGGCATTCGGTTTTCCTGATGCGAAATAAGGTCGAGATAAATACTCGGTGCTGGCTGCATTCTCCCCGCGATGCGCCGCACAACGCAAACCCTACGCGTATACAGCTCTTCCAGGTAAGCAGTGTATTTTGAGTGCTCGCGGCAAGACATAAATAGAAATAATTTAATTTGAGGGGCAACGTTGCGTTACCTTGGGGGTCCTATTGTTGTTCAACAAGGCTTTCGCACTGATTGAGGCCTTTAGTCAGGAAACAATCAAAATAGCGGGCTAATAACCGCTAAAAGGATGATTTATGTCCAACCGTGATGTATCCCGGCGCTCATTCCTGCAGGGTGGGCTGGTGGCCGGGGTGACCGTGTCGCTGGTGCCGCTCGCCAACAAGGCTTTCGCCGCCTTGAAAGAAAAGAGCGTCACCATGCCCTCTGAGCAGTGGCTTGGCAGTAACGGCAAGGCGCGCTCGCGCAATGATGCCCTGTCCAAGGTTTGCGGTGGCAAAGTATTTGCCCGTGATATTCGCGCCAAGGATATGCCCGGCTGGCCCGAGCAGCAGGGGCACGCCATGCTACTGAAAATAACCAAGGCCGATCACATCTACGCCGGTATGGATCTCAGTTGGCTCGGTACCGAGCTGCAGCCAGATCGGATCGTGACGGCAGAAGATTTGGCTAACGACGGCATCGCTTTCCCGCAGGCCCACGGGCCTGATCCCTTGTTGCCGGTTGGCCAGGTGCCGATGTTTATTGGTCATCCGGTTGCCATGCTGATCTGGAATGACTTTGAGCGCTTCCGTCAGGCCAAGGTCAAGCTCCAGTTCAATGACAAAGCTATTCGTTATGGCGCCAAGGCTCCGCTTTATCAAACCGACCCCTACGGCAGTTTCCGCTACGTGCGTGTCGGCGGTGCGACCTCGGCTGATGAAGACGAGTTTGCCAGTCTCAAGGATTCGATCCTCTTTCCGATGCTACGCAACCGCCGCCCGGTATGGGATTCCCAGCCCGACCTGCACGGTGATCTTACCGAGAGGGGGCTGTATTACGCTGACCGCATGAAACAGCAGATGGATAGCCCGCCAGACAACTGGCTGGTATTTGATGAGCGCTATAAAACGCCGTCCATTGAGCCCGCTGCCCTGGAGCCGGATAACGGCAACGGTTGGTACGACGCAGCAAGCAAGACGCTGCATTTTGTGGTGGCGACCCAATGCCCGCTGGAAGCGGCAACCGAAACCGCAAAAATGATCGCGCCATCTAAATTTGCGCTGGATAACCTGAAAATGCATCCGGGTTACACCGTCGGTTATGGCTCCAAAGACCACAATATTTTCGTTTACTACGCGGCACTGGCAGCACTTTATGGCGGAGGTGTCCCCGTGCGCCTGGCCAACGACCGGTATGAGCAGTTCCAGAGTGGCATCAAGCGGCATCCGTTCGACATTCGCTATCAATTGGCGGTCGATAAGACGGATAACAGCTTCAAGATTTTCCGCGCCGAGATGAGCGTTGATGGTGGTGGCCGCGCGAACTACAGTTCCTCGGTAGCAGCGGTTGGCGCTACCGCAGCCCAGTCTATTTACTACATGCCGCAGAACGACTTACAGGTAACGGCCTATCATTCGCGCGCGGTGGAAGCCGGGTCGATGCGCGGCTACGGCACGCTGCAGAGCATGGCCTCTACCGAGATGATGGTGGATGAAATCGCCGACCGACTGGGCATTGATGCAATCGATCTGCGCAAGAAAAACGCCATGGTGTCGGGTATGAAGAATACCCAGGGGGCCATACCTGCTGGCGCCATACGACTGCACGAGATTCTGGATAAAGCCGCAACCCATGAGGTGTGGAAGAACCGCCATGCGCTCAAGCAGCAGCGCGAAGCGCAGGATCCGGATCACTGGCACGGCGTGGGCTTCGCCATCTGCCAAAAGGACTTTGGCACCGGCTCAGAAGCGCCGATGGCTAGCGTTGAGTTCAATGCCGACGGGCACATTAGCCTGCGCCATATCGGCATAGAAATCGGCACGGGCATGTCGACTTCGCAGGCGCTGATCGTGTCTGACTTTCTGGGTAGCCCCGCGAGTGAGGTGAAGACCGGCGAAACCGAGTGGGATGAGCTGCAGCTCACCACCGGCGGCGATCCTTACACCATGAGTCAGGCCGAGCAGAATGACTACCTGCGCGATCCGCGCTGGGTGGGCAAACTGGGATCGGCATCGTCGGCGAGTAACTCCGCCTACTATTTCAGTCATGCTACGCGGGAAGCTGCACGCATCGTTTTCAATCACGGTCTGTGGCCAGCCGCCTTGCACATCTGGAGTCAAGGCCCGTACGGCGGGCAAGCCAACCCCTACGTAGTGCGCCGTGAAGACGCCAACTGGGTCGATGGTCAGCTCACCGCCAACGGTATGCAGCCACTGAGCTTTGCGCAGTTGGCCAAGCACGCCCATGACATGGGGCTAGTCACCGGTGCAACCGTGCACGGCTTTAATCGCTGGAGCTGGGCCGAGTCCGAGTTTGATATTGGCAAGACACGCGTGCGGCTGCCACTTGATGGTCTGGCCGTCAAATACGGGGACGGCGCTGCGAGTGACAGAAAGGCGCAAATGAACAGCGCTGGTTTTCACTTGCTCGATCGTAAAACCGTGCATTACCCCGATGTGCAGTTGAACAACGCTGCCGTGACTTATTACAGCCCGGTAGCCACCCTGGTGGAGTTGAAAGTTAACAAGGGCTCCGGCGAAGTGCAGGTGCTCAACCATCATTCCTGGATCGAGTGCGGTCGGGTGTTGGTCGAGGAGTTGGTGAAGGGCCAGCTCGAAGGTGGGGTGGCAATGGGTATTGGTCACGCGCTGATGGAAGAAATGCCCTTGTATGAAGGCGGGCCAGGGGAGGGCAACTGGAACTTCAATCGTTACCGTCTGCCAAGGGCACGCGACGTAGCGGTGTGGAAACAAACCTCGGAAATCCTGCCGCCGTTGTCGCGCAGTGATCCAGCCAAGGGCATTGCCGAAGTGGTGATGATCCCTGTAGTGGGCGCGATCGGTAATGCTGTTGCTCACGCTATAGGTAAACGCGTTCGCGACTTGCCTCTCACTTCTGCGCGCATCAAGGAGGCCCTCAATGGCTAGTCGTTCCCTGCAACTGACGTTAAACGGTAAGTCAGTCGACCCGGCGGACATCCCCGATGATCTGCTGATGATCGATTACCTGCACGAATACAAGAATCTGACCGGCTCCCGGCTGGGCTGCGGTCAGGGTATTTGCCACGCCTGTGTGGTTATCGTCGACAATCCCGACGGTACCAGTGAGGAGGTACGTACCTGCATTACGGGTGCGCATTACTTCGCCGGTAAGCGCGTGCGCACCATCGAGGGCCACGCCATACGCGATGAAGAGGGCAAGGTCAGCCAGCTCAACCCGATTCAGCAGCGCTTCGTTGATGAGTTCGCCTTTCAGTGCAGTTATTGCGCGCCTGGCTTTGTGAATGCGGCGACGGTGCTGGTAGAAAAGCTGCAGCGCCAGCCGGTTGCGAAAAGCCAGCTGGAGAAAGTCGTGGAGGACAGCCTGGGTCATCACATCTGCCGTTGTACCGGCTATGTGCGTTACTTCAGCGCGACCCGCAACGTACTGACCGAACTCGGTCTGGTCAGGGAGGGTTAAGTATGAAGCACCCACTTTTGCGTACGGCCATGGCGGTCGGCCTGGCAGCCTCCGGCGTGTTCGCCCATGCAGAGACTCAGGTAGAGCGCGGCGAATATCTTACCCGTGCTGCCGATTGCATGGCGTGCCACACGGCTAAAGGCGGTGCGCCCTATGCGGGCGGGCTGCCGATCGACTCGCCGTTCGGCACCATCTATGGCACCAACATCACGCCGAGCAAAGACCACGGTATTGGCCTGTATAACGACGACGAGTTTTTCGCCGCGTTGAACGAGGGCATAAGGCGCGATGGCGCCAACCTCTATCCGGCCATGCCTTATACCTCCTACCACCGCGTGACGCGGGAAGACTCCGACGCCATTCACGCTTATCTGAAAACCGTTGAGCCCATCGAGCGTGCGGCGCCGGAAACCAGCCTGGGTTTTCCGTTTAACGTCCGCATGGGGATTACCGCCTGGAACCTGCTCTACGGAGATGGTGTGCCGCTGGAGTCTGCGGAAGGTAAAAGTGAGGCCTGGCAGCGCGGCCAGTATCTGGTTGATGTGCTCGGACACTGTGGCGAGTGCCATACGCCGCGCGGCATGACCGGCGCGATGCAGCCGGATAAACGCATGATGGGCGCGGTGCTTGGCGGCTATCTAGCACCTAGCCTGTTAGCCAATGATTTGGCGGAACGCGGTTGGAATCAGGACGATCTGAGTTCGTTTCTCAAGCTGGGTATGAGCGACCAGGGCGCCATGTTTAATGAAATGTACCCGGTGTTTCACAACAGTACCCAGTATCTTGCCGACCCTGATCTGAACGCGATTGCCACCTTTCTACTCGGCGAGCAGCCGCCTGAAGCCAAGGTACTAACCGAGGTGGCGCTGGATGAACTCAGCACCAGCGCACAGCGTGGTCGCCAGCAATACCTCAATGTGTGCGCCGGCTGCCATGCCGTGAGTGGCGAGGGTAAGCCGCATATCGCCGTCGCCATGCGCGGTAATACCACCCTGCGTCTGGATGATCCGCGCAATCTGCTGCGGGTAATCGAGGATGGCATCGACGAGCAGCAGTTCACGGGCTTTGAGCGTATGCAGCCCATGCCCGGCTTTGCTGACAAACTGGACCAGCAAGAGCTGACAGACCTGCTCAATTATCTGCGGCAGACCTGGGGCGGGACAGACAGTGATCTGGCGTTGGCTGATGTGCAGGCGTTACAGCAAGAGGCTGGCTCTGAATAGTCCGCAGCCCTGCGCGTTATAAAACCGGCACGGGGTGCCGCAACGCTTTAGGGTGTTTGTTAAGTAGAGGTCTTGCCGGTGGCTTGAGCGCGGGCAAGACCTCTAACGCGTATCCGTTCTATCCGCTCCGCGCTCACGCCCCGCACGCGAGAAAATCTGCTGTCAGGTGGGACTCAAAAGCAGGGCCCGCTCCCTCCGAAAACACGTCTATATGTGCCGCCAATATGGGCACCGCAATGCGTCTTCTCTTATTTCCAAATAGAATATAAGAATAAATAAACAGTATTTATTAGAATAACCATTCTGTGGCTATGATGTGCCGGTCGACACATGGTGTGTCGCCACGGGACTGCAGGAGCCAGCCATGACCGCAACCAACAAACTCAACGCGGGGGCAGACGATCCACAGGTTATCGCCCTTATTACCGATGCGCTGCGCAGCATTCAATTTGGTGCGCTGGAAATAACCTTGCATAACGGCCAGGTAGTGCAAATCGAACGCAAGGAAAAGGTTCGTTTTCAGCCGCCCGCCAGATCGTCCTGACCACCCGATTACGGGATCAACAGACTTTAACCAACACCGTTTTTCCACCGACTGGACCGCCAGAGGTAGCTGACGAATTTCACCTCAGGAGCACCTTATGTACCAGTCAACCGCTCGCTACCTCCTCTCTGCGCATCAGCTCTGCCGAATGTGTTTGCCAATACACATGATCGCGGCACGACCCCTTACTGATACACGCTAAATAGAGAGAGAAAGCACCATGAAGATTTCCCTGCGCCACACCCTGATCGGTGGCTTGGCCACGCTGTTTGTTGCCTCGGCTTCCGCCGCCGAGATTGAGCTGCTTAACGTATCCTACGATCCGACTCGCGAGTTTTATCGTGAGTACAACGCTGCCTTCAGCAAGCACTGGAGCGAGCTGAAGGGCGATGAGGTGAGAGTTCGCCAATCCCATGGTGGGTCCGGTTCCCAGGCGCGGTCGGTGATCGATGGCCTGGATGCTGATGTAGTGACCCTGGCGTTGGCCTATGACGTGGATGCGTTGCGTCAGCAGGCAGACCTGATTCCGGAAAACTGGCAAAGCCGCTTACCGGACAACAGCTCGCCCTACACCTCGACCATCGTTCTGCTGGTCCGCAAGGGCAACCCGAAAAACATCCGCGACTGGGATGACCTGGTCCGCGACGATGTGGAGGTTATCACCCCCAACCCCAAGACCTCCGGCGGCGCACGCTGGAACTACCTGGCTGCCTGGGGTTATGCGTTGAACAAGTTTGATGGCGATGAAGACAAGACCTACCAGTTCATCAGCAAGCTTTTCCAGAACGTGCCGGTGCTGGATTCGGGCGCTCGCGGTGCGACCAACACCTTTGTGCAGCGCGGTTTGGGTGATGTGTTCATCGCCTGGGAGAACGAAGCCTTCCTCTCGGTTGAACAGTTGGGTAAGGGGGAGTTCGAGATAGTGGTGCCTTCGGTGAGCATTTTGGCGGAGCCACCAGTGACCGTGGTCGACAAGAATGTGGATCGCAAGGGTACCCGCGAGGTAGCCGAAGCCTATCTTGGCTATCTCTACAGCGATGAAGCGCAGCGGCTGGCGGGCCAGCATTACTACCGCCCCTCCAATCCGGAGATTGGCAAGGAGTTTGCCGATAGCTTCCCGGATGTCGAGCTGTTCAGGATCGACGACGTGTTTGGCGGCTGGCAGAAAGCGCAGGACACCCACTTCAACGACGGCGGCAAGTTCGACAGCATCCTGGAAGAAATCTCCCGGCGCTGAACCGAACCAGCCTACCAACCCGGGCGCCAATCGCCCGGGATTCCGTTTGAGGTGATCTATGTCTGTGGCTAAAAAGCGTCGCGTTATACCCGGCTTCGGGTTGACCATGGGTTTTACGCTGTTCTATTTGAGTTTCATCTTTCTGATCCCAGTCGGCGGCCTGCTGCTTTACACCTCGATGATGAGCTGGGAGGACTTCTGGCGTGCGGTCAGCCATCCGCAGGTGGTCGCCTCATACAAATTATCGTTCGGCGCTGCATTGATAGGCGCCACCATCAACCTGGTGTTTGGCGCACTGGTCGCCTGGGTACTGGTGCGTTATCGCTTTCCGGGTAAAAAGCTGATTGATGCGCTGGTGGATCTGCCGTTTGCGCTGCCAACGGCGGTAGCTGGTATCGCGCTGGTGACGCTGTACGCCAGCTCCGGCTGGGTCGGGCAGTATCTGCAGATCGCCGGTATCAAGGTGGCCTACACCCAACTGGGTGTGGTGGTGGCGCTGACCTATATTGGCCTGCCCTTTGTCGTGCGCACGGTACAGCCGGTGCTGGAAGACCTGGAGGCAGAGCGCGAAGAAGCCTCTGCCAGCCTGGGTGCAAGCCGCTTTACCACCATCAGGCGGGTCATTCTGCCCTCGCTGCTACCGGCGTTGATGACCGGTTACGCGCTGGCCTTCGCGCGCGCGGTGGGCGAGTACGGCTCAGTGGTCTTCATCTCGGGCAACATGCCCTATCGCACCGAAATCACCCCTTTACTGATTGTCGCCAAAGCCGAGCAGTTTGATTACCACGGCGCTGCAGCGATCGGCACCGTCATGCTGCTGGCGGCGTTCGCGCTGCTGTTGCTGATTAACGGTCTGCAGTGGTGGACCTCAAGGCGGGGCGTATGAACAGGAGAATCCCATGACAACGACAACCGCAAGCGGTGTCTCCCAGCAGCACGAGGCCAACCCGGAATTGTCGGCGCGCTGGCGCAGGGCTACCGAAGAGCCGGTCTGGATACGCTGGACGCTGATAACCATAGCCTTGACCTTCCTTGGTCTCTTTCTGGTGCTGCCGCTATTGGTCGTACTGTACGGCGCATTCGAACAGGGGCTGGGAGTGTGGTTCGCCGCCATCAACGAGCCCGATGCATGGGCAGCTATTCGCCTGTCTTTGCTGGTGGTGGTGATAGTTGTGCCGATCAACGTGCTCTTTGGTGTGGCCGCAGCCTGGGCTATCGCCAAGCACGAGTTTCGCGGCAAGCCGATTTTGATCTCGCTGATCGACATGCCTTTTGCCATCTCACCCGTGGTGGTGGGGCTGATCTTCGTGATCCTGTTCGGCTCGCAAGGCTGGCTTGGACCTTGGCTGGCGGCCCATGACATCCGCATCATTTTTGCGGTGCCCGGCATCATCATCGTGATCGCTTTCGGCACCATGCCATTCATTGCCCGCGAGTTGATTCCACTGATGCAGCAACAGGGCAAGGAGGAAGAAGAGGCTTCGCTGACGCTGGGCGCCAATGGCTGGAAGACCTTCTGGTACGTGACGCTACCCAACATCAAGTGGGGGCTGATCTACGGCATCATCCTGTGCAACGCCCGCGCCCTCGGCGAGTTTGGCGCTGTGGCGGTGGTCTCCGGGCGGATTCGCGGTGAGACCAACACCATGCCGCTGCACATTGAGGTGCTCTATAACGAATACATGTTTACCGCCGCTTTTGCCGTGTCCTCATTACTGACCGGGCTGGCGCTGGTAACAATCGCAATCAAGAGTTTTGTCGAATGGCTGGATGAGCGCAGCCGCGAATCTACCGCCATCAGCCATGAAGGGGCAGTGTCATGAGTATCGAAATTGATCAGGTGAACAAGCGCTTCGGTGATTTCGTTGCCGTGGATAATGTCAGCCTCAGCTTGCATGACGGCGAGCTGACGGCGCTGCTGGGGCCGTCGGGCTCCGGCAAAACCACCTTGCTGCGGATTATCGCCGGGCTTGAACAGCCGGACTCGGGGCGTATTCGCTTCCAGGGCCAGGACACTACCGATCTGCACGTCAGTGATCGCGGCGTGGGTTTCGTATTCCAACATTACGCCCTGTTCAAACACATGAGCGTGTACGAAAACGTAGCCTACGGCCTGACCGTCAAGCCACGCAGCCAACGCCCGAGCAAGGCCGAGATCCGTAAGCGGGTGATGCATCTGCTGGAGATGGTGCAGCTGGACTGGACGGCCGATCGTTTGCCGTCGCAGTTGTCCGGTGGCCAGCGGCAGCGCATCGCCTTGGCGCGCGCCCTGGCGGTCGAACCTAAAGTGCTGTTGCTGGATGAACCCTTCGGCGCACTGGATGCCAAGGTGCGCGCTGAACTGCGTCGTTGGCTGCGGCGCTTGCACGACGAGATTCATGTGACCAGCGTGTTTGTGACCCACGATCAGGAAGAGGCCCTGGAAGTCTCCGACCGGGTGGTGGTGATGAACAAGGGCCGGGTCGAGCAGGATGGCAGCCCGGAGGATGTCTACGATCATCCGGCCAATCCCTTTGTGTATGGCTTTCTTGGTAATGTGAACTGCTTCAGTGCGCAGGTGCGCGATGGTGTGGCGAGTATCGGCCAGCTGCAGCTGGCAGCACCTGAGTTTGCCGGTCAGCAGCCCAGCAGAGCCACGGCCTATGTGCGGCCGCACGATATTGATGTGCTGACCAGCCAGCAGCGTGGCGCCCTGCACGCGCAGCTTGAACAGGTGTTGGTGGTAGGGCCGCAGGTACGGCTGGAGCTGCGCACCGCCGCCTCAGAGGCGGTAGTAAAGGTAGAGCTGCCGCGCTCGCGTTTTCGTGAGTTGGGATTACAGCAGGGCGCTGATGCCTGGCTGAAACCGCTGCATACGCGGGTATTTCTGAATGATGATCAGTTGGCGGATAACCGGGGTTAAGTCTGCCAGCCAACGTCTGAAAACCAAACGCCGCCCGCTGCATCAGCAGTGGGCGGCGTTTTGTCGTCTGCGGTGGTATTACTTATTAACTGCTCAGGGCGGCGGCAGATTAAGGCTGTCGGGCGTGATCAGGCCGTTGCGGCTGACCAGCAGGGCAAAGTGAATGACGTTTTCCAGCTCGCGGGTGTTGCCGGGCCAGCGATGGCGTTGCAAAGCGCTAACCGCGTCTTCGCTGATGGCGGGTAGCGGCAGCTCTAGACGCTCGGCGTACATGGCCAGAAAATACTCTGCTAACGGCAGGATATCGGCTGGGCGCTGGCGTAGCGGCGGCAGGGCAATGAAACCGGCATTCAGATACTCAAACAACTCGGCGCTAAAGGTGCCTGCCCAGACGGCGCGGGCCAGATCGATGCTGGTCGCGGCAATCAGGCGCACCGCTAACGGCGTTGGCTGTGTGGTGCCCACGCGGTGTATCTCGCCGGTTTGCAGCGTGGCCAGCAGCTGGTCTTGCAGGCAGCGTGGCAAGTCGGCGATTTCGTCCAGATAGAGTGTGCCGCCCGTGGCTGAACCGACCCAGCCGGTTCGCCCGGCCGCACTGGGGCGAGACTGCCCGGCGCTGTGGCCAAAGAGCTCGGCCTGCGCCTGCGCGCCGCCGAGGGCGCCGCAGTTGACGGCCACAAACAGGCCGGAGCGTTGGCTGGAGCGATGAATCTGCCGGGCCAGCAGTTCTTTGCCGGAGCCGGTTTCACCCTGAATCAGTATCGCCAACGAGGTGGGCGCCAAGGCTTCCAGCTCAGCGTGCAGACGCTGCGAGCGTGGGTCGATAAACACCAGCGCCTTGGCGCGAATGCTGATTGGGCTTCTGTCGGCGTCAGCGAAGGTCAGCAGCGCGCCTGGGGGCTGTAGCGGTCTCATAAGGCCTCTTTTAAGCCTGTTTCAGTGCCTGCTGTTCAATCTGCCGTTGCAGCTGGTACAGGTAGGCGAAGCCGGCTTCCCATTGGGTGAAGCCGGCGCTTGTATTGATGTGTCCTGCCTGCTCCAGCACCACAGCGCGGCTGCCCCATTGGTTGGCCAGGCACAAGGCCCGTTCTGCGCTCGCGGCAGGATCGTTGGTGGAGCCAATCAGCAGGCTGGGAAAGGGCAATACCGCATTGGGGATGGGGGCAAAATTCTGCAATGCCGGCGCGCAGTTGGCGCGTTCGACATCGGCGGGCGCCACCAGCAGGGCGCCCTTGATACGGCTGAGTAGCGCCGGGCTGGCCTGCGCCGCCCAGTGCGCCAGGGTAATGCAGCCCAGGCTATGGGCAATCAGGATGGTCGGCGCTGGATCGGCAGCGATCTGCTGCTCAAGCTGCGCGACCCAGTCTGCCCGCAGTGGCCATTGCCAGTCGTGCTGTTCTACCCGCTGGGCGTTGGGCAGCAACTGCTGCCAGTGGCTTTGCCAATGCTGCGGGCCGGAGCCTTGCCAGCCGGGCAGGATTAGATACCGAGTGAGTGCAGTGGTCATGCGGGAGTCCTCCGGTTGGCCGGTTACAACAGGGCGATGTTGTAGCTGAGAATCACCCGGGTTTCGTCGATGTCACGCTGCCCGGCAACACTGCTGCGCAGGCTGGCATTGCGCAGCGAGAGGCCGAGGTTTTTCAGTGGGCCTGTCTGCACGCTGTAGTCCAGGCGCAGGTCGCGTTCCCATTCGCTGTCGTTGCTGGCGCTGGCAGCATCCACATCGTTGCCGCTCAGGTAGGTGACGGTAGCTTTCAATCCGGGTGCTCCAACCTGTGCAAAGTCGTAGGCATAGCGAGCCAGTGCGGTGCGCTCACCGGCCCGCTGAAATTTGCCGATCTGCGAGTCGGTGATCAGGTAGGCGCTGGAACCATCGCCGTTATTGACGAACGGGAAGTCGCTGTCGCCACTCAGGTGCTGGTAGCCCAGACCCAGGTTGTGGCCGCCGAGCGCATAGCTGAACAAAGCGCTGTAGGCGCGGTTGTCTACCTTGCCCTGATTATCGAAGCCTCTGGCGGCGTAACCGGCTTTGCCATCGGCGTTGGCACCCTCGGCATTGCTGTCAAAGAAGCGAAGGTCGCTGGAGACTTTGCCCGCACCCAGCGCGAAGCTGTGGCGTGTACCCAGAAAATGTTGGCGGTAGTAATCCTGCAGCTCGGCAAAGTAGTAGCTCAGGGTCAGATTATCATTCAGCGCATAGTCGCCACCGGCAAAGCGGAACTGATCAACGCGTTCCTGGCCACCGGCGATGCGTAGCGCTTCATAGTCGCTGGAGGCACGACCACTGGCCCGGTCGATTTGCCCGAGGTTGAATGTCAGGCCGGATACATCGGTTGAGGTCAGTTGGCCGCCGCGAAAGGTTTGCGGCAGCAGGCGACCATCGTTGGCTGAGAGAATGGGCAGAGCAGGGCGCAGGGCGCCATAGCGCAGCTCGGTTTTAGCTAGGCGCGCTTTGGCGGTCAGATCTACCCGACCAAAGTTGCTTGTTGCACTGTTGTCGCTTTCCAACGGAAACAGCGTGCCGGGGTTGCGATTGCGGCCAGCCTTGTTGGTGCGGCCGCCGGAATCCAGGCGCAGGCCAAACTGGCCCAGCGCGTCGACCCCAAAACCTACGGTGCCAGCAGTAAAACCGGAGCGTAGATCCAGCAGAAAGCCCTGGCCCCATTCCTCGGTTTTGGACGGCGCGGCGCTGCCGCTGCGGTTGTCCTGATTGATGTAGAAATTGCGTAGCGCCAGGTTGGCGCTGGCGTCATCGATAAAATCGGTTTGTGCGGCTGCCGCGGAAACCTGAAAGGCCAGCCCGGTGGCGACTGCGCCGGCAAGATATTTGGATCGCATGGAAATACTCCAGATGACTTTAGTGAGTGCTCGCAGCTGGGCTCTGCGTTGTCGCGTGGCTTGGCTGACCAATATGAATGTTGGGTGACACGGAGGTTACTCTAAGGCTGCCTTGTGCGAACTCAAAATAATATAAATCTATTTTTATAGTTCTTTTTGGAATATAGATGGCGGGGTTGTTGCGTGCTACTGCACCGCCTCAGTGCAGCTTGGGTGGGCAGCGCTGGTACCGATATAGACAGTCACAGCGGTTTACAGACTGCATCGCTCAAGCCTGCTCGGTCATTGCCTGGCCCCTGCTGCCAGTCGTGTTCAGTACGGTACGGTGTTTGCTTGGTTCTGCGCTGGCCTGGGATTTTCTTGGCGTAACCGGGCTGCGCAACCCTTTCTCGTCTCGCTGGTTAATCCCGACCGATAAGAGCCATTCACCCTAAGGAGTAGAGTTACATGAGCAAGCCGTTGGTCAAATGGGCGCTTAATCCCGCGCGCAGTGCCGTGATTGTGGTTGATATGCAGAGAGTGTTTTGTGAGCCTGATGGCGCCTTGTACGTCAAACATACCGCCAGCATTATTGAACCGATTCAGGCGCTGACCGCCGCGGCTCGAAGCGCTGGCCTGCCTGTGGTCTATCTGCGTCATATCGTGCGCGGCGACGGCTCGGATACCGGGCGCATGCGTGACCTTTACCCTAATGTCGATCAGATCCTCGCACGCGGCGATCCCTATGTTGACGTTATCGAAGCGCTCCAGCCGCAACCGGGTGATATCACTATTGATAAGCTGTTCTACAGCGGCTTTCACAATACCGACCTGGATACCGTGCTGCGGGCGCGTGACGTGGACACCATCATCGTCTGTGGCACCGTCACCAACGTTTGCTGTGAAACCACCATTCGTGATGGCGTGCATCGCGAATACAAGGTGATTGCGCTAAGCGACGCCAATGCCGCGATGGACTACCCCGACCTGGGCTTTGGCCCGGTCTCCGCTGAGGAGGTTCAGCGCACCTCGCTCACCACCATCGCCTACGAGTTTGGTGAGGTCACCACTACGGCGGATGTGATTGGTCGCATAGAGCAGGGCTGAGTGTTGCCTGTTCAGTGAGCGCAAGTTTTTTGGGTCGCCGGGGCTCAGGCGTCCAGTCGGTCCGGTTCTTCCAGAAACGGCAGCTGGGCTGCGTCTTCCAGTTCGTCGTCCGGATGGTTTGCCAGGCTGGCGCTGACGGCGAGGAAAAAACCGATCAGCGTCACTAAGGCGACTATTTCAGAGATCAGCATGGTATGAGCTCCTGTGTTGTCAGTGGGCGGTTGCCAGGGCGCCAGTCTGTGCCTCGAGCTGGCGTGCCGCGCGTACAGTGCGCCAGGTATTCCAGGCCATGCACAGCATGCCCGTGAGAAAGAAGGCGCCGCCAATGACTCGTACTACGTAACCCGGATGGCTGGCCTCCAGCGCTTCGACAAACGAGTAGGTCGGCGTACCGTCGACATTCACTGCGCGCCACATCAGGCCCTGGGTAATGCCGTTGACCCACATGGCGACGATGTATAACACCGTGCCGATGGTCGCCAGCCAGAAGTGCAGGTTGATCAACCCGGTGCTGTGCATTTTCTCCACCCCGAACACCTTGGGAATCAGGTGATACAGCGAGCCAAAGGTGATCATCGCGACCCAACCCAGAGCGCCTGCATGTACGTGGCCAATGGTCCAGTCAGTATAGTGCGACAGCGCGTTCACGGTTTTGATCGCCATCATCGGTCCTTCAAAGGTGGACATGCCGTAGAAGGCCAGGGCAACCACCAGGAAACGCAGGATCGGATCGGTGCGCAACTGATGCCACGAGCCGGATAGCGTCATCATGCCGTTGATCATGCCGCCCCAGCTGGGCGCCAACAGAATCAGCGACATCACCATGCCGAGCGATTGCGCCCAGTCTGGCAGGGCGGTGTAGTGCAGGTGGTGAGGGCCGGCCCAGATGTACAGGGTGATCAGCGCCCAAAAGTGCACGATGGATAGGCGGTAGGAGTAAACCGGCCGGTTCACCTGCTTGGGTACAAAGTAATACATCATGCCGAGAAAGCCGGTGGTCAGGAAAAAGCCCACCGCGTTGTGCCCGTACCACCACTGCACCATGGCATCGGTCGCGCCGGCATAGACCGGGTAGGACTTGAACCAGCTGATCGGGATCGAGGCGTGGTTAACAATATGCAGCACGGCGATAACCAGAATGAAGGCACCGAAGAACCAGTTGCCAACATAAATATGACGGGTCTTGCGGCGCATTACTGTGCCGAAAAACACCACCGCGTAGGCCACCCAAACGATGGCCATCACCACCGCGCCGGTGAACTCGATCTCGGCATATTCTTTGGTCGTGGTCAGACCCTGTGGCAGCGTGACCAGCATGATGATGATCACTGCCTGCCAGCCCCAGAAGGTAAAGGCCGTTAGGCGCGGCGCAATCAGCGGCGTTTGGCAGGTACGCTGCACCGCATAGTAGCTGGCGGCGAACTGTGCGCTCCCGGCAAAGCCGAAAATTACCAGGCTGGTATGCAGCGGGCGCAGGCGGCCAAAGCTGGTCCAGGGCAGATCAAAGTTCAGGGCTGGCCAAACCAGCTGCGAAGCGACCAATAGCCCGACAGACATACCTACCACGCCCCACACGACCGTCATGATGGCGAACTGGCGTACCACCCGGTAGTTATAGGGCTGCACAGCACCTGTGTTTTGCATCTTGAAAACCTTTCTGACAGTGACTGCGGCCGTAGCCGCAAAAGTAGCAGCACTGTAGAAAAGATAAGCAAAGCAAAACAGACTCAGAAGTTAAGCCATAATGCAGATCAGATGGCGTTCCCCTGAGTGCTCTACCCCGTGGTCAGGTGGCGGGCAATACCGCGTTTTAGCGGTATCAGCTGCTGCGCCGCGCGCAGCGCCGCGCCGCGCAGCAAACGCATAGGCAGACGATCGTTGGTGTAGCATTCAACCAGCAGGTTGGTGGCCTGGTACAGCGGCCAGGTCGCCATTCGTTGTTGCCGCTCATAACGTGCCAGTAGGGCGTGCGCGCCGATATCGCGGTGGCGTTGATGGGCTTCTCTGAGCAAGTGACTCAAGCGCTGTACGCTGGACAGGCCGAAGTTGAAACCGTGTGCCGTGACTGGATGCATACCCACGGCGGCGTCGCCAATGAGCGCACTGCGATGCGCTACGAGGTGGCGAGCGTAGGCGCCGACCAATGGGTAAACATGGCGGCCACTGGCAAGTTCCATGCTGCCCAGCCGACCGCAGAAGCGCGCTTCCATTTCGCGGGCGAAGGCCAGCGGGTCCATCTCGTGTAGTTTCTCGATCTCGCGTGGCGGCAGGGTGACGACCACAGAGGACTGGCGACCATTTAGCGGCAGCAGAGCTAACGTTTGGCCGTAGCCAAACCACTCCCAGGCAACCTGCTGATGGTCGACCTCGTGGTTCATGCGGCAGACCATCATGCTCTTGCCAAAATCTTTCATCTGGGCGCCAATGCCGAGCAGACGACGGGTGTCTGAAAAGCGGCTGTCGGCGGCGACCAGAAGACGGGCTTCGAGTTGGGTGCCGTCGCTCAGCGCCAGCTCAACGCCGCCGTTGTGCTGGCGCAGCTGACGTAAACGGGTCTCGCATAGCAGCTGCACGCCGCCGACCGCCTGCACGCTTTGCCAGGCGGCCTGGCGAATCGCTCGATTGGCCACCAGGTGTCCCAGATGATCGGCGCCGGCGTACCCGGCCTGAATTTGCAAAGCAAAGGGTGACGGTCCATTGAGCACCTGTGCGTCGCGCAGCAGGGCAACGTCCTCCTGTGGCAAGCGTGACCAGATATCGAGTTCTTCGAGTATGGCGCGCGAGGTATGGGTAAGGGCAATCTCGCGACCATCGAACACCGGATCGGCCAGGCTACTCTCTTTCTGGCGTTCGATCAGTACGATTGAAAGTCCTGTTTCGGCCAGTGCCCGCGCCAGGCAAAGTCCGCTTGGTCCGGCACCGATGATGGCAATATCGCAGTTCATGCGCAGCGTCTCTCCAGAGGTGAAAGGCCTCCAGTCTGAACGTGCTTGTGGCATCGAATATTGCGCTGGGTCAGTGTGCGGTCTGAGGCGGCTGCGGTCGGGTGTCGCAGCCGGAAGGAGGTCAGAAGGACGCGATGATGCGGCCCAGGGTAGCCATTGCCTGTTCGCTACGCGCGTCCCACGGATGACCGTGGTTCAGGCGGGCGCAGTGGCCGTAATGTCGGTTGGCCGAGAATATCGGACCTGGCGCCAGGCTGATGCCCTGGGCCAGGGCGTGTTGGAATAGCTGTAACGAGTCAACCCGGGTGGGAAACTCGAACCAGAGAAAGTAGCCGCCATTGGGACGGGTGACTCGGGTATCGGCCGGAAAGTGGCGCGCGGCAGAGGCGAGCATCGCGCGCTGTTGGCTTTCCAGCGCATGGCGCAGCTTGCGCAGGTGGCGATCGTAGCCGCCGTGTTGCAGGTAGTCGGCCAGTGCCGCCTGGGCGGGCACCGAGGGCGAGATGGTGGTCATCAGTTTGAGGCGGCTGATTTGCTCGGCAAAGCGCCCGGCAGCCACCCAGCCAACCCGATAGCCGGGGGCCAGGCACTTGGAGAAGGAACCGCAGTGCATCACCAAACCCTCGGTATCAAAGCTCTTGACCGGCTTGGGCGGCTGGCTGCCGTAGTACAGCTCGGCATAGACGTCGTCTTCGATCATCGGCACCTGATGCTGCTTGAGCAGGGCGTAGAGCGCCTGCTTTTTCTCATCGCTCATGCTGGCGCCCAGCGGGTTCTGCAAACTGCTCATGAACCAGCAGGCCTTGATCGGGAAGCGCTGCAGGCTGTCTGCCAGGCTGTCCAGATCAATCCCTTCGCGCGGGTGGACCGGAATTTCCACCGCCTTGAGCTTAAGCCGTTCCAGTACCTGCAGGGTGGCGTAAAACGCGGGGGTTTCGATGGCGACGAGGTCGCCGGGCTGGGTCACCGTCTGCAGGCAGAGGTTGAGTGCTTCCATGGCGCCGGTGGTGATCACCAGCTCTTCCAGCGGCAGCATCATGCCGCTGACCATATAGCGTAGGGCAATCTGTCGGCGCAGATCGGGATTGCCGGCCGTCATATCGGCAATCACCGAATGTGGCTGCATATCACGTGCACTGTTGGCCAGTGAGCGTGACAGGCGTGCCAGCGGAAACAGGTTGGGACTGGGGAAGGCCGAGCCGAACGCGACCATATCCGGGTCTTTGAGCGAGCTCAATACCGAGAACACCAGCTCGCTGACATCTACCTCCACGCTGTCGGAGGCGTACTGGCCGATATCCGGCTCGTGCAGCTGGCGGCGGGCGAGGGCATGCACAAAGTAACCGGAACGCGGGCGCGCCTGAATCAAGCCACGGTCTTCCAGCAGGTAGTAGGCCTGGAACACGGTAGAGGGGCTGACCCCATAGGTGCGGCTGGCATGCCGCACCGAGGGGACTTTTTCACCTGGGGCAATCACCCCGGTACGGATCAGTTCGGCGATCTCGTCGGCGAATTTCTCGTAGCGTTTCATCCTGTCCTGTGCGGGTTTAGAGGCATGCACATACTTTACGCCATCGGTAGTGGCCATGCGACGCTCAGCGCGCCGCAGGCGAAACGAAGGTCGATGCATCGCTGACCTGGCTGTCGGTATCCTGCAGATCCTTGACCACAAACTGCAGGGGCTGACTACCGGCGCGGCCGTCGGGCTGCTGGCGGCTGACGCGCACTGGCACTACCGCCGTTTCACCACCGGCGATGGTCACCTCGCCCAGGCCTTGGGCCTTGAAGCGATCGGGCTCGCCCAGATCGATAATGTAGGAGCGGCTTTGCTGACTCTTGTTGATGACCTTCAGGGTGTAGAGGTTTTCAATTTCGCCGGCGCTATTCTGGCGGAAAATGCTCCGGTCACGACTCACGTCCAAGTCAATCAGCGGGCGGGTCTGGATGCCCCAGGCCAGGCTACCCACCATCGCCAGCAGCACGGCGGCATACCCGACCAAGCGAGGGCGTAGCCAGTGTGTAGGCTTGCCTTCCAGCGCGCGCTCGGAGGTATAGCGGATCAGTCCGCGCGGATAGTCCATCTGGTCCATCACGCTGTTGCAGGCGTCGATACAGGCGCCGCAGCTGATGCAGTCGAGTTGCAGGCCGTCGCGGATATCAATTCCGGTAGGGCACACCTGGACGCAAACGGTACAGTCAATGCAGTCACCCAGGCCCGCAGCGGTATGGTCGATGGACTTCTTGCGTGGTCCGCGGGATTCGCCACGGGCGCTGTCGTAGGTGACGACCAGAGTGTACTCGTCGAACATGACGCTCTGAAAGCGGGAGTAGGGGCACATGTGCAGGCAGACTTTCTCACGCAGCCAACCTGCGTTGAAGTAAGTGGCAGCGGTGAAAAAGAACAGCCAGAAGGCGGTGCTGGTGCCCAGTTGCAAGTGCAGCATGTCGCTGACCAGTTCGCGCACCGGGGTGAAATAACCGACAAAGGCAATCGCAGTGGCCAAGCTGACGGCCAGCCAGATACCGTGTTTGGCGCCGCGCCGCGCCAGTTTGTTGAGTGACCAAGGGGCGGCGTCGAGGCGAACGCGCTGATGCCGCTCACCCTCGGTTACCTTCTCGGCCCACATGAAAATCCAGGTCCAGACGCTTTGCGGGCAGGTATAGCCGCACCACACGCGTCCTGCAAAGACGGTGATGAAGAACAGACCGAAAGCGGCAATCATCAGGATCGCCGACAGCAGGATGAAATCCTGTGGCCAGAAGGTCGCACCAAAGATAAAGAACTGCTTGGCGTTCAGATCCCAGAGCACCGCTTGATGGCCATTCCAGTTCAGCCAGGCGGTGCCGAAGAACAAGAGTATGAGCGCGCCGGCGCCGCTCAGGCGCAGGTTGCGAAACAACCCCTTGAAGCTGCGGGTATGGATGGGGTCGCCGGTCTGCGCGGGCGGCACGAAGGTGATCGGCTGCTTGTTTTTGGCAGTCACGTCTTTAATCGGAATCTGGCTGGTCATGGCAATCACGGCTCTTGGTTATCAGGCTCGGAGCATGATGCGCGGTCAGCTGATCCGGTAACAGATTCAGAATGTACTTAAAAAAGCGGATCAGATGAGGTCGTCCGGCGCTGTTCAGGGCTATCTGCTACTGCTTCTCGTTAGCGCCAGACGCCTGCGGGGCGGCGATCTGATCCGCTTTTTTTGGCTGGATCTGGGTCTGGTTGGTAAGCGCCTGGCTGCGCATAGTGGTGATCTGATCCGAGCTGCCCGTTGCCAGCGCCTTATTGGCGGCGCGTGCAGCCCACCCGAGAGGTTTGCATGTACCACTATGATGAATATGACCGCGCGCTGGTAACCGAGCGCGTAGCCCAGTTTCGCGATCAGGTTGCGCGGCGTCTGAGCGGTGAACTGAGCGAAGAAGAGTTTTTGCCGCTGCGCCTGCAGAACGGCCTGTATCTGCAGCGCCATGCCTACATGCTGCGGGTGGCGATCCCCTACGGCACGTTGTCGGCAAACCAGCTGCGTACTTTGGCTAGTATCGCCCGCGACTTTGATCGCGGGTACGGTCACTTCACCACCCGGCAGAATATCCAGTACAACTGGATTGAGCTGGAGCGGGTGCCGGATATTCTCGAACGCCTGGCGCAGGTCGATATGCATGCCATCCAGACATCGGGCAATTGTGTGCGCAACATCAGCACCGACGCCTTTGCGGGCGTGGCGGCAGATGAGGTGCTCGACCCGCGCCCGCTCGCCGAGATTCTGCGGCAGTGGTCGACCGTCAATCCGGAGTTTCTCTACTTGCCGCGCAAATTCAAGATTGCGCTGTGCTCGGCCACTGAAGACCGGGCGGCGGTCATGATGCACGACATCGGTCTGTATCTTTACCGCGATACGAACGGCGAGATGCTGTTTGACGTCATGGTTGGCGGCGGGCTGGGGCGTACGCCCATCCTGTCGCAGCCGATCCGTCGCGCGCTGCCCTGGCGCCATCTGCTGTCGTACGTCGAGGCGGTATTGCGGGTGTACAACCGGCATGGCCGACGCGACAACAAATACAAGGCGCGGATCAAGATTCTGGTTAAGGCGCTGGGGATCGAGGCCTTCGCTAGTGAGGTCGATGCCGAGTGGGAGCATATCAAGGACGGGCTGGCCGAGCTGACCGAAGCCGAGTTCAGTCGGGTAGCGGCCAACTTTGTGCCGCCAGCCTATCTGCCGCAGCCGGCTACTGACCTCGGGTATGGCACCGCGCTGGCGCAAGATGCCCAGTTTACCCGCTGGGTGCAACGCAATACCCACGCCCACAAGGTGCCGGGTTATGTGTCCGTCACGTTGTCGACCAAACCCGGTGGCGATATCCCGCCCGGCGATGTCACCGCTGAGCAGATGGAGCAGGTCGCGGATTTGGCGGAGCGCTTTGGCTTTGGTGAAGTTCGCGTGGCGCATGAGCAGAATCTGGTGCTGCCGGATATTGCCAAGGCCGATCTTTACTGCTTCTGGCAGGCCGTCTGTGATGCTGGCTTGGCGACGGCCAACATCGGACTGCTGACCGATGTGATTGCCTGCCCCGGCGGCGACTATTGCTCACTGGCCAATGCCAAATCCATTCCGGTAGCGCAAGCGATCCAGCATCGCTTTGCCGATCAGACGCTGCTGCAGGATTTGGGCGAGATCAGCCTGAATATCTCCGGCTGCATGAACGCCTGCGGGCATCACCATATTGGCAATATCGGCATTCTCGGCGTCGATAAGAATGGTAGCGAGTGGTATCAGTTCACCATTGGCGGTGCACAGGGCAAACAGAGTGCGCTGGGCAAGGTGATTGGTCCGGCGTTCAGCGCCGCCGAGGTACCGGATGTGATTGCGCATCTGGCTGATGTTTATCGCGAACAGCGCATCGAGAGCGAGCGCTTTGTTGATACCGTCGCTCGCGTAGGGCTGGAGCCGTTCAAGGCGCGGGTCTATCAGCGTGAGGAGGCGAGCGCATGAATAACCTGATACGCCTGGGTGGTGAGGGTGCCAAGTTGGTCGACGCTGACCCCTGGATGCTGGCGCTAACGCTGCCCGAGGACTCGACTGCACTGCTGATCCTATCGCTCAGCGACTGGCTGGCGCGTCAGCCTGAGGCCGTTTTGCGGGCAGAGCAGATCAGCGCCGATGCGGTTTGTCTGCAGCCGGATGATGAAGCAGAACAACTGGAGCCCTATCTTGCCGTGCTGCCGTTGATCGCGGTGCACTTTCCCACGTTCCGCGATGGTCGCGGCTACAGCCAGGCCTACCTGTTGCGTACCCGGTTGGGGTGGCAGGGTGAGCTGCGGGCGGTGGGTGACGTGTTGCGCGATCAGCTCAGCCATATGCGCCAGTGTGGCTTTGATGCCTTTGCGGTGCGTGAAGACAAGTCGGCTGAGGATGCCCTCAAGGGCTTGGCTGGCATGAGTGTGCTCTACGGCCGCTCCGCCATCGAGCCCCGCCCCTTGTTTCGACGCCGAGATACGTTGTGATCAAGGGCGTGCTGTTGCTGCTGGTGATGCAGGCCGGTGGCGCCTTGTTGCAGCAACTGTGTTTGCCGATGCTGCCAGGACCGGTGATCGGCCTGTTATTGCTGTTGGTGTTACTGCTGGTGCTCGGGCGCATTCCGCAGTGCCTGGAGCAGGCCAGCGCTGTGTTGTTCCAGTATTTGCCGCTACTGCTGGCTGTGCCGGCTACCGGCATTCTCCTGGGCGGTGATGTGTTGCTGGCGCAATTGCCAGCGATCAGCGGCGGGCTCCTGTTGTCGCTGCTGTTTTGCATCCCCTTGTGTGGCTGGATGATGCAGCGTTTGATAGCGGCGGAAACCGATGATGACTGATCCGTTGTTGCAGGTAATACACTCGCCGGTTATCGCGATAGCGCTGACCTTGGCGGCTTTTTTGTGTGCTGTCTGGCTATATCGTCGTAGCGGCTGGCTGGTATTGCAGCCGGTGCTGGTGACCATGCTGATTATTATCGGCGGAATCCGCCTGCTGGGGCTGGATTATCAGGCCTACCGGGAAGCCGTGGTGCCCATCTCCTGGTTGCTCGGCCCAGCGACGGTTGCGTTGGCGGTGCCGCTGTATCGTAACGTGCGGCGCATTCGTCAGGCGCTATGGCCGGTCATGCTGACGTTGCTGGTAGGTGGTGTCGCCATCGTGGCGTTGACGCTGCTGTTTGCACGCTGGCTGGGTGCTGACGTACCGGTACTGATGACGTTGGCGACCAAGTCGGTGACCATGCCGATAGCAATGCCGCTGGCCGAACAGTTGGGCGGCATCGCCGCCTTGGCTGCGGTGCTGGTGATGCTGACGGGCGTGGCTGGTACTGCCATGCTACCGCCGTTATTGAATCTCTGTGGCGTGCAGCACCCTGCTGCGCGCGGCATGGCGTACGGTATGAATGCCCATGCGGTGGGTACCGCCAGAGCGCTGGAGGAGGGTGATGAATGTGGTGCCTTTGCGGCGTTGGCGATGGGTGCGCTGGGGGCTTTGACGGCCGTGCTGCTGCCGTTGGCGTTTTTGCTTTGGCATCTGCTACTGGATTGAACGCGACGTGCTGTCGCACTGCGATAATAGCCAGGAACCAAAGGCGAACACTAGGCTCTACACCATAGAGCAGTGCAGGTATGTCCGGGTTGACTGCAGGATCCGCCGCATTGCGCGATCGAGCAGCCAACAGAGCTTAGCGGCACTTGGCTCGTCACATTCGTAGTAGCAAGGAGTTATCGCAGATGGGTATTTCGAACCATGAACTTCATCATGACTTTCCACAGTACAGCGATCTGATCGACCAACTGACCGAGCACGACGGCCACTTCAAAAAGCAGCTGAAGGAATATGCCGAGCTGGACAAGGAAATTCAGACGCTGGAGAAGCAGAATCTGCCGGTATCCGATGAGAATTTCACGCAGCTGAAGGCTAGCCGCGCACATCTCAAGGATCAACTCTACAACGCCTTGTTAAAGGCCTCCGAGGCCTAACAGCGGCGCCGGGTGCGTTGATATACGCATTAGTGTTGCGCACCAAGTGTTGCGCATAGAAAAAGGCCGGAGCCCTGACAGGTTCCGGCCTTTTGCCGTCCGACGTACTTAGATGCGCGGTACTTCGTGCGGCCGCAGGTCAAACACCAGCACCTCTGCGTTCTGCCCCTGATTGATTTCCAGCGTCTGTGCATGCCGTAACTTGAGGCCATCACCTTCGCTTAGCCGCTTGCCATTCACCGCCACCGTACCGCTCGCCACATGCACGTAGGCATGACGGTTGGCAGCGAGTGTCAGCGTGTCTCGCTCGGCGCCGTTAAACAGGCCCGCGTAAACCCGCGCGTCCTGATGCAGGGTGAGCGCACCCTCGGCGCCGTCTGGTGCGAGAATCAAGCGTAACCGCCCGCGTTTTTCCTCGGCAGCAATATGCTGCTGCTGATATTTCGGCTGGATGCCCTGCTTGCCGGGCATGATCCAGATTTGCAGGAAGTGCACCGGCGCGGTCTTGCTGGCGTTGTACTCGCTGTGTGCAACTCCGGTACCGGCGCTCATCAGCTGCACGTCACCGGGCCTGATCTGCGAGCCGATGCCCAGCGTGTCTTCATGCTTCAGGGCGCCTTCGAGCACGTAGGAGAAAATCTCCATATCGCGGTGTGGGTGTTTGCCAAAGCCGCCAGCAGGCGCCACCCGGTCATCATTGATCACCAGCAGGTCAGAAAACCCGACATGCTCGGGATCGTAGTAGGAGCCGAAGGAAAAACTGTGCCGCGACTGCAGCCAGCCGTGGTTGGCGATACCGCGTTCGGTGGCTTTGCGTAGCTCGGTGTTATTGCTCATATCGAGTACTCCTGTTGTCAGGGTGGGCGCTGTTGACCTAAAGCGGCTTTGCCCATTGAAAACAGATTACTGTCTATTGATTCGTGGATTAAGATGCTGGGATAGGTATTACTGTCTACTAGGGCGAGACAATGAGCCAGCTTGAAGATATGCAGTTGTTTGTCAGTGTGCTGGAGCAAGGCAGCTTTACGGCGGCAGCTGAAGTGTTAGGTCTATCCAAGCAGTTTGTCAGTCGCCGAGTGGCGGCGCTGGAAGCCCGCCTGGGTGTGCGCCTGCTCAACCGCTCGACGCGCAAACTCAGTGCAACCGCCTTGGGGCAAAGCTATTTCGAGCGCGCGCGGCGCATACTGCAGGATGTCGCGGAAACCGACATGTTGGTCTCCGAGCAAGGCGCGTCGCCGCGCGGCGCTCTGCGGCTGGCGGCGCCTATGTCTTTTGGCACCCTGCACCTCAGTGAGCTATTGCCAGCCTTTATGCAGCGGTATCCCGAGGTCAATATCGAGCTGGATCTCAGCGACCGTACGGTCGACTTGCTGGGTGAAGGTTATGACATGGCAATCCGCATTGGCGAGCTGGCTGATTCCAGCCTGATTGCGCGTCAGCTGGCACCGCTGCACATGGTGACCTGTGCCAGCCCGGCATACCTGGCCATGCATGGCGAGCCGCAAACGCCGGATGATCTGCGCGCCCACGAGTGCATGCTTTATGGCCACAGTAAATCGGTGGAGTGGCATTACTGGCGTGATGGGCGTAGCCAGCGCATAGCCTTGCACGGACGTTACCGCGTCAACAACGGTGAGCTGGTCCGTGATGCTGCGATTGCCGGTCTGGGGCTGACCATGTTGCCAACCTTTATTGTGGGCGACGCGCTCGCCAGCGGCCAGTTGGTGACTGTGCTTGAGGCCTATCAAATGCCGGCCGGTAAGGTCTATGCGGTCTATCCACAGCACCGCCAGTCGTCTTTGCTAGTGCAGTTTCTAATCGACTATCTACGCGAGGCGCTGACCAGCCAAGGCTGACCGGGTGCCGACATCGGGGTGCCGCGTTGTGGTTGGCGCGCCCTGCTCAGTCGGGCAGATAGCGCAGTAGCAAAGCGAAATCCAGATTGTCTATCGCTGGCCGCGGGATACGTACCAGGTGACCATCGCCGGGAGCCACGTCAATCGGCTGGCCGCGCCGGTCCTGCATGGCCTGCAAAATGAACGCCTGGTTACCGGTTGGCGTCATCAGCTCCAGCCGGTCACCCAGGCTGAAACGGTTCTTCACTGCAATGGTTATCCAGTCACTGTCGGCCTCTGCCAGCTCGCCGACAAACTGATGCCGGGTCATGCGTGAGGCGCCCTGCTCGTAGTTCTGGTACACGCCAGGCGGATGGCGGCGATAAAAACCTTCGGTGTAGCCGCGATTGGCCAGGCTTTCCAGATCATCCATCAAGGCCAGGTTAAACGGGCGTCCGGCCACAGCGTCGTCGATGGCCTGACGATACGCCTGCACGGTGCGCGCCACATAGAAGTGCGACTTGGTACGGCCTTCAATCTTCAGCGAATCTACCCCCATGCGGACAAAGCGCTCGACGTGTTGCACGGCGCGCAGGTCCTTGGAGTTCATGACGTAGGTGCCGTGCTCGTCCTCCTCGATGGCCATAGGTTCGTCAGGCTTGTTGCGTTGAGTGATGATCTGCACCGGTTTGCTTACGGGCTCGATATTGCCCTCGGGTGTTTCAACGCCCGGCTTAACGTCATATTGCCAGCGACAGGCATTGGTGCAGGCGCCCTGATTGGCATCACGGTGATTGAAATAACCTGAGAGCAGGCAGCGACCGGAGTAGGCAATACAGAGTGCGCCATGGACAAATACCTCCAGGCCCACATCCGGACAGCGGCGGCGAATCTCTTCAACCTCGTCCAGCGATAGCTCGCGCGAGAGTATGATGCGCTCCAGTCCCAATTTCTGCCAGAACGTCACTGTGGCCCAGTTGACGGCATTGGCCTGCACCGAGAGGTGCACCGGCAACTCGGGCCAGCGTTCACGCACCAGCATGATCAGACCGGGGTCCGACATAATCAGTGCATCCGGCCCCATCGCCACGACCGACTCCAAATCCCGCAGGTAGGTTGCCACTTTGCTGTTGTGCGCGGCGATATTACTGGCCAGGTAGAACTTCTTACCCTGCGCATGTGCTTCCGTAATCGCCTCAGCCAGCACCTTAGGGTCATGAAAATCGTTCTCGCGCACGCGCAAGCTGTAGCGCGGCTGTCCGGCGTAGACCGCATCGGCGCCGTAGGCAAAGGCATAGCGCATGGCTTTGAGGGTGCCGGCGGGCGCCAGCAGTTCGGGAAATGTGGGCATGGCGATGAACCGCTTGGTCTGCAGAAAGGCCGAGAGCTTAGCGGTTGTTGGTATTACGGATATTGACTGAGATCAGTTGGACAGAAGTTTGCTTGAAGTAGTCGCTAACGTGAACTGGCTACCGCCAGGCAACCCGTTTGCTAGGTAGCAGAGGTCCAGATTATGGTTATGGCCTCTGCTTAACTCACTTTAACCTTGACCTTGTTGTGGGGGCGGCAGTTGCCCGTTGCCGTTGTCTGGTAGGGTTGGCGTTGTTGAATTGTCATTGGACTTGCTGTCCGCATCTGACCAGCCCGCACCGGTAGCAAAGTCGAAGTTTCTGGTTTTCAACGAGTAGCCCAGGTTGGCATCACCGAAGTAGCCTTCACCCTGATAACCGATACCAACGTTTGGACGGAATGAGCCGCTGGCAAAAACGTAATCCAGGCCCAGGGTTGCTGCTGCCTTGTTTTCTTCGTCATCCGAGAAGGCCTTGATGCCGATGGCCGGACCTTGCCCGAATACATAGCTGACGCCAACCCCGAAGCCGATGTCATTGGCTGTAGCGCCAAAAGACACTGTGCTCAGAATGGCTGCGGCCACCGCACTCCGGGCAACGCAAATCATTGTTTGGCTCATCCCTGACTCCTTTTCTAAACAGTATGTGATTTTGATTCTAACCCGTGTTTTCTGATGTGGGAACCTGAAGGTTCGGTCACAAGGGGTTGGAATATTGTCAGTATAGATTCAATTTCCGTTGAGTGGCAGTTTTATGGCACTGCGCAGCAATCAGAAAAGTGTCCCTGTTTTGGTCGCAGGCATGGCACTCGAAGAGCATCAGGTGCCTATCGACCGTGCCGGTGGCACTAGATTTTTTATACGGTGGCAGTTGCTGCTGCGTGGACCTCTCAGTAGTAATACCAGCGCAGCTGCAGGCTGACTTCATTCTCGGGGTCGCTGCGGTGGCTAAACTCCCGGCGGGCCCTCAGGCGCAGGCCCAGATCTGTTCCCAGCTCCCAGTGCTGGCTAAGCTTGAGACTGCGGCGCACCTCGCCATTGGTAAAGAAGTCGTTGCTGGTTTCCATCAGCAGATTGCCTAACCCGTTGCGCCACAGCAGGCCCGCATTGAAGCCGGCGGCAGGGCTTAAGGCTTCGTCGGCATCCGGGTGGTGCTCGACGCGCAGGGTCGCCAGCGCAAAGGTTTGCAGGTCGCTTACCGGATTCCAGCTGAACCCGCCGCCGCCGTTCAGGTGCGGTACCAGCCTGCGTTTGTCGTCGTCGCCAGCGACGCGCTCCAGCCCGGTGGCTACCTGCCAGGACCAGGGTTTGAGCAGCTGGTTGCGCGGGGTCAGCGAGCGGATACTGACCAGCCCCAGTTCTTCCAGTTGCCAGTGATTGCCTTGGTACTGACGGATATTCAGCGTGCCCAATTCAATCTGTGCGCCGAGCGGAAAGCCGGCCAGGTTATCGGCCAGATCGTGATACGCCAGACGTAAGCCGTACTCGGCAAAGGCACGGTCATCACGGCTGCCCAGCGCGAGTTGCCAGGTGCGTGATTCGTGGCCATATTCCGGATACGTCGGCGTGTCGATTAGCAGTTTGGGTGGTGGGTTCTGGTTGATCGCCTGGAGCAACTGGTAGCTACGGTCGGCGCTCGCCTGATCGCGTTCCTGGCCGCTGCTCTGATAGCGAATCAGGCGGTATGCCGACTCTTGAATCAGTGCCTGGCGCTGCGAATCGATTGCTTGGTAGTCCGGGTCCTTCAACACCGCGCTGTCGGCCGCCAGGCGAGTGACCCAATCAAGCTCGTTGCTGGTTAATGGCTCGGCCTGGGCCAGTAGCTCGCGTTCGCGCGAAGGCCGATAGGTTACGTCGGTAATCAGGCCTGCTTCGCGCACCGCGCGCACGGTATCGGCGGGAATGGCGGTCAGCGGAAACTGCTCGGTCAAATGCAGTTGCGGCTTGGCGACTTCGAGTAACTCCAAAAGGCGGTAGGAGCAATTCTCGTCGAAGAAAAAATAGTCAAAGCGCACCTGCCGCAATTCCCACACATGTTCGACCATGCGGGCGGTTTCTTCTGGCGTCAGGTTGAGCTGATATTCCCACAGATCGCGATTCTCCAGGCGACTGTATTCGCCAATCTTGTCGCGGTAGGGCAGCAGTGAGAACTGACCTGGGTAGCCACCCGCCAGCCCTTTCCAGGCATACAGAATGCCGTTGTCCATATTCTCTACCATGGCACCAAAGTTAAGCGCGTAGGTCAGCAGAGTGGTGCCGCTGGCTTGCGTATCAGGCGAGTCGATCCGCAGCAAGGTATGGCCAAACATCGACGATGGGCTATTCAGGTAAGCATCCGGGAAAACCAGCACGGTGGCGTGCGGGTTGATATCGTCATACCAGCTGCGGTACTCGCCGCAGTCCGGGCTTGGCAGATCGCTTAGCTGTAACTGTTCACGCAGCCAGCGCGTGCGTGCGGGGTACTTGCACTGGACGTGGTCGTTGCCCTGCGCGGGGTCGGCATAGAGTCCGTCCAGCGTCGCTTGCAGCTCGGCAGTCGGTGACGTGGCGCCCTCGTCGGCCAGAAAAAACGCGTCGTCATCGACGTAGCTGCGCCAACCGTCAAGGCGGCTCGGTAGATAGTGCCCAAGCAACAGCCAATAACGTTCGCTCGCTAGCGCCTGCAGCTGGGTATCGGCCATTTGGGGAGAGGCCTGCGCAGCAGCGCACAGGCTGCCGATCAGCAGCGGGGCTAAGCGTTTGAACATGGTGGGCGTCACTTGCAGTAATAGAAAAAGAGGTACGTCGGATATAAACACAAAAGGCCGGGCTTTTGGCTCCGGCCTTTTGCAGATTGTACCGCGATCAGGCTTAGGCTGCGTATTTGGCCAGCACGGCGTCTTGGCGCATCAGGTTCAGAGTGGCTTCATGTACCTGCTCAGCAGTTACGTCGGCACTGGTGAAGATGTCGTTGAAGTGGGCGTGGGTTACGGCGTTGAAATGCGCGCGGTCTTCAGGCTGCACACCCAATACTACCGCGTAAGTGGTCAGAGCTTCGCCTTCACCACGAGCAACGTCTTCAGACAGCTCGTTCATGATGCTGCCCAAAACCAGCATTGGCTTGCCAGCGTAGGTCAGCTTGCCGCCGGTATCACAACCATTGGTACCAGAGGTCATACCGAAGGTGGCGTTACCGGACGTGCCATTGGTGATGGAGGCCACCAGATGGGATGGCAGGCCGCTTTGACCTTCGAACAACATGTTACCCCAACCGCAGCTAGGGCCGCCGGGAGCAGCCGCGAAGGCGTTGATTGAAGCTGCAGCCAGGACGGTGCCGAGTAAGATCCGTTTCATGTGGGCGTTTCCATATTCAGTGAGTTAGTTTATTCAATTTAGCAACGGAATTACTTTGTTGCAATTAGGTTTCAGTCTCGAGCTGTATAGCTGTCGACCAGTTATCGTTGTTGGCTTTTTGATTCCAGCCTCAACGAGCCGATAATGTCTATTTAGAGGCGTTGCTAGTTGCTTTTGACTGGCAGATTTGCGTCCCGGATGTGCCCGCGAGCATGCCTTCTATCTGTTCAAGGGAGCCGATCACGGCGCGTTTACCCGTAGCCGTGACGAAGGCGCGCGCCGCTTCTACCTTGGGTCCCATCGAGCCGTCAGCGAAATCGTATTCAGCCAGATACTCAGGCGTGACTTTGCCGAGTGCGCGCTGGGTGGGTTTACCCCAGTTAAGGTAGACCGCTGGCACGTCGGTGGCGATGATCAATACATCGGCCTGTAGTTCGCGCGCCAGCAGGCTGCTGCACAAATCCTTGTCGATCACGGCTTCCACGCCGTGCAGGCCTTGGCTATCGGCATTGCGTGCTACCGGTATGCCACCGCCACCAGCGGCGATGACCAGTGCGCCGCGCTCCAGCAACCAGTGGATCGCTTGCAGCCCAAGTACGCGCAGCGGTTTTGGCGAGGCGACGACTCGCCTGAACGCTTTGCCATCGGTTGCCATGCTCCAGCCTTTTGCTCCGGCGACCTTGGCAGATTCGGCTTTACTATAGATCGGGCCGATGGGCTTGCTCGGATGTTGGAAGGCGGGGTCTTGTGGGTCCACCTCCACGCGGGTGATCAGCGTTGTGACGACCCGGGTGGTGCGCAGCTGGTTGCCCAGCTCCTGCTCCAGCAGGTAGCCGATCATGCCGTCGGTCTGCGCGCCCAGTACGTCTAGTGGGTAAGCGTCCACTTCAATATAGGCATCTGCTTGCAACGCCAGCAGCCCGACCTGCGGCCCATTACCGTGTGTCAGCACCAGGTCGTGATTGGCTGCCACGCGCGCCAGTTGGCTGGCCGCTCTGCGAATATTGGTCAACTGATTTTCAGCCGTTGGCGCTTGGTCGCGGCGCAGCAGGGCGTTACCGCCCAGAGCGACGACTATTTTCACGAGTCAGCTCCAGCGGGCTTCATCCGAGCGTCGCTACCAGCACGGCCTTGATGGTGTGCATGCGATTTTCGGCCTGGGTGAATACCACTGAAGCGTCGGACTCGAATACCTCGTCGGTCACCTCGATCTCGCTCAGGCCATACTTCTCGTGCACCTGGCGACCGACCTCGGTTTCCAGGTTGTGAAAGGCCGGTAGGCAATGCATGAACTTGGCGCTGCGTTTGCCGGTCGCCTGCATCAGGGCAGTTGTGACCTGGTAGGGCAGTAACTGGTCGATGCGCTGCTGCCATACGGTATCAACTTGCCCCATGGACACCCATACGTCGGTGTACAGAAAATCGGCACCCGCTACGGCTTTGAGTGGGTCTGTCTCCAGGGTGATACGCGCACCGGTAGTCTTCGCCAGTTCGCGCATCTCGGCCACCAGCTCAGCGGGCGGCTGCAGATCGGTGGGTGAGCAGATGCGCACATCCATACCCATTTGCGTACCGCCAACCAGCAGCGAACTGCCCATATTGAAGCTGGCATCGCCGAGGTAGCAGAAGCTCAACTCGTGTAGCGGCTTTTCGCCGAATTCTTGCATGGTCAGCAGGTCAGCGAGTATCTGGGTTGGATGCATCTCATCGGTCAGGCCGTTCCATACCGGCACCTTGGCATACTGCGCCAGCTCCTCGACCACAGTTTGCAGGAAGCCGCGATACTCGATGCCGTCGTAGAAGCGGCCGAGTACACGGGCGGTATCCTTCAGCGATTCCTTGTGACCCAGTTGCGAACTGCCGGAATCCAGACAAGTGACGTGGCCGCCCTGATCATGCACGGCGACTTCAAAGGCGCAGCGAGTGCGGGTTGAGGGCTTCTCGAAGATCAGCGCGATGTTCTTGCCCTTCAGGCGCTGTACTTCGTTACCCACGGCCTTGGAGCGCTTTAGTTCGGCGGACATCTCCAGCAGGTAGCGGATTTCATCCGGGGTGAAGTCCTTCAGCGCCAGCAAACTACGGTTGTGCAGATTAAAGCTCATGGTGTGTTCTCGTCTGGATGGAGGATCAGATAGCGTCGCGCTCAATCGGGCAGGACATGCAATGACTGCCGCCGCGCCCGCGGCCCAGCTCGGAACCCGATACCGTAATCACCTCAACGCCGGCCTTGCGCAGCAGGGTGTTGGTGTGGGTGTTGCGGGCATAACCCATCACCACGCCCGGTGCCAGGGCCAGCAGGTTGTTACCGTCGTCCCATTGCTCTCGTTCTGACTGCCAGGCGTCGCCGCCGGTAGCCACTGAGCGCAGCTTTTTCAATCCGAGCGCCTCGGCCACCACCTCCAGGAAGGGCTTGGTTTCGGTCCGCACATCCAGGCTGCCTTCCTGCTCGCCGGGGCGCAGGCTGTGAACGCGGATGGCGTTGGCCATTTCCGGAAAGCTGGTGACCAGATCCACATCGCAGAAGGTAAACACGGTGTCCAGATGCATGGCGCCGCGCGATTTGGGTATCTGCGCGGCCAGCACGCGGGTCGCTACGCCCTGGGCAAACAGCGAGCGTGCCAGTTGGCTGACCGCCTGGGGTGAGGTGCGCTCACCCATGCCGATCAGTACCACACCGTTACCCAGCGGCATCACATCGCCGCCTTCCATGGTGGCGCCGCCGTGATCTATGTCGGGGTCACCCCACCAGATGGTGGTCTTGCCAGCGAACAGCGGATGGAAGCGGTATACGGCTGCGGTGAGCAGCGTCTCCTGGCGACGTGCCGGCCAGAACATTGAGCACAGCACTGCGCCCTTGCCGATCCAGCAACTGCTGTCGCGGCTGAACAGGGTATTGGGTAGTGGCGGCAGCAGAAAGTCGTTCGCGGCGGCGTAACGTGCCAGCAGTCCCGCAGGCTCAAACGGCAGTTCTGCACGCGCCAGCCCGCCGATCAGGTGTTCTGCCAGGCGCATTGGTGGCAGTTCTTCCATCCAGGGGCGTAACTGCAGCGCCAGTTCGGCATCGACGGTACCAGCGTCCAGTTTGCGGTCCAGTAGCCAGGTACGAGCGGCAGGGTCAGCTACGGTGGTAGCCAGTAGATCGTGCAGTTCCAGCACCTCGACATCGTGGCTCTGCATGGCGTTGGTGAAGGCGTCGTGGTCATTGCGCGCCTGCTCGACCCAGATGACGTCATCGAACAGCAATTCGCGGCAGTTCGCTGGTGTCAGGCGCTGTTGCGCCAGGCCGGGGCGGCATACCAGTACGCGGCGCAAGCGGCCAACTTCAGAGTGCAAACCTTGGGTGGTCATGGCAACAATCTCCTGTTCATATAGTCGGGAATCAGCAATAGGGTCGGGCTCACAGGCTCAGTCGCCCCATGGCCAGTAGCGTGGCGGAGACGCCAGCGAGTATCACCAGCACCGCCAGCAGCACCCATTCGGCGGTATTGAAAACCCGCTCCTGACGCTGGCGCTTGGCCCAGGCATAGAGCACTACGCCCGGTGCGTAGAGCATCGCGCTCAGCAGCAAATACTTGAATCCGGCGGCGTAGAGCAGCCACAGGCAGTACACCGTGGCCAGTGCAGCGACCGGTACATCAGCGCGGCGGATCGCAGCTTTCACCCCCTCGCCACGCCATGCCAGTGACAGGCCGTAGGCTGCACTGAACAGGTAAGGCAGCAGGATCATCGCCGTTGATAGCGAGATCAGTGCCAGGTAGGAGGCCTTGGAGAACAGCGTGAAGATAAGGAACAGCTGCACCATGCCATTGGTCAGCCACATGGCATTGGCGGGCACCCCCTTCTTGTTGGTCCGCCCCAGCCATTTCGGCATCACGCCACCACCAGCAGGGGTGAATAGCGACTCGGCGGCTAGCAGCATCCAGGCCAGGAAGCCACCACCCACCGAGACGATCAAGCCCACGTAGATGAGTACGGCGCCCCAGGTACCAACCGCGTCTTCCAGTACGCCGGCCATTGAGGGGTTTTTCAGGCCAGCGAGGGTGGGCTGATTGAGCACACCGAGCGACAGTAGCGATACCGCCATCAGTAACAGCAGACAGATCAGAAAGCCGATGATAGTGGCGCGGCCAACGTCCTCACGCTTGCGGGCCCTTGCCGAGTAGACGCTGGCGCCTTCAATTCCAATAAATACCCAGACGGTGACCAACATGGTGCTCTTGACCTGATCAAGCACCGAACCGAGCTCGCTGGTGCCCCAGAAATCGAGGCGGAAGGTATCAAGCTGAAAGGCCATTGCTACCAGTGCGATGAACAGCAGCAGCGGCACTATCTTGGCCAGCGTGACCACGGCGTTCAGCACCGCAGCGCCCTGGATGCCGCGCAGCACCAGCAGGTGGATAATCCAGAGTACGACTGAGGCCCCGGCGATGGCGGCTGGCGAGTTACCGCTGCCGAAGATCGGGAAAAAATAACCGAGCGCACTGAAGGCCGCGACCAGATAACCGACATTGCCGATCCAGGCGCTAACCCAGTAACCCCAGGCCGAGTTGAAGCCCACGTACTCACCTGACAGAGCGCGAGCGTAAGCATAGACGCCGTTATCGAGTTCGGGTTTGCGCAGCGAAAGCATCTGGTACACCCGCACCAGGAGCAGCATACCGATACCGGTAATGGTCCAGCCGATCAGGATGGCTCCAGCGCCTGCGCCGGCGGCCATGTTTTGCGGCAGGCCAAAGATACCGCTGCCGATGATCGAGCCCACCACCAGCGCTACCAATAGGCTAAGGCCTAGTTTGGCAGGGGCTTTGGCGTTGGCAGCATCGCCGGCGACGATGGTTTTATCGGTAGCTACTGCGTCTGGCTTGTTCATGCGGTTGCGTCCGCGGGAGCTTGCAGGTGGCACAGCCCCTTAACCTTGGCCTGGAGTGTGTCCGCTATGCTTTGCGCTTCTGCTGTGGTGGTACCCGGCAGCATATGTAAAAAGACGGTGCCGTTGGGTGGCTCTTGCCCCGGCACGTTCTGCGGTTCGCAGACGATAGTGATAGGGGCTTGCTCGGGCGTGTGTTCGGTCGGCGCAAGCTCCCTGACGATGTAGCGGTAAACGTCGGATTTGGGCTGGTTCATGGCAGGTACCTGTGCAGGTTATTGCCAGCCGCAGCGTTTGCACGGGGGCTGGCAGGGACACTACCAGTCTCTTCCCTCGGCCGGGTTGCGTCTGTTCGACAGCGCACGCAAGACTTTCAGGGGATAGTTCAGGGAGTAGACTTGGCCTCATCGCTGGTACTGAGCGCGTCGAAGCCGGAGATGACATCGAACAGCTCCTCGTCGATGCCAGCCTGGCGCAGCTGGTGAAAATGGGCTTGTAGCTCCTGCAGCAGCTCGCCGATATTGCGGTCGGCGCGCTGCATCGCAGCCAGCCGACTGGCATTCTCGCTGGCCAGTGATTCGGCGCTGGCCCGAAACAGCGAAACGAACAGGTGTTCGCGAATAAAGGCGCGCAAGGTCTGCGCGCTGGCGTCCAGTACTTCGGGTAATTGGTCGCCGGGCCATGGCCGGTTGGCCAGCCCGTGCTGCCAAAGCGCATCCAGCGGCAGCAGTCGTTGGCTCACCGGTGTATAGCCGGCAGCGTTTGGCCGGTTATAGAAAAGAGTCAGCGCGGTGCTCTGGGTTGCAGCAGGTTGATCCGCCTGGGTAGTGGCAGCGGGGGCCTGCACTTTAAGCAGAATATCGCCGACCAGCCGGGTGATCAGTTCTACCGACCCCGGTACCGCAAAGCATCCCTCGGGGGTAATGCCGGCGTCCACTAGCCGCGCATTCGCGCGTTCACCCACGGCCCAGACTCTGCAGCGAGTCTGCGCCAGTGCGGACACCGCATGGTCAACCACTACCTCATTGAAACGGCCGACGAGCCCTTGGTCGGAGCCAAATACCACCGCATGCATCAACGGCGTTGCGGCCAGCGCAGTCTGCGTTTCACGAGGTGGCTGCTCGACTGAACGCAAACACACGCCGAGGCCGAGCTCGACGGTGCGGGCGTAATCGCCGAGGGCGGCTACCGACCTTTCATATTGCCCAATAGCGGATGCCGCCGATGCCTTCATGGTGCGCACCACCGACTTGAGATCACCGGCGCTATCGATCTGACGACGCAGGGCGGTCAGAGTGGTTGCCATCGGGGTTACTCGGGATCGCTGTCGGGCAATGGCATTGCGGCTGCGTGCTTGTCGCGATGCTCGTGCAGACGCCCCAGTTTACTGTCCAGCAGGTGCACCATCTTGGCCGCTGCGCCTTTTACAGCCTGCCTGAGCGTGGCCGCGTGGTCGGTAACCGCAACCGGTTGTTGGCCTTCCAGCCGTGCCTCCAGCATGCAGCGCTGGTCGTGTTGTCCATCTTTGTCGCCATTCTCGTCACTGAGATGCACTTCGACGCGGGTGACGTGATCGCTGAAGCGTTTCAGCGCTTTTTCGATTAGGGCGCTGTAGGCGGCGGCGTGTGCTTCGTCGCCGTTGGTATGACTACCGCTGTTGATCTGGATTTTCATGGGGTTTCTCTGCTGTCTGTGTGGTTGCGGCCGCTTTGTCGTGCGGGTTGTCTGTTTGCGGGAGGAAGCTTTCGAGCGCCGCGCGCGCGGCCTCGGTTACCTGTTGGCGATCGGCGTCGGTCAGCTTGTCGCCAGCAGTGAGCCGAGCGCTCAGGTCATCGGGCAGATCCTGAGTAGCGTCTTCCACTGCCTGCTGCGCGGCGCTCATGCGCTCGAGTGGCACGGGATCAAACAGTGCTGCGTTGAGTGCCAGCAGGATGGCGATCTGCGCGGGTACCGAGACGGGCGAGAATTCCGCCTGGCCCAGGCAGGCGCGGATGCGTTTGCCGTGTTCAATGGATTGCCGCGTGTCCTCGTCCAGCCGCGCACCAAAGCGGGCGAAGGTTTCCAGCTCTTCAAACTGGGCGTAGGCGAGCTTGAGGTCTCCAGCCACGGAGCGGTAGGCAGCGCGCTGCGCTTTGCCGCCTACCCGTGAAACTGACTGGCCCACTGCAATCGCGGGCAGCACACCGAGCTCAAAAAGGGACGGCGACAGCACAATCTGGCCATCGGTGATGGAAATCAGGTTGGTGGGGATATAGGCCGAGATATTTTGCGCCTCGGTCTCGATGATCGGCAGTGCAGTTAGCGAGCCGCCGCCGCGTTCTTCGTTCAGGTGAGTTGCGCGCTCAAGCATGCGCGAATGAATGTAGAAAATATCGCCGGGAAAGGCCTCGCGACCGGGCGGGCGGCGCAGCAGCAGCGACAGCTCACGATAGGCCCGGGCGTGGTGGGTCAGGTCGTCATACACAATCAGCACGTCGCGGCCCTGCTCCATAAAATGCTCGGCAATACTGGTGGCCGCGTAGGGTGCGATATAGGACAGCCCCGGCGCCTCGTTGCCTTCGGCCACCACCACGACGGTGTAGGTCAGCGCCTGTTTCTCGCGCAGCTTGGCTACCGTCTTGGCCACCGCAGAGGCGCGCTGGCCGATGGCGCAATAGACGCAGAGCACATCCTTGCCGCGCTGATTAAAGATGGTGTCGATGGCGATGGCGGTCTTGCCGGTCTGCCGGTCGCCGAGAATCAGTTCGCGCTGGCCGCGGCCGATGGGAATCAGCGCGTCCAGCACTTTCAGGCCGGTCTGCAGTGGTTCGGTTACCGGGGCGCGATCCATGATGGCCGTGGCGGGACGCTCGATAGGCAGGCGATCATGCGTGGCGATCGGACCCAAACCATCCAGCGGCCGCCCCAGTGGATCGATCATGCGCCCCAGCAGTGCGTCTCCCACGGCGACGTCCATGACCCGGCCGGTGCGCTGTACCTCGTCGCCGGCGTGCAGGTGCGCATAGTCACCCAGCAGCACCACGTCGATACTGTCTTCGTTGAGATTGAAGGCGATACCGGACAGCCCGCCGGGAAACAGCAGCAGTTCTTCCGAGGTGGCGTGCTGCAGCCCGCGCACCTGCGCGATGCCGGTGGAGACGCTGGCGATAACGCCGACTTCGCGCGGCAGTAGTTGTGGCTTGAACGCCTGCAGACGCTGCTGAAGATCGGCGAACGCGCCCGCATACACGCCTTCCAGACTGGCCCTATCAGGTATGGCTGCGGTCATGCTGGCTCCGTTGCATCGGGCTCGACGGTTGCCGGCGGCGGACTTATGGCCAGCGCGCGCAGGTAATCGGCAATACTCCAGGCCAGCTTTTGCCCATTGGCGCTGAGTTCGATGCCGGCCACCAGCTCAGGGTTGGTCTCGTATCTGAGCGCAATCGACTGCCCTAGCTTGTCGTTCAGCGCGCTCTGAATCGCCTCCCGCTGCGATTCGGCTAGCTCGAAAGCGCTGCGCAGCACTGCGGGATCAGCTTCGGAGGTGGTCTTGAGCGCGCTGCCCAGAGTGGCCAGGGTGTCATCGGCCATGGTCTGCAGGCGCTGAATGAACACCTCGCAGGCGCGCTGCTCCAGGCTGGCATCGGCGAGGTCAGCCATTACCCGCCGGGCGATCTCGAATGCCTGCTGCTGGGTTTGCTGCACTATCTCGGCATGCAGCTGCTGCGTCTCGATCGCCAGCGCTTTTGCACGCTTGGCTTTCGCCTGTTTGGCGGCTTCGGCTGCGGCTGCACGCAGACGTTCGGCCTCAGCCGAGGCCTCCTGCTTGGCTTGCTGCAGCAAGTCGGCACGCTGCTGGTCGAAGGTCTGGTTCTTCTCCTGGTATTCGATTTGCTGCTGGTGCGCTTTGGCCTTGGTGTCAGCGGCATCCGCCAGCTCGGCGGTAATCTTCTGCTCGCGGGCGGCGATGGCGTTCAATACCGGTTGGTATAGAAAGCGTTTCATCAACCACACCAGGATAATGAAGTTCAGCACCTGCGCGCCGACGGTAAACCAGTCGATGAGCATGGGCTATTGGCCTGCTGCCTTAGTGGCCGCAGCCAGTGCGGCGTTCCAGAACGGGTTGGCAAAGATGAGGATCATCGACACCACGAAACAGTAAATCGCGGTGGACTCGATCATCGCCAGACCCACGAACAGCGTGCGGGTGATGGTGGCGGAGGCATCGGGTTGCTGCGCCAGCGAGGTGAGCGCGACCGCGACCGCGCGGCCTTCGGCCAGGGCCGGACCCATGGTGCCAAACCCCGTGGTCAGGCCTGCCATGATGATGGATGCGACAGCGATCCAGGTAAGAGCGTCCATAAGCGGTGCCTTTGTAGTGGTTGATGGGGAGGAGGGCGAGGTTTCATGTGTTGGTTTCCGGCGCGGGTGCCTTGGCCGCCTTGCTGCTGCGGGTGGCCGCCGCGATGTAGACCGCTGCCAGAATGGTGAAGATGTAGGCCTGTACCATGCCGGTCAGCAGGCCCAGCAGCGTCATCACGATGGGGAACACAAAGGGCGTGATGGACAACAAAATGGCGATGATCATGGCGCCGCTCATCATGTTGCCGAACAGACGCACGGCCAGGGCCATGGTGCGCGAGACTTCGCTGATCAGGTTGAATGGCAGCATGATGGGTGTCGGCTGCATATAGGACTTCAGGTAGCTCAACAGTCCCTGGCTGGAGATGCCGAACAAGGGCACGGCGACCAGCACACAAAGCGCCAGTGCGGCGGTGGTCGACAGTGAGGCGGTGGGTGGCTCATAGCCCGGGATGACGGTCGCCAGGGCGGCAGCGGCGACAAACAGAAACAGGGTGCCGAGAAAGCCCAGGTACTGACGCGGGTTTTTCAGACCGACATCCTTGATCTGCCCCATGATGGCGGTCACCACTATCTCCAGCAGGTTCTGCCAGCCTGAGCGTTCGTGCCCGGTGGCCAGGCGGCGGGTAATCAACGCGGCGCCCAGCACCAGCACGGCCATTAGTATCCAGGTGAATACGATGGTGGCATTCAGCATAACGACGCCGTACTGCCAAAAGATCCAGGCATCGGGGGTCAGGCGCATGGTGGTTTTCCTGACGCCTGTACTTTTCCTGGTGCAGCTTTGTCAGGTTGATCGCGGGTTATTCGCAGGATAAGCGCGCGAGCGGTGATAAAACCCAGCAGGCACAAACCGAGCAGCGCGGGCTGGTCCGCACCAATAAGGTAGAAGCCAGCGAGAACGATGCCAGTGCGCAGGATCAGGCTGCTGACAAACCAGCGTGACGGCGTTGGCGAGGCGGCACCCAGCTGCACGGTCCACCAGAGGCCGCCAAAGAAGATGGCGCCCAGCGCCCAGCCGGTCAGCAGCGCCGCGGCGCCACCCAGCATCCAGCTTATGTCGTCAGGCATCGTCGTTCTCCTGTTCTTCGTGCATCGAACGGTCTTCCTGAGCAATCCAGTGCCAGGCGTTGATACAGCCGAGGGTGAGTCCGGCCATCAGCAGCGCCAGTGTCCAGGAGCGGCCGTCGGGATAGTGTTGGTCCAGCCAGAGGCCGAGTGCTGCGCCCATCAGGGTGGGTACCACCACGGACCAGCCGATCAGCCCCATCATGCCCAGCCCGAACCAGACTCCGGGAGTGCCGTTGCGCCGGGCCTTGAGTTTGCGCGCCGCCTTGGCGCCAACCTGCTGCGCCAGGGTCAGATCGGCAGGGGCTGAGCTCGGCTCGGTTGGCTTGGTTTTGCGCGTCATGCGCCGGGGTCTCGCAAAGAAGCAAAGCGCCGTATAAAGCCGGTTTCCAGTTTGCTCATGGCCGCGCGCATGGCTTCTTGCTGCGCGTCCTGGGTCAGAAATTGCTGCTCGATAGCAGCGTGCAGTTGAGCGAGGTCTGTACCGCGCAGCGCCTGCCGTACGGAAATCACCACGTCGCGACCGGTCTTGACCAGTACGCCGGCATCCAGCGCCACGAATACTTCGTTCTGCGCTTGGTCAGTGAAGCTCAGGATGCCCGGAACCAGCGCCGCGACGCAGTCCAGGCGCTTTGGCAGTAGGCCAAATGAGCCCTGTACCGTCTCGACCACGAGGCGCGAGATGTCGTTTTCATCGACGAATACCTCAAAGGGCAGCAGTACCTTAAGCGTCATCAGCGGCATGCGCGGGCTCCTCGGCGGGTTGCTCCTGGTCTACCGCGCTGGATTTGGCCTTGGCTTGTGCTTCACTTATCGCGCCGATCATGTAGAGCGCGCTTTCGGGCATATCCTTGAACTCGTCAGCGAGGATGCGTTCGCAACCATCCAGCGCATCGTCCAGGCTGACCAGCTTGCCGCTCAGGTTGGTGAACTGTTCGGTGGTGAAAAACGGCTGAGTCAGAAAACGTTCCAGCCGCCGCGCCCTTGCCACCACCTTGCGGTCGTCGGGCGACAACTGCTCCAGCCCGAGCATGGCGATGATGTCTTTAAGTTCGGCGTACTGCGCCAACGTGCGGCGGATGGCTTGTGCTATTGCATAGTGATGCTCGCCGACGATACCCGGTGTGATCATTTTTGAGCTGGACTGCAGCGGGTCGATGGCCGGAAACAAACCTTCGCTGGCGCGTTTGCGCGACAGTACGATGGACGCCGACAGGTGCGAGAACGTATGTACGGCGGCGGGGTCGGTAAAGTCGTCGGCAGGCACATAGACCGCCTGCAGTGAAGTAATGGCGCCGTTGTCGGTATTGGCAATACGCTCTTCCAGCGATGCCAGTTCGGTGCCCATGGTGGGCTGGTAACCGAGGCGTGACGGCATCTGCCCCATCAGTCCCGAGACTTCCGAGCCAGCCTGAATAAAGCGGAAGATATTGTCGATCAGCAGCAGCACGTCGCGGTGTTCATCGTCACGGAAGTATTCAGCCATGGTCAGCGCCGCATGCCCCACGCGAAAGCGTGCGCCGGGTGGCTCGTTCATCTGCGCGAAGATCATTACCATATTGGGCAACACCCCAGCGGCGTCCATCTCGCGATACAACTCTTCGCCTTCGCGCGAGCGCTCGCCGATGCCGCAGAAAATACTGACGCCCTGTTGATGGCCAACCATGTTGTGGATCATTTCGGTTAGCAGCACCGTTTTGCCCACGCCCGCGCCGCCAAATAAACCGGCCTTACCGCCGCGCTCCAGCGGGGTAAGCACGTCAATGGCTTTGATGCCGGTCTCGAATATTTCGGCGTGGGTCGAGCGGCGCACCAGCGCTGGCGGCTGGTTGTGAACCGATCGCCATTGCACGCTATCCAGCGGCGGGCCACGGTCTACGGTGTTGCCAAAGACATCGAACATGCGTGACAGAATGGCTTTGCCGACCGGCGCCTGCAAGGGACCGCCACTGTCTTTTACCGGCATGCCGCGGGCCAGGCCCTGCGTGGGTGTGAGGGCAATACCGCGCACGTGACGCTGATCGCGCTGGGCCAATACTTCGATGGCAACATGGTCACCGTCGCCAGCGTGCAGCAGGTTATGTACTGCTGGCAGCGCGCTGTCAAAACGCATGTCGATGACGCTACCGTGGACTGTGACAATAGTGCCGACATTGGGTGCATCGGTTTTGTCTGCAGCTTGGCGCTCTGTCATCTTTGGCCCCTGGTCAGTGGTCTTGTCTGGGCCGCAGACATTTGTTGCTAGGACGGCTGTCGGACCATGACCAGACCATCGTGCCCCCAATGAGCACCTGTTCACCGTGCGCTAGCGAACACAGAGTGTTAGCTGCTCCTGTTGCAATTGGTCGACGCTAAGTGCTGTGGCGTACCGACACGGCTGACCTCGTCTGTCACTCTCGATGAGTGATGCGTTTTTTCGCAGTCAGTTAATCCATAGAGGTAACTATGACCCAATCACTCGCCGAGATAATTCAGGGCAAGTGGCAGCAGCTCGCTGGTCTTGCTCACATCGTCTGGGATGATCTAACGCTGGATGAGCTGGTGAAATCCAAAGGTGACGCAAAAAAACTCACGTTGCTGGTTCAACAGCGTTATGAGATGACGCATAACGAGGCCGAGAGACAGGTCATCAGTTTTTTTGAGCGCAATAGAACGACCTGAGCGGGGCAGGATTTATCGCGGTTTTCTACCTTGGGTAGCAACAACCAACCGCTGCCGTCATTACTTGATCAAAGGTTGCTCGCATAGGTAGCCGGATAGGTTCAGTATAGAACTCGTGCTATGTACGCTACCGAACAGAGTGTGAGAGTGTCAGGCGTATACTTGGTATTTAGGTTGATCTCCCCGGATGGAGTCCGCAATGCCTGATTTACCGCGCCCGCAGCACAATCGCTTGCTGGCTGCCTTGCCCCTTGAATCACAAAAACGTCTGTTCAATCATCTTGAGCTGGTGTCGTTACCCCTCGGCAAGGTGATGTACGAATCCGGCGAAACCATGCGCTATGTTTACTTCCCTACCGATTCAATCATTTCACTGCTCTATGTGATGGAAAGCGGTGCCTCCGCAGAAATCTCCGTGGTCGGCAATGAAGGCCTGGTAGGTATTGCCTTGTTTATGGGCGGAGAGAGCACACCGAGCCGAGCCATTGTGCAAAGCGGCGGCCAGGCCTATCGGTTGCCGGGGCAGCGGTTAAAAGACGAGTTTAATCGCCACGGCGAGATGCTGGTGCTGATGCTGCGCTATACCCAGTCGTTGATTACGCAAATGGCGCAAACCGCAGTGTGTAATCGTCATCATTCCATTGATCAACAGCTTTGCCGCTGGCTTCTGCTGTCACTGGATCGGCTGCCGAATAATAAGGTGACCATGACCCAGGAGTTGATTGCCAATATGCTCGGCGTGCGCCGTGAAGGCGTTACCGAGGCGGCAGGCAAGCTACAAAAACTCGGCGTCATTGAGTACCGGCGGGGCCACATCACCGTGCTGGATCGTCCCAGGCTTGAGCAGCTGAGTTGTGAGTGTTATGCCGTGGTTAAAAAGGAGAGCGACCGGCTGTTGTCCTACCATACGCATCTCGACGTGGCCGCGCTCTTGGTTCCCAGTATTTAGCTGCTCGGCAACGAGCAGGCGCTGAGTGCTATAGCGAACAGAGTTTACGGCGTATCGCGTGCACACTATCAAACGGGATCGCCAGGCACCTTTCTCACGCCGCTACAGGCTATTTTCGTGCTGCTGAGAAGGCCTTATGTCAGTTGCATGCCCAAGACCCGTCACCAACCAGTTGCTCGACTGTCTGCCGCATAACGAGCAGAACCGAGTGCTGGAACAATGCGAGATGGTTGAGCTTGAATTCGGCAGCATTCTCTGTGAACGAGACATGCTATTTCGTTACCTGTACTTTCCGACTACCTGTTTTGTTTCGCTGGTTACTACCCTGGGTGGCAAGCATCCGCTGGAACTGGGCTTGATTGGCAGCGAAGGGATGCTGGGTGCGACTATGGCGCTGGGGGTCAACATGGCGCCTAGCCGTGCGGTCGTGCAGGGCTCCGGTACGGCACTGCGCATCAGTTCTGACCAGCTGCGACGCGCGTTACGCGATAGCCCGCTATTTCAGCGCGCACTCAAACACTACCTTTATGTGTTGCTCGCCCAGTTAACGCAGAATGCTGCCTGTGTTCACTTTCACGAGATTGAGCCACGTCTGGCGCGCTGGTTGTTAATGACCCAGGATCGCGCGCACAAGGATACCTTTCACCTTACCCATCAATTTCTTGCGGATATGCTTGGCGTGCGCAGAAGTGGCGTAACCATTGCCGCAGGCGCCTTACAGCTGCGCGGGCTGATTGCCTACCGCCGTGGCGACATTACTATTCTGGACCGCTCGGGCCTGGAGCTGGCCTCGTGCGAATGCTACAGGGTGATGCTCAATGACCATGCGCGTCTGCTGCCAATGCGTACCAGTTCAGCTACCCAAAATAACGCAGCGCATGACGGAGAAATCGATGGTATTTGAGATGCTGCTCTTAGGCAGCTAAAGGCAAAAAAGCGCCGCTTTATGCTGCTTTGCGTTGTGCTCTCAGCTTACTAAAATCGGGTGAGAAGCGTTTTCTGGAATAGCGCCAGAAGCGCTTGAGTGTTTTTGTGTTCCACTCTTTGAGCGGTAACAGAGCAAACAACTCCCTGGCATAGGCTCGGTCTTCAGCAACGGCTTTTTTTAATTCGGCGTGAATCAAGCCTCGTTTGGCTGCTATGTAGCCCGGCTCCGCCTGAAACTGGTTGATTGCCAGTAAATGAGATTTGAAGTTGCCCTTGTTGTTGGACGATATGTTTGTATCGTGTCTTCTATATAGGGTGACGATATCTTCGATAATATCCAGGCGATAACCGGCATGTGCCACCTTGAGTTCCAGATGCGTGTCCTGTATCGGGTTATCCAGATCATAGCCGCCAGCGTCCAGTATCGCCTGCCTTCTAAAGAACGCAGTGGGGCCGCCGAGCCATCTGCGGTCAACGAAGAAGTCGTGAAATTGATAGCTCGCAGCCTTTTTGAATAGCGCCCCCGGCTTATGGTTGCCTTGGGCGTCTATATACTCAAAGTTGGCGCCACAGCCGCCTACTTCAGGTCGTGTCTGCAGGTACTCGACCTGGAGGCGTATCCGCCCGGGCAGCATGATGTCGTCAGAGTCAAACGAGGCGAAATACTCGCCATTGGTGGCGGAAAAACCTGTGTTTACGGCCTTGGTAACGCCTTGGTTTTCCTGCGTTATCACTTTAAAACCATACTCGGCTTGAAGCGCTCGAATAATCGCCAGGCTGTTATCTGTCGAACCATCATCTACCACAAGGAATTCGATGTTGTCGTAGTCGTGCTCCATGACAGAGCGGATGGACTCCTCCACGTAGTTAGCGTGATTGAAGCAAGCCATGACGATGGATACAAGTGGAGAGCTCATCGGAATCTGGATACCTGAACAGTTCAAATCATTGTTATGACAGTGCCTTTGATCTTTCTCGGCGGCCTGTCTTTATTGACCTCATGGCTAGAGAGTTGCAGCAGATTCTTGATTGCCGATCCCTAGCATTGTGGCGAAGAATTGTAGCAGACATTCTTTACCTTTGGTGGTGCTCAAGCCCATTTCAAAACTAGGTGTGCTATGGCGCATCTTGTCTTTTAGGCTCATGGTTTTAGCGTCATTTTTTTGCAGTTTCATGACTGCCCAGCTTTGTACGTACGCCAAACCAATGAGCTGAGTTATAAGCGCCGGAAAGGAAATATGGCGTCTCTCAAGGTTACTTGTTAAAGCACTATGGTACCTACACGCTTCTGCGCCACCGCCCTGGTGCGGTGCCCGTCCAGCGGCTAAAGGCGCGAGAAAAACACGCGGCTTCCGCGTAGCCTAATCGCTGCGCGACGGCGGCTACGCTGATATTTGACTCGGTAAGCAGGCGCTCCGCCATTTTCTGTTTGATGCCGTCGTTAACCATGGCGAAGGTCTTGCCGTCGGCAGCCAGCCTGCGGTGCAGCGTGCGATCCGAGAGGCCAATGGCGTCCGCCACCTGCTTGCTTGTCATTAGAGTTGAAGCGCTTTCCAGCAGCACTTCCTGAACGCGGCGAACCGTTACCGAGCTGGTCGGCGATAGGTCGAGCTCGACGATAAGTTGTGTGCACAGGCGCTCACCTTCAAAGCGTGAGCTAAGGTTTGCCTGGGGCAGTGGCGCGACCATGTCCTGCTGGGCGAACAGCACTCCATTGCGCTGTGTTGAATACTGTATGGCGTAGGGCATTGCGTGGAGGTGTTGATCTGCTTGGTTTGGTGCGCTGTGCTTTACCTGTACTTCAAGGGGGTGAACATTGCGTTGCATCAGTTCTGACGCCAAGCTGATGATGCCGGAAAGCCCACGCTCGACTACCAGGCTTTGAGCGTCGGCAGGAAGAACGCGTTCATCAAAGAAAACCCAAAGCCCCAAAGGATGCCGCTCAGTCGTTACCGGGCAGATGGTCAGTGCCAGCGTTTGAAATCGATCCAGTAACGCCAGTGCGCTTTCCAGGTTATCGCTGGCCAGCATGGTAAATCCGAGGAGGCCGAGGCTGGTCAAGTGATAACATCGACCAAGTCTGTACCCAAAGTCGGGCTTGATACCTTGCTGTATCAAGTTACGAATTACTGCCAGCTCTTGCCACGCCTCGATAGTTACACCGGGCTCTAACAGAGCGGTTGCCGAGATGGCACTCCCTGCCAGGCAGGCTTGGATGTCCACGCCATCATCTTGTGCCGTTTCCAGCAGATAGCGTACGCCAGAAGCGTCACGCCTTTCTCTCCAATTCAGCATGTTGGTTCCAGCATATTGGCCATTGCAGCAGTATTCAGGACAGCATAAGGATATCGGTAACCACCACGCCAGTCGCAGCGCGGCGTTACTGCACGCTTTGCTTAGTTATAAGTCGCTCTATCTTTACCACGGTCGCCCTGCACGTTACTGTAATGCGAACGCAGTCACAGTTTGCCGCATGACACCAAGGATGGCTTCTGCCAGTGCAGCGCTCGAGACGTTCCAAATGTCCCGCCTTCAAGCCCTTTGTCCCGACAATCCAGACCTGCATCTGCATTAACGTTACCCAATGGATGATTTACATGACGGCACAGCCCCCAGCCAACCGACCTTTGGCAGTCAATGAAAGGACGCTCATACAGGACTGGATATTGGAGTTGGTGCCAGGAGATGGAGCCGCAGTAGGTAACAAAACGCTGAAGCAGCGCCTTGATCACAGGGCAGAGCTGCATGACATTGTGGTTACCGACGAAGACTATTGGTCACTTCGAGAAGACTTGATTGCGCTAGGTAAACTGCAGAAAGGCAGTGGCCGTGGCGGCTCGGTGTTTCGTTTTGATAAAAACTGGAAAGCCGACAGGCAACAGAGCGAAGTCGACAACCAAAGCAGTTGGGAGGATCTTGAGGAACCTGCCAGCGACAGTCCAGAAAGCTTGGAAAAACTGCGCAGCCGCCTTTTAGACCTCAGTGCAAGAAACAGACTGCTTAATTTTTCGCATGCTCGCTCCAAGCGTTTCGCACGAATTATCGATGAGCTTCCCGATCAGCTTTTTGAGTCTCTGACCAGCGAGCAGACCATGCGCTTCGCGCCGGTTCCCGAACCGACTGAGCGTCAGTTGATTGAGCAAGGCTATCTCAAATACGACGAGCAAACAGGCAGTGTGAGCGAGCTGAAGAAACCGCCGACTGCTGAAACCTGGGCGCAGATCCTGGGTATGGAAACCAGCTACGAGCTGCCAACGGGATCAGAGGATCCCTGCGACAAGCACGCTGACGATGCGATTCAAACGCTTTACTACCCCTCCGAACTTGAGTCACGACTGCAGATACTGCATACACAGTCACGTTTATCGCTGGATGAAACCGGTGCCAACATTCTTTATTTAGCATTCGGTTTTCTCGAATGGGATGAGTCGTTAGTCGGGAAGAACAGCGCGCGCCTGGCTCCTCTCATGCTGTTACCCGTCCGCCTGGAGAAAGGAAAGCTCAACCCTAAAACAGCGACTTTCGACTATGAGGTTGTGTATACCGGCGAGGACATTCTCACGAACCTATCGCTCCGGGAAAAGTTACGCCGCGACTTTGGTATTGCTCTGCCGCGTATTACTGAAGATCTGCTTCCGGAAGAATATTTCGCTCGTGTGCGGGACACCGTTCTCGAATTGAAGCCTGGTTGGAATTTGCACCGTTTTGCTTCCCTGGGTCTATTCGAGTTCGGCAAGCTAATGATGTACCTGGATCTAGAGCCCGGTAAAAATCAGGCCATACTCCAAAGCAGTCTAGTGCAGCGTCTGATTGGCCTCACCGATAGCGAACGACCCGAGTCCACCGCCAGTGGCTTCAGCAGCGAGCACGCTATCGACGAGCTTCAGGATGTGCATCAAAACTATCCTCTGATCGATGATGCTGATAGCTCGCAGCACAGCGCCTTGGTCGATGTAATGCGTGGTGAAGACTTGGTAATCGAGGGGCCCCCAGGCACCGGCAAGTCGCAAACAATCACCAACATGATCTCTGCCGCCATGGCGCAGGGAAAAAAGGTGCTCTTCGTAGCCGAAAAACGGGCAGCGTTGGAGGTTGTTAAAAATAGGCTCACGCGCGCCGGGCTAGGTGATTTTTGCTTGGAGCTACACAGTCACAAGAGTCAGAAGAGCGCGGTAGCCACGAGCATTGGGCAGCGCATAAGTAATCGTGGTAGCCATCGACAACCGCGTCAGCTGAACGACCTGATCAATAATTACGAGCGATTAAAGCAGCAGCTCAATGAGCATGTCAGGCAACTGCATGCTCTGCATGCAAGCACTGGTTTAACTGCGCATCAGATACTGATGCAGGCCACCCGCCTGCGTGAAAGCCTTGCCATCCGTCCTACCGACTTCCACCCGGTTAACGCAGCCAATCTGGATAAAAACCAGATTCATGAGCAAGCGGGTTACTTCGCCCACATTTACACAAAAACAGCTGAAGAAGCAGGCCAGACTGGTCAACTGGAGACCCACCCATGGTTTGGCTGTACCAAAACGCAGATAAGCGGGCTTGAGCAATCCGACATCTTGCTCCAGTTGAAAAACGCAGTAACGGCACTTGATGAGCTGAACGTAGCGCGCACCCAGGCCTCCGGCGAGCTTCAAACAGCCGAGGTTGCAACCTTCTCACCTGATGCCATCCGGCACCTGGCGGATGCGCTCTCGGCGATGCCTATGCCGAAAGGTGATGAAGATTGGGATCTAATCAACCGGCTCGATACGGCCAGCTGTGAAGCACTCCAAGACTGGCTCGTAGGCATGGACCAGTTGATGGAGCAGCAGGTCAGCCTGAGCGAGGCCTTGCACTCCAGCGTTATCGCCTCACCTGATGCCCTCGACACAATTAAGCAGTCTTGCGCGAAAATTCGACAGCACAATGACAACAGCGGCCTGAAACTGGATGACCTTCTTGAGTTGATTTTAGAGGCCAAAGAGCTCATCGAGGAGGCGCCCAGGGCCCAGCGACTGATTCAAATCATCACAAAAACAGCTACCGTCCAGTCACTGCGTACTGATAAGCAGGGCATAGAGCAGATGTGCCTATTGCTTGAGCTGTTGCTAGAGATGCCTGTTGCCCTAGCGGAGTGGCGTCACAAGCGCTTTGAAGATGACACTCTAGACAGTGTGCTTTCCGAGCTAAGCGAGCTTCTAGCGGACATCAAACAGCTCGAAGAGCAATCTTCCAGTGTCTTCACTATCGATCGTCTGCCTAGCCACACACGGCTGGAGGACTTGCAACGAGTGCTGGCAGATGACTCGTTATTCCGCTGGTTCAAGAGCGGATGGAGGGCCGCAAAGGCAGAAGTTCTTACCATGGTGCGGCCAGGTATTAAGTTGAAGGTCGCTCTTCAGGCGTTGCCCGGAGGTATAGCGTTTAAACGTCAGAAGAATCGCCTGATAACTGAATCGGCGTTTCGCGAGAAGCTCGGTGAGCACTTCATCGACGAGGAGACTAAAACCAGCGAGCTTATTGCCCTGCGTGAATGGTACAGCATGCTTCGTGACAAGTGCGGGCGTGGCTTCGGTGGCAATGTTTGGATTGCAGAATATCTGCTCAAAGAAAGCCCCCAGGTACTGGAGGGCTTGCGAGATCACGCCAGCGAGCTCGAAGAGTACCTCTCAGATGTGCTGTCTCATCGCAATGAGTTGGAAAGTACGCTTCCTCTGGATGGGCATCAACTCAAGTCGGAAGACTTGCTCGCTCCAGCGGGCCTTTACCTGCGGCTCATCAACCAGCTTGGCAGCGCGCTTGACGCGCTATTGCCGCTAATTAACGAGCAGGCACCAACCACCGGCCGGGTACTGGCGCTCGCGCAAGCAGTTGAAAGTTGGCAGGAGCGCGCCATAAGCCTGCAGAACAATGCCGAACTCCTTGCGTGCTTTGCAGGACACGATCTGCCCAGCTTCGACAATCTTGCTGAGGAACGTGGTCGATTAATCGCCTGGCGCCATACAGTGTCCTTTATTCGCCCAGTGATGACATTGTCGATACGCCACCTGCTGGTGCCTCAATTGACGGGCTGCACCACCAAGCAGGCTGAGCAGTTGGTTGGTAATTGGAACACCACAGGTCAGCAGCTAGCGGGTGCGTTGCAGGCCTGGGAGCGTGCTTCGGCCAACTTCATCGATAAAGCGGAGATAGAAGCGGCCCACTGGTGGAAGGGTGTGGATCAGGATGATCTTTCCGCCATCAAGCAACGCCTGCAACGGGCAGCAGAAAACGAAGAACTGCTTGAGCATTGGTTGGAATACCGTCGTCTGCGCAAGCGCCTGGCTGACTTGGGTTTTGAGGCCGTGATTTTCGCGGTTGAAAACCAAACTCTTCCTGCAGATAGAACCAAAGAGGCCTGCCTGCTGGGGCTGATGGATCTTTGGGCCAAGCAAGTACTCGAAAGCAATCCTGCGCTGGGTCAGTTTTCCGGTAAGGACCAAGAGGCCATTCGCGCGCGCTTCGCCGAGATTGACAGCCAGCTCACTAAACTTCAACGCGAGCAGCTGGCTGCGAAGATCGATCAGCACAAGGTGCCGGATGGCAATAACTCTGGCCGAGTTAAAGACCGTACCCAGCTTGCGCTGCTCGCGCATGAGGCCGGCAAGAAGACGCGCCACGTACCCATCCGGTCGCTGATGTTGCGTGCCTCCGAGGCTCTGCAGGGGCTGAAACCCTGCTTTATGATGTCGCCCATGGCCGTCGCCCAGTACCTGCCGGCCGGTAAGGTCCATTTCGACATTATCGTCATGGACGAAGCCTCACAGCTGCGCCCGGAAGAAGCCTTGGGCGCTATCTCGCGCGGTAGTCAATTGGTCGTTGTCGGTGACCCCAAACAGCTACCTCCCACCAGCTTCTTCTCACGCCAAGGTGGCGATGACGACGAAGACAGTGACGAGACCTCTCTGGCGCAGGATTCAGAAAGCATCCTCGAAGCGGCTATGCCGCTGTTTAAGCTGCGCCGATTGCGCTGGCACTACCGTTCGCGTCATGAGAGCCTGATCGCCTTTTCCAATAGGGCGTTTTACGACAGCAATCTGGTGGTCTACCCGTCACCAAACCGCGAGTCGAACGAATTCGGGGTGAAGTTTGTGCGGGTGACGCGCGGCCGGTTCGTTGAGCAGCGCAACATTGAAGAAGCCGAGGTGGTTGCCAAGGCCATCGAGCACCATCTGCTCCACCGCCCCGACGAGTCGCTTGGTGTCGTCGCCATGAACGTCAAGCAGGCTGAGCAAATTCAGCGCGCTCTGGACCAACTGGCCAAGCAAAATATGGCGTTGCAGGAGGCCTTCAGCCGCAACGAAGAAAACGATGAGCCGCTATTCATCAAGAACCTGGAAAACGTCCAGGGTGATGAACGTGACGTTATCTACATTTCCACCACGTACGGCCCGATGGAGATTGGCGGCAGCGTGCCGCAGCGCTTTGGCCCGATCAACGGAGCCGCTGGCTGGCGTCGTCTGAACGTGCTGTTTACCCGCTCCAAGAAACGCATGCAGGTATTTGCGTCCTTCACTTCCGGAGACGTGGTGGCGACGGGCACCTCCAGCCGTGGCGTACTGGCTCTGCGAGACTTTCTGCAGTTCGCCGAGTCCGGCCACATGCCACACACCCAGGAAACAGGTAAAGCGCCTGACAGTGACTTTGAAGTGGCAGTTATCGACGCCTTGGAGCGCCATGGCTATCAGTGCGAGCCGCAAGTAGGTGTCGCTGGCTTTTTTATCGACCTTGCCGTGCGCGACCCTGGCCAACCCGGCCGCTACCTTATGGGCATTGAGTGCGACGGCGCGACCTACCACTCAGCCAAGTCGGCCCGCGATCGCGACCGGCTGCGCCAGAGTGTGCTGGAACAGCTTGGCTGGCGTATTCGCCGCATCTGGTCAGTGGACTGGTTCCGCAATGCCAAGCTGCAGCTAGAACCTCTTCTTCAGGAGCTTGCCGCACTGCGTACCGAGCCGACGGCGGAGGCAGAACCGGAACAAGCCGAAGATGAGGTCATTCAACAAGTTGCCGAGGAGCAGACTGAGCATGCTGAACGCATAGCTCAGGATGCTGGCGCCAGCCTGCGCGAGAAGCTGCTTTATCTGGATCAGCAGGTCATTCGACCTGCCTTGCCGGATACGCCGCCCCAGCGTCGCCTGCTTCGTCCCGCCATGCTCGAAGCTCTGTTGGAGTTCCAACCGATCGACCGCAGCGAGCTACAGCAATTGCTGCCGGGTTACCTGCGCGAAGGAACCGATCCGGCTGAGGGGCGCTTTATTGATGACGTGCTCACCCTGATCGGTGATCACGTCTGAATAGGCCCAATGACGGTTTGTGAGGCGCGGCTAGTCCGCGACCGCACCTCAGTTTAGGGCTTGGCTGATGACTGCGCAGGCCTCAGTCGGGCGGTGGGACAACCTGGCTTAGCGAGCCAGAGCGCGTCTTTACGCGCCGCCATTTAAGTTACACTGCGAATTTACGCGCACCCCAAGGAGCAATTGCTTGAACACGGAAAACCATTCCCAAACCGCCGCCTTTCTTTGGTCCATCGCAGACCTGCTGCGCGGTGACTTCAAGCAGTCTCAGTACGGCCGCATTATTCTGCCCTTCACCCTGCTGCGGCGAATGGAGTGCGTGCTTGAGCCGAGCAAAGAGGCGGTAATTAGTGAGTCCTGCGCGCAGGAAGGTCGGCCTGATATGGTACGTGAGCGCCTACTGCTGCGTGCTGCTGGCCAGCAGTTCTTCAACGCATCGCCGCTGACCCTTGGCACTTTGTCCGACACCCAGACCGCCGCCGACCTGATGAGCTACGTGCAGGCATTCAGCAAAGATGCTCGCGAGATCTTCGAGCATTTCCACTTTGAAGATTTCGTCCAGCAGCTGGAAACCGCCAACCTGTTGTATCAGGTGGTGCAGCGTTTCGCCGCCACCGACCTGAGCCCCGAGTTCATCAGCAACTTTGGCATGGGCATCATCTTTGAGGAGCTGATCCGTAAGTTTGCGGAAAGCTCCAACGAAACGGCCGGTGAGCACTTTACCCCGCGCGATATCGTGCACCTCACTACCTCGCTGGTGATCACCGATCAGGACCATAAACTCGCGCCCAATAGCATCGTCACCATCTATGACCCCACCGCCGGCACAGGTGGCTTCCTATCCGAGGGTGATGAGTACATCCAATCCATCAGCGACAAGGTCACCGTATCTCTGCACGGCCAGGAGCTGAACCCCGAGTCCTACGCTATCTGCAAGGCAGATATGCTGATCAAGGGCCAGGACGTGACCAGCATCAAGCTGGGCAATACCCTGTCCAACGACCAACTGGCTGGCCCCGAGCACCACTTCGACTTTATGCTTAGCAACCCGCCGTTTGGCGTGGAATGGAAGAAGGTGCAGAAGCAGATTGCCGACGAGCACAGCCACAAAGGCTTCGACGGACGCTTCGGCCCGGGCCTGCCGCGTGTGTCCGACGGTTCGCTGCTGTTTCTGCTGCACTTGGTCAGCAAGATGCGTGACCCGCGCGACGGCGGCTCGCGCATTGGCATCATCCTCAACGGCTCGCCACTGTTTACCGGCGGCGCGGGTTCAGGTGAGTCGGAGATTCGCCGCTACCTGCTGCAGAACGATCTGGTCGAAGCCATCGTCGCGTTGCCCACCGACATGTTCTACAACACCGGCATCGCCACCTATGTGTGGATTCTTTCCAACCACAAAGCCAGCGCGCGCCAGGGCAAGGTGCAGCTGATCGACGGCAGCCAGCACTTCGCCAAGATGCGCAAATCGCTCGGCAGCAAGCGCCAGTACATCACCGAGGATCAAATCAGCGAGCTGGTGCGCCTGTATGGCAGCTTTGAGCAAACCGCGCAGAGCAAAATCTTCCTCATCGACGCCTTCGGCTACCGCCGTATCACCGTCGAACGCCCGCTGCGCCTGAACTTTCAAACCAGTGGCGAACGCATCGCTAAGGCGCTGGAAGAAAAAGCCCTGCAAAAACTCGACAGCGCCGCTCAGCAGCACCTGCTGGCCGCCCTGCAAGCGATGGACGCCAGTCAGTTGCACCGCAACCGCGAGCAGTTCATCAAGCTGCTGAAAAAAGCCCTGGCTGCGCACAGCGTCAGCCTTAGCACGCCGGAGCTAAAAGCCCTGATGAGCGCCCTGAGCGAGCGCGACCCAGAGGCCGATATCTGCATGGTCAAAGGCCAGCCGGAAGCCGACGCCGGTCTGCGCGACAACGAGAACGTGCCGCTGGGCGAATCGGTGTACGAGTATTTTGCGCGCGAAGTTATCCCCCATGTACCGGATGCCTGGATCGACGAAAGCAAAACCGATGCGCTGGATGGCGAAGTCGGTATTGTCGGTTTCGAGATCCCCTTTAACCGACACTTCTATGTGTTCCAGGCACCGCGTGCGTTGGCCGAGATCGACCGCGACCTCAAAGCCTGCACAGACCGCATCAAGCAGATGATTGAAGGGCTATCGGCATGAGTTTTCCTTCATATCCGGGGTACAAGCATTCCGGCGTTGAACTGCTTGGCGAGTTTCCAGATCACTGGGCGCTAAAGCGGTTTAAGAATGTTTTTGTGGAAAGGGCTGAGCGCAGTACAGATGGATCTGAGGAGCTTTTGTCCGTTTCCGCTTATTTCGGGATAAAGCCACGGTCTGAGACGCTAGATGAAGGTGATCACTTATCACGCGCGGAGTCTCTTGAAGGGTACAAAGTGTGCCAGGCAGGCGACCTTGTCATTAACATCATGCTTGCCTGGAATCGGGGACTTGGTTTTTCTTGGCAGAGAGGAATTGTCAGCCCTGCGTACTGCGTTTTTTATGTGACGGATGGATCTGTACCTGAGTTTCTTGATTACCTGGTGCGCTCAGATGAGTGCATTAGGTATTTCAAAACGCACTCCGCAGGGATTATGGATTCTCGGTTAAGGCTTTACCCGGAGTCTTTTGGACGACTCTTCACCGCAATTCCACCTGCTTGTGAACAAACCCAAATCGCCCGTTTCCTCGACCACGAAACCGCCCGAATCGATGCCCTGATCGAAGAGCAGCAGCGCCTGATCGAACTGCTCAAGGAAAAGCGTCAGGCCGTGATCTCCCGCACCGTCACCAAAGGTCTCGACCCCACGGTGCCGATGAAAGACTCCGGCGTGGAGTGGCTAGGCGAGGTGCCGGCGCATTGGGTGGTGGCCGGTCTGAAATGGTATTGGTCAGTAACAGACTGCAAGCACATCACCGCCGAGTTTGTGGACGAAGGCATTCCTCTCGCGAGTATTCGTGAAGTACAGAGTCGTTATGTCGCTCTCGATAACGCAAAGCAGACCACGGAAGTATTTTACCGGCAGCTTATTGAGGGCGGTCGAGAGCTTGTTGCAGGCGATTTAATATTCAGTCGTAACGCAACGGTTGGTGAGGTGGCACAAGTCGCTAATTGGCATCCTCCTTTTGCCATGGGGCAAGACGTGTGTGTGCTGAAAAAACAATACGAATGGCTTTCGAGTGATTACTTGCAGGCCGTTTTGCGCTCACCAGTCGTTATGGTTCAGCTTGATAACCTGATGATCGGTTCGACCTTCAAACGAGTAAACGTGGAAGATATTCGGGGCATTATTGTGCCAATGCCACCGCAGGGTGAGCAGAAGATCATCGCTGAGTATTTGATCCAAAAAACCGAAATGTTCAACTCGATGCTTGGAGAAGCGCAAAACACGATAGCGCTTCTTCAAGAGCGTCGCTCCGCCCTAATCTCCGCCGCCGTCACCGGCAAGATCGACGTACGCGGCTGGCAGCCACCGGCCAGCGCGCCTATTCCCGAATTAGTAGAAGAGGCCGTGTAATGGCGGGCAGCAAGGAAGCGCAATTTCAACAAGACATTATCGATGCCCTGGCCGCTCAAGGCTGGCTGGTCGGCACCGCCAGCGGCTATGACCGACGCGCTGGACTTGATACTGAGGTGCTCTCTTATGAGTGCTGATTTGCTGCGGTTGCGAGCAACCTTGCTGTCTTGGCGGAACAAAGCATTGAGCGCTAATGCCTTGATCGGTTTGGGGGAGGTGCTTGAAGCCATAGATGAAGTCTGCGAAGACCCGGACCACTGCCCTGAAATAGTTGTGACCTTAAGTCTGGGGTTCGAGGTGAGAGGCGATGGTGATTTCGAGAGTATTGCTGCGGACCTTAGCATCGACTGCGATGGCCTCTTGCTTGATGACTTGCGCAGGCAGTATTCGCCTGAGAATGGCTCCAATCATTTTTCAACCATTGCCAAACGATTCAATCCCATTCTTACTTTTCAATTCGATGATATTTCGGAGTGGTTTGATTTGGTCGATGAGTTGATAAGCGACTCGAGAACGACCCTGCAGGCCTCTCGAAATCATATATGAGTGTGCGTTATGGTTTAGAGCGAACCGAGCCAGCCAGCACTTCGACACGAGTATGACCGCCCAAGGGGCGCTAGCGATCACCAAGGAAGCAGCATGATCATAAATGTCGATAAAACCAACCTGAACAAATTACTGGGCGTGCCCAACCGCCAACTGACCATCCCTGCTTATCAGCGTCCCTATGCGTGGGAGTTTGAGCAGGTTGATGAGCTGTGGCATGACATCGTCGAAACCCTGGGTAGCAATCATTTTATGGGCTCTGTGGTGTTGTGCTCACCTGACCAGGCTCGGCCAGAGGTCATCGATGGCCAGCAACGCTTGACCACCATCATTTTGCTGCTTGGCTTGATTCGCGACCAGTATCAGCACTTGAAACCCGACTTGGTTGGGCGGGTACAGCAGTTCCTGGAGAACGCCTACGCCGAGCCTGATCTGCGCTTCAAGTTTCGCCCGGGCAATGCCAACGCCAAGGTATTTACAGATTTTATTCTCTGTGGGCCTGAAGACTCTTCGCGCCGTGATTGGGCAACCGTTCGCCAGCTCGACAGCCATGAGCTGAACCGTAACAAGCGCATGATCGAAAATACCGAGCGTTTGGCTGGCTATCTGAATCAGCTACTAGCGGCCAGTGACAACCCGTTGAAGGCGCTTGAGCAGATAGAGCGCAAGATCATGACCGGCCTGGAGTTCGTAGTCATCGATGTGCCGGATATCGCCAATGCCTTCATTATCTTCGAAACCCTGAATGATCGTGGCTTGGCGCTGTCGGCGGGTGATTTGCTGAAAAATCACCTGTTGGCCGCTGCAGCCAAGACCAATGAGTCGGTCGAGGCCCTGGCCGAGGACTGGGACAAGATCATCGACAACCTGGAAGGCGGAGATATTACCCGCTTTCTGCGCCACTACCTGCTGACCCAGCATGCTCAGGTGCAGAAGGACGACGTCTTTGCCCTATTCAAGAAGGAGGTCAGCAGCCGGGGCGTCAAACAGCTGATTAAAGATCTAAAGCAGATGTCGCGTTTCTACGGCCAGTTCATCAAACCTGAGTTGGTAAGCGACAACGCCGTGCGCGAGGTGTACCAGAATCTCAACACCCTGCGAGCCAGTATGTGCTATTCCGCACTCCTGGCTGGCTCTGCCGTATTGAATAACGAGGCTTTGCGTGACTTTGCCCGCTTGTGTGAAGTGCTGACTTTCCGCTACAGCACCATTTGCAGCAAGGATTCCAAGGAATTGGAAAAGGTTTACCACCAGGCAGCTAAAGTGCTGGCGAGTCAAGGTGCCGCAGGCCTAGTTGAGGCAAGCAAGATTCTCGAAGCGGCGTCGCCCAGCAGTGCGGAGTTCGTTCTGGCGTTTCGTAATCAGTCGATGGGACGGCATTACATCGTTAACTACATCTTTCGGGGTATCGAGAACCATCTTTCACCGGAAGAGAAGACGCTGCAAAACACCCTGGGTGTGCATATCGAGCACATCATGCCGCAGACCTTATCGCCTGCTTGGCGAGATACTTTGGGCGAAGATGCAGATCAGCATGCGCTGTATATCAATCGCTGGGGCAATCTGACGCTGCTCGGCGGCAAGCTGAATATCGGCGCCTCGAACATGCCATTTGCCAGCAAAATCAAGATTTACCAGCAGTCTAAGATCGCCCTGGCCCACGAGCTGGCTACTGAAGAGTGCTGGGGGCTTGAGCAAATCGATGAGCGCCAGCAAAGGCTAGCGGGGATCGCCGAGGGTATCTGGCGTATCTAACCTCGGTAGGATGTTTGGGAAAAGGACCAGCAAAATGGCTGACAGCAGGGGATTTCAGTTTCAGCAGGACATTATCGACGCCCTAGCTGCTCAAGGCTGGCTAGTCGGCCCTGCCAACCGCTATGACCTGAGCACGGTGACAACCAACAGTCGGCAGTGGGGAACGCCTTATGAAGTTTGAAGAGTTCAAAGCGGGTGCGTGGCTGCAACAGTATCAATACAAGAGCTTCAGCCCGCTAACAGTCAACCGCGAGTGGAGCTGGGAAGACCCGAAAATCAACACCCTGCTGGAGCGTGCCTCCCGCGCCTTGGCTGAGTTGGATGCCTTCACCTTGATCGTCCCGGATGTGGAACTGTTTATTCAGATGCACATCACCAAGGAGGCCAACAATTCATCGCGCATCGAGGGCACGCAGACGGAGATGGATGAAGCTGTGCTGGACAGTAGTCAGCTTGCACCGGAGAAGCGCGACGACTGGCAGGAGGTGCAGAACTACATTCAGGCTATCAACGAGGCGGTGGAAGAGTTGCAGCACGTTCCGCTGTCCAACCGATTACTCAAGTACACCCACTCCATCCTTATGCAGGGCGTGCGAGGTGAGCATAAGACGCCAGGTGAGTTCCGGTTATCGCAGAACTGGATCGGCGGTAGTAGCCTGGCTGATGCGGCTTTTATCCCGCCGCACCCATCGGAAGTGCCAGATCTGATGGGCGAGCTGGAGCTGTTCTGGCACAACGAGCAGGTCGATGTACCAGAGCTTATACGTATTGCCATCAGCCATTATCAGTTCGAGACCATTCACCCCTTTCTGGATGGTAATGGCCGTATTGGTCGATTACTGATTGCGCTTTACCTGGTCAATAAGGGGTTACTGCGCAAGCCCTCGTTGTACCTTTCCGATTTTTTCGAGCGCAACCGTGCCAGCTATTACGACGCATTGATGCGCGTGCGTCTTTCAAACGACATTCAACACTGGGTCAAATTTTTCCTCTCTGCGGTCATCGAAACTGCCGGCAAGGGCAAAAAGACTTTTGAAGGTATTTTGGCACTGCGCCAGGAGATGGATGCACTGGCTTTTGGTTACGGCAAGCGTGCGGAGAATGTTCAGACATTGCTTAAACATCTCTACCGTCGCCCGGCGGTAACGGCCACTCAGGCGAGCGAAATACTTCAGGTAAGCCACCAAACAGCATCGGCGTTACTGCGAAAAATGGCCGATGATCAGATGCTGGTTGAAATCACTGGGTACCAACGTAATCGGATATTTTTCTTCTCTCGATATGTGCAGTTATTTAATAGCTGATTTTTAGGCGGCTAAGAGCGTGTGTAAGAGAGCAGGCTCAAATTTACATATGAAAATCCATATGTAAATTTGAGGCCCTATGTTTACATAAGAGTTTTCTTGTGTAAGGAGAGCGGCTCTTGTTCAGTTCGGGGTAAGACAGCTAGGGGTAGGTATGGCAGATAGCCGCGAAATACAGTTTCAAAACGACATTATTGACGCCCTGGCTGCTCAAGGCTGGCTAGTCGGTACGGCCAGCGGTTACGACCGCCGCACTGCGCTGTATATCGAGGATGTGCTGGGGTACTTCAAGGAGGCCTGGCCCGAGCGTTGGGACAAGTTCGCCAAGGCCAACCCGACTGATCCGGACGGCGTGCTGGTGCAGAAGCTGGTGCGCGAGCTGGAACAGAACGGCACCCTGGATGTTTTGCGCCACGGCTTTAAGTTGCCGGGGGTGAAGATTGAGACGTGCAGCTTCCAGCCCGACCACGGCATGAACCCGGATACCCTCAAGCGCTACCAGTGCAACCGCTTGCGCGTGGTACCGGAGGTGTCTTACTCACCCCATGCGCGTGATGCGGCTAGCGGAGGGCAGAGCTACAACCCACGGTTGGATCTGGTGCTGTTCGTCAACGGCATCCCCACCGCCACGCTTGAGCTAAAAAGCGAGTTCAAGCAGTCGGTGGAAAACGCCAAGCGCCAGTACCGTAACGACCGCCCAGTCAAAGACCCACTGACGCGCAAGCCCGAGCCACTGCTGACCTTCAGGCGTGGCGCGCTGGTGCACTTTGCCGTGGGCCAGAACGAAGTGGCGATGACCACCAAGTTGGCGGGTAAAGACACCTTCTTCCTGCCGTTCAACCTCGGCAGTGCGGAAGGCGGTGCGGGCAACCCGATACCGGAAGATGACAGCCAATACGCCACCGGCTACCTTTGGCAGCGCCTGCTGCAGCCGGATGCCTGGCTCAAGGTGCTGGGGCGCTTTTTGCACCTAGAGAAGAAAACCAGTGAAGGCTTTGACGGCACGCCGGTGACCAAGGAGACCATGATCTTCCCGCGTTACCACCAGTGGGAAGTGGTCAACCAGCTGATCAACACCACCCGCGTTGAAGGGCCGGGCAAGCGTTATTTGATCCAGCACAGCGCTGGCTCGGGCAAGTCCAACTCCATCGCCTGGACCGCCCATCAACTGGCCTCGCTGTACGACGCTGACGGCCAACGGCTTTTCAACTCGGTGATCGTGGTCACCGACCGCACGGTTCTGGATAGCCAGTTGCAGAACACCATCTACCAGTTCGAGCACGCCCAGGGCGTGGTCAAGCCGATCAGCCGTGATGTCGGCAACCAGAGTAAATCCGAGCAGTTAGCCGAGGCGCTGGCTGAGCAGACGCGCATCATCATCGTCACCATCCAGACCTTCCCGGCGCTGTTCGATGCCCTGGACAAGTATCCCAAGCTGGCCAGCGGACGCTATGCAGTGATCGCCGACGAGGCGCATTCCTCGCAAACCGGCTCGTCGGCCAGCAAGCTGAAACAGATTCTCGGCAGTGATGCCCTGGAAGGGGAAGAAGTCAGTGCCGAAGAGCTGCTGGACGCCGCCGTGCAGGCGCGCCAACCAAATGAGCGCATCAGCTACTACGCCTTTACCGCCACGCCCAAGGCCAAGACCCTGGAGCTGTTCGGTCGCCCGGCCGACCCGACGCTGCCGGCCAGCTCAAGCAACAAGCCGGAGGCGTTTCACCTTTACTCCATGCGCCAAGCCATTGAGGAGGGTTTTATCCTCGACGTGCTGCGCAACTACACCACCTACAGCACCGCCTGGAAGATTGCTCACCCCAACGGGGAGGAAGCGGACGACGAGGTGGATAGCAAGAAGGCCCGTATCAAGCTGGCTCGCTGGGTGCGATTGCACCCGTACAACATCAGCCAGAAGGTCGAAATCATCGTCGAGCACTTCCGCGCGAATATACGGGGTCTGCTGGGTGGCCAGGCCAAGGCCATGGTCGTTGCCAGTAGCCGCCAGGAAGCGGTGCGCTACCAGTTGGCGGTGAAGTCTTACGTGCAGCAGATGGGTTACAACGATGTGCACCCACTGGTGGCGTTCTCTGGCAGCGTTTTACCCGATGAGGTGATCCCCGAAGAGGTGACGGAAAGCAGCAGCCTGCTTAACGCCGGTCTGAATGGCCGCGATTTGGCCAAGGCCTTCGACACCCAGGACTTCAACGTGATGATCGCCGCCAACAAGTACCAGACCGGCTTCGACCAGCCAAAGCTGTGCGCTATGTACGTGGACAAGAAACTGCAGGGCGTGGACTGCGTGCAAACCCTGTCGCGATTGAACCGCACCTTCGGTGACAGCAAGGACACCTTCATCCTCGATTTCTTCAACGAGTCGCAGGATATTCTCGACGCTTTCTTACCGTACTACACCAAGGCCGAGCTGACCGACGTGACCGACCCGCAGATCATTTATGACCTGCAGAAGAAACTGGACGCCGAGGGAATCTATTACTGGCAGGAGGTCGAGGCGTTCGCCATGGCCTTCTTCAACCCTAAAGCGGCGGCCAGCAAGCTTACCTATTACTGCACTCCGGCCAAGGAACGCTTTGCCAAGCGTTATGCCTTCTCGCTGGAATCGCGCGAACAAGCGCTGCATTTCAAAGGTACAGCGGAAGCCAATGGCGACAGCGCTGGCCTGAAAAAAGCCGAACACGCATTGAAAGAAGCCGGAGAGCAGATCGACCAGCTCGACCTGTTTCGCAAGAACCTGCAAAGCTTTGTGCGTCTGTACGAGTTTCTCTCGCAGATTGTGCCTTACGAGGACCGCGAGCTGGAGCAGCTCTGCGTATATGCAAGAAACTTGTACCCGTTGCTTCGCTACGATCGCTTGCAGCAAGAGGACGTGGACGTTGGCGAGCTGCAACTGACCCACTATCGCCTCAGCAAGCAAGCCGAACACCGCTTGCGTTTAAGCGAAGAAGGCGGCGAATACACCCTCAAGCCCGGCAGCGATGTTGGCAGCGGTAAGCCGCATGACCCGGAAAAAAAGCGCCTGTCGGAAATCATCGAAGCACTGAACGATATCTTCGGTGCCGAGGTGAGCGACGACGACCAGCTCCAGTTCCTCACCGGCATCGCCCAGCGCATCAGCCGTCAGCAAGATGTGATGGCCCAGGTGGACAACCACTCGGTGGAGCAAGTGATGCACGGCCTGTTCCCCAAGCGCGTGCTAGATACTGTGCTCGACGCCATGACCGACCACGAGAAACTCTCGCTGGAAGTGCTGGATAACGAGACCAAGAGCCGGGCGTTTGCGTTGGTTATTTTGAAGATGCTGACCTCTGCCAGGTTAGACGAGGACGGACCGCGCGGCAGATGAGTGCTGGCAGCACTCAATGATTAGCGCGGACGCTTTGCCGATCAACTTCAGCGGCCTGAAGGCGAACGCAAAGAGTGTTTGTCGTTAGGTAAAAGAGCGGTGATCACTAACCCCATGGCTAGGCGCTCCTGCCTGAACATGGTTGGAATGAAAGCTTGGTGAGTTGGTAATACGTAAATCGTAACGAAGTGAATCTGACACTTTTCCGACAGTCTCAAATTTAGGGCACAAAAAACCCTGAAAATCACGAGGATAATCAGGGTCTTAGGTCTTGCTTATTTGGTGGAGCCGGGGGGAGCCGGCCTTATAGGCGTTAAAAGGCTCTATTCCGCGGATCTCAGCGATATTTTGCGTGAAACTTGGATTTGGTATAACTCACAAAGACTGCGTGTAATCTTATGGGATCTTGACGGGCTGTCAAGAATCTTTTGAAAGGGCCCCGCCTGAAAGTTGAGCACGCATAATATCGGTTCAACTCCCGTTTTGACGTTTGAACTGGCGTCTGAAAATAGCGCCGGATTGGGTTGATGAAGCCCGTGCCATGCTTAGCACGCTGCGTTGGCACAGTGGATAAGAATAACCTAAATGGGCTTGTCTGATTTAGGGGAAGGCGACGGCGCAGTACCAACTTTGGGCATGGCAAAGCCGGCCTTGTTTTTCTGAGCGAATGCAGCGTTGAGGTCTACCGGACTGAGGTGAGAGAGGCTGATTTTCAGGCCGAACTTTTTGAAGACGGCTTCCAGGGTCGCAAGAGTCGGATTGCCGCTATCGACCTCGAGCTGCGAGAGAGCCCGCTTCGAAATTTTGCAGGCCATGGCGAAGCGCTCTTGATTTACCCCTAGGATGTTTTCACGCAGACGCTTAACGGCACCGCCGAGGGTCAATCGCCCTTGTGCGACCTCATCGGCCACCGTTTGAATGTAAGCCTTGCGCTCTTCCAACGTCATCTCTTTCATATCAACCCCCATTCCTTCAGGCGAGCATCCAGATTGTTGAGCGGAATGCTCTTCGCGTTGCGAACGCTGTCCGGCAGGTTTACGAGCAGGTCGGGTAGGGCACGGAAGCTCTGGGCCTGGCTGCGCAGAGCATCGAAGTAAAGATCACCCGAAGCATCGTCTGCCAGAGAGCTGCACGCCTGCCTCCAGTCCGGTGCCCCTGCTTTCTCGTGCTTCCACTTTGTCACTCTGGTTATTCCGTCAGGGTCGAGAACCATAGGGGCCAAATCGTAGATCGGTGCCAGCCTCAGCTTGCCTCCGTCCCGTATAATCGAGATGTTTCTTCCATGATTGTCAGAGTTGCCCAGGATGCGGTTCAGCAGATCCCTTGAAATGTACTCGACGGCCAAGTCAAACAGCTCATCACCCTGTTCGGCCATCGTCCAGATTTCGCCAAGACGGCCAAGCACGAACTCATGTCTCAGGTATGCACCGTTCTCAGTAACGTCACACACTGAGTAAATCGATTCTACTGGGTGACGCAGGATGCCCTGCTCGGTAACTTCGCGGTCAAAGCGGGGCATCCATAGGCTGGGTTTGTGCTCACCGTCATCAATCAGCGCCAACCCATCTGTAGAGATAGTGCTCATGCCGATCTCAGTGATTGCGCGGTAATACTGGAACTCGGCTCTCAAAATATCCTTGTCGATGGCTGCTGCCCGGTTTCTGGGGAATTTTACGAACCAGTGCTGCTTGGTCTGCTCAGCCGACAGCGTGGCCTCGGCAAACATTAGCCCGTTGTGGTCTTCCGCCAGCAACAGCTTGGGCGCTTCACCGCCAGCCCCAGTGGCGCCGCCGATGGCAGCACCTTGCTCATAGGCATACTCCAAGAAATCCGTATTGCGCTCGGCCACCTCTGCGCGGTTAAAGCCCAAGGGCTCGCCTTCATCAAGGTAGGGCAGCGACTGTTTGATCCGCATGTGGCCGATAGGGGATGGGGTACACCGCTCGAGAAGAAACAGACTCATGGCGATGTCATCTGGCTTTTGGGCTGCGAAGCGCTTCTCCAGCGAACGAAATGCTGCCCCGGAGGGAATTATGTCCAGAAGGAATGCCGGATAGCCCTCAGAGGTATAGATGTTCATGTCCAAGCGATGCACTACGCTCACGGAGTGCTCGAAGTAAGAGCTTTCGCATTCCATATTGTTGAGGTAGAAACTGGTCAGGTAGCCAGTGATGCATGCTCCCTCACGAGGATTCAAGGGATTCTCGAATTTCAGGCTGTAGGCGTCTTGCCAGGTACCATCAGCGAATACTTCAACAGTGAGTTCTTTGGCCATGATTAAACCAGTAGTCGGCGCATTATAATGCGTTGAAGCATAGCGGCAACACGTGGTTAGCGCAATATAATGCCCTGGATAATGACGTATGATTTATTTTGGCGCATTAAAGTGCGCTATTGCGATTCGCCTCTTTATGAGGTTGGGAAATGTCCAGGGGAGCTGGGGTAGTCCAAAGAAATGTCTCCGGATCGCTATTGGGAGCAACTCATCCAGTATAGAAATGCGTCAATTGGATTGGTTTGTGCCAGGGCATTGAACTGGGTCAGGTATGGGGTCTGTCATCGACTAAGAGTAAGCTAATTAGCGATTCAGGCTGAATGCTGGTCGGGGGCATCGCGATAGTTTGCTCACCTACGCTCGCCGCGGTCCGCAAAAATCTTCATATAGGTCTGTTTAAGCTCGATGAACGATACGCCTTGCAAGTCTTACTATCAGGATCAGTGGTCCCGCTACAGTGCTAAGCTGAACCCAGCTGCAACTGCTGATGAGTGCATGCATGATTTTTTAGATGGTAAGCCAGCAGGCAAGCACGGTAAGCGTGATCGTGCTGCCGGTCTTTTGAGTTTGGACTTCTGGTGGCAACCAGGCTTGCTTGAACAAACACAGCTGGCAAGGCTAGTCCTGGCTCAGATTCTGTGGGTCCAAGATGATATTGACCGCTCTCTGCTGGATCACCTCGCCCAGCACAATCCTGATTTACTGCGCTGGGCGATCCGTTATTCAAAGCTTTTTACTAAAACTGATTCGCAGGTGATGCGCCATCTTGGCCAGACGGTCACAGGACATGAATGGGGTGCTTTCCTGAATGCCTGTAATCGCTTGGTGGAACAGCTTGAGCCATTTGATGACTTAATAGCGCAAGCCGAGCAGCATTTGAAAACGCTATCGCTGCTCGAGTTGATGTCTTATCTGAGCATTCTCGCTTACCCCGCCCTTGAGAGTGTTGAGCAAAATACCCAGCAAAGCTGGGCAGTTTACGAACGCATTATCCAACGTAAGCTGCAACGCTGTAGCGAGCGAGACTTTCAGCTGACAGAAAAAATACTGGGCAAGTCTCTTAAACGCCATCTCTCGCCGCTATTATTCCCCGGAGGCGGCTCGCCAGAGAAATGCATAGCCCACCTTGAATCCGTTGCTGTGCTTATTGCCGCGATGAGCGAGCGACTCGACTATGAAGCGACCATCGATTCCTTTTGTTTTGATAGCGACATGCACTATCAAATGGAGCAGGGGCAGCCTGTCATCTTCAGTGTCAGCACTGAGAGCGCTAGCCGCTGGAAGCAGACTGAAGAAAAGTCATTGCTGCTATGGAGCTATTGGTTGCGTCGCGCGATGGACGATTTTGTCATCGCCGGGATGGCTGATGTCACCATAGGCACGCCTGAAAACCATGAAGCCAATCAATGGGCCTGGATCAAGGCTGTGCGCAGTCGCCTTGTGATGCAGACCCTTTTTGGATGCAGCGACAAGATCCTTCTGGCTGATGGCGCAGAGGTCGACTTGCACCAGACCTTGCTGGCCAGTGAACTATCTTCCGCCTTCTTTGTTAAGTCGTATCTGGAAGTTTACAAGCGCAATAGAAGTCATGCCGAATCAACCATTGCAGCGTTAGGACAGATGGCGTGGGAGGGATTGCTCGAAGGCGAGAACGGCTTCCCCATGACCTGGTCGGAACTGCCCGCCAAAATAAAGCGGATTCGGGGCTGGACTGTGAGCCAGGCAAACCCAACAGGGGATGCAGTGGCGGCAAAAAACATACTGGAGTTCTGGACCGTAGATTTGCGCCAGTTGTCAGCCCAGATCAAGGCTAGCCCGTTAGTTCCCGTTCCCAGGCTTTCAGAACAGCCGTTCTATAAAATTGGACGGTACAGCTTTCAGTTTCCCTGGATTGCCGGTCAGCAAAACAATCTTGTCTCCGCCGTTAACTCTTTACGCCGCATAGGCGTGCGCAGACCTGAACTGCGCAGCGAGACTGAGCAGGTTGAGCTTTGCCTGGCGCAAGCATTGCGGCAACGAGGCTTCAAGGTGATTGTGGGTTATCAGCCTCCGATTCTAGATGGGAACGATGCAGGCGAAATGGACCTTATCTGCCACCTCGATGGCGTGGTGTTATTGCTCGAAGTGAAGTCAGGTTTTATCCGCTCCTCGCGACACGAGGTATGGTTGCACCGAACCAACACTCTGCGTAAGGCAGCCAGACAGTTGAGGCGTAAACAGCAAGCTTTGCAGCCGCTATTGAATAGCGACCACACCTTGCGCCGAGATCTGAACCTGCAGGATGCCAACGCAGCGCTGCCAATCCATGCCTGGGTAGTGGATACCTCGATAGAATGCGACGGCGAGCTGCTAGATGGTTTTAGAGTGGTATCGCGCGAGGTGATGGAAGTTGCCCTGAAGGACCAGAAACACTACTTGCAGCCTCTAGATGCTGAGGATGACGCAGAAATCCAAACACTTTATCCCGACGGCTTTAGTGCCCAGGCTTTTGTAGATGCGGTTACCAATGAAGCGGTTTGGCGGGGCCTGCTGCCCAAGTAATTGCGCCAGCCTGTGTGTGGGCATGCAACAGGAATCGACGCGAGTAGTGCATAGACTGGCAAGATGTCTAATTGGCTCTTAGCAGCGTGCTGGAAAAAACTGCTTCAGGTTGAGCGCGGCGCCGAGGCGTCGGGTTTAATACGCTCGATTCCCCTACTTAATAGAGCCACTGTTGAAAGTGGTCCAGATTCGCGGCCACGATTTGCCACGCCGTCGGCTTGGCCTGCACCTTGGTCGGGTCAATCTGGTAGCGCTGCAGCACGTATTGCACCAGCGCCCCGGGGGTGTCGATTTTCAGTTGCCCCTCAAGCATGCCGTAATCCGCTTCGACAATGGCGCGCTGCTCGGGCTTCAGCCGGGAATCCGGCTCAATGATCACGGAAACTTCGGTGTTCTAGGCGACATCTGCCTCGCGGGTGTGCTCGGACACATCGTCCATCAGCTCGGGCTCCCCGCGAAAGCGGCTCAATACAAAGTCCCGGTAGTCGCCGTTCTTCTCGCAATATGCACGCACATGCCAGCGCATGCTGGTAAATACCAATGTGTGTGGCGCGATCAGGCGGGTCTCATCGTCGGTTGTGGTGAACGACACATAATCGCATTCCAGTCGCTGGCCCTCGCGTCAGGCCCGCAGCAGTGGCCGCAATACCTCGGGTCGCACGGACCGGTCCGATACCTTCAGGAACTCAGTATGCGCATAGGCCAGCGCCAGGCCCTCAATGTGAGGCGCACGGTCATGACTTTGATTCAACAGGTGCAGATAGGCGCTGGCGCTGTCATCGATAAAGCGTGGCTGAAAGCGCTTGCTTGGTACATAGCCCTTCAGATGCTTGTCGTACTCAAGGTTCTTCGGGGCATGCTCGGTGATGTAGGTGTTGATGTCTTTGGAGGCCTGCTGGCGGCTGATACCAAAGCTCTGGATCAAGTGCTGTGTGGTCAGTCGACCCTCCCACCAAGCAACCGTTTCGATCAGGCGGTAGCGAAGGGCGAGATCCCAGCGGACGGATTCAGGGGGTTGCTGCGTTTTATGGTGTCCTTACCTGCTTGAAAAGCTGACACATAAGCGTCGCTTGTGTATACGTGTCAACCAAGATGGCATGTTGATTTGGATTGATGCAAGGTCGACTGCTTTGCCGATGGGCCCTCGACGGTCTGGGAGCTGCAAAATCGCTTCCCCACAGCAAGTCACGACTAAGTTACCGCCCAAGTAGCGCGCGTTCAAGAAGCGATGCGCAGGTTCCAGCATCCGCCTGAAAACTTGACCTGTAGGCATGTCCATTATTGGTCTGTCAGGTAACGCGCCATATCATTCAACTGTGCACGCTGGGAGTGGGCAGGGACGGATCCCGCGGTCATGGATGGCCACGCTTGTTTCAGGGCCAACGGCATAAACGCGCTGACGTTAATAAGCGCTTTACCGTGCGTTGCTCGGTGGCTAAAGTGATGGCCATCACACTTTTACCGCCGGTCTCATGGATGGGCCGTTATCTTTCGACCTCCATCCCTGTCTCCATCTGGTCGTAGTCGACAGCATAGAAGGATCTAGCTTGTATGAACTCCAACGCAACGTCCGTATTCAGCTGCGCAGCTTGGCTGCGCGATTTTTTTCAGCGACGGTCGCTTGTAGGTCCAGATCAGCGTCCACTTTATGGCTATCACTGCACTGCAGAAGAGTATCGCGCTCTTGGTCAACTGCTTTCTGATCTTCCCGGCTTCGAATTGGCTAGCAAGGACTCGGCAGCATGTGCTTGCTTTGTTTTGTTTTGCTCAGAGTGGTACCGCCATGAGTATCAGCGAGAGCATGGCTGGACGTGGGATCCTATTTGGCAGGTTCTCGGCTACTCAATCAGTGCAGGGGATCTAAGTCGCGCAGTACCCAAAGGTTTGGACGGCTACTGGAAGCGTCCGATACGAGTATATGACTCTGATCGGCGAAATTTTCTTGGATCTCTTTTTGGAGAGGGTGGGCTGCCGTTTAAGCTTCTGGCCGAGTCCGACAGCAAATTTCAGGCTCTGTTTAGTCGCATTTTGCGATCCTATGACCAAGCCCATGCGATGGGGCAAAACACCTATCAGCAGGTGGAGTTACTGGTAGCAAACGCCGGGCTACCTCAGGCGTTCCTTGAGAGTACGTCTATCGAGTTGATCGCGGGGATGGCAGACCAACTGGTTTCCTTCGCCAGCTTCTATGACCTCTACAACGAGTCGGAGCCAGTAAAAAAACTTGATGTTTCCTACCCGCAGTGGCGCGAGGTATTCCCGCTTCCGCTGGATCACTCGACCGGAACAGAACTCCTGAATGGCTTGCTAAAAAGGGTTGTGGTTGAAACAGCGAAAACCAGACGGCAGCGCGATGGATGGCAATGTATCCATTACTTGGAAGAGCCATCGGAGTGTTTGAGACTGCAGCTGTCGATGCCGGAAATCGTTTCGTTCAACCTTGCCTTTCAGCCGGCGACTACCCGGTTTGATCTCGCGTTAAGAGAAGGCGACAACGAGCTTGTGTCTTTAGGGCCGGGGTACGCAACAGTAGAGAATGGCGTTGCGCGTGTTCGTCTGCGTAGACGGAACGTAATTCTGAGGCGTAAAGACCACAGCGCCAGCTTGTCTCTTGTCGCAACAGCGGGGGGATTGGTGTTGGCCGCTGTACCTGTGCCAAACAGCATTGTCGCACTGGGAGATGTGCCGGTTGGATTTGAGCGTGTCAATGATCGCTGGCAGCTGTGCGGCCAGGCTTCTTTTTCCTCCCATTCGGAAACGGTTCTGCTCGTAATACCGAAGAGCGCGACTTGTGAGTGTGTTGACGACAGTGCTCTGCCCGAAGCTCGTCCAGAAGTTTTATCCCTTCGTTCATTTATCCTGCGGGGGAGGGCAGAGATCCGGGTTATGTGTGATGAGGTGTTTCGGATACGCACGGGATGCAATCATGACTCCACCGCACGCCCCGAACTGGTTGGCGTTTCCCTCGATTGGCCCACCAAGCCCCAAAGTACCTTCCTTGGTATGCCGCGTGTCTATTGGCCGCAGACTGAAGGGCAGGCACTGGATATGAAAGGGGACCTGTTTGTTGCCGGTCGGCGTATAACGGAGTGCTTAGCGCCAGAGCTCCTGGGTGTCCAGTATCTGTCCGTACGGAATAAAAACGGAGACACGCTTTTGCGGCGGCGGCTTGGGGTGCTGCCATCGGATTTTCGCATTGAATTGAGACGAGGAGATCAGCCAGACAAAGGCAGTGTTCTCGTTTATACCGCGCACAACTGCCTGAGCTCTATCGAAGCGCCAGGTGTCCTTGCTCACAAGATCAAACATGCGGATCACATCGAGTTTCAGCTGGACGCGCAAGGTATGCCACCTGCGAAGCTGGAGCTGACAATCACTCCTAACCTCCTTGGTGACGAAATTACGGTAGAGGTGCCGTTCCCGTCCTCTGGCTGCCTGGCATTTTCCGCTGACGGTACTCCTCTGAAGCGAGAGATCTCGATAGATGAATTGCTTGGTACACGCGTGTTTCTCTTCGGAAAGCCAGGGGCGCCCACTCGATTTGAGTTGGAGCTGAGTCTGCGTGGCAGCATTGCAAACTCAGCCCGCTACCATTGGCGCTACGTTGCTCGAGAGAAGCCCGTTGAAGTGAGCTTGTTCAGTATTCGAGGCAAGGTTATGGATCTTTTTTCGTTGCAGTCCGGGATTGATCAAGTTGTTGAGTTGAGGGTGTTCGGCGGAGGACATGAAGCATCCTATCGTATTCGTAAGTATGAAACTGAGGTCTTTCTGGACTCTGACCGTAATCTGCTCTCTGCATCCAACTTGCGTGCCGCAACTTACCCGGTTCCAGAGTTAATGCTGCTGCATGAACCTGCGCGTAAAACCTGTTCTTTATCATCTAGATTGAGCGAAGGGGTTGCTACCGGGGAATACGAGTTACCCGCGCTGGTCGCCAAGGAGGGCCCTTGGCTGGTAGTGCCGAATAAAGCTTCAAGCGTGACTTTCAGGCCACTTTTTTTGGCTGGCAACGCGGCCTCAACTTCGCAGGAAGAAGTCATCCACAGCCTGCAAAAGGCTGTCCTTGCGTTCGACCCTAAGGCAGAGGTAAGTGCATTCTTGCCGGTTTTCGACTCGATGGCAGTCAATCCAATACACAGTGGTTGGCAGTTTCTGCGCACACTATACGACCAGTTTGGATATCTGCCACTTGGTACCTTTGAAGTATGGAAGGCCCTTGTCGCTCATCCCTGTGGTCTCGCGATGGCTCTTTTCAAGTTCGAAATGGACCCAATCTTTATCGGACGTATTGAAACCGAGTTCCCGTTCCTGTGGGAGTGCTTTCCAATCCGGCACCTGCATCGTGCTGGTCAGCGTTTTGGTGCATTTCTCAAGGTTAAAGGCCTTCCGGAGCAGGCTGTCTCGGCTGTGCTGGAACGGATGGCGAAGAAACTGGGGGAGGCGGTACCAGCCTTTGGCGAAAACATTCAACGTTATTTGGCCAGTCAGCCGCTAGGCCAGGATGCGCAATTGGATCTGCCTATGTTGCAGGTGCTTGTCAGGGCGCACTGGTATCAGGAGCTTCTGCATGACCGCGCTGATGCGGAATGGCCTGACTTCAGTGGAAGTGAACTGCAGCGTTGGTGTGCGGCTCAGGACGAGTGCGTTGTCAACTTTGAGCCAGAAATGAGCTACAGAAATGCCGTTGTATATCTGCCTGTTTTTCTTGCAGCGGTAGCGAGCGGCAAGGCCCAGGTATCTGACGTTTTCGGCGATGGCGCCAACACGATCTTCTTCTTGCGGCAGATTCGTGACCTTGACTCTCGTTGGTTCAGCTCGCTGTATCAAATCTCATTGCTGCGCAATTTGTTGAGTTCTGATAAGGATCTGTAAGGATATGACCTCCTATTTTTCTGAGCTGGTAGACCAGACGCTGTCCCGTACAACCGAGTCGACGCTGAGTATGCTGAGCATCGCACACCCTGGTTTACGCAAGCATTTGACGAGCATCATGAGCGGCGAACCAGGTTCTGAGGGCGCATTCCTGGCACCACCTCTATTTGAGCAGACCTTTGGCTGGCAGGAATCAGCTTTTACAATGCAAGAACTGACGGGCGATCAAGGGTTGCTCAGTCCCGAGTTGGTTGCGTCGTTGGATGCCAAGAGCAATGGTCGCTATCGATTTGCTGCAAGCTGGAAGCCCTTTTCTCATCAGCTTGCTAGCTGGCAGGCGTTGCTGGAAAAGCGTCGTTCAGTTGTAGTTACCAGCGGTACTGGGTCGGGCAAAACCGAGTGTTTCATGGTGCCTGTGCTGGAGGATTTGTACCGGGAGTTGGCGGCCGGTGATGGGCAACCACTCAATGGCGTGCGCGCATTGTTTCTCTACCCGTTGAATGCCCTGATCAACTCCCAGCGTGAGCGTCTAGATGCATGGACGCGATCCTTTGATGATGGTATTCGCTACTGCCTTTACAACGGCAATACCCCTGAGCTGCATGCAAAGGTAAAGACAGAGCAAAAAGGGAAGCCGAACGAGGTGCTCTCGCGTGAGCTGATGCGCGACAAACCAGCGCCTATCCTGGTAACCAATGGCACCATGCTTGAATACATGATGGTGCGACAGATTGATGCTCCCATCGTACAAATTTCCAAAAAGCAAAAATCTCTGCGCTGGATTGTGCTGGACGAGGCTCACTCCTACGTAGGTTCACAGGCAGCGGAGCTGGCACTTCAGTTACGTCGAGTTATGACTGCTTTTGGAGTGTCGCCGAGCGAAGTTCGTTTTGTCGCCACATCTGCGACCCTTGCCGGGGACGACGCTGTTGCTCAGTTAAAGCAGTTTCTGGCTGACTTGTCTGGTGTTCCGATAGAAAATATCGACGTGCTCGGTGGCAGCAGGGTTATCCCCACACTCCCACCTAGTAAAGAAACGTCGGTTGCGCTGGACGCCTTGTTGCAGATGGCTCCACCGAATAACGCAGAACCTGATGTAAACCCCCAGCGGTTTGAGGCGCTAGTTCACGCGCCGGAAGCACGCCGTATCCGCGACATGCTTGTGCAATCGCCCAAGCCTTTGGGTGTTGCAGATATTGCTGCCCGCATGTCCCGTGAGTTCGGTGATACCTTTGATCAACGGCGTGCCCTGCAGTGGCTGGATATGTGTTCTGGCACGCGGCCAACGTCAGATGCTCCTGCCTTCTTGCAGCTCAGAGCGCATTTTTTTCAACGAGTGACGCATGGGTTATGGGCCTGCTTCGATAGAGACTGTTCCGCTAAGAAGGGCACGGCGCTAGAAGAGGGTTGGCCGCTTGGGAATGTGTATGCAGACCAGCGGTCACAGTGCAATTGCGGTAGTCCGGTTTTCGAACTCACATTTTGTCGTGAATGTAACGAACCGCACCTGCTGGGCCTGGATCGGCACGGGCGTCTGAACCAGTGGGAACGATCAGCCGGTGATGAGTTCTCGCTGTTGTCCGAGAGTGCATTTGACGAAGACTCTGCTTCGGCAGACAACTCCGGCGCGCTCAAAGTCGGCTACACGCCGATAGTCATGTCGGCGCTTACCGACACGACCGATGGTTATATTTCGGTTGAGTTGGACAAAATTCACGGCACCTTCTTTTCTTCCTCCTTAAGCAAAGTCGAGCTTTCAATTAACGACGCGGTGGATCTTTGCTGCGCCAATCCTGAGTGCCAATACAGCGGCTTTGCAGGTGGACTGCCATTTAGGCGGGCTATGCTGGGTGCGCCTTTCTACGTCTCTCAGGCAGTGCCTACCGTGCTGGAGTATTGCCCGGATTTTGAAAGTGACGGAGGGGCCAACCAATATGGGAGCCAGTCTCTGCCTGGGCGTGGTCGCCGGCTGATTACCTTCACTGACAGCCGGCAGGGTACTGCCCGTATGGCTGTCCGCATGCAGCAGGAGGCTGAGCGCAGTCGGCTGCGCGGACTGGTTGTCGAGATTTTGCAATGGCATCAAGCTGCTAAGGCTAGTTCAAATGCTGCGAGTGCGAATGTTCCACCAGATGTGCTGCGTCGCCTCATTGCCAAATTCGAGGATGACATCAAGCTCTATCAAGAGGTTGGGTTGCGGGAGGACGAGCAAAAAGCCAGGCAGGAGCTGGAGCGGCTGACGGCCCAGTTGGCAGATCCTCAAAGTGGCCAGCCCAAGGTTAGTCTGGTCTCTCTGGACTGGAGCACCATGGTGGAGGAGTTGAAGCATAAGTCCGACCTGAAGGACTCCATACTCCTTTACAATAAGTATCAAAAGCCAGAGATCTTTAGCGATAAGGACGGCCCGCACAAGCTGGCAGACATGCTGCTATTCAGAGAGTTCATGCGGCGTCCAAAGCGTCAGAACAGCTTGGAAACCTTGGGCTTGGTGAAACTAACTTACAGAGGTCTTGATGAGTCAAGACCGCTGCCTGCGCAATGGGAGCAGCGTGGCCTCTCTGCTCAAGATTGGCACGACTTTCTGAAGGTTGCTCTGGACTTCCACGTCCGGGAGAACAGCTACATTTCTGTGGAAGCAAGCTGGCTTAACTGGATAGGCAGTCGCTTTTCATCGAAGGTTTTGCGTCAACCGGACTCGACGGAATGGGATGAAGCTCGAGTAAAACGTTGGCCGCAAATTCGTGAAGGAAGGCATGACCAGCGTCTGATCAAGCTTCTTCTGTTAGGTGCGGGGCTGAGTCCATCCAACCCGGTGGACGTTGCCCTAGTCAACGCATGGTTGAAGGCTGCGTGGCTTGAGCTAAGCCGCCCCGGCGGGCCTTTCAAATCAGATGGTAACCGTCACTATCTACCCAGAGAGCATATTGGTTTTTCCCTGGTAGACCGGGCATATGTGTGTCCTGTTTCCAATAAGTTGCTTGATACCACGTTCAGAGGCCTGACCCCTTATTTGCCTGCTCGTGTGGACTTCTCGAAGCTGAGTGAGGCCCGTCGGGCGTCGTTCCACGCATCAAAGATCGAGATGCCCAAGGTCTGGAAGTTTGACCGGTCTCAAGACGATTACCTCCCAGGACTGCAGAAAACGCGGGCTGCTGTGAATGACGACCCAGCGATCAAGGTGCTACGTGAGCGAAATCTCTGGACGGATATTAGTGACCGCACCGTAGAAGGCGGATTCTACTACCGCACGGCCGAGCACTCTGCCCAACAGGCTGCAGAGCGCTTGGAAAAGTATGAAGACATGTTCAAGAAAGGGCAGATCAATGTCTTGAACTGCTCCACTACCATGGAGATGGGTGTCGACATCGGCGGTATTTCTGCTGTTGTGATGAACAACGTGCCACCGCATCCAGCAAATTATCTTCAGCGTGCTGGTCGCGCTGGACGAGGCAAAGAATCCAGGGCGTTGTCTTACACGCTCTGCAAAAACAACCCGCATGATCAGCAGGTGTTTACCAATCCATCTTGGCCCTTCGAAACTAAAATCCCTGCGCCCGCAGTAGCTTTGAATTCCGAACGGCTGGTCCAGCGGCATGTGAACTCGTTGCTGCTGGCAACCTTTTGGCATGAGATGGTTGGCACGACACAAACCGAACGCACTAATCTCAACACCGAGTGGTTCTTTAGTGAAGACGCGGGCCAGTCTCAATGTGCACGTTTTATCGACTGGCTGGGCGTGGCGGTATCCAATGCTGATGATGCGTTGGGGGCACTAGTAAAAGGAACTGCATTGAATGGCGTTTCGGCGGATCAGCTTCGTCGTACAACGGCTGAAGCCATCAAAACGCTTCAGGCCCGCTGGCTGGACGAGTATCGCTACCTGGTCGGGGAAGAGCTACAGGCCAAACCGGACAGCCCTTACCAGAAGCGCCTGAGGATGGAGAAAAACAGGCATTGCAAAGAGTATCTGTTGCGCGACCTGGCCGCTCGAACCTTCTTGCCGGGATACGGGTTCCCGACGGATGTTGTTAATTTCGACAACTTTACAGTTGAGGATTATTTCCGTAGCAAGCAGAGTGACTCCAGCTCAAAACGAGACCGTGAGGACAATGTGGCCCGCTACAAGGGGCTGCCTTCTCGCAACCTCTCTATCGCGATCCGTGAGTATGCGCCAGGTGCCGACATTGTGCTCGATGGGCGTGTGTTCCGTTCCGCTGGCGTTTCGCTTCATTGGCACAACATCAACGCCGACACCAACGAGGCACAAAAGCTGAATATGGCCTGGCGCTGTGACGCGTGCGGTAGCCTGGGATACGAAGAAGGGCTGGTAAAGGGCGATGCGTTAATTTGTACGAACCGCAAGTGTGGAGCGACCATTAAAGCAAGCAATACTCGTAAAGTCCTCGAGCCTGCAGGGTTCGTCACAGACGCTTATGTGAATGCTACCAATGACATCGAGCATCAGCGCTATATCCCGGTTGAGCCGTCCTGGATCTTTGTTGATGCGGCGAGTGTGCCGCTGCCAAACCCTGCGCTTGGAAGTATGGCCTATGGAGTGAATGGTCGGGTTTTCAATCACAGTTTGGGTGCCACGGGCGCAGGTTATGCACTTTGCATGAGCTGTGGGCGCGCCGAGTCCATGTTGGCGCATGACCAGTTTCCGCCTTCATTGTCTCCGTCGTCGGATCACGTTTCCCCGCGCCCGACCAAAGAGGACAAAGACGACAACAACAAGAGGATGCCTTGCCCGGGCGCCGGCAGTTTGCTCGCCAATGTGACGCTGGGGGCGACAACCTACACCGACGTATTTGAAGTCCTGCTGCGTCACCCGGTTACTGGCGAGTATCTACCTGATTCCGAATTGGGGCGTACTGTCGGGATCACTCTCTCCATTGCCTTGCGTAATTCGCTCGCTAGCATTTTGGGTATATCTGCATCAGAGCTAGGTTATTCCACGCGGCCGGCACGGTTGGAATCCGGTGATGCTGCACTCGTTATTCAGCTGTATGACGTGATCAGCGGTGGCGCAGGATTCGCGACCAGTGCTCCGTTGCATGTAGAGCAACTAATGAAGGGGATGGTTGAACGGCTCCGGTGTTCGAGTTGCCAGCACGGCTGCAGCGACTGTCTGTTGGACTCACACACGCGGCATGATCACGACAAGATTGATCGTCAGTCGGCCCTGGAGTGGTTGGGTGATGAGTTCGGACATCATGTCGGGCTAGCGCAAGAGGACAAGCTATCCCTTGAGGACGCCCGTTACGCTCCCGGTAATATTGAGCAGGTGCTGCGGCGTTGCATCAATGAGGGCGCCAGCGGAATAGTGCTCTGGGCGAGCGGAGAGTCATGTGACTGGGATATGTTGGCACCTCAGTTTAGCCGTGCTCTTTACAACTACCTGCTTTCCGATGAGTTGGATGTGACCCTTGTGATTCCGCGTGGCGAGCACAGCGACGAGGTCCTTCAAGATCTTCGCCGACTCAAGTCGATCGGCATCAACATTTGTCACTACGTGGCGGACACTTCAGTCCATGTGGTTGGTCAGATCGTGCATAGCAGCGGAGTGGCAACCATCGCTACCCGATCATCGCAATCGACCCTGCCGGGTAGTGGCTGGCATCAAGGTGCGGATCTGGTTGTGGTTTCTCGGCTCCAGCCTTTAGCCGACTTGGTGCCCGCGGAGTTGGGTACGGCGTCGCCAGACAGTGCCCCTCATGCCCCGACCCTGGATATTGAGATCTTTGATCAGCTCAATGGGCCTGCCAGCGGATTTGGTGAACGCTTTTGGTCGCTGATCGCAGCGGGTAACCCGACGATTGAGGCTTTGCTGAAGTCAGGGATAGTAGCGTCGCTTTCATATAGTGATCGTTACTTCCAGAACCCACCATCTGTGAGCTTGCTTGGCTCCATTCTGGGATTCTTCAAGGATCGCCTTGCTAGTGACGCTGACGTGCATGTGCAAACACTATTCAAGCAGCCGCGTGGGGAAAGCCGAAGAGTTTTTGACGACTGGCCTAGTATTGATGACTTTGAGGAGTTCGGACGCATGTGGCTGTCGGTAAAAACCGGAGCAAAAGTCCAGCTCGATATTCAGGCCTCCAATCGCGACGTGCCCCACCATCGCAAACTGCTCGTTGAGTTTACAGACGGGCAGCGGTTGAAAGTGCGGTTTGACCAGGGAATGGGCTACTGGCAACTTCGCTACGCTTCGTCGAGAGAGGTTGGGTTCGACTTTGCCGAACCTGTTGGTGACCAGTTGATGCTCATGGCAGAGCGGTTCCAGAAGGCTAAGGTCATCAACGCGGAGCAGAAATGGGCTACAGATGTGTTGGTCGAATTGCGCGATGCAGACACCTGATCATGCAAAACGACGATGGCGGAGCCAGCCCTCCCATCGTCATAGGGCGATCTGCGTCGCTGAAACATCGCCAGGACCAGCAAAGACTGCCTATTTGCTTGAGGAGGCAGCCAGCGGCGACTTAATATGTCGGAACTCTGGTAAGTAGCAGTGCTTGCCAACACGGGCTTCATGAAAAAGGGGAGTGAGGCCCGCCCTCCACGAATCACTCTTTTCGAGCCGCTGACTGTCGGTCGGCGGCTTGAGTCACCAGGAAGTAACATGGATCACAGCGTACACAACAAACTGGTTTCCTTTATCTGGAACATCGCCGACGACTGCCTGCGGGACGTGTATGTGCGTGGTAAGTACCGCGACGTCATTCTGCCTATGGTGGTTCTCCGGCGCTTGGATACTCTGTTGGAGCCAACCAAGGCTGCGGTTTTGGAAGAGGTGCGCTATCAGCGGGAAGAGATGCTGGCGACAGAGCTGGATGAGGAGCCTTTGAAAGAGGCGTCTGGTTACGTGTTCTACAACATCTCCAAGTGGACGCTGACCAGCCTCTACAGTACCGCCACCAACAACCGGCAGATTCTTCTGGCCAACGTCGAAGAGTACCTCAACGGTTTTAGCGCCAACGTTCAGGAAATCATCGAGCGGTTCGAGTTAAAGAGCAAAATCCAGCACATGGCCAACAAGGACGTGCTGTTGGATGTTGTAGAGAAATTCGTCTCCCCAAAGATCAACCTTACCCCGTACGATGCCGTAGACCCGGATGGCTACAAACAGCCGGCACTATCTAACCTGGGGATGGGGTATGTATTTGAAGAGCTGATCCGCAAATTCAACGAAGAAAACAATGAAGAGGCCGGCGAGCACTTTACCCCGCGGGAAGTGATTGAGCTGATGACCCATCTGGTGTTCGACCCGATCAAGGAGGATCTGCCGCTCACCCTCACCGTGTACGACCCGGCCTGCGGCAGCGGCGGCATGCTCACTGAATCCCAGGACTTCATTGAAGAGAAATATCCCTCCGATCCTTCTTCCAAAAGTCAGCGGGACATCTACCTCTACGGCAAGGAAATCAACGACGAAACCTACGCCATCTGTAAATCCGACATGATGATCAAGGGCAACAACCCGGAGAACATCAAGGTGGGCTCCACCCTGTCCACCGATGAATTCGCCTCCAGCCGCTTCGACTTCATGCTCTCCAACCCGCCCTACGGCAAAAGCTGGGCCTCGGAGCAGAAGCACATCAAGGACGGCAGCGACGTCATCGACCCGCGCTTCAAGATCAAGCTCAGGGACTACTGGGGCAATGAAGAGGACTGCGACGCCACCCCGCGCTCCAGCGATGGCCAGCTGCTGTTCCTCATGGAAATGGTCAGCAAGATGAAAGACCCGGCCACGGGTTCAAAAGGCAGTCGCATTGCCTCGGTCCACAACGGCTCCAGCCTGTTCACCGGCGATGCCGGCGGCGGCGAAAGCAATATCCGCCGTTACATCATCGAGAACGACTGCCTGGAAGCCATCGTCCAGCTGCCCAACAACCTGTTCTACAACACCGGCATCACCACCTATATCTGGGTGCTGAACAACAACAAACCGGAAAACCGGCGCGGCAAGGTGCAGTTGATTGATGCCAGCCTGCTGTACCGCAAGCTGCGCAAGAACCTGGGCAACAAGAACTGCGAATTCGCCCCGGAACATATCGAGGAAATCACCCGCACCTACCTGGACTGCGCGGCCATCGAGCGCGAGATGAACAGCAACAACGACCCGACAGGCATCGCCAGCCAGGTATTCCGCAACGAAGACTTCGGCTATCACAAGGTCACCATCGAACGCCCGGACCGCCGTAAGGCCCAGTTCTCCGAAGAGCGTATCGCTGGTCTTCGCTTCGACAAACAGATCAGCGAGGTCATGGAGCACCTCTATGCCGAACACGGCGACAAGGTCTACGACCACACCGGCCACGGCAAGGACAGCAAGCAGAGCTTCCTGAAAAGCATCGAGAAGCAGGTCATGGCCTGGTGTGAAGACAACGACATCAGCCTCAACACCAAGGCCAAAACCAAACTGCTGGATGTGAAACGCTGGGCAAGCCTCAAGGCCCTGGTGGACACCGCCCGTGAACTCATGGCCGCCATCGGTGAGGGTGAGTTCAATGATTACAACCAGTTCAAAAAACAGGTGGACGCCGAACTCAAGGCCAGAAAGATTAAGCTCTCCGTTCCCGAGAAGAACGCCATCCTCAATGCCGTAAGTTGGTACGACGACACCGCCGAAAAAGTGATCAAGAAAGTGGTCAAGCTCAAAGACGACAAGCTGGATGAACTGCTACACCGCTACGACTGCACCCAGGATCAACTGCCGGACTACGGCCTGTACCCCACCGGCAAGGCCAACGAATACCTCATCTTTGAGTCTAGCGCCGACCTGCGTGACAGCGAATCCATCCCCCTGCTCAAGGAGGGCGACAAGCAAGGCATCCACGACTACTTCCTGGAAGAAGTGAAGCCCCATGTGGAGGAAGCCTGGATCAACCTGGATTCCACCAAAATAGGCTACGAAATCAGCTTCAACAAATACTTCTACCGCCACAAGCCACTGCGCTCACTGGAAGAAGTGGCCCAGGATATTATCAGCCTGGAACAGAAGGCCGAGGGGCTGATTGCACAGATTCTGGGTGTGGATGTTGAGCAGGTGCAGGGGTAGGTGGCTATGTTGAGTATTGCTGAATTGCCGAAGTATGAGTCTTATAAAGATTCCGGGGTTGATTGGCTCGGCGAGATCCCGGCTGACTGGGATGTGAGGCGCTTAAAGTACTTGTTTCACGAGGTCAATGAGCGGAGTGAAAGCGGAGGGGAAAATTTGCTTTCAGTGTCTCAATATACGGGAGTCACTCCAAAGTCAGAAAGAATGGCTGACGGAGACTTGATGACAAATGCTGAAAGTTTAGAAGGTTATAAAATCGTCCGTAGAAACGATCTTGTGAGTAATATTATGCTCGCTTGGAATGGCAGCTTAGGGTTTTCTGCTTTTGATGGAATCGTTAGCCCAGCTTACTCAGTATACCGGCTGAAAGATAATAATAGTCATGGTTACTTCCATTACTTGCTTCGTACGGAAATATATAAAGCGGAATACAAGAGAAAAAGCACGGGCGTCATAGATAGTAGGCTGCGCTTATATAGTGATGACTTCTATGATGTCTGGGGTCTGATGCCAACTTCAGGCGAGCAGGTTGCCATAGCCAAATTCCTCGACAAAAAAACCACCCAAATCGACGAAGCCATTGCCATCAAAGAGAAGCAGATCGCCCTGCTGAAAGAGCGCAAGCAAATCATTATCCAAAAAGCTGTCACCCAGGGGCTTGATCCCAATGTGCCCATGAAAGATTCCGGCGTGGACTGGATTGGGGAGATTCCAGCGCATTGGGAGGTTAGGAGAAGCAAGTTCCTTTTTACACAGCGAAAAGAGAGGGCGTGGACTGATGATGTGCAGCTTTCTGCGACTCAGGCTTACGGCGTTATCCCTCAAGATAAATACGAAGAATTGACAGGGTATAGGGTTGTCAAGATTCAGTTTCATCTCGATAAACGGAAGCATGTGGAAAGAGACGATTTCGTGATCAGTATGCGAAGCTTCCAGGGCGGGCTTGAGCGTGCATGGTCGAGAGGTTGCATTCGTTCATCGTATGTTGTTCTTCGTCCTCTCCAGAAGATTGATCCAGGGTTCTATGCCTATCTACTCAAGCTGCCAGCTTATATAGCAGCGTTACAGAGAACGGCCAGTTTTATTCGCGACGGCCAAGACCTGAATTTTGAGAACTTTTCTAAGGTGGACCTGTTCATTCCTCCAGTCGAAGAGCAACGAAAAATCGGCAAGTATGTCAGCGGATTCCTTGCCTCATCGGATAAGGGAGTCGAGTTGCTTGCCGCGCAAATCGAAAAGCTCAAAGAATACAAAACCACCCTGATTAACAGCGCTGTCACCGGGAAAATCCGAATCACCCCCGACATGGTGGAGGCCTGATCCAGCATGACAGTACAGGTCGCCACCTGCAGCGCTGCCCAGCTCTTCTCTGAATGTTTGCATCCAGAGACATCTTCGATCGCCAATGCCATTATCACCAGCGATAAGGAGACAGTGACGGGATCGCTGACTATCCCGGAATACCAGCGCCCCTATTGCTGGCAGGACAAGCAACTGGATGGTTTGCTGCGGGATATCGCGTCGCACACCCAGCGAAATGCTGAACTGCCTTACTATCTGGGCAGCCTGATCCTGCATCAGGAAGGCGGCAAACTGAATATCATCGACGGCCAGCAGCGCATCACCACCCTGGCGCTGATGGGCTGCCTGCTGGATCCCGACCCGTCGAGCGTAGGTGGCCTGGTCTACGAACACCCCATCAGCCAGCAGCAGATCAAGCACAACCTACAGTGGCTGCGTGACCGTCTGGATCGGGTGCGAGACGGGATCGACTTCCATAAGCTGCAATTCACCCTGGTGATTACCCAATCAGAAGATGATGCCTACCGCTTCTTCGAAACCCAGAACACCGGCGGGGTAAGGCTGGGCGGCCCGGATATCATCAAGGCCCACCACCTGCGGGCGGTGGACAAGCTGTACCAGCCACAGTTTGCCCGCCAGTGGGAAGCCATGGGCTCGCTGGACAGCACGGTCAGCGCGTTGTTGAAAGGCCGCTATTGGCAGGGCGTGAAACCACGGGAGCTACCGCCCCACAACCAACAGCAGCGGATTCGCGACTGTATTGTCTCTGAACTGGCGCAGGGCACCGGTGAAGGCGACGACATTGCCTATGGCCGCATTCGCCGCCAGATTGGCCTGGCAGGCGACGTCCGCCAGCAGGCCGACCAGCAAGGCTACGAAGTGCGCCAGCCATTGAACGCGGGCATCAACAGCATCCGCTATCTGGCCTATTTTCAGGGCCTGCACAAACGGTACTGGCAGCAGCCAGATCTGGCGCATCTGCGCGAATATCGGCAGTTCATCGAGTGGCTAAAAGGCTTGTCTGGTTGCGGCTATCTCGAAAAACTCTACGAGGCCTGCCTTCTGCTTTATATCAGCCAGTTTGGTGAAAACCAGCTGGAGCGAGCGGCTAAGAAGCTGTTTCGTGTGGTGTATTCGAGACGAGTGAGTAATCAAAAGTCTGTGCGTGAGAACTCTGTTCCGGCCTTTGTTCGAGAGTATCCGATTCTGGACTGGATCGCCGCCAGCTATACCCCCGAGCAGTGCTTTGAATTCCTGGACAGCTTCAACCTCAGAGTGGATTCAAGCAATTTGGACAAGAACAGTGTGAAGCGGCGGTTTATGGACGCAGTTTGCGAGCAGTTTGGTTTGCAGTTGGATGCAGGGCAGTACGAAAGTCGCTTCGCTGCTGCATTACACCAGCAAATTGTGGGAGGGCGGAGATGAGGGCGCTTGCGGAGCATCATGTGCGCACCGAAGTGCTGACGCTGGCAGCGGTCCGCACCCGCGGTATGGCCTTCGTCATTCCCAGCTATCAGCGTCCGTATGTATGGCGTGATGAGGATGTACTCAAACTGTTTGACGATATCCGGGACGCTTACAAGGCGAGGGAGCCTCAGTACTTTATCGGCAGTGTGTTGTCAGCTATTCGTGATGAGGGAGAACTGCTCACTTACGAGCTGATTGACGGTCAACAGCGCACGACTACTTTGATGTTGTTGTCACTGGCGTTCAAGGCTGCTGGTGTGATCACGCCTTTGGCGGAGGTTTCTATCCTTGGTAAAAAGCCTAGATTGACGTTCGAGATCCGTGACGCAGTGAGTGATCTCCTTGGTAGCTATGCGGGGCTGGATCGAATGACGCGCCCAGGGGCTGATGCCATCGAGAATGACGCCTACCTGACCCATCTGGATGCGAACCTGCGCGTGCTCAAACAGCAGGTCAAGAAGCTGCCTGAAAATGAGAGTTTCAGCCGAGAGGGGTTTGCCGACTATATCTACCGCAAGGTGAGCTGGGTAAACAATATCGTTCCTTCGAGCATGGACCTCAACCGCCTGTTCGCCAGCATGAATACTGCAGGTATTCAGCTGGAGCCGGTCGACCTGTTGAAGGCCAAACTTTTCCGTAAACTGACAAGTGACCTGCCGCTGTACAGCGCAATCTGGCAGGCCTGTGAGCATACGGAGAACTATTTTGAACGTAATCTCCGACAGCTGTTCCCTAATGCCAACTGGCATGCCATTGAGTATTCAGCTCTCAAAAGCTACGAGAGTAGTGGCATTCAGCAGAAGTCAGTTGATAGCGAAGGGCGCTCGGGAACATTGAGCGGTAAGACGCTTGCGTCGCTGTTAGAGGAGGTCAAAGCCGGTGATGCCTCAGCGAATGTTGAGCTGAAGGCCGACAAGGACGTCCAGGAGGGCATTGAAGACGAAACCGTCTATTGTCGCTCAATCGTTAGCTTCGAGCTGCTGTTGATTCACGCGTTGCGGGTTTTCTGCGCATTGAGGGGCTGGCCGGATATCAGCGCACGAATTAAGGCGTCCAACCTGATGGCCTGTTTTGAGTGTTTGCTCAACAAGGACGAGGTCGAAATCAAGTCTTTCATCCAGTTGCTTTGGCAGGTTCGATACCAGTTTGACACCTGGGTGGTGAAGTGGGTGGAGCATGATGACAGCGCCGACCCTCAGCTGCGACTCACCTACATGAGCCGTTCTCAATCCGGCGGAAAATACTACATCAACCGCAGTGCGCGAGAGTTGAGCGAGCTGGTTCAGTTGCAAGCGGTGCGAAACTCTACGGGTGACCGTTCCGCGCATTACTGGCTGACCGCTTTTCTCGCACGGTTGGTGTTGGATCCAGATATGGGCTATGAGCAAGCGTTGTCGGCCTTGGAAAAGATCGACAATCAGCTTTCGCTTGCAACAGAAACCCAAAAAGAGGCCAGTTTCAAAATCGCCGTTGGGGGTGCGCCGGCTACTGATAGCTGGGCATCTGTTTCACGGTATCTGGCCAGCGCGAAGGGGACTAGCTTCGAGCATTATTGGTTTCAGAAGCTGGAATACCTGCTCTGGAAAAACGGTGACAAGGATGATGAAAAGCTCAAGCGGTACCGAATCACATCAAAGAACTCTGTGGAGCACGTGCATCCTCAGCGTGAGGAGTACAAAAAGTCCCTGTCCAAGGAGTCGCTGGATGCGTTCGGCAACCTGGTGTTGCTGAGTCCGGGCGAAAACTCGTCATACAGCAACCAGACGGTTGGTAAAAAGCGTGAAGACTTTAGGGACAAACCCCGGTATGACGCATTGAAGCTGAAGGCGATATTTGAGATCTATGATCAGGCTGACAAGCGTTGGGGTGTAGACGAGATCGCCGAGCACCAAAGGCGGATGATTGCATTACTGGAAAGTCACTACGGGCAAGGAGCGATAAATGGTTAGCCAAACCAATGAGTTGGCGTTGGAAGTAGCCATCGAGCAGGCGCTCACGGGGATGACCACTGAAGCCTACAAACAGGCCACTGAATTGAATGAATCCCCGACGGGACAGTTGGTTGCCAACAACGGCTTCGAGCTTGGGCTACCTTCTGATTTTAATGCTCAATTCGCTCTGGATGAAAAGCAGTTCTGGCGCTTCCTTGAGAAGACCCAGGCCAAGGAGCTGGGTAAGCTGCAAAAGCATAACCCCTCCGACTGGAGTCGCAAGCTCATTGAGCGCTATGACCGGCTCATCAAAAAGCACGGCATTTTGTATCTGCTGAAGAAAGGGCTAGCGGTCGACGATGCGCACTTTCAGTTGATGTACCCAGCTCCGTTGGCCAGCAGTAGTGAGAAGGTGAAGCAGAACTTTACTGCGAATATCTTTAGCTGTACCCGCCAGGTGCGTTACTCCCAAGCAAACCCCCTCCATGAGATCGATATGGTTCTATTTCTCAACGGCATCCCGTTGGTGACTATGGAGCTTAAAAACCCATGGACCGGGCAAACTGCGCGTTATCAAGGGCAGAAGCAGTATCGCGAGGGCCGCGATGCAAATCAGCCATTGCTCAGCTTCGCTCGTTGTCTGGTGCACATGGCTGTGGACACCGATGAGGTGTACATGACCACCAAGCTGGATGGAAAGAACACCTACTTCTTGCCGTTTAACAAAGGCCATAATTTCGGCCAAGGTAACCCGCCTAACCCGAATGGACACAAGACAGCCTATCTGTGGCAGGAAGTGCTCACCAAGGAGAGCTTGGCCAATATCATTCAGCACTTCATGCGCCTGGATGGCAGCAGCAAGGACCCGCTGGGTAAACGTACGCTTTTCTTTCCTCGATACCACCAGATGGAAGTCGTGAGGCGCTTGGTGGATCACGCTGCCCACCATGGCGTAGGTCACACGTATCTGATTCAGCATTCGGCAGGTTCGGGCAAGTCAAACTCGATTACATGGGCTGCGTATCAGTTGATTGAAGCCTATCCGGCGTCTGATGAAGCTGCTCGAGGCAGAGCGTTGGACACACCGTTATTCGACTCGGTAATCGTGGTCACTGATCGACGCCTACTGGATAAGCAGATTCGCGACAACATCAAGGACTTCTCCGAGGTCAAGAATATCGTTGCGCCGGTGTTCAAATCTTCTGAGCTGAAAAGCGCGCTGGAGAGCGGTAAAAAGATCATCATCACCACGATTCAAAAATTCCCCTTCATCGTCGACGGGATAGAGAATCTGAGTGACAAGCGTTTTGCGGTGATCATTGATGAGGCTCATAGCTCTCAGTCCGGTTCGGCTCACGACAATATGAACCGGGCAATGGGGCAGGAGGATGACGAGGATGATCAGGATAAAATTCTGAGAGCCATGCGTTCACGCAAGATGCGTGGTAACGCTTCCTACCTGGCATTTACTGCGACCCCCAAGAACACCACCCTGGAAAAGTTTGGTGAAAAGCAGGCTGACGGCACCTACAAGCCATTTCACCTTTACTCGATGAAGCAGGCGATCGAGGAGCGCTTCATTCTCGATGTGCTGGCCAACTACACCACGTACCGAGGCTATTACGAAATCGAGAAATCGATCTCTGAGAACCCGCTGTTTGACACTAAAAAGGCTCAGAAAAAGCTGCGAGCTTACGTGGAACGAAGTGAGCGAACCATTGAGATCAAAGCCGAGATCATGCTTGAGCACTTCATCCCTCACGTCGTGAATGCCAAGAAGCTGAAGGGCAAAGCCAAGGGGATGGTCGTAACGCATAATATTGAAACCGCAATTCGCTACCACAAGTCGATTGCACGAATGCTGCAGGAGAAGGGGAATCCGTTCAAGGCGCTGGTAGCCTTTTCAGGTGCGAAAGAGGTTGACGGTATTGAGTACACCGAAGCGGGAATGAACGGCTTCTCGGATAACGACACCAAGGACAAGTTTGATACTGACGAGTACCGGCTGCTAGTTGTAGCCAACAAATATCTGACGGGGTTTGATCAGCCTAAACTCTGTGCCATGTACATCGACAAACCTCTTGCATCTGTGCTGTGCGTGCAGACATTGTCTCGCCTCAATCGTTCAGCTCCGAAACTGGACAAAAAAACAGAGGATCTCTTTGTCCTGGATTTTTGTAATTCCATCGACGAGATCAAGGAGGCGTTTGATCCGTTCTATACCTCGACGTCTCTCACAAGGTCGACCGACGTCAATGTTCTCCACGAGCTCAAGGAGCTGATGGATGATGTCGGCGTGTACGAATGGCATGAGGTAGAGGACTTTGTGAGCCGCTACTTCAACAATGAGGACGCCCAGACCCTAAGCCCGATTATCGATGTGGCCGCGTCACGGTTTGAGCAAGGCCTGGATCTGGAAGATGGCGACAAGATTGATTTCAAAATCAAGGCCAAGCAATACGTAAAAGTCTACGGCCAGATGGCGTCGATCATGCCGTATGAGATTGTTGCGTGGGAGAAGCTGTTCTGGTTCCTCAAATTCCTTATTCCGAAGCTGAAGGTCAAGGACCCAGAGTCAGACTCCATCGATGAGCTTCTAGAGTCGGTAGATCTCAGCTCCTACGGCTTACAGCGAGTAAAACTGAATCAGGCTATTGCGCTCGATCAGGCTGAGTCCGAGGTTGACCCGCAGAACCCGAATCCGCGCGGTGGGCATGATACGGACCCACAATTTGATCCGTTGGAGGACATCGTGCGTTCATTCAATGAGCGCTGGTTTCAGGGGTGGAGCGCGACTCCTGAGGAGCAGAAGGTCAAGTTCGTCAATATCGCCGAAAGCATCAAGCAGCACCCGGATTTTAAGCCCAAGTATCAAGACAATCCTGACCCGCATAACCGGGAACTGGCTTTCGAAAAAATCCTGAAAGAAGTGATGCTGAAACGGCGTAAGGATGAGTTGGAGCTCTACAAGCTGTTTGCCGGAGATGACGCATTCAAGTCAGCATGGATGCAAAGCATGCAGCGGCTGATTACCAATAACACCATGGCTCCTTGATCATGCAATCGAGGGTGATGGTGTACTGGCGGCTGGTGGGAGCTGAGCTGTTGTCGATTGAGCATGTATCGCCATAGTGTCACGCGAGTGATTTTAGGCACAGTTGCGTCTAGTGCGCGTAATACGCTTCGATTCTTGCTGGGCCTAATATCGACTGATAAAGTCTCGCGTCCAAGTCGTTCTGTGCGGGCTTACGGCGAAAAAGTGCTTTTGCGTTATACCCAGGGACTAGGGTCAGTTACTCAAGACTTTAGCTCTCATTCAATCTGTGAGTGCTGTGAATGAAGAACACTGCGAGGCCAGTGATTGGCATTGTCGGTTTTGGAACTGTGGGCAAAGCGCTGCAAGCTGCATTTGACTTGCGCTGCGATGTCAGAATATGTGACCCGCAGTTAGGGACTCAGTCATCGAGCATAGAGGCACTGGTCTCGAGCTGCCGAATTATCTTTTTGGCGGTACCCACTCCCGCGAAAATAGATGGAAATGCTGATCTGACAGCTTTTCACGAGGTAATAGATGGCCTCCAGCGGGCATCGGGCAAGAGTCCTGGTTGTTACCCCGTCATTTGCGTAAAGTCTGCAGTCCCTCCTGATGCAGTGGCACAAGCGTTTGCTCAGTACCCTACGTTGCGGCTAGTAGTCAGTCCTGAGTTTCTGCGTGAAGCTAGCCCAATTGAAGATATGCTCTCGATGCGCTCGTTGGTACTTGGCGGTAATGAGAGAGACTGCCATGTTGTGGCTGAGCTTTTCCACGACCACAGTAATATCACTGGCGAGATGCGCACATTGATCCTCCCAGACGCCGTGAGTGCTGCGTTCTTGAAGTATCAAGAAAACGCTTTCTTGGCTATGAAGGTTAGCTTTATGAACGAGATGTTCGATATCTTCCAGCGCAGCGGTAGCCAGTGTACTTGGGATCAGCTTCAGCGCGCATTTCATCAGGACCATGAGCGGATGGGGACGACTCACTGGCAGGTTCCAGGGCCGGATGGGCTTAGAGGCTGGGGAGGGCGCTGCTTACCTAAGGATGTTGCTGCCCTGCAGAGCTACGCAGAGCAGCTTGGCGTGGACACGCCTCTTCTGCGCACCGCCTGGACCCGCAATCTCCGAGACCGAACGGCAGAACAGAGTACCTCAAACGAGTACTTTCCCACCCTTGATAGCGCCGTCGAAGCATGATGCTTGCCGGCGCTTTCCCTCCGCTAATTGCACTGGTTGCGACTAAGCCCCGCTTTGAGTACTTGTTTGGTAGATCATTACCCAGCATTTCCTCTCAGGAACGTAAGCCGGATGTGTTGATTGTGGTTTCCGATGAGAGGCCACTAACTGAGAGTGAGCAAGATCAGCTACGGGGGTGTGTTGAGGGAGTCCCTGTGCATTTTTTGAATAACAAGGGGACACATGGTGCCGCCGGCAGCTGGAACACGGGCATCGAGCTAATTCGGGCTAGTTGGCCGGCTGCCTATATTGCGATACTTGACGACGATGATGCTTGGGACACCGACCACCTGCAGCTGTGCTGTGACTGTGCAATGGCGAACGACATGCCAAGTGTTATCGTCTCTGGTTTGCGGCTGTGTAAAGAAGGTATAGAGGTTCCTACCACGCCACCAGTCGCGTTAACCGCAGACGACTTTCTCGCTGGCAATCCGGGGTGGCAGGGCTCCAACACGTTCATATCCCTCCGAACGTTGGTCGGCGCAGGGGCCTTCACAGAGGGGTTGGCAAGTTGTAATGACCGTGACCTGGCTGTACGAGTGCTGTCCTTACCGAGCGTGTCTTTCGGGTTTACTGGTAAGCACACCGCTACTTGGTATCTTGGTACCGCGGCCGACCAGCTTTCCAGAAAAGGCGGGGCTGAGAAGCTTCGAGGGCTCGCCATGTTTTATCAGCTTCACGGACGACGGATGACACCTGCAATAAGGAAGCAGTTCTTTGAGCGCGCAAACGCCTATTTCGGATTCGACGAAAGCCAAATCACTGGTACCCACACTGCCGGCTAGCAACTACCAACGCACAGCTCCAAAGCAACTCTCAGTCGGACTATCATCACGGAACATATCGTGTTCCAAGGCTGTATCTCAGGTTGCTCGTGATGCTCAAGTCATCATCGCGATTGCGTTGCACAATCAGCGCGATCATTTGCCCGCCGCACTGGAGTCAGCCATGCGGCAAACGCTTTTTCAATCTGGTGAGGCGTGTGTTGTCATCCTTGATGATCAGTCGACAGATGATTGGAAGGAGGCGTGCAGGATCACGCTGGAGCACCCGGGTGTGGTCGTTTTACATGGCAATTGCGGTACTGCAGCCAGGGCAAGAAATGCCTTACTGGACTATGTTGATGATCACTTGCCCCGCGCCGAGTGGGTTGCCCGTCTGGATGCCGATGATGTGCTAGCTGCTGAGGATTCGTTAGAAACTTTAGTCGCAGAAGGCAACGCCAGCGGGGCGCAATATGTGATCGGCAGCAACTACCTTCGTATGGGCCAAAGTACTCTCTCGAGGATCAACGTCGCGGACAAAGCTTTGCTGCTCAACCGCACTCGACTGCTCGCGTTCATACAGGCATTTTGTCTTGGTGATCAGGAGCAAGAGCTTCCTTCATGCAACCTGATATTGCGAACTCAATCGAGCATTCGTTATCCGGATATTCGTAGCGCAGAAGACCATTGGTTAGTGGCATCGTTGCTTGTTTTTAAGCCGGAGAAGGGGGCCGTTGTTGGAACGCCGATCTATTGCTATTACTCGCTCTCGGGGCAGGTAACGAGCGAGAATCGGATCAAGCAGGAATGGGCTCGCCAGCGTTTCCGACTGGCACGTGCAGTGGAGCGCTGGGTTGCGATACTGGACGAGGGGTTGCCTGTTTTGGGGTTTGGTTTGGAGGGCGTTGTAACGCTGGAAAACAGCCAGGTAGTCAAACGCTTTTACCCGTGGGGCATGACTTGGGCCGAGGCTACCAAGCTGGCCGAACGTTTGCGCAGCGCTCCATCCACCATTGCACCTCACCTCTCGTGGGAGGGTTCTGCTGGTGGAGCTATCCGATGCCGTTATGATTGGAAAGACTATCGCGAGCTGCCCGAATTCCTGCCAGAAGATCGGGTGTTTGCTTTTCTTGCTGACTGCTTCAATGCCGGATTGGTTGTGTCGAACGTCAGTAGGGCCAACCTGCGTTTGACCCATGCAGGTCGCTTGGTAAACATCGATATCGGTTCGGATATCGTGCCGTTCTCTGTTCCGCGATTTGTTGACTCGGCTGCCAGGCTCTACGCGATAGGTGTGCTGGGTTACCGCGATCAGGAGCTGGTGAGGCGAGAGTCAACCATCCCTCAGCATCAAAGCCTTAAAGGACTGCCTGGATTTGAAAGCTTCTTTGGCCGCCTGGTATGCGCGCTTCACGACGTTGAATCGCCTAAGGATGAACCTGAAGCATTCTATCTTGATAGCGAGACCACACTGCTCATCAAAGCCTGCGCACAAGATGCGGATGTGCTGCGCCCTCAAGTCGAGCACATTGTGAGTCAGCTCGGTTATCCATCGAGGTTCAGACGAATCTGCTTGGCGGTTGATACCTTTGAAGGCCCCTTTTTGCGCGAATATAGCAGCGGAAGCCTGAAGGATGTTTTGGCGATCGCGGAGCGTCTGAAAGCTGAAGGTGTGATTGATGCGGTTCTTATCTCGCCGAACACAGAGAGTATTATCCGTGATGTCTACTCACGCTGGTTCGCAAACGAAACTGTTCTAGATACTCATACTAGCGGCCGCGCGCCGCTTTATCCGCAGCTATGGGCATTTGAGCAAATCGACACGCAATTTGTGTTGCAATGTGACAGTGATGTGCTGATTGGTAGGTGTGACGTAAGGCATGACTATTTGGTGGATATGAAACATGCTTGCAGTGATCCCGGTGTGCTTTCAGTGGGCTTCAACATCCCTCAGAGTAAGTCGGGCTTTAACCCTTACAGTTCACCCGCTGGTGGTCACGTTCCAGAGGTGCGCTTCTGCCTCCTTGATCTGAAGAAACTCTTCAAACAACTGCCGATACCCAATCCCAGCGCTGCCGGTAAATTTGAACTGACCTGGCACAGGGCGGTAGAGCGACTTCAGCCTAAGGCTGGATTAGCCAGCCTAAGAGGTGGTGATAGCCGATCTTTTTATATTCATCCGCGGAACGAGGATAAGGCCTGTATCAACTTGCCTCTGTTGCGAGACCTGATAGGGCAAGGGTTGGTACCCGATGGCCAAAAGAACCATTTCGACCTGGTGCCCGACGCGCATTGGCGCTATCCGGTACGTGCTGAGAGTGTCGTTTTTCTGTTGAAGGGCAGGGATACTCCGGTAGAAAAACTGAAGCGCTGTTTGGACTCTCTGCGAAAGCAGCGCTCTCAAGCTTTCGGCATCATCCTGATTGAGGATGGAGGAAGCGTAGCTTGGCAGGCCAGGATTCCCTCGCTACTGCGCGATTTGCTTGCGAGAACTACCCTTATTCGGCGAGAGCAGCGCCAAGGCTACATGCCGAATTTTATTGAAGCTATTGAACGTATTTGCACTAACCCTGAGTCACTGATTGTCGTCCTTGACCAGGATGATGCGCTGATGTCGTCGAGAGTGGTTGAGCGGCTTCATGAAGAAGTCGCAGCTGGTGCAGATTTGATCAACGGAACGATGTTCCGGCCATCCAAACCTGCGCAGCTCTACACACCTGTTTACGATAGTGCGCGCCGGCATGGTGGCGGGAACGTTTGGGCGCATATGCGTGCATTCAGAAAGTCGTTGTTCGATAGGGTGCCCAAAAGCTACTTTCGGGATCGGGACGGAGAATGGATCGACATGGTTTCGGACTACGCGACCATGCTGCCAATGAGCGAGTTGGCGGAGCGGCCGGTTCACATCGACGATATCTATTGCTACTACCACGATCGAGAGGACTACTCTTCTTCACGCAAAGAAGAGGCGTTCAGGGTCTTATCAGATATTTTTACAATGCCTTCGTTGCAGGGTGAACCATAAACCTCCTTCAGCAAACTACAAACTGGCTAGGTACTGCTGGCTCCATATCAGGCGCTTGAGTATCAGGTCGACGGCAGTCGAGGCCTCATTGTCATATAGCCACCATTGCTTGGTATGTTGCGTGTTTCTGGGCAGAAAAAAACTGACTTCCAAGTCCTCAAGAGTGGCTGGGGTTAGCGAGGCTAGCCACGAGTTGTTAGAGGCGCCAGCGAGCAATTGAAGCTCTCGACGAAGGGATTCACAAGGCTGCTGCTCGTTGAATATGTTCAGAAGCCTTTGCAGCGGGTTAGCTTGTTCTGTTCCGCCATCCGGGCCTGGGTAATGAAAACTAGGCCATGTGATGAGATCAGGAGAGTGTCTGCCAATCTTCATGGCTAGTCTTCGCTCACCTAGCCAGTTATGAAACACACATGCCAACGGTTTTCTTCTACCCATTTCGGAAGGACGTGCAAGCGACGGTACCAGGGGCGCGCGATCTACACGCACAGCATGCGCGATCTCAGAAAAACAGAGAATGGCAGTAAGACCAGCGGACGGCGGGCAACCAAGGCGCTGGGCTAGCTCCTCGCTGATGCCTCTAAGCATGTGCTGTAGCTGGAGCAGAGCGCTGCTGCTAAAGCAGTGCGCACTCACTACTAGCGGCCCGTTATTGGGCTGCTCAGCGACGCGAGCGTTTCGGATGAAGACCTGGTTACCCTTGGGTTCCGTTAGCTTTGCTAGGTTGAATGTAACGTCGAGAGTGGGAGTGCTCCCAATGCTTTTTTCGCCGGGGCCATTGCCGGTGATTTGCACAAGTGGGATACGCTTACAATCGAATGCCTCTATCACGATCTTGGTTAACCAAAAGAGTATGGGGGCTGCCTTGGTCGACTGCCCGTGCTGAATAAATTACCGGAGCGGTTCATTGTGTCTAGCGTGAACACCACCGCGTGATTGGTCGGTTCGTAATACTCCGTGCAAGAGCATGCATTGATCAGCCGCTGCGCGCCTCGCTGATATAACCCGTACCCCTCATGGATATGCCCAAACACATGGACCTGCAATGGCAGGTCTCGGGTGCGGCGAAGCAGGCACTCGCATCCGACATTTACTCGAAGGGTGTCGTCAATTGCCATATCTCCAGACAGGTGGGGTGGCCCGTGAGTGACAAGTACATCGGTGTCATCCGGGATGAGGGACCAGCGTTCTTCAAGTGCCCAGCCTCGATCCAGCATGAATGCACCGCTGTGAAAGCGGGGAGTCCAGGGGGAGCCCCAGAATTTGACGCCTTCGATCTCGACACCGTTGTCCTGCAGGTAGTGAGTTGTTGGCAGGAGTTTCGGGATCAGTTCCGGGTGATTTTGTAACGCGAGGTCGTGATTGCCTGCGACAAGGATCTTGTGTTTGTGAGGCTGACTCTCAAACCACTCCGCAAACGATTCGAGAGATCTAACACTGCCGTTGCCGAGGCAGTCTCCAGCGTGAATCAAGACATCACCTTCCGGTAATACAGGAAGCTCTGCGTGAAGGCCGTGGGTGTCGGAAATGCAGACGCAGGTAAGGCTTTTGTGCTCGAGTGTGTGCTTCATACAACTACCTTTTACCATATGAATAACAACTGGCCTTGACCCGATCGTTGCGGTGACCCGGTCGCAGGCTATCTGCTTTGGTTAGGTGCTGAAAGCTCGGCTTCAAAGCGGCTGACGAAGTCGAGCAGACTTATGTTCAGCACCTCGCATATATCGCGTAGCTGAATCAGATCGATTCGACGGAAGCCTCTCTCCATGTCGCTCACGAACGACTGTGGACGTTCCAACGCTTGCGCGAACTGCCCTTGAGTCAATCCTGACTCCACCCGGTACTGGCGCAGTAGCCTGAGCAGTACCACGTATTCGTCGCGGTGAATCGAACTAACCATGTGATTTGCGCCCGGTGACTTGACAGGCCGCCACTGTAAATCTATCTTCCGTCTTTACGGATATCCGATAAACAGATATTTGGATTTAACGAGATTAAACGGGAGGTGTCAATGTGTGCCGGTAGCGAACCAACTTTCAGAGAACTCGTGGCAAATATCGTCGACTGGAGGGCGAGAGTCATACCGCCGGAGGACCGGAGTAATTATGCGGCAGCAGTAGTCGCACAGGTTTTCGGGCTCGAACAACAGGAGGAGTTTGATGATGGAAGTGGCGGACGAAATTTCTCAGCTAACGAACTGCTAGATCATGCCGCTGAGTGGTTCGAGCGATCTAGAGGCGCTGAAGGTTTCGTGTTGACCAAGCTGTTCTTGGTTATGAGCGAACAAGAGAGCTGTCGAGAAAACTTCTATATCAATTTCGGATTCTTGTGCGATCGGATGGTGAATGAAGCGCAGTTCCCGCGCCGACGGCTGCAGCAAGAAGACGTGCGCAGCTTGACCAAAGCGCTCCAGTGCGAACTGCGCAGGCGCCAGTGTCCAGCCGCCCAGTAATAAAGGCGGTAACCCAGCTGCCTGAAACCTTGAACCAGGTGCTACCGGCCTGGGTGACGAGTACTGCGCAGACTAGATGCGCATGAGGAGATTTGAGATTGGATCCAATTCAACGAATAGGGGACGTTCTGTATGGTCTTGGCGAAGCCATGCAAGGCACATCGATGACAGACGAAGAAGCGCTTGCCTACGCCCTTAATGCCTTTGCGGATTCAACATTCTGCCTGGTGCGGGACTGGATATGGCTAGACCTAGACATCCCCGACAGGCTCCAAGGGGAATTGCAGCTGGCGGGCGTTAAGCCGGTGGTTATGTTCGCCCATAACATCGTCTACGACTCAGCGCGGCGCTGGGGAGAGAGTGGAGCTTTTGTGCGAAGCACGGCGCTCCGCTCCTTTTCTGAGGGGTTCGTGTTTCAGACCAGAAACACCAATTATCTGCTGCTCGGCGACGGCGTCCGCAAGCGAACAGATCTTAAAACCCTTGGGTTGTTGATATGACCAAGTCAGCCCGGGCTTTCCTTTCCAAAATCAGACCGCTTGGAGCGTTCAGGCGCAGCGAAGGGACGTCAGCGTGGATATAGATAGCGACTCGAAGAGAAAGCTGCTTCAGGCGCTAAGGCTTTGGTTTGGGCTGCCTGTAACTGGTTATATTTTAGATGCCCGCATCGTTGCCCGCTCTGCCTTTGGTGCTGTGTTTTGCCACGAAAGGGCGGACAAGTATGGGCGCTTTGCCAACGGACATCGCATCATAACGTCAGACGTGATGAGCGCAGAGCAACACTATGGCTTCTGGGCGTTGCATACCAAAACCGGCAGCCTGTATGTAGTGGTGACGTTTGACGCCAATGGAGGCAGAGAGTCCCTCGATAGTTTCTTTTCGCTCAACTTGGCGGCGTCGCATTTTACGCCGGCTCAGCTGCATTAATGAATTAGATAGCCATCAGGCGGAGTGCTGAGAGTGGGCTGAGAAACCGTGTGCATCCTCTTACTAAGGTAGGGAGCGCGGCGTGTAGTGGCTCACTACTCAGGCGATTTTCCCGTTGAGAACAGGCAGGTAACGGCCAAAAGTTGCCCGTCGCTTCCGCCTGTTGAATGGCTAGGAATTACGGGCAATTCAGTTTTTTCTGAGCGGACATAGGCTCATCAATTGAAGACGAAGCCCAACATGGCATAGAGCGGCTGTGACGCAACAGAAGCGACACGAGTTTGATCCATCACAGATCTCAGTGTTTCAGCGCGACAGGTTCTGTCGCTATCACCAGGTAATGTCCTCTGCAAGCGCCTCGCAAAGGAGACTCGGCGTATGAGAACAGCTCTGACCCAATGCTGCCGCCATTGTGAATGGCAGCAGACGATGGTGCCCCACGATGGGGATAGCACCACCACAAAAGAGTGCTTCGATCACTGCCCTTGGTGCCGCTCGTTAGACCTTCTTGAGCGTCGAGCAACCCGCCTAGAGGCCCTAGCGGCTAGTTTCGCTCGTTCGGGCTACGCAGCTTATCGCTGAAGTGGCAATTTGCCACGTAATGGGTTAGATTCGCCATATAAGTGGCGCCAACAAAGCATACCCATTTCGATACGACAGGGAAGTAACGATGTCCGAAGCTAAGGACACGCTCTTGAGACTTATCGCGCTGCTGCGCCTTATCCCAAGAGCACCGGGCCGCATTGCGACCACAACCGTGCTAGAGAAACTCAAGGATGACGGTTTCTCAATAAGCCTGCGCACAGTGCAACGCGACCTTGACCGACTGTCGATCCCATCTGCACTACAGCGTGACGAGAGCTCCCCACCATTTCGCTGGTGCCTTTCGGAAAATGCGCCTATCGATTTGTCGGCCATGGACACTCCCACGGCACTGGCACTGTACCTCGCGGAAAGCCCCCTAAAGACACTACTGCCACAGAGCGTTCTGGATCAGCTCGGCCCCCAGTTCCGGATGGCCCGCGATTACCTAGACAACTTAGAGAACAATGGCCTGGCGCACTGGGCTCGCAGGGTTCGAGCCCACCCAAATGGCAAGTCCTTGCAACCTGCACAGATCGCCTCGCAGGTCTGGGAGCAAACCTCCACCGCCCTGCTTGAACAAAAACAACTGCAGATCAACTACTTGAGCCGCAGCAAAACAGAGCTCAAGCGGCTGTTGATCCACCCCGCAGGACTGGTCTCGCGCCACGCCATCAGTTACCTGATCGGCAGCGTCGATGGCTATGACGACCTGCGCCAATTCGCCCTGCATCGCATCCACCAGGCCGAGTGCCTGGAAGCAGCGGCCCGCGCCCACGACGACTTCCAGATCGACAACTATATCCGCCAAGATCTCAACACCACCGCCCCCATTGAGCAGGTAGAACTAGTCGCCAATGTATCACCGCAGGTCGCCTGGTTGCTAAACGAGACACCGCTCAGCCAGCAACAAAGCCCGACGCCGATCAGCGACAGCCCGTGGCAGCGGCTGCACGCCCAGGTACTGCTAGACCAGGAGACGCTGTGGTGGAACTTCGGCCTGAACGAGAACATTCGCATCCACGCACCGTTCGTGTGGGTGGATGAAATTTCCCAGCGGGTCGCCCGCATGAACACATTCTACGCAACACCCATGCACAGCCAGGTGCCGCCAAGCGCACCGTATCCCGCCGCCACCCACTCGCCCCTCTAAACGCCAAGGACACCGACATGGCAATGCACAAGGACGACCTGATCATCGACATCGACGACCAGGTGGAAGTACTCCTTCAGCAGATCAACAGCGCGCCCAATCAAAGGCAGCAGCGTGATTTCGTCGAAAGCTTCCAGAACATGCTGATCGACCAGGTGCTCGGCCCGTTTGGCCTGAGCCGAGCACTGTTCGATGACCGCGACGGCGGCGCGATTACCTCGATGCACAACTTCGAGAAGGGCGTGGTCGCTAACGATAGCGACGGTGCGCGCCATGCACAGTGGACCAGGGCCAACGACAGCAACTTCGAGCGCACGGACTACGATGCCCAGCTCGACAAGCGCTTCCCCGACATGAAAAGCCCGGATGGCAAGTATCATGACGGCTACCGCAAGCCGGGTACCGAGCTACCCGAAGGGCCACGCACCGCGGCGCGCGACCACTTAGTACCCGCCAGCGAAGTGGAGCGTTCCTCCCGCGGGCATCTGGCACAGACCCGCGAAGAGCGGGTGCAAACCGCTACGCAGGATCAGAACGTGGTCCTCACCAGCTTTAGCATGAACTCCTCCAAGGGCGACGAGGATCTGCTGGTATGGGCGCAGAGGCCCAACAGCAAGGATCCAAGCAAGACTAATGCCGAGACCTACGACCTTGATGATAGGGTCCTCAAGGAAAAGCACAGAGAAGCGAAGGCCGCCGTCGAGGGCGCGCAGAAGAAAGCGGTGCTGATGAAGCAGGGTGGCGAGCTGCTGGTCGAAGGCGGCAAGGCCGCCGGCTACCTGGCTCTGCGTCAGGCCCTGGGGATGATCCTCAAGGACGTGGTGCAGGGGCTGATCGACGACGTGCGCTATCTGGTACGCGAAGGCTTCAATGGCGCTCGCTCGCTGCTAGAAATGGTCCAAGACCGCCTGCAGGCGACCTTCAGGAGTCTGCGCGAGAAATGGGCCGAGTACCTCAAGGAAGGCGCTAGCGCCGGCCTCAGCGGCTTCTTCTCGACGTTGATCACCCTGGTGATCAACTCCTTCATCACCACCGCCAAGAACATAGTCACCCTCATTCGCGAGGCAGTGCTGGCGCTGGCGCGCTCGATCAAGGTCATAGTGGCGCCACCGGCGGACATGACCAAAGGCGAGATCGCCTTCGAGGTGCTGCGCCTGCTGTCGGCGGCCCTCGCCACCTGCGTGGGCCTGGCGCTGGAAGAAACCATCAAAAAAGCGCTAGAGAGCATCGCCCTGCTCGCCCCGGTCGCCGGCGAGCTTGCCCCCATCATAGCGGGCATCATAACCGGCAGCCTGACCCTGTTCACCGTGCTGGCATTCGATCGGATCAAGGACGCCATCGCCTTTCGCAACAAGCAGTTAGCCGACGTCCATCGGGGCCAGAGTATCGGCCTGCTGAAGATCAAGCAGACCGTGCTGATGCTCGACTCGGCGAACAAGAACATGACGATGACCGCGCAGACGCTGCGCATCCAGTTCGAGGAGAGCTGGATCGGGGTACAGGAAAGCCGCGAGGAAACGCAAAGAAGCATTGCCTCTTACCAGAGTTCGGTAAGGGCGTTGGATAATCTACTGGAGCAATTTTGATGAGCGCCCAACCACTCGTACTGGCCAACAACAAAACACCGGCCAACGTCGCCACCGATTTCCTCTGCGTCATCAAGGATATCGAGGCCTGCATCGAGAATAGCAACAGCCAAGCCGCAGCCATTGAAAACCGAGGGCTGTTCAAGAGCGCCTTCTCAAGCTCGCGCAAGGATCTGGTGGACATTTCCCGTTCGCAGAACAAGATCAATGAAATGATGCTCGGGCTGATTCAGGAAGTGATCACCCTCAATGCGATGAGCTATTCGTTCCTCGCCGCGGTCATCGGCGAACTCGAAGACCGCTGCCGCAACGGCTGGAAAGACAGCGACGGGCAGTTGCAGGAGCTGTCCGACACCGGGCGCCAGTTCGCCGACCGGGCCAACGACATCTTCGTGAAGATTCTCGACGGCTCCAAGTCCACCCAGAACAAGATCGAGGTGAACCAGCAGAAAATCGCCGAGCTGCGCGACAAGCTGCAGCTCAAGGCGCAGATGGTGCTAAAGCACAACGCCGAGATCGACAGCATCAAGAACACACTGTCGAACAAGGCGGTGCTGATGCAGAAGAGCCAGCAGGACATCAGCAGCATCCAATCCCTGCTCGAGGTCAAGGCAGAGCGCTTGAGCCTCCTGGATCAGGCACTGGAGGAGAAGAAGCAGACGCTGGAGCAGCACGACCAGGCCATCCATGCGCTGATCGAAGAACTGCAGGAAAACAACCGCCTCGACATGGCTCGCGAGCAAGTCGTTCAAGATATGCAGGTGCAAATGGCCGCGCTGAGCCAGCGTGCAAACCACCACAAGATATTCATGAGCGGCCTAGCCATTGGCTGCGCCGCGTTGGCGACTATCACCACACTGGACCTGCTGAACCTACTGTAATCCACGTCCCCCCCGAGGAGCCTTAAGCGGCTCCTCGCCTCGTGCTGCAGACCGACCTGCCCGATCACGCGATATCACAGTCGTGCGTCGCTTCTCTCACCGTCTATAAGTTCCTGCCCTATACCCTGGCGCTTAACAACGACAGTTTTTCGAGGGAGTACTAGGGCTATCGCAGTGCGATTGAGGTTGGACTCCGCCAGGCTGATGTGTCGCCGGCAGAGGAGCGATAATTGCGCGGTAGGCTCATCAAGCTGGAATCCCAGTATCACCTCGTACTGAATCCCAAGCCGACTCTGCAACGCGCAAATGCGCTGGCGTCCGCAGTATGGCGGCTAGCTCTTACATTCGCTCGCCGCTGACCTACCAGACCCGCTTGAGTGGCTCTCGGCTCATTACGAGTTGGAGAGTTGCTCTAGCGGGCAACTCTCGACAGGCTGCTGCAACCCCAAAACACCGCCCCCCGACACCTTCGACACCTGCGATGCGTTGACGTAGAAAATCGGGTTTTCATCTTGGCTGAGCATTACGCCGCAGGCGCCGATCAAAAGCAGATAACCTTCGACGACATCATAGGCTGCCCCAGTAGTGGTCTACTAATCCCGGACACCGAAATGGGTGGTAAATTTACCGCCATAGCTGAGGTGTTCCATGACAAGACAACGTCGTACGTTTTCAACTGAGTTCAAGCACGATGCCGCGTTGCTGGTTC
>NZ_RKKU01000012.1 GCF_003797945.1 Pseudomonas neustonica
AGGCAAGAGCAGACCTATTTGAATACATCGAGCGGTTCCATAATCCTAGGATGCGACGTAGAGTTGCTGCGCAGGATCAAAAGCTCTTAGCTGTTTTATAACCGTCCGTGGAAACGGGGTAGAACCCAGCTGGAAGCTGGAAGCTGGAAGCAAAACCAGTGCGGCCTGCGGGCTGAGCACACAACTACCGGCGCTGGAGTAACAGCTAAGCGGGTTTGGGTGGGAGTTAGCTTGAAGCCAGAAGCTGGAAGCAAAACCAGTGCGGCCTTCGGGCTGAGCACACAACTACCGGCGCTGGAGTAACAGCTAAGCGGGTTTGGGTGGGAGTTAGCTTGAAGCCAGAAGCTGGAAGCAAAACCAGCGCGGCCTGCGGGCTGAGCACACAACTACCGGCTCTGGAGTAACAGCTAAGCGGGTTTGGGTGGGAGTTAGCTTTAAGCTGGAAGCTGGAAGCTGGAAGCTGGAAGCTGGAAGCTGGAAGCTGGAAGCTGGAAGCAAAATCAGTGCGGCCTGCGGGCTGAGCACACAACTACCGGCGCTGGAGTAACAGCTAAGCGGGTTTGGGTTGGGGGTTAAGCTTCTAGCTTCTAGCTTCCGACTTGGAGCTTGGAGCTTGGAGCTTGCAGCTTGCAGCTTGAGGCTTGAGGCTTGGCGCTTAGAGCGCGGACACAAAAAAGGGCGACCGAAGTCGCCCTTTTTCTATGCAGGAAAAGCGAGAGGCTTAGTTGCCGCCCTTGCCTTCCATCTGCTGCTTGATCAGATCACCAATGGTGGTCGGACCAGCTGCCAGCATTTCCTGCTTACGCAGGTCCTGGATGGCTTCTTTCTCGTCTTCAACATCTTTCGCCTTGATAGACAGGCTGATGACGCGGCTCTTACGATCGATGCTGATGATCTTGGCTTCAACAGCGTCGCCTTCGTTCAGAACGTTGCGTGCATCTTCAACACGGTCACGGCTGATTTCGGAGGCTTTCAGAGTGCCTTCGATATCGTCAGCCAGGGTGATTACAGCGCCCTTGGCATCAACTTCCTTGACGGTACCAGTGATGATGGTGCCTTTCTCGTTCAGGGAAACGAAGTTGGAGAACGGATCGTCTTCCAGCTGCTTGACGCCCAGGGAGATGCGCTCACGCTCTGGATCAACAGACAGGATAACAGTCTCGATCTCGTCGCCTTTCTTGAAGCGGCGTACTGCCTCTTCACCGGCTTCGTTCCAAGAGATGTCGGACAGGTGAACCAGACCGTCGATGCCACCGTCCAGACCGATAAAGATACCGAAGTCAGTGATGGACTTGATGGAACCGGAGATCTTGTCGCCCTTGTTGAACTTGCTGGAGAACTCTTCCCATGGGTTCATCTTGCACTGCTTGATGCCCAGAGAAATACGACGACGATCTTCGTCGATATCCAGAACCATAACTTCTACTTCGTCGCCAACGTTGACAACTTTAGAAGGATGGATGTTCTTGTTGGTCCAATCCATTTCGGATACGTGAACCAGGCCTTCTACACCTTCTTCCAGCTCTGCGAAACAGCCGTAATCGGTCAGGTTGGTGACCTTGGCAGTAACGCGAGTGCCTTCTGGGTAGCGACCAGTGATAGCGACCCATGGATCTTCGCCCAGCTGCTTCAGACCCAGAGAAACGCGATTGCGCTCACGGTCAAACTTCAGCACCTTGACATCGATCTCGTCGCCAACATTGACGATTTCAGACGGATGCTTGATACGCTTCCAAGCCATATCGGTGATGTGCAACAGGCCGTCTACGCCGCCCAGATCGACGAATGCGCCGTAATCTGTGAGGTTCTTGACGATACCCTTGACCACCTGACCTTCCTGCAGCGTTTCCAGCAGCGCTTCGCGCTCTGCGGAGTTTTCGGCTTCGAGGACAGCGCGACGGGAAACGACAACGTTGTTGCGCTTCTGGTCCAGCTTGATGACCTTGAATTCCAGCTCTTTGTTTTCCAGGTGAGTGGTGTCACGAACCGGACGCACATCAACCAAGGAACCAGGCAGGAACGCGCGAATGGTGTTGACGTCGACGGTAAAGCCACCTTTGACCTTGCCGTTGATAACACCCTTGACGATTTCTTCTGCAGCGAAAGCAGCTTCGAGGACTTTCCACGACTCGGCACGCTTGGCCTTCTCGCGGGAGAGCTTGGTTTCACCGAAACCGTCTTCAACGGCATCCAGTGCAACGTGAACCTCATCACCCACTTCGATAGTCAGTTCACCCTGGTCGTTCAGGAACTGCTCGCGTGGGATAACACCCTCTGATTTCAAACCGGCGTGAACGGTGACCCAGTCGGAGTCGATGTCCACAACGATACCGGTGATGATGGAGCCCGGCTCCATATCAAGGGTTTTTAGGCTTTCTTCAAAAAGTTCGGCAAAGCTTTCGCTCATTTGGAATCCTGTAAATTAAGTATAAAGGCAGCTACCGCCCAGCCGCTCAAGAGCGCGCCGTTCAGCGACTTACCCGCCACGCCACCAGCTTGCGTGGGTTGATGGTATCAATGCTCTTTCCGGTTTGGCTGGTTGCCCGGATAGAGCAGCCTGATCAGCCCAAAAGGTCGCGTTTTTGCGCTTCCTGATGAACCATTTCAAGTACTTCTTCAATGCTCATTTGCGTGGAATCAATCTGGATTGCATCATCAGCCGGCCGCAATGGCGCAATGCTGCGATTCATATCCCGATCATCCCGCGCAACAATCTCATCGAGAAGACTCGCCAGATTAGCAGTTTCGCCCTTTTCGAGCAACTGCCGATGACGCCTACCTGCACGTTCTTCGGCACCGGCGGTCAGATAGATCTTCAATTCGGCGTCGGCAAAAACCACGGTGCCCATATCACGGCCATCAGCAACCAGACCTGGCGCCTCGCGAAAGGCGCGCTGACGCTGCAGCAAAGCGGCCCGCACTCCCGGTATAGCCGCAACCTGTGACGCACCAGCCCCCACTATTTCAGTGCGCAGCGCGCGAGTCACTTCTTCACCTTCCAGGATGATGTGCTGCTCGCGGGCATCTTCAACTGCGACAAACTGCACATCCAGATGCCCGGCCAGCATTTCCAGCGACTCTGCATTGGTCAAGGATACGCCATGATTAACGGCGGCAAAGGCCAAGACTCGGTACAGAGCACCCGAGTCCAGCAGATTCCAACCCAGTCGACTGGCGAGCAAGCCGGCGATAGTGCCCTTTCCCGACCCGCCGGGGCCGTCGATGGTGATCACCGGAATAGCTTGTTCAGTCACGCGTTCTCCTCCAGACGGACCCGCATGCCGACGCCTTGCGCCAGACCAACGAAGTCCGGGAATGATGTCGCCACATTGGCGCAGTCCTTAATGTGTATCTCGCCCTCGGCGCGCAATGCCGCCACTGCAAAGGACATGGCGATACGATGATCACCGTGACTTTCGACGCTGCCGCTACCAATGCGACTGCCATCGATCACGATGCCGTCCGGCGTAGGCTCTGCTTTGACGCCTAGTGTAATTAAACCATCAGCCATAACCTGGATACGGTCAGACTCCTTGACTCGCAACTCCTCCGCACCACGCAAAATAGTGCGCCCTTCAGCACAGGCAGCAGCGATAAAGAGTGCCGGAAACTCGTCGATAGCCAAAGGCACCTGATCAACGGGAATTTCGATCCCCTTGAGCGGCGCGTAGCGTACCCGAATATCAGCAACCGGCTCACCGCCAACTTCGCGCTCGTTGGACATCTCGATGTTGCCGCCCATTTCGCGCAGGATATTGATGACTCCGATACGCGTGGGGTTGATACCGACGTGCTCCAGCAGCAGATCAGCGCCTTCACAGATACTCGCCGCAACCATAAAGAAGGCGGCGGACGAAATATCTGCGGGCACATCGATCTTGCAGGCCTGCAGCTTGTGACCAGACTCGATAGTTACCGTTGCCCCATCGACCTTGACCGGGTAACCAAACCCTTTGAGCATACGCTCAGTGTGGTCGCGCGTCGGCGCAGGCTCGGTCACCGAGGTACTGCCGGAGGCATACAAGCCAGCCAGCAGGACGCACGACTTAACCTGAGCACTGGCCATTGGCATGCTGTAGTCCATACCCATCAGGCGACCAGTACCCGATATACGCAGTGGCGGACGCCCCTCGTCAGCGGTCTCGATTTTGGCGCCCATCTCACGTAGCGGCTTGGCCACACGCCCCATGGGACGCTTGGACAGGGACGCATCACCGGTCAGCACGGTATCAAAGGTCTGACCCGCCAGCAGACCTGACAGCAGGCGCATAGAGGTACCGGAGTTACCCAGATACAGCGAACCGGGTGGTGCCTGTAGCCCTTGCAGGCCTACCCCGTTAATAGTCACGCGGCCATGATGCGGACCTTCGATCACCACACCCATGTCGCGGAAGGCCTGCAGGGTAGCCAAACTGTCTTCGCCTTCCAGAAAGCCTTCGACCTCAGTCACGCCTTCAGCCAGCGAACCCAGCATGATGGAGCGGTGAGAAATGGATTTATCGCCGGGCACGCGAATCTGGCCCTGCACCTTGCCGCCGGGACTGGCGACGAAATTAATGGATTTAGTTTGCATAGGTTCCATGTAGGCCCGGCGGGCCAAAATAGTACTGAAATGCTCACGCGCCGACTTGGCTCGGGTAAATACGCCCAACAAGGTATTGGCATCCCGGCTTTCGACCGCATCGCGCAAGCGGCTCAAATCCTGAGTAAAGGCATCCAGGCTGCGCAATACGGCGTCCCGGTTGGCCAAAAAAACATCTCGCCACATCACCGGATCGCTTGCTGCGATACGGGTAAAGTCTCTGAACCCGCCAGCGGCATAGCGGAAGATCTCCAGATTTTCGTTACGCCCGGCCAGGGTATCGACCAGAGAGAACGCGAGCAGGTGCGGCAGATGGCTGGTCGCGGCCAGCACTTCATCATGATCGGCCATGCTCATCTGCTCTACATCCGCCTGCAGCGCCTGCCAGCATTGCTGCACCAGCGCCAATGCCTGCTTACTGGTGTCCTCAAGCGGGGTTAAAATAACCTTGTGATGCTTGAACAGATCAGCTCGCGCCGCCTCGACACCACTTTTCTCTGAGCCAGCTATCGGGTGCCCCGGCACGAAGTTGCTTGGCACCCGCCCGAAGACCTCTTCCACCGCTTTGACCACAGCACCCTTGGTGCTGCCCACGTCGGTAATTACGGCAGTTTGCGATGGCATCGCAGCAAGCTGCTCGAGCACCGCGCGCATACCCAATACGGGCACCGCGAGCATGATCATATCGGCGCCCGCCACAGCCTCTGACAAATCAGCCGTTACCCGGTCAACCACACCCAGCGGCACCGCCTGGCGACGCGCGACCGGATCCAGATCACAGCCCACTACCTCGGTGCATAGGCCGCTCTGGCGCATGCCCTTGGCAAATGAGCCGCCAATCAGACCCAGACCGACCACCGTCAGGCGTCCGATTATGGGAGTTACCGATGACACGTCGGTTACATCAACCACTGATCAGTGCCTGCTTGAGCACGTCGAGGAAACGTTGATTTTCGTCCGGCAAGCCCACAGTGACGCGCAAATGATTAGGCATACCGTAGTTGGCGACCGGACGCACAATGACCCCCTCACGCAGCAGGGCCTGAAAGACCGGCGCAGCTTCTCGTCCCAGATCGATCGCGAGGAAATTCCCTCTGGAGGGAATCCAGCCAAGCCCCAGCGCTGCGCAGCCATCTTCCAGCTGCTGCATGCCCAGGCGATTGATGCGACGGCTTTCGATCAGATAAGCCTCATCCTGCAACGCCGCCAGCGCTGCAGCGAGAGCCAGACTGTTCACGTTGAAGGGCTGGCGCACGCGATTCATGGCATCAGCCACCTGCGGACTGGAAATGCCATAACCGACCCGCAGCGCAGCCAAGCCGTAAGCCTTGGAAAAGGTACGCGAGACCAGCAAGTTGTCGTACTGACTCAGGTAGTCGACGCCATTAGGAACGTCATCCGTCTCAACGTATTCGGTATAAGCCTCGTCCAGCACCACCAGAACGTTCTCCGGGACTTGCGCCAGAAAGGCTTCAAGCTCATTACGTTCGATCCAGGTGCCTGTCGGGTTGTTGGGATTGGCAATAAAAATCAGCTGCGTCGCATCGGTAATAGCCGCCGCCATGGCAGGCAGATCATGCCCCCAGTCACGCGCAGGGACCGCTACCGCTTTGGCGCCGACAGCCTGAGTCACAATGGGATACACCGCAAAGGCGTGGTCACTGAAGATAACTTCATGCTCAGGCCCCACGAAGGCACGGGTCACCAGCTCGAGAATATCGTTGGAGCCATTGCCCAGCGTCAGATTCGAGGTCGCAACGCCCAGCTTGGCGGACAGCGCTTGCTTGAGGGCGAAGCCATTGCCGTCGGGGTAGCGTGTCATCTCTGCCAGGGCTGCTGAAATAGCTGCCTTGACCGCCGGACTGGGACCCAGCGGATTCTCATTACTCGCCAGCTTGACGATATCCTGCGCACGCAGGCCAAACTCACGCGCCAGCTCTTCTACCGGCTTGCCTGGCACATAAGGGGATAGTTTTTGTACGCCCGGGCGCGCCAGAGCGAGAAAGTCACAAGTCATACACAAGCCTCAAGCTACAAGCGACAAGCTACAAGCGACAAGCTGCAAGCCAGGCCGCCGCATCTTGCAGCTTGAGGCTTACAGCTTGTCGCTGACGTTTCAAAGTACCGCTTTTGGGTAGGACCCCAGTACCTTCAGGGCCACCGAGTCATCGTTGATCTTTTCCAGTACGTCACGGATCAACGGATCATGCTGGTGGCCGAAAAAGTCGATGAAGAACACATAGGTCCACTTACCGCTACGCGACGGACGGGTTTCGATCCGACTCAGATCGATGCCGTTCAAGTCGAACGGCTGCAGTAGTTGATGCAGGGCACCCGGCTTGTTGCGCATGGAGATAATGACCGAGGTCTTGTCATCCCCCGTTGGCGGCACTGCCTGACTGCCGATGATCAGGAATCGCGTCGAATTATCCGGGCGATCCTCGATCTTCTCGGCCAACTTGGTCAGACCGTAAAGCTCAGCGGCCATATCACCGGCGATAGCGGCGGAGTTCCATTCGCCTTTGACTCGCTTGGCGGCCTCGGCATTACTCGCCACCGCTACGCGCTCGACGTTTGGATAGTGCGCGTCCAACCATTTGCGGCATTGTGCGAGCGACTGCGAATGCGAGTACACGCGGGAAATCTTGTCTGCACGCGTGTTCTCACCCACCAGCAGGTGGTGGTGAATGCGCAGCTCAACTTCGCCGCAGATGACCATGTCATGCTCAAGAAAGCTGTCCAGCGTGTGATTGATGGCGCCCTCAGTAGAGTTCTCCACCGGCACCACACCAAACTGCACGGCACCCGCGGCCACTTCACGGAAGATCTCGTCAATCGCCGCCATTGGCACACTGATCACCGAGTGACCAAAATGCTTCAGCGCTGCTGCCTGGGTAAAGGTGCCTTCCGGCCCCAGGTAGGCCACCCGCAACGGCTCCTCCAACGCCAGACAAGCAGACATGATTTCGCGAAACAGGCGCGCGACTTCTTCGTTGTCTAACGGCCCCTGATTCAGCTCCATAATATGCTTGAGCACCCAGGCTTCGCGCTCGGGGCGATAAAACACCGGTTTGGCATCCGCCGGCAGGGACTTCTGCTTAACCTGAGCTACTGTATGCGCGCAGGCTGCGCGCTCACTGATCAGGTCGAGAATTTTTTCGTCAATCGTATCGATGCGCTTACGCAGCGCCTTCAACTGGTCTTCATCTGACATGGAAATCAACCGTGCTGCTGTTCGAACTCGGCCATATAGGCCACCAGTGCATCTACTGCGGCTTCAGGCACCGCGTTATAGATGGACGCGCGCATACCACCTACCGACCTGTGGCCCTTTAGATTCAGCAAGCCGCGCTCTTCAGCGCCAGCCAAAAAAGGCTTATCCAGTCGATCATCGGCCAGACGGAAGGGAATATTCATCCACGACCGATCAGCGATATTGATCGGATTGCTGTACATTTCGCTGGCATCGATGGCGGCGTACAGCTTGCGCTGTTTGGCGTCATTAATGCGTTTCATACCCTCGAGACCGCCCTGCTCCTTCAACCAGCTAAATATCAGGCCGGACAGGTACCAGGCAAACGTCGGCGGCGTGTTGTACATGGAGTCGTTCTGCGCCGCTACCGCGTAATCCAGCATGGTGGGACAGCTTGCCCGTGCATTACCGAGTAGGTCTTCACGCACGATCACCACTACCAAGCCGCTGGGCCCAATGTTTTTCTGTGCGCCAGCGTAGATCATGCCGAACTGCGAGACGTCAATCGGGCGCGACAGAATGTTCGAGGACATATCCGCTACCAGCGGTACGTCACCCGTCTGGGGCACCCAGTTGAACTCCAGGCCACCAATAGTCTCGTTGGGGCAGTAATGCACATAGGCTGCGTCTTGCGACAACTGCCAGTCGTTCTGGCCCGGAATAGCGAAGTAGTCATGGGCTTTTGCGCTGCCAGCAACATTGACCGCACCAAACCGCGAGGCTTCGTCGATAGCCTTGCGTGACCAGATACCGGTATCAATGTAGTCGGCAGTGCCGCCCTCATGCATCAGATTCAAGGGAATCTGCGCAAACTGCTGACTGGCGCCACCCTGCAAAAACAACACTTTATAGTTGTCCGGAATCGTCAACAGGTCGCGCAAATCCTGCTCGGCCTTTTGCGCGATACTGACGAACTCGTCGCTGCGGTGACTCATCTCCATCACCGACAAACCCTTGCCCTGCCAGTCCAGCAGCTCAGCCTGAGCCTGCTGCAAGACCGCTTCCGGCAACGCCGCCGGACCCGCACAGAAATTGAACAGACGCTTACTCACGATTACTCCTGATCATCCAAGGGTTGTTGCTCATCGTCTTCACTGGCGGCAACAGGCTCAACCGGCAGAGGGTTACCCTCTTCATCCATCTCGACCATTGCCTCAAGCTCCTCTTCCGAGGGCTCCTGCACACGCTCCAGACCGACCAGCTTCTCGTCTGCTGCCAGACGAATCAGCATCACGCCTTGCGTGTTGCGCGACAGGCAGGAAACTTCGCTGACGCGGGTACGAACCAGCGTGCCCTGATCCGAGATCAACATGATCTCCTCGCCATCAACGACCTGTACTGCGCCGACCAGCGGCCCGTTCCGTTCGTTGGAGACCATGGCGATAACGCCCTGACCACCACGTTTGTATTGCGGGAAATCTTCTACCGCAGTGCGCTTGCCAAAGCCGCGCGACGAGGCCGTAAGAATCTGCGAACCCTCCTCGGCGATCAGCATGGAAACCAGATTCTGGCCTTCGGCCAGACGCATGCCGCGTACACCGCGCGCGGTACGACCCATGGCACGCACGTCGGTCTCTTTAAAACGAGTGACCTTGCCACCGTCGGAGAACAACATGATTTCGCGCTCGCCATTAGTCAGCGCGGCCGAAATCAGCGTATCGCCCTCTTCCAGGTCCAGCGCAATCAAGCCCACGCTGCGTTGACGACTGAACTGCTCCAGCGGCGTCTTCTTGACGGTACCTTTGGCGGTCGCCATGAAGATGAACCAGCCTTCGGTGTACTCATCAACCGGCATCATGGTGGAAATGAACTCACCTTCCTCCAACGGCAGCAGATTGACCAGCGGGCGACCCCGCGCGGTGCGTGATGCCTCCGGGATTTCATAGGTCTTCAGCCAGTAAACCTTGCCGCGGCTGGAGAACAGCAACAGCGTGGTATGGCTGTGCGCAACCAGCAGATGGGAGACGTAATCCTCATCCTTGACACCTGTCGCGGCCTTGCCACGACCACCGCGGCGCTGCGCCTGGTAATCAGCCAGCGGCTGACTCTTGGCGTAGCCACCGTGAGAGATGGTCACTACGCGATCTTCTTCGGTGATCAGGTCGGCGATGGTGAGATCCATACGAGACGCAACGATTTCAGTGCGACGCTCATCACCGTAGTTGTCGCGAATCAGCTCCAGTTCCTCGACGATCACTTCCATCAGGCGTTCCTGGCTGTTGAGAATGCGCAGCAACTCGCCAATCTGCTTGAGGATTTCCTGATATTCAGTCAGTAGCTTTTCATGCTCAAGACCGGTCAGGCGATGCAGGCGCAATTCAAGAATCGCTTGTGCCTGCTCTGGTGACAGGAAGTACTTGCCTTCGCGCAATCCGTACTGCTCATCCAGTCCATCCGGGCGGCAGGATTCAGCACCGGCGCGCTCAACCATCTCGACTACCGCACCTGGCTCCCAGGCTTTAGCGATCAACGCCACCTTGGCCTCAGCTGGCGTAGGCGACTTCTTGATCAGCTCGATAACCGGGTCGATATTGGACAGTGCAACCGCCTGGCCTTCGAGGATGTGGCCACGCTCACGCGCCTTGCGCAACTCGAACACAGTGCGACGGGTAACCACTTCGCGGCGGTGACGCACAAAGGCATCCAGCAGCTCTTTCAGATTGAGGATGCGCGGCTGCCCATCCAGCAGGCCAACGATGTTGATACCGAATACACCCTGCATCTGTGTCTGTTGATACAGATTATTGAGCACCACTTCGGCCACTTCGCCACGACGCAGCTCGATAACCACGCGCATGCCGTCCTTATCAGACTCGTCGCGCAGCTCAGAGATACCTTCAATCTTCTTCTCTTTGACCAGCTCGGCGATCTTTTCGATCAGACGTGCCTTGTTCAACTGGTACGGCAGCTCGTGAATGATGATCTGCTGACGACCACCCACCTTGTCGATGTCTTCAATTTCGCAGCGGGCCCGCACGTATATACGGCCACGGCCGGTGTGGTAGGCCTCTACGATACCGGCACGGCCATTGATAATGCCCGCAGTAGGGAAGTCTGGGCCGGGGATATGCTCCATCAGATCATCGATGGTCATATCAGGGTTGGCGATCAGCGCCAAGCAGCCGTTGATCACTTCAGTCAGGTTGTGTGGCGGAATATTGGTGGCCATACCGACCGCAATACCGCTGGACCCGTTGATCAGCAGGTTGGGAACCTTGGTTGGCAACACCGCTGGAATCTGTTCGGTGCCGTCGTAGTTGGGCACCCAGTCGACCGTTTCCTTATCCAGATCGGCCAGCAGCTCATGGGCCAACTTGGTCATGCGGATTTCGGTGTAACGCATGGCGGCCGCGTTATCGCCATCGACCGACCCGAAGTTACCCTGACCATCGACCAGCAGATAGCGCAACGAGAACGGCTGGGCCATACGAACGATGGTGTCATAGACAGCCGAATCACCGTGCGGATGGTATTTACCGATAACGTCACCGACCACACGGGCCGATTTTTTGTAGGGCTTGTTCCAGTCGTTGTTCAGCTCGCTCATGGCGAACAACACCCGACGGTGCACCGGCTTGAGGCCGTCACGTACGTCCGGCAAGGCCCGCCCGACGATCACGCTCATGGCGTAATCGAGGTAGGACTGTTTCAGTTCGTCTTCAATACTGACTGGAAGGATTTCTTTGGCCAGTTCACCCATGAAACGGCATTCCTTTTATTGTCGGCAACTCATTGATGCCAATAGCATTATTCAAGCGCACAAGGGGGATGACAGCGCTCACCTGCGAAGGCGGCGGCGATTTGGCCGCAACACCGTTCAACCCGCCCGTTCAAAGCCGCACAGGATACCACAGACAGACCATGGGCGGGAGCATAAAGCAGAGGCTAAAAAGGCCCCTGAGCGCGCTCAGGGGCTGCTGGCTCAATGCAAGCGGTGATGACTGAGCAAAGCGGCCAGCTTTTGCTCGTCCGGACGTTCGATTGCGCCCTTCTCGGTGACAATCACATCCAGCAGGTCAGCCGGGGTCACGTCAAATACCGGATTACTGACCGCTATCCCGGTATCAAAATCACGCTCACCGAATTGCAGCAACTCCCGACTTGAGCGCTCCTCCAGCGCCAGGTCGTCGCCCACCTCCAGCGCCAGGTCAATGCAAGAGCTGGACGCTACGACCATAAAGCGCACGCCATGATGCATGGCCAGCACTGCGAGAGCGTAGGTGCCTATTTTGCAAATAGCGTCACCATTGGCAGCAATGCGATCTGCGGCCACCACCACCCAGGCAATGTTTTGGCTCTTCATCAGGTGCGCTGCAGCGCTATCAATATGCAGCTGCGCTGGAATCCCGGCCTGCGCCAGCTCCCAGGCGGTCAATCGCGCGCCTTGCAGCAAGGGCCGGGTTTCACTGACATACACCTGATCAACCAGACCAGCCTCATGCGCCGCACGCACCACACCAAAAGCGGTGCCATAACCACCGGTAGCCAAAGCCCCGTCATTGGAGTGCAGCATGATTTTCTGCGGCTTTTTTTGCCGGCGGCCAATCAGTTGCATGCCCAGCCGTCCCATACTGCGGTTAGCCTCACGATCGCTTTCATGTACAGAAATGGCTGCCTGCAACAGACGCGCCGGCACATCCTGTGGCAACGTCAACTTACGCAGGGTTTCACGCATGATACCCAGCGCCCAGGACAGACTGATCGCGGTTGACTGTGCGCCTTCGAGCATGTCGAAATCCGCCGCCAGCGCTGCTTCCCAATTGTCACTGGTGCGAATACGCTGCGCGGCCATGGCAATGCCATAGGCCGCAGCAATACCCATCGCCGGACCACCGCGCACTACCAGGCTGGCGATAGACTCGGCCACCTCCGCTACATTATTACAGTCGCGATAAGCAATTCGATCAGGCAGCCTGCGCTGATCCAGCAAACGCAGATGGCCATTGCCCAACCACTCGATGGATTCCAGCGATACCTGCTCACTACTCAATGTTTTGGACTGCAGCATAGCGAGCTCCCCTTGTTCCGCTTAAACCGATAAACCCTGTTCTCGCTCGATCCTGCTTTGACAGTGCCAACCCGAGCCAATCCAGCCGCGCAGCCATGATACTCAGCTTAATCCACTGCACGCCCCTACAGCCTAAGGTTATACTCCCGAGCATGAAACAAGACGAACTCGACATGACAACTCTACCCGACGAACTCGACCTGCTGATCCTGCCACGCTGGATAGTACCTGTGGTACCACGTGGTCTGGTGCTGGAGCAGCATGCCATAGCCGTGCACCAGGGGCGCATCATTGCGCTGCTACCAACAGACAAGACCCATGAGCTAAACGTACGCGAGCGGCGTGAGCTACCGGATCACCTGCTGATCCCTGGCCTGGTCAATACGCATGGCCATGCGGCTATGAGCCTGTTCCGCGGCCTTGCCGACGACCTGCCGCTGATGTCCTGGCTGACAGACCATATATGGCCTGCCGAAGGTCGCTGGGTCAATCCCGACTTTGTCCGTCTGGGCACTGAGCTGGCGATTGCTGAAATGTTGCAGGGCGGCACCACCTGCTTTGCCGATATGTATTTCTATCCTGACATTGCCGCAGCCGCCGCGATGGATGCAGGCATCCGCGCACAGTTGGCGTTCCCGGTTATCGACAACCCGATTCCCGGTGCACGCGATAGCGCAGAAGGCATCGCCAAGGGCCTCAAGCTGCATGATGAAACGCGCCACAACGAGCTGATCAGCGTTGCCTTTGGCCCGCATGCGCCTTACACCGTGGGCGACGAGACCCTGACTCGCGTCCGCACCCTGGCTGACGAGCTGGACCTGCCGATTCACATGCATATCCACGAAACCGCCTTTGAAGTGGAAGAGGCCGTGCGCCTCACCGGCATGCGCCCACTGCAACGTCTGCAACAGCTGGGCCTGCTTAGCCCGCGTCTGCAGGCAGTCCACGTCACTCAGGTCAATGACGATGACCTCAGGTTGCTCAGCGAGCATGGTGTGCAGGTCATCCACTGCCCCGAATCCAATATGAAGCTGGCCAGTGGCGCCATGCCGGTAAAACGCCTGCTGGATCAGCAGATCAACGTCGCACTGGGCACCGATGGCGCTGCCAGCAACAATGATCTGGATATGCTGGGCGAAATGCGCAGCGCCGCCTTTCTGGCCAAGCTGATCGCTGGCGACCCGACCGCGCTGGATGCCCACGCCGCGCTGCATATGGCAACGCTGGCCGGCGCCCAAGCGTTGGGGCTGGCGGAAGAAACCGGGTCTTTGGAGATCGGCAAGTTCGCCGACCTGGCAGCGATCGATCTTTCCGGGCTGGCACAGCAGCCAACGTACGAGCCCGTTTCACAACTGCTTTATACCTGCAACGCTGCCCAGGTGTCTGATGTATGGGTAGCCGGCAAACAGAAGCTGCTAGCAGGGAAACTCTGCTCATTGGATATCGGTCCGATACTGCAGCAGGCCAGTGAACTGGCCACACGCATTCGCAAAGGGGATACACATGAGTCTTAACGTTGATCGTGCCGAAATAGCCAAGTTCGAAGCGCTAGCCAGCCGCTGGTGGGATCGCAACAGCGAGTTCAAGCCGTTGCACGAAATCAATCCGCTGCGCAGCAACTGGATTGACGAGCGCGTGCCTTTGGCAGGCAAGGAAGTGCTGGACGTCGGTTGCGGCGGCGGCATTCTGGCCGAGGCCATGGCCCAGCGTGGCGCTACGGTCACCGGCATCGATATGGGCGAAGCGCCCTTGTCGGTCGCGCGCCTGCACCAACTGGAGTCCGGCGTAGAGGTCAATTACGAGCAGAGCACCGCTGAGGAGTTTGCCGAGCAACACGCCGGCCGCTTTGACGTTGTGACCTGCCTGGAGATGCTCGAGCACGTGCCCGACCCCAGCTCAGTGATACGCGCCTGCGCCAAGCTAGTGAAACCCGGCGGACACGTCTTTTTCTCGACCATCAACCGCAACCCCAAGTCGTTTCTGTTCGCTATCGTCGGCGCCGAATACGTACTGCGCATGCTGCCACGTGGCACCCATGAGTTCGCCAAGTTTATCCGCCCTGCCGAGCTGGGTGGCTGGTCGCGTGAAGCCGGGCTGAACCTGCTTGATATGACCGGGCTGACCTTCAATCCCATCACCAAGATTTACAAGCTGGAGGCCAATGTCGACGTCAACTACATGATCCATTGCCAGCGTGGAGCTGACGCCTGATGCTCACCAGCGTTCTGTTCGACCTGGATGGCACCCTGCTCGACACCGTTGATGACTTCATGGCCATTATCGACGCCATGCTGCAGGAACACGGCAAGCCAATGGCTAATCCCGCACTGGTGCGCAGTCAGGTGTCCGACGGCTCGGTTGGCATGCTTTGCGCTGCTTTTGCCATGCGTCCAGATGGCGCTGGCTTTGACGATCTGCGCGAAGACTTCCTGCGTCGCTATACGCAGCAACTGGCAGTCCACACCCGCCCCTTTCCGGGCATCATGGACCTACTCGACTGGCTAGACGCCGAAGGCCTGCCGTGGGGTGTGGTGACCAACAAGATGAGTCGTTTCAGCATCCCACTGATCGAGGCCATGGGGTTGGCAGAGCGCTGTGGCAGCCTGATCTGCCCGGACCAGGTTACGCACGGTAAACCCCACGCTGAGCCGGTGCTCAAAGCCTGCGCAGAGCTGGGTGTAGAACCCGGCGACTGCGTCTTCGTCGGCGACCATTTGCGCGACATTCAGTCTGGCAATGCAGCCGGAACCGCCACTGTCGCCGCGCTTTACGGCTATATTCCTGCCGGCGATGATCCCGCCAGCTGGCAAGCAACCCACAGCATCAACAACGCGACTGAACTCCGCTTCTGGCTGGAGGCGCGGCGCGTAAAGGAGACACTGCATGTTTGATTACACCGCCCCCGCAGACCTGCTGAAGGACCGCGTTATTCTGATTACCGGCGCTGGCGACGGCATCGGTCGTGCGTGTGCACTGAGCTGCGCAGCACATGGCGCGACCGTGGTATTGGTTGGTCGCACGCTGAGCAAGCTAGAAGCTGTGTACGACGAGATCGAGGCCGCAGGCCACCCACAGCCAGCCATCTGCCCGCTGAATCTGGAAACCGCACTGGAAAAGGACTACGAAGATCTCGCCGACCAGTTGTTCGATACCTTTGGCAAGCTTGATGGCCTGGTCCATAACGCCGCCGAGCTAGGCCCGCGTACCTTGATGGATACAGTCAAAGCGGACGCCTGGCTAAAAGTCATGCAAGTCAACGTTAATGCGCCCTTCCTGCTCACCAAGACCATGATGCCGCTGCTGCGCGCCGCGCCCGATGCCTCAGTGGTTTTGCTTTCATCCAGTGTTGGCCGCAAGGGGCGTGCCTATTGGGGCCCTTACGCCGTCAGCAAGTTCGCCGTAGAAGGCCTGATGCAGACTTTGGCAGACGAGCAGGACGGCACCAGCGAGATCAGAGTTAACAGCCTGAACCCCGGCGCTACCCGCACTAAAATGCGCGCCAAGGCCTATCCCAACGAGCCGGCAGAGAATAATCCTGAGCCGAGCGCAATCATGCCCGCCTTCCTTTATTTATTAGGCCCTGATAGTCGCAAGACCAATGGCCAGGCTATCGACGCTCAGTAGCCAAAATTCTGACGAGCCGCCCACCCCAGGCGGCAGCGCTGGCAAAAGGGGCGGCAATTTCTTGCCGCCCCTATACTTAAAACCTTCCATCAGACAACACAACACATTGAAAAATATAGAATATAAATAGTGGCACATTGCTTGCTTGAACTCCTGCATAAGCGTTCACACCAGGACTCGCCATTATGCACACGCAGGGAAATACCATCGACTTCGATACCGCCCGCATAAAACTCGGCAGTAGTTTGAAAACCAACACAGCTCGCCGCGCCGCAGTTCAACAGGGCGCACAGTTTGAGCAAATACAGCAGAAACTGCTGCGAAACCTGCAAACCACACTGGAAGTGGATAGCGTATTGAGCCAGTTCTACCAAGGTCTGCGCGAGCTACTGCAGATTGATGGACTGGAGTATCAGCACAACGCTGACCCCAACGCCTTCTGCGTAGGCCAATCAGGCGTACACCGCTGCAGCTACCGCGTATCCCACCAGGGCAACTATCTGGGCGAACTCCAGTTCAGCCGAAAACAGCGCTTCGACGAAAAAGAGCTGCTGGCCATCGAGACGTTACTAGGCACCCTACTGTTTCCCCTGCGGAACGCGCTTATGTACCGCGAGGCACTCGCCTGCGCTCTGAATGACGCGCTGACCGGGGTGGGCAACCGGCTAGCGCTGAACCAGAACCTGGAGCGCGATATCCGCCAAAGTCATCGCAACCAGCAGCCTCTCGCGCTATTGGTATTGGACATAGACCATTTCAAGCAGGTCAACGACCGCTATGGGCATGCCTACGGCGATGCTGCACTTAAAGCCGTAGTCAATTGCATCAGCGATTCGCTTCGCTCTGTGGACGGCTTATACCGACTGGGCGGCGAGGAGTTTGTGGTGCTGCTCAACACCACCACACTGGAAGCTGGTCGTATGGTGGCTGAACGAATTCGCGAATCCGTGGAGCATATGCAGTTCGAGCTGGACGGCCAGCCAATCCCACTGACCGTCAGCATTGGATTGGCTACCATGCGTACCGACGACACCGTAAAAAGCCTGATCAATCGCGGAGATTTATTAATGTATCAGGCTAAGCACGATGGCCGAAACCAGGTCACTGACGAAGGTCAATGGCGCCAAGGCAAAAGCAACTAAAAGAACGCTCAGTGCGTTCTGTCAGGGCGGTTCGCCAGATAGTGTTCAAACAAAAGGTTGCTGTTGCCCAACGACATCAAATGGGCGTAAATCCAACCGAGGAACCCGGCTTTATTCAACCTGAGAACCTGCTCATCGCCCAATGCGAGGAAGCGCTCCTCATCGACGGCGTGGAAATCCTTGAGTACAAAAGTTTCACCGCTAACGTGGGTGAGTTTTAGTGTACGAGACTCCAACAGTTCCATTTCCTGCAGAACATTTACAAATTCTCTTGTGCGTTGCATCTCTGCAGTAAAGTTCTGCAGAAACTGAATCATCTCATTCAAGTATTCGCTGTTCTCACCGGACTCGCTAAATAACTCGCGGCCTTCCTCTTCGTTCCAGCCCGCGTAAGCTTCGTCAAAGCAAACTGTAAACCCATCATTGTCCGATTGCGCGAGCACAAAGGGATAACGACGAATAAACGCAGGAACATAGGTATTCGCGCGCCACTTGCCAGAATCATCAACGAAGCTGTTTAGCCCCTGCTTGAGCCCCATGAGCGCGATTGGGCTGAGCCCTTCACCTTCGCCAACGAATACGATCGGATAGCTGCGCGCCGCCTGAAAAAATTCCAGCCCCGCCAAAGGTACGATGTGCGTTCCTGCAGCGAACTCGCATCCTTTGTCTGTCTTTAATTTAAGCGCTTTGTGCTGATCACGATTAAGCGCCTTGATTTCCTTGTAAAGTAACAGCGTTGACATCCTTCTTACTCCCTGTTTGATTTCTTGTCCGGTTGTTTCGTTTTACTACTGACCGAGCGTAGAGCCTTTTCTTACTGCATCACAAGCCGCGTTTTACTGTTGCCCGAGCGTCATTGCCTTTCTGGCGTCGTAGCGACGCAATAGAAATAACGCCTAACGGAATACCAGCTGCAACAATACCTGTCCGCTGTCCTGATCGGGCACCACATCCTTGAATGCACCTGCGACCAGCAGGCTTGCAGAGACCCTGTCATTCCACCAGCGGCTATTAACCCCCGCTCCGCCGCTGATCAGGTCAACATCTTCATCGCCCAACTCCATGGCCCTGCCGTAATCCATGAACACGAATGGCTGCCAACGATCATTGGCACTCCAATAACCTTCAACGCTGAAGTTGGCGCCCCAGGGCGAAGTAATGATGCCAGGTTCATAGCCGCGCTGGGCACTGATACCACCAAACTGCTTGTGCAAGGCAGATGGCAACTCCTCCTGACGGGTTGCGTATTGCCAGCCAGCCTTGCCAACCAGCTCGTAACGTTCGCTCAGCTGGCGCGAGGTATACAGATCCCCGGTCAAGATGGTGAAGTTACCGCTATCTCCGGTTAACGCGTTGTCCGGCGACGCCTGACGTATACGCTGCTCGTAGCGCGCATACCATGGAGCTGCGCGATACTCGAACTGGCCCTTCAGGAAAACCTCCTGAATATCCACCTCGCTGAGAGTAACCCCTTCGAGCGTCGTTTCTGAGGTCTGGGAGGTATAACCCAGTCCACCTAACAGCAACCAGCGATCCGACAGCCACCACGGCTGATCAAAGCCGATGCCGTAGTTACTGGAATCACCTTCAATATTCAGGTCAGCCAGCGGCCCTCGCTTGATCTCCATGCTATTGGCTCCGGCCTCGACCCAGGCAAAGCCGTTGCGGCGGTTGACCGGGCGGGAGTAGCGCAGATTCATATACTGACTGCCGCGAGTACCCACCAAAACCGCACTGATATTATCGGCGGCCCCGGTCGGTGAAAACCAGTTGAGCGTACCGCCCAACTGCTCGTACCCAGTACCTTCGCTGCCATAATTATTAGCGAACAACGACCAATCGAAACGCTTTGGTTCGAACCGTTCAACATCAACTCGGGTTGTACCGAAACGCTCCCCCGGCGCCAGTCCAGCCGATATCTGCGGCCCCTGGCTGGTGGCATTGAAGCGACGAATGGCCTCGATCAGCATCGGGCTGTTTAGCGTCTCCCCCTCGGTCAGGTTCAAGCGCTCACGATAAAACGCTTCATCAACACTCTCTCCCTCGCCAGTAAAGTTAACGCCGTCCAGTTTTGCCTCGACCAGCACAACCCTAAGTTGACCGTCGTCGAGTGACTGAGGAGGGATAATTGCCCGCGCCGTCAATTGCCCATCATCGGCGTACAGCTTATTCACCTGACGAATCATCTGATTGAGATCAGCAAAGGTGATCTCACGGCCGACATACTGGCCGGCGATCTCCTTTAGCTGCTCTTGTGTAATGAAGACCGACGTATTAAAGCTGATGCCACTCAATACGAAGGGCGGACTGTCCGCCGGCAGCGCATCGCCCTGCTCCGGTTGCTCACCCTGCAATGCGGGTATATCTACGCGACGCGCCCGTTCCTCAATCGCTTGCTGACGCCGCTGAGCATCGATCTGCTCGCGCTGCAAACTCGGGTTAACCTGCCCAGGACTAACACCACCGGGCAGAACCACCTGAGCTTCGACAACACAGGGCAGCATTGCAGCCACCGCCAGCATCCATACTCGCTTACTAGTCCTTGACTGAGTTGTCATCAGATGTCCCACCGCTCCTCTTCACCGTCATTGTTGGTTGAGTCCTGCTGCCATTGCAGATTCACCGGCCCCATAACCCCCGGCACCTGCACTTGCGTGGCGGGCGCCGACGGGTAACCTGCAGCCTGATTCAGCAACTGCCCGAGCCGCAGATCCATCAGGTCAGGCGCGAGCATTGCCTGAGCGTACCGAGCCGCGGTGATGCCCTGATAATCAACCCCGCCGTCCTGATGCCCTTCGGCAAAGTTCGGGACACGGACCAGATGCGTAGCATCTCGGTGCAGTACATAGGCGTCGGTATAGGTAGATACGCCGTTCTGGAACAACCAGAACGCCTTATCAAGCTCGTACAACTGGACATTGGCTTCCGGCCGGTAAGCCGGCGACAGGTTATCCCCAATCAGCAGCGTCTGCGGGGTACGCAAGCGCAGGTAGTCGGCGTTGCGAATATCCGCGAAATCAGCAATCGCGCCGGAGGTTTCAAAGTCGGTGTACACCATGTCCAACAGCGAGGTATTAACCGCTGAGGCCTGAAGCCTGACTAATAAACGATCACCCGCAGCCCCGCTGTTGTTCAAGCCTTCTGCCAACAATTGCAGCGTACCAGTACCCGTATGCTCGGCTGTTAGCTGAACGTCTTGGGCGTGGAGATCTGCCGACTGGCCGAGTTGAGCATCTGCCACCTCAATTGCTGAGCCAGCCCAGAGACTCATGGACGGCGCAACGACCTGTCGGAACTGAATGTTCGCCGGAGAAGCAACACCCGCGCGCCAACCCGCATTGACTGTGAGGCCTGCATCAGCAACAACCTGATCACCACGGGTATCAAGCAGGCTATCGAGTAGCACCTGCCCACCCGCTAGTAAACGCTGGAAGCTGATATCCTCGTTCGCAAACCAGTCCTGATCGCCTCCGCTGACGCTCTCGTTAACCACAATCGCGCCCAGTGCCAGCAAATTCACATCCTGTTCAGCAAACAGGTTATCGAACGATAGGTGATGCCCCTCAGCATCCACGTTGCCCAATGCTGAGCTAACCGTGGTAGCGCGAATATCGCCCGTCGCGGTGAGCTGAATATTGCCGCTCAGCAACTCACCCTGATAGGGAACACCAGTAGAGATAACGCCGTTACCAACGGTAATTCCGCCATTTGCTGTCGCCAGCAGAATGTTGCCCCCTGCGGTGACACTGTCATCGATATTGATGAACTCGCCAGACGTAATGCTGACATGGCGTCCGGCAGTCACATTTGCCAAATCGACATAACCACCAACAATAAAGGTCAGATCTCTCCCCGCTTCAGCGGCACCACTTACATTGAGATCCTGACCGATACCTACGGTGAGATCGCGACCCGCTTTCAGCGAATAGGTACCACCGAAGCGCACCGTCGGCATGAACAGGCTGCCATTGGCAAGAATGGATACATCCCGCGCCGCTTCGACCAGCAGGCCCGTGATGTTGCCATCACCCTGATCTGCATCACCCGTTGCTTGCAGGAAGACATCGGCACCAAGGCTCTGAGCACGCCCAAAGTTCAGGTTGCGGCCAACCATGCGTACTTCGCCAACCGCCTCTGCGTTGCCGCCGAAGACATCACCATCGGTTTGCACCAGGATGTCGGCGCCGGAGTAGAGATGAGCCGGCACCAGCACATCGAGTGCGTCCGGGTCAGCCAGCTCGCCAAAGCGAATAGTGCCCGTGAAGCCAGGCTCGGCAGTCAGCGTCAGATTGCCGCCACTGCGGCCATTTGCGATGGTCAGATCACCCTTGGTATTCACTTTCAGGGTGGTCGCGGCCTGCACATTACCCAGCAGCGCAGACCCAGCTTGCAGCTCAACCGACTGTTGTCGACTGGTCAGCGACTGGGCGGCAAACAGCCCTTCTGATTGCAACGACAGAGCACCGGTTGTGCTGTCAACGCTGCCCAGGTTGGCAGAACCGACGTCGAACACAACATCGTTTTGAACATTTGCCTGCCCCCCCACCCAGTCACCTATGCCGGTGACCGACAAGTTGTCACCAACGTTCAAAACACCGTACTCCAGCGAGGTACCTGCCACGCCACGGTGCTGCAGCTGCGCATCACCCGTGACCTCTGCCTGGGTCAAGTTCAACAGGCCATCGACCGCAAGATTCAGGTCACCGGTTACATCCAACAACCCCAGCGAGGAACCAGTACCCAGCGACAACAGCGTATTCGAGCGCGCGTGCAGCGCATCAAGTTGCAGGTCGCCCGTGACATTGATGTCGGACAGCCCTTGCACCTCCGCTGTGCCCAACCGCGCGTTCCGTCCTACCAGCAGATCCAGTCGACCAGCGGCATTCAGCGCAGTTACATCCAGATCATTAGCAAGGTTCAGGTACATATCATCGGTGCGAGTCCAGAGCTTGTCGGCCGAGAGACTGCCGCCAACGAAGGAGAGCGTTTGATAAGCGTCCAGCAAACCTGCTGATAGCAAGCCCCCGTCGTTACCGAGCACCACCCGGCCGTTTTGGGACAGCAGCTCATCAATTCTCAACTCGTTTTGCTGCTGCAGGACAATGTCACCCGTTATCGCTGCAACCTGGGTCAGCTTAGGCAGGTCAACCAGCAGCGGTGTAACCTCGGTGCCGATACCGAGACCGGCCTCCAGCTCAGCGATACCCGCGTGCGTGCCGCGAAGATTGACCTGTCCGTCGCCGTTAGCCAGCAGCAAGCCACCTGCCTTGACCAGAAACTGCGTCGCGGCAGTGCCCGTGTTGTCCAGCAGGCCCAGACGCATATCACCGGTAGTCGTCAACGCAAGCGTGCCGCCAGTACTGAAGCGACTGCCATCTGCCATATCCAGGCTGCTTGCGATCACAGTCAGGTTGCTACCCGCTGTTGCACTGTCGGCAAGCGATACTGCATCCAGACTGTTGATCAGCAAGTGTCCGGCGGCCTCAGCTCGCTTCAGCTCGACCTTACCTTGTGCATCTAGCTGCATATTTGCACCGGACTGCAGGTTGCTAGCGGCCAAGTCTGCCTGGCTAGAAAGACTCAATAAGCCACCTGCACCGAACTCGCCAACCGACAGCGACTTACCGCTGCTAAGCAGCGCCTCGCCACCAGCGAGCCCCGATACTTCACCTGCTGCAGTAGATTCGAGCTCGACTTCCAGCGCCCCGCTTGCACCACGGATGTCGTCCCTGGCTAACAGATGGATATTGCGCCCACTGACACTCAACTGATCGAACTGCCCAAGCAGGCTGCCATCCAGCGCATTGAGGTGGATATCGCCAACCGCAAACACCTGACCAATACGGAAGTCGCCGTTTGCCCATTGCAGTGCAACATCCTGGCCAGCAGACGCCGCCAAAAGGCGTCCGCCAACGTTGAGTGTAAGCATGCTCTGCTCACTGTCATCGGTGCCCAGGCTACCAGTTCCGGCCAGCAGGGTCAGATCCTGACCAATCCCGAATCGACCGGTACCAGCTCCCTGTGCCGCAAGAATTCCGTCGGCAGCGGCCAGGCGCGCATTTTTTAGCGCGTTGACAACACCAACCTTGAGGTCACCAGCAGATTGCAGGTAGAGAGAGCCGCCGACATCAGCATCAAAGCGCTCGGATGCTTCCAGATAGAATGGTGAGGTACGGCTGACCGATAGACTGACCACCTCACCGCCCGCATTGCGATTCAACACAACATCGCCTGGCGCGTTAGCGACCGCAAGCGCAGCGGCCTGCTGAACGCTGAGGTTACCGTTTTTCAGATCGGCCAGACTAATTTCCAGCGCGTCGGCCAGTTGCCCCACATCACCAGCGACCTGAATACTGACATTGCGCCCGAACAAATTGGGCTCGGCTGAGCCCACGGAGGTGCCCGAAGATGGCCCAAGAGCGGTCTGGTCAATCGCATAGAGTAATTCGCCCGCTGTCCAGATTGCGTCATTGGTCAACGCATCAACCTGCACCGCAGATGCACTGTAAGCAAACGATGCGTCGTAACTCTGGAACGCACTCTGTGTGCGCCAGTCAGCGTCGATATTGCTGGCGAAGAAAGACTCAAGCTCGGCAAAGCGCTCACTGACAAACTGTTTTACCTGCGCGTCAGTCACGCCCGAGGCTCCAAGTCTCAGCTCTGCCAGCGGTCGAATAAATGCGAGGTTCGCGTCATCAAGCACAAAGTCCGAACCGGCAACACTGCCCAGCGCTTTTAGCTGCCAGTATTCGCGGTAACTGGCGTCAACCATATTCTGGAACGGCTTGACCGAGGTGGCGTAGATATTCTCTTCGGCGCCATAGGCTTCAGTCAGACTGAGTTTTTCCCACACCGCTTGGCGCTGGGATTCGTCCAGGGTATCGGAGGCGAGACGGCGGCCAGCATCATATAGCGAGCCACTCTGAACGCGAAGCCAGACATCACCGGTTTCGGACCGGATGCTACCTACCCAACTGTCACCTTCGGTTTCATGCAGGTAGATATCGCGATTAGCGAAAGCATTGAGCACGCCGTGCTCGCTACCCCCATTGGCAGTCGCTACCTCTTTGCCGTGAACGCGCAGCGCTTTGCCGCTCTCACCGATACCGCCAGCCACACTGGAGAGCGTGATATTACGTCCACGAACGTGCGGTGTAGTTGCCGCAACAACACTACTGCCCAGCAGGTTGCCGGACGCTGATATCACAACGTCCCCGCTGCCATTACCAGCATCAACCTGTTTGATGATCACATCCGAACCAATATCCAGATTTACGCCCGCAGAACCGCTCAACACCGATAGCGTGCCGCCGGGTGCCAAACTCGCGGCGAAGGGACTACCCGCATTGCCCACTTCTCCAGCCGCCGTCATCGTCAGATGCATGCTGTAGGAGTTAGCGTCCGGCATGCCGACGATATTGCCACCGGCAGTCAATACGGTACTTCCACCCGGATTGTTGAGCCGACCACCGACATACAGATCGTTGGTCGTGGTTGCATCGATTAAACCGGTAGCGTTGCCGATAAACGCAATCTGGAACGGGTTATCTGCCTTGACCGAGTGACTGATCGTGAGCTGCGCGCTGCGCGCAAAGCGATAACCCCACTGAGCATAGTACTCACCGGCACGATCACCACTGTCGTACTGATCACTGGCTTTGAAGCTCCAGTTACAATTTGAGCCAATACCGCCATCGCAGCCGTGGTAGTTAACCCCAATGCTGTAGAAATCCCCCACTGACCCACTAATGTCTTGCTCATACACCCCCTCGGTGCCATTACCATAGAAAAGGCTGCCACTGCCCACATTCCAGGGATCATTCGGCTGCCCGGAAGGGTAGTTCCATACCCAATCACTGACATAGAAGCTATCAGCATCTCGACTCACTTCACGTTTCAGCGACGCCTGCTGACTCCACCCATAACGCACATTAGCGTCCGGGGTGTAGGTTGCGCTGCTGGCCGATGAACTGCCGACCAGATAGGCACTGCTGATCGAGCTGCCACCGTTGCGGTTATCAAATACAGACAGGCCACTACCCTGAGTATGTACATACCAACTGCTGGCGTACTGGCCATTCACCCTATCTTTGAGCGTATCAACAATCTGAACAATACCCACTGAGCCGGCACCAGTATCAATATTGCCAAGTTGTAGCTTCGCCTGAGACAAATTACTTATGGTGACCTGTCCGTAGCCATTGTTGACTTCAATACGGCCAAGCGGATTGGTACTGATAATCGCCCCTTTCATGTAAACGAACCCACCGCCCGAAGCGTTGACATCGTCGACAAGAATGCGCTGATTCACAAAATCGTACTTGGCCGCTATTGGAGCGCTGCCTGCGGAGGCAGACAGATACCCAAGCGGGATATCTACCGCTGACACACAGGTACGGGACGCGCAGGCATGGTTGGCAAGCCAGCTATCCAAGCTCGCGCTAACGGTCAGACTACGGCTGGTTGCCTGACCGCTGGAGATAGTCCCGTTAATGTCGATGTAGCGCGCCTGAATACCCACCTGACCACCAACAATCTGCTTGCTCGCAGCACTGCCGGTCAGATCAGCCGAGTCATAGCTGGCCGTGCTCTTGTTTAAAGAGCGCAGACCAATGGTCGGTATCCAGGAAGCGGCGTTATCAATGCCGCGGAACTGCAGAGCACTTCCCGTGTAAGACTGCGCTGTAGACTGCGAGCAGTTTGAGCCACTACTCAAAGACGCCGGCAGACAACCACCAAAGAGAATGTCGCTGCTACCCGACTGGCCACTGCCGCCCGCCCGAATCAGCAAGCCCGAGTTGTTAAGCACTATCCCCACCGGGCCGTATACGTAGTTCGCGATCAACTCGATAGCAGTGTTGGCCGAGCCGGTCACACCAGCAAAACTCTTCCACTCGGATAACGGGTTGGAGCCCACAGCCCAGTAGCCATTGGGCTGGAATACCGACATCGAGCCTTCCGGTACTTCTATCAGTACCTGCTGCCCGTAGGTTGAGCCGAATTGGCCAAGAGACCCCTTGGCGTTGGAGATGTGCACCAGGCCGCCCAGGTTGTAGATATCCCCGGTAAGGAAAATAGCCGGACCATAGCTGACGTTACCGGAGTATCCCGCATAGCTGTTGTCGATACGGACTTCCGCCCGACGATCTGCGTTGACTTCATTGATCAGACCGCTGGTGAACTGGGAGCGTCCAGCACCGCCGGTAAACAGGACATGACCACCCGGTTCATCCGGAATCAGCGCATCGCCCAACAGAAGGTATTTGCTGCTGCGGTTGGTGATCTGAATCTTTGCCCCACCGTTGGCAGTCAAATTGCCGGACCCGGACAGGCTATCTGCGTTGACGGTGATATTGCCACCAGCCGCCAAGAGAGAACCCAATTCAATTGACCCGGTTGCAGTGCTGGAAATGGTGCTCAGCAGGATCTGCCTGGTAATCGGATCCATCCCCGAGTAACTATTCAGAAAGTCGGCCGGGACAAAGTTAGAAGTACTCAGTGCCGCAGTCGGCAGACCTGCGCTCTGGGTAATACTGCCATCGGCGGCAATATCGATGATCAGCTCGTTGTAGCGGCCAGCCAGGAATCGACCATCAAGCCGGGCAGAGCTGCCACGCACCTCGCTGGTGTGGCTATCACGGCTGGTAATCGGGATAAATCCGAGCTGATAACCACGCGCCTCGCCATCGGCAAGAGCTGAGGTAATTCCGTTGTAACCACCCACGGTAATATTGCGCGCAGCCAACACAGACGCGTTCTGCTCAACGATAACGCTGGCAGCGTTGTTAATATTGCTATCCGCACGCGCGTCAGGTACCGCAATGATACCCCGCACCACACTGTGAGCTACGCTATCGGCACTAATACGGGTCTGCCACAGACCCTCCGGATCACGCCCGGCGGACAGATCTATGTTGCCCAGTGCGGCTAGCGTTGCGTCATCGGCAACCGAGACTGACTGCAGACTGCTGATGTTTGCCTGCGCGTTAGCGGTACCGACCCCCGCCGCCCCCCACGTGCTGACGAGCGCCTCGATTGCCGTTGAAGACAGGGTGTAGGTCCCTAGACCAATCTGGCCATAGGCACTCAGGTAGGCGTCTTCCCCTACTTTCACGGTATTGGTAAAGGTCGCGTTGTGAACGTTATTGACCCCGCCTCCGGCAATGGCACCACCGGTGCTCAAAGTGACATCCTCGGAGGCTTCATGACGAGTGAAGGCTCGCGCGATCAGCTTGCCGTCGTAATCGCCACCAGCGAGACCGGCAACCAGGATGGTGCGCTCCCCGATATCGACTTTGCTATCCGCTATTACATCAGACTGATTGAAAACCGCCTGACCACTGATAACGCCACCACCGGCACCGGTCGCAGCCTCACCCAGATGGCGAGTGTAAATGTTTGAGTTGGCACTCAGTAGCACATCTCGCAGGACGTACAACTCGGCGTCGTCGCTGATTCGTGCGGTGGTGCTAACCGTGACCTCGTTGTCGGAACCAGCCCCGCTGCCGCCTATGACAGCGGCATTAACCGAGTTTGCATGGGTGCCGTAAAGCGCATTGAACTTAGCGGTGAGCGCCAGACTGGAGGCAGCGATATCAACCGCCTTGCCAATGTCTGCAAGCACGGTTCCAGAGGTCCGGGTACGCGCAATAGTGGCGTTGCCTGAAATCAAACCACCGCTACCGGCAATACTTTTCGCCTGATTGATATCTTCGCCATCAGCCGATACCAACAGATCAGTGATTAAAGAAGCACCGTCACGATCATTCGCCCGATCACCGAGAATAGCCTCTGTTACAGTGGTGGAACGCGCCTCGGCGACAGAAGCTCCTACGGCAAGACCGCCCACGGCAATACCCGTCGCCTCGGCATACTGCTGAGTATGGCTTTGTGCATCGATCTCAACGCGGCCGGAGGGCAGCTTCAGGTCGGTGCCAGTAGTTGCTCGTACCGACGAACTATTGATCGCCTCGGCAACCGAGCCATTGGCAGAAAAATATAGCCCGCCAGTACCGGCCATCGAACGTGCCCTGACCGCCGCCTCGTCCGGATCAACCTCTGAACCAGTGCGCTGATGGTCTAGCTTAGCCAAGATCTTGAGGCCACCAGTCCCTTTTACATCAACCGCATTGCCCAGCTTCGCAGTCACCTTGCTACTGCTCTGCGCCCGCGCGTAGGAAGCCCCAACGCCTGCCCCACCCGATACACTGACACCCGTGGCGCTAACATCAATCTGCGGTGCGGCGCTAGCCTGCACCAACACACCATTAGCCCCTCCATCCAGAATCGTACGATCGCCTACTTCTGTAGTGACCCGCGTGCTGTCGATACCCAGCGCGGCAACTGCGGTACCGGCCAGAAGCAAACCACCCGCTGCACCGACCGTTGTTACCTCTAACGCTCCGGCACCCTGAGCAGACAGGTTGATTCCGTTGGCGCTCAACTTGCTGTCAGCGGCAACGCTGACACCCACTTCGCTGTCACGCAGCCCGGTACCAATCACCAAACCCGCCGCAACAGCGCCAAACGCCGCACCATCTGCGGTAACTGATAAGCCCAGAGAATCTGCAGCCGAGGCGTTAAGGCTTGAGTTATAGCGTTGATCACCCGCCAGTTTGACGCTGACAATATTATTCATCTCAGCGACCGATACTGCAGCGCCAATACCTGCACCGAACCCGGCAGCACCGGTATAACTCTCGACCTTGACTGCTGGTTCGTCTTTAAGCGCTTTGCTTTGCGCCGTCGTCAACAACGATTCGGCTATTACGGTCGCATCAACATCAGTGGTCACTCGGGCATTAGAAAGGGTGTAAGACACAGCAGCACCCACTGCAGCAGTAGCCCCCAGCTGTAGCGATCCGCTTAAGTTTCGGGTAGCGATGGAATCGATAGCACTGACCTTGACGGCACCCAGACTATCAACGCGGCCGCCCTTGATACGCGCCAGTGTTTCATGGGAGTAAGTAGTACCTGCCTTGAGCCGATCGGCACTCGAGCCAATCTGGCCGCTCTGATTAATCAGGCTCGTCTCCGCCGAGTTGCTGCGACGCTCGACCACATACTGTCCGGTGGCGCTGTCGTAAACCACGGTATCGTACTCAGTAACCTGAGTATCGCGGCTGGTAAAGCCATCAACCATCGATAGCGTACCAGTGCCATTTTGATTCAGCTCATCCAGCGGGTCGGTACCTTCAACAGCAGTGGAACCCGACCCCAACATCAGTAAGCCAACACTACCACCCAGTGCCGCACTACCGCCGACGCCTCCGGTGACGGTATACAGCTCCACATCCACGTCGCGCGCGGCGCCCACCTGGATCGCCCCGCTGGTATAAACCTGCGAATCGAGAAGCATTGCCCGGGTTGCGTTGTTGGCGACCAGTACGTTCGCACTGGCGCCAAGGGATAAGCCTCCAACTGCGGCCGAGCCTGCATTGCTCAGGGCAATCAGCTTGTCATAAGCATCAACTGTAAGGCTTGCCGCCCGATTAGCCGACGAGCCCAGGTCGAGCTTGCCAGCGCCAGCTTCGGTCACGTTCTCAACGATGAACACGTTGACCGAACCAGCCATGGCCGCTCCACCACCGCTAACGCTAATACTATTACCCAAGAGGCGAGTAAGGCTGTCCGCCTCAATACTGATTGCACCACCGCTGGTGACGCTGGTACGCCCTTCAAGGCTACCTGGCTGAGCACCAAGCCAAGCACGGACTGTGCTGCGGTTGTAGCCGACGGCGACACCCGCACCGGCGCCCACCGCACCGCCAGAGGCTGTATCCGCACTGGGAGCCAGGCTATTGATGGCGTTGGCTGTGACATCCAGGCTACCGACAGTGAGATCGCTGCCACCATCCACCAGCGCCTCGGTACTACCTTCCAGAACCAGCACCGCCGCGCTACCTGCAATACCGACAATCGCGCCGGAGGCACTAAGCACAATGTTGCTGGCCGAGTTAGTCGCGTTTGCATGTACATCCATTGCGCCCCGAGTGGTAACTTTGGCACCACGTACCCGCGCAGTAACATCTCGGCTGATAACACCGGTATCTGCGGTTACGGCAACGGCCGCAGCCCCCAGAGATAACGCCGCATTCAATACGCCGCCAACGCTGTAACTGTGGCTCGCGGCACCAACGCTGACCTGCTGGTCTGCCGCCGCACCTGTATTACTTTGATTGATCTGCGCCTGGTCAATCGCCGCCAGGGTCGAACCACCCAGCACCTGGGTATTGCTGACACCACCGACCGAGGCACTAGCCAGTGGAACCAGCGAGACAGCAGCGCTCACGCTTATCTGCCCAGCCTGCTGCAACGAGGTTGCACGGACCGCCACGCCTTTTACCAACTCGCTGCCGGTACGCAGGTCAAGCGAGGGATCAAACTGCTCGGTATCGGCCCAAGCGTCCGGATCAGGGGCGTTCTCGACCTCACCATTGTCGACCGAAACACCATCACCCAGCGCCAGAGCAGTCACCTCAGTAGCCGCATCGCGGATGGCGGCCTCGGTATCGCTCTGCAACACATTGACCGTCAGCAGGCCGGATACTGCTGCATTGCCGCTGCCGGCAACCACACCTGCGGAGGAGTTGATGATATCGCTGTTGAAGGCGGTGACCGCAACGTTGTTCTGCGCCAGTACGCCAGCACCACCATTGATCAGCGCGCGCGCGCTGGTATCCAGGATACTGGTAGAGACTCCGCCGCTGGCCGCGACCGTTCCGGAGAACCCACCAGAAACGGAAATCGTATTGATTTCGGCATCCGACTGCGCCTGAACCGCCAGATCGTTCAGTGTGAAACCACCGTCCGTATGGCGACCAGAAACCCTTGCCTCAATGTCGTTATTGATACGGTTGATCGCTGTAGCAACCCCCGCAGCAACACTGCCCGCCGCCGCGATACCACCGGAGAGAGAGTTGATACTGGAGGCGTCACGCGCCTTAACCAGCATCTGATCCGCCTCACCGCCGCTGTTCAGAACGCGTGCGTATGTGCGTGCATCAATGTTGTTACTCGTGTTGGAGAACGCCGCAGCGCCCGTACCTGCTGCGGCGCCACTGAGGGCAAGCGTATCAATATTAGCCTGGGTAAGCGCCTCAACTCGGGCATCGGCACCAGCTGCCAGCTCCAGACTGCTGTCGCTGATCCACGCCTGACGCACTTGTGTAACCGTGCTGACCGCTACCGCACCAGCACCCGCTCCAGCACCCGCTCCTTGCACGTTGCCGGCCAGGGTCTTGATATCGACCTCGCCCTTGGTGACCTCGACGTTCAGTTCGCTAGCACCCTTGATTTCACTGCCTTCGATGCTAGCCGACTCTTCGCCGTCGACCACGTTGACTGCAATCGATGCTCCGACCGCGGCTGTACCGGCCCCGCCGCCGCCCAGTGCTGCCGAGCGAATCAGCGCATCGCCGCCGCTGGCCACATTCAGCAAGCCGGTTACCGTAACCAGCGAGTCCTCGATCTTCGCCACCCGCTTGGCGAGAATAATGTTATTGACGTTGGCCGCACCAACCGCCGTTCCGCCAGCGCCATTGATCACCGCGCCCAGGCCCCAGATAGTGCGCGAGCCTTCGGCAGCCGAGAGCGACAGACTGCCGACATTCGTCAATTCGCTAGCGAGAATCTCTGCACGCTCCTCACCGTCCAGGATATTAGTGGTAGTCGCTCCGTTAACGGCTACCGTACCGGCACCGCCACCAGCGACGGCGATAGAATAGATCGCCTGCTGCACGCCACTTTTCAGACCGGCATCGGTAAAGCCATCGATCAAACTAGCGCCCTCAATCAAAGCGCTGCGATCTGCCGCAATGCGGTTGACCGATGCAGCAAGCCCGACGGCAGCCGTTCCGCCACCGGTCACTGAGCCTGCCAGCGAAGCAATGGTGAGACCCGCACCGGCGCTGGCGTCCAGCGTCAGAGTCTGATCGTTGCCAAGGGCATTGACCGTACTGCCGGAGATGCTGACTTCGTCTCTGCCATTGATGTTGTTGGCAGCGAAGGAGCCGCCGACGCCAGCGGTTCCACCACCGGCAGCATCAATACCAATACTCCAGATTTCGCCGTCCAGAGCGGACACCAGGCTGGCGTCGCCGCTCAAATTGACCGTACTGTCGGTCAGCTTGGCCTCCCGTTCGGCGTCGATCAGGTTGACCGCAACGCCTGCGCCAACGCCAGCGGTACCGCCACCAGCGGCCAGGTTGAACGCCAGCGACCAGATGCTAGCGCCGAGGTTGGGCTGGCTGGCAGAAATGGACAGATTACGCGCGCTCATCAGCGCCGAAGAGAGCTCTGCCGTGGTGGTATCGGCAATACGGTTGTACGTCATTGCCGCGCCAACACCGGAGCCACTGGCAGAGACCGCACCCGATAGCGCCGCAGTAATGATACGGCTCTGCTGAGCTGCATTAAGCGTCGCGTCACCGGTCAGCTCGTAGGTACCGCCACTGACGTTAGCAGTAGCGCTCTGCTGCATGTCATTGATACTGAACGCAGCGCCCACCGCAGCGGTATTAGTGCTACCAGCGATACTACCGGCCAGCGAATAGAGGCCACCGGTTTTCAGCGCCTGAACGGTGAGATCATCTGCCTTGAGGGTGCGGCCGGTCATATCCAGATCCGCGGATACCTTGCCACGGCCAATCAACGCGGTAGCCGAGCCCGCAACAGAAATATTTGAAGCAACCGCGGCGCCAATGGTGCCCGCCAACACGTCGGTTTCATTGCGCGCAATAATACCCAGATCGCCGGTCAGATCGATATCGGTATTGGCGACGCTGGCGCTGTAGTCGCTGCCGTTGTAAACCACACCAATAGCGCCGCCGACTGCCGTCTTGCCGCTAGTGCCTGCGACGCTTCCAGCGATAGCCAGCACGGCTTCACCGGCGATATCGCCACTATCAAATAGATTACGTGTGGTGGTATCGGCAGTGCTGGAAGCTTCATCGGTATCGGTATCAATACCGTCTTCGCTGAACAGCTCATCGTTGGTCTCAGCCTCCACCTCAATCTGTGAGGTAGCACTGCTGCCAGTCATGTCCAGACCTGTTTCACTTAGCGCATTATCGGCACTGGCGTCGTAATTAAAGATACTATTCAGAGCACCACTACCCGGAACACTCGCGGCGGCGACGGTGACGTCTCCGCCAGTCAGTGACGAATCTGCGTTGTCAGTCTTGTCGACGTTCGCCTTGACCTTGTTGTTCATCACGACAACAAACAATGAGCCAGCGCCCGAACCACTCTGCTGGCCCGTGCTGGCAGCCACCGCCAGCGCGCCGGCTAACACGCGAGAAGCACTGTTGGCCTTGACCTCAAAACTGTCAAAATCACTAGCCGTGCTGCCCAGCCATTCGGACTCAAGCTGATTGCCCATGATAGCCAGAACCATCGAGCCGCCGGCGCTCCCGCCCTTATCCTTACTTACCGCAAAGGAGCCGCCGCCCAGCAGTGAGCGGGAACGGTCGTAGGCATTTACAGCAATAGTGCCGGGTGCGGCACTGCGCTGCGCAACGTCGCTATCAATCACCGCAGCGCGTGTCTGGTTGTTGAACACGCCGGCAGAGCCGGACAGAGCTACCGCCACGTTGCTCTCACCACCGGCAGCGACCGACAGCCCCAACCCCATGGCAATCTGATCACCCCCGCTGGCGGCCTGTACCTTGAGCAGATCATTACTGCGCAGAACGCTGTCCTGCATCAGCGCTTCGGTCACGTTGTTCAGCTGGTTGTAGGCGACCGCACCGGCTAATGCAGCGCTATGCTGGCTCTTGTCACCACCAGACAGCGTCAGGGCGCCTGCGCCGGAACCACTGAACTGGTGGGTCTGATTGAGCGAAAGCACATTGACCTTGCTGCCATCGGCATCACGCGGATCGAGTACGATACTGCCCAGATGGGCACGGTTCTTCTGCGCTGAAACGTTGACGCTGGCAGAAGCCGCAGCTGCCAGGCTGAGGCCTTCCTTGGTGGTACCGTCACTGCCGTCACTGCTGCTGTCACCGTTGAATGCAGTCTGCAGCTTTTCCCAATACTCGCCTATCTTGTCCATCGCCGCTTCACCAGTGGACACGGCGCTGTCCTGAGCGTTTTGCACTTCACCCGTAATCAGCGCAAGACCATTGGTCAACGAAGTCTTGATCGCCTCACCCAGGCTACCAGCCTTTTCCTGCGAGCCGGAGTCAGCCCCGCCGCTCTGGCTGGCTACGTCGTCCTGCTGTTCCTTTTCCTGCTCCGAGCGCGCCAGCGCGCCGGCAATCGAGAAAGCACCACTTTGCCCGGAGCTTTGTGCGCTGAGCGTAAGATCGTTGACCAGCCAGTTGCCCCGGGTGCTATCTGTCAGCCCCGTCGACAGGTAGTCAGGCCGCCAGCCGACGTTGTTGCCAACCAATGCGTAAACATCCGTATTGACGACGTTCACTGCGACGCCGGCCCCGATACCGACATTTTCGGACGCAGCGATAGCACCAGCAGCGCTCCACAAGCCGAGTTCGTGCTCAGCATCAAGGGTTACGCTACCCGCCGTCACATCGGTACTGTTGTGAATGGAGGCATGCACGGTACTGTCGACCACGCTGACCACAATAGAGCCGTTACCGGCCACACTCGCGCCTTTGCCGGCCGAGGGACTGACCGCAATGATCAGTTCGTCCTGTAGCGCACTGACATTTACCGACTCGGCGGTAAGACTGCCGTTTGCACCAATGCCAGCGACCGCCTGGTTGTCGGTGATCTGGATGTTGAGACCAGCACCCACCGCACCACCATCCTTGCTTGTGGTGCCGAACAAAGCATCGAAGTTGCCGGCAACTGCCAACTGTTCAAGCTGGTTATCAGCGACGACCTGCAATGGAGCAGACCATTCCCAGCCCAGCGTACGCAGGGCTTCACGGCGCCTTTCCAGTGCAGCGGTGCTGTCCAGCTCTGGCAGCACGGCGGCCAGCAAGCTGGACCAGGCCACATCGTCGTTGGAGGTAGCCGTCAGATTGACGTTATCACCCGCCCACGCGCGGGTATCAATACGGTTCTGTAGAATCGACAGCGAGCCAGCCATGCCAAGCTTGTCAGCTTCACCCGTCGAATTCGCGTACTGGGTGGCAATTTTGCCGACGACCGCTTGAGGGCCTTCACTCAGCAGCTTGAGGTTGGCGTAGACCTGTTTCAGTGAACTCCAGCGGTCCAGCCCAAGCAGCCCGATAGGTTGCTCGAAACGAGCGCCCACACCAATGCGGCCGGCATTGACCTGGGTACCATCGCCGATGATGGCATGGGTTTGCTGATCCAGCTCGGTATATACTGCGGCGACGCTAAGCGACACCTCTGCGCCATCGGTCGTTCCGTCCTCACGCTTGGCCGAGGCATTCACGGTGCTTTCGGCGGCGTTGTGCAGATTCTGTTGCTGCTGCCATGCATTCACTACCAAGTCGCCACTGACGTCGATAATCGGCGCGGCGGTGCCGCCACCCAGTACCGATCTAACACTGTGATCAGACAGGGTCACGTCCACCGCCGATGCCAAGCGGAACTTGCTTTCAGTCGCGGGCGTAGAACTATCGGTATCGTCCTTGGCTTTGGGTGTAATGCCAAATAAGTCCTTGAGGCTATCGCCCAAGTAATCGGTGACTGGTTTGGCGACCTGCTCATTGGCCTTCTTCTTGAGCTTGTCGAGATACCCCGGTTCGGACGCACCAGCAGAGACAGAAACGGACGTGATCTGCTTGTAGACTAGGTTGGCCGCGTTAACATTCAGATTACGAGCACCGGATAAATCCGCACTGAACTCGGCGTAGGTATCACTATTGAACAGTGATACCCCGACCGCCGGCCCGCCGGTGGCACCCTCTCCGCTGGCCTTGAAGCTGACGCTGTTTTCCAGCTCCTGCTCGGTCAGGGCAAGTACGCTGACATCGCGGCCTACGGTCAAATTGACGCCATCAGCGACTACCGCGCGGGTAGTGATATCGCTCATCGCCATGCCGAAGCCAAGACCCATGGTTTTCAGCGCATTGCCTTCGCCGTCCACACTGTTTTCCGCGGCAGCAGTAACTGACAGGCTATTGTCACTGTGCGCAACTACCGTTAGATCCTGACCGACGTTGAGCGTGGCACCCTCGTTTATCGCCACTTCGGTCAGCCCGGAAATCTGACCGTACGCGGCATCAAAGCCAAACGGAATTTTCTTGCCGAGAACCGGAATACTCCAGGTGGAGCTGGAAACATTGCGCGAAGTGGACGCCCACGCGGTCAAATCTTCAGACGTGTTGAGGTTGGCAGTGGCACCAATATCAACAACCGCATCAGCCTTGGCGATGTAGGCCGAGAGGTTCGGCACAAGCAGGGTCAGTTCGCTGAAGTTGGTGGGTGTTTCGAGGAATGCATTGGTATCTGTGGTACCAGCATACGCCTTGATCGGATCAGCCAACGTATCGAGCACGTTGGCCCAGGTTTCCGCTTCGGTCCAGCCATTATCGGATGCAAGCTGGGAGATGTCGTTCTTGAGGTCGTACTTGCTGAGCAGCATACCGAGAATATCTCGGGCGACCCCGGCACGTGCATCAGCTGTGATGGTAACGTTGCGGCCGGTGATACTACCGTCCACGTCAATCCGGGCGCCGGCTTCAGCGTACCCTGCCATCTGCCGATTAAGGCCATAGGCATCCAGAGTGACATCTCCGGCATTGGTACCGGTGGCATGGCCAGCATCCAGCTCTGCATTTTCGCCAATGATGATCTCAGCCTTGCCGAGATTGGCCGACAACCATGGATTGGCCTGACGCTCAATGCCATTCTTCAGCTCATCAAGGGTCTGCGCCTCGGCATCCTCGTCGCAGAAGGTACAACTGATATCGCTTAGTGCGTTAAGGGCAATATCGCCCGAACTACCTGCGCCGGTGGCGCGGGTGACGATACGAGCGTTGTCGGTGAGAGTAATTGAGGGCGCTTCAACGATGACATCACCGCCATCTTTGCTGTTCTGACCAGTGGTGCTGATTAGCGCATTGCCGTTGAGCTCCAGTGACTTGCGCGCGGCAACCTGCACCTGAGCACCAGAGTCATCAGCCATCAAGGCAGCCAGCTCACCAGAAATCTCAACATTATCGGTGGCGGTAATAACGATACCGCCATCAGCACGGGCAATACCGTCGCCAATAGTCAGGCCGTCCGTATTCACCGTACTGTTGAAGACAGTGCGGGCGACATCTGTGCCAGACTCCAGTCCGGCGGTTGCCTCGATCAGAACGGATGCGCCATGCAGCTTGATCGAACCATTGGTGTTGACCATACCACTGATGACAATGGCGTTGCTGCCGTCACTTGCCAGCTCGGCGCTGGGTAGCTCACCAGCCGCCAGCTTGGCCACATAGTCGTCAGCCTGATCACCGGTCATTGCGCCATCGACTACGGCAACACGGTGAAGCTCGTCCATGGTCGCGGTATTGGGGGTAGTAACCGTTAGACTGCCTACGTTCACAACACCGGAGGAGCCGACTACAAAGCCGTGTGGGTCAGCAAAAATGATATTGCCGCCAATCTTGCCGCCTTTCAGGCCATTCAGCGTGCCGTTGACCACCGCGCGCGAATCATGCACGAGGTTAACCAGATTATTGGCACCACCCGGCACGTGGAGATTAACCGTGTTACCCGTATCGACAGTGAAGTTACCGAAGGAGTTGAAGCCGGTCTGGCCACGCACCGTTCCGGTGCTGATATCGGTATTAGCGCCGCTGACGGAGATAACGGTATTGGTCTGCCCGCCACTGCCAGTGTGCAGCGTAATATCATTGGCCAGGCTCCATCCCGGCAGCAGCCCAGACGCCAACATGAGCGCCGTAAGCGGGTGCTTGGGTGAAGGGTTTCTATTGAACAACCCATTATTTTTTTTCGTTCTTATCCCTGAAGCACGCATGTCAACCTCACTGTTGAACATCAACTAATGGAGCGACAATAGCAAAGCACCCTGCTCACCTCAAACAATTGCAAAAAAAAAGATCAAAAAAATGGCGATTAAAAAAAAGGCAAAAAAAAAGGCAAAAAAAAGCGCCACTAATATGGCGCATTTTTTAAACTCTACTAGTCCTTCAACTTCATTTGCGCGGCACCTTGGTGCGGCGAGGCTGACGGGCCTGGTGCATCGACGGCTTACGCGCCAAACGCTGCTGCTTCTCCTTTTCACTGGTTTTCAACACAGGCAGCTTGATCGGGTCCAGTCCCACTTCAAGGCTCAGGGCATCCAGTTCGTTTTGCTTCAATTCGCGCCAGCGACCAACCGGCAGTTCCGGCCCGAGAAACACCGGCCCGAAGCGCACACGCTTCAGACGGTTGACGCGCAGACCCTGGGATTCCCACAAGCGGCGTACTTCGCGGTTACGACCTTCTAACAGGCAAACGTGGAACCAGCGGTTGATACCTTCACCGCCGGAAGCCACCACATCAGTAAACTTGGCAGGACCATCCTCAAGCATGACGCCTTCTTTCAGGCGCTCAATCATCTCGTCTTCCACCTCACCCATCACCCGCACCGCGTATTCACGGTCCATTTGATAGGACGGGTGCATAAGGCGGTTAGCCAACTCGCCGTCTGTCGTAAACAGCAGCAGACCCGTGGTATTGATGTCGAGACGACCGACGTTGATCCAGCGGCCCTGTTTCAGACGCGGCAGTCGGTCAAAAACCGTGGGGCGACCTTCAGGGTCGTCGCGGGTACAAACCTCACCTTCGGGCTTGTTGTAGAGCATGACGCGGCGCACGATTTCGGTGTTCAAGTCACGCTTGAGCGGACGTCCATCGACACTGATCTGATCGAGACTATCGACGCGACAGCCCAACTCGGCAACATGACCGTTAACGGTGACGCGGCCAGCGGAAATCCAGCCTTCAACTTCGCGGCGCGAACCCAGGCCGACGCGTGCGAGTACTTTCTGCAGCTTTTCGCCAGGAACTGGGATAGAGGGGGATTCGGTTTCGGTTACATCAGTCATGCGGGCACCTCCCGGTGTAGGAATTAATCAAGGTTGCGAAGAATAGCACCAGTGCGCCGCGCCAGCCAGCTCACTCGTCCGAAGTATCCGCATCATCTGCCGGCGCGCCACTGGCGGAGCGTATCGGCATGTCCGAGACCGGCATGTCCGCAACCGGCATGTCCGAGACCGGCATGTCATCAAAGTCACTCTTTAGATTCGCTTCCATCGAGTTCAGCTCGTCAAGCAGGTGGTGAAAGCCACTTTCGCTCTGCCCCGGCTCCAATGGCTTCAAGGGTTCAACCGGCATCCAGGGCGTATCCACATCGGCGGCAGCATCAACGCCTTCATCCTGCAAGGGCAGTCCCGCGGCCAGTTCATCCAGATCACGCACAGCGGCCAGGGGCGGCAGTTCATTCAGGCTGCGCAAGTTGAAGTAGTCGAGAAACTGACGCGTGGTAGCGTACATGGCTGGACGGCCCGGCACGTCGCGGTGCCCCACGATGCGCACCCACTCGCGCTCAAGCAGGGTTTTCACAATCTGACTGCTAACCGCCACGCCGCGAATATCTTCAATCTCGCCCCGCGTAATCGGCTGTCGATAGGCAACCAGGGCAAGCGTTTCCAGCAAGGCACGGGAGTAGCGCTGTGGCCGCTCTTCCCAGAGGCGACTTACCCAGGGGGTGTACGCCTCGCGCACCTGCAACCGCCAGCCACTGGCCACCTCACGTAATTCAATCGCACGTGAGCTGTAGTGCTTGGTCAATTTGCCCAGTGCTTTGCGCAGGTCCTCGTTGCCGGGCTGCAGGCCCTCATCGAATAACTCGCGCATTTTATCCAGCGATAAGGGGCGACCAGCAGCCAATAATGCAGCTTCAAGAATATGCTCAATCGGTGGCTGACTCATCTTCACCTCTCGCCTTGATATGAATAGGTGCATAAGCCTCGCTCTGCACCAGGTCAACCAGCTGTTCCTTTACCAGCTCAAGCACCGCCATAAAGGTAACCACCACACCCAGTTTGCCTTCACTGCTATTGAACAGGCTGACAAAGGGCACAAAGTTGCCCCCCTTGAGCTTATCCAGCACCTGCGCCATCCGCTCGCGGGTAGACAGTGCCTCACGGCTGATCTGGTGACTCTCAAACATATCCGCACGGCGCAAAACCTCCGACAGCGCCAGCAGCATCTCCTGCATATCCACGTCGGGGTGTGGACGACGCGAGGAGTACTCAGGCACTTCGGCTTGGGCCAGCTGAAAATCGCGACCCAAGCGGGAAAGGCTATCGATATCTTCTGCGGCTTTCTTGAAACGCTCATATTCCTGCAGGCGACGAATCAGCTCTGCACGCGGGTCGTGCTCTTCGTCATCTTCGCGTTCGGGTCGCGGCAACAGCAAACGCGACTTGATCTCGGCCAGCATGGCAGCCATGACCAGGTATTCAGCAGCTAGCTCCAGGCGTACTTCCTGCATCAGCTCGACATAACCCATGTACTGACGGGTTATTTCCGCGACCGGAATATCCAGAATATCAATGTTCTGTTTGCGAATCAGATAGAGCAAGAGGTCGAGCGGCCCTTCGAAGGCTTCGAGAAATACTTCCAGCGCCTCGGGCGGGATATAGAGGTCCTGCGGCATCTCCGTGTAGGCCTGCCCGTAAACCAGGGCGAACGGAAGTTCCTGCTGGCCGCCACCGCCCAGCGCAAGAGGCTTGGCGGGGCGGATGGCGGAATCAGCAGAGGAGCTGACAGCTGCATCCTGCGGCTGATCAGCCATGCATCACTGCCGGTAGTGCAGGCCCATGGCCTGGCGCACTTCGATAAGAGTATCGCGCGCCGCTTCTCGCGCCCGCTCGGTACCTTCATTGAGAATCAAACGAACCGCATCGGGGTTGTCTTCATAGTCACGCGCACGCTGCTGCATTGGCGCCAATTCACTACTGATGGCGTCAATCACTGGCTTTTTGCAATCGATACAGCCAATACCGGCACTACGGCAGCCTTCCTGGACCCAATCATGGGTAGCCTGATCGGTGTATACCTGGTGCAGCTGATATACCGGGCACTTGGCTGGGTCACCCGGATCGGTGCGGCGCACTCGAGCGGGGTCAGTCGGCATGCGGCGGACTTTTTCCGACACCTCATCCGTTGTGTCACGCAGCGTTATGGTATTGCCATACGACTTGGACATTTTCTGGCCATCCAGGCCAGGCATCTTGGAGTCAGGCGTCAGCAGCGCCTGTGGCTCAGGCAGGATCACCTTGCCGCCGCCCTCAAGGAAGCCGAACAGACGCTCTTTATCGCCCAGGGTGATGTTCTGCTGCTCTTTCAGCAGTGCGCGGGCCGTTTCCAGCGCATCAGCATCGCCCTGTTCCTGATAAGCCTTGCGCAGATTGTTATACAACTTGGCCGCTTTCTTACCCATTTTGTGCACGGCGGCTTCGGCCTTTTCTTCAAAGCCGACTTCCTTGCCGTACAAATGGTTGAAGCGACGAGCCACTTCGCGTGTTATCTCGACGTGCGCGACCTGATCGGCACCCACTGGTACCTGGCCTGCGCGATAAATCAGAATGTCTGCGCTCTGCAGCAAGGGGTACCCAAGGAAGCCATAGGTCGCCAGGTCCTTATCCTTGAGTTTTTCCTGCTGATCTTTGTAGGTTGGCACGCGCTCCAGCCAGCTGACCGGCGTCATCATCGACAGCAACAGGTGCAATTCGGCATGCTCGGGCACTTGCGACTGAATAAAGAGCGTGGATGAGTTACCGCTGACACCTGCCGCCAGCCAGTCAATCAGCATGTCCCATACGCTTTGCTCGATGCCCTGAGGATTCTCGTAATGGGTAGTCAGTGCGTGCCAGTCGGCGGCAAAGAAAAAGCACTCAAACTCGTGCTGCAACTTGACCCAATTTTTTAGCACGCCGTGATAGTGGCCCAGATGCAAACGCCCGGTAGGGCGCATGCCTGACAAAACACGGCGCTGCGAATCAACAGAACTCAAGGGTAACTCCTGAAAGTATTGTGGCTATGATTAGGGGGCGATTATACCGATATTGCCGGCTACGTCAGCGTTCCTGCTCAGTCTTCATGCTGAACACTGCGACTGATACCAAAAGGTTCCGGGTCACCGAGGCCTTCGCGCATCAATTCTACCTCGCCATTGAGCAAGCTAAGCACAGTGGTAGGCTCCACAGTGCAGGCACCGCCATCAATGATCAAGTCCAGCTGCTTGCCCAACAAGTCGCGGATCCGCTCCGGGTCCGTGAGCGGTAGATTGTCATCGGGCAGCATCAAGGTGACGCTCATCATTGGCTCACCGAGCGCCGCCAGCAGGTCCAGCGTGATCTGATGATCCGGAATACGCAGACCGATAGTGCGGCGCTTGGGGTGCAGCAGCAAGCGTGGTACTTCGGTCGTGGCGTTGAGGATAAAGGTGTAAGGCCCAGGGGTAGTCGCCTTGAGCAACCGAAAGATGGTGTTATCCACCTTGGCATACACTCCTAACTCGGACAGATCGCGACACACCAGGGTGAAGTTGTGCTTGTCATCCAGCTGGCGCAAGCGGCGAATGCGCTCCAGCCCCTCTTTATTACCCAAACGGCACCCCAGCGCATAGGCCGAGTCCGTGGGGTAAGCGACTACCCCGCCCTGCAGAATAATATCTGCAGCCTGGCGAATAAGCCGCGCCTGGGGGTTGGCTGGATGAACGTGAAAAAACTGACTCATAATCTAAGGGTACTCTGCGTTGGGTTACGAGGTTTAGCTTGCCACTACTCAAGTTTAGCTCGCAAACAGCCTATCATCCCAGACGGGCTCACAATCTGGCGGCAAAGCGGTCATTTTGCCAAGCCCGGTCCAGGGTGAATCCGGCGTATGAAAATCACTGCCGCAACTGGCGAGAAAACCAAACTCAACACACAGCTTGCCCAAATAGGCAACCTGCTCGACCGGCTGCTTGCCGTTAGCCACTTCAATACCTCGACCGCCGGCGGCGGCAAACTCGCGCAACAAGGCGCGTAATTTGCTGCGCGTGAGACCGTAGAGCCAAGGATGCGCGACTACCGCTATCCCGCCGGCGCTGCGAATTTGCTGTACTACTTCAGGTAGGGTCGGCCAGTGCTGCTTGATATCCCCCAGCTTGCCTGATCCCAGCCATTTACGAAAAGCCTCGCCGCGATCACTGACATGTCCGGCGGTCACCATCCAGTCGGCGAAATGCGGCCGACCCGGTGGCTGATCTGCCTGCCCACCCGCGGCCAACTGCGCCGCTACAGCACCCTCGTAGGCGCCCGGCATACGCTTGGCAGCCAAGCGTTTGTCAATCTGCTCAGCACGCCGCCAGCGACCATCACGCACCTCAGCCAGGGACTGCATCATCACTGGATGGAGCGGGTCGAAAGCGTACCCGAGAATATGCAGCGTGTGGCCATACCATTGCGCCGACATTTCTACGCCACTGACCCAGCGCATACCCAGCTCACCAGCCGTCTTGGCAGCGCTTTCCAGACCATCGACGCAGTCGTGATCAGTCAGTGCTATAAGCTCCACGCCCGCTTCACTGGCACGACGCATCAATTCGGCAGGGTCCAGAGCACCATCGGAGGCGGTGCTATGCATATGCAAATCAGCTAACAAATGACTCTCCTTCGGGTCCAGCGCTTGACGGGACAGCGCGCTTTTCGCCTATTATGCGGCCTAAGCTGGTTCAATACCTAAGCAACATGAACGATATCAGGTGCCCAACCGCGCTCGACGCAAGCAAGCCGGCACCCTACACACAACCACCGTTTCAAGGAAGTGCAATGTTCTACGCCATCATGGCTACCGATAAAGTAGACAGCCTGAGCGCCCGCTTGGCCGCCCGTCCCGATCATCTCGCGCGCCTGCAGACACTGCAGAACGAAGGCCGCCTGCTGCTCGCCGGCCCACACCCGGCGGTTGATGCAGCCGACCCTGGCAGTGCTGGCTTCAGCGGCAGCCTGGTGGTAGCGGAATTCGCCTCACTTGAGCAAGCGCAAGCCTGGGCTGATGCTGATCCGTATGTCGCGGCTGGTGTTTATCAACAGGTCACGGTAAAACCTTTCAAGCGTGTCTTTCCAGCTTAATCCAAGGATATTGCTCATGTTCAAACGTTTCTCTGCTCCGGCCTTGCTGCTCAGTACGGTTATGTTTGCAGCTGCTGCGCCCGCTCAGGAAGCAGAACTGGCTACAGAGACCACGGTAACCAATGAGTCTGCCAATCAAGAGCAGGATCTGGGTACCTTGCAGGCAGAACTGGCCAAAGTAGAGTCCGAACGCCAACGGCTTGCGGATCAATTGGCCAATAACTCACCAGGCGAGTCTTTCCAGCAACTGCAGCAAGAGAACCAGGAGCTGCGCAACAATAATCAAGCCGCGCGCCTGAGTGCACAGACCGCTCTGGTTCAGCAGCGCCAGCGCTGGTTTCTGGTCGGCGGCCTTACCGTTGCGGCCAGCCTGTTTCTCGGTTTCATGCTGGCAAAAATCGGGCGGCGCAAACGCAACGAATGGCTGAACTGACGCCACACCCAGTACTGATCATCGACGATGACCAGGAACTCTGTGAGCTGCTGAAAGACTGGCTGGCGGTCGAAGGCTTTGAGCTGAGCGCTGCCCACGACGGCCCCAGTGGCCTAGAGGCGGCGAATCAGGGTAATTTTGCTGCCATCATTCTGGACGTGATGCTACCGGGCATGAATGGTCTCGATATTCTTCGGCAGCTGCGCCAAAGCTGCAAAACGCCAGTACTCATGCTGAGCGCCCGCGGCGAGCCGGTCGACCGGATTTTGGGGCTCGAGCTGGGGGCAGACGACTATCTGGCCAAGCCCTGCGATCCGCGCGAACTGGTCGCCCGCCTGCGAGCACTACTGCGTCGCAGCCAACCCGGCAGCAATAACCAACTACAAGCGGGCAATCTCAAGCTCGACTACGACAGCCTGCTCGCCTGGCTAGGCGACCAGCCACTGCAATTGACCCAAAGCGAGGCACTGATCCTGCGCACCCTGATGGAAAAACCCGGGCAGTTGGTCGACCGCCAGACGCTATCACTCAGCGCCTTGGGGAAAAATCTGGGTAGCTATGATCGCAGCCTGGACATGCATATCAGCAACCTGCGCCGCAAACTCGGCGCGCACCCAGAGGGTCATCCACGCATCCAGTCCATTCGTAGCCGCGGCTACCTGTTCAGCGCCTGACCCTGTCTGGTAAAGCCATCTTTACCAAATCTTTACCAAGTCCCGGCTATAGCTGACATACCGATCTTTACACTCTGTAGCCAATGACCGGGATAACCCGGCCAGGTCGACTCGGAGAAATACCATGAAAAAACGCCTTCTTACCGCCACGCTTATCGTTGCCACATTGATGTCTGGCGCAGCACTGGCAGGCGCTGACAACAATGATCGGCATGAACGTGGCATGCAGCGCATGACTGAAGCATTATCACTGACAAGCGAACAACAAGAGCAAATCCGCCAGATTCGAGCAGAAGAAGGCACCAAGATGCGAGCGCTGCGCGAAGAAGCCAAATCACGGATGGATGCTGTGCTGACGGCAGAGCAACGAGACAAAGCAGAAGCAATGCATGCGGAACGTCGCGAGCGCATGGCAGAACGTCGTGAGCACCGCGACGACCGCCCATGCGCTAAGCCATAACCGACCACCAGCGGAGTTCATGAATGCGCCTGTTCTGGAAAGTCTTTGCCGTACTCTGGCTCGCCACATTGCTGGTCGGTGGCTCAGGCTTTCTGGTCAGTCGCGCACTGCAGCAGGACTGGCTGCTGCTGCAATTAAACCCACCTCTGCGTGACTTTGCCGCGCAACTGACCAGCCGCTATGAACAACAAGGCGCCGCTGCAGCACAAGCCTGGCTTGAGCTACAGCGGCGACAACATCAAATAAGTGCGCGCCTGTTCGATAGCAATGGGCAAAGCCTGCTACCCGGCACGCTGCGACGCGGCCCACGTCTTGCCCCAAACGATGAAGCACGCCCACGGCCCTCGATGCCGCAGCCGCCGCGATCGCGCGGCAGAATGCTGCAACTTAGCTGGCAGACAGAGCACAATGACTACCTGCTGGCAGTCCATATCGCCGAACCGGGCCTCTGGAACAGCGAGCGAGCCCCCATTCGGTTGCTACTCAATATTGCTATGGGCATGGGCCTACTGGCGCTACTCAGTCTGTTGCTTAGCCGCTACCTGACAGCTCCGCTGCGCGAACTTGGCTTGGCAGCCCAGTCGTTGGGTCGTGGCCAATTCCAAGCCAAAACCCTCGACCGCGTCAACCAACGTAAAGATGAGATTGGCGATTTATCGCGGCAATTCGGACATATGGCAGGACAAGTACAGACGTTATTGGAAAGCCAACAGCAGTTAATGCGCGACATCTCCCATGAACTGCGCTCTCCGCTTGCTCGACTGCGCGTTGGTCTGGCGCTGGGTAGCCAGCGCCAGATAAATGCTGACGCCGCGCTATGGCAGCGCCTGGATCTAGAATGCGACCGCCTGGACCGTCTGATCGACGCGATACTCAGCCTAAGTCGACTCGATAGCCCGACAGAACCGGCCCAATCATTCGCGCTGGATCCGCTGCTTGCGCAGGTGGTTGAAGATGCCCAGTTCGCCAGCCCTGACCTACAGATTACTCTTGAAGGTAAAAGTGATCTGCGCCTGAGCGGCTGGCCCGATCAGTTGGCCAGCGCCTTCGATAATCTGCTACGCAATGCCCAGCGCTTTAGCCCGCAGGACGGCAGTATCCGCATCCAGGCAAAAAAACAGGGGGCACATTGGCAAATCAGCGTGGAAGATCAAGGGCCAGGCGTACCGGAGCCTTGGCTGAACAGGCTCACTGAAGCTTTTGTGCGCCTTCCGGGGCAGCCGCCTGACACCGGCTATGGGCTCGGGCTGACCATTGCCGCTCGCGCCATTGCACGCCACCAGGGCAGGCTGGCCTTTACCAGTGTCGAGGGCAGCGGACTCAAAGCGGTGGTTGAGTTACCACAGCACTAGGTGCTGTGGGGCCAACGCTGGAAGAAGTCATCACTATTGAGCTGCGGCACCTGCTTGCGCTCACCAGCCGGGTGACCAACGTACAAAAAAGCAATGATCTGCTCATTTTCGGCCAGCCCCAAGCCCTGCTTCACCAGTGGGTGATAAGCCAGCGCGCCGGTGCGCCAAACGGCGCCGAGTCCCATCGCATGCGCCGCAATCAGCATATTACTGACAGCCGCGCCACAGGCGAGATCCTGTTCGATAGCGGGCACCTTAGGATGCTCCTGATGGCAGCTAATGGCGACGATCAGCAGCGGCGCCCGCAGCGGTAACCCCTGTGTGCGAGCCAAGGTGTCGGCCGACAGATCCGGGGTATCCGCCAGCGCCGCCTTACCAAACAGCTCACCCAGCGCCTCCAGCCCCTCATCCTGCATGACCAGAAAGCGCCAAGGCCGCAGATAGGCATGGTCCGGCGCACGCAATGCCGCGTCGAACATTGCCTGTTGCTGCTCGGGATCAGGAGCGGGCCCTATCAGGCGGGGTACTGAAACACGCTGATGCAGTGCCCTAAGAGCATCTACTGACATTCATCCTCCGATTGACTCTGCCGCTCGTTCAGTAACACCTGTTCGCGATACTGACCTGGTGGTAACCCAAACCAACGTTTGAACGCGCGAAAAAAATTGCTTGGATCAGCAAAACCCAGCAGACAAGCAATTTCAAACAGTGTGAGTTTGGGTTGACCGAGATACTGCAGCGCCAGTTCCCGCCGGGTTTTTTCCAGCAGCTGTTGAAAGCTGATTCCTTCTTCCTGCAGCCGTCGCTGCAAGGTTCGGGTACTCATCTTCATCGCCGTCGCCACCGCCTGACGCTTTGGTTCACCCTGCGGCAGCAAACGGCAGAGAACCTGCCGCGCCTGATGGGTTATCGGGTCCGTTTCAAAACGCGCCAGATAATCACCCGCAAAGCGATCATGCAACTGCGCCAGCATAGGGTTGGCTGAGGCTAGCGGCGCCTCCATCAAGTCACGCGCCAGCTCCAGACTATGCGCGCTGGCGCCAAATTCAAGCGGGCAATCAAACAGCTCTGTGTAGGGCTTCAGGTTAGCGGGCTCAGGCATATCGAAGGTCGCCCGTAACGGGCGAATGTGCTGCGCCGTCATCCAACGGCAAAAAGCCAAGGCATAAGCCATGGCCGCGTCCCGACTCTGCGCGCATGCCGGTACACGATCGCCGTGGATGCCAAAGCTGATGCGATAAAAACCGGGTTCGACCGAAAGTACGAGATCCGCCGACTCTCCCAGAATGCGCTGATAACGAACGACACGGCCAAAGCCTTCCAGCAAGGTACTACTCGACATCATGGCATAGCCAACCACGCTGAAATGGCCAGGGCGCATGGTCTGCGCCATATTCAAGCCAATCGCCGGATTACCTGAGATTTCCACTGCACGCCGCCATAACCGCGTCATACTGTCTTGCGGAATACGCCCATCGGGATCGCTGAGCACTGCCGCCTCTATGCCTAAATCAGCAAACAGGTCAGCCGCGTTCAAGCCACTGTTCTCCAGCGCTTGAACAATAGCCCTGGCCCAGCCAGCAGATGTCGTGCGTTCAGCGTGCCCCATGATTTCTCGCAACAAGGATGATCAATTTGACGGTGAAACCGATGTTAATTGGCGCCAGATCATAGAACAAAGTTACCACCAAGATAAATTGCCAAACGCAGATAGCGTTCTGGCGCACAAGGCCATGGCTATAGCGACAGCCTACACTATAGTGGCAATTCAACGCCTCACTATTGCAATCCTCAGGAACAACCTGCAGCGAATAAATCCAGCCGATCCGGAGTTACTATGTCCCAACATAAAAACCACAGCACGGAAGAGAGATTGAGCAGCTTCGCTGAGTTCTACCCTTACTATCTGAGCGAACATCAGAATGACATCTGCCGCCGCCTGCATTATGCCGGTAGCGCTCTGGTACTACTTATTCTGGCCTGCGTAGTGGTATCTCAGGTTTGGTGGCTGCTGCTGGCCATCCCGGTTGCGGGCTACGGCTTTGCGTGGGTCGGTCACTTCTTTTTTGCACACAACAGGCCCGCCACCTTTACCTATCCACTCTATAGCTTGCTTGGCGACTGGGTCATGTTACGTGATGCACTGACAGGACGAATTCGCTTTTAACCTTGCATACACTTCGAATGTCAGCAGCGCGACAGTCAGTCCCGCCTTGTGGAACTATGATGCCAACAAAGCCTGATCCAAAACCACAATAAGAGGAGCTCAACCATGGGTGAGCAACGTGCAACCTTTAGCGCGATGCAGGAAGGTACCGCCGAAGACTGGGGCATCATTTCAGATCATTACCGCCCTTTCGCCAAGCAGTTGCCTGACCGCATCATTGCCCATCTCATGCTGCTCGACGGCGACTTTGGCGGCTTCCCGATTGACCGTCTGCAGCATTCATTACAAACGGCCACACGCGCACACCGCGATGGCCGTGACGAGGAATACGTCGTCTGCGCGCTATTACACGACATCGGCGACACCCTCGGCAGCTACAACCACCCCGATATCGCTGCGGCCATCCTGAAGCCCTTTGTCAGCGAAGAAAACCTGTGGATGGTCGAGAAACACGGTATTTTTCAGGGCTATTATTTCTTTCACCACCTGGGCATGGATCGTCACCTGCGCGACCAGTTCAAGGATCACCCGTTGTATCAATACACGGCCGAATTCTGCGCCAAATATGACGCAACCGCGTTTGACGCCGACTACGAAAGTGAGCCGCTGGCGTTTTTCGAGCCGATGCTACGCAATGTATTCGCCAAGCCAAAACGCTCAATTTACAAATCCATGGACTGACTCCGGCAACGGATCAACCCCATGGTGTAAAACGCACCAAAGTAGCGCGCCAGACAGGAAAGTACGGCATTTAACTGGCTGGCGCCGCGCCTGACGAATGGTCAATAGACCCCAGATCGCACGATTGCGGGGCAACCTTGGTGTTCCCCCCGGATACCCAGTCATATTATGATCAGCCAGCGAGATGGTTCGACTGGCATTTCCCAGCCCGGATATCTCACCAGGCCCTGGAAACCGACTGATCATGACTGCAAAAAGCCGTATAACTCCTGTTAGACCGCCACTGGAAGGCTACTACTCCAGGGTCATAGCCTATTTGTCCGTCGCGGTGACCTTTGCTGCCGTGCTGGTCGAGAACGGCCATACCAATACTGTTCTAGCTGCGATCCTCTATGCTCTTGCCTACCCGCAGTTGGCCCAATATCTACCCAAATGGCTGATGCACAATAACCAGGTACCACGGCGCCTGATTCTGCTCGCGCTGGACGCACTGCATACCGGTATGTTCGTGGCACTAGTGGGCTTTAACTTTGTGCCCAGCCTGATGTTCACACTACTACTTGGCTTCTCTTGCCTGATCGCTGGCGGTACGACCTATCTCATTGCCAGTTGGCTGCTCACCATTGCTGGCATGCTGCTTTGCGCAGCCGCGTTCACTCCCGAGCTTAACGTGCACAGCTCCGTGCTCGTCTCGGTAACCAGTATTCTCAGCACCAGCCTCTGTATCCTGACGACTGCGGCCTTCGTCCATCGCCAAGGCAGAAATCTGGAAGCGGCTCAGGCGGTAATCAGTGCCGAGCAGGAGAAAACCGCCAAGCTGGCCGCCAACCTGTCCAAGTATCTGTCGCCGCAAGTGTGGGCGTCGATTTTCTCCGGTAAACGCACGGTCAAACTGGAGACGCGCCGAAAAAAACTAACCGTCTTTTTCTCTGACATTCGTGGCTTTACCGAACTGGCAGAAGAGCTGGAAGCTGAAGCATTGACCGACCTGCTGAACAGCTACCTGACGGAGATGTCACGCATTGCGTTGCAGCATGGTGGCACCATCGACAAGTTTATTGGCGACTGCGTCATGGTGTTTTTTGGTGACCCGAAGAGCAGTGGCGTCAAGCAAGATGCAGAGGCCGCCGTCTCCATGGCCATTGCCATGCGCAAGCACATGAAGGTCTTGCGTCAACAGTGGCGTAGCAGCGGTATCACCAAGCCGCTGGAAATTCGCATGGGCTTGAGCACGGGTTATTGCACCGTCGGTAACTTTGGCGCCGCCACGCGCATGGATTACACCATCATCGGACGCGAGGTGAACCTGGCAAGCAGGCTCGAAAGCGCCGCCGACGCTGGTGAAATCCTGATTTCGCACGAAACCTATTCGCTGATCAAAGACATCATCATGTGCCGTGACAAAGGTCAGATCAGCGTCAAGGGCTTTTCGCGACCAGTACAGATCTATCAGGTCGTTGGTCTGCGGCGCGAGCTGGGTATTGCGCCGACCTTTGTTGAGCACGAGATGGCGGGCTTCTCCATGTATCTTGATACCAACAATATTCGCAACTACGACAAGGATCAGATCGTAACGGCCCTGGAGCAGGCGGCGCGCAAGCTTAAGGACAAAGTCATTGTCTAACCTGCCCGAAGGCAGTTCACCTGCCCCAGGGCACCGCTCAGGCCGCCGCTCTCGCCTTCAACGCATCGGCTTCATCCGCGCGCTCCAGTAGCACGGCATCGTCCCAGCGATACAGCTCAATGCGACCATCTTCGTGCTCTATCAACGCCGTGCAGGACTCCACCCAATCACCACAGTTGTGGTACTCGATGCCTTTCACATGGCGAATTTCGGCATGGTGAATGTGCCCGCAGACCACGCCGTCATAGCCTCTTTTGACGCACTCGTGGGCTATCCCATCCTCAAAGTCGCTGATGAAGTTGACGGCTTTCTTTACCCGCTGCTTAAGGTAGGCAGACAGCGACCAGTAGCCATAACCAAACCGGCTGCGCCAATGGTTATACCAGCGGTTGAGGACCAGACTGAACTCGTAGGCATGATCACCCAGGAAGGCTAACCAGCGATGGCAGCGGGTTATGACGTCAAACTGATCACCGTGTATGACCAGCAGCTGACGCCCATCGGCCGTCGTATGAATCGCCTCGTCGACCAGCTCGATATTGCCCAGCTGCAGGCTCGAATAGCGGCGCAAGAACTCGTCGTGGTTACCGGTAACGTAGGTCACCCGCGTACCGCGCTTGCTCATCGTGAGAACGCGCCGCATCACATTGGTGTGCGACTGGGGCCAGTAAATACCTTTGCGCAAGCGCCAACCGTCGATGATGTCGCCGACCAGATAAAGATGTTCGCAATCATAGGACTTGAGAAAGGTTGCGAGCTTTTCAGCCTGACACCCGCGCGTACCCAGGTGCAGATCCGAAATCCACAAGGTTTTCACTTTCTGCTTCTTTTCTGTCGGCAACGACACGCCACTGTTCATACGCCCATCTCCTTTGGAAGATGCTGTCAGGCTACGCAGTGGGCGTGACTGGTTTGTGACACTAATACGTCTCTGCGATGACAGTCCCCAACTTGCTTTGAGCGCCGCACAAAGGCTGGCCTTCGTATACAATGGCCGCTTTTAATAACGCTATCTGTCGTCTGGAAGCCAAGCATGCTGAAACGGGCTCTACTGCTACTGTTGCTCACCCTCTCGAGTTGGGCTTGCGCCGAACCCTTGCGTACGGGCTTGGTTCTATCTGGCGGCGGGGCACGTGGGCTCGCGCACATCGGCGTTCTCAAGCAGCTTGAGGCGATGAATATCCCGATTGACGCGATCGCCGGCACCAGCATGGGTGCGGTCATCGGCGGTCTCTACGCTGCGGGCTACAGTGCTGAAGAGCTGGAGAAGATAGCGCTTGACCTGGATTGGCAGAACACCCTCGCCGACGCGCCATTGCGCGAAGACATACCCTTCCGACGTAAGCAGGATGATCGCGACTTTCTGGTCAAACAGCGTCTGAGTTTCGATCACGGCAAGCTCAGCTTTCCTCTCGGCCTGCTGCAAGGACAAAACCTGGGCTTGCAACTGGAAAGCCTGTTGGTGCATACCAACGAAATTGACGATTTCAACCGACTACCTATCCCTTTCCGTGCGGTAGCAACGGATATCGCCAGCGGCGAAGCCGTTATTTTTGATCATGGGCACCTGCCCCTGGCCATTCGCGCCAGCCTGGCACTACCCGGCTTTTTCTCACCGGTAGAAGTCGATGGCCGCCTACTGGTCGATGGCGTGTTATCCAAGAACCTGCCCATTGATGTCGCCCGTGCCATGGGCGTTGACCGCGTTATCGTGGTTGATATCGGCACCCCATTGAAGTCCACGCAAGAGCTGAAAAGCGTATTGGACATCATGGATCAAACCACCACCTTGCTGACCCGCGCCAACTCCGAGAAACAATTGGCCACCCTGGGACCGCAGGATCTGTTGCTACAGCCACAACTGGGTGATATGGGCTTTAACAGCTTTGAACGCAGTGCCGAGGCGATAGAGGCTGGTGCCGCCAGCCTGCGCACCTCTCATCAGGCGCTGTCTTTCATCAACCCGGGAGAACCGGTTAGCGGCGGCAATCTTGCCAGTGCTCGCCCCCAGCGCCAGGCAATCATTGATGCTATAGAAGTCGACAACAGCGGCAAGGTTGCTGACGAAGTGGTACTCGCCATGATCCGGCAAGAAGTCGGCGAGCCGCTTAATCTCGCTCGCTTGCAGACCGACATGGGCACCGTTTACGGTACCGACTACTTCAGTCGCGTCACCTACGAGGTAGTGCACGAGGATGGTCACAATACGTTGCTTATCCACACGGCCGGACGCCGCACAGGCACGGACTACTTGCGCCTGGGTCTGAATCTGGTCGATGACTTTGAAGGTGGCAGCCAATACAACATCGGTGCCAGCTTCCGCGTTAACGGCCTCAACCCGCTGGGCGCGGAGTGGCTGACACGCCTGCAAGTAGGCGCGCACCAGATCCTCTACTCCGAGTTCTACCAGCCACTGGACTATGGCTCGCGTTACTTTATCGCGCCCTTCGTCGACGGTGAGTCGCGCAACGTTGAAGTGCTTCAGGACGATATACCGGTGGTGGACTATCGCCAGCGCCGCTACGGTACCGGCATCAACCTGGGTCGGCAGATAGCCAATACCGGTGAGGTGCGCTTTGGCCTGTCACGTTACTGGGGGCAATCCAAAGTCCGCGTCGGTGACCCGGAATCCCCCAGTATTAACTTTGAAGAGGCCTTTTACGGTATCGAGTTCAATCGCGACACCCTGGATAACGTGAACTTCCCTCACTCCGGCGACGAAGCCAACATCAGCTGGCGGCAATCAGAACCCGACCTGGGCGCCGATGAACGCTATCAACAATTTGAGATCAAAGCCAACAAGGCGTTTGGCTTTGGTCTCAACAGTATGCAGCTGGGGGCCTTTATAGGTCGCACAGACAGTGACGTCAACGTGGCGCAAAGCAGCTTCATTCTGGGCGGCCCCGGCTTATTCTCAGGCTACCGGCAAGACGGACTAGCCGGGCAAAACTATCAACTAGGACGGATGGTGTACTACCGCCGGCTAAACCCCAGCTATTTCGATATTCTCAGCCTACCACTCTACGTCGGTACCAGTCTGGAATATGGCCGGGTCTACAACCGCGATGAAGAAGGCTTCGACACCGGTTACTTCGGTGCCGGCAGCCTGCTACTGGGAATGGATACACTGCTCGGACCACTATTTTTTGGTCTGGGCGCCAATGAAGAAGGCCAGGAAGCCTTTTACATGAAGCTCGGGCAAACCTTCTGATTTACTGGTTGCGCCCGAGCATTCTCAACCGCTGATCTCTGCCACCAGCGCGGCGCGTATGCAATGCAGCACCCCTTCGTCTATAGCTTCATCCAGTTCACGCGCCAGGGTACGCACGCCGGGCAAATCTTCACCGTCATGATTGAGAAAGGCATCCTGAATGCGCTCGAGCTGAGCCGGGCCGATATCAATAGCCTGCTCCAGCGTCAGATCACCCGTGGCAATCGCCTGTGCCAACTGGCTGTAAACCTGCCTCAATGGCTTGCCTACCTGCAGCGCGGCCTGCTCTGCACTCATACCCGAGAGTACCAGCGCGTTGATTTCATGGGCCTGAGCTTTGGCGTCCTGCTCAACCAGCTCGCTACCCGCCCCCGTTTGCTGCAACACCTGCAGGAAGTCCGCGCCATAACGCTCCAGCTTGTGCGAACCAATCCCGCTGACCAGCCCCATATCCTGCAACGTATCCGGACGTTGCCGTAGCATATCGACCAAGGTGCTGTCGGGAAAGATGACGTAAGGCGGTACGCCATGCGCATCGGCCAGCTGCTTGCGCTTGGCACGCAGCGCCTCCCACAGCTCGCGATCAGCGTCGGCAATGACTGCCTTGTTGCCGGGCTTGCCAAGCGGCGCACTAGTACGCGTCACATCCTTACGCAGTAACAGGGTCTCCTCGCCGCGTAACAAGGGGCGGCAACTATCGGCGAGCCGCAGACTACCAAAGCCGTCCAGATCGATTTCAACCAGCGCGCGGGCAATCAGCTGGCGGAACACCGAACGCCATTCTGTTTCAGCCAAGGACTTGCCAATACCGTACGTGGAAAGGTGTTGATGTCCGGAAGTGCGGATTTTTTCGTTATCGCGGCCCAGCAAGATATCGACCAGATGCCCAACCCCGTAGCGCTGGCCGCTGCGGTAGACAGTGGACAATGCCATGCGTGCCGGTTCGCTACCGTCCCAGGTAGCGACGGGCTCCTGACAGTTGTCACAATAACCGCAGGGTTTAGCCAGCTCTTCGCCAAAGTAGCCCAACAACGCCTGACGACGGCAACTGGTCATCTCACAGAGCGCCAGCATGGCGTCCAGCTTATGCCGTTCGATGCGCTTGTGACGCTCATCACCCTCGGAGTTGGCCATAATCTGATTGAGCATCAGTACATCCTGCAGCCCATAGGCCATCCAGGCATCGGCCGGCAGGCCATCGCGACCACCACGCCCGGTTTCCTGATAATAGGCTTCAATACTTTTCGGCAAGTCCAGGTGGGCAACAAAGCGCACGTTGGATTTATCGATACCCATACCAAAAGCAATAGTTGCCACCATGATCAGGCCTTCCTCATTGAGGAACCGCTTCTGGTGCGTAGCCCTCAGGTCTGGCGGCAAACCAGCATGATACGGGAGCGCCGGCCAGCCTTGATCACTCAACCAGGCGGCCGTATCTTCAACTTTCTTACGCGACAGGCAATAGACGATGCCCGCATTGCCGCGATGACCACGCAAAAACTGTTGCAACTGCTGACGCGGCTTATCCTTGGGGACAATACGGTAAAAAATATTGGGTCGGTCGAAGCCCGACATGAAGTGCGCGGCGTCTTCCAGCTTGAGACGCTGTACAATTTCGGCCTGGGTGCGCTCATCTGCTGTTGCGGTCAGCGCCATGCGCGGCACACCGGGAAACAGCTCGCTCAATTGCCCCAATTGCAGGTATTCCGGGCGGAAGTCATGCCCCCACTGCGACACACAGTGGGCTTCATCTATGGCAAACAACGCAATATTCAACGATTGTAAAAAGTTCAGGGTGCGCGCTTTGAGCAAGCGTTCCGGCGCCATATAAAGAAAATCAAGTTCGCCAGCGCGCATCTGGCGCGCAATCTCGCGCTGCTGATCATCGCTCAACGTAGAATTTAAGGCAGCTGCCCGCAGGCCCAGCTCGGTCAGGGTGGCGACCTGATCTTCCATCAAGGCAATAAGTGGCGAGACCACAATCGTCAAGCCATCACGCAGCAATGCTGGCAGCTGATAGCACAGAGACTTGCCGCCACCCGTCGGCATCAGCACCAAGGCATCGCCACCGGTGGCCACCTGATCGATGATATCAGCCTGTTGACCACGGAATTCGCCGTAGCCAAAAACGTCGCGAAGTTGTTGCAGGGCTTGCTCGCGCATGAAACTCCTATGCAATTCAGGACCAACTCTTTGGGTCGTCGAGTATAACGTCTTTGGCAATTGTCCGGGGGCATGCGTAAAATGCCGGAATAATCATAGAGAGGTGTCCCATGTCATTTAATGATCAACTCCAGCGACTACAGCAATTCCTGGACGCCGATGACCTGCACGATGAAGCGCTGGACTATATGGCCGCCTGCGGCTACCTGACAGCCCTGTCGGTTAGCCCCGAAGACGTGGCTGAAGACGAGTGGCTGGCTGAGCTGTTTGCCGAAACCCCAAACTATGCTGACGATCAGCAGAAGACCGATATCGTCAGTACCCTGCGCGAGCTGAAAATCCGCCTGGCGCGTGAACTGGCCAGCGATGAGGATATGGAGCTGCCCTGCGAACTGAGCCTCGGCGATGAGCCGGACTACTCTGACTTGCGCAGCTGGTGTATCGGTTTCATGGAAGGCGTGTTTTTGCGCGAGGAAGCCTGGTTCAACAATGACGAAGAACTGGTAAGCGAACTACTGCTGCCCGTGATGGTTGGCTCGGGGCTCTTTGCTGATCAGCCTGAGTTTATTGAGATTGAAGAAGACCAGGATATGGTCGAAGACATGATGGAGCACATTCCTGGCGTGCTGACTCAGCTTTTCCTGCTGTTCCATGCGCCGGAAGAAAAGCCCAAACCCGCACTGGTTTCGCCACGCAAGTAAGCGCTGAGATACTGACTGCGAGCACGCTATAGCAAGGCTCGCAGTCAGGCTGTAACCACACCCGCCTTTTGCCCTGCCTCGACCCAACGCGCCAATAAGCCTAAAACCTGATCCGCAGGCTGACAGCCGTTAGCCAAGAGTGCCAACTGCCCTTCTCGCTCGGCAAGTAAAATCGGCAAACCCGCCATCCCCAGATCAGCTACCCAGGCTACATCGGCCAGGGTCATCTCGCGGGTCTTCTGCTGATCAAACAATTCACCAAATTCAGCTGGCGGATAACCAACAGATTCGGCTAATGCCACCAGCACAGCAGCGTGCGTGACGTCCTCAACATCAATATAAAATGCCTGCTGAACTGCGCGCACAAAAGGCCAGACCTTAGCTTGGTCCAACTCTCGCGCTACGACCAGGGCCCGACAAGCGGGTTCGGTGTCATAAACGAAGGTGCCGGGAAGCGACTGTGGATCACCCACTGGCTGGCCTGAATCTTCAGCGACCGCCTGCCAATGCTCAGCCAGCACCGCGCGCGTATGCTCATCCAGTGGCGCGCCGTGGTTGGCCCGCAAGCCACCTGCGACCAGACGCAATGGCAACAGAGGGTAGGCCTCGGCAATGGCATCAATGACCGGAGCGAAGCCCCAGCACCATGAGCACATGGGGTCCATTACATAGATAAGGCGCTGGCTCATGAATTACCTCACAGGCGGCGATTGGCGTCGCGGTCAGTCTGCCTTGGCGTTAGGCGATGCCAGGTGTTGTGGTTGACCGATAGGATGCGGCTGATTACGCACTTTGGCCAGTGTAATCTGGCGCTGCCGCTCGATTGCCCGCTGCCGGGTCTTTTCGGGCAGGCTGTCGTAACAATGCGGACAACTGATACCTTCCTCGTAGAGCACCGATGCCATGTCTTCTGCCGAGACCGGATGGCGGCAGGCATGGCACTGATCAAAGGAGCCCGGTGCCAGGTCATGACGCACCGTCACGCGGTTATCGAAGACAAAACACTCGCCATCCCACATCGACTGTTCGGCAGGCACCTCTTCAAAGTACTTGAGAATCCCGCCCTTGAGATGGAAAACCTCATCAAAACCTTCTTCCAGCATATAGCTGGAGGCTTTTTCACAGCGAATACCGCCGGTACAGAACATCGCAACCTTTTTGTGTTTGGTCGGATCGTAGTGTGCCTTGACGTACTCGGGAAACTCGCGAAAGGTTTTGGTTTTAGGGTCGACGGCCCCCTGGAAGCTGCCGATGGACACTTCGTAATCGTTGCGGGTGTCGATCAAGAGTACTTCCGGGTCGCTGATCAAGGCGTTCCAATCCTGCGGCTCGACGTAGGTCCCCACGCGCTTGGTGGGTGAAATACCGTCCACGCCGAGAGTAACGATCTCTTTTTTCAGTTTGACCTTGGTGCGATAGAAGGGCATTTCGTCACAGAGCGACTCCTTGTAGTCCAGGTCGCTCAAACGCGAATCACTGCGCAGCCATGCAAGCACCGCATCCATACCGTCGCGCGGCCCGGCTACCGTGCCGTTGATCCCTTCGCGGGCGAGCAGCAGCGTGCCTTTCACACCATTGGCCATAAGGGTATCGAGCAGCGGTTGGCGCAAGGCCTGGTAATCTTCCAGCGAGACGAACTTGTAGAGCGCCACAACAACAATTGCAGACATGCTTACCTCTTTTATTCAGTTGACGCCCACGTAAAGGGCGCACCTTGGATAGTGCGTTCAGGCATCCAGACAGCTCGAACGCTATTTCGCGCCGCGGTATTCTAGCAAAGAGCCGCGACCGACAGAACCACTGACGACACGGGATACCTGAATAGACTCAAGCCGCCACAGCAGTCAGCGACCAGTCGCCAGCTACTGGTCCGCCTTACTTCCACCCAGGCAATTCGGTGAAGCTGGGGCCTGTTGGCGTGCCTGCCACTCATCGGATGTATAGGTGTGCAGCGCCAGCGCATGGATCTCCTGCATGAGCGGGCCGAGCGCGCGATAAACCGCCTGGTGGCGCTTGACCGCATTCAAGCCACTGAACTCTTCACTTACCAGCACGGCCTTGAAATGCGACTCCGAACCCGGCGGTACGCTGTGCATATAACTCTCATTGACCAGTTCGAGATGGCTTGGCGCCAGCGCCTGCAGCGCCCGTTCCAATGCCTGTTGGGTAGTGCCCATGATCACCTCCGGGGAAAAGCGGGCTGCCATTGTAGCCCAATGCAAATGTACGCGCAGCGAACCACCCGTGCGCGATAGAGTCCAAGCTGCATAGTCGACAAGCTGTATCACGTGCAGACTATCCTGCAAGGTAACCACACAACAGCCGATCTATTCATTCAAGCAATTCAGGGAAGCCGTTATGCCGACACGTACCGAAACCGACAGTATGGGCCCCATCGACGTTCCCGCCGAGCGTTACTGGGGCGCACAGACTCAGCGCTCCCTTGCGCATTTCGCTATCGGCGAAGAACGCATTCCGTTACCGGTAGTACACGCACTGGGTATCATCAAAAAAGCCGCCGCGCGGACCAATTGCCAACTCGGCGAGCTGGATGCAGAGCTGGCCAGCCTGATCGAACGCGCGGCAGACGAGGTCATCAGCGGCGCGCTGGATCAGCAGTTTCCGCTTTCCGTTTGGCAGACCGGTAGCGGCACACAGAGCAACATGAACGCCAACGAGGTGATAGCAAACCGCGCTAACGAAATGGCCGGCCAAGCGCTGGGCAGCAAGCACCCGGTTCATCCGAACGATCAGGTCAACCAGTCGCAAAGCTCAAATGACACCTTTCCGAGCGCCATGCACATTGCCGCTGCACGGCAAGCGCACGAGCATTTGCTGCCTGCGGCAGCTGCACTGCGCGAGGCCTTGCAGGCCCAGGCTGACCGGCACGCACAGCTGATCAAAATCGGCCGCACTCACTTGATGGACGCCACACCAGTCACCTTTGGTCAGGAACTATCGGCTTTCGTCGCCCAGCTCGACATGGGCATACACGCGGTCAAGCAAGCCATGCCTGCGGTACTGGCGTTGGCCCAGGGCGGCACTGCAGTAGGTACCGGGCTTAATACTCCGCCACGCTTCGCCAATGAATTCGCCCGTGAAGTAGCCGTGCTGACCGGATTGCCGTTCACCAGCGCTGACAACAAATTCGCCGCCCTGGCCGGGCATGAACCCCTGGTGCAACTGCATGGCGCCTGCAAACAGCTGGCGGTAACCCTGATGAAACTGGCCAATGATCTGCGCCTGCTCGGCAGTGGGCCTCGTGCTGGTTTTGCCGAAGTGCGCTTGCCCGCCAACGAGCCTGGCAGCTCAATCATGCCGGGTAAGGTCAACCCGACCCAGTGCGAGGCGCTATCAATGGTCGCGTGTCAGGTAATTGGCAACGACACCACCCTGAGCATCGCCGCCAGCAACGGCCAACTGCAATTGAACGTATTCAAGCCGGTCATCATTCACAACCTGCTGCAATCAATCCGACTACTGAGCGATGCCTGTAACAGTTTTCGTGAGCACTGCGTTGAAGGCCTGCAGCCGAATGCTGAACGCATGCGAGAGCATCTGGATAACAGCCTGATGCTGGTTACCGCCTTGAACCCCGTTATCGGTTACGACAAGGCTGCCGATATCGCCAAGAAGGCTTATAGCGAGGGCACTACGCTCAAGCAGGCCGCCTTGGCATTGAACTATCTGAGTGAAGACGAGTTCGATGCCGCGGTCAGGCCCGAATTGATGCTCGGTGACCACGCGCCCCAAGCGTGATCAGGGCGCCGGCGGTGGCGTAATGCTCAACCGCCGAAGCCGCCGGTTGCGCAGATTCTGAATCAGGCTGGGTGCCAACGCGATCAACGCAGAGCCTCCCACCACCATCAGCGCGCCCAGATAAGCCAGCGAGTTAAGCAACTCAGGCTCGATCACACTCGGCCATAGCATCGAACCCAGCGCGACCAGGGAAAAAGTGAACAATGGTGTGGTAGCGACGGTCGCGCTGACCCGCGAGGCTTCCCAGTGCGCCAAAGCTTCGGCAAAGGCGCCATAAGCAACCAGCGTATTGAGGCAGCAGCCCAGCAACAGCCAACGTTGCAGCGTGGATAACTGCAGTACCTCCAGCGGCGAAGCCAGCGGCCACAAGAGCACCGAGCACGCCAGGTAGATCACCATCATCACGGTGACCGACGACCAGATGGTCAGCAACTGTTTCTGTGCCAAACCATACAAAGCCCAGCTGAACGCCGAGGCAATGGCGATCAGAATTCCCGTGGTATAGCTCGTCATCTGCGTCAGCAGTTCCAGCAAACGCTGATTGAAGAACAGCCCAAAACCCGGAATCAGCACCAGCAGACCTATAAGCTGGCCAATACCAAAACGCTCACGGAACACCAGCATACTGCCGAACATCAGCATGATCGGCGCCACCTGAATGATCAACTGCATGGTACCGGGCGTCAGCCGTTGCAGTGCCATCACGTAGAGCACGTAATTGCAGGCCAAACCGCCGATCGCGACGATAAGCAAACCGCGATTGCGTGACGACAGCGCCCTGATTGAAGGCAGACGTCGTTTTGCCGCCAACCAGCAGAACAACACCAGACCGGCGCTAAGAAACCGATACCAGGTCACGGTATAGGGGTCCATGACCTGCAGCACTTCCTTTAGCAAGATGGGTAGTACGCCCCAGAGCATGGTCGTGGTCAACGTCAATAAAAAACCGTACAGCCAGCGACCGGATGACACATGCATGGGGGATAACTCGAATAAAAGTGAGAATAAAACACTATTTTAAAACGCGACCGGCAAAGCGAATAGAGACAGCTGCCCCTCTGTTGCAGGGCAAACTGTTATGGTTCTGCAGCATCAGGATACTTCGACACGGTGCCAGGCCGTGCCGTTCTTGTCAGCCTCAACTCTATAGCGAGCCCAGCGCACGAACTCACTGGCGCGGCAGATGCCGTTACCACCTTCACCCCGGCCCTTGACGATGCGGTAGCGCACTCGCCCCGCCCGGCCCGGCCTGCGGACCACCTGGAGCACCTCACGGACCGACCAGTTGCTGCCGGGTAATCCGTTGCTATAGAAATGGCCTTCCGTCAGCTCATCTGCAGTCACGCCCTTGCTTTGTGCGTTAGCGTTAGCCAGCTCAACCAAGCGCAAGAGGTCATCGAATTGAATGTCCATGAAGGAGTTCATTTGCTTGAGCGCGTGCTCGAAGTCTTCCGGTGCGATGCCCGGTGGACGCGTAACCTCATGCTTAACCAGCGCCAACGGATAGCGGCGACTCTCAAACAGGCTGTTGAAACACATGGCCGCACATACGATGATCACGCAATCAAGCAGGATCGGATACAGCACAAAGCCATAGCCAGCATCGGCCACCGTTGGACCGCCCAGCACGACTATCATGGCCGTGGCACCGCCAGGCGGATGCAAACAACGTGCATACATCATCACCAGCACACTGCCGCCTACCACCAACGCAGCCATCAAGGGCGTGCCCGGCAACCATTGCAGACAGGCAATAGCAAAGATAGCCGACAGCACGTGACCACCGATCACCGGCCAAGGCTGAGACAAGGCGCCGTGCGGGATGGCAAACACCAGAATCGCACTGGCCCCCATGGAACCGGTAACCCAAAGCGCACCCTCGGCACCAAAGCCAAGATGAGTAGTCCAATAGATCAGCAACAGGGACACCGTGGTGCCCAATGCCGATATCGCTTTCTCTCGGTGGCTAGTGCTGTCTGCACGCCATCCAATAAACCGAAGGCCCCGTCTTAGCCACCGCAAGCGAATCACATATGCCCCCAACTCAGAATGTCCAACGAACTGCTAGCTATCATACGCTTATGTAGCAGAGCACGTTATAAGCGCTGACCTGCTGCTATGCTGGTCAGCACTCGATTAAACAGGAGAACTCAATGTCTGATCTCAGCACCGAAGCACTCGATACCAGCCAAGCCAATGCAAAAAAATTGCTTAGCGAACAGATCGATAGCCTGCTTGCACAGCTGCCTGACTGGGTAGTTAAGCAGGTCGACTCGGTCGAGCGCATTGAAAAGGTCTATTCCTTCAAGGACTTCAGCGCCGCTCTCGCATTTACCAATCAGGTTGGCGCGCTCGCCGAGCAGGAAGACCATCACCCTGCCCTGCTAACCGAGTGGGGGCAGGTTACCGTTACCTGGTGGAGCCATGGGCTAGGCGGCGTGCATCGCAACGATCTAATCATGGCCGCGCGGACCGACCAATTAAGTTGATCCATTGGCAAGCTAGGCGCCTACACACGTAGGCGCTTCAGGCGTTAGATTACAAAATGATGGCAGTTTCATATTGCTTGGCGACATGCGCGCCGAGTCTAGTAGCCAATTAGTCTAATAGACGCGATTTAGATCACTAAACTCACCTTAGACACATGATATAAATAGCGTGTGGCGGGAGGCTTAACCCCTTTGGGTATGCATTAGTCTCGCGCCCTTGCGTAAAGCCGCCACCCGCGGCGAGCGCATCGCAAAGTGCTCACAAGGCGCTGACAGCACATAACAATAAAAGGCGTACGCCATGAGAACCCTGATAAAACCAAAATGGTCGACTGTTGCCCTGGTCTTTCTTGCTACCTGGCTGCTGCTGATATTACCTAATATGAGTTGAATATCAGCCTGAGCCAACGCAGCAGTCTGCTCTTGTCAGCGTTACAATAGCTCCGACTTTTTGATTCCGGAGCAACAGTGACAGAGCCAACTTCCTACCACGCAGAGCTGGACTGGATAGAGGGTGGGCAACCATTTTCCATCCGATATGCCGACGTCTATTTCTCACGTGATGCTGGCCTGGATGAAACACGCCATGTTTTCCTGCAACACAACCAAGTAGCCCAGCGCTTTGGCTCACTGCCAGCCGAATCACGCTTCTGTATTGGTGAGACCGGATTTGGTACCGGACTCAACTTCCTGGCTGCCTGGCAGCTCTGGGATCAGATTGCCCCCAAGAGCGCACACCTGCATTTTGTCAGCACCGAAAAATACCCGCTAACACCGACGGATATGCGTCGAGCCTTGAGCATCTGGCCTGAACTGGCCGAATGGACTGACCAGCTGCTAGCGCAATACAGCGGTCTTGCGCCAGGCTGGCAACACTTTGGTCTGGCCGGAGGCCGCGTAACCCTGACACTGCTGATTGGCGATGTGTTCGATACCCTACCGCAGCTGGATGCCAGCGTGGACGCCTGGTTCCTGGACGGCTTTGCGCCGGCCAAGAACCCCGATATGTGGCAACCAGCCCTATACCAGCAGATGGCGCGGCTATCTGCACCCAATGCCACGGTCGCCACCTTCACCTGCGTTGGCGAGGTGCGTCGCGGCCTGCAAGCAGCGGGCTTCAGCATGCGCAAGGTCAAGGGGTTTGGCCGCAAGCGAGAGATGCTGAGCGGCGAACTGGGGGGCCAGGTTACGCCCGGATGGCAGCCGCCCTGGTTCGCCAGACCGAAACCACCACAGCGCACTGAACGCCACGCGTTGGTTATAGGGGGTGGCCTCGCCGGCTGCAGCACCGCTCACGCGTTGGCTCGACGCGGCTGGCGCGTAACCTTGCTGGAACGTCACTCAGAACTAGCGCAGGAGGCGTCAGGCAACCCGCAAGGCATCCTCTACGCCAAGCTCTCGCCGCATCACCCGCCACTGTCGCGCTTCATTCAAAGCAGTTATCAATACAGCCTGCGTACACTGCGACGTGAGCTACCTGAGGGCGAGCACAACTGGCGAGCCTGCGGCGTACTCCAGCTGGCAAAAAACGCCAAGGAAGCCGAGCGCCAATCACAGTTAGCCGCTCAGGACTACGCAGCCGATTTTCTGCATACCGTCAACGCATCGCAGGCCAGCGAACTGGCGGGCGTAAAGATTAATACCTCCGGGCTTTTCTTCCCTAGCGCTGGCTGGGTCAACCCACCAGCGCTATGCCGCCAACTGGCACATCATGCGCTGATCGACATTCAACCACTGGCGAGTGCAGATCGTCTGCAGCGTGAAGACGGCAACTGGCACATTATTGATCAGACTGACGACACGCTGGTCAGCGCCCCGGTCGTCATTATCTGCTGCGCCCATGAAAGCGCTCGCTTCCAGCAAAGTGGTCACCTGCCGCTGAAGGCTATTCGCGGTCAGATCACCCACTTGCCGGCCACCGCTGATAGCCTCAACCTGAAAACGGTGCTGTGTGCAGATGGCTACATATCACCCGCCAAACAGGATCAGCACCACCTGGGCGCCAGTTTCCGCTTTGATCGGCTGGACAACCAGCCCAGTGCCGAAGAGAACCTCAGTAACCTGGACCTGCTTGCCGCACTATCGCCACAACTCAACGATAGCTTTGCGCCGTATCGCGAACAGGCCGATGAACTACAAGCCCGAGCGGCACTGCGCTGTACCGCGCCTGATTATCTCCCGCTGGTTGGCCCCATCGCCGACCCCGACCCGTTCAACCAGTGCTACGCGATACTGGCCAAGGATGCCTCGCAACAGCCCGATTCAGCAGCGCCTTGGCATCAAGATTTGTATATCAACGCCGCGCACGGCTCACGTGGTCTGATCAGCTGCCCTCTGAGCGGCGAGCTGGTGGCGGCCTGGATCACCGGCGAACCGCTACCACTGCCAAGGGACCTGGCAGAAGCGGTACATCCAAACCGCTTTCTGTTACGTCGCCTGATCCGTGGCGAGCAAACCGGTAGTCAGAAAGGCACGCACGGCTTATCACCAGATTGACCAGGTTGTGCTAGCCTTTGGCCAACGCCATCGCACCACAAAGACAATAATCAGCTGATGGCTTGATCAGGTAAGAATACCGATGCGCGAGCGCCGCTTAAGCCTGCTGTTCCTTGTTCTGATGCTCTGGCACTGTGGGGCGAGTTCAGCCAACACGCCTGTGCCTACAGAGCCTATTTCAGCGCAGCTTGCCGCTGTGACCCTGGACACCAAGACTCCGCGGGTCAACCTGGTCTCACACTTGCAGATCTTTGAGGACCCCAGCGCCAGCATGTCGCTGGACCAGGTGTTGCATAAGACGACCGCAAAAGACTGGCGCACTACCAACGGCAAGCATGTTAACCAGGGCAAGAATGATTCGGTTTGGTGGCTACGCTTTACCCTGCGCAACCCAAACGAGCTGCCGCTGGATGCGGTAGTTGAGGTCAACTACAACCTGCTCGATCAGCTGGACCTGTACCAACTTGGCACAGATGGCGTTCAGCACCAGCAAAGCGGCGATCACATCAGCGAAGCGCAGCGACCTATCGAAGTGCGCAATCACTGGCTGGCGGTAACCCTGGCGCCCGGTGACAACCCCTTCTACCTGCGCGTTGAAACCACCAGCACCGTAGTCGTTCCGCTATATGCCTCTACCTGGCCGGCCAACGCCGTGGCGCAGGAAAACAGCTCTCTGGCTGCGGGGCTGTTCTACGGAATCATGCTTGGCCTCTTTGCCTACAACCTCTTCCTGCTGGTATCGCTGCGCGAGGTAACCTACCTCTGGTACCTGATCTATGCCTTCAATATGATGCTGTTCATGATCGCGTTCGACGGCGTGCTATGGAAATGGGTGGCACCGGGTAATACGGTGCAGTCGCTGTCAATTTATACCCTGATGTTCATGCACTGCGCCGTGGCGACGCAGTTCAGTCGGCACTTCCTGCATACCGCAGCGCACTTCCCGCGCCTCGATCGCCTGCTACAGGCCAAGATAGTGCTTGTCTTGCTGAGCATGGTGCTGCTGCCGCTGATCAGTCATGACCTGTATAACCGAGCAGCAAGCCTGTTCGTCCTGGTCAGCTCTGCCATCCTGCTGTTCAGCGGCTTGCGCGTGTGGCGTGCGGGCTTCCGCTACGGTTCCTATTACACCTGCGCCTGGGTGCTGCTGCTCTGCTCGCTGATGCTGTCTACCGCAGGCTCACTCGGTTATGAGTTCTTTGGTTCCTCCTACGGTACGACCTGGGTCAAGCTGGGTATCTGCGTAGAAATGTTCATCCTCTCGCTGGGCCTCGCCGATCGAATCAAGGCACTACAGGAAGCGCGCTACCAGGCTGACGAGCAAGCACGGCAGGCACGTCTGGAAACGCAGGCGCAGAGCCGTTTTCTTGCCCGCATGAGCCACGAAATTCGTACCCCGCTAAACGGCGTACTGGGCATGCTGCAGTTGCTGCGCGACACCCGACTGGACGGCACACAGCGTTATTACCTGGATACCATCAGCAAATCAGGCAATACCTTGATCACGGTTATCAACGATATCCTCGACTTTGCCCGCCTGGAGTCCGGAAACGTCGAGCTGGAAGCAATTGCCTTCGATCCGGAGGAACTGGTATCCGATACTGCCAGCCTGTTTACCGCGCAAAGCCTGAACAAAGGCCTGAGTCTTTACTGCAGCCTAGCACCCGAGGTACCTGGCCAATTGATCGGTGATCCGACCCGGCTCAAGCAGGTACTCCTCAACCTGCTTGGCAACGCGGTCAAGTTTACCGAACGTGGCCATGTAGCGATCGATGTGACCGGTTTGCCCGACAAGGACCAGACAGGACTCTGGCAACTGCGTTTCAGGGTGACCGACACCGGCATCGGCGTTGCGGTCGAGGCCAGGAAAAATCTGTTCCGCTCTTTTACTCAGGCAGACAGCAGCACGACCCGACGCTACGGCGGCAGCGGCCTCGGACTCACGATCAGCCAAGAACTGGTTGGCCTGATGGGAGGCCAGATCAGCCTGGTCAGCGAACCTGACAATGGCGCCTGCTTTGATTTCACTATCGCGTTGCCTGAAGCCGCCGCTGAAGTAACGCAAACAACCAGCATCGACAGCCGGGTGCTGCTCGTCGCAGCGCAACCCAGAGCGCAACTTACCTATCGCTTACAACTGGAACGCCTCGGCTGCAATGTCACCTGCTGCGCCCTGGATGACCAAAGCCAACAACCGGCAATCGCAGGCTATGATCTGCTGGTATTGGCCACTGCAGGGATAGCGGATGCCCCCCTAGACCGGCTGGTGCATTCAGCTCTGCAACAGCAGCTAAAAACACTCTTGCTACATAGCCCAAATACTCAGCCCGCAACCTCTGTAGCGCCCCCGGGTTTAATCACTCACAGCACGCCCGTGTTACCAACGCAGATGCGCGAACTGATGCGGCAAGTAAAAGCCTTGGATCACGATGCTGGCGCTAACAACATCCAGAGCCGCGACAGCGCAACCGAGCAGACGGGTGGGCATCTTTTAATCGCAGAAGATAACAAGGTAAACCAGTTGGTCGTGCGCACCTTACTGGAGAAGGTCGGCTATAGCGTTGACATTGCAGTCAACGGCGCCGAGGCCTTAAGCGCCTACCGGGATGATCCACAGCGCTATGACCTGATTCTGATGGACTGTGAGATGCCCGTACTGGACGGCTTTGAGGCAACGCGACGTATCCGCGCCCATGAGCAACGCGAACACCTAAGACGCATACCTATTGTGGCGCTGACTGCCCATGTTCTGGACAGCCACCGCCTCGAGGGTATGGCGGCAGGTATGGACGACTACCTGGCCAAACCTGTCCAGAGCACACCCCTGTACAGCAGCCTGAAACGGCTGATCAGGCAGCAACCAAGCCGATAACCCCTTCATAGAAAAGTTTGCCACCGGTAAAAAACAGAAAGATATAGCAAAGACGATAGATTAACTGCTCATTGCTACGCTGCAGCATCCAGAAACCCAACCGCACACCAATGGGCGCGAGCGGCAGCAAAACCAGAGAGGTCAGCAAATTCTCGGTGGAAAACTGGCCCAGATATACATAGGCCGGCACCTTTACCCAGTTGACTACGGTAAAGAACACCGCAATGGTGCCCATCAACAATGTTTTTTCCAGGCGTTGCGGCAACATATAAACGTTGATAGGTGGGCCACCAGCATGGATACCAAAACTGGTAAAGCCGGATATCATGCCCCAGAAACTGCCACGCCAAAGACTGGCTGGACGCGGGTCAGCAACACCCCTGCGCAACAAAATATTCAGCGTAAACAGTAAGGCAATGCCGCCGATCAACAGCTTGATATGGGAATCGTTAAGATAGCGAAAAGTCAGCGCACCCAACGCCACCCCCACCAACGCTGCCGGCAGAATAATACGCAGGTTGGTTTTATCCCAGCGGCCCCGAAAGGTCCGCAGCGCGACCAGATCCATGGCACAGAGTATCGGCAACAGAATCGCTGCGGCCTGCTGCGGCGCCACGACCATCGCCATCAGAGGGACTGACAGGATGGCTATGTTGCCGCCGAAGCCACCCTTGGCAATGCCATAGAGCAGGACGGCAGGTATGGCGTACAGGTAAAATAGCGGATCAGTAATCATTGCAGGTCAATCGGTCAATCAAGGGCCTGCGAGTGTACCATTGCACTTACAGTCATCCGAGAAGTCGACCCCATGCTGATCCCTTACCAAATGCTCGAAACCGAAACCCTGCAACGCCTGCTCGAAGATTTCGTCACCCGTGACGGCACCGATAATGGCTTTGAGGACAGTCTTGAGCAACGCGTTGCGCAGGTACGCAAGCAGCTTGAACGAAAAGAGCTGTTGATCGTATTCCACCCCGATACTGGAGACGCGAGCCTGAGCCACAAGCGCGACGTACCGCCCGACATGCTGAGGGACTTCCTGGCCGCACAGGACTAGCCACAGCACCCTGTCATCGCAAATTCATCCCGTCGTCATGTTTTCACCGCAATCGCGGCAGACAGTAGAAGGCCAGCATAACCTTCACTGAAACAGGACGCCCTGGATGAGCAGCCAAGCCCCCTCTATTGCGCAGGAACCGCTTTCACAAGAACCTACCCAGCCCGCCAGCCGCCAATGGCTCTCCTGGTTGACCGTGGTGGTATTGGTGTATTTACTGCTGGCGGCCGTCGGTGCCATCGGCGGTGGTTTCAAGGCAGCGGCTGGCGCCAATGCCAAAGAGCTTTTCGCCTTCGCCACCAACCCCTTTGTCGGGCTGATGATCGGGCTGGTCGCCACCGCACTGATCCAAAGCTCCAGCACGGTAACCTCGATCATTGTTGGCCTGGTAGCGGGCGGCCTGCCGGTGCAAATTGCCATTCCCCTGATTATGGGCGCCAACATCGGCACCTCGCTGACCAGCACTATCGTTGCACTGGGTCACGTGCGCAACGGTGAGGAGTTTCGCCGTGCCTTTTCTGCCGCTACGGTGCACGACGCTTTCAATATCCTGGCCGTGATTATCCTGCTACCGATCGAGCTGCTTTTTCACCCATTGCAGCGCAGCTCGGAAGTCGTCGCCGCACTCCTGGTGAGCGACGCCAGCCTGGACATGGGTAGCGTCAATCTGATGAAAACCGTACTTGCGCCCGCCATTGACCTACTCAAGCTGTGTGTATCCTGGCTACCAGGATCTGTCTGGCAGGGTATCGCCTTGATCCTGATCGGCGTGGGCATGATTCTGTTTGTCGTCTCAGCTATCGGCCGTGTGCTACGCAAGGTGATGGTGGGGCGCGCCAAGGATATAATGCACGCCAGTGTTGGTCGCGGGCCGATCTCAGGCATGGCGTCCGGCACCGTTATTACTGTGTTGGTGCAATCGTCCTCAACCACGACTTCACTGATCGTCCCACTAGCCGGCACCGGCGTTTTTTCGATGCGCCAGGTTTACCCTTTTACCCTAGGCAGCAACATCGGCACCTGCGTAACGGCCTTGCTGGCCGCCACCGCTATAAGCGGCGACAACGCGGTGCTCGCCTTGCAGATCGCACTAGTTCACCTGTTCTTCAACCTGCTGGGCATCGCTGTTATCTACGGCATCCCGTTTTTACGCCAGATCCCACCGCGCCTTGCCGAAGGCCTGGCCACATTGGCTCAGCGCAACAAACTTTATGTTGCCGGCTACATCGGCGGCACCTTCTTCGTGCTACCACTCGCACTGATCGGCATCGGCCAAATTTAAACGCAAGGAGCGAACCAATGAGTCAACACAGTCGACAGGAAACCGAAGAGCGCATAAAGGCCTTGCGTGAATCACTTAACCAGTTGGAAAACCAACTGGCTCATCACCAGGACAACGATGAAAGTCAGCACGACCTTATCGAGCATCTAGATGAATTTATTGATGCGGTAGACCACAAGGTACTGAGCCTGAGAACCTTCTGGAACAGTCTCAAGAGTGAATGGCAAAAAGGACGTAACTGAAGTATTCGCCCGCATCACTGAGCAGCGTAGCGCGCCACGATGCGGGCATACTCACCGCTGGCGCGAAGCGCTGCCAAACCAGTATTGAAGCGGTCTCTTGCTGCACTATCAACAAAACCAACGCTGTAAGGCGTAGGCGCAAACAGCCGATGAATGGTTATCGGCTGCGCTACATCGACCTGTCCAGCTATGAGCGGATTAAACGCGTTAAAAATCCGCTCATCAGCCACCACCGCATCCACGCGACCTGCATAGAGCAGCAAGCTACGGATAATCTGGCGCGGTTCTTCGCGGTACGCCGGATTACGCCCAACCATGGCAGCATACTCAGCACCCAGCATATAGCGTGCGCGCTGGAAAGCACTCACCGAGAGCGCGTCCAGATCCGCTATACGCTGTAGCACAATATCCCTGCTGGCCAGACTAACGACCACGTTCTGATACTCGATGTAACTGTCAGAATAGAAAGCGCCCAGATCGCTGGCGCTGCCAGTAGTCGCCATGGCATCCAGCTCACCTTGCTTAAGCATACGATGCAGGCGCTCAGCCGGCGCATAATAGGGTCTTAACTCATCACCGCCCTCACGCAGCGCAGCCGCAACCAGATCATACTCGAGCCCGCGTGACTCATGTTCATAGACATAGGGCGGTTTACTAGCACCAAACCCCACCCTCAGCGTCGCTGCGATCGACTGCGACACATGCGCGCAGCAAAAAACCAGCAAGCCCACCAAAACTGCCCTACAACGCTGCATTTATCGTCCCTTTTCTCAGCGCAATACCCTTCTTTACTTCACCGCGGGTAACAACGCTTCATTTGCTCGCTTGGAGCTCGGCGTCTATAAGGCTACCATTAACACTTGGATACCCAAATACGAGGTCATGATGAAACAATTTTCAGCACTGCTGCTTGCCGGATTATTCTGCCTGTCAGCCACTCAGGTCTCTGCTGATACAGCCCCTGAACCGGAAGTCTGCACGCCGAAAATAGCCATCGACAAGGCTGGCGTAGTAGCTCAAATGATTTATGACATGACCAAGAACAATCCTGACAAAGCTGAAGAGTTGCGCGACCGCATGAATCAGCTGCAGGAAGAGAACCCTGCAGACAGCAGTTTTGATGCCTGCCAAGCTTATCAACGGCTGATCGATGCGCTTGACCATGATGTCGAGGCCGCCAAAGCCGGAGCATGACCTGGCAGCATGATCAGCAAAACAGATACGAATGACGCAATTATTGCGTTATTAAATCGAATTATCTGTTACTACAATGACGCATCGCTTAACCAAGGAGGTGCGTCATGTCCCAGCTCAAGAAACGAGATCTGCTTGAAGCCATCGTCGGCCAACCTGCGTCAGATGGCGACGGCGTCAAACTTACCCGTGTGTTCGGCGGCAGCAACAGTGCACGCTTTGATCCATTTCTGATGCTCGACGAGTTCGGGTCAGACAGCGCTGAAGACTATATCGGCGGCTTCCCATCGCATCCCCACCGTGGTTTTGAAACTGTCACCTATATGCTTGAGGGCAGAATGCTGCACGAAGACCACATGGGTAATCGGGGACTGCTTGAGCCCGGTGGCGTCCAGTGGATGACAGCAGGACGAGGCATTATTCACTCCGAGATGCCGCAGCAGGACCACGGCACCATGCGCGGGTTTCAGTTGTGGGTGAATTTGCCAGCAGCAGAAAAGATGCAGCCGGCTCATTACCAGGACCTGCCCGCTGATGCCATCCCCGAATACGCCACTGGCAACGGTGGCTCACTCAAGGTAATTGCCGGGGCGCTGGAGCTGAACGGCGCAGCAATGTCGGGGGCTATTACCGGCAAGTCAACCGAACCACTCTATCTAGACCTTCACCTGACACCCGGCGAACAGGTGATACTGCCTGTGCCTGGTAGCCATAACCTGGTGAGTTACGTATATGAAGGTGACATCGAGGTGCACGGCGAGGAGCGCCAGGCCGGCCTTAAAGCCGGCCGACTGGGTCGCTTCGATAAAGGGGATCTGCTAGAACTCAAGGCAGGCGGCCAAGGCGCTCGACTGCTGATCATCGCCGGTAAACCTATTGGCGAGCCAGTGGTTCAGTACGGGCCCTTCGTGATGAACAGCGAGGCCGAGATACACCAGGCGGTGCGTGACTTCCAGCAAGGCACACTAGCCGGCTGAACGCCTTGCCAAGCCGCACTCAGATCAGAGTACCTGGGTGCGGCCTGCCAGCGCATGCGCCAGCGTGCCGCCGTCGATATATTCCAACTCACCACCCAGCGGTACACCGTGAGCAATACGCGACACCTTGATGCCGCGTGGACGCAGCAAGCTGGCGATATAATGCGCCGTCGCCTCGCCTTCCACGGTCGGATTGGTTGCCAGTATGACTTCCGTCACCTCGCTACCTTCCAGACAATCGACTAACGCGGGCACACCTATCTCATCCGGCCCCATACCATCAATAGGAGACAGGTGCCCTTTCAGCACAAAATAACGCCCATTGAAGCCACCGGCCTGCTCAACTGCCCACACATCAGCCGGGCTCTGCAAAACACAGAGCAAGCTGGCATCACGCCTCTCGTCTGTACATATCTCGCAGAGCTCAGTCTCACTTAGCGTGCGACAGCGACGACAATAGCCCACACCGGCAATCGCCTGATCGAGCGCCTTGGATAAATGCGCAGCCGCAGCGCGGTCGCGCTCCAACAAATGCAATGCCATGCGCTGGGCGGTTTTCGGGCCTACACCCGGCAAGCCGCGAAGCGCTTCGATCATTTGCCGAATCAAGGGGCTAAAACTCATCTAGGTATCGCCTTCAGCTGGTTCAGAACGGCATCTTGAAGCCGTCGGGCAAATTCATGCCTGCGGTCATACCGGACATCTTCTCCTGGTTTTCCTTTTCCAGCTTACGCACCGCGTCATTGAATGCGGCAGCGATCAGGTCCTCAAGGACCTCTTTCTCTTCCTGCATCAGGCTGTCATCAATGCTAACCCGACGCACATCATGGCGGCCGGTCATCACCACGGATACCAGGCCAGCACCAGACTGCCCGGTCACCTCGGCATTAGCCAACTCTTCCTGCACCTTGGCCATTTTTTCCTGCATCTGCTGAGCCTGCTTCATCAAGCCTGCCATGCCACCTTTCATCATGATTCTGTCCTCTAACGATTAAATAACGGGCGCATCGATGGGGCGGATACTGCCCTCACAAATTTCAGCCGAAAACTCACTGCACAGACGTTGGACCATAGGATCACCGTTAATACTCGCCTCGGCTGCCTTCTGCCTCGCCGCCTTGCGGCGTGCAGCCGCAATCGCCGGCGTTTCCTGTTGCGGCGCCTGCACCTCAACTTCCAGGCGGATATCACTGCCTTGCTGAGCACCAATGGCCTGCTGCAGCCGCAACCGATGATTTTCGTTGTATAGCGCACTGTGGCCGGGATCAAGGTGCAGCTTCCAGGCTCCACCCTCGTTTGCGACCAGCTCACAGTGTGCAGCAATACTCTGGGTCAGACCGGACAATCCAAGCTGATCAAACAATGCCAACCAGTGTGCAGCCACACCCGTCGCCGCAGGCAAACTGCTGATTTCGTCAGCACTATCAACTAAAGCGTCCTCGACGGCCATGACCGGCTCATCTGACCAGTCGCCCAGATATTGAGAAACATCCAGTGGCTCTTCATCGTCCTCACGGTCGGGCACGTCATCCTGCGGCGGCGCTTCCAGCCATTCGGCCGGCGGTTCATTCGGTGGCGGCTTAACCGGAGTACGCGAGTTCAGCGGTTGCTGTGGTGTCGGCACTGCTGCGGCAGGCGAGCCATCGTCCGCGTGATCGTCAACCGGCCGGGAATCTTGCTCCACCTCCACGGGGGCAACATCCTGTTGCGCATCGCCGTGTTCACCGGCCACTTCAGGGGTCACCCTAGCAGCTGGCTCGGACGCATTGGAGACTTTGGCTGGGCTGTCGGGTGAGCCCTGAGATAGCTCAGCACCGGCTGCTGGCCTCTCGCTTGCGGGCTCAGCCTTGGCCTGGCTGAGTCCGACCGGCTTTTCCGGCGCGGGATCAGGCGTTTTGGCCTGACTGGCTGGCGCGCTGACCGTCGGGCCATCACCCAGGGTGCCTGGACGAAACGCCAGCATCCGCAGCAACGCCATTTCAAAACCACCGCGCGGCTCCGGGGCCAGCGGCAAATCGCGACGGCCATGCAGCCCCAGTTGATAAAATAGCTGAACGTCTTCTGCACTGATGCGCCCGGCCAGCTCCAACAGGCGAGCTTGGTCACCCAAGCTGTTGTCTGCTGCCTCGGGCACCACCTGAGCAATAGCCAAGCGCTGCAAGGTAGAAATAAGCTCCGCCATCACGCCAGCAAAATCAGCGCCCTGCTCAGCCAGATCGGCGACAGCCTGCATTAATGCACGGGCGTCATGGGCTACCAACGCCTCCAGCAAGCCAAATACCTGACCATGGTCAATAGTACCAAGCATGCTGCGCACCTCGGCCACCTGCAAGGCTCCGTTACCGAAAGCAATGGCCTGGTCGGTAAGGCTAAGCGCGTCGCGCATTGAGCCGTCAGCGGCACGGCCGAGCAACCAGAGCGACTCGTCATCAAAACCAACAGTCTCCTCGTCAAGCACATGACGCAAGTGCTCGACGACCTTCTCTGGCGGCATATTCTTCAGCGAAAACTGCAAACACCGCGACAAGATGGTAACCGGCAGCTTCTGTGGATCGGTCGTCGCCAGCAAAAACTTTACATGCTCAGGCGGCTCCTCCAGCGTCTTCAACAGGGCATTGAAACTGTGGCTGGACAGCATGTGCACTTCGTCAATCAAGTAAACCTTGAAGCGGCCACGCGACGGCGCGTACTGCACGTTGTCCAGCAGTTCGCGGGTATCTTCTACTTTGGTGCGGCTGGCCGCATCGACCTCAATCAGGTCAACAAAACGCCCCTCGTCAATCTCACGACAAGCGGAGCACTCCCCGCACGGCTCGGAACTCACCCCCCGCTCGCAGTTCAGGCATTTGGCAAGAATACGCGCGATCGTGGTTTTACCCACACCGCGGGTGCCGGTAAACAGATAGGCGTGGTGCAGCCGGTTGTTATCCAGCGCGTTGATCAGCGCCTGCAACACATGCGTTTGCCCAACCATTTCACGGAATAGACGGGGGCGCCACTTGCGGGCTAATACCTGATAACTCATTGGCTAGGTTCGGTTCCATTGGTTCGAGTGCTGGCGGATAATGTATCGCAAGCAGGGGCGACAATGCGAGGGAAAGAGGCCTTTATGGCCTGTCACATGGTAGTGATTTCAGTGAATAGCACCCAGTAGGCGTTCGAATGCGCCTGCAGACCGATATTCATTGCCTGCGACATCCCACCTTCCCGTATTTTCGGATTGCTACATTAATGAACAAACTGAATAACCTGACCATCAAGACAAGACTGGTTGGCCTGATTATCTTTGCGGTATTGCTGCAGGTACTGCTGAGCGTCGCTGCCGTGAGAGCCATCAGCAAGTCAGCCGACTCGCTGGAAACTGTCTATCTGGATCGTCTGGTACCTACCGGGCAACTGGGCCGGATCAAGTATGAGCTGCAACATATACAATCCGAGCTATTGTACGCGCTACAGCACGCCCCCTCACAACCGCTTAGTGCGAACCATAACCATGCGATAGATCAGCATATCAACTCCGTTACAGCGGCCAGAAAGCGAGTAACGGATGACTGGAAAGCTTACCTGGCAACCTACCTCACAGCGGAAGAAAAGCAGCTCGCCGACACCGCAGCACCGCAGCTAGAAAACTTGCTCATACAGGGTATCGACCCCACTGTTTCCCAGCTGCAACAACAGCGCTTTGCCGAAGCCAACCAAAACTTGCTCGGCACATTGCAACCTTATAGCCGCGCACTGGATAGTACCTTCGACAGAATGCTCGACCTGCAACTGCAGATAGCCGAGCAGGAGTACCAATCGGCCAGAACCGCTTATCGAGACAATCTGGTATTTGCAGCCGTCACTACTCTGCTGGCGATCACTGTGCTCGCGCTGCTGGCGTGGGGCATTATTGCCGGCATCAGTGCAGCCGTTGCGCGCCTCGAAAACGCCAGCAATCAGCTCGCAGAGGGGAATCTCACCGCCCGCACCAATGATCGCAGCAAGGACGAGCTTGGCCGCATCAGCCAGGCCTTTGACCGCATGGCCGAACGCTTCCAGCAAACCATCAGCCAAGTCGCCGGCTCCAGCAGCCAACTGGCGACCGCAGCAGAGGAAACCTCCGCGATCAGCGTGCAAACCGGCAGTGGAGTGCGCCAGCAAACCCACGAAGTAGCTCAAGTCGCCACCGCCATGCACGAGATGACCACTACCGTTCAAGATGTGGCTCGAAACGCGGCAGGAGCAGCAGAAGCATCACACCAGGCCGAACAGGAAGCCCAGCAGGGGCGCAAACTGGCTACCCAGACTATCGACGCCATCCAAACCCTGGCCGAAGAAGTTGAGCGCGCTGCCGACGTTATCCAGAGCCTGGAAAAAGAAAGCGGCAACATCACATCAGTACTGAGCGTCATCCAGGGTGTTGCCGAGCAGACCAATCTACTGGCGCTGAACGCCGCTATTGAGGCTGCGCGCGCCGGCGAGCAGGGTCGCGGCTTTGCTGTGGTAGCTGATGAGGTACGTGCACTTGCTTCGCGCACACAGCAATCCACTACCGAGATTCAAAGCATGATCACCCGCCTGCAAGCGGGTGCCGACCAAGCCGTCAGCGTAATGCAAAGCAGCAGAGAAAAGGCAGGACGTGGCGTAGAAGCCGTCGGGCTGGCCAGTGACCGCCTGCTGGCAATTACTGATGCCGTAACGCGCATCAACGACATCAATATACAAATCGCCTCAGCGGCAGAAGAGCAGTCGTCCGTTGCCGAAGAAATCAACCGCAACATCAGCAACGTAAACGATATCGCTCAGCAAACCAGCACCGCATCAGAGCAAAGCGCTGCGACCAGCGAGGAACTGGCGCGATTGGCCAACGACCTGCAACAACTGATCAGCCACTTTAGGGTCTGACCGGAGCGCGCCTGCCTGGCCGCAAAACCAGGCAGGCGCGCACGGCTTTGCACCCAAACAAACGCGGACTATCTGTTTGCCGGCGAAGCTGACTTAAGAAGAGGGAAGAAACAAGAGGTAAATATGGGTGGCAACCCTGCCAGCCACACCCCGGCACACGATGTAACCGCTGTGGCTGCTCCCTTCCGGGCCTGACCAGGTTCACGGCGAATCATTGCGAGGGGACCGGCAGGGTCACCATAGCGGCCTGAGCTGATGTCAGGCCGCGCTATTGTAACGGCTTACCCGTAAGTTACAACCCGAATATCAGGTTTTAAAGCGACCAACCTGTTGTTGCAGTGTGGCAGCCAAGCGAGCCAAGGCGTTACTGGCGTCACGGCTCTCCTGCGAAGACTGCGCGGACTGGTTGGAAAGATCGCGAATACCACTGATATTGCGTGCGATGTCCTCCGTTGTCTGGCTCTGCTCTTCGCAGGCAGCGGCGATTTGGGCGGCCATATCGTTAATCCGCATCACCGAAGCTGACGTCTCTGCCAGCGAGCTTTCGGTCGTCGTTGCCCGCTCAACGCTTTGCGCGGCCAACTCTGCGCCGCGCTGCATAACAGTAACGGCTTGTCCGGCACCGGCCTGAAGCTTCTGAATCATCTGCTGAATATCGCGAGTGGAATCCTGCGTCCTTGCGGCCAGAGCTCGCACTTCGTCAGCCACCACCGCAAAACCTCTGCCCTGCTCACCAGCTCGCGCTGCTTCGATCGCGGCGTTCAGCGCCAGCAGGTTGGTTTGCTCGGCAATGCCTTCAATGACGCTCAACACACCACCAATCTTGTCGGTATCCTGCTCCAGGTTATCGATAACCCCGGCGGCTTCCGCCACGTCAGCGGCCAAACGACGCAAATCATTCATGGTCTGACCAACAATATCGGACGCTTCGTGCCCCTGCTTATCGGCAGTACTGGCAGCATCAGCTGTGCTGTGCGCGTTATCAGCGACCTCGTGAATGGCAGCACTCATTTCGGTCGCGGCGGTGCTGACCTGGTCAATCGCCAAATGCTGCTCGTTGACCAACTGCTCCTGCCCAGTGGCAATAGCACTCATCTCCTCAGATGCAGAAGCAACCTGCAAAGTCGATTCCGCGACCTGCTGGATAAGCGTCTGCAGCTGCTGCAGAAAATCGTTAACGGCCTCGCTAAGCAGGCCCAGCTCATCCTTGGAATGAACTACAACGCGCTTGGTAAGATCACCTTCGCCATCGGCGATATCGCGAATCCGCTGCAACAGGTCCTTCAGCGGATTGATAATCAGCCCCGGAAAGAAAGCGATCATCAAGACGCAAACTACAACCCCGACCCCCAGGACCATGGCCACCCGTGCATGGCTGGCATTGGCATCCTCTTCAGCCTCGATGCTTTCCTGCGCCGCTTCGGCATTGACCAGCTCGGTCATCTGGTCGATCAGGCCACGCGCCTTACTGAACTCTTCATAGCCGCGATTAAAGCTGGTTTGTCTCGCCTGCTCTGCGTTACCGGCAGCGGCCATGCGCACGTTTTCCAGAGAGGTACGCTTCCAGACGTCAAAAGCGCGTGCAAAGTCCGCAGCCAGGGCCTTGCCTTCGGGTGATACCGTGGCAGCGCCGTACTTGGCAATACGATCACTGGCCTGTTGCATATTACCGGTTTGGTCATCGGCCAAACCGGGGAAATCAACACCTGCCAGCAATGCCCGTTCGGCCTGAAGAGCCTGGTAAAGATCGCGGTCTGCTTCGAGAATGGTAGAGCTCTGTGGTAACAACTCTTGAGATACCCTGATCAATCGACTTTCAACATTATTTACCGCCGATATGGCGGAAAAACCCAAAGCGACGAATAAGGCGGCTAGAACCAGAATAGGCAGGGTGAGCTTCCAGCGGAAACCCAAGTTGCGAAATAGACTAATCATGAGTGTGCACTCTTTATTTATTGGCAGCGATATCGAGGGACGTCTCATGCGACCCTACCTACTCCTTGGAGGCTTGTAACGACCGCATGTGAATAGCTTCCGAGAGCACTCCGGAAAACACCAATATCCTTGGCTTGCATCAGATCACAACGCGGCGAACCGCAGGTAGACTCCCTACCCACAATGCTTGGCTTCCTATTTTAAGTATCGACTAAAATGCCCAAAGCATTAACGACTTTTAGTCGTTTTCAGAATAAAAACCCTTGGCTTACAAAAAAATGGCGCCTCACCACTATGCGATCATTGGAAACACAAGTGCGATTACCAGCGGGATGTAGACCAGCGCGACCAAGGTGCTCAACAAAGCCGTTCCAGCCACCTGCTGTGGACTCGTATCCAGAAGGGTGGCGATAACAACGGTGTTGGCCGCAATGGGCGTGATCGAGATGAGTAGGATTGCGCGATAAACCGCCGCATCGTAGATATGCAATAGCTGACTGTCGAGCAACCAGAACACCAATGCAGCCAGTGGCCAACTGACAAACTTGCCAAAGAACGCCAGCGCCGTGAACCGCGGATTGCCCGCCAAACCTTGAAAGCTAAGAATGCTCATGCCAATGATCATCATGCCAAGGACGCTATAAGCACCCCGCAGGTTGTCGAACAGGGGCATAAAAGCTGCGGGAATACTGACGTTGCTGTAGTTGAGCGCTACAGCCAGAAAGAATGCGTACAACGAAGGCAGACGAGCAACCTTGAGCACGCAGTCACGCACCCCAAAACGGCCACGCGCCGCCAGATAGAATCCGACCGAGTTTTCGAACAGCGTGGTACCCAGCATGCAGACGATGTAGATACTCAAGCCTTGCTCGCCGAAGAGCAGAAGTGCCACCGGGATACCAAAATAACCGGTATTACCAGTGCCCACCGATAACGGGATCATATTGGCACTGCCGTCATGTAACCAGCGGCGCGCGACAAACAAATGCAGTAGCCCAAGCAACGAGCACAAACTGAAAGTCAAAAAAGGCAGCATGACCACCTCAGTCGACAGCGGCGCATTCATCACCCCGGCAAAAATCACGGAAGGCGTCACTATGTACATCATGATGCCGGCAATGTGCCTGCCGCTGGCATCCAGGTAACGGCCCGCAACCCAACCCAAGGCCACAGTTGCGTAAAGCGGCAGCAGTTTATATACCAGAGCTAGGGCGGCCAGCATCGCAACTCCGCGAACAGTAAGGACGTTAAAATAAGAACAGCGCCTTCAGTTTTGAATACGGTATACCCGCTCAACTAGCTGATCCATACCCTGCGCGGCAAAGACCGCATGATCGGCCAGCACATCCTGCTCATCAAATAGTTCAATGCGGCAGCCCGCAAACAGACTGTGTACCTCATCGTCCGGGACGCTGAAGGGCGGCCCCGGCCTTTGCTGCTGCGGGTAGTCGAGGGTCACCAGCAGCATCTGCCAGCCCGGCGGCAATATGGCTCGAGTATGTGCGACATAGGCACGGCGCATATCGGGCGGCAAGGCTATCAACGCAGCCCGGTCATAGACTGCAGTGATGTCTTTCATCTGCTCGGCGGTGAGCTTGAAGAAGTCGCCGCACAGCAACTCAAAACCTGCGCCTATGGCAACATCAAATTCATCCTGCTGCTGCCATGTAAGGGCCAGTTTCTGTTCACTGATAAAGGACTCGATTGCAGTGCGAGCAAGCTCCACCCCCTGGACCTCATACCCCTGGTCACGCAGCCAGAGCATGTCCAGACTTTTGCCACACAGCGGCACCCAGACCCGTGCACTCGGACGCACCTGCAACGCAGGCCACCAACGACTGAGCAGCGGATTTATTCTGCTCTTGTGAAAGCCTGTTTCCCCGCGCTGCCAGCGGGTTTGCCAAAATTCTGCTTCCATACTCACCTCTTGCCACGCAAAGTGTTGACTATACAGTATTTTTATTACTCATCAGGCTGGGAGGCTATATAGTAGAGGTGTCTATCATTCGGCTTTCAGGCAAGCGCTAAATGGATTACATCAACACCATCTTTATGATTGGCGCGCTGCTGCTTTGCTTCAGCGTACTCGCTAGCTCACTCTCTTCCCGGCTGGGCATCCCGCTGCTGCTGATCTTTCTCGTGATCGGCATGCTGGCAGGCGAAGACGGGCTGGGCGGTATTGCCTTTGAGGACACCAGCAGCGCGTTTCTGATCGGCAGCCTTGCCTTGGCCATCATCCTGCTTGATGGCGGCATGCGTACTCGCGTGGAGAACTTCCGCGTCGGTTTATGGCCGGCGATGTCGCTGGCCAGTCTTGGTGTACTGATTAGCGCCACCCTGACCGGCGGGCTCACTGCCTGGCTGCTGGATCTACACTGGCTGCAAGGCTTGCTGCTGGGCGCCATTGTGGGTTCCACCGATGCTGCCGCCGTCTTTTCCCTGCTTCAGGGCAAAGGCCTGAACCTCAAGCAACGCGTTGGCGCTACCCTGGAAATCGAATCCGGCTCCAACGATCCGATGGCGATCTTCCTGACCATTACCCTGGTTGAAATGCTGTCTAGCGGACAGACCAGCTTTAGCTGGAACTTCGCCCTCTTGCTGATCGAACAATTCGGTATTGGCGCGCTCTGCGGCCTGGGCGGCGGCTTTTTGCTGGTGTGGCTGGTTAACCGAGTACATTTGCCGGTGGGGCTTTACCCGCTACTCATTACCAGCGGCGCCATACTGGTCTTTGCCGTCACCAACAAAATTGGCGGCAGCGGGTTTCTGGCGATCTATTTGACCGGCCTGATTTTGGGTAACAAGCGCGTGCGCAATCTGCAGAACATTCTGCAGGTGCAGGACGGTATGGCCTGGCTCAGCCAAATCGGCATGTTCCTGATGCTCGGGCTATTGGTCACGCCCAGCGAAATGCTGATCATCGCGATGCCTGCGGTATTGATCGCGCTCTTCCTGATTTTGGTTGCTCGGCCGATAGCGGTTCTCATCTGTCTGGCGCCCTTTGTGTTTTCCTGGCGAGAACGCCTGTTTATCGCCTGGGTTGGGCTGCGTGGCGCAGTCCCGATCATACTTGCGCTCTTTCCATTATTGGCCGGGCTGGAGCAGGCACAGCTATTGTTCAACCTGGCTTTTGTCGTGGTACTGGTTTCTCTGCTGCTGCAAGGCTCCTCATTGCCTTGGGTTGCGCGGCTATGCAAGGTGGAGATTCCACCGCAACCCGAGCCGCTGCAGCGCACCAGTCTGGATACCGCCATACAGGGTGATTTCGAGCTACTGATCTATCAATTGGACAACGCCAACTGGTGTGTGGGTGTCGCCCTGCGCGACCTCACTATGCCGACCGAAACGCGCATTGCAGCACTTTTCCGCGGTAATCGTCTGCTGCATCCGACCGGTAGCACCCAGTTAGCGCTGAACGACGTGCTCTGCGTTGTCGGCAGACCCCGCGACCTTCCTGCACTGTCCAAGCTGTTCAGTAAAGCCCAGGCGCCGCGCTACCTGGAGAGCCGAAACTTCTTCGGTGATTTCATCCTGGAGGGCGACGCGCAGCTGGGCGAAGTCGGCAAATTCTATGGCTTTGATGTGCCACAAGACATGCAGGACCTGACTTTGGCTGCTTTCTTCAGCCGTCACTTTGGCGGCCACCCGGTGGTCGGCGACCATATTCAATGGGAAGGCCACAGTTGGGTCGTTGCCGCCATGGATAACGACTGGATTCTCAAGGTCGGCCTGAAACTGGGTGAAGGCAGCGGCGGTCCCAAATTGGGTTTTTAGTGCCGCCGCTTGACCCTCACATCGTGTCAAGGTGCATGCTGAGTTCATCAGCAGAATTGGAGAACCCACATGCAGACCATTACCCTGACACTGGGCGGCATGAACTGCGGCAGCTGTGTCAGCCGCGTCGAACAGCTGCTATCAAGCACAACAGGCATTCAGCAAGCGGAAGTCAACCTGGCCGCCAATAGCGCCCGGTTCGACTTCACCACCACCGAGGAGCTGCGTTCTGTCAGTGCTCAACTGGACAAGGCGGGTTACCCGGCAAAGCGAGAAGAGCGTCAACTTCAACTCAAGGGTATGAACTGCGGCAGCTGCGTGCGCCGTGCAGAACAGGCTTTGATGAATGTTGCGGGCGTGCTCAGCGCCGAGGTCAACCTGGCTAGTCAGCAAGCCCGTATCACCCTACTCAAAGGCGCCGATGAACAGTTGGTATTGGATGCGCTAGCTAATGCTGGCTATCCCGGCCAGTGGCTGGACGCCGGCAAACATCAGGACGGCGAACAGACGAGCGAGCTGCGCAAGGAGCGGACCTGGCTGATACTGGCTGTCGCCTTTACCCTGCCCTTGGGTATAGGGATGATCCCTGCCCTCTTTGGCAATCACAGTTTTATGCTGCCGCCCTGGCTCCAGCTGGTGCTTGCCTCGATAGTGCAGTTCATCTTTGGCGCACGCTTCTACAAGGGCGCCTGGCATGCGCTGCGTAATCGCAGCGGCAATATGGACCTGCTGGTTGCCCTGGGCACCAGCGCCGGCTGGGCCTTGAGCACATGGCACCTGCTGCAGGCCGCGCCCGGCGAGAATCCGGCGCTCTACTACGAAGCCTCCGCAACCATTGTCAGCTTTATTCTGCTTGGCAAGTATCTGGAGAGCCGCGCCAAAGGGCAGACGCTTGAAGCCATACGCGCGCTTAGCGCCTTGCGCCCCGACACTGCTCGCAGGCGCACCGGTAACGCAGAGGACCAACTGGTGCCACTCGACCAGATAATGGTCGATGACCTGGTCGTGGTCAAACCCGGCGAACGCATCCCTGTGGATGCCGAAGTCAGCGACGGTGCCAGCCATGTGGACGAGTCGATGCTGACGGGTGAAAGCCTGCCGGTGAGCAAAGAGCCTGGCGACAGCGTTAGCGCGGGCGCCATGAATCAGGACGGCCTGCTGCTGCTGAAAACCCGCGCAGTAGGCGCAGAGACGCGGCTGGCCCAGATTGTCAGGCTGGTAGAGAGTGCACAATCGTCCAAAGCGCCGATACAACGCATGGTAGACCGCGTCAGCTCGATCTTCGTACCTATTGTCATGCTGATCGCATTATTCACCTGGGTAATCGGCAGTCTGATTATTGGGCCAGAACAAGCTCTGCTCAATGCCATAGCCGTGCTCGTTATCGCCTGCCCCTGCGCACTGGGTCTGGCGACACCTACCGCGATTATGGTCGGCACCGGCGTGGCAGCAAAGCACGGCATTCTTATCCGCGATGCCATCGCTTTGGAGCAAGCGCATCAGGTTGATACCGTGGTTTTCGATAAAACCGGTACCTTGACGGTGGGCCAGCCCTCTCTCACCAATTTTCAGTTGCTTGAGGATATTACGCAGGAGCAGGCATTGGCTTGGGCGGTAGCTATTCAGCAGCAGGCAGAGCATCCGCTTGCGCAGGCAGTATGCGATTTTGCCCAGGCGCATTCAGTCAGTGCGCCGGCAGCCAGCAGCTTCAAGGTCTGCGCGGGACGAGGCGCTCAAGGAATGGTGGACGGCACGCAACTATGGCTTGGTAACGAGCGCATGATGGCCGACCAGGGTATTGACCTATCGGCTTGGCTCGTCGACGTCCAGAAACAGGCTACCGCCGGTGCGACAATCTCCTGGCTGGCCGCCGACAACCCGCCACGCGCAGTGGCTATGCTAGCCTTTGCCGATACCATCAAGCCTAGCGCAGCCGCAGCCGTTGCCCGCCTTCACGACCAAGGCATCAAGACACTGCTACTTAGCGGCGACAACCAGGCCGCCGCAGACTCAGTCGCGCAAAAACTGGGGATACTGCAGGCTCGGGGCGGTGTACTGCCGAATGAAAAAGCAGAGGTAGTACAAGGTCTGCGTGCTAAACATAGTGTGGTTGCCATGGTGGGTGACGGGATCAACGATGCACCAGCGCTGGCCGCAGCGGATATCGGCCTGGCTATGGCCACGGGCACCGACGTTGCAATGCACAGCGCTGGCATTACGCTGATGCGCGGCGACCCCCTGCTGGTTCCTGCAGCGCTTTCGTTATCGCGGGCTAGCTGGCGTAAAATCAGACAGAATCTGTTCTGGGCGTTTGTTTACAACTGCGTCGGTATTCCTCTAGCGGCGGTAGGCCTGCTGAATCCGATGCTGGCTGGTGCGATGATGGCCGCTAGTAGTGTTTGCGTGGTCAGCAACGCACTGCTGTTGAAGCGCTGGACCCCGGAGAAACCATGAACATCAGTCAAGTCGCCAAGGCCAGCGGTCTCAGCGCAAGAATGATCCGCCACTATGAACAGATCGGCTTGGTACCCGCGCCGGCGCGCAGTGAATCCGGCTACCGCCAATATACGCAAACGGATCTGCACAGCCTGCGTTTTATCCATAGCGCACGTGAGATGGGCTTCAGTATGGAGCAAATAGCACAACTACTAATGCTATGGCAGGATCGCTCACGTAGCAGCAGCGAGGTCAAACGTCTGGCGCAGCAACACCTGCAGGAACTGGAACAGAAGATTGCTGACCTGCAGGCCATGCGCAACACATTGGCTGACCTAGCCAACTGCTGCCATGGCGATGACCGACCTGACTGTCCCATCATTGAATCACTGGCGAGCCGATGAGTGAACAATCTCCGCTGGACCTAAAGTCACTGCGCCACTTTGCAGCCCTGGTTGAACACCAGGGCTTTATCCGCGCCGGTGAAGCTATTGGCCTTAGTCAGCCAGCATTAAGCCGCAGTATCCAGACGCTGGAGCACCGTCTGGGCTGCGCCCTGATCAAACGCGGCGGGAAGGGCGTGGAGCTGACACCGCAGGGGCAACTGGTACTCGCGCACGCCAAGCGTCTGCTGGCCGGTAGCACGGCACTGAAGAATGCCTTGCGCCAGTTCAATGATCTGGAAGACGGCGAGCTGCTGATCGGCGCTGGCCCTTTCCCTGCAGCTGATCTGCTGCCACGCGTTCTGGGCCAGTTCAACCAGCGCTACCCGGGCGTGCGAGTCAGGCTGGAGATTCAACACTGGGTTGCACTGCGGCGCCAACTGCTGGCCGAAGAACTCGAGCTTTTTGTAGCGGATATTCGCGAACTCGAGGGCGACCCATTGCTGCAGGTGGAGCCGTTGCAGCAGGAGCCAAGCCTGTTGTTCTGTCGCGCGGGCCACCCGCTAATCAAGCAAGCCAAACAACTCACGCCAGCACAATTAGCCGAGTACCCGTTAGCGAGCTTCCGGCTACCTGGCGTGATTGAGCAATTGCTGCAAGACACCTTTCCGCGAGATACACCGCTGATCAGTCTGGAATGCGACAACCTGGACGTTCTCAAACGACTGGTAATGAACTGCGACGCGTTGAGTTTTGCCAGCCACAGTACATTGGCAGCAGAGCTGGCGCGGGGTGAACTGGTGCTGCTCGACTGGCCCAAGCTCATGCCCGGCACCAGTTTTGGCCTGGTAACCCGTCTGCAACGCCCGCTTTCTCCGGCTGCGATTGCCTTTATCGCGATGTTGAAGGCTGCAGCCGTTAGCCCAGCGCCTGTTGCGCACTAACGCAACAGAACGGGCTACAGGAGGTTAAACAGACTCAGGCCGCTGACCTTGACGAAGCTTTGCTGCGCCGCTTCCAGCACGATTGTTTGCAAACTGAGACGGCTCAATGCTTCGGCGTAATCCAGGTCTTCCAACTCGGAGGTGACCGACGTATTGATCAGCGACAGCTCACCGTTTTGCAGCTGCGTCGACTCAATCACGTTCATTCGCGCGCCTATGGTGGTCTGCACCTGCAATACACTGTTCATGGCGTTGTCGAGGTTGTCGAGAGTGATGGCAATCACGTCCCTGCGCTGCAACTTGTCTTCACTGCTGGTCGTCGGCGTTTCCAGCGTCTCACGCAGGTTCGCAATGGTTTCCAGAATGCCGCGCGTTTCACGCTTATCACTGGTAGCGGTACTGTCCCCGGTGGTGATGGTGAAGCTGTCGCCCGCCGCCGGTGCACCATCCAAAACGACGGAAACACCGGCATAACGAATGTTGTAACCACCGTCATCGTTTTCTTCAAGCGCACCGGTCACCGGAGGCACCAGGGGGGTACCGCCGCTATCGACTATTTCGTAGGTATCGGCGGTAGCGCCTATAACGATACCCACACTGCCCTGCGGATAAAAATTCTGATCGTAGTCGTTCTTGTTCTCAACCACGCCAAGCGAGATACGCGCGGTACCGGTATTGGCCGCATCGGCGGCAGTCAGTACCCGGTTAACGTTACCCACATCAACGAACAAATCTTTGCCGTTATCATTCAAGGCTACCGTTTTTGACCCGGCGATCTGGACCGAGCGCTGACCTTCGTCACCTTGATAACTATAGCTGCCATCAGGGTTCTTGATGAAAGGGGCTTCGTTACTCTGATAGCCACCAAACAGGTATTCGCCGCGGGCGTTGCGGCTGTTGAACAGATCCAGCAACTCCTCTTCACGCTGCTCAAGCTCAGTCGCGAGTGCACCACGGTCTTCATCGCTCAACCCACCACCACCGGCTTCCAGTGCAATCTCACGCACGCGCTGCAGGGCGTTGTTGACCGAATTCAGAATAGCCTCTTCCTGCGCCAAACTATTGTTGGCGGCGGTCATGTTGCCCTTGTACTGCTCCAGCTTATTGGACTCCTGACTCAACTGCAGCAGGCGCACCGTTGCTACCGGGTCATCAGCGGGCGACAAAATGCGTTTACGGGTGCTGATCTGTTCCTGCGTACGTGACGCGTTGGCATAGTTATCCTGAATGCCCCGCACGCCGCTGTTGAACTGCTGAATGGTGGAAATCCGCATATTTTGTTACCCGTTAGCGAATACTGCTGAGCAGTGTATCGAACAAAGACCGCGCAACTTGAATAACCTGAGCCGAGGCGTTGTAGTACTGCTCAAACTTGATCAGGTTTGCTGCTTCTTCGTCCAGGCTGACAGCCGAGACGGAGTCCCGGTTATTCGTTGCCTGTTGCAGCACAGCACCGGTCGATTCCGCATCCGTTCGCGCCTGAGCTGTGAAAGTGGCCACACGTTGCACCAGATCACCATAACCATCAACGAAGGAGAAGCCATCAGCACCATTGGCTTTGCCCAGCACTTTGGACGTCTGCAATTCGGACATCACCAACGCGTTGCGGTTATCGGCGACACCCGTATTGAAGTTGACACTAAAACTGTCGCCGTCCTTTGGCCTGCCGCTCATTTGCATACTGAAAGTATAGCCGCCCACGGTCAGCTCGACGTCGTTCGTCTGGCCAGGGGTAATAACCAACGGAGACGGTGTCAGTGTGCCGCTGGAGCTAGTCAGCTCTCCGGTTGCCGAGTCATAGCTCAGATCAACCGGCAGCAAGGCCTGCAGCGCAGCAGGATCAATAGGTGAAGGCCCACCAGTCAACACCGGCTGAGTAATACTACCAGTACCACGATTATCCAGATTAGCGTCACTGCTGGCCGGCGCAGCAAACGCCAGCTCCTGAGGTTCCGTCATCACCACATCTATATTGGCCGCGGCATAACGGGTTGGGGTCAGCAAAAAGCGATCGCCAGCACCTACGCTACCGGCGCTCAACTCAATGGAAATACCATCCAGCTCTGGCGGCGGCGCACTGGTCAGATCGTAGGGGCCGGTTACCTTGTTATCAGAGGTGCGGCGGACGGTAAACTCAGTCGAGCTACTAAAAACCACCTCGTAATCCGAGGTGCCAAGCTGCGAAGTATCGGTGATCAGCACGTCCAGCTTGGCATTCGGGTCGCTGTTATTAGCCCGCGCACGGCTGCGCCCATCCACCAGCGCGTCGCTGTTAATGTCGTTGAACAGCAGTGAGCCCGCATTGCCATTGCGGTCAAGCCCTTGCCCCTGCTGCTGGTTAAACTCATTAGCAATCGACAATGACAATCGACCAATCGAGTTCATCGCCTGATCCAGCACATCCTGACGATAGCGCACCAGCCCCCCCAGTTCGCCACCACTAAGCAGTGAGGTAATATCCTGCGTCGAGCCACCACTGGTCAGCACAACATCGACCCGTGAAGGGTCAGACGCACCGTTGCGCACTGACAGGGTTGAAGCCTCACTACCCACCACCAGGGGCTGACCGGACCCAACAAAGACGTTAATCTGATTATCGTCCTGTGGTACCACGCTGATCCCTATAAGTTTGGACAGCTCGCGCACGGCCTCGTCACGTGAGTCCAGCAAGTCGTTAGGCTGAGCACCGTTGGCAGCTGCCTTGGCAATGCTGTCATTGAACTCGGCAATGGTAGCCGACAGGCGGCTCGCCTGATCAGCCAGCGTACTCATCTGCTGTCCGATAAACTGGTTCTGCCCCGCCAGACTGCTCTGTACCGTATTAAAACGTGATGCCAGTCCCTCAGCCTCGGACAGAAAGAGTTGGCGTGCGGGCAGATTGGACGGGTCTTCGATCGCCGTCTGCAGCGCATCAAAGTAATTCTGCAGGCCTGGGGTGATACCGGTCGCGCTGCTGGAGACCAGCGTATTAAGCTGCTCCATTTGCGACTGAAAGGCTTTGACTTCAGCGTTGCTGGAGGTGCTGGAGCGTACCTGATTAGTTAGAAACTGATTATAGATGCGATCAACATCCACCACTTTACTACCGTTACCGATGTAACCAGCGCCGGTGAATGTGGGTAGCTGCGTTGACTGCACCGCAGTCTGGCGGCTATAGCCAGGGGTGTTGACGTTACTGATGTTTTGGCCGGTGACCGACAGCTGTGTCTGAGCCGACTTGAGCCCGCTGAGACCAATACCAAAAAGGTCAGCCATTATGCCCTGCCCTCAGCGCTATCCGGCGCTGCTGTGTTGTTCGCTACACGAGTGTCACTTTCACTGATCAACTTGCGAGCAATCTGCGAGACCTTGCTGGCATACTGCGGATCAGTGGCATAACCGGCCTGCTGCAGTTCACGGAAGAAGGAATCCGGGTTGGCGGTGCTGCCCAGAGCCTGCTGGTAGCGGCCGTTGGTTTCCAGGAAGCTGACGTAATCTTCAAAGCTCTGCTCCCAGGAATCATAACTGCGGAACGCGGCGCGCTCTTTACCCGCTACCCCGTTGCGAAACTCAGTCGTCATCACCTGCGCAGAATCGCCCTGCCAACCGCCATGCGACTTGATACCGAATAAATTGTGGCTGCTGGCACCATCGCTCCCTTTTATCACTGACTTGCCCCAACCCGTTTCCAGAGCGGCCTGGGCCACCAGGTAATGTGGATCGACACCGAGCCTGGCAGCGGCTTTTTCAGCCATCGGCAGCATGGTTTCAACAAACTCATCGGCATTGGCAAAGCGCGTACGTGCAGCGCTATCGCTATTCACCATCTGTGCGCTGGACGGGCTCTCAGCGTTGCGAGCGGCCGCCTGCAGGGCGCGCAGCGGCTGCCAGTTTTGCACCACGCTTGAACTATCTTTGCTTTCACTGCTGTCAGGCGCACCTATGGCGCTCTGCTGGGCGTGACGCTGTGCCCAATCGCTATAGTTGGATGAGATCGCCAGTCGGCGACGCGCCAGCAAAGCTGACTGATCAAGCCCTTCTACTGCCTGTTTGCCAGCATTGGCAGACGCGGCTGTCGTACTGCCTTGCGGCGACAACTGACGCATCAGGGTATCGGTCATCCCCAAGCCCTTGCTTTCCGCCAAGTGAATCGACAGCTGGTTATCGTACATATCCTGATAATGCCGGGTCTGCGGGGTATTCAATGGGTTGCCTTCAGCAAAAACCGCATTGGCATCACGCATGCTTTTGACCATCATGTTCACAAACAACGACTCGAACTGTTCAGCCACCTTGCGGATATTCTCCGGGCTATTGGCCTTGGGTCCTGACTTCAGCTGACTAACACTGTTCAGGTCGGTGTAGTTGAGACTGCTGTTGTTGATGCTCATGCTGGCCTCCCGACTCAGATGATAACCAGATCGGCGTTCAAGGCGCCGGCCTGCTTGAGTGCTTCCAAAATAGCCATCAGGTCACCAGGAGCCGCGCCTACCTGATTTACCGCACGTACAATTTCGTCCAGCGATACACCTGGATTGAAGACAAACATGCGGCTATCACCCTGATCAATGTTGATCTGCGAGCTGGGTGCAATCACGGTCTGACCACCAGCCAGCACGCCATCGGGCTGGCTCACCTGCGCGTTCTCACTGATGGTGACAGTAAGGCTGCCGTGGGTTACCGCGGCTGGCTGCACACGCACATCCTGACCAATAACGATGGTGCCGGTACGCGAATTGATGATGACCTTGGCCGCGGCGTTACCCTGCTCAATCCGCAGATTCTCAACCATAGCCAGATAATCCACGCGCTGATTGGGATCAATAGGCGCACGCACCCGAATACTGCCGCCATCCAAGGCTTGCGCCACGTCAGGGCCGAAAGTCCTGTTGATCTCATCTACCACCCGTTTGGCGGTAGTGAAGTCCGGACGATTCAGGTTAAAGGTCAAGTGATCACCGGAATTAAAGGGGCTGGCAACCGCGCGCTCGACGCTGGCACCGTTGGGAATACGGCCCACGCTGGGCACGTTTACCGTGATGCGCGAGCCGTCCGCACCTTCTGCGCCAAAGCCACCCACCACCAGGTTGCCTTGCGCAATAGCATAGACCTGCCCATCAATACCCTTGAGCGGCGTCATCAACAGGCTGCCGCCACGAAGACTCTTGGCATTACCAATCGAAGAGACTGTGATGTCGATGGTCTGCCCCGGCCGCGAAAAGGCAGGCAGATCAGCATGAATCGCTACAGCAGCCACGTTTTTCATCTGGATTCGAGTACCCGGCGGTACCGTAATACCAAACTGCGCCAACATGTTATTGAAGGTCTGTACGGTAAAGGGAGTCTGGCTGGTCTGGTCACCCGAGCCGTCCAGGCCAACCACCAGGCCGTAGCCAATCAGTTGGTTACTGCGGACCCCGGCAATACTGCCGATATCCTTCAGGCGATCAGCCTGTACCAGCGGACTGGCCAACAACAGACATAGGCAGAGCGATAAAAAGCGCATCTTGTCTCTCCTGTCAGAAAGGCCACAGCGGGCTGAGGAAGAACTGGTTCAACCAACCCGGCTGACTGGCATTGGCAAAAGCGCCGTTACCCGAATAGGTAATGCGCGCATCGGCGACCCGAGTCGACAGCACGGTGTTATCCGGCCCAATATCATCCGCGCGCACCAGACCGGAAATACGTATCAGCTCATCGCCCTGGTTCAGCGTTATCCATTTTTCACCACGTACCGCCAGAATGCCGTTAGGCAGCACTTCAGCCACAGTTACGGTTATGGAGCCCGTCAGGCTATTGCTCTGGTTGGCGTCGGCGGAACCATCAAAGCCACGATTACCGGAAACACTCACCCCCAGATCCAGGCCCTTGAACCCAACCGTATTGCCTAACAGGGTTGGGTTACCAATGGACACGTTGCTTTCTTTATCGATTTCGTTCTCAGCCTTCTTCTGCGCGGCCGTCTGCTCACTCAGCGTGATGGTGATAATGTCGCCGACGCGATGCGCTTTACGGTCGTTGTACAGACTCATCTCGAAGCCGGGCTGGTAAATAGCGCCGTTGTTCAACTCCTGCGGCAAGGGTGTGCGCGGCAAAACCGGGGCATAAGCCGGGTCGTCCCGGGTTGGCGGCATCTGCATGCAGCCAACCAGGCTCACCAAGCCAAAAAGCACCAACGCGTTACGCAAGAAGTTCATGACACTAAGCTCCCGTCAGAGATTCTGACTGATGTACTGCAGCATTTGGTCTGCGGTGGAAATAACCTTGGAGTTCATCTCGTACGCGCGTTGAGTGGTGATCATGTTGACCAGCTCTTCAACCACACTGACGTTGGAGTTCTCAAGGGTGTTCTGCAGAACAGTACCCAGACCGTTATCGCCCGGATTGCCGTTCTGCGGCGCGCCGCTGGCGGCGGTTTCCAAAAACAGGTTATTACCAATCGACTGCAGCCCCGCCGGGTTGATGAAATCCGAGGTCTGAATATTGCCAATCTGCTGAATGCCGGGATTGCCAAATACCGAAATGCTGACGGTGCCGTCTTCACCTATGGTCAGTGTCTGGACGTCATCTGGCAGCACAATGCCAGGCTCAAGCGGGAAACCATTGGACGTAACAATCTGACCATCGGCGTCGAGATGAAAACTACCGTCACGGGTATAGCCAATGTTGCCGTCGGGCATCAGGATCTGAAAGAACCCGCGGCCATTGACCGCCATATCCAGTGGCTGCTCAGTGGTCTGCAGCGTGCCCTCGGTAAATATCTTCTGGGTACCCACCACCCGTACACCCGTACCCAACTGCAAACCTGAAGGCAATTGCGTGTCTTGAGTACTCTGGCCGCCAGGCTGGCGCTTGACCTGATACAGCAGATCTTCAAACTCCGGCCGATCACGCTTGAAACCCGTAGTTGATACGTTAGCCAGGTTGTTGGAAATAGTGGTGAGCATGGTGTCCTGAGCGGACAAACCGGTTTTGCTGACCCAAAGTGCTGCGAGCATGGTGTCTCTCCTCGCGTGTCAGTTAACTGACACTGCTATTAAACGTTAACTGATTTGCAGGACGCGATCTGACGCCTGAGCGTTCTCGTCAGCGGTGCGCATCATCTTGATGTGCAGCTCAAACTGCCGTGCGAGCGTCAACATCGAGGTCATCTCTTCAACCGCATTGACATTGCTGCCTTCCAGAAAACCGGTCGCAACCTGCACAGCCCCGTCGGCCGGTTGCTCGAGGCCGCCATCAGCGCGCATCAGGCCGTCTTCCGCCTTACGCAGGCTGGCAGGATCAGGATTAACCAGTTTGATGCGATCTACTTCTGCCATGACCGTGGGTGCTTCACCCAGGGCACGGATGCTGATGGTGCCGTCCGAGCCAACCTCGATCTTTTCTGCTGGCGGGATCGCAATGGGGCCACCGTTACCCAGCACTGGCAGGCCACCAGAGGTACGCAGAATCCCAAAAGCATCAATCTTGAGGTTGCCAGCACGCGTGTAAGCTTCTGTGCCATCTGGAGCCTGCACTGCTATCCAACCTTCGCCCTGGACGGCAACATCCAACTCGCGACCTGTCTCTTGCATGCTTCCGGCGGAATAGTCGGTGCCAGGACGCTCAGTCATTGCATAGGCGCGGGTAGCAAACCCATCGCCAAAAACCGGCATGGAGCGCGCTTGTTCAAAGTCCTTGCGAAACCCGGTGGTGGTGAGGTTTGCCAGGTTGTTGGCGTGCGAACGTTGCGCTAACGCGTTTTGGCTTGCCCCCGTCATGGATATGTATAGCGATTTGTCCATGTCCTTTCTCCCGCATCAACTGACGCGACAAAGAATTGCCGCTTTTGCTCTTGATACAGAAGATAAAGCACAGACCATGCCATCAACCCACATTTACTATTTAAGCAATAAAAATCATAGACTTAAAAAATAAAGGACAAAAAAAAGCGGCAATACCGGCACGCCTATTTGCCGGTATTGCCGCTGAGATCGCCGTTTTATACGCTGACGACTTACCTCAGGTTGATAATGGTCTGGGTCACCGCATCTTCAGTCTGAATGGTTTTGGCATTAGCTTGATAGTTGCGCTGCGCCACGATTAAATTGATCAACTGCTCGGAAATGTCAACGTTCGACTGCTCCAGCGCACCGGACTGAATACTGCCCAATGTCCCCGTAGTAGGCGCTCCTATTACCGGCTCGCCCGACTCGAATGACTGCGACCAAGCCGTATTACCCAAGGGGCTCAAGCCCTGCTGGTTGGCAAAGGTAGCAAGCACCACCTGCCCCTGAACCCGAGTTTGCCCGTTGGTATAGCGCGCCACCAGCAAGCCGGACTTATCGATACCCAGGCCAGCCAGCTCACCCGTAGTGAAGCCATCCTGCGATACTGCGGTCACCGCGAAGCTGGATGAATATTGCGTGGAGCCAGTGAGATTCAGGTCGAGATTCGCTACCGGAGATTCGGCCCCCGTTGGCTGCCCCTCACTATCCAGCGGCTGCCAGCCGGTTATGTTGTATGGCTGAGGACTAACCAGCTCACCCACGCTGTTAAAGTCCACGTCATAACGCGTGGTTGCCGTCGGATCAAAAGCTGGATCGGTAGCAGGCGTACCGCTTTGCAGGTCACGACCGTCTACCAGGACGTACATATCCCAGCTGTTCGCGTCATTTTTCACGAAGTACTTCGTCAATACGTGATCGTTACCCAGGCTATCGTAAATCTTCACCGACGTAGAGCTGTTGTAAGACGCCGAGTTAGTCGGATCAAAGGTAGCTCGCGCCGCCGCCAGACCTGCGGTCTCGGCCGCCACGATTTCAGCCGGCGTCGGGTTGGCAGGATCGACGGCGCCAGCGATTGAAGCCGCATAGGCAGTATCATAGCCTTGCGAGTAGACCGGGGGCCGGGTCTGTGTAGAATTCAGATTCAGCGTCGAGCTGATAGATGTAGTGGCATTCGGATCAGCTGAACGCGTATCAACACGAAGATCCGTCTGAATGCCTTGATCGATCTGACCGGATACCGCGTTGACCGCAAACCCCTGCAAGCGCTCACCTGCGTTATTGACGATATTACCGTCGCTATCAGTGCCAAAATAGCCAGCGCGAGTATAAGACAGCGCACCATCCTTGCTGGTAACGAAGAACCCGTTACCGTTGATGGCCATGTCCAAGCTGTTCTCGGTAAAACCGATGTTGCCCTGGGTAAACAACTGCGCCGTATTCTGCAACCTCACGCCACTGCCTTGGGCGTTGCTGCCAGTACCCAAAACCGAGGCGGCATAGACATCAGCAAACTCGGCACGCGAGCTTTTGAAGCCGACGGTACCGGCGTTCGCAATATTATTACCTGTGATATTCAGATCGGAAGCTGCCGCCCGGATACCACTCAAACCGATATTAAAAGACATAATATTTCTCCTCAGCCTGATGCGGACGACTGTTATTTAATCGAGTAAACGTTGGATAAACTGATACTGCCCAGGCCAGCCACATTGAGTAGTAACTCACCATTATTGCCAGCCCCCAGCGATACACTATCCACGTTGGCCGGCAACAGCGTAGCCAACTGCTTGGTTGTACCACCAACCGCTGCGGTCGCTTCAAAGGTATAGGCACCTGGCGGCAAGACATTGCCGCTACCATCCTTGCCATCCCATTTGAAATCATGCATCCCGGCTTTGAGATCACCCATGTTGATGGTATTCACCAGGCTACCGGCGCTGTCGAGCACCTTGATAGATACTGCGCCACTGTCTTCCGGCAGAGCGAACTGACCTTCGACCCCTGTAGCCGTATCCACAATCGCCTGATCAGACGGCACAATCACGGTACGACCCACTAGAGAAGATGCCTGTAACGCCTGTGAAGACTGATAACCACTGAGCAAAGCCTCCATCGAGGTGTTCATATTCTCGATGCCTTCGACCGTACTGAATTGCGCCAGCTGGGCAATAAACTCACCGTTTTCCTGCGGGGAAAGGGGGTCCTGATTGTTCATCTGCGCAACCAACAACTCGAGAAACTGATCCTTGCCCAGCTCGTCGCTCTTAGGCTCACGATCTGTATCGAACTTGTACTGGTCCAATACACTGTTGCCCACTGCCACATTATTGCTGACACTCATGTCGGTATGTCTCCGTTTACTGGCCCAGGGTCAGGACGCGTTGCAACATGGTTTTGGCGGTATTCATGACTTCCACATTGGTCTGGTAGGACCGGGAGGCAGACATCATGTTGGCCATTTCTTCAACCACATTTACGTTGGGATAAAACACATACCCATCTTCATTCGCCATGGGATGATCGGGCTCATAGCGCGGTTCTAACTCCGCGTCGGACTCAACAACACCTAAAACCTGAACACCTTCGCCAACTTGCTGCTGATCACTAAACAAGGAGGCGCCAGCGCCCTGCTCAGCACTGAAGATGGTTGCAAAAACCGGGTTACGCGCACGGTAGGTTTGATCAATGCTGCTCGAAACCGTCTCGGCGTTGGCAATATTGCTGGCCACGGTGTTAAGCCGCAGCGACTGCGCACTCATACCAGAGCCGGCGATATCAAAAACTTTATCAAGAGACATGGTTTAATCTCCCCGCAGGGCTGTCATCAGGCCCTTGAATTTGCTGTTGAGGAAGGTGAAGCTGGCCTGAAAGTCGATCGCATTTTGTGCGTAAGCGGCCTTCTCTGCCTCTGCATCTACTGTGTTGCCGTCGAGCGAAGGCTGTAGCGGGGTGCGAAACCGCAGCCCAGCCACTTGGTCTATGAGGCTATCGGCGGCAATGTGACCCGAGTTGGTTTGCGCCAGGCTGACTGACTGGCTGCCACCTGGCTGCTGAGCCGCCAGTACGGCACTGAACTCCAGGTCACGCGCTTTGTAGTTTGGGGTTTCCGCATTAGCCAGATTGTTAGCCAGCACCTCAGCCCGCTGGGAGCGGAACTTGAGTGCTTGCTCATGCACACCCAATGCGTTGTCGAAACTGATACTCATGGCAACCTTCCTCGTTCTGGCACAAAGCCAAAAGGCCTCTATGCCAACAACAAAGCAAACAGCGTGCCAAAATTAAAAACCCAGGAAATTCAGCTAGTTGCGAAAAAAAAGTGGCAAAAGCGGCAAGGAGTTACCGGCAAACGGCAACAAAGGATAAATCGGAGGGGAGATAAAGCGGCAAAAGTATTGCCGCCATTGTCAGCGGCAATACCTTAAGCAGAGATCAACGTGCCTGGTAAACGATACCCGGATTACACTGGACCATCTGATACAGCTCCGGCAAACCATTGAGAGCCTCAGAGGCGCCCAACATCAAATAACCACCGGGTTTCAGCGTGGCATGAATACGCCGCAAGATGTCCTTCTTTACGTCAGCCGAGAAGTAAATGAGCACATTACGGCAGAACACAATATCGAACTTGCCAAGCATCGAATAACTGTCGAGCAGGTTGATAGCACGAAACTCGACGCGATTGCGCAACGCCGGCTTCAGCGCCCAACGGCCAGGCGCCAACTGGTCAAAATGACGTGCCAGCCGCTCCTGCGAAAGCCCCCTGGCAACCGAAAGGCTGTCGTATTCTGCGCTTTTGGCGGCGTTCAAAATACCACCAGACAGATCGGTCGCGACAATTTGCGCACCGCTGCGCAGTTGGCCCGCATTGCTCCGCTCGAACTCGTCAATCGACATGCTCAGCGAGTAGGGTTCCTGCCCGGAAGAGCAAGCAGCAGACCAGATACGCAAGCGCTGGTTCGGATTGCTTTTGATAAACTCCGGAATCAGCTTTTTCTTGAGCACCTCGAAAGGATAGACGTCGCGAAACCAGAGAGTCTCATTAGTCGTCATTGCATCAATAACCAACTCGCGCAAATTACTGCGCGGCTGACTTTGAATACGCTTTACCAACTCCCCCAGGCTGCCAATTTTTTCCTGCTCCAGTAAGCGATTCAACCGGCTTGATACCAGATACTGCTTGTTATCACCCAGCACAATGCCGCAGGCCTTCTCCAAAAACTCACGAAAAGCCTGAAAGTCCTGATTAGCCAAAGTCACACGGGCCGCCTTGTGTTGTTGTAGTCGATAAAGTTATCACCATCGGCTAATCAGTCTGCTCGCGCAGAGCATGAAGCCGATCAATAACGCGCTGAGCCAGATCATCAGGCTTGAACTTGGCGAGAAAATCATCTGCGCCCACTTTCTTGACCATTGCCTGATTGAATACCCCTGACAGTGAAGTGTGCAACATCACATGCAGGTTCTTCAGCCGCGGATCATTGCGAATCTCAGCCGTCAGCGTGTAGCCATCCATCTCGGGCATTTCAATATCCGAGACCATCATCAGTAGCGTCTTGCTCACATCTTCGCCCAGGTCGGCTTGCGCGCGAAGCCAGTCCAGCGCCTGCCTGCCATCGTTGAGCGTGATGATCTCTACCCCCACTTCCTGCAAACATCGAGACACCTGTTTGCGCGCGATAGAGGAGTCATCGACTATCAACACCTTGCGCGAGACAGCTTCCGCCTGGGTTTCCTGACTGATGACCCCCTCTGAGATTTTTTCGTTGGTTGGCACGACTTCAGCCAAGACCTTCTCGACATCAATAATCTCAACCATCTGATTATCAACGCGCGTCACTGCTGTCAGATAATGATCACGCCCAGTGCCCTTTGGCGGCGGATGAATTTCTGACCAGTTCATATTGACGATACGTTCGACTGAGCGAACCAGAAACCCCTGCACCTTATAGTTGTACTCGGTAATGATAACAAACGCGGTGTCGAGATTATCAAGCCCCGGGCCGCCGGTCGCCCGGTTCAAATCGAGAATGGGCAAGGTTCCGCCGCGAATATGCGCCACTCCGCGCACGACCGGATGCAGCCTCGGCATCATGGTCAGGCGAGGGCATTGCAACACCTCTTTGACCTTGAACACATTCACACCGTACAGCTGATTACCTGCCAGCCTGAACAGCAGCAGCTCCAACCGATTCTGGCCAACCAGCTGTGTACGCTGATTGACTGAATCCATTACACCAGCCATGGGCAGCTCCTTTTCGTATTGTGCTCAATGCGGCATATTTCATGCAGTACGACAATAAGGCTATCGAACCGACAGTAAAATGACACGCACCGATCGTTTGTTATTAAAGGTAATTGTATGCGTTTTCTCACCAGGTGCGCGGCATTGACGATATTTTTTTCCTCGCCACTGTTCGCGACCCCCCTCATTGATCAGCTTATCGACGCGACCAATCAGTTTCTTGAGCAAGAAGTACAGGAACATATTGCTCGCACTGGCCAGCCCGGGCGCTACGAAATCAAGCTCAATCGGCTTGATGCCCGATTACGCCTGCCGCTATGCCCTGAAGAACAGCTTAGCGCAGAACTGGAAAGTCCGAATATTCCCGTTGGTCGAGTGACCGTCAGGCTAACCTGCAACAGCGATTCACCCTGGCGCCTTTTCGTTCCGGGCCAGGTCAGCCTCTATCAGCAGGTGCTCGTCAGCGCCCACCCCCTTTCCAGGGACACCGTGCTCAGCGCCAGCGATCTGACACTACAGGAACGAGATACCAGCTTGCTGCGCGACAAGTATCTGGTTGAGCCGGAGCAGGCCATCGGCATGCGCTTGACCCGACCAGTAGCACCCGACACCATAGTCACCTTCGCTATCATTGCGCAGAACGAAGTTATCCGCCGCGGCGACAAAGTTGTGATCAGCGCCAGCAATGGCAGCGTGTCAGTGAAAATGCCAGGTGAAGCGATGGAGGACGGTGCGGTGGGCGCCCAGATAAGAGTGCGTAACACGCGATCAAACCGTGAAATAAAAGCGCGTGTGAGCGCGGCGGGGCAAGTCAGGGTAGACATGTGATGAACAAGGAATTTTCGGATATACTCACGTTAGAGCCGAGCACGCCAAACAGTGATGCTTTTCACACTTATTTTCCCTAAAGTTTTCAGCCTCGCGGCCGTTAAAGCAATTAGAGAAGATTTTACAGTTTGAGGAAACCATCATGGTCATTGACTTCAACTCGACAAATGGTCCTTCTGGGGCCAGTCGTAACAGCCAGACAAGCAATACAGCTGGCAAGCGTGACGCCGCGCTCGACACGACAGAAACAGCGACTACCACTGCAGCGAAAGAAACCAGCACCGAGCGTTCCTCTGTCAGCCTGAGCCCGCAAGCACAGCAATTTCAGGCGATCGAAGAACGTTTGCGCGACCTTCCGGAAGTCGACAGTGAGCGGGTCAACCAAATAAAACAGGCCATTGCTGACGGCAGCTATCAGGTCGACAGTACGCGGATTGCCGACAAGCTGCTTAGCTTAGAAAGCTGAGCAGCTATCTGATCCAGGCCCATGCTTACGGAGATACCGATGCATGAGTTGAGCTCTATCCTTCAACAGGCTGATCAGGACTGTGAGCATTATCTTGCACTGTCAGAGCGCGAGAGAGAATCAATCGTCCAGCAAAACATGGACGAACTTGAAAAAATCCTGCAGGAAAAACGCCCGCTCATCGAAGCCTTGGCGAATCACGACTTCCGCATCAAAGCTTACTGCAGCGCACAGCATATTGCTGACGACGGGCTGAAAAGTCATATCGCCAGCTTGGGCGATGCAGGGCTAAGCGCAGCCTACCAGGGCTTCATTGAGCGCCTTGGGCAATGCAAAGCAGCTAACGACGGCAACGCGCGTTTGGTGCGCCACAGTCAAAACAGCACTTCCAGCCTGCTAGACCTATTACGCAACCAGGGTGAATCCGGACAAAATGTCTATGACCAGCTGGGTAATCGGAGTCGTACCGGTATCTCCCGCGACCTCACAAAGGTCTAAGACTGATACCAAACAGCCAGCTTGCTGTATAGTTATCTCAGCTAAATCAATAAAATCGAGAGCTCGAAGTGTCTACCCTACTATCACAAGAAGCAGGCCCGCAGCCGCCCCGCGAAGTTCGCTCCGCCATTGAGATAACAGCCTTACTCAAAACTCTGATGCAGTCTCGCGATCCACTAATCATCACCTTTGATGACCGCGCGCAGAAGTTTCAGAGCTTTATCGTCAACGTCGACTCAGATGCCGACGCCCTTTGTCTCGACGAAATGATTCCCCGTGAGGGCGATCGCTATGCCAGCCAGGGCGAAGGATTCAAAATAGACGCATGGCATGAAGGCATACACATGCGCTGGAGCTGTGCCGCTGGCCAAGCCACTCAAATCGTATTTGATGAAGCCCCGGCATACTCAACCAAACTGCCTAAAGAACTAATGTATCATCAGAAGCGCGGCGCGTTTCGTGCGAGCGTGCGACGTACAGCTGATGTCCCATTAGAGCTGAATCACCCAGAACGTCAACGCACGCTGACTACCTACTTGATGGATATTTCAGCGACCGGATGCAAAGCGCGTATTGAAGGGGATCAGTGCTCATCACTTCAGCCGGGCGAGCTATTCTCGCCCTGCCACCTGCATCTACCAGAGACAGGAAGACTTGAACTGGCCGTGGTTATTCGCCACGTTAGTTTCATAGAAACCGCCAACGAAACACAGATTGGCATTCACTTCCAACAGCCTTCCCCCCTCGCCCAGCGCCAAATAGATCGCTATGTAAACTACTTGCAACGTGAGGCGCGCCGGATCGAGAAGGAAGATCTCTTTTAGAAAGTACCGTATCAGCCGGGGCGATGATCATCCTGATCCGCATCGGCTGCCGCCACCTCTGCTTCACTCATGGCTTCCTCTTCTTCTACGACGTCATCCTGCATCTGATCAGCGACAGCCTGTTCGTCAACGCGGGGGTCGAACGCTGCAGACAAAGGCGAGCTGGCCAGGTTACCTGCTGCCGGCATAAAGTGCAGTGGCGCCTCTTCAACCAGATGCTCACCCGTTACCGTAGCGGCACGCACTCTGAAGACCAGTACCATCGAACAGCAGGCCATGAAGATGTAGAGCATTTCGGGCCCCCATACCTTCATCATTACCGAACTCAACAACGGGCCAATGCTGGCACCCAAGCCAAAGGTCACCAACAGCATTGCCGACAACGGCACCCGATCATCGGGCTCAACATGGTCATTGGCCAAGGCGACGGCAAGCGGATAAAGCGTAAAAACCAGAAAACCAAAGATCGCTGTCAGCACCATCAAGGCCATGCCTGGCAGTAAATCAAGCGCCATCAATAGCGCAACACCCGTAAGTACGATGGCATTCAGTTGAATCAGATGACTACGGTCAACCCGGTCAGACAACCAACCCGCAGGCCACTGCGCCATAAGGCCTGCGCAAATAGTTACCGCCATAAAAACACCAATCTGCGATGTGGTCAGCCCCTCGGTCTTGGCGAAGACCGGCGCCATACCGTAGAAAGCCCCCAGCATCAGCCCTGATACTGCAACCGTGGTCAACGCCTGCGGAATGCGCTGTACAAAGAGTTTCACTTTTAGCGGTGCGGGATGCAGCGGCGCAGGGTGAATCTGTTTGGTGACCGCGACGGGCACCAGACAAAGCGAGAAACACATGGCTACAAACAGCAGATGCTCGATCTGCAGTTCAGGCATGACAGTGAATACCACCTGCCCCAGCACCAACCCAAGGAAGGTCACCACCATATAGCTGGCAAACACCATGCCGCGCTGGTGCGACTCGGCTTGCTCGTTTAGCCAGCTCTCCAGCACCATGTACTGGCACATCATTGCCATACCGGTCAGCAGCCGCAGAGCCAACCAGACTGATACGTTGTCTGTGAGCGCATGCCCTAGTACAGAGGCAGTAACGATTCCGGCACTGGCCACAAATGCGCGAATATGACCCACTCGTGCGATCAGTCTGTGGCCAACCGACGCCCCCAGCACCAAGCCGGCATAGTAGCCGGTCATCAGCACGCCAATCCAGATCTCACTCACCTCCCGCGCGGACAGGTACAAACCCAGATAAGTGCTCAACAAACCACTTCCGAGCAGCATCAGCAGAGTAGCGAAATACAGAGAGGAAAAAGCCATCAGGGCGTGAGACATCAATGCTCCAGTGCAAATAGTCGTGCAATACAAAACGAGTGGATATAGCAATTTAACGCGGACAAGATTTTGAACCATCTTCCGCTTGACGCTCAAAGAGCTGACCGCGACACAGCCAGACATAAACCTGGCCAGCCATCAGCGCTTGTGGACCAACCAGCCTGGACCAGAGTTCCTTAAAGCATAGAGAGGAACAATCTTAGTATATCCAAGCCGTATCAATTGCAGCCGCAGGTTACAGGTATGGCGTGACAGAAAATATACACGGAGCACATCTTTCTTGGTCTTTTGCCTGGTTTGCGACGGTGATTGCGACGGCAGAGCCTCTATTAACACTACCGGCTTATCAAAACCCATAAATCAGACTATTCAGAATAGCCTACGGGCTAACTATCCATCCTCATTTCTCGTACTGAGAATCAAGCTGAGCAAGCGACGGGCCAAAGCCAGAAACAAAGCCCGAAAACACCTCGGGCGCCAAAAGGCGCCCGAGGGTTACTGCTTACTAACAGAGGAGAATCAGATCAGGTCATAGCGATCAGCGTTCATTACCTTGTTCCACGCTGAAACGAAATCGCTGACGAACTTCTCACTGGCATCGTCCTGAGCATAGGCTTCCGCCAGCGCACGCAGCTGCGAGTTTGAACCGAAAATCAGATCAACTCGTGTCCCCGTCCACTTGATAGCGCCAGTGCTACTGTCACGCCCTTCAAAAACATCAGCATCGCCAGCAACGGGTACCCAGGTAGTATCCATATCCACCAGGTTAACGAAAAAGTCGTTGCTCAAGGTGCCGGGGCTGTCGGTAAACACTCCGTGCTGCTTGGCACCATGGTTCGCGCCTAATACGCGCAGACCACCCACCAGTACCGTCATCTCTGGGGCACTGAGACCCAGCAGCTGCGCCTTGTCGACCAGCATTTCCTCATCGGCGACAGTAAAGCGAGCGCGACGATAATTACGGAAACCGTCCGCTTCAGGCTTCAGAGGCTCAAACGACTCTGCATCTGTTTGCTCCTCAGTCGCGTCAGTGCGGCCCGGTGCAAACGGAACCTCAATGTGGTGACCAGCAGCGCCTGCTGCCTGCTCAATCGCTGCAGCTCCGCCAAGCACGATCAAATCCGCCAGCGACACTTTCTTACCCGCTGATTGGGCTGAGTTAAAGTCCGCTTGCACTGCTTCCAGCGCCTTGAGTACCTTGGCCAACTGCTGCGGCTGGTTAGCTTCCCAGTCTTTCTGGGGCGCCAAACGAATGCGCGCCCCGTTGGCGCCGCCACGTTTATCGGAGTCGCGATAGGTGGAGGCCGAGGCCCAGGCGGTGGATACCAGTTCGGCTGTCGATAAGCCCGATGCCAACAGCTTGGCTTTCAACGTTGCAATATCCTGAGCATCAACCAAAGCATGATCGACTGCTGGCACAGGGTCCTGCCACAACAGGTCTTCAGCTGGCACGTCCGGTCCCAGGTAGCGTGCCTTTGGCCCCATGTCACGGTGCGTCAGCTTGAACCAGGCACGTGCAAAGGCATCAGCGAACTCAGCCGGATTCTGATGGAAATGCTGCGCGATCTTGCGGTACTGGGGATCTTCACGCATCGCCATATCAGCGGTAGACATCATGATACCCACCCGCTTGCTTGGGTCCGCGGCATCGGGCGCGTGATCTTTCTCTGCCAGGTTCTTCGGTGTCCACTGGTGAGCACCGGCAGGGCTCTTGGTCAGCTCCCACTCGTAGCCAAAGAGCACATCGAAGTAGCTCATATCCCATTGGGTTGGCGTCGGCGTCCAGGAACCTTCAAGACCACTAGTAATGGTGTCAGCGCCTTTGCCGGTACCAAAGCTGCTCTTCCAGCCCAGACCCATCTCTTCAATAGCCGCGGCTTCAGGCTCAGCCCCCACATGCGCGGCGTCGCCCGCACCATGCACCTTGCCGAAGGTGTGACCACCGGCAGTGAGCGCAACCGTTTCGTAGTCATTCATCGCCATACGTTCAAAGGTATCGCGAATGTCGCGTGCTGATGCCAACGGATCCGGCTTACCGTCTGGTCCTTCCGGGTTGACATAAATCAGACCCATTTGCACAGCGGCCAGCGGATTTTCCAGGTCGCGGTCACCCGAGTAGCGGCTATTGAGTTTATCACTGGTTGCCAGCCACTCCTCCTCTGCGCCCCAATAGATATCCTCTTCGGGGGCCCAGATATCCTCGCGACCGCCGCCAAAGCCAAAAGGCTTAAGCCCCATGGTTTCCAGCGCCATATTGCCGGTGAGAATATACAGATCGGCCCAGGACAGCTTGTTACCGTACTTTTTCTTGATCGGCCACAACAAGCGACGGGCCTTGTCGAGGTTGGCGTTATCCGGCCAGCTATTCAAGGGTGCAAACCGCTGGTTACCGGTGGAGGCGCCGCCGCGACCGTCAGCAGTACGGTAAGTACCGGCAGAGTGCCACGCCATGCGAATCATGAAGGGACCATAGTGACCGTAATCGGCAGGCCACCAGTCCTTGGAGTCGGTCATCAGTGCCGCAACGTCACGCTTGACCATAGCCAAGTCGAGCTTATTAAATTCAGCAGCGTAATCGAAACCATCGCCCATGGGATCGGATTTGGGATTGTGCTGATGCAGGATGCTCAGATTAAGCTGGTTAGGCCACCAATCCTTATTCATGGTGCCCCGCCCCGTTAACTTGGTGTTTGAACCATGCATCACTGGGCATCCGCCTGCTTTCTTGTCACTCATGTCGATCTCCGCTTCAGTATTGGGTGTTACGGCTTACACAAACAGCGTTGAAGGCGTTATGAGCCTTGGTGCGTGCCTGCAACCTGCCCCTAAGTTAAGCACGGCAGACAGCTGACGCCATTGAGATAATTCAAAGCGGCTTATAGCTATACGCTATCAATGAATATCCGAGTGCGTCTATGAGCAACAAGAGCAGCTACATGAGGGGGGAAAGGTTTAGATATTGAGAGCCTGAGCGGAAAGCACCAGATATTGAACGAGGAAAGGACTGCCCTCACCTGAATACACAATCGCTTAACGTTTGCTTGCAGCCTGGAGCGCTGACAGCATCTGCCTGCGCTCCCAGACGCTGAGTAATTCAAGTGGATCAGTTCCTCTGGCCGGCCAATCATTTATATCGGCAAGCTGCCCGTCAGGCGACTCACAGCTGAGGCAATGATCCAACTCACCTGCATCTTTGCAGAAGGTCACGCGATAGTCGCCCAGCAACACAATCACACGCCCGGTTTCCACCTCAGACCATTGCGGCGTGAGGGGCTCCACCTCAATCAGGCCTAGCGCTACGTTTTTGAATAACTGATAAACATCTCGAGCTGATAGCGAGGCATCAGAGACTGCTTGCGAACCGATGGTAGTCACCGAAACCTCCTGATTCATCCGCCCGCTCGGTTCTAGACCCCAGCAACACATTGCGCGGGAAAAGCAGGCATGCTGGACATTTTAACGGCTTAACGGCAGGCAAGAGCGCCCACCTGGAACAAAAAAGGCTTGCCGATTAACATCGCGCAAGCCTTTGCTATAAATGGTGCGCGAGCCCGGATTCGAACCGGGGACCTACCGCTTAGGAGGCGGTTGCTCTATCCAGCTGAGCTACAAGCGCGTAAAGAGCATGAGCTGACGGTGCCAACTCATTGAACTCGATCAATTAAGAGCGCATGTTAACTGAATACTGACGACTTTGACCACCGCATCGGCATTCATGGCTAAATGCCATTCGTCGTAATTCCGTCACAAAACGGAGACATTTTTTTGTCACCCACTGGCGCAGTGTAAAAAAACAGGATTAACTAGGGCACTTAACAGGCTCTAGTTGTCTATAATTATATTATTCAGCTGCATTCAGCCGCGTGGTGGTCTGTCAAAGCGCAATTTGCTGCATTTTCCGCTTGGCCAGTACCAACTCACTTCAAACAAGCGATCATTGTTGCCCTATGAAAACTGCTACTCAAAACTACACCAGTCGCACCGCAGACAAGTTCGTTGTAAGGCTGCCCGAGGGCATGCGCGACCGCATTGCCGACGTCGCCAAGCAACATCACCGCAGCATGAACTCCGAGATCATCGCCAGGCTCGAACATAGCCTTCTTGATCTGCCCATTCTGCCTGAGCAAACCCAACCGTCACGCCAAGCGTTGAACGAGCAACTGGATGACCTGTCCTCCTCAGAACAGGCGCTCCTGGTTCGGTATCGCGAAATGAGCCGCCGACAGCAAAATGCGCTGTTGGCACTGCTGGCTAACGAGCAGCAGTAACCCACGCTCGCTGCGCACTGCATATCGCTTGGTTAGCAGCGCCTGGTAACCAACTAGGATCGAGTAGGGAGCGGGATTACTCCCGCCGCCCTCTCACACCACCGTACGTGCGGTTCCGCATACGGCGGTTCATGACTGACACTGAAGGCGCCGCTGGGTATCCAGCAGCGAGATCAATCCCAAG
>NZ_RKKU01000013.1 GCF_003797945.1 Pseudomonas neustonica
CAATTTGTTGTTGCCAGTAGTCTGTTCGCTGCTGCATGGCCATATTTGATTCCTCGCGTAGGTGACGATGGAATCAGTGTGGGATGGAAATTGAACGGGAAACAGGTGCTGATTTGTTGGCGCTTACCCATAACCAGCGAGTGAATCTGAGTGATGCTGCCATCGACCACGCGCTTGGCATCCTGACCCTCGCGATCGGTCTGCTGGGCTGCCTCTGATGCTCCCTGGGCGCTATGCGCAACTTCATGCGCTGCTGAGGACATCTCATTGATCGCTGCCGCCACCTGATCGGTCTCCTGGCGTTGCTGCGACATGGCCTTCTCGGAACGTTGTGCCTGCTCCGTTACTTCTGCAACCAGCTGGGTGAGTTGGCCGGTCATTTCTACCGTTTGGCTCACCAGCCCGTGTACTTTCTCGACGAAACGGTTGAACGCGGTTGCCAGGTCGCCTAGCTCATCATTGCTGGTGACCGGCAGGCGATGCGTCAGGTCGCCATCTCCTTGTGCGATATCGTCAAGATTTTGCTTGATACGGATTAGCGGGCGCAGCAGGGTGTTCGCCATGGTTACACCAACAACACCAAAGATGACCAGCAGCACGGTAGCAACCAACAGGATACTGGTGATGATGTTCTCGATGCGCTGGTCTATGGCTTCCTGCACTTCTGCTACCTGGGTCTCGATCCCGTTCAGGTTGACGGCGGTGCCGACCGCCATGTCCCACTTGGGCAGGTAAAAGCTGTAGGCCAGCTTGGGTACGGTAACGGCCTCGTTGCCAGGTAAGGGTGAGGAGTAGTTAACGTAATAGGTGTTGTCTTTTGCGACCCTGACCAGCTCTCGGTTGGTGTATACGCCATTGGGGTCCTGGCGGTCATTTAAACTAACGCCTACGTCCTTTGAACTGGTGCCGCGAAAGAGTCGTACCACATTGGAGTCGTGACCAAAAAAGTAGCCGTCTTCGCCGTATGTAATCTTGGACAGGATGTCGATGGCTTGTGCTCGCTTCTGCATGTCACCTTGAGCTGACTCCTCGTAAAGCGTCTGAACCGAGCCTATGGCTATCTGGGAGTAGTTCTCCAGCAAGGTACGGCTCTCTTGCATCAGGCGCTCACGTGTCTCGGCTACCTCTTTTTCCGCCAGATTCTGCAGGATCTTGACTGCAGCTCCACTGATGACCAATGCAAACAAAACGATGGGAATAAGGGCCAGCAGCACCACTTTGGTTTTTAACGTCAGACGCATTAGTTTCTCCAAGACAGGTCGGGCGCGCTGAGGTAAAGCACACGCGTCTGATGTCAGTATCGACCAGAAATCCAAAAACTGTAGTACTGCGGCGACATTTCAAAGCCAAACAGAGCTGGTAAGGGGGTTACAGGTTTTCAGATGCGCAGGTTAGCGTCGCCGAACTGAGTGTCTACGTTGCCGGGCATCCTGCTCAGCGAGTAGTCGACATCTCTTTGGTGTTTCTTTCACACCAACAAAGTGGTCATGCGTGCCGCGTTTCTGTACCAAAGTTGGACAAAATATTTTTATTGTACAACTAGTGTTGTTTTGAGAGGATGCGCCCACGGCATTCTGCCAACGCTGGAGTAGAGCTTTTACTAATGTTCAATACAAAGCTAAAGAAGATGTACAGCACTCAAGGACGAGAGCTGGCCGACAAAAAGGGCCAGCTGGAAGCCTTGAAAGCGCATATGGCTTTCATTGAATTTAATCCGCAGGGTGTCATTACCGACGCCAGTCCGCTATTTCTGAATCTAATGGGTTATTCGCTGGATCGCATAGTTGGTCAGCATCATCGCTTATTTTGTTCGGCAGATGATGTGGCCTCGCCAGCGTACCAAGGGTTCTGGTCAGAGCTGGCAAGAGGCAAGGCCGTTTCAGGCACATTCAGACGCCTCAAAAAGAGTGGTGAGGCAGTGTGGCTGGAAGCGAGTTACATCCCGGTACTGGATGCACAAGGGCGTAGCCTCAAGGTGATGAAGGTTGCCACCGATGTGACCGCAGAAAAAAAGGAATTGCTGAGTAAAGAAGCACTTGCTGCAGCGTTAGACAGGTCGATGGCGGTTATCGAGTTCAGTCCCAGCGGTGAAATAATTACGGCTAACCGCAATTTTCTGCAGGTGATTGGCTATTCGCTCGAGCAATTGCGTGGGAAGCATCACAGAACGTTTTGTACTGACGCCTTTTATCAGCAGAATCCGCAGTTCTGGTCGGCGTTGGCCAAGGGCGAGTTCAAGTCCGGGCAATTCCAGCGCTTGAATAGCCGCGGCCAGATAGTCTGGCTTGAGGCAACCTACAATCCGGTATTTGATGACACTGGCAAGGTATTCAAGGTGGTCAAGTTTGCCAGCGACATCACCGAGCGTATTGAGCAGGCGGCGGCGGTGCGTCAGGCTGCCGAGGTTGCCAGCAGTACATCGGAGGAGACCGCAGCGATTGCGCAGCAGGGCATGAAGTCGTTGCAGACGGCGGTCGATACTTCTGCGCGTATTGCCGCTCAGGTGTCCGAAGCGACGAGCCTTATTACGCAGCTAAACGCGCAGTCGAGGAATATTGAAGAGATAGTGGCGACTATCTCGGGTATTGCAGATCAAACCAATCTACTCGCTCTTAATGCGGCTATCGAGGCTGCCCGCGCCGGTGAGCAGGGCCGTGGCTTTGCGGTGGTAGCTGACGAAGTGCGGCAGTTAGCTGCGCGTACCAGCAAATCAACGGCGGAAATTGCCGGAGTAGTGCACAAGAACCGCGAGCTCACTGACAAGGTAACCGAAACGGTGCATTCGGTTAGCGTTACCGCAGAAGAGGGGAGTCAGCGCACGCACCAGGTTTCGTCGATCATGGAGGAGATATACCAGGGCGCAGAGAACGTTTGTCGCACAACGTCAGGCCTGGTTAGCGTCAAATAATCGAGGGAGATGACGCAGGCCTGAGTTTGTACGGTTAACGCGTATTAAACTCAGGTCTGCGTTTTACGGCGGTTTTTGGTGCTTACAACCAGGATGCGGTCAGGGATCAGTTACCTTCGCGGCGTAGGGCCTGTGGTGAGAAATCCCGTGGATTGATGACGGCATCAAAGTTGTACATGGGCTCGTTGTTATCGAGACCGTCCACAAAGTAGTTGCCGTCTTTGAGGTGGTAAAGCGTTTCCAGGGTGCTGCTAACCATCGGCACTTCGTAGTAGTTGATCGGATGAGCTTCCTGCAGGCCAATCAACTCACCATCGGCATCTCGCAGATCAACCGCAAGAATTTGCCAGCTATCTTCATCTATGTAAAAGCGCCGAGCAGCATAGGGGTGGCGATACCCGGTGCGCAGCGCAGCGTCGACGACCCATACTCGGTGCAGTTCATAGCGCAATAGCTCTGGGTTTAGTGTGTCGGGCTGCACGATTTGATCGTACGGGATGCCTTTCTGGTGAACAGCGTAGCTGTTGTAGGGCACCAGCATTTCCTGCTTGCCTACCATGCTCCAATCATAACGATCAGGTGCGCCGTTATAGGTGTCCAGCACGTCGGCCGTTGCCAGATCACTGGTATCTGGCTGCACGGAATCATATGCCAGTGTGGGAAGACGACGAACGCGGCGGTTATCCGGGCTATAGCGCCACGCTTTGCGAGTGGTCAATACCTGATCCAGTGGGTCCTGAACAACCAGTGCGGTATTGGCCAATTTCGCAGGTGCGGTGACAACGTACTTGTACAGCAGCAATGTGTTGTCCAGATCGGCAGTGGTCATGCCTTCGCGGTTATAAACGTAATAGATCTGGCGATCACGTTTGATCAGGTTGCTCTTGCCATTGATGACCACAGCCTGATTGTTGATGAAATGGTTTTGATCACCTTTGTAATGCAGGATGTGGTTCCAGATGGCCTCGATGCCGTCTTGTGGGATCGGGAAAGGAATGCCCGCAGCAGCGCCACGAATACCGTTACCGTTGGCAATCAGTTCTGCGCGGGTAGCGTTGGCTATGGTGGCATCGTAAATACGTTGTGGGGCGGAAGCGCTGCGTCGGCTGGGGAAGATGCGCATGGCGTAGTCAGGATGACGCTGCATCAGGTCGACCAGACCAGCTGGTAGTTGAGCTTGATACTGCTCCACATTCTGCGCGCTGACCCGGTATAGCTCAGCGTCCGCCGCATAAGGATCTGGATGATGCATGCCGGGACTGTAGCTAGCGGGCGCAGTTACGCCACCGTTCCACGATGGAATAGTGCCCGCGCTATTGGCAGCCTGCTCAGCACCTAAAGGGGTCAAGTCTCGACCGAGGCGGTCTGCTTGCTGCTGATCAACTTTCGCGAATGACTGACCAGCGGCAACAGTCAGCAATACAGCTGCGAACGTCCTGTACATGATTTAGCTCCTTGCAACACGCCGGAAGACTGCGCGGCGGTAGTATGGAATTGATAGGGAGTGTCGGTAACTTATATTTCTTCGCGCGCGCGCGTGGCGTGATTGTAGCGCCAAACTGATCTTGCTGGCACTCAAGGTACAAAATGAAACAAAGCCTGATATCTCTCTGATCAAGCTTATGCGCTCTAATGTTGTGGCCAGTTTTGGCCAGATAACTTTGCATTCCGCAGCGATTGAGTAGGCCGGTGAGATGATCCTGCGAAAAGCAGGATCAGGGTATGCCTGTTCAGGTTGCGCTGGTCAGTCACACATTGTTGTCCTTATGCAGCATTTGAATTCTGTTAAGGCTGCAGCTCTCCAATGGACCTCTGCACTCTTTATAACCGGCCCACGACCGGAGCGAGAGCTTTGTCCCCGGGCTGATCAGGACTCGTCAAACCAGTTACCAAGATGGACCTTGTTTTTGCCGCCCGGCACCTTGGGTTTCTTTGGCTTCTTGGGTTTCTTGACCAGTTGGCCGCCAAGCCGGGTTTCAGGTACGCGATGCTCGGGTTTAAAGTCGCTGTGTTCACGCCGCTGTAACAACTGTTGGATGAGGGTTTCAATTGCTGCCAGTTGCCTTACTTCGTCGGCACTAACCAGCGAGATGGCCTCACCGCTGGCACCTGCGCGGCCGCTGCGCCCAATACGATGGACGTAGTCTTCCGCGTTGATGGGCAGATCAAAATTGATCACCAGCGGTAGCTGGGCGATATCCAGCCCTCGCGCAGCGACGTCGGTCGCGATCAGCATGCTGACTTCATTATCTTTAAAGCGCGTGAGCGCTCTCAGCCTGGCTGGCTGCGGACGATCGCCGTGGATACAGTCCGCCTGCACACCTTGCGCTTGCAGTGCTTCGAGCAGCTGATCGACAGCCTTGCGTGTTTTGGCAAATACCAGCGTTTGCGGCCACTGCCGCTCGCTGAGCAGTTGCATAAACAGCTCGGTTTTGCGCTTCTTGTCGACCGGTATGATCCACTGCTCGACGCTATCGATTGCACTGTTGCGTGGACTGATATCGATCGTCAGCGGATCGCGCAGCAAACCGTCCGCCATCTGCCTGATCAGGGCGGAGAAAGTAGCGGAAAACAGCAGGGTCTGCCGTTTGCGCGGCAGGGCAGAGAACAGTTGATCCAGCTCGTCGGCAAAGCCGAGATCAAGCATGCGATCGGCCTCATCCAGCACCAGAACCTGCAGCTGATTGAATTTGATCGCATTTTGCCGATAGAGATCGAGTAGACGTCCGGGCGTGGCAACCAGCACATCGACGCCTTTACGCAAAGCCATCATCTGCGGGTTGATTGAAACACCGCCATACACGGCATAGCTGCGCAGCGGCAGTTGCTCGCTGTAACGCTGCAGGCTTTGCAGTACCTGCTCAGCCAGTTCGCGGGTGGGTGTCAGTACCAGTGCGCGCACTGAATTGCTGGCGACTACAGATCCTTGCTGGGTCAGTGTTTGCAGTAACGGCAGGGCGAAGGCTGCGGTCTTGCCGGTGCCGGTCTGCGCACTGGCCAACAGGTCGCGGCCCTTGAGGATGGCGGGGATTGCCTGCTCCTGAATGGCGGTTGGCGTGCTATAGCCGAGCTCTTCAAGGGTACGCTGCAGCGGGTCGATCAAACCGAGGGGGGCGAAAGTCATGATGTGGTCACAAAGTTGAACAGAACGTCAGTTTACCCGTTGCGGCGCTGCGTTGCCTGCTTGGGGTTTTAACTCGGTCCTATTCGTGTTCTGCTAGCGTCGCTAGTGTATGTGCAGATGCGATCTGCTGTACCCAACATAATCACCCTGACGGACGACCTATCATGAATACACAGCCTATTCGGACCACCTGGCAATTGGCGATTCTGGTGTTGCTCAGCAGCCTGTTAGCAGGCTGCGGAATCAACAATATTCCGACCTATGACGAACAGGTGAAATCTGCCTGGTCACAGGTTGAAAACCAGTACCAGCGCCGCGCCGATCTGATTCCTAATCTAGTCGAGACCGTGAAGGGCTTTGCCCGTCAGGAGCAGGAAACGCTGACCGCCGTAGTGGAAGCACGGTCCAAGGCGACATCGATACAGATCAGCGCAGAGGATCTGAATGATCCGGCCAAAATGCGCCAGTTCGAACAGGCGCAGAGCCAGTTGACGGGGGCACTAAGTCGCCTGATGGCAGTGTCCGAGCGCTACCCGGACCTCAAGTCAAACCAGAACTTCCTGGCGTTGCAGTCTCAGCTGGAGGGCACAGAGAACCGTATTGCCGTGGCTCGTCGTGATTTCATTGCCTCTGTGCAGCAATACAACACTGAGATTCGCACTTTCCCCGGTCGTATCTGGCATAGCCTGATGTACAGCGATATGCCTATCCGCGAGAACTTTGAAGCGACCACTGAAAATGCCGAGCAGGCTCCCGCGGTGAGTTTCGAATGAGGTTGATGATCTCCCTGTTGTGCGCGCTGACCTTCTGTTTCAGCGCTGCAGCGACGGCGCAGGAGTCGGCTCTGCCCGAGTTGACCGGGCGCGTGGTCGATAACGCTGGCCTGCTGGGGCAGGGCGCAGAGCAACAACTGACGCAGATGCTGACGGCGCATGAACAGGCAACCAGCGAGCAGGTAGTCGTAGTGACTGTGCCGAGCTTGCAAGGCCAGAGCATTGAGCAGTTCGGTGTGGCGCTGGGCCGTGCCTGGGGAATTGGTCAGCAAGACAAGGACAACGGTGCCTTGCTGATCGTGGCCCGCGACGATCGCAAAGTTCGCATCGAAGTGGGTTACGGGCTGGAAGGTCGCCTGACCGATGCGCAGTCTTCGGTCATCATCAATGGCATCATTACGCCCGCTTTCCGTGAAGGACGTTTCGAGCAGGGCATTGTCGACGGTACCGGCGCGATTATTCAGGTGCTGGGCGGTAATCCTCTGGCGGTCGCTGAACGTGCCGAGAGCGATAAAAAGGGCAAGAAGCCGGCGGGAGCCTTGCTGTTGGTCCTTATCATTATTGGCGTCTCTATGTTGGGCGGTGGTGGTCGCGGCGGTTCCGGTCGCGCGCTGCTGGCTGGCGCCTTGTTGGGCGGGCTAAGTGGTGGCTCGCGCGGCGGCGGTGGCGGTTTTGGTGGTGGCGGATTCGGCGGTGGCGGCGGCTTTGGCGGCGGCGGAGCATCGGGCGGATGGTGATTTCAATAAAGGATGCACAATGACGCTTCTATCAAGCAGTGAGCAGCAACAAGTAGCGGATGCGATTGACCGCATTGAGCAGCATACCGACGCCGAAGTGGTGACCGTGTTGGCTCGCCAGGCCGACGACTATCGCTACATACCCTTGCTATGGGCCAGTCTGCTGGCTCTGGTGCTACCGGGGGCGGTGGTCTATTTTAGCGGCTGGCTGGATGTCAGCGAGTTACTGCTGGCCCAGTGGTGTGCGTTTGCAGTGTTAGCGCTGTTGTTTCGGTTGCCGATCATTACCAGCAAGCTGGTACCCCGTGCGGTGAGACATTGGCGCGCCTCCAACCTGGCACGGCGGCAGTTCATTGAACTCAACCTGCACCACACTGAGGGCGAGACCGGCATGCTGATCTTCGTCTCAGAGGCCGAGCGCTACGTCGAGATCATGGTCGACCGCGGCATATCCAGCCGCATCGACAACAAGGCCTGGGAGTCGATAGTGGCGACCTTTACCGCGCAGGTTGGCAAGGGTGAGGTGTTGCAGGGCTTTCTTGACTGTATCGAGACCTGCGGCACGCAGCTGGCAAAAGAGCTACCCGCTACCCATGAGCGTAACGAACTACCTAACCGCTTGGTCGTGCTCGACTAAACGGTTAGCGTGCAATGAAAAAACCGCTTGGCAGCAACTGCTCAAGCGGTTTTTTTATATCTCACTGCCAGCCTTCAGCAGGCTGGCGTCATCGCGTTAACCTAACGTTTTTGCATGCCAAGGCTGCGGCTGGTCTTGAACTGATTGATCAGCTGATTTAGTTGCGCAGCTGCCTCAGTCAGCTCCTTGGTGTTGCTGGCGGTATCCTGAAGCTCGCGCATGACCCGACCGCCCAGCGTGCTGAGCTGGCTAAGACTGGACGATATTTCGGTACTGGTGCGTGACTGTTGTTCTGCGGCCGCTGCAACCTGACTGGTCATGTCTGTGATGGTGTCGACCGAACTGGCAATGGATTGCAACGCGGCGCGGGACCCCTCTACCTGTTGCTGCATGGCCGCTGACTGCTGATGGCTGCCTTCCATCGAACTGACTGCCTTCGCTGTGCCGGCCTGCAATGAGTCGATAATGGTGCGTATTTCGTCGGTCGATTTCTGGGTGCGGCTCGCCAGCGTGCGCACCTCATCGGCTACCACTGCAAAGCCGCGCCCCTGTTCGCCAGCGCGGGCCGCTTCTATCGCGGCGTTCAGGGCCAGCAGATTGGTTTGTTCCGCGACGGCGCGAATCACGCCGAGCACGGTATCAATGGTATGGGATTGTTCGCTCAATTCAGCTACTGCTTCGCCTGCCTGAGCTATGTTGCGAGCTAATGCTTCCATGGAGCGTGAGGTCTCATCAGCGGTTTGCTGGCTGTTGAGAGCTTGCTGGTTAGCATCGCGGGCCGCATTGGCAGAATCGGACATGCGTTGCGCTACCTCGTCCGAGGTGGCGCTCATTTCCTCTACCGCCGAAGCAATGGTATCAAGCTCGCTGTTTTGCTGGTTATAGGACGCTTCAGCCTTGTTCATGGCCGAACCGACTTCAGTGGCAATAAGCCTATTGCGCTCGACCACGTCGCGTATATTGTCGATGACGTGCGCGACCTTATCGGTGAAGGCATTAAAGCCGCGGGCCAAGCCGCTGATTTCATCGTTACCATGGGCATCCAGATGGCGCGAGAGGTCGCCGTCGCCGGTAGCGATGTCGTTCATCGCTTTGACTGCATGAGCGATAGGGCGGCTGATACTCAGTGCGATCATCAAATTGACCCCAACCAGCAACAAGATGCCTAATGCGGCCATCGTCAGCTTGGGAATCATATGGGTCCAGAACGCCTGGTTAACGTCATCCAGATAGATGCCCGAGCCAAGAATCCAGCCCCATGGCTTGAAGCCTGAAACGTAAGACACTTTGGCAACCGGGTCGGTTACGCCGGGTTTGGGCCACATATAGTTGACCACACCAGCGGACTGCGCCTTGACCAGGGCCACCATGTCACGGAACAGATATTTGCCGGTCGGATCTTTAACGTCAGCCACGCTGTTACCCACTAACTGGGTAGCAAACGGATGCATGACCATGATCAGGTTATTGGAATGTATCCAGAAGTAGTCTTTGTCGCCGTAGCGCAGCGTTTGCAGGGTGCTGGCAGCGGCGGCTTGCGCTTGCTCTTCAGTCAGCTCCCCGTTTTGCTGCAAGGCATAAAAGTGCTCTATGACGCCCATGCCAGACTCAACCAAATGCTGAGTTTTGAGCGAACGGCCATCGAGTAGGCTTTGGTGATAATCCACAGCAAAGGCGGTTACCAGGCCCAGCACTATGATGAGTACCAGAGCGGTAACAGCAATCAGGCGCTGAAAGATAGAGAAGCGACGCAGCACATTCATTGCAGATCCTCTAGGCGGGCTCTAACACGCGCGATAGCCAGCGAGACAGTAGCGCAGAGCCATTATGATTTCTTTTGATCAGCCTAGCAGGTCTTTTGCTAAATCTCCTTGATATTTAATGTTCTACGTATGCTATTGGTGGCGCAGCTTGAACTATTCCAGCGCTCAGCAAAGTATGACGGGGTCAGGCGGGAGGCAACTTTTTGCCGGGGCAGGGCATAGACACCAGGAGTGGTGCCTATGCATATCAGCAGGTTAAAAAGGTTATTGAATGTAGTCTCTGAACTGCACCGAATTTGAGCGTATCTCGTCTGATGGCCAGTTAGGTACGTTTATTACCTGTACCGCACCATTGCCGCCGCGTGGCTTGAGCTGGATGTTGATGGGTTGATTGGCGCCCGGAGAGGCCGGGATGAACAGATCCAGTCCAGAGATAAACGGCAGAGCACTAAAGAACGGATCCGGTCCAGGAAGGGTGCTGTTACCGTCGCTATTGCGGTCATGCAGGAAGATACTACTGGTGCGTTTGAGTAGCGGGGCGGTGGCACTGGTGACGATCTGTGTGTCATTCACCGTGAGACTGTCGTTCAGCTCACCCTGATCGCCCCATAGCTCGCGGTCGCGGGCGATCATCAGGTTGGTGTGGTTGGCACTGCGGTGTAAATAGGCACCGACGCCAGCGCCAGGCAGGGAGGTATTCAAGCGAACAAACAGGCTGTCCTGCAGATAACCTTCACGGTAGAAATAATGGTCGGCACCGACGGCTTCTCGGTCCAGACCAAACTCGTAGGTTGCGCCCTTGGTAATCGAGAATGGCCCCCAGTTGCCATCACTGCTGATTGGCATGCTGTGGTCAGGGGTGTCTTTTAAACGAATGCCGGTTGCCGGATCAACCTCAAAGATCTGCAGCTCGGTACCCTCTGCGCCGGTATTCTGCGGAAACAGACTGGCACGGCCCGCGATCCAGACGCTATCGCCTTCGGCGTCACTAATCTGCGTAGTGCCTGGCTGGCTGCCATTGAAGTGGTTATAGATGCGCGCAAAAGAGTCAGCGGATGTGGCTACTTCAATGTGGCCGATAGGCATCTCGGGGGAGGGGTAAACGTTCTCGGCGCCGCTCACTTCGCGTTCAACATACTGACCCCAGAGCGCCAACGTGGGTACGTTGCCTGGCGGTGCGTCCAGCGCTGCGCCATCGATGCTGGTGTAATGCGCAACCTTTGCTGCATTGTCGCTCTCGCCCAGGTACATCAGGCTTACACCGGTGCCCATCGAGTGTCCCATCAGGTCCACTTTATCCGCACCGGAGATCTGCCGCAGGCGCTCGACAATCAGGTTGATCTCCTCGTTACGCTTCGCTGCCTGGATAGGGTCCAACGCATTTTGCCCGGTACTGCTGCTGGTATCGTATTCATACACCGCCAGATAACTGCGCGGGTAACCATTGGCCCGAAAGCGCATGGCTTGAGACTCAAACTGCGAGGCTGAGCCAGCCCCGCCGTGAATGAAAAGCACCGGCCGCAGGGAGAAGTCGATGTTCTTGCCATTCGCCTTATCGACTGAATCAAGCAGGTGGTTAAAGGCGTCGAGTTTAGCCGTCAAGCCACGACTGGCGGTATTGGGATTTTCGGCAAATACATTTTCGGCGCTGAGTGCCGCCAGCAGATCGTTCATGGCGGGTTCAAAGCCGCTTGAGTCGGCAAAATCCAGGGTGACGCCAGGGTTGGCTTGGAGATAGTCACTGATAGCGTTTTTGATGTCAGCGGTGATTTCAATGCCGTTGCCCAGGTTGCCGTCTGCATCCAGTGATTGCAGAAAGCGGGAGAGGTTGAGTACCGCGGGGTCGCTGAAGGCAGTAGCGCCATCGACGATGTCCATAGGGGTTAGTTGGCTTGCGCCTGCGGCGGACCCCAGATCGATACCCGCCAGGGAGAAGCGCACGGTCTCGTTGCCTTAATATTGGAAAGTGCCTGCACTGTCGGTCTCACCGCTGCGGCTGTCGGTGGCGTACTGCAACCCCGCCACCGGAGCATCGATGAATACACCGCTGGAAGCGGACTCAGAATCATCGCCGCCACCACCACCGCCCGACAAGCAACCACTGAGCATGACGGATGATAAGCCGAGTAGGGGTAATGCGGTGCGACGTAAGACGCGGGTGACGCCGTGATGACGAGTCATGGGGATCTCTCTTTTTAGAATTGTTCTTTGTCTGTTTTGTCGGCAACGCCGCGCAGGCGGATACCGAGGGCCGTTGCGAAGGACCGCGGTATTGCCAGCGGATGTGCCTTAGCCAAGCAAGAGTTAACAGTGCACAAGTGTATACTGTCAAGCAAAAGAGAATGAACGTTCATGCATAAATGTCTCTGCATGATTCTATTGAAGAAGGGGGAGCCTTGGCTTGGTGGCGCGCAAGCCAGTTCAGCGGTTAGTGTCGCTGAACCAGAACTCAATCTCGTCGGTTGGCTGGTCAAAGGCGGCTGCATGCTCTACCCGGGCTGCAACGTGATACCACTCGCCCACACCATAGCGCCGGGTTTCGCCCGCGACAGTCAGAATCAGTTCGCCGCGGATAATCACGCCGTAGTTGTCTGTTTCGTGCGTGTGCGGCGGTATGCGGGTACCTGGCGGGTAGGAGGCAAATAGCACATCTGCACCGTCGGCGGCGAGCTTGTAGGCATCGAAGCGGCCGTCTTAAAGCGGTAGGGTTCGAATCTTGTCTGGGTAATCGCCGGCCATTGCTCTATTTACTCCGTATTGGGTCTGCTCTGATTAGCGACCAGCCCTCAATGTAGTCGGGCATGGGGTCAGCGGCTATTTACAGCTACGAAGTAATCGACAGTTACAGTTGTGGTAAAGCTGGTGCAAGTGGTTAGCTTTCGCGCGTGCTAATCTTGCTGTCAGACTATTTTACCCTTGATTCAACTGGAGATTCGGATGCCGATGATTGTTCCACGCTGGCTGGTGTTGGTACTTGCTGCTACGCCGCTACTGATGGCCTGCGGAGAGTCTGAGTCGCCGCAACCTGAAACGCTGAAACCGCAAGCGCAGAGTAACCTGGCGTCGCAGCAGGAGCAGTCGCTATTGGCCGCGCAACCTGCAACTGATCTGTTGCAAGTATTCAAAAGTCCGAGTTGTGGCTGCTGCGAAGGCTGGATCGAGCATGCTGATAGCGCTGGCTTTACCACGCAGGCGCAGCACCCTGATGATTTGGCCGGCCTGAAGTCTGATTACGGTATAGCGCCGCAGTATCGTTCATGCCACACCGCGATATCAGATGAGGGCTATCTATTTGAAGGTCATGTGCCGGCGCGCTACGTAAAGGCCTTTTTAGCCGAGCCACCCGTTGACGCCATCGGCTTGGCGGTACCGGGTATGCCGGTAGGTAGTCCGGGTATGGAGATGGGCACTGATTTTATGCCGTATCAGGTGCTGTTGTTGAAGCGCGATGGTGGTGCAGAGATTTACGCGCAGGTCGATAGCCCGGCAGATCAGTGATTGCGTGGGATTTCCGCTAAACTTGAACGCGCTGCCTGCAGGTTGTAGAGAAGCCAGCGCCGATAGTTTTTAGCTAACGGACCTTATAGCGTTAATCGATTTCAGTAATTTATGACGATGATTGATTATGCTCCCGGTATACAAGACAACCAAAGGGAGCAATATCATGGCCGTACTCATGCGCATTCTCAAACGCACCGATTCAACTGCTGCAGTGGCTGAAACCATTGCCCATCCCAATTTCTGGATGTATCAATAGGCAGCGGCTCGGGGCCGGTCTGAGCGGGCGCGAATAGTCTGCGCAGAGGCTCAGGCCTCTGCGGGCTCTTCAGTCAAACTGGTGAGTGCATCAGGGCTGTTTTTGAAGGCTTTAGCAAATATCTCACGATGCCGCGCCATGTAGATACTGACTTCTTCCGCCAGCTTCTCACTCAGATCCGGTACCGCCTGTTGCAATACCTCGCCCAGGGTTTCTGCCAGTTCCAGCATCTTGTCGTGACGGTCTGCTTCGGCTTTATCCATGAACAACTGCTCCGGGTCTCTGCTGCTGCGATACACAATTTCAACGGCCATACACACCTCAGGCTTGAATGCGGTTTTCAAATACGTGCTGTGCTGCTGATGAGATCAGCGCTTCACGAGTGTCGCCATTGTACTGGATGGAAATACAGTATCAAGTTATTTGCTCTGCGAGTTTGTCTGCCTCGGCAACATTACCCGTGGCACCAAATCGCTCTAGTTGCATTTCCTGCAAACGGCTACGGGCTCGCTCGAACGCGAAAGACAGATAACCTTGGGTATATAAGTCTTCCAGCGGCACTGCTGCCTCGATATACAGCGGAATACGGCGGTCGTAGCATTCGTCAACCAAGGCGATGAAACGTCGCACGCTGTCGTCATGTACGGACAGACTGGGTAGCTCGCGGTCGCCAGCCTCAACCCGCTCTGCGCCGTCTTCGGTGCCGCGAGCAATGATTCCGGCACGTTGTGGGCTGCTGAGGTTTGGCACCTCGCTTAACAGCAGGGCCGGGAAACGGTCACACAGGCTGATAAAGTCGAGCGCAGACAGTGAGCTGCTGCACAGGGCGCGAAAGGTAAACCAGGCGGCTTTATTACAGTGTTTTACACAGGGCACCTGCAGGTGCCCCAGCAGTATTGGGTCACTGCTCTGCGGTCGATCGCCACAGAGCTGCGCAAACACCTTGTCCAGCGGCTTTTCAGCGCTCGTGTCACTGCTCAGCCAGTAACGCTGGCAGGCGGTGCCCGGATGTAGGCGATGATCCTGCGCGCCATCGAGCCGCGCGACCCACATGTGCTTCTCAATCGCGGCGATCGCAGGGGTGAAACGCTCACGATTGAAACCGTCGGCGTAAAGCTCGGCAGGAGGCAGATTGGACGTGCAAACCACAACCACGCCCTGTTCAAACATTTCGCGCATCAAGCCGCCGAGCAATATGGCATCGCCAATATCGGTAACAAAGAACTCGTCGAAACACAGCACGCGAACGTTTTGCGCCATCTCGCGGGCGAGCGCTCGCAGGGGCTCTGCTGTCCCGGTAATCTGGAAAAGACGTTTGTGCACCCAGCCCATGAAATGATGGAAGTGCAGACGTTTGCTGGGCACAGAAAGGCTGTCGTAGAAGCGATCCATGAGCCAGGTTTTGCCACGCCCGACGGGGCCCCAAAGATAAACCCCGCGCGTTTCGCGACCGGATTCCAGGGCTTGGTAGCAGTCTTCGAGCATTTGCGCAGCTTGCATTTGCGCCGCATCTGAAGTGAACCCCAGATGTTGCACGGCGTTTTGATAGGCACTAAATGGTGAAGGTGTGTTCATAGTATTTGATACTGAGGGAAAGTAACGTCGGACGGCAAGATGCAGATTGTCACAGCAGCGCTTCGACACCAGACCGCTGATGCTCTGACAGATTTAAACGCTTGGAGGTTCCAATGGCGACAGGTTGGGCTCGTGAGGGCGCAGTACAAGAACAGATTGACGATACCGTTGACGAGGCAGTGCAGCGCGCACGCAGTCAACTGCCGCAGGGCGATAGCCTGGCGTTCTGTGAAGAATGCGATGAGCCTATTCCAGAGGCCAGGCGTCAGGCTCTGCCCGGTGTACGCCTGTGCATTACCTGTCAAAGCGCGGCTGACCAAAGTGCTGCCGGCAGCACCTTCAATCGACGCGGTAGCAAGGATAGTCAGTTGCGCTAGGCTGGTTTACTCCGTTACCCGAGTACAGTGCCTGCAGCAATATCGCGTTATCAGGTGATGTCAAAGATAGACGATTTTTCCTTCTCTGCGTTCACTCCGTCCAGCATGGCGCGCATGCGCTCTGCGGCCTGTTGCTGAAGTTCGTCGCTGCTGGCGCGCTTATTGGGATCGTTCAGCTCGTCAAGGCGTTCGGCAATCAGCTCATCGATCTTTTCTTTTTCTTCCGGGGGTAAGGCATCATATTCTTCTTCGGTTAACCCCATCTCCTGCAGCAATGTGTGCTTTATCTTCTCGGCGACCGACATCGCCATGTAGCGGCTGAACTCTTCGGCAGCAGTGCTGGTATTTTCCTCTTGCTCTTTGGCTTTAGCTTCAGCTTGAGCCTGCTTGGCTTCACTCGTCTGATTGACGGATTGCATTATTTCGCGGAATTCAGCAGCGGTACTGATGCGACTGCTCTTGCTAGGGGTGGCAAGTCCGCTAGGTTGGTTCGCTTGGCTCATACTGTCAATAATGCTCATGGTGTGCTCCTTTTACCATCGTTTGGTCAAAGCCAGGTGCTATCTCGAACAGCATATAAGCAATTATCAGGCCGCTGTTTTGGCACTGGAAAACCGCTCTGGAATAGGGGTATGGTGCTGCAAAGCCTATGTTTTCAGCGGCACTTTCTTGCCGTTGCGGCAAGATATTACCCACCAATGGAGAGTGCTATGCGTAAGCTGGGTGTAGTGCAGGAAATCTGGCGGTACCCGGTCAAGGGCATGGCTGGTGAGTCGCTGAATCGCTGTCAGCTGACTGCGCAGGGGCTTTTAGGGGATCGCCTCTGGGCCGTGCGAGACACGCTGCGTGACGAGGTGCAGAGCTGCAAATTTCGTCCTCGACTGCTGCAGGTCAAGGCTAGCTGGGACACCTCGGGCGCTGAGCCAGTCAAGTTAGAGCTGCTGTTTCCGGATGGTAGTCGCCTTGCCAGCAATAGTAAGGATGTCGATGAACGCCTATCGGCGTTACTCGGGCGCACCTCGACACTGGAAGCGCTTGAGTCAGACACCAATCTGCGGCGCTACAAAGCGGATGCCGACGACAGCTGGCTGGACGAACTCAAGGCAACCTTCGAGCGTGAGCCTGGCGAGCCGCTACCGGACTTCTCCGATTTACCGCAGGACATGATCGATTTTGTCTCACTGCCCGGTAGTTACTTTTTGGTATCGCCTTTTCATCTTCTGACCACCGCGAGTCTTAATTATCTTCAGCAGCTGCATCCTGATAGCGACTGGGATGTGCAACGCTTCCGTCCCAATCTGGTGGTCGATACGCTCGACGCGGAAGCGGGACTCATCGAGCAAGCCTGGCTTGACGGTCGGTTGCAGATAGGCGAAGCCGAATTGAGGTGCACCAGTACTGCGCCACGTTGCGGCGCTATCACCCGCGCTCAGCAGCACCTGCCCGCAGATAAAAGCCTGCTACGCACGGTCGTACGTGAGGCAGATCAGAACCTGGGGATTTACGCCGATACCCTGACAGCAGGCGAGCTGCGCGTAGGCGATCCGGTTTATATGCGCGACTGAGGCCAAGAAAATTCGTTTGCTTGCTGTGCTTACAACGACGCCGGTTAATTGATCAATTAACCGGCGTCGTTGGTAATGCAGGATGTGCGATCAAACGTCAGCTTTATTCGAAGATGATGACGCCGCGCGCATTTTTACCTGCCAGCATATCGTCAAAGGCTTGCTGCGCCTGGTCGATGCTATAGGTCTGGGTTACCAGCTCATCCAGTTTTAGGCGGTTGGCCTTGTACAGGTTGAGAATGCGAGGGAAGTCATACTGCGGACGTGCTGAACCTAACCAGCTACCCTTGATGGTGCGTTCATCAGCAGGCAGGGCGAGGGTGGTGATCGACGTTTTGTCCTTGCTGTCGGCCACGCCCACAACCACTACCGTGCCGGCTCGGCCGAGTGATTTGAAAGCCTGCTCGACTACCTTACCGTTGCCCACGCATTCAAATGCATAGTCGACGCCGCCGCCGCTGAGCTTCTTGATTGCTTTGCTGACGTCTTCCACTTCAGAGATATTGACGGTGTGAGTCGCGCCGAACTCCTTGGCCATCTCCAGCTTGCTGGCGTTGGTATCAACCGCGATGACCATTTCAGCCCCAGCGGTAACACAGCCCTGGATAGCATTCAGGCCGACGCCGCCAATGCCGAACACTGCAGCACGGGAGCCTGGCTCCAGCTCAGCAGTGTTGAACACCGAGCCAACGCCGGTAATGACTGCGCAGCCGACCAGCGCTGCGCTGGACATGGGTACGTCGCCATCGATTTGGACGCAGTTGTCCACGTGCAGCGTGGCGTATTCGGCCATCACGCCGCAGGCGCCAAATACATTGAGATCTTCTCCGTCCTTGCCATGGGTACGCACGGTGCCATCGGGTAGGGTGGTCATCGACTTGCGGGCGTTCTCACAGAGCACCGGGCGACCGCGCACGCAGTTCCGGCATTTGCCGCACATGGTGATAAAGGTACTGACGACGTAATCGCCTTCTTTCAGCGTTGTCACACCCTCGCCAACTTCAACCACGATACCGGCTGCTTCATGGCCCAACACCAGCGGTGGAGCGTAAGGAATCTTGCCGGTAGCGGCGGAGTGATCACTGTGGCAGACACCACAGGCAGCGACTTTGATAGTTACCTCACCGCGTTTGGGTGGGTCCACCGTGATGGTTTCAACGTGAAGTGGTTGACCCCATTCACGACAAACAACCGCTTTTGCCTGACGACTCATTATTTTTCTCCGTTTAGGTCTTTGTGATGTGCGTATCTGGTTTACTCAAATGTACTCATGGGCGCAAGGGGAAGCTATCAAACGCTGCAAATTTGGTCGCGCGTTACTATTGTCTGCGCCTTTAACTGGTTTTAATTTCAAGTGATACGGTTTTGTTTATTGTATCACTCCGCCAATTGACCATGCCAGATGCCAATGCGCTTAACTTTCCTTGGTACCGCGGGCTCAGAAACCACGCGGTTTAGCCGGCGCTAGCCAAACGCTTAAAAAAGGCTACTCAGGGCTGATACTCGAAGACTTCGACGCCTTCTGGTATTTGAACCCAGTCCTGCTTTTCGCTCACCCAGACATGCCTGGTCGGATTGATCATTCTTGTATCGTCCAGATTGGAGGGCTTTAGCTTGATAATCCCGGGCTGCGCTGGGCTGTAGTGATAAAGGCGGTTGCCACAGGCGGGACAGAAGGCGGCACCATTTACGTTGCCGCTGGCAGCGACGCGGCTCCAGTGAGATAGCGGGCCGTTGAAGGTGAGGTCAGCTTCATCAACGATGGCAGTGATGCTGAAGGCGCTAGTCGAGAGCTTCTGGCATTCGCGGCAGTGGCAGGCCATTACGGCCTTGGGAGCCGCATGCAATTGATAGGTGACGGCACCGCATTGGCAACTGCCGTTAACAGGGTATTGAACGACGTCAGACATGATGGACTCCTTGCTTGAAGCCGGAAATTATCGCATGCCGCACTGACTCCAGGCACCCAAAGACAGCGCGTTCAGGTGCGCTGGCGATACCGGTTCTTACGCATATCCATGGTAATCAGCGCGAGCCAATAAAAAGCGCTCACCAATACCGGCAGATAAAACCAGCGGGGGTCCTCAATCGGGAGCCAGTCCAGCGCGCTGAGCAACATCAGCAGCAGCGTCACCAGGTGCAGGCTGCCAGGCACGAACAGTGCACTATCAAGAATACGATTTTCCAACGAGCTTAACTCGTCACAATTATTGGCAATACCGCAGGCGGCGAAAAACAGCACCATGCTGCCGCCGAGCAACAGCACATTGACTAGCAAAGGAATAAGCATAAACGTCTCATGGGGCTCGGGCGGCGGGAGTCCCGTCGTCCAAGCTGGTTGTCCATATCTGGTGATTGTCTACGTCAGCCGTGTTTTAGCCCTGCCGCTTCTGGGCTACAAGAATAGGCGAAGTTATATGCTGATGCTATCGCAGACTATGCTATTGCGAATGGCTTTAATCACGCTGCTGTTCAGTCGCGCAGTGCTTGATTTACAGCCGCCTCAACGTGAATCAAAGTAGTGTCATACAACGGCACTGAGGTATGTTCGGCGCTGATCAATAAGCCTATTTCGGTGCAGCCGAGAATCACGCCCTCGGCACCTGCGGCGACCAAATTATAGATGATGCTCAGGTAGCGTTGACGGGAGTCGTCGCGAATCTCTCCGCGGCAAGGTTGCTGATAGATAATACGGTGCACATCAGCGCGCTCATCGGCGTTCGGAATCAGCACTTCAATGCCCTGGGCTTCCAGCCGTTCACGGTAGAAGGCTTGCTCCATGGTGAACGCGGTGCCCAGGAGCCCGATGCGTCTGACTTGAGCTTGCTGCAACACCGCGGCAGTGGCGTCAGCAATGTGCAGCAACGGGATAGTGACGTGTGCGCCGACATCAGCGGCCACCTTATGCATGGTGTTGGTGGCGATCAATAGAAAATCGGCACCAGCCATTTCCAGCGTGCGCGCCGCCTGAATCAGTATGTCGGCGGTGGCTTGCCATTCACCTTTGTGTTGCAGTGCCTCGATCTCGGCAAAGTCAACGCTGTAGAGCAACAGCCGAGCAGAGTGCAGACCGCCCAATGCCCGGTTGATGCCGCGGTTTATCTGCGCGTAATAGGTCTGGGTTGATTCCCAGCTCATGCCGCCAATGATGCCGATGGTCTTCATCTGCACTCCCGGTATACGTGTTAACGAATTCAGAGTCTAGCGCCTTGCTGGGATGACGTAGCGGTACAGGTATTGCTCTTTTTTTGTGATTGAAACAGTGCGGTTTACTGGTCTTGCTGATCGAGCTGCTGACTGATCTGGCTGTTTACTGTGGGGGCAGGCAAGCCAAGCAGGTGTTTGATTGATGATAGCGCCAGCAGCAGAAAGGCCAGCGCACACAGGCGATAGGTCATGCGCGCCCAGCGTTGTCCGGCATTGCGAAAGATGCGATCGACTATGCCAGCGCAGACAACACACCACAGCAGTGAGGAGGCCATGAAGCCGGCAAAGAAGAGGGCATAATCGGTGAGGGTCGGATCAGCGACGCCGACGGCGCCCATGGCGCTGCCGAGCGCGGCCCAATAGGCCACGTTCTGTGGGTTGGTTAGCGACAGCAAAACGCCTGCGCGCAGGGCCTTGCGGGCATCGACAGCGGCATTGTTATGGTCAACCAGAAATTCCTGGTTGGCTGCTGTCCAGGAGTCCCAGGACAGCCATAGCAGATAGGCCGTACCGGCAAGCCCGATAGGAAGCTGCAGGGCTTGCGCCTGCAGCAACAGGCCAACGCCAGCCAACCCGAGGATTGCCCAGGAGGCATCGCCCACCAGCGAACCTACCTGTACCGCCAGAGCGGAACGGAAGCCGCCATGCACGCCAACTCGAACGGTTTCGGCAAATACGGCTCCCGGCGCTGCATTGAATATCAAACCAAGTGCGGCGGCGGTAAAAAGGAGTGCAAGCATGGCGACCTTCGGTAGTCAAAAACAGCGCGCAATGATGCCATTGCTGGTTAGGTGGCCCAAGTATGTTTTTGTGAGTGTAGAGAGCTCGTCAGCGGTTTGCTGTGGTGCGGTCTTTTACAGCAGGGCTTGTATGGCCGATCAGCGGCTGGTCGCTGCCAGGCCAACACCAAAACACATAAAGGTACCGCCGCCCAAACGATTGACTAAACGACCTCCCTTAGGCGATGCCAGCCACTGGCGGGTGGTCCTGGCCAGACCAGCGTAGATCAGATGAATAATCACTAGTACCAGGCTATAGGTCACCACCAGCAGCGCAAACTGATGAACGTGGGCAGCATCGTAATCGACAAACTGCGGCAACACCGAGAGGAAGAAAAATACCGCTTTGGGGTTGGTCAGCTGCAGGCTAAGGCCCTGAATGAACTGTCTGCTGATACTGCGGCGAGTGCCTCCGCTTATTTCCACCGGGGTTGCCGGGGAACGCCAGAGCTTGATTCCGAGGTGAATCAAATAAGCAGCGCCGATAAACTTGAGCACGGTGAAGGCGAGGGCAGAGGTCGCCAGCAATATACCCAGGCCGGTAGCGGACACACCGGCAACAATGAACGCACCAATAGCGAGTCCCATAATACCGCCCACCGCGCCGGACACGCCAAAACGAATAGCGTTGGTTAGTGTCAGCAATACTCCGGGTCCGGGACTCATCACGGTTGCAATGGTAACGATCAGAAATAGCAAGTAGGCGTCCATGACGGCTCTGCATGTCACTTTGGGATACTGCTGATTCTGCTGCGTAACCTAAAAAAAGAAAATAGCATCTGGGCTGTTTTTTGCCCGAAAGCTGCATGTTGCTGACAATGCTATCGCGCTTATTTGATTGGCATCGTCAGCGACAAGTACATAGCCATACAACCTTGGTTAGCAGCACGGCGCAATCAGGGTTTACTTGCGCGGCCCGGGGAAAAAGCGGTTGGTACGCTGCTGATAATCTTTGTACTCCGGCCGTTTTTTTACCGAGTAATACTCCGCTGGTACGGCACCTGTGTAATACACCAAGGTGGTGTACATCACCCGCGAGGCAAACAACAAACCGCCGCCCAGCAGCAACCAAATCATTAGACGCTCGCCTTCGTATAGTGCAAGCCAGGATGGAATAGCGGCGACTACCAGTGCATTCCAAACCATCCATTCGGCAAAATAGTTAGGGTGCCGGCTGTATTTCCAAAGGCCTGCATTACATACCTTATTTGTTTCGCCAGCCGCTTTCATAGCGCGTAAAAACGCATGCTTCTGGTGATCAGCGAGGGCTTCCAAACCAAAAGCCATGAGCCATAGCAGTAACCCGATCACCTCGAAGATTGACACGCTATTGCTCGGATTAGAGGCGATGATTAGCGCGGGCATCGCCAGAAATGAGGCGTTCCCCAGCCCCTGAAGAATGCCTTCGACCTGCATGCTCAGTTTGATATTGGTTTTACCCGCGCGCTCCCAGCGGCGCTGCTGAAACGCGTAGCGCGGCAGTTCGGTTTTCAGCTCGCCGGATCGCCACATGCGCAGGGCATCCAGGCCCATGCGACTGCCTGCGAACACATAAGCGCCGCTGACAATGGCGACGCGTATCGGGTTGCCATCACTCAGGAAAAAGGTCAGTACACCAATTAGCGTAAGGCCCCAGGGCCAGCCTATATCAACGTATGACATACGTCCGGTTAGCCACGTGGGTAAACAGACGACCAACGCAAACAATAACAATTGTAGTAAGCCGTTGGTGAGGCTGATATAGGCTAGCGCATCGGTAGATAGCAGCAAGGCCCAGCCGGCCAGAAAGGGATAGAGCGGAGAAAGATACTTCATTGGTTCGCCTGCTTGATCAAATGGTCGGGCGCTGAGAGCATCAGCACGGGGCATCTAAAGCGGGTTGGGATACACAAAGGCGCTAGTCGGCCAAGTGGGCGAAAGCAGCTTTCATAACGTAGAGGGGGCTACTCGGAGGCATCCATTCAACAATATCCGTTCAGAGCGTGAAATTGTCGCTTATTGTGAGACGTTTTCCAACTATGTTCGGGCTTTTGGCCACTCATGGCAGGCAGCGCATTGCGCGCTGCCTGCCATGAGTGAACCGATTTTAGCGGTTACCGCTACCGGTGAGCTGGATGATGTTGTTGGGGAACTCCAGTGACTCCACCTCAGCGGTAAAGGCCCGGGCTACTTTGAGAATGGTATCGCTGACATGCGCGTACTGCTTGGAGAACGGCGGCCAATAGTCGCCCAGCCCCAAGGCATCGTTGATCACCAACACCTGGCCATCACAATCCGGCCCTGCGCCAATACCGATAGTGGGGATGCCAACTGACTGGCTGATCAAGCCGCCCAGGCTGTAGGGAATGTGCTCTAGTACCACCATAAAAGCGCCCGCTTTTTCGATCAGTTTGGCTTCATCGAGAATGCGCTGCGCATCGGCATCGGTATTGCCTACTTTCTTGAATGAGGTCGCGGTCTGCGGCGTCAATCCGGTATGCCCAACAACCGGTATACCGTTATCGACCAGATGGGCAATGACCTCAGCCTTGGGGCCTTCCAGTTTAATGCTGCTGGCGCCTGCTGCGATCAGCCGTTGCGCACTGATCAGCGCCGTTTCAGGATCTGTATCGGTGAGATAGGGCAGGTCACCGATGATGTGGGTATTACGCGCGCCGCGGCGCACGGCACCAATGTGATACTCCATATGCTCGAGGGTTACATCACGGGTGCTCTCAAACCCCATCTCCACCATACCCACGGTATCGCCGACCAGAATTACCGGAACGCCGGCCGCCTCAATGCCGCGGGCAACCGGGCAGGTGTAGGCGGTCAGCATGGTAATGGGGTGTTTACCCTTGCGGGCAATAAAATCAGCTGCGTGTAGTGTCATGATGACGCCTCCCAATTTGCAGGAAAACGATGCTGGCTCACGGTGTTGCCCGTAAAACAGGCAGTGGCAGCAAGCCGCATCGTGCTTTTGAGATACCAGCAAACTGGCAATTGCTCAAGCTTCATTGCTGCGGTTTATGGTGGCGTCTTCCGAGAATAAGTTTGCACGAGCCTGGTCTTTTGCTTCGAGCGCTTGCAACGCGGTGCTTACCAGCGTTTTTCAAGACTTTGCTGGTTCGGGTGCCAGTCGCTGTTGCGTTGTTTGCTGGGCTCAATGTCTGGACGGGGTCGCCTTGAGCACGTAGGGTAGCCGTCCGGGTTGGCCTTGGCAGTGATCTTTTTCGGCTCAATGTGAGTAGCTTTTGGCCCCCGCCATCACTGCGTTTAATACGCCGGACTTTTGCGTTATCCGACCACCCAGCGTGGTCATCATCTCGCTGCAGACATAACTAGAAAGATGTTCTGTTTTTTGTTTACGCCCCGTGGCGGCCGCTCCTTGCGTGGGATTCTGGCTGCGACAAAGGACGATCAGGCTGCAAAGCCTATGGGTACTCAATGAACGAAGAAAATTTTTATCAGTTCTCGACACTGACCGTGCTTATCTTGCTGGCAGCCTTTTACGGTGGGACCTATCTGCTCACCTTGCTGATCAAGAAGAAAAAGGAAAATACCGACGCCTTCATGGTGTCCAACCATCAGATCGGCTTTGGTCTGGGCGCTGCTAGCATGACCGCTACCTGGATCTGGGCTGCATCCTTCTATGGTGCCGCTACCTCAGGTTATACCTACGGTATTTCTGGCCCACTGCATTACGGGCTGTGGGGCGCCTTGATGATTTTGTTCATCTACCCCTTTGGTCGTCGCTTTCGTGAATTGGCACCGAACGCACACACGCTGGGCGAGCTGATCCATGCTCGGCATGGCTCTTCCAGTCAGCTTATTCTGGCGTCCTCCAACATACTTGGCAGTATTATCAGCCTGATGGTTAACTTCACCGCTTCGGGTGCGTTGGTTTCCGTGCTTTCGCCCTTATCGTTCCAGGCTGGCGTGGTGATCGCCGGGGTAGGGGTGCTGTCTTACACCCTCTGGTCGGGCTTTCGCGCCTCCGTCCTCACCGACTTTGCGCAGCTGATGGCAATGATGGCCGTGGCCATTCTGATCATTCCCGCCGTGCTCTTTGCGCTCGGCGGCCCGCAAACGCTGTCTGATGGTATGAGTCTGTTAACCCCAGAACAGGCAGACCTGTTTTCCATGGACGCGATTCTCAAGCAGGGCGCACCTTTCTTTGTTGCGGTGCTGGCTTATGCGATTGGTAACCAGACCATCTCACAACGTTTGTTTGCGGTACGTGAAGACCACATCAAACCGACCTTTATCACCGCCACTATCGGCTACGGGGCAATCGTGATTGGCCTGGGCATGATTGGTTTGATGGCCTTGATGACCGGTATGAAGCCTATCGATGGCGACATGAACAACCTGATACCGCAAATGGTATCCATGTACCTGTCTCCGGTGTTTATCGGGCTCTTCTTCATCCTGGTGATCGGTTCGTTGTCTTCGACGGCTGATTCCGATCTCTCCGCCATGTCGGCGATTGTTATGGCTGATGTGTACGGTAAAAACATCGCCAAGAACAAACCTGATCCCACCAAAATGCTGTTTATTGGCCGTCTGACCATGATTGTCGCGACCCTGATCGGGGTAATCCTCGCCAGCTTCTCGATGGACATCCTGATTATGCTGGTGTTTGTCGGCGCCCTCTGGGGGGCCATTGTCTTCCCGGTGATTGCCAGCTGTTTCTGGGATCGCGTCACTAATCTGGCCTTCACTTCAGCGGTCATTGCTGGCTTGTTGATGTTCTGCGTCGCGCGCTTTGAGCTGCTGCCAATGGCAGGTTTCATTGCGGTGCTGTTTGAGCTGCTGGCTGCCGTTGGTGGTGGTGTAGTGCTCGGCCTGATGACCTTTGGCTTCTGCGGCCGCCGTGTTGGCTTGATCGTTGGCGCGCTGAGCGCCATCGGGTTGGCCTTCCTCTGCGTTGGCTTCCTGCGCGACTACACGGTGCTGCTGGCATCGCTGATGGCGTATGGCGTCAGCACGCTTGTTTGTATCGCTGTGAGCTTGCTGGGTTCCAGCAAGTTCGACTTTACGCAGATTGATCAAAACGTAATCAATTACGATCCGGCCAAGACTGAAGCACAAGCCTAAGCTCAATACTAACCATCCGCTGGTGCGCAGACGCGCACCAGCCTGATAACAGGGATACACATGCAAACATTTATCTTGGCGGCCTACGTGCTGGTTTGGCCGTTGGTCTCATTGCTCGTACTGGCTGTCATCGGTGTGGCGACGATCAAGGACATTCAAGCGGCACGGCGCGAGAAGCGTGAACTGGTTTAAAACGTCGAAAGCACGGGCTTTGGCTAGCCGACAAGGGGCAAGGGTGGCTATAGTGGCACCATGATCTGCACATCAGACGTTATGCAGGGTTGCCTCAGTAAACATTATGAATACGCTTAAAAGTCGGCTTACCCTACTCTTTGGCGGCCTGGCCTTTGTTGCCACGGCAGCAAGCACCTGGGTAGTCAGCGATCTTGCGGTTGACGCGCTGCGAAAATCGACCGGTCAAAACCTGGAAGAAATAGCGATTCAGTTCAGAGATAAGATCGATCTCGATTTGTATGAACGCTATAACGATTTTAAAGTCGTTTCCGCCTTTGTTAGCCCGTTACTAGAGTCGGGGCGCGAGGCCGAGATTGCCCCGGTTATAGACGCACTGCAGCATAACTTTTCCAGTTACGCCTGGGTTGGCCTTGTTTCTCCTGCCGGTATGGTCATAGAGAGTAACGGCGGGCTGCTGCGGGGCGCAGACGTAAGTCAGCGGCCCTGGTTCAAGCAAGCACTAAAGCAGCCTTATATGGGCGATGCCCATGACGCCATTCTCTTGGCCGAAAAACTCTATAATCCCACCTCCGCGCCACTGCGCTTTCTCGACTTGGCGGTTCCGCTGCGATCTGAAGATGGAACGCTTTTGGGCGTGCTGGGCGCGCATTTGTATCTGGACTGGGTTGCCAACATGGGGCGCACATTGATGACGCCCATGCGCAAGCGGCTCAATGCAGAGTTCATCGTGGCTGATCAATCTGGCGCTGTGCTGATTGGTCCGCCTGGCAGCGTGCGTCAGGCGCTGCCTGAGGCACTGATTAACAGAATGAAAACTGTGGAGTCGGGTTACCTGACCACAGCGCTTGCGTTCAACGACACCCCGACCGAAACGCAGGACTATCTCGTTGGCTTCACTCGCCTGCAAGGCAGAGGGGAATATGAAAGCTTCAACTGGTGGGTTCTGGTTCGCAAGCCAACAGCTGAGGCCTTTAATACTGCCAGAGACCTGCGCACATCCTTGATTATGGTGGGCTTGGTGGTCGCTCCGATCCTGCTTTTATTCGTATCTCTAGTGGCGCGCTGGACTACGCGCCCCTTGCTGAAGATGACGGCAGAAGCCAGTCACCTGGACCCTGAAAAACCGGATACCCTGATTCGCTTGCGCGACGATTACGCTGAGGTCAAAACGCTGTCGTCGGTACTGCGTGACCTGATTCGTAGCCTGGCTAATAAAACGCGAGAGTAGAATGAGCTTAACGCCCATCTGGAGCAGCGCGTTGCTGAGCGCACGCAAGAGCTTGAGCATGCCAATCTCAAGCTTGAAGCAACTGCCCATACCGATTCACTCACTGGTCTGAATAATCGCGGCCATTACTTTGAACTGGGTGAGACTGCCTTGAAAAAAGCGGTGCGGTCGAACAGCCCATTAGCGGTGATCATGTTTGATGCCGACCACTTCAAGACAGTCAATGACACCTATGGTCATGCCGCCGGTGACCGTGCTCTGGTGCATCTGGCACAGATGGCACTGCAGGCACTCCGGGATACCGATATTCTGGCGCGGGTGGGTGGTGAGGAATTTGCGGTAGTGCTGGAAAACACCACTGAACAGTCGGCCGCCGAAGTTGCCGAGCGTTTGCGCGCCAGCATCGCAGCGACTCCGCTGATACTGGACACCGAGGAGCTGGTGCTAACGGTCAGCGTTGGGTTGGCCTGTCTTAAACCAGACAGAGCGACCAGTCTCGATGCCTTACTGGGGCTGGCGGATAAAGCGCTTTATGCCGCCAAGGCTGGCGGGCGCAATCGCGTGTGTTGTTATTCTGCGCTTCAAGCTGACGCTAACCAGCCCACACCACCCGGATGATCAAACTGCCACGCCGAACAGCGCACCGACACCTGCGGTTAGCGCCATCGCCAAGGCACCCCAGAAGGTAACGCGGCTGGCAGCAGTGATGACCGGAGCGCCGCCTGCCTTAGCGGATACCGCCCCCAGCAGTGCTAAAAACAACAGTGAACTACCTGATACTGCCCACATGAGTGTCGCCGCTGGAAAGATAAGAACCATCAGTAACGGAAGCGCTGCTCCGACAGTAAAGGTTGCCGCGGAAGCAAAAGCAGCCTGTATGGGGCGTGCGGAGACCGACTCGGTGATGCCCAGCTCATCACGTGCATGAGCGCCCAATGCGTCATGCTGCATCAGCTCGGTCGCTACCTGGGAGGCGAGGGCAGGTCCTAGGCCACGCTTGACGTAAATAGCCGTCAGCTCCGCTTGCTCGAACGCGGGATTGGTCGTCAGCTCTTCTGTTTCGCGTGCCAGGTCAGCACGTTCGGTATCGGCCTGGGAACTGACGGAAACGTATTCGCCCGCCGCCATCGACATTGCCCCGGCAACTAGCCCCGCCACGCCAGCTACCAGAATGCTGCGTGAGTCTGCCCCGGCAGCCGCAACACCCAGCACCAGGCTCGCGGTAGATACGATGCCGTCATTGGCGCCTAGTACCGCTGCGCGAAGCCAGCCGATACGGTGTGTTTTGTGTCCCTCTGCATGCATGGTTTAACGCTCTAGGTGAAGGAGGATAATGACTCTCTTCAGTCTAGCCGTTTTTGCTCTCCAAGGTCTGTTCGCTAGCCGTCCAAGCAAGAGCACTTTGCCGGAAAAGGGTAGCGCTGACGGATATCGCCGGCACTCAAAGCAAGCCACGCTCAATCAGCACTTCTTTCACTACAAACATGCCGTTTAATGCAGCGGGAAACCCGGCATACACCGCCATTTGTAATACGGTTTCTTTTACTTCGTCCGGGGTGCATCCCACATTCAACGCGGCGTTTACGTGGACTTTTAACTGCGGCGCGCAATGGCCCATGGCAGTGAGGGCCGCGACGGTGGCGATCTCGCGCGATTTTAAATCCAGCCCGGTACGTGAGTAGATATCGCCGAAGGGGAACTCGATAGTGTATTTGGCCAGATCCGGGCAGACATCCTTCAGGCTTTCAATTACCTGGTGCCCCGCCTCGCCATCTATCTCAGTCAGTTTTTCCAGGCCTGTCTGGTATCTCGTTTTACTCATGATTTTGCTCCACTAGGGTATGTGTGGAGCCAGCATGCATCTTGGAGTTAACTCTAGGTCAAGCAGGTTTGAGTGATTGGTAGTGTTGGATCTTTGCTTCCAGAGCGACCAAGTGCAGCTGTTCATTCTCGATTCGTGCTCTCAGCGCATCGCGGTGCTGCTCCAGCATCTTTTGCCGCGATGCCAGGGTAGTGCTGCCGAGTGCGCGCAGCCTGGAGTAGGTGAGAATGTCGTCCAGCGACATGCCGGTATCCTTGAGCCGCACAATAAAGCGGACCCACTCCAGATCCTGGGTAGTGAACGCGCGATGGCCACTGGCGTTACGCTGAATGCCCGGCAGCAGCCCCAGCTTTTCGTAATACCGGATGGTATGGGCTGATAGCCCGGTCTGGGCGGAAAACGTGCGCATATTCATTGGCTCAGTCCTTGTGGCTAGGCACCTTCCTCGGCGCGCAGTGTGAGTACCTCAAAACCGTCTGCGGTGACGGCAATGGTGTGCTCCCACTGCGCCGATAGCTTCTTGTCTGCGGTGACTACCGTCCAGCCATCCTTTTTCTGCTTAACCTTGGCTTTGCCCTGATTGATCATCGGCTCGATGGTGAAGGTCATGCCTTCTTGCAGAACGAGTCCCTTGCCCGGCTGACCAAAATGCATCACCTGAGGTTCTTCATGCATTTCACGGCCGATACCGTGTCCGCAGAAATCACGTACCACGGAGTAACCGTGTTTATGGGCGTGGTGCGCTATGGCATAGCCCACATCACCCAGTGTCGCGCCGGGTTTGACCACCTCGATCCCTTTCCACATGGCCTCGTAGGTTTTATCGACCAGGCGCTTCGCCAGCGGTGTCACATCGCCTATCAGGTACATTTTGCTGGAGTCGGCAATAAAACCGCCTTTTTCCAGGGTAATGTCCACGTTGATGATGTCGCCTTCTTGCAATGTTTGATCGTCGGCAGGTACGCCGTGACACACCACCTGGTTGAGGGAGGTGTTCAGGCTATAGGGAAATCCGTACTGGCCTTTGCTGGCTGGGCGCGCGTCAAGCTCATCGACAATGTAGCGTTCAACCAGGTCATTTATGTCCATGGTAGACATGCCCGTTTTCACCTGGCCATCCAGGTAAGCGAAAACAGAGGCCAGCAGCCGACCTGACTCACGCATCAGCTCCAGTTCTTTCGCGCTCTTTAGTTTGACCTCAGACATTGACGATCTTTCTTATACCGATATCCGCCTGCTGCATTTGCTCGCGGATGATCTGAGAAAACGACATGTCCGGATTGGCCTCGGCCAGCATGCCGATTTTTATCCAATACTCAGCTTGTGCATTGATCGAGCGGACCATCACCGAGCTGGCCTTGCGAATGTCTTCGTGCAGGTCTTCACTTATTTTAACAATACCCATAATGGTCCTTGCTATACGATATATATATGTAACGTATACGAATCATATTTTCATCAATGCGCCGTTGCAAGCGCTTACAATCGGCGAACCAGTATCGACCAACCTGGTCGGTTGGGTTTTAAGTCAGGAATCGTTGGCAGTTGCTACAGCGCCTGTAGAATCGGCGGCACTTCATACCTTTACCAGGAACGCGTTTTAAATGGCTATCAAACTGGACGAGAACAGCCAGGGCATTGCTTATGGCGTCAGCGCATACATGTTGTGGGGCTGTTTTCCGCTGTTCTTTGCCTTGTTTGATGGGGTGCCTGCCTACGAGATACTGGTACACCGTATTATCTGGTCTTGCGTGTTTCTGACGCTGCTAATCACGCTGATGCGTCGCTGGGCTCCGGTGGTTAACGCCTTGGCCCATCCCGGGCGGTTGGGGCGGGTCGCTGGCTGTGCGGTATTGATTGCGCTCAACTGGGGTGTCTACATCTACTCGGTAGAAACGCACCACGTACTGCAAGCCAGCCTGGGCTATTTTCTAACACCGCTGATCAATGTAGCCCTGGGGATGCTGATTCTGCGCGAGCGCATGGCGCGCCTGCAGGGTGTGGCAGTAGCGCTGGCGGTTGTGGGCATACTGGTGCAACTGGTGCTGCTCGGTACTATTCCCTGGATTGCCGTGATACTGGCGCTCAGCTTTGGCACCTATGGTCTATTGCGTAAACAGGTCCTGCTGGACGGGTTGTCCGGGTTGTTTGTCGAGACGCTTTTGCTGTTGCCGCTGGCATTGCTGGCGCTGGCAGCAATGGCGCAGCTGGAGCTGTCTCACTTTACTCAGGATGCGCGCACCCTGATGCTGCTACTCGCCAGTGGCGTGTTTACCGCGGTTCCGCTACTGGCATTCGCCGGTGCAGCGCGGCGCTTGCGCCTGGCGACGCTGGGCTTTCTTATGTATATCAACCCAAGCATGCAGTTTTTGATAGCGGTGTTTGCTTTCAAAGAGGCTATCAGCTCGGTGCAACTGGCCAGCTTTGCGCTTATCTGGCTGGCGCTGTTGCTTTACTCCTGGTCAGCCTGGCGAGGCATGCAAAGTGCGAGGAAGCAGCAGCGCGTTTGAGGGACTGGGCTCGAGTGGATGGGCTTGAAGTAGTGGGTTTGAAGTCGAGAGCAAGGTGAGCTTTTAACCTGCTTGCCCGCGGCTAAATACGGATTCTAAATGCAGCTCCGCCCAGCTCAGACTCCTCAACAAACAACTCGCCTTCATAGCTTTCGAGGATGTCCTTGACCACGGCGGTGCCAATACCCTGGCCCGGATGCTGGGCGTCCAGGCGTTCGCCTCGGCGCAAAATGCGCTCGCGTTGATCGACCGGCACGCCGGGACCGTCGTCTTCTACACAGAGCTCACAGATACCCTGAGCAATGCTGGCGCGAATCCTCACCTGGCCCAAGCAAAGGCGATACGCGTTCTCCAGCAGGTTGCCCAGCAGTTCAAGCAGGGCAGCACGCTCCATGGGGATTTCCAGCCAAGGATCGAATTGCCGTTGCACGGTTACCTGCTTGTCTCGGTAGACCTTGTCCAGCGCATCGCAGAGGTTGTTTACCACTTGCTGCAAGGGCACTCGATGCCTGATCAGGCCGCTCTTGCGCAAGCTGGCGCGTTGCAGCTGATAGCCGATTTGCTGGCTCATGCGCTCTATCTGGCCCTGTAGTATTCGTGTCTGTTCACGGTTCTCTGGTTTGGCGGCGATGACCTCGCTGACCCCTTGCAGCACGGACAAAGGTGTCTTGAGACTGTGCGCCAGATCATCCAGGGAATGGCGATAGCGCTCGCGCTGCTGACGTTCACTGTCGAGTAGCCGGTTCAGCGAGCCGGTCAGGCGTAGCAGCTCGCTAGGATGCTTGTCGCTGAGGCGCTCGCGGTTGCCGCTCTCGACTTCATCCAGTTCTTTGCGCAGCCCGCGCAAACTACGAAAGCCCCAGGTCAAACCGAACCATAGCAAGCCAAGCAATAGCAGCAGAGCAAGCCCCAGCCACAGGTAGAGCTGCGTGGTGAAGCCGCGATACAGCGCCTTGGTGTCGCTGGCCGGTTGCAAGGTGACAATGCTGAATGCGGCACTTTCGCCGCGCAGCAGATCTACCTCCACGTCGTACAGATAGAAATCCTTGCCTTTGCTGTCGTAGATACGCAGCAGCCGGTTACCGCCGCCGTCGTATTGCGGCAGGTAGTCAAAAGCAATGCCCCGCGACGAGCGCGATTGCCAGAGCAGATTGCCCTCGCGGTCGTAGATGAAGCCGAGCAGCTTGGCATCGGGAATATCAAACTCTTCATCGGGCAGTTTGCTGGGCATGGTCAGCTTGCCGTCGTCGGTGCGGGCAGCAGAAATCAGGGCGCCCGCATCCGCTGCCAGTCGTTGCTCCACCGTCTGCTCAAGAGCGATCAGAAAGGCACTACGCAACAGCGGCAGCAGAGCGGTCATAAACAACACCGCCAGCACCGCACTGCCAAACATCAGACGCAGGCGCAGGGACGAACCCCAGCGCGCTTTTACACGCCTGAAGCGCAGTGTCATCGGCAGCGCTCGGTAAACAAATAACCCTGACCGCGCACAGTCTCTATGGGCTTGAAGCCGTTGGCGCTTTCCAGCTTACGGCGCAGGCGGCCGACCAATACTTCGATCACATTGGGGTCGCGTTCTTCGTCATCAGGGTAGAGCTGCTCGATCAATCGCTCCTTGGGTACTACTTGTTGCTGGTGACGCATAAGGTACTCAAGAATGCGGTATTCATAAGCGGTTAGATTCATGCCGGCGCCATCAATCTGCGCTTGTTTGCGGTTCAGGTCCAGTAGCAGTGGGCCGGCTGCTATAGTCGATTGAATAAAGCCTGACGAGCGGCGCAACAGCGCATTAAGGCGGGCTTCCAGCTCTTCGAACTGAAAGGGCTTAACCACGTAATCGTCGGCACCCGAGGCCAGGCCCTCGACTTTGTCTTGCCAGTTGCCGCGCGCGGTCAGAATCAGAATAGGGAAGGTCTTGTCCTGGCTGCGTAGCTGCCGGATGAGATCCAGACCGCTGATATCGGGCAGACCGAGGTCGATAATCGCCAGATCATGATGGTACTCATCGACGCGATAGAGCGCCTCTTCGGCGTTGGCCACTGCGTCCACCACGTGGCCCTGTTCGCCGAGTCGGGTATAGAGATGGTGACGTAGCAGCGCCTCATCCTCCACGACCAGCAATTTCATGGTTGCATACCCTCTTTATCATGAACACAACCGAGCCACCCCGTGGGGTGGCTCGGCATAGCAACAGTAACCTCAGAACGCGTAGTTGGCACCCAGGTACCATTCGCCGCTGCTGTGCAGGTCAACCGAGCCGATTTTGCCCTGGCCGTGAGGGGCGAACTCGGTGCTGGCATTAGTGCGCAGATAACGATAACCGCCTTCCAGCGAGGTCGTTTGGCTGACTTCCTGTATCAGGCCTGCCTGCAGGCCGGCAGCATAACCTATATCGCTGTCACGGGAGACGCCAGGGCTGTTCTGCTCCAGCTTGACCAGACCCAAGGTGCCGCCACCAAACACCTTGGTGCCATTTTCATTCAGCGAGTAAATGGCATCGTAGCTGCCGAGCAGGTTCTGCTGGCGCAGCTTATAACCGTTGTTGCTGCCCGACATGTACTCGTAGGTCGCATAGTAACGGCCGGTCTCGTTCTGTCGACCGGCGCGCACGCCCCAGGTGTTCTCTTTATTGATGACCTTGTCGAATTTCGGATTGTCCAGGTTGGCGTTCAACTCCGATGACTTTTGAATGTTATCGCTGGTTTGGCCCCAGGTCAGGCCAGCAAAGTTTTCGTCGGCATGCGCAGCGGTTGCGATGCCGAACACCAGGGGAGTTGCCAGAATCAGCTTGGAAATAGTCGATTTCATGAATGCCTCTCGAAACACAGTGGATGTATCAAAGCTCGAGAGTCATATTGCATGGCGTCTGCTGAACATAGGCTGAATGCTTGCTGAACAGCAGCTGAACAGAGCGCTATTTCACCGTTGAATCAGAGGTATAGCGTGAATATGGCTAGGTGCCACTATAGGTAATGCCTATGGCCGTTCATGGCAGTTTCAATTGGGTCTTTATCAGGTTTACACATAAGGTACTTACCAGCCCGGTTTGCCTCCTGGTTCGGAGCCTTCCGCCGGTCATCACTGCCATCATTCCAGCCGAGCACCCTAGATGAAAAAGAATCTCTCACTCGCGGCCCGCATAGGTCTTGGCTTTGCCGCAATCGTATCATTGCTTATCTTGATCACCGCCATCGGTATTCAGCGCGTATGGTTCATTGACGCGACCCTGGAAGAAGTCAGCGAGAACGCGGCCAAGGTGCAGCGCTACGCAATCGACTTCCGTGGCAGTGTGCACAACCGGGCTATCGCCATTCGTGACGCCGTCCTGGTAAGCAATAACCGTGACATGAATGCGCACTTGGCAGAGGTTACCCGCCTTGAACGGGATTACAGTAAGGCGGCGGCGCTGATGGACAAGCTATACCAAAGCCCTAACGTCAGCGCGCAGGAGTTGACCTTGCTGCGCTCAATTCAGGCGATAGAAACCCAAGCACTACGCTCCACAAAGGCGCTGATTGAACTGCGTCAGTCCGGCAATATTGCAGACGCGCAGGCGCTGCTGCTCAAAGAGACATCTGGCTATTACACCGAGTGGTTAAAGCGCGTTAACGCCTTGATTGACTACGAAGGGGAGTCCATGGAGGTGGAGCTGGCCCTCGTTAAGTCCACTGCCAGTGGCTTTGTCAGTGTCATGCTGGTGGCCACGGCTATCGCGCTGCTGCTCAGTATCATTCTTTCTACCGTGATTATTCGCTTCGTTAAATCAACCCTTGGCGCTGATCCTACCGAAGTGGCAACGGCGATACGTCGCCTTGCAGCAGGAGACCTGCAGCAGAGCATAACCACCGACTACCCCAACAGCGTAATGGATGTGCTCAAGACAGCCCTCGACCGCTTGGCCGAAACGGTGACCCAGGTTCGCAGCGCAGCGCACGAGGTCAATCAGTCTTCAACACAGCTGTTGACCACCTCGTCCATGAACAAAGAGCAAATAAGCCTGCAAACCCGTGAGGCCCAGCAGGTCGCAGCGGCCATTTCACAGATGGCGGCAACGGTCAATGAGGTGTCTGGCTACGCCGCCAACGCCGCAGACGCAAGCCGACTGGCTGACGCAGAAGTAGAAAGCGCCAACCAGGTGGTTGCCGACACCACAAAGGCCATCGAGCAGCTTGCGGCAGCCATTGCAGAAACCACGGTAAACGTTGAGCAAATGTCGACAGACAGCGAGAAGATCGAAAGCGTTATTGAGGTAATTAACCCAATCGCATCGCAAACCAATTTGCTGGCATTGAATGCCGCGATAGAGGCGGCCAGGGCTGGGGAGCACGGTCGCGGATTTGCTGTGGTAGCCGATGAAGTTCGCTCTTTGGCAAACCGGACACAGCAATCCACGCAGACTATCCGTGACATGATCAGCGCGTTGCAGACCGGAACCGAAGCCTCTGCCCGGACCATGCGCAACAGCTGCGAGCTGGCCAACAGCACCGTGATAGCCACGCGCAATGCCCAAGGCATCCTGAGCAAGATCAGTGAAGAGGTGGGTGCAATAAACTCAATGAACGCGCAAATCGCCAGTGCAGCGCTGCAGCAGAGCACGGTCACTGAGGAGGTTGCGCAAAATATCAACCGCATTCATAGCTCTACCGTGGAGTCGGCAGCTGGCTCTGAGCAGGTGGATACGTCAAGCCAGGAGCTGTCGCGCCTGGCCGATGGGCTGACGCAAAAAATGGCCTTTTTCAAGGTTGCCTGAGCCGGTCTTGCCCTGCGTGCCGCAGGTGAGGTTTTCAGCCTTTTGGCGCAGCTCAGCTCGAAGCGACTTGAAGTCAGGTCACTGAAGCAGGGTCGCGTCTTAGTGCTGCTAGAGCAGGGCCGGAAGGTGAATGACGATGCCAGGATTCTCTTTAAGGCTGCTGCGGACTTGGTGTCGGCAGCGCCTGAATGTTGCGCAGAATAGCGCGGGTAATATCTTCACGTTTGTGCAGGTCGTCCATCCGGTTGGGTGTATCGATGTTCAGCGCAAAAAACACCGGGCCTTCGGGCCACTCAACCCAGCCAACCCACCAACCGTAACGGCCTTCCCAGCCGGTTTTGGCGCGCAGAATCCAGTTGCGCTGCGCCTCGACGATCATCAGATCTTTCACCAGCCGTTGATGCTCTATCTTGAAGGGTAACTTGTTGCGATACAGCTGTTGCAGAAAGCGGATCTGCTCCTGCGCCGAGATCGCCAGCTTACCGTCAATCCAGTAATCGCCCTGGGTAACCGAGGGATCGGCGTTGCCATAATCCAGCAGCTGCAGGTAGGCGCGTGCCCTGGGCTCACCAATGTTGCTGGCAAAGCCGCGATACACCCACACGGTTGAGTTGCGCATGGCGGTGCGCAGGGTCTGGTCCTGGTTGTGACCTGCGTAGCTGTGTTCAACACCGTCCCAGGGGAATACCTCAAACTCGTCGCGCACTGCTCCGGCGTCCAGCGCCATGAGCGTGTGGGGAATTTTGAAGGTAGAGGCAGGGGAGAAGCGCTGCGCTGCGCGCTCCGGGTTATGTACCCAGGCAGGTTGGTTGGGTGCGCGCTCATCTAACACCACGATGGTGCCCACGGCATTTTGCGCGGCAAATTCAGTTGCCCAGTCAGAACGCTCTTGGTTGGAGGCCTGCAGGGGCAGAGCAAGGATATACAGCAGGCATAGTAGTAGTTTTGGCATGGTTATCAGGGTCAATCGAGTTTGGCCAGGCGCCCAAGTCGGGCACGAATACGCGGCTACTTTAAAGTGTATAGGCTTAGCTACCAAGCCCCAGCCGGGTATGCCACTCGGCCAGCGACTCCTGCGGGTACTGATCACATAGTTTGTCATTTGCCCCGGCCTGCACCTCAACCCACGGCGCTTTGGAGCCGAGCATCAGGTGCGTGCGCTCGGGTGGTACCGGCAAGGGTGTATCGATAGCGGACGCGAGCGGATGTACCAGTTCTGGCCAGTTCGGGTCCCACAGCCATAAGGCACTGCCACACTCGCGGCAAAAATGGCGCTGGGCCGAGCTTTGCCGCCGCTCGCCGGTGTCGTCATCGGTCATCATCGCCTGATACACCTTCACATGCTCCAGCCCCTCTACCTTCAGCGTCTGATAGTCGCCGCCCAGGTTGATTGCATAACCGCCACCGCCCGCCGTCTTGCGGCAGATAGAGCAGTAACAGAGATTAAACGGGTAGGGCTGCGCCGATTCCAGTGAGAAATGAACACTGCCACAGTGGCAAGAGCCTTTGAGGTGCATGGGATTACCTCGTATTGGTTGCTAGGGTCGCGCACGAGCGAGTCCACTAGCGAGTGGTTTGTAGAAGCGCTCAGGGTAGCAGTCGACAGGATGTGATACACGGAGCATTGTGTGCTGCGGGCTGAAGACGACCAAGCAATAACTATCACATTGGGCGACCGAGATTCCAGCTAGCCGCTGTCCCAAGCAGTCCTCCAGTAAGCGATGTGTTAAAACACCTGCCCGCGAGAAGAGCGATCAGATTTTCTTGCAGGGCAGATTAGCAGCGCTAGCTGGTCTGGGATGCAGGCGCTGCTTCCATGCGGCTGGTCAGTCTTGCCTGGTGAATGTTACGCCCATGATTCTGATTTCTTTTACTGACTCTGCCGGTATGGCAAATTGAAATGCTTGTTTTCTGCCCGTTCGGCTCGGAATCGTAACCTGCAATGGGTTTGCGCCTATAGTCACGTTTGTCGCGTAACCGTCCATGTCAATCGCGATGACATTCTCTGACTCCAGCAGATTGATCAATCTGACCGGTTTGTCGCTGTTGTTTTTGAACCCTACTTCAATAGATGAAGCGCCGTCGCTAACGGCATTGACATTTAAGACGGTGCCCTCGATGTGGGCACGCAAGTCGTCAGCGTTATCAATAATGATGGCTTCGTCTTGACTGAGCCCGGTTTTGCGCCCCTCGTCTATACCATCGTCCACTCCACCAATTAGGTCTTTACCGAACCTGACCATGCCCGATACGACTGATTTTGAAGCCTCGGTTACGGAGCTTTCTTCTGAGCTTTGGGCGTAAGAAACGGAGCTGAGTGTCGTGAGTGCTGCGGCGAATAGTATTTTTTTCATTGGCAATCTTATGTGAAGAGTTCTTTCGGGAGGGAAGGCAACCAATGCCTACGCCAGGGCGCATTGCGCGCTGACACCGAATGAGTTCTATTGAAGTTAAACTGTCCGTGTTCCAGCAACCTATATATCCCTATTGTGGCAGTCGTATCGCTCGGGAAAAAATCAGTGCGCGAGCGTCAGTACTGCCTGGTGAATGGGTAGTTTGCTGCTTGTTGAATGGTGCTATAGGGCGTTCGCGCTGCCAACCTGATCTTCCGGAAAATGCTACTCAGTCCACAGCGCGCGCTTCTCACATCGCTATTCGGGCTGTTTTTCCCGGTCGATGGCCGCTTGCACTTGGCGGTAAAAGGCCAGGCGTTGTTTAGCCTGGTCGCCGCCTTGACGGTCTGTCGCCTGCGGCCAGTTGCCATTGGATGCAATTACCAGTTGCCGCGCGGGATCGATAAAGATGCCCTGGCCGAAAATCCCTTGGGCGATGTAGGCACCATCATCCAGTGTCCACCACTGATAGCCGTAGCCGTGTCCGGGCACACCGATATCCGCCTGTTTGGTAGTTGCCTCGGCAATCCAGCCCTCAGGCAATACGGACTCACCACGGGCGATACCGCCACCCATCATGAACAGACCAAAGCGGGCAAAGTCGCGGGTCGCAGCCTGCATGCAGCAGCCACCGATTTCATGCCCGGTGGAGCCCAGCAGCCAGGTTGCGTCCTGCTGCATGCCAAAGGGCTTCCAGACTTTCTCGGAGAGGTATTCAGACAGGGTTTTGTTCGCGGCGGAACTCGCCAGCACGCCAATCAGATTGGTCTCGCCGGTTTTATAAACCCACTTGGTACCGGGCTCTGCTTCAGACTTTAGTTGGCGCATATAACTCACGGTCACATCCACGCCCGGCTCGGCCTTGTGCGAGTTAAACAGCGCTACGTCTGATTGCGGGTCCGCGTAGTCCTCGTTCCAGGCCACGCCGGAGGTCATGGTCAGCAGCTGCTTGATGGTAACGTTGTCGTAAGCGGAGCCCTTCAGGTCGGGGATGTAGTCCGACACCATGTCGTCGATGCTCTTGATGTAGCCATCCTTGATGGCGGCACCGACCAATGTGGAGGTAAAAGACTTGGCCACCGAGAAACTGGTCCAGCGCCCTTCAGGGCCAAAGTCCAGCCCATACTTTTCCAGCCGCACCTTGCCGTCCTGCACGATCACCAGGGCAGCGGCGCGCTGCGAATCCATATAGGCATCCACATCCAGGCCAACATCCAGCGGCGCGCCCTCAGGCAATGGGTACACATTATCGCCAGCCGCAATAACCCGCGAGTCACTCAAGGCGGGGACGCGGTCCAGCGCACGAAAGCCAGCATCGCGCTGGGCTGTAGACCAGAAAAGTACATTACCGTCAGTAGGGAAGCTCAAGACCAGCCCCCGCATATCCTTGTCGGCCGTCGCCCAGAACACGCTGCATCCTACTACCAGCAGCAATACGATCGAGATAATCCCTTTTTTCATGCTTATGCTCCTTCTTGTTTTTGTAGGGTCATAGTAGGGCAGTGAGGGGTTTTTAGGGGATGTTATCAGGCGTATAACCAGTGGTGATTTTGGGATAGTTGATAAGGGAATGCTTTCTGCCCGCTAGCCGGTAATCCGGCTTTGGAATACACCGGTCGTTTCACAGGCCCCCGACAGGTGAGCAACGACTGCTCACACATCAAAGCTAACCGGTGCGAGCACGCTGCCGGCTGGCCTTGGTGACGCCGCGATCAATACTCAGCTTAGCGGCGCGTCACCTATCAATTCCCGCTGTACCCGTACCGCCGTGCTCTTGGGACGCACGTGCTTACCGCTGCCCTCCAGATGGGCTCGCGTGAAGGCCGCGCCGAACAGCAGGATCATCGAAGAGTAATTAACCCACAGCAGCAGTAGTGCCAGGGAGCCTGCGGCGCCGTAGGCTGATGCCGTCGCGGTATAGGCTAAGTAAATGGAGATAAGGGTGCGGCCCACCATGAACAATAAAGCGGTAATGAACGCGCCCAGCAACACCTCGCGCCACGATAGCAGCACATCGGGGAGGATCTTGAACATCGCAGCGAACAACAGCGTGGTAACTAACAGCGACAGGGCCAACTCCACCCCGACCATAGTTCCCCCGGGAATAGGTAGCCAGTCTTTGGCGTAGGCCATAATGGCGCTAGAAACGACGGACAACATCAGCGACACCAGCAGAATAAAGCCGATTGCCAGGATAATAGTAAGCGACAACAACCGGCTTTTGACAAATAGCCACAGGTTGTTGCGAGTAGGGCGGGGCGCGACGCCCCAGATCTGATTCAGCGACTGCTGCATCTTTGCGAACACCGTGGTGGCACCCACGATGGTGGCAATAATCCCGATCAGCGCCGGCCAGATGCCGCTTTGGTCGATTTGCGAATTAGCCACTGCAGTTTGTATTGTCTCTGCAGCTTCTGGACCGAGCGTCCCCTCCAGCTGCGCAAAAAGCTGACCCTTAACCGCGCTCTCGCCGATAACCAGGCCGACCAGCGCAACCACCACGACCAGCACCGGCGCGATGGAAAAAACAGTGAAAAATGCCAGTGCAGCCGCATAAATAAAGGCCTGGCTATCGAGCCAGTTTTTGATCGCGGCACGGAGTATGTTGAACCAGTACATGATCATAGGGACACGTTGCTGTGAAAGCTGAAAACCATCGTCAAAACACCTTAGTCTTGAAGCCAATCTCGCGGATAGGCGGCCATTATAGGCATGGGCGGCGCGCCTAAACACCTGTCATAGAACAGAAAGCCGGTCGTCCGACGTGGTCGTCAACGCCAGCTTAAAGCGCAGCTGACATCAGACCATGGCCATTCGGGCGTTACGAGTCTGTCTGGTCTTTTCCAGCAAAGGGCACGGGGCCACTGAATGTAAGGGTTCTTTGCGGGAATGGAATTTCAATACCGGCCTCGTCCAGAGCCCGTTTAATGGCCGCGACTACCTGATCGCGCGATTCGCGAATATCGACCGGTTTACTCTGGGTCCACCATGTCACTTCAAAATCAATTGAGCTGGCGCCAAAGCCCTGAGCAAAAACCTGTACCGGCTTATCTTTATTGACCGCACCAACACCTTCTACCGCTGCACGAATAACCTCGCGGCTTTCATCTACGTCTTCGCCGTAACCAACACCGCATTGAATGGTAATGCGCCTTGATGTCTGGTCGGTCAAAATACGCAACGGATTGGAGTAGAGATAACCGTTAGGCACTATCGTCAGTACACCATCAGTGCGGCGGATATAGGTATCGCGGATGCTGATGTGCTTGATCTGTCCTTCCACGTCTTCACATTCAATATAGTCATCAATGCGCATCGGTTCGCGCATCAATAACAGCAGCCCGGCCAGCAGGTTTTCGAAGGTATCCTTGAACGCCAAGCCAATGGCGATAGACCCAATCCCCAGGCCAGCCAATAATTTGGTCGGCGTTAAGCCAGGCATCGCAATCATTGCCGCAATCAAAATACCGATGCCCCAGATGCCAATGACGATGATTTTGCGCAAGGCTTCCTGCAAAGACGGGCGCAAACCCGATCTCGTGGTCGCTTTAATGAACACTTTCACCACGATGACCTTGATCAACCAGGTAAAAAACAAAAAAGCCAGCGCGGCGATGAGTTGCGGGGCGCTTTCAATAAAGGACGTTAAAGCACTATTCAGCTGATCTTTTAGAATCGTTAGCGGGTTGATATCGAACTCCATCAGCGTTCCTTTACGTATGCGTTGTTATTATTGAGATTAACTCAGTTTTACCCAAAAAAGCGGCGCGCTCGCGGTCATGCACTTGAGTAGCTGTTGTTAGGGCACTACAAGCCATAACAGCTGGATACCTACCTTGGTTGCCAACAAGCGCAATCATGCTCCGTCATTCACAATAGCGATCAGCTGAGCGTCGGAGCAATGCCATTTTCTGTCATCAGGCTCGTTTCGGTCATCTACCAACGCATGCGCCATCAACCCCCAACGCTTGCTACCCGGCGCTAGGCTGGATTTTAGTTAGCTCTTTGGCCGTGGTTTTGCGCTAGATGACAGGCGGCTTAGACTAAGGGCAGGTGAACATTAACGCCGGATGAAAATGTGAATCTGAACTCTCGTTTTCCGCTACGATCAGACAGTTCAGCGACGCGGGTCACCCAGGCGCTTAGGGCATGCCGCTCGTTCTGCGCGCTAACAACGGTTAGCGCAGCGCCAAAGCACCTACCTTATTCAGGAGAATAAAAGTGTCAGATACCAACATCGAACTGATTTCCACCATTAGCGAAGACAACAAACTAGAACTTGCCCTGCGCGAGATCGAGATTCCCGAGCCCGGCGAAAACGACGTAATCATCCGCATCGAAGCCGCCCCGATTAACCCATCTGACCTGGGCGTGATGTTCAGTGCGGCCGATATGACCACTGCCAAGCAATCCGGTAGCGACGAGCGCCCAGTCATCAATGCCGATGTGCCGGCCAAGTTTATGGGCGCGGTTAAAAAGCGGATTGGCAAGGCAATACCTGTTGGCAACGAAGGCGCCGGTACTGTCGTCGCAGCGGGTTCATCCGCCGCTGCACAAGCCCTGATGGGCAAAACGGTCGCCTTCATCGGCGGTGGCAGCTATCGCAAATTCCTGCGTGCCAATGCGCAAAGCTGTCTGGAGCTGGAGCCAGGTACCACTGCGGAAGAGGGCGCTTCCAGCTTTGTTAATCCGCTGACGGCATTGACAATGGTAGAAACCATGCGCGCCGAAGGTCACAAGGCTATCGTGCACGCGGCCGCCGCCTCTAACCTCGGGCAAATGCTCAACCGCATCTGCATCGCCGACGGCATCGATCTGGTCAATATCGTCCGTAAGGAAGAGCAGGAAACCTTGCTGCGCGACCAGGGTGCCAAGTATGTGGTCAACTCCAGTAAAGACAGCTTTATGGCCGACCTGACCCAGGCACTGATCGACACCGGCGCGACCATCGCGTTTGATCCCATCGGTGGCGGTAAATTGGCCAGTGATATTCTCACCTGCATGGAAGCCGCCGTATCGCGCGACATCACTGAATACAGCGTGTATGGATCTACCATCTTCAAACAGGTGTATATCTATGGCGGCCTTGATCGCGGCCCCATCACGCTCAACCGCAGCTTTGGTTTTGCCTGGGGTGTGAACGGCTTTTTGTTGTTCAACGCGTTAGGCAAACTGAACAAGGACACTGTCGTCGCCATGCGCAAGCGCATCGCCGCCGAGATCAAAACCACCTTCGCCAGTAGCTACACTCACGAAGTGTCTCTGGCCGGTGCATTGAAACTGGAGTCGATGGCGGTATACGGCAAGCAAGCTACCGGAGAGAAGTTCCTGATCAAGCCGCAGAGCTAAGGTCCAAGGTTTGATTTTTGGCCGCAAGGCCATGCTGGGACGCTGGAGTCAGGTTGGCTCCAGCGTCTGCAAAAAGCGTAACGCTGCCTACTGACTCTGGCCCCAACCCTGGTTCTGAAGGCTGCGGCTTTACTGTCGTCGTATTCGTCGTTCAGCCTGTCATAGCGTGCCGCCAGACCCTGATCCTTGATCTGGATAATGGATCGGAACTGCGCAAAAAAGACTCAAACTGTTCTTTGGCATCGCTTGCGTCTTCTGAACCGACTCCACGCGATCAACCATAATACCGCGCTTGTGAACGCCCGCTCCCTCCATCGCGCATCACCCAATGATTAACGCCGAGCAACGGATGTTCATCTGACCGCAATTACTTATTCTGATAGCTGCAGCTTCCAAAGCCTTGCTTCATCTGCTTTATTGAGATTTCTATGGCGGTATCTGCAGGATCTCGATTTGGCTCCACAATACTCGCATAGCATCGATCACCGCGCAGTTCCATTTGTGCGTCATACAGACGCCCTGTCTGGGGAATAAACGATAAAATGATATCGCATAAAGATGGACCTGAGCCGACCACGAAGAGTTTTAGCCCGATGCGACGGCCGCTGGGAATAGGTAACGTTCGGTTCTCCCTATTATAAGGATTGGAGCCAGTGAATCGCCGCGGTTCAGTGCAGTCTTCTCCGTTATCAAAGTACTGGAATATGTGAATGGCTGGCGACAAGCGCAGAAGTGCTCGTGACTCTACTGGGGGCGCCTGGTAAACCGGTGCACAACCGGCAAGACAAAGTACTGATCCGATCACTATTGACGCTACTTTCATCTGTACCTCCGAATGCAATGTGGAGCAATTTTAAGATTTAGCTTTTGTGTTTTGCTCTTGAGCAAAGAGGCAAAATGCAATACCTGACCCCAAGCTGACCCTTAAAGCTTTTACTCATTCCTGAATTTGAGAAATGTAGTTAGGCGGTAAACTGATATTCCGCTCGAGTGTCGGAAAAAGTTGCCAAAGCAGTCTTTGATTATTTCTCAAGCCGGTACCATCCAGGTATGACCATGAACCTGAATCGATTTTCCGTATCGCTATCATAAAGCCCACGCTTTGCATCTTGGTTCCCTCTATCTCCATCACCGAAATTCTTGGAACAAAGCATATTTCTTCTTCACCCGCAGTGTACAAAGCCGTCGGGCTTTTTAGCTCGGAGCTCAAGAACTTAATTCCCGTGGCCTTCAATTGTGCAAGGGCGTCAATCGTTAACTGTTTGAATGACTCCTTCCCGCCCACGAGTGGGTAGAGCGAGGAATGCGTTTTTGCAATCAGGACAGTGGCATCGCCTTCTTCAAAGGCTGCGAGCATCTCATCAATGTCGCTGCGAACATATTCAACTTCATCCGCTGTGAGGTTCTTGCCATAGGCATGGAAACACATCAATGCAAAAAATATAGCTATTATGGTTCTCATATGAATACTTTAATCCCGGGGTGGAGCCTGGATGTAGCTTTAACGTTTGGTAAAGGGGCGGGCTTCATCCCGTGCCAGTGAGCGGAGCGAACGGTTTTAACCAGTTGTTATGCGAATTAATGGTATGTGTGCGGCTCTAAAAGTAAATGCCCCCAAGTGATCAATTCACCGCATTCAAGCCAGATAGCACAACCGTAACCAGTGGTTTTTGTTCTTATGCTTTCTTGATAAATTAACTCTTGGCCTCTCATCCATTTTGTTTCGGATTCTCTACCGTACGGAATAACAAGTGGTATAGGAACTATCAGCGAGATGTATATTCCCGCCCACTTTAGTCCGCTGCCATAGCTAGTGATCTTTTCAGTGTCATTTATTTTTTCTGGATCTCCTGATGTGGATGTTTTGCTGTGCACGAAGTCTAAGCCTACGCATCCATATAGATGAGTAATGAGGATTATTATGAGCGCTATTTTATTGAAATTTTTCATGGTTAAATAAATGTTCATAACGTCGCCAGCAACGGCAGACTTTTGTTGATTTTTTTTGCGCAATAATGGCGCGACTATGCGCAAAACGAGCGACGAAAAGACTATTTAGAACGAGCAATTAGGGCCAGGTGAATGTTAATGAAAAGCGTTTATCTGACCACCCCTGTCGCTCTGTTTTATAGTGATTTTAACTTTTGCCCACAGTCTATAAAAAATTGCACGAAAACCCCACTGTAAAACCGTTTATATCATGAACAATTAGATAGTGCTGTCCATCTTTTTCTTGAACATTGGCCCGGACGTTAAGTCTGGCAACTGTTCTTTTAATTGCTTGCTTTCAAATTCCAGTATGAGGTCAGCTGAGGCGATGCCGCATTTTGCGAGTATAAGTTGATCACCTTTTTTGTTAGCATGCCCGAATACAAATCATAAAATCCTGCCTGTGCTTGCAAGATTACCCCTGTCATCGCAACTGCTAATGCACTCAAAAAAACTGGTTTTTTTCTATTTTTCAAAAAAGCCTCCTTACGCGAAAGTTGGGCCAGTTATACCGAAGTGTAATGCCTTGTTAAGCGTGAGGCCCGCGATATATAGGGTTCTGCATAGCACCGTAAGCATAAACTCAATACAAATTAAAAGTGCTATGCGTACCAAGCCCGATTTAAGGCTTGCCAGGTGCATTATCTTGAAGCTTTTTTGTTTTCTAGCTTAGTGCGACAGCGCTCAATAAATAGAATGCATCCCCAGCCGACTGTGTAGGCGAGTAAATCTAGCCAGTCAAATGTGGCTCCAAATATGATTCGGACAGGATCTATATGTTGCAAGCCAAGAATGGAAACTATATTGAAATATTGTGCAATTTCAATTACATAAGCAAGCGCCAGTACAAGATGAGCCAGCATGTAACTGTTCATCTTAATGAATGACTTTAGGGATAGATATAACCATCCGACAACTATTACGTCGCCAAGAAAAGGGCGAACGAATGTGTCATTCACGAATAGTGCTATGTAAGCTAATACTAAGAATAAAGCGAAGCTGCAGAAAAAATACTTTTTATTAAAGTGAAGCACTTTATAGCTCTCTATAATTTAAGGGGAGCTTCAATAGAACAGCAGTTTCATAGTAATTAGGGTCAGGTGAAAGTTAATATAAAAACCTTCATCTGACTCCAGTTACTTCGGCATTCAGCGGCTCGTCCGCTGCAATGCTTTGTTATAAGTCGACATAATCTTTGATGATCTCGAATCTTCTTTGGCGATTAGCCTTCTTCTGAACACCTTCCTGGCTCAATACTCTATATTCAGTTAAAAGTTCATCTTTTAGTTTGTCACCGAACTTTCCATCGTTTTCATAGTTTTCGTACCATACATTGAGCTTCTTCGCCGCATCATCCAGCACAGTGCTAGCGACTTTTTTCTGTAAAAGGTAGTACCCATAAACGAATAAAGTATAGAAATGTGTTTTCTTGCGAACTATCTGAGAAACATACTCCTCGTTGCCAATCAGCTGATCGACTACGTTAAGTGTTTTTAATAGAACATCGCGATCACTATCAGCCTCTGGATAGGATTCGTTATATTGATCATAGATGCGATTTAAAGCTGCTTGAGTTGTCTCTTCTTCAATCCCTGAACGGATAAACAATAGAAGGGTGCTAACAAACTGAACATCTAACATTCGTCGAACATCAGACTTATTAAATATTTTCCTTGACTCCCAAAACCTATTTTCAGAAATTTCGGCAGACAGCTCTATAAACTTCCCGTGAAATTCTGCATTTCGGAGCTCCTGCGGATTGAGAGTTGTATTGGTTCGGTTTAATCTGAGGAACAGATCTACTATGCTCGAATACTGAACAGTGTCCTTAATAAATCGTATCGAGAATGGATATTTCCAAATTATGCTTTTTTGTTCCGGCGACAACCCAGAGAATGACAGTCCTACATAATCGGATTTTTTATCATCAAGGCCCGAACGAAGTAACTTGAACTCGTCATTGATATAGCTTTGCACGGTAGTCAATCTTTGTTGGCCGTCAACGACTGAATAAACCGTATCTCCAGTATCGGGGTCAGTTGCATTCTGCCAAAGGTATATTTCCGGTATGGGATACCCAAGCAGTATAGTTTCAATCAAAGAGATACGGTCTTTTTGAACCCAGACGTAGCGTCGCTGAAAACTGTTGTCGACTATAATAGTTTGATTTCGAAGACCATCAACAAGCCATTTAACTGGTCTAGATTCAACGTCGATATAGTTTATAGGGTTAGTCATTTTTTCCATCCTCAATCATTCTTTGCAGTTTTTTAATTCCTTGGCAGTGATAGTTCTGAACAGCCTCCCATGATTCGTAAATTCTGTAATTTATATCGTGGGTGATCGAGAACAAAACCTGAAGATCTTTCTTGCAAGGCTCAACTAATCCATTCCACTCGCGAAAAAAAAACACTGCGATGATCTGGTTTCTTTAGCGAAACAAATCTTCTGAATATGTTGCTCGTAACACTTTTGTAGCCCGGCAAATATCCTTTCTCTGACAGGTCAAGAAATGCTGTCCAACTGCTACGGAAGATCTCTGAAGACACGATTGCTATGTCCAGGTCCGATTTATCGGAAAACGGTGAAAAACACTTTTCTTCTGTGGGAGTGATACTAAATCCGAGTTTAGCGCTTCCGACAATTGCGATGTTATTCGGGTGAATATTCAGGCGATCAGACATTAAGTTCTTCATACGATCGTACTGTGACGCGTGATCTGTTCTTTTAAGATATTCCCGAAAATACCATATATCATGCCCGAGCAAATAGGACCGATATAGGCTTTGAGGCGTTGCATTAACTAGCTCTTTTCTGAACTTTTCCATCTATGCCTCATACTCTCCGAGGGTTATAACGACTGAACCCACGGGCCATTTTGTAGCCGCGGAGCGTCGGCGAAATGGTCCCGTGCGGTGACTTGTTAGACACGGCCTCGTACCACCTGACTGTTAAGTAAAGCACCACAATTTACGATCTTGTTCTTGACCTCAAGCACGCCTTCCAAGAACTCCCGCACTTTGTATGGCGGGTACTTTGTGCCGTTGTACTCGAACGCCCCTACTCTTATTCCAGTGTAGCGATCATCAAACCCGACTTGAAAGGAATGGCTGGCGAGCATTCGATGTTTCGCGACGTTTACGAATGCTGACACGTATCCAAACCAATACGAGTCAAGAAGCCCCTCCAGTTCATGCTTGAGGGGCGAGGACGGTAGTCTGTCGACGACGCGTTGAATACTGCACCGACTTTCGGGAATTGCGCCGCTAAGCACGAGGCTGTTCACTAGAAATGCAAAGACGTCAAACATTGACCGAGCTGAATGTGCGGCACCCAGAATATGTGCTTCACTGGCGACTTTTGCGTAGTGATACTCCTCTTGACGGTCTGACGCTCCAAAAGCAACTGCCATTGCCTCTATTTGGTCTGCCGCGTTCGGGTCGATTACTTCATCCAGAGCGTCCCGTGCACCGTAGAGGTGAAACAGAAATATTTCGATGTACCGATCTATGGAATGCACGATGCCGAGAATAGCTTCACTGTCCGACCTGTCAGCGTGGATGGTTTCCCGCAGCTCTTTAAGGTTCCACATAAGGCATCCGCCGGTGTCTAACAGTGATTAGATCGAACACGTCGACATGACACGCCAAGAGCGCGGTGAATTTGAAGTAAAAAACGAATAACGATCAGTACTTTCCATGTTCTACCTCAGCTCATCTGTGCACGTTATATCGCATGCGGCTAAACACCATTAGTTGCGTGTTATACCGAATGCGTGCGGCATTCAAGCTGTAAGCGAGCGTCCTTGCTGCGTCCGGGAGGAGGGGCATTTGCTGGCTTGCAGTTACTGGCATAGTGCTACAATTTTTTGATGATGCCAACCCGCTGACAGTGCAGATTGCCTGGTTGACGCTGCTGCTGTGGCGGGTCGGCAGTGCGGGCGTTTGCGTGTGTACTGGTCGGGTTGCTATCAGCGCCGCAAGTGTGGCCCTGCGCTGTGATAAAGTAGCGGCCGAACTCAGACCTCCGGTACTTTAAATGCTTACTTACTTCCTTGTTGCCTGTGACCGCCTTGATGAAAAGCAGGAAAAGAAACTGCGGCAGAATCTGCCTGAGCTGCAGGCGGTCTTGCAGGCTTACGTTGAGGCCAACGAGGCGGCCAATGTGACGCTGATCAACGACTGCGAGAGTGATGACTGCGAAGATTGGCAGCTGGGTATCAGCCAACCGGTCAAGAAGCATCTTCACCTCAACTTTCCGGTGAATCTGTTCAACAGTCTGGCTACGCGCTTTAACATCGATTGTGAGGTCGGTTACATCGCAGATGATGTACGCGAGCCGGTCAGTTACTTTGGCAAGGACGAGGGGCCCGGTGAGGCGTTTCTGATTGCGGAGTATCTGGGGCTGTAGTGCAGCTGTGTGCGTCGTTTTGCTGAGCACTTACCGGCCTGCGTTGCGGCGTTTGTCCTTGTTTGTCACGCTTCTTCAGCGCGTAACCTGCTGGTTATATAAAGCCGTTCCGGCGCCAGATTTATCCTTTGCGCGGTAGTGGCTTTACTCAGTGAGCCTTTGGCGAGTCAGGTAGCACCTGTGCTGCGGCTCTTACCATGGATATTTTGCTACAGGACATAGGGAACGCATGTCTCTCTTCGACGTTATCGCCATCCTGCTGAGCCTCTCGGCGCTGTTCAGCTATATAAACGCGCGCTTTATCGGCCTGCCCAGCAGTATCGCCATCATGGCGTTTTCACTGGTGTTTTCGATCATATTGCTGGGGCTTAACCACCTGGGTATGAGCAGTGTGGCCGACTGGGCAGAGCATCTGGTTGGCGAGGCCGATCTGGGGCCGACGCTGCTTAATGGTTTGCTCAGCTTTCTGCTGTTTGCCGGGGCCTTTCATGTGAACCTGGATGAGCTGGCGGACCAGAAGTGGCTCGTGGCGTTGTTGGCCACCTTGGGCGTTGTGCTCACGACCTTCCTGGTCGGTGGTGCCATGTGGTACGTGCTGGGCTGGCTGGGTATTCCGTTGCCCTTTATCTACTGCCTGCTGTTTGGTGCCGTGGTGGCGCCCACTGATCCGGTAGCGGTGATGGCGATTCTCAAATCGCTGGACGCTCCCTCCAGCCTTACCACCAAGATTGCTGGCGAGTCTTTGTTTAATGACGGCGTTGCGGTGGTGATGTTTATTGCGATTCTGGGCATTGCCCAGGGCCAGCGCGAGGCGTCTTTCGATAGTATCGCTATGCTCTTTGTGCATGAGGCGGTCGGCGGGGTGGTGCTGGGGTTATTGCTGGGGCTGCTGGGCTATCACTTGCTGAAGCACCTGGATAACTATCAGGTAGAGGTATTGGTTACCGTGGCGCTGGTGGCTGGCGGCTATGCGCTGGCGAGCAAGTTACACACCTCTGGTCCGCTGGCGGTGGTGGTCGCGGGTTTGATGTTGGGCAATCATGGGCGCGAGTTCGCCATGTCCAAGAAGACTGAGCAGCAGCTTGATGCCTTTTGGGAAATGGTCGATGAAGTACTGAACGCCGTGCTGTTTTTGCTGGTGGGGCTGGAGCTGCTCATTATTACCTTTGAGTGGCATGCTCTGGTTGCCGGGCTGGCGGCTGTTCCGCTAGCGCTGTTGGCGCGATACGTGGCCGTCGGCATACCCGTGTTGGCGCTGAAACCCTTTAAACAGTACAAACCCAACCCGATAAAAGCGCTGACCTGGGGCGGCCTGAAGGGCGGCATCTCGGTTGCCTTGGCGCTGTCACTGCCGCTGGGCGAAGAGCGCAGCATTATTTTGCCGATGGCTTATGTGGTGGTGGTGTTTTCCATTCTGGTACAAGGTTTGACGGTGAAGAAGGTGCTGGGAGGGGGGCGCTGAGCGCCTTTTGACGCGGCGCTATTGATTGTCCTCAACTGTCTGCAGCAAGGGCAGATGGTGCAGAGGCTTGGCGTCGATAACGGGCGACTGTGCTCTTTTGCGGGTCTTCACGCTTGGGCCTATCCAGCTCAAGACGTGGTGTTATCGCCACTCAAGCATACCCGATCGCGGCCGTTGTTCTTCGCCTCGTACAGGGCATCGTCTGCCCGGTTCAGGGCGCTTTCTATGCTGTCGCTGGCCAGGTTTACCGATGCCACACCAATGCTGACAGTGAGCTTTAGATACTCGCCCGGGCTGGCTTCTATGCTCTGGGTGGCCACCGCATGGCGTACGCGCTCGGCACACGCCAGGGCCTTCTCGGTATCCGCCTCGGGTAGCAGCATCACAAACTCTTCACCGCCAAACCGTGCGAGCAGATCGTTGCCACGGCTTTGTGTTTTCAGTGCGTGGGCGAGGGTGGTGAGCACCTGATCGCCCACCGCATGGCCGTGCGCGTCGTTGACCTGTTTGAAGTTGTCTATGTCGATGGCGAGTATCGCCATGGGCTGGTGCCGGGCGGCGGCGGCCTTCATCAGGTAACCGGCCTCGGCAAAGAAGTGGCGGCGATTGTAGAGGCGGGTGAGCGGATCGGTGGCGGCCTGCTTTTTCAGATCGTCCTGTGATTCGCGCAGATCTTCCAGGATCTTGATGCGATAGGAGATGATAAAGGCCAGCATGATGGCCTCCAGCATGATGCCTATACCGGTACCGTGGCTACTCAGGTAGGAGGGCGTTACCAGGCCTTTATAAAACAGTACGGCCAACACATTAAAAAATACAAAGAAGCCATGCCCGATCAGGAAGAATTTGGCCAGCGGGTTGCCTTTGCGCCAGAGTGAAATGCTGACTGACAGGGTGACCAGCATCATGATCGCTGCCGCGCTACTCGCAGGTTTGAGGGCTGCAGTGATGTCGAACAAGCCCCATACAAACATGCCGCACAGCGGCAGTAACAAGGCCTGCAGAAAGCGGTGTTCGGTTGGGTAAACGTGTTTGGTCTCGAAAATGGCCATCATAAACAGCAGCAGGAAGATGGGCATGGTAATCAGCGAGAGATTCAACATGAAGATGCTGGGACCGTAAGCGTCAAACAAGCTGGCAACCAGCCCGTAGGACAGAGCGATCCAGACCACGCCCGAGATCAGGTAAAACGAATAAAAGATGTTCTCTTTTTTGCTGGTGGCGAAGTACAACAGAAAGTTATAGAACACTAACGCCAGCATCATGCCGACCAGCAAGGCTATATCATTGGCGACGCCCACCAGGGCCTTTCTGGAGCGCTCTTCATCAAAGATGTTGAGCGCAAACCACTGGTGCGAATAAGCGAAGCTGCGCACGTATACGGTGGTGGTTTCGCCCGCGGGCAGGTCGAGTGGGTAGATGGCGACGCCGCGATACATCAGGTTGCTCTCTGCGACGTGCTCAAGGTCCAGCTCTTCACTTTTTACCAGCTGACCGCTGCGCTCTGCATAGAGCTGGACTGATTTGACGTGATAGGCGTGGGGTAACTGCAGATCGAGCGACAGGTTCTGTTGTGTGCTGTTGTCGAGCGTCACCTTGAACCAGGTGACCAGAGCGTTGGTGCCCAGGGTGGTGGTACTGGTGGTTTCTGTGTATTGCTGCTCGCGTGCCTGTGCGTAGGTAAGCTCGCGTGAATCGTCTATGAAATAGCCGATCCGAAAGTCAGTCAGGTTAACCGAGGGTGAGTTTATGTCTACCCGTGGGTCAGCGTGTACGGCACCGATAAAAAAAAGTGCTGTCAGCAAAAATAGGATACGGGGTAGCGTCATCTGTGACCGTCCGAGTTGGAGTTACAGCGGCGCCTTCATGGCTCCAGCAGCTGCATGTTAACCAAACTGCCTCAGCAGACCAAGCATTCAAGTCATGCTCGGCGCTGCCTGGCTTGCGTTACCAAATAAACGCAGCGCACAGTGCTGCTGTGACCGGATATTCACGCTGATTTTATTGAGCTTAGTTCATTTAAGTGGCGTTTACCGGTTCCGCTGGAGCGGATTTTTCAGCGCTAGACCGTTAGTTGCGCATCTTATACCGTCTCGCCAGGACGCAAAATACGCGGGCTAGCCAGCGGCTCACCCTTGGCGCTGAAGAGCGGGTTTGGTCGCCCTAGACCACCGAGTTTCCAGCCGAGGATTTTCAGCATGATCTTGCCGATATAGCCGCTTGCAGGTGCCGCATCGAGCCGACTTTTGGGGATTTGACCCGTCGCGCCACGCAGATTGACACAGGCCCGCACCGGGCCCAGCTTGGCCTCCCGTTCAGGGTCGAAGATAAAGCTGTGAATCAAGCCGATCATTGGCACCCGAGGTGACAGAGTATTGCCAATCGGGGTGTTACAGCAGCCGGCATACCAACGATAAAGCCCTTTTTCGCTCAAGCGCAGGCAACGAATCTGCTCCAGTCCCTGATTAATTTGCAAGCGCGCGGGCGGCAATTGGTAAATGTCGGTACCGCCTTGTTCGTCGAGCACCTGCGCGCTCGCCTTGAGGGCATGGGCAAAGGCCTGGCAATCCTTGCAGTAACAGATAACCCGGGTGCGGTCCGCTGGATTGATCTTGATAGCGCGACCTTTGATCTGTCCACAACCGCACTGAAGTACCAGGTTGTCCATTATCTTGCTCCTTGCGATGTCAGCGGCTCTTTCGCGGCACTCCGCGCAGAGTCCTTCAGTGGACGTGTGCTCTCTACCGATCATTTTAGGCGCGCAGTAAGCCGTGTGCATGCTATTTAATCTATCGTGTTGACTACGCGGTAAAAGAGTAGAGATTGATAGGGTAGCGCTAATAATCAAGTCCTGCTGGCTGGCCGTAACCACAGGCAAGGAATTAGCACTGCGGCCTTGCTTTACCCCGGTGCGAGACCTACTTTTGATAGTACTCAGGCGGATGGTTTTTGCGCGGCACTGGCTAAACATGCTGCCGTTGAGTGAGATGGGGGGGGGAGTCAGTATTCGTTGTTTTAGCAGTAGATAAACGATTTATAAAACTAAAAAAATAGCTGCAATGTCCTGATGCCAAGGAGTGTGATGGATGGATATAAACGAGTTATTGGCGCAAAAAGATAAGCTGCCCAATGTGCCTGATGTGGTGAAAGAGCTGATTCAGGTTTTGTCTGACGAGAAGGCAAATCTGGATACCATCGCGAAAAAGGTAGCCAAGGACCCGACCTTGTCGGTCAAGATTTTGCGCATGGTGAACTCCTCTTACTACGGCCTGCCACGCAAGGTTGATTCTATCGATGAAGCTATCGTGCGCATTGGCTTTGAGCGCTTGAAGGTGCTGGTCATATCATCTGGTTTGTCGGGCTCTGTCACGGGCGAGGTAGAGGGGCTGGACATTAAACGGTTTTGGAATGAGTCCTTTGAAATGGGCGAGATTTGTAAAATCATCGCCAAGAAAACCAGTGCAGTTGACGCCAATGTTGCCTTCACGGCCGGTATTATCAGCAATATCGGGCGTTTGCTGCTGCATCTGACTACCCCCAATCGCGCCAAAGCGGTGCAGGCGCTGGTTGATGAAGGGGGCAATCGCAACGACGCTGAGCTGGATCGCTTTCAATTTACCAGCCCGCAGGCGGGAGCCGCCTTGCTCGAGCTATGGCACCTGCCTACCGAGTTGTGCATTGCCGTGTTGCAGCAACGCGCGCCGTTGGATCATGCCAAGCCCAGCCCTTTGTCTGCCGTTATTTGCATGGCCGAACAGATGATGTCTGCACGTAAAAAAGGCGCCACGGCGAAAGACATTGTCGATGCGGTGTCCTTTCCACTGGTGGCGCTTGCCGGCATAAAAGACGGCTTGGGTGATATAGCAGAGCAGGTGGTTACGCTGGAGAGCATGAATATCGTTTAGCGAGCGGGTTTAACTGTCAGGCTGACTGCTGGTTGGTCAGCTTTGATCCGCACTGCATCTGCTGTGTTCAATAATCGCGATCTGCTGGTCTGTGTGCCGTCTTCTCTCTCTCTCTCTCTCTCTCTCTCTCTCTTATCTTCCTGTGCCCATTTGCGCTGCTATTGACCTGGGTCTATGCGGGCGAGGTTAGGCGCTGCCTATACTGACTTAAACGGCAAGTACAAATGTGTACACCAGCTGGAAGGAGAACTTCATGTCACTGAAAAACAAGGTAGCGCTGGTTACTGGCGCAGGTAATGGCATTGGTCGCGGCATCGCGTTGCGTCTGGCCCGCGATGGGGCTGACGTTGCTCTGGTTGACCTGGATGAAGACGCGATGCAGTCAGTCGCAGACGAAATCGCAGCACTGGGCTGCAAAGCGGCCATATTCAAGGCCGACGTGGGTGATCGTGACCAGGTGTATGCAGCTATTGACCACGCTGAGGCTACCTTGGGCGGTTTCGATATCATGGTTAACAATGCGGGTATCGCCCAGGTGCAACCGATTTCCGAGGTGACGCCAGATGAGATCGCACGCATCCACCGAATCAACGTTGAAGGAACCCTTTGGGGTATTCAGGCGGCGGCCAAAAAGTTTATCGCGCGTAAGCAGAAGGGCAAAATCATCAATGCTTCCTCTATCGCTGGCCACAACGGCTTTCCAATGTTGGGGGTTTACTCTGCGACCAAGTTTGCTGTGCGGGCGTTGACCCAGGCGGCGGCGCAGGAGTACGCCAGTGCGGGTATCACGGTTAATGCCTATTGCCCTGGCGTGGTGGGTACCGGAATGTGGGTTGAAATCGATAAGCGCTTTGCTGCGCTCACCGGCGCGGCAGAAGGCGCTACCTACAAGAAGTTTGTTGAGGGCATTGCGCTGGGGCGTGCGCAGACACCGGAAGACGTGGCCGCGTTTGTCTCCTACCTGTCTGGCCCTGATTCCGATTACATGACCGGGCAGGCGCCGTTGATCGATGGCGGTATGGTCTACCGCTGAACATAGGCTCTGGCGCAGTGCTGGGATTGCATGCAAGATGCATTGGGCGTGGCGTGGTTGGCTGCCTGTTGATTTCAGCGGCAGCCATTGCCTTGATCAGCGGAGTTAAGGAGGAGCTGTTTGGCGAAGGATGAGCAGAAGGCGCGCTATGAAAGCGCGCTGGCCCGAACCGACCGTAATGTATTTGTTCAGCGTAAGGGAGCAGTACAGGTTTCCGGACGCGGCATTCCGACAGAAAGTACGCTGCGTCAGGTTTTGGCTGCGTGCAATATCAAACCCGAGTCTCGCGTGCTGCATCTTGGCGCGGGGACTGGCTATGGCACTGCGGTGCTGGCTCGCCTGGCCGCAGAGGTCGTTGCGGTTGAGCAGCAGGAGTTTCTGGCCACCTTTGCGCGCGAGACGCTGCGCAATCAGGGGCTGGAAAACGTCAAGGTAGTCTGCGGCGATGCTGACGTTGGCGCTCCCGATCTTGCGCCCTTCGATTTGATTCTGGTTTCCACCCCCAAGATTACCGCGCGCGAGCCGCTGTGGGATCAACTGGTGTATCGGGGTGAGTTCCTGTGCATTGAGACGGGGGAGGCATCCAAGTCACTGTTGGTGAAGTATGTGAATCGTGGGCACCATCAAATTGGTCGCCACGAGTGTGGCTACCTGGATCTTGTTTCAAGTGCCGATGAAGTCTACGTCGGGCTGGGTTTTGGTACGCGGGAGGTGCTGAAACGCGCACGTCAGCGGGCAGCGCATGAGCATACCCTGCTGATAGACGAACTCATTCATATACAGAATCTTGATCCGGTAGCGCTCTACCAGGCTCTCTCGAAGCATTACGGTATACCGTTGGGCAGCGCGGATGAGCTGATCGCGGCGCTTGACCGCCACCTTTACGCGCAGCTGTCCCGTGCCTACCTCGATCACGAGCATGTCATACCCATAAGCTCGGATGGCCATGATTTAAAAGTGGCCTGTCGTGACCCTAACTGCTCGATGGAGGAGCTGCAGCGGATTTTCCCCGGTCAGAAAATCCACAGGATATTAATCACCCCTGTTGATTATCGACGTCTTTGGTCGTCACTGGATCGCCACGCGGGCTCAGTCGAGCTAATCGCCGCGCCCGCTGACGGCAATGGCGCAGAGGATTTACTGGAGCAAAAAAAGGGCAATGCCGAGACGCGCCTGGTAGCGATTTACGAATCCCTGCTGCTTGATGCAGTGGCGGACCGCGCCAGTGATATTCACCTGGAACTGTATCCCGGTGGTGTGCGGGTGCGCTTACGCGTCGATGGTGAGCTGCGTGACCTGCACCACTATCAGATGAACGAAGAAGAGTACCGTGGCCTGGTCAACGTAGTTAAGTTGCGCTCTGAGCTGAATATTGCCGAGCGGCGCCTGCCTCAGGGCGGGCGCTCGCAGGCTAGGGTTGGCGACCAGCGTTTTGACCTGCGCGTTCAGGTGCAGCCATCGCTGCATGGCGAGCACGTGGTTATTCGGCTGCTGCCGCAGAATTCGTCACTGATCAGTATTGAAGCGCTAGGCATGCAGAGCAACATTGCTGCCGCCTACAAGCGCTTGTTGCGCAATCCGGCTGGCCTGGTGCTGGTTGTCGGGCCTACGGGGTCGGGCAAGACCACGACGCTCAATGCCGGGTTGCAGCTGCTTGCGCAGGACGTTACACGCAAGATTATTACCGTAGAAGATCCTATTGAATACTCGATAGACAACGTGCAGCAGACGCGCGTGCGTCCGGATATCGGCTTTGGCTTTTCCGATGCGATGCGCTCCTTTGTGCGACAAGATCCCGATGTCATTCTGGTTGGCGAAATTCGCGACAACGAAACCGCGCTGGAGGCGATTCGAGCGTCACAGACCGGTCACGTGGTGCTATCGACCCTGCACTGCAATGATGCCGTGGATGCGGTGCAGCGGTTGTTCGACCTCAACGTTAATCCCAACTCCTTGGCCAGCGAGCTGCTGGCGGTGATCGCCCAGCGTTTGGCCAAGCGTATTTGTGAGCACTGCAAGATCGAAGATACGCCTGACCCCGGCATCCTCAAGGAGCTATTCCCGAAGGGCGTGCCGCAGGGGTTTCGCTGCTACCGGGGCAAAGGCTGTCAACACTGCCGTGACAGCGGTACGCGGGGGCGTGTCGGGGTTATCGAGTATCTGCAATTCAACCCGGAGCTGCGCAATGCCATTTCCCGGCGCACGCCGGTGGGAGAGCTGCGCGGGCTGGCGTTGGACTCGGGGCTGTTCAGCATGCGCGATAGTGCGCTTGATCACGTCATTCAGGGGAACATTGCACTTGCCGAGCTACCGCGCATTTTGCCGCAAGAGCGCATGGCACCAGAGAAACGTGGTCAATGGCAGGCTTGAAAGGAGGGCATACAGCTATGGTAAATGAGGCAATCCAGCGGCCAGCAGCGGAAGACCGTTTCCATGATGAGTTGGCGAAGCTGCAGCAAGAAGATACCGGGCCTGTGCCGCCGGGTTGGCTGTTATCTCCCCGCGCGCTCGAAGACTTCATACTGGGTAGTGCCGAGCGGGGTATAGCGCTCAAGTTTGTGGCTCCCAAGGAGATGGTCAGACGCGTTATCGTATCGCTGGCAACCAACCGCGGGGCGATGTTGATTGGCGAACCTGGCACGGCAAAATCCTGGCTCTCCGAGCTTATTGCCTGCGGTGTGTCGGGCAGTTCGAACCTAACGATACAGGGTGGCACGCTGTCGCACGCCCGGCAGCTGCTTTACGACTGGGACAACAGTCTGCTGCAACGAGAGGGGCCTTCTCTTGCAGCATTGATTCCCGGGCCGCTTTTTCTTGGCATGCAGCAGGGCAAGCTGGTGCGGTTTGAGGAACTCGCTCGCTGCCCGCAGCACGTGCAGGATGCGCTGCTGTCGATTCTCTCTGAGCGAGAGCTGCATATACCCGAACTGCAGGGCGAAGAGAGCGTGCTGCACGCACGCGAGGGCTTCAACATTATCGCTACGTCAAACTCTCTGGATCGAGGGCTGTTTGACATGAGTGCTGCGCTCAAGCGTCGCCTTAATTTTGAAACCATCGAGCCGATTTCCGACCTGACTGCCGAACTCGATATCGTCAGTCGTGAGTCCGTCAGCCTGGCGAGGCAGTCGGGCGTCAGCCTGGAGCCTTCAGCCGACATTCTGGAAATGCTGGTAACCATCTTTCATGAGTTGCGCAGTGGGCAGACGCTCAAGGGGCGCAGCACGGACAGGCTTGCCGCTGCGGTCATGTCCACCGCTGAGGCGGTGGCTGTCGCCCACGCATTGATGGTTTATGCTTTTTATTATCGTGACGGTGCGATGACAGAGGAAGATTTGATGCACTTCCTGATCGGCGCGGCGTTAAAGGATAACCCGCAGGACCGGCGGCGTGTGCGGCATTACGTTGAAACAGAGGTTGGCACCAAGTCGGGCGCCGCCTGGCGGGCACTGTATGAGCATCGGCACCTGCTCGACTGAGTCACTTCTGGCGGGTGTTGCGTAATTGCTCCTGCCCGCTTGCTTTATGGATAGGCGCCATCTATTTGTTTTCTAACAATGTCTCTCACTTTTTTCTGAATCGTTATATGGCGGCATGGTATGCCGTCAATTAGATTCTGATCAGCCATAGACCGGCGATAGATCAGGCGTGGCTGGCGGATTATCGCATCCCGCTAGCGGCGCTGTGCCTGGCTTTAGCGTTGCATGATCGAGTTGACGTCTGACTGACGGATCTCTGCTGAGCGGCCTTCTTTATCTTCGTATTCGACCATGCCGGTACGTTGGTTGAGCATGGGTTTGTTGGTTGTAGTGATCCTGTCACCGTTGCCGGTACTGATAACGTATTCGCTGGAACAGGCGGTCATGAGGACAGCTGTTAAGGAGACGAGAGCGATAAGCGCTGCATGTTTCATGGTAGCCCCTCTATGCGTATCAAGCGTTCTGCAATCAGTTCATTACAGCTAGAGCATAGCTGGGTTTTGTAAAAAAACTGACGGCGAGACGTTGGCGCAACTCGGCTAGCCGGCTGCAACACTGCATAAATGAACGAAAGGGTGTTGATATAGGGGAGGGGGGTAGCGGGTCTGACTGTTGGGCTTTAGCACTCTGGCCGACCCTGAGGTCGGCCAGAAGAGGCACTATTAACGCTCGATGATTTCTTTCACGTCTGACTGCTTGACCTGGTTGTCATAGCCTTGCTCGTCTTCGTACTCGATCATTCCGGTATCTTCATCGATCTCGGGCTTCTCGTTACTTTGGATCATCTGTCCATCTTCGGTGCGGATAATGTGATCGTTTGAGCAACCGACAACACCAAGCATGGCAATGGCACCCAACGCGGTAAGTTTCCATAGTTTCATAATGACGTCCTCTCACTGTGGGTTGTGCAAAATGTACACACAGATGACCGGCTTATGTCATTAAAGGTTCAAATGTTGCGAGAATAGCGCGGTATTTCGTCGACTGCGTCACATTAAGGCGCTTGCTTGTGTGTAAAAAATATACGATTTGCCGTCGCTGTTACTTGAGTTTGTTAGCGGGCTGAAGGCGTTCCAGCACGATCAGCCGCGTTGTTGCTCTGCCGTGGCAAGAGGGCGTTTGGGTCCGTTGCTACTGGGTGTCAGCGGTAGGCCGCTATATGAATAAGCACTATGGCTATGCGGCCGAGGTGAGCTATGGGGTAGCGTTCGGGCTGGTGAGAATTCTGATTGGCGCAGCGTTGAGGGTGCTGATGCTGAAAGTAGTGCCGTCACGCCCCAAAATACCGGGCGCGACGATTATGCTCATCGGACTGTTGCTGGTCGCACTGGACCAATCCTTGTGCGTTTCAGCTAGCCTTGACCCGTTGTAGTACGCGGCGGATAAAGGCGCTGGTCACGTCTGGTTGGGTGATGGGCAACATGTGCCCCCCGTCAATCAGCTCAAGCTCGGCGCCGGGTAGCGCATCAACCAGCGCCTGACCTTGCTCCTGTGGGTTGAGAATCCGGTCCTCGCGGCCATAGAGCACGGCAACCGGAAGGGACAGTGAGCCGTAGGATTGCTGCATGGCAGGGAGCGAGTCCGGCACGGCGTGCATATCGGTCGAGGCGGATAAAAACTGGCTCGGCCGCATGCCCAGATAACCACCGCCGCGAGTAGGGAAGTCCTTGGGTACTGCCTCGGGGCCAAAGACAATGTCCATGACCTTTTCCCGGTTGCGAATGGATAGCGGAATAGCCAGCGTCCAACCCACCAGTTTGCGTAGCCACATATAGGGAATGTTCAGCGCGGCGAAGGCCTTCGAGGTTTCGCTTGGCATGTGCGTGAGCGGCGCAACCAGCGCCAGGCCAGACACCTTGTCGGGGTAACGCAGCGCGGTCGCCAGTGCAACGGCTCCCCCCAGCGAGTGTCCGACCACCAAAGGCTTATCCAGCGCGAGGGCGTCGATCAGCTCGGCTACGATATCGGCCTGTACGCCAAGGTCGGCAGAGGATCTGGGGTGGCGCACCGAGTAGCCGCTGCCAGGGCGATCGATAGCAATCACCCGGTGATCTTTGGCGATATCACCCAGCACCTGGTAGCCAAAGTTTTGCGCCACCCCACTGAGGCCGTGAATCATGACAACCGAGGGGCCCTGGCCTTGTTCCAGATAATGTATCTGGTTGCCGCGGATGTTGATGAACTTGCCTTCGGGCGGCAGGCCCGCCTCGACGCGTTTGCTGATGAACCAGGTGAACAGGAAAAGCCCGACCAGGACCAGCAGGATAATGATAACGATGGCGTTGAATAGATAGCTCACGATGTATTCCTTTTACCCTTGTGCGACCTTAGTCGTTGCTGGTTGCAATGCCCGGCAGCAAGCGCCAGTAATTGACCGGTAGTAGCCGTTCCAGCCAGGAAACAATGCGCGCGTCGTTACCGACCAGAACCCGCGCTTTGTCCCGCTCGATACCGCGCAGGATGATGTGCGCAGCCTTGCTTGGTGGCATCCGCAGCAGACGCTGTGCGCGGGCAAGTTTGGCCTGCCACTGGGCTTCAGTTTCGCCTTCGGGTGAGCGTGCACTGCTGGCGATGGCGGTTGCTACGCCACCCGGATGCACCACGGTCACGCCAACGGAGGTGTCTTTCAACTCGAGACGCAGGGCGTTGGAAAAACCGCGCACTGCAAACTTACTAGCGCAGTAAGCGGTCTGGCCGGCTGGTGTGATCAGCCCAAACAGGCTGGATATGTTGATAACGCGCGCCGCCGGGCGTTGCTTGAGTAGCGGCAGGAAAGCGCGACACATGCAGACAACAGCGTCGAAGTTGATCGACATCAGCCAGTCAAAATTCTCGGTGGAGACCTGGTCAAAGTTGCCGCCGAGCGCGACACCGGCATTATTGATCAGCAGATCTACCTTGCCATGCTCGGCCATTACTGCCTCGGGCAGCGCAGCGACGGCCTCGCGATCTGCTACATTCAGGCGGTGCTCACTGACCCTGACGCCCAGCGCACGAGCTTGTGCGGCTGTTTCGGCGAGGGCATCGGTGTTCAGGTCGGCCAGTGCCAAATGGCAGTTTTTTTGCGCCAGGGCTAAAGCCAGAGCGCGACCAATGCCGCTCCCGGCACCGGTTAATACGGCAACACAGTCGTTGATCTGCATGTTTTATTATCCTTGTTATTGAAACTGCATCACGCCGTCATCCACCCGGCCGTACTGGATGGTCATTTTGTCCGCCAGGTAATTTTGATGGACCTGCCACGGCTTACGATCACCCTGCTTGGGCAGCATGCCTTCGGCGCGCTGTACATAGCCAGAGGTGAAGTCCAGGAACGGCTGCACGTTAACCGCTGGATCGCGACGCGGCACCGCCATGCGATAACCCTTGCTGTCCATGTAACGCAGCAGGCGACAGGTGTAGTTGGACGTCAGCTCGGCCTTGAGCGTCCAGGAGGCATTGGTGTAACCGAAGGTGAGTATCAGGTTGGGAATGTCGCTCAGCATCATGCCCTTGTAGGACATGCGCTCGCCAAAAACGACGTCTTCGCCGTCGACCTTGATCTGTACGTCGCCCATGGCGTTCAGCTTCAAACCGGTAGCGGTAACAATGATGTCGGCTTCCAGCTCTTCACCTGAAGTCAGACGTATACCTTTCTCGGTGAAAGACTCGATGGTGTCGGTCACGACCGAGGCGCGGCCAGCACGAATGTCATGAAATAGATCGCCATCGGGTACCGCGCACAGGCGTTGATCCCAGGGCTTGTAGGAGGGCGTGAAGTGCTTCATATCAATGCCTGCACCGACCTGTGCCTTGGCCATCTGCAGCAGTCGATCCTTGAACATGTCAGGCTTGTTGCGCGCGATGCGGTAAAAGAAGGAGCCAACGAGTACGTTTTTCCAGCGCGTGAGGCGGTGCGCGGTTGGCATAGGTAGCCATTTTTGCAACGACTGGGCAATGCCATCACTAAGCGGACGACTCACTACATAGCTGGGTGAGCGCTGCAGCATGGTGACATGCGCGGCTGTTTGGGCCATGGCCGGAACCAGAGTGACTGCGGTGGCGCCGCTGCCGATAACAACCACGCGCTTGCCGGCGTAGTCCAGGTCAGTTGGCCAGAATTGCGGATGTACTATCTGGCCAGCAAACGCCTGCTCATTGGGGAATTCCGGTCGGTAGCCCTCATCGTAACTGTAGTAACCAGCGCAGACCGACAGCAGGCGGGCCTGAAAGGACTCCTCCTGCTCATTGCCTTGTGCATCCGTGGCAATGGCGGTTACCGTCCACAGCGCCGCGTCGCTGGACCAGCTGGCATGGGTAACCTTGCGCTTGAAGCGGATGTTGTGGGTGATGCCTGATTCGTCGGCAAGATCTTCAATGTAATCCTTGATGTCAGCACCGTCGGCTATCGCCTTACGATGGGTCCAGGGCTTGTAGCTGTAGCTCAGGGTGTACATGTCGGAGTCGGAACGAATACCCGGATAACGAAACAGATCCCAGGTACCGCCGATGGCGTCGCGGCGTTCAAGGATGCGGTAACGTTTATCGGGGCACTGGTCGGTCAACGCGCGGGCGGCGCCTATGCCAGACAAGCCGGCACCAATAATCAAGACGTCCAGCGGGGCAGGTGCAAATTGTTGTTGTAATGCGCTCATGGTCATATCCCTGCTATAGGTTGTGGTGACAATCTAGATTGTCATATATGATTTGGCAATACCTATTGTCAGAATTCACTTCATGAATACAGCCACTACTGCCAAGCGTCGTTATCGCGGGTCCGCCGTTGAAGAGCGCCGCGCGCAACGCCGTCAGCAATTGATTGATGCCGCCATCGAGGTATACGGCAGTAACGGCTACCGTCATTCCGGCGTCAAGCAGGTATGTGATGCGGCAGGGCTAACCCAGCGCTATTTCTATGAATCGTTCGGTCACAGCGATGAGCTATTGATTGCTGCCTATGAACAGGCCGCGCGCAGCGTGCGCGAAAGCAATATGGCTGCCGCAGAGGCGGTGGGCAGTGATCGGGTGGTCAGAAGCCGGGCCATGTTGTTTGACTACTTTCAAAAGATGAAAGATGAGCCCAATCTGGCACGCCTGCTGCTGACCGATATTCGGGGCATTAGCCCGCAGGTGGATCGTGCGATTGATGATGCATTGCGTGCCAGCAGTGATGACATGACGCGCGCGCTAGCCAAGCCCGGGCAACAGTTTGATGAAATGTTGCAGGCGGGTATTTTGGGCGGCGTTATCCATATTGCGCTGCACTGGATGGCCAGGGGGTGTGACGTGCCGTTAGAGCAGGTCACTGAAACCGCTCTCAAACTGGGTGTGGCGTTGCTGGATTAACGGTGTTGTTTTGTTTCGCCAGCATGGCTGCCTGAACGTCAGGCATAAAAAAGCCCCGCATCAAGCGGGGCTTTTTTTCGGGCCTGTTATCAGATCTGAGCGACCGGAATGGACGCTGCAGCTTTCTGGTAAGACTCGATTTCGTTGAAGTTCATGTAGCGATAGACGTCAGCCGACATGCTGTCGATCTGTGCGGCGTAGCCCATGTATTCCTCAACGGTCGGCAGCTTGCCCAGAATAGAGGCAACCGATGCCAGTTCGGCAGATGCCAGGAAGACGTCAGCGCCATCACCCAAACGGTTCGGGAAGTTCCGTGTGGAGGTGGAGACAACAGTCGACTTGGCAGCAACGCGCGCCTGGTTACCCATGCACAGCGAGCAGCCGGGCATTTCCATGCGTGCGCCAGCTTTGCCGTAGATGCCGTAGTAGCCTTCTTCGGTCAGCTGATACTGATCCATCTTGGTTGGCGGTGCCAGCCACAGACGAGTCGGCAGCGCGCCCTTGTTCTTCTCGAGCAGCTTACCCGCGGCGCGGAAGTGACCGATGTTGGTCATGCACGAACCGATAAAGACTTCATCGATTTTCTGGCCAGCAACGTCAGACAGCAGACGAGCATCGTCTGGATCGTTAGGTGCGCACAGAACCGGCTCTTTAATATCAGCCAGATCGATTTCGATCACGGTTGAGTACTCGGCGTCAGCGTCAGCTTTCATCAGCTTGGGATCGGCCAGCCATGCTTCCATGGCCTGAGCACGACGCTCAAGGGTGCGTGGGTCCTGGTAGCCGTTGGCAATCATCCAGCGCAGCAGGACGATGTTGGACTTCAGGTACTCGGCAACCGACTCTTCGCTCAGGTTGATAGTACAACCGGCAGCGGAGCGCTCGGCAGAGGCGTCAGACAGCTCGAACGCTTGCTCGGCAGTCAAATGCTCCAGACCTTCGATCTCGAGGATGCGGCCAGAGAAGATGTTCTTCTTGCCTTTCTTCTCGACGGTCAGGTGACCTTGCTGGATAGCAAAGTAAGGGATCGCATGTACCAGATCACGCAGGGTGATGCCGGGCTGCATTTTGCCCTTGAAGCGAACCAGAACGGATTCCGGCATGTCCAGCGGCATAACGCCAGTAGCTGCAGCGAAGGCAACCAGGCCAGAACCGGCAGGGAAGGAGATACCCATCGGGAAGCGGGTGTGCGAATCACCACCGGTGCCGACGGTGTCGGGCAGCAGCATGCGGTTCAACCAGCTGTGGATGATGCCGTCACCCGGACGCAGCGCAACGCCACCACGGTTGTGGATGAAGTCGGGCAGGGTGTGGTGAGTGGTCACGTCGATTGGCTTGGGGTAAGCCGCAGTGTGACAGAAAGACTGCATAACCAGATCAGCCGAGAAGCCAAGGCAAGCCAGGTCTTTCAGCTCGTCGCGGGTCATCGGGCCAGTGGTGTCCTGAGAACCCACGGTGGTCATCTTCGGCTCGCAATAGGTGCCGGGGCGGATGCCTTCGACGCCACATGCCTTGCCGACCATCTTCTGCGCCAGGGTATAACCCTTGGTGCTTTCAGCGGGCGGTACCGGCTTGCGGAACAGATCAGAAGGAGACATGCCCATTTCGGTACGGGCTTTCTCGGTCAGACCACGACCAATGATCAGAGGAATACGGCCGCCAGCGCGGACTTCATCCAGCAGTACCTGGGTTTTCAGTTCGAATGTGGTGATGACTTCGTCAGTACCGTGCTTGCAGACTTTGCCTTCGTACGGATAAACGTCGATCACGTCGCCGGTGTTCATTTCGGAAACATCGAACTCGATCGGCAGTGCGCCGGCATCTTCCATGGTGTTGTAGAAGATAGGTGCGATCTTGTTACCGAAGCAGAAGCCGCCAGCGCGCTTGTTGGGCACATACGGGATGTCGTCACCGAAGAACCACAGTACGGAGTTGGTAGCAGACTTGCGTGAAGAACCGGTACCCACAACGTCGCCAACGTAGGCAACCGGGAAGCCATTGGCTTTCAGTTCTTCGATTTGCTTCAGCGGACCAGTAACGCCTTGCTCCATTGGCTCGATGCCTTCACGGGCCATTTTCAGCATAGCCAGTGCGTGCAGCGGGATGTCGGGGCGTGACCAGGCGTCAGGTGCTGGCGACAGGTCGTCGGTATTGGTTTCGCCGGTGACCTTGAATACGCTCAGGCTGATTTTGTCAGCCAGCGTTGGGCGATTGGTGAACCACTCGCCGGCAGCCCAGGATTGCATGACGGCTTCAGCGTTGGCGTTGCCTTTCTTGGCGCGGTCAGCAACGTCGTGGAAAGCATCAAACATCAGCAGCGTGTGCTTCAGTTCTTTTGCGGCAGCTGAGGACAAATCAGCATCATCCAGCAGCTCAACCAGAGTGGCGATGTTGTAACCGCCCTGCATGGTGCCGAGCAGTTCAACAGCGCGCAGCTTGGTCAGCAGTGGGGAAGTTGCTTCGCCTTTGGCGACGGCGGAAAGAAAGCCGGCCTTGACGTAAGCGGCTTCGTCAACGCCCGGTGGGACGCGGTTGGTAAGCAGATCAAGCAGGAACTCTTCTTCGCCAGCTGGCGGGTTCTTCAGCAGATCTACCAGACCAGCGGTTTGTTCAGCGTTCAGCGGCTGAGGCACGATACCCAGGGCCGCGCGCTCTTCAACGTGTTTGCGATAGGCTTCAAGCACAATTATTACCCTCATCAGTCTGTTCCGTACATGACAGAACGGTCATCCTCTCGGATCCCGGGAAGCACTGAATAAGCATCTTGGGTAAAGGGAGTTATTCAGTGCTTCCCTGTATGCCGACAATAAGACTGGTACAAACGAACGCCCGATATAGTGGGGGGCAACCTGGGTAACTGGGTTGGCAGATACGGAACGGGTTGCGGGCAAACGCCTGAGACACAGCCCTTACGGCGGGGTGATTCTACAGTAAGCAGGGGGGTAAGTTAAGTTATGGATGCATTCTTGCCACGTTGCGATGCTGACCGGACAGTCTCATTGGGAATAGGCCGTGGCTGGTTTAGTATAGACGCTCGCCCGATTCGCCTAGCTGACTCAGAGAAACCGGATGTCCGATCTGCCTGACTACACTCGTACTACGCCTTGTATAGGCCTTTGCTCTACCGTCTACGGGGATCTGGTGTGCCGTGGTTGCAAACGTTTTAGTCACGAAATTATTGACTGGAATCGCTACGATCATCAGCAAAAGGCAGCGGTCTGGCAGCGGCTGGAGCAATTGCTTGAGCAAGTGGTGCTGTCACGTATTGAGGTTGTGTCAGTGGTGGCGCTGCATGGCGCACTGGAGCGACTGCAGATAAAAGCACCGCGAGAGGCTTCCTTGGCATTGCAGGTGCTGCGATTGATTCCTCGCCTGCAGGACGATGGCCTGGAAACGAGTGGTTTGCGATTGCGTCGGCATTGTGCGGGCCTGAGCCTGAAGCAGTTGCGCGATGAATTGGATTCGGCCTATTTCGACCTGTCCAGCGCTTACCATGAGCGCCGTATCGGCACTGCAGGGTAAGCGCGAACGCTCAGGTCTACTTTTCCAGCAATGATTCCAGATGATCGAGTGTGTCGTCGGGCTTGAGCACCAATACATCGGTATTGAGCTGATCAAGCACGACTTCGGCGGTATTGCCAATCAGCGCGCCGGCAATGCCTTTGCGGCCGACGGTGCCGATCACGGTAACGCTAGCGCCAATCTTGTTGGCAACGAAGGGGATCAGCGTGTCTGCTGGTCCTTCATCAATGTGCAGGCGGTCCTGGGTGATTGCATACTTGTTCAGGTACTCTGCGGAGGCATCCTGATAACTGCAGGCGATAGTTTCGCGCAGCTGAAAGGTTGGGTCGGCAGAGGACAGCATGGGCGCCGGGTGAGCACTGATCAGATGCAGTGCGCCGTCGATCATCTCGCTTATCTCGGCAGCGTGGCTAACGATGGTGTCGTGCAGCACGTGGTGCTGATCGTCGTGGTTGCCCAGGTCGATGGCGGCCAGTACATTGCCCTTGATCCAGCTCTCGCTGTTTTTCACCATCAATACCGGCGCGGGACAGTAGCGCAGTAACTTCCAGTCTTCAGGGGTAAGTAGCGCCTTGCGCAGCGCGCTATCGGGCAGATGTTGCTTGACTACCAAGCCGCAGCCTTCACGCACTACGGTGCGATTGATTGTTTCGGTAAGTCCGTTGTGCCAGCTTTGGCTAAAGCCACAGGTGATCCCTGCCGCTTTCATCTGATCGGCTAGCTCCTGCAGCAGCGGCGTATAGTCTTCGCGATTCTCGCAAACCAGCAGATGCAGTTCGGATTCGATGAAACTCGCAATCAATGATGCGCGCTTTAAAGCAACCTGCTCGGTCTGCGATGGATCAATGACAACCAGAATACGTTTGACTGCTTGCATGGCGTTCTCCTTGTTTTAGCCTGTGGCGGTAACTGTGTGTCTGGCTTCAATGTAGCCCGTTTTCACTGCGATAGCATTGATTCAAGTCTATACAGGCGGCTGATAACACTGCCCAAACAGGTATACTGTGCCGCATTAATACTGCCACGAACAGATTGCCATGCTGCCCGATGAACTTGTTGCCTTTTTACCCTGTGCCACCCCGGATGCCTGGGTTGAGCAAGCGCTTGCCCACCCGCAGGAGCTGCTGATTGATCATGCAAACTGCGAGAAAAAAGCGGCCTCGACTGCACTTAATCTGATGTTTCGCTATATAGATAAGCCGGATCTGCTGCAGAAAATGTCGCGCCTGGCGCGTGAAGAGTTGCGCCATTTCGAGCAGGTGATAGCGCTAATGACCAAGCGCGGGGTGACGTACCGTGGGTTATCTGCCAGCCATTACGCGCAGCGCTTGCGTCAGCATGTGCGGACCGTGGAACCAGGGCGGCTGGTTGATACCCTTATTGTTGGCGCCTTTATTGAGGCACGTTCCTGTGAGCGTTTTGCCAAGCTGGCCCCGCATCTGGACGAGGAGCTTGGCGATTTCTATCGGTCGCTACTGAAGTCCGAAGCGCGGCATTATCAGGACTATCTGAAGCTGGCGCATAGCTACGCCGCTGGCCCTATCGATGACCGAATTGCGCTCTTTTCCGAGCAGGAGGCGCAGGCGGTGCTGGCCGATGACCAGGAGTTTCGTTTTCACAGTGGTGTGGCGGCCTGATAGGCTGCAACATTATCGCGATCATGCCGCCTATGGCATGGCTGCTTTCTCTTAATTGCGGGAGTGATTTAATGCATCAGCGCCACGCCAGAAACCGCCGCTTTACCCCTATTGCTTGCATGATACGCACAGCGTTTGCCGCTGGGGCACTGTTGGGTGCTGCTGGCAGCATGGCCGCGGAGAATGTCTGTGAACGTGTTGTCGTGACCGGCAATCCAGACTATCCGCCGATTATCTGGGCGCCGGAGCAGGGCGAGCAGGCGTTAACCGGCGTGGCGGTGGAGATGCTGCAGTCGGCGCTGGCGGCGAGCGACATCAAGGTGGAAGTGCTGAATATGGGGACGCGTGCCAAGGCGCTGGCGGCGGTGGAAAGCGGTCAGGTTGATATTATGGCAGGGCTGTTCATGTCGCGTGAACGCTTAGCGAGTATGGACTATGTCTACCCCGCGATCATGGATGTGCCTAGCGTCTTCTTTGTTCGTCGTGGTGCCGCTTTTGCTTACACCGGCTGGCAGGATTTGCGCGGCAAGCGCGGTGCTGCGCAGGAAGGCAGTCGCTTTGGTCTGTCGTTTGATACCTATGCCAAGGACAACCTTGCGCTGGAACGGGAGGCAACGGGCGAAGCTGCGTTGCGTAAGCTGTTGGCGGGTAAGCTCGACTACGTTGTGCTGGAGCGCTACCAGGGGCTGGCGCTGGCTCAGCAAATGGGCGTGGATGAGCAATTGGATACGCTGGAGGGTTCTTTTATCAATGCGCCTCTGTACTTCGGCATATCGCATAACTCGGTCTGTAACTCGCCGGATCTGCGTGCAGCGCTGGCATTGGGTATGCAGGAGCAGGCTCAGCGTAATGAAGGTCGTCGCTTGCTCGATAAGTATCGTGGCATCTGGGCTGCGCCCTTCATGCCTGCGGTCGAACCGGCAGCTGAAATTCCGCTGGAAGAGTAACAAAAAGCCTTACAGTCTGTTTGCTGCTAATCTGTACTGGTCATCTGTGTTGTATCTGTCACTGTTGCGGTGCTGCCTGGGTCGTTAAGCTGCAACGTTGTCCATATATTCAACGTGGGCGTTTATGCCGGGAGGGCAAACGCAATGACCAGTCTGCTGTACCAGAAAATCGCCAGCCAGTTGGCTGAAGACATCCAAAGCGGCGTATATCAGCCGGGTGAGCGGGTGCCTTCGGTGCGAAAGCTTAGTACACAGAAAGGGGTGAGCCATGCGACCGTGCTGCAAGCTTACGCCACGCTGGAAGATCAGGGGCTGATTCATGCTCGACCACAGTCCGGCTATTACGTACACCAAACTCCCGCACTGACCGCACCCACGCCGGCTATTGCGCGGGTGGAAGCACCCTACGCAGTAACGCGCAGCAGTATCATCACCGAGATTCTGCTCCAGGCGCGTCGAGACGGCGTTATTCCTTTGGGCGCTGCGGTGCCATCCAGTGAGTTCTTACCGCTGCGCGCCTTGCATCAGCAAATGAGCAAGGTGACCCGTTTCCATGCCCAGAAAGCCTTCAGCTATACCTTTAGCCCCGGTTACGAGCCGCTGCGCCGTCAGGTTGCCATCCGCATGCGCGATGCCGGGGCGGTTATTGATCCCGCTAACGTCGTCATTACCAACGGGTGCGTTGAGGCATTGCAGCTGTCATTACGCGCAGTCACCAAGCCGGGTGATCTGATTGCGACGGAATCGCCCAGTTATTATGGGCTGGTTCAGCTGTGTGAGCTGCTGGACCTCAAGGTGGTAGAAATTCCATCTGATCCGGACACCGGCTTGAGCCTGGAAACGCTGCAGTCCGCGCTCGATCAGTGGCCAATCAAGGCGCTGGTATTGACCTCCAGGGCGGGCAACCCGATGGGAGCAACCATGCCTGAGCACCGGCAGCGCAAGCTGGTTGCGATGATGGCGCGGCGTAATTTGCCGGTCATTGAAGACGATATTTATGGTGAGTTGATGTTTGATCACGGCCAGTCAAAGGCGCTCAAAGCCTTTGATTGCTCGGATACGGTGATCTATTGCTCGAGCTTTTCAAAAACCATTTCGCCTGGCTTGCGCGCTGGCTGGTTGATCACCAAGCGCTACCAGGAGCAGATCGAGAAGCTGCAGACCTTCACCACATTGTCAGCCTGCAGCGTGAGTCAAATGGCGGTCGCGGCTTACCTGGAGAACGGGGGGTATGATCGGCATCTTCGCCACATCCGTCAGGAGTACTGCAAGAACCTGAGCCTGTTTCAACTGGCAGTGCAGCAGTTCTTCCCGGAGGGTACCCAGATTACGCGGCCCAAGGGCGGGTTTATTCTCTGGATCAGTCTGCCGGGCGGGGTTGATACGCTGACGCTATTCAATCGTGCCTTGCAGCACAATATCAGTATCTGTCCGGGGGTCGTATTCAGTAATTCGGATCAGTTCAATCATTGCTTGCGCTTGAATTGCGGCATTCCCTGGAACCGGGCGGCAGAGCAGGCGGTAATGACCTTGGGCGTGTTAGCCAAGCAGTTGCTGCAGGAGCTAGAGCCAGTTGAGCGGGGCGTTGAGCTGGAAGGTATAAGAAAGGTATCGTGATTTATATCAGGTGCTTATGAGGCTTATTTAAAGTAATTAAATAAAAAAGGCAGCCGGTAAAAGGCTGCCTTTTTCGTTATCCCTCAATGCTTTAATGCTGCGCTGCAGCTGCCTCGCGTGCCTTGAGGTATTGGCGCTTCAGTTGCTGTGACAGCTCAATGATCTGTTCGCGCATCCAGCGGTTGGCTGGGTCCTGATCCGTGCTCTCGTGCCAGAACAAGTGGGTTTCAATCGCTGGCACGTCATCAATCGGCAAAACAGTCCAGTGCAGATCGTGGCGTTCGGCAAAGCGCTCGTGCACGGTCAACACCATGTCAGTTGATTCCAGTACTGGCGGCGCCATCTGGTAATGCTGCGAGCGCATGACTACGCGGCGCTGAATACCCATTTTGCCAAGAGCCAGGTCAACGTGGCCCAGACCATTGCGACGACTGGAGATATGGATGTGTGACTGCGCTAGATAGTCATCAAGCGTAATCTTCTCCTTTTTCGCCAAGGGGTGCCCTTTGCGCATAACGCAGACGTGGCGATCTTCAAACAGCTTGACGTGGCGCACCTGAGTATCGGTATTCAAGGGTGCGTCAATGGCAAAGTCCAGGCGCCCGGCAGCCAACTCCTTGGTTGTTTCCCTGCGCTTGATCAGGAAGCTGTCTATATTGATATTGGGTGCCATGCGGCGAATACGGCCAGCCAAGTGCGGCAGAATGACGGCTTCAGTGAGGTCGGTCATGCTGATGCGATAGGTTTTGGTGGCCTGTTCAGGCACGAAGCTTCGGCTTTCTTGCACCGATACACGCAGCAACTGCAGCGCACTGCGAACCTGGGTGATGATGTTCTGCGCCATTGGAGTCGGCACCATACCCTGTGCGGTGCGAACAAATAGCGGGTCATTGAATGTTTCGCGGAGGCGGGCGAGCGCGTTGCTGACTGCCGGCTGGGTTATGCCGACAATTTGCCCGGCGCGGGTGAGGTTGGCTTCTGTATAGATTGCGTCAAACACAATGAACAGATTCAGGTCGACCTTACTGAGGTTCATCGCAACTTCCTTACTAAGATGGCTCAAGACGATACAAACAGGTCTGCGGACGAGTGAAGTATATATTGCTTATGAATGTTAATACACGACAAAAATAGGTTAGATAAATCGAGCTATGTCATCTAGCATTTTCATCGTCGATACCCAACAAGCAAAGGCAACCAATATGGATTTCGGATATTCCCCCAAGGTTAAAGATCTGCGCGAGCGTGTAGACGCTTTCATGCAGGAGCATGTTTTTCCGGCTGAGGCCATCTTTCACGAGCAGGTTGCCGAGGGCGATCGCTGGCAGCCTACCGCCATCGTGGAAGAACTGAAAGTCAAGGCGCGGGCCGCGGGCTTGTGGAACCTGTTCCTGCCCGAATCCGAGCTGGGTGCTGGTTTGACCAACCTCGAATATGCGCCACTGGCTGAGCTGATGGGCCGGTCCGGTCTGGCGTCTGAGGCATTCAACTGCAGCGCGCCTGATACCGGTAATATGGAAACCATCGTTCGCTACGGTAACGAAGAGCAGAAAGAGCGCTGGGTCAAGCCGCTGCTGGCGGGTGAGATTCGCTCCTGCTTCGGTATGACCGAGCCAGGTGTTGCTTCTTCCGATGCAACCAATATGCAGGCCAATGCTCGTCGTGAAGGTGATGAGTGGGTGATCAATGGTCGCAAGTGGTGGACCTCCGGTGCCTGTGACCCACGTTGCAAGGTCATGATCTTTATGGGTCTGACTAATCCCGATGCGCCACGCCACCAACAGCACTCGATGATTCTGGTGCCAATGGATGCGCCCGGTTTGAAAGTTATTCGTCCGTTGCCGGTATTTGGTTACGACGATGCGCCGCACGGCCACGCTGAAGTGCTGCTGGAAAACGTACGCGTTCCTTATGAAAACGTATTGCTGGGTGAAGGTCGCGGTTTTGAAATCGCTCAGGGTCGTCTTGGGCCAGGTCGTATTCACCACTGCATGCGCTCTATCGGTGCTGCAGAACGTGCACTGGAACTGATGTGCCGTCGCTCGGTTGAGCGTGAAGCCTTCGGTAAGCGCTTGGCACAGTTGGGCGGCAATATCGATCTGATCGCCGAATCACGTATCGAGATCAACCAAGCTCGCCTGTTGACCCTGAACGCGGCTTACATGATGGATACCGCAGGTAACAAGGTTGCCAAGAGCGAAATCGCTCAGATCAAGGTTGTAGCGCCTAACGTGGCTCTGCGCGTGATCGATCGTGCGATTCAGATGCACGGTGGTGCGGGTGTATCGGAAGATACGCCGCTGGCGCACATGTACGCCATGCAGCGCACGCTGCGCTTGGCTGACGGCCCGGATGAGGTTCACCGTGCCGCCATCGGCAAGCATGAGCTGGGCAAGTACATGTCCCGTTAAGCAGTCTGCGATAACAAAAACCCGCTCCTGGTGAGCGGGTTTTTTGTGTCTACGAGTAAGTTAAATCTGGTTGGATACGATACCCGAAAAGCAGACGCAGCAACGCTCACCCGAAATAACAATCCGGATGAAGCGGCGGGTTTAACGTTGCTGTAGCCGAGCGGAGGAGGGTGCGCGGCCGGGCTGACTGATTAGCGGGCGCGGTAGGTGATGCGACCTTTAGTCAGGTCGTAGGGCGTCAGTTCAACGCGAACCTTGTCACCTGTTAGGATGCGGATGTAGTTTTTGCGCATCTTGCCTGAAATGTGGGCAGTCACGACGTGGCCGTTTTCCAGTTCAACTCGGAACATGGTGTTCGGCAGGGTGTCGATGATGGTGCCTTCCATTTCAATACTGTCTTCTTTCGCCATTAAGCAATGACCTCTTGGGTTTGTTCACAGGCGGGCGTTTAAATATTAATACCCGCAAAAAAGGTGAGCAATTGTGCCTGAAAAACTGCCAAAGCGCCAAGTTTGACGGACTTTTTTTAATAGGGGGTGTGCTTCAGGTGCGGCGCAAGGCAATTAAGTCAGGCGTACCCAGCGTTGGTTTACCAGCATTTCGATGGGGCGGTACTCGGTCTTGTAATTCATCTTGCGGCAATCCTTGATCCAATAACCCAGATAAACCGAATCCATTTCCAGGTCGCGGGTGTGCTGGATTTGCCAGAGAATCGCGAAGCGTCCCAGGCTGCGCTTGTGTTCCTGTGGATCAAAAAAGGTATAGACAGCCGAAATGCCGTTGACCATCTGGTCGGTAACAGCCACTGCCAACAGTTTGTTGTCCGGGTCGCGAAAGGTGAAAAAACGACAAAAATTCCAGTCCTTGACCAGAAATGATTGGAACTGATCGCGGCTGGGCGGGTACATATCGCCGTCAGCGTGCCGTGCACAGATGTAGCGTTGATAGAGATCGTAGATCTCGTCGCTGGGTTCCGGGCTGGCTTCCGTTACGTGCAGGTCGCGATTTTTCTTCAGGATACGTTTCTGCTGCGAGTTGGGCTCAAATTCAGCAACGGGTATGCGCGCCGGTATGCAGGCGTTACAGGCGCGGCAATGCGGGCGGTAGAGATGGTCACCGCTGCGGCGAAAGCCCATTTCCGAGAGCTCGCTGTAGGTTTCGACATCCAGCGGCTGCTGTGGATCAAGAAACAGGGTGGTGGCCTGCTCGCGCGGCAGGTAGCTGCAGGGGTGGGGATGTGTCGCGTAAAACTTGAGTTGAGACAAGTCGGTCATGGTCTGGCTCCCGGCGGCTTGTGATTCAGTATAGGGCCGCCGAGCAGAGCCATCAAAGACTGATTGTGTTTACTCTGGGCTGAGCGGCCGCCAGTTGGATGGCGCCTGCTGCGGGCATAGCGTTGCTAGCTGCTGCAGAAAACCTGCCCGGGGTAGACTGCGAGCGCCCAAGCTGAACAGGTGGTCGGTGGGCATCTGGCAGTCAATCAGCATAAAGCCGCATGCTGATAAATGCTGCGCCAGGCTGATGAAGGCCAATTTAGATGCGTTGGTGCGGAAGCTGAACATCGACTCGCCAAAAAAGGCGCGGCCCAGTGCCAGGCCATAGAGGCCACCAACCAGTTCGCCGTTGTCCCACACTTCCACCGAGTGCGCGTGGCCCAGTGTGTGCAGTTTTGTATAGGCACTCTGCATGGCTGGCGTGATCCAGGTGTCATCGGTGTCCCGCCTGGGCGCAGCGCAGGCGGCCATCACGGCAGGGAAGTCCTGATCCATGGTGACCTTGAAGGTGGTTTGGCGCATGAACTTGCGCATGCTGCGTGAGATGTGCAGTTCGGCGGGGGCTAACACGGTACGTGGATCGGGGCACCACCAGAGAATGGGCTGTCCAGTCGCGTACCAGGGGAATATGCCGTTTCGGTAGGCCGAGAGTAGTCGCTCTGGTGACAGGTCACCGCCGGCGGCCAGCAAGCCATTGGGTGACTGCATCGCGCGACGCGCCGGCGGGAAGTCTGTGCTGTGTGCATCCAGCCAGGTCAGTTGACTCATGGGCTCCTCAGGTGCGTTTCATCGTTCAAATGGTTTATCAAAATAGCCTTATAAGTTATTGTCCTTCATACAGAAAGACAACCTGCCAGCGGGAACCAGTCGACCTATAAATGGTCAGGGTTAACGCTATTGTGCACTGTGATTGTGAAAAGCACTGGCAGAGGTCGTACAATAATCGCCTTAATCACGATGGAAGCTTCCGTTTTGAAGGATACAGCAGCCCAGAAGAACCCGATTGCGTGGCGAGAGCAACTCTCACTGCGATTGCGCGAAGGCGCCCTGTTGGCAATGATAGCGCTGTGCCTGTACTTGTGCATGGCGCTCTTTACTTACAGTTCCGCTGATCCCGGCTGGACCCGCAGCGCTGGGCCGGTAACGGTGCAGAATGCGGGCGGGCGGATGGGTGCCTGGATTGCCGATGTTTTATTGCTGACCCTGGGCTACCTGGCTTTTTTGTTTCCGCTGATTGTCGGCGTCAAGGTCTGGCAGATGTTTCAACGTCGCCACCTGCCTTTCGTTTGGAATGGCTGGCTGTTTTCCTGGCGTCTGATTGGCTTTGTATTGACCCTGCTGGCAGGCACGGCATTGGCTGCGCTGCATGGTACGGCGCCCGAGCACTTCCCTGAAGGCGCGGGTGCAGGCGGTGTACTAGGGCAGCTGTTGAGCGACTTGGCGCGCCCGGTACTCAACATGCAGGGTAGTACCTTGCTGTTTCTGACGCTGTTCCTGTTCGGTATTACCGTCTTCACCAATCTGTCCTGGTTCCGGGTGATGGATCTGACGGGGCGCATTACCCTTGATTTGTTCGACCTGGTTAAACGTGCCTGGGTCCGCTGGCGTTCACGTCGCGCCGACGATCGCCTGCGCGATGACACCGCTGCGCCAAGGCCGGTGAAGGCCTCGTCGGCACGCCAGGAGCCTGCCTTCAGTGCCGAGGAGCAGCGCAAGGCAGATGCCTCACGCGCTCAGCGTCAGGAGGCTCAAGCCAAATACACCGCAGCGCGGGAAAGCCGCGTGCCGCCGGAAATTGTTCCGCTGGATACCAAGCCAGCCGAGCCGAGTGTGCGTCTGCAGAAAGAAAAACAGTCCAAGCTCTTTACCGACAGTGTGGAGCCGGGCTCGTTGCCGCCGATTTCACTGTTGGACCCTGCGAGTAAAAGGACCAAGGGCTTTTCAGCTGAGTCGCTGGAAGGCATGTCGCGCCTGCTGGAAATCAAGTTGAAAGATTTCGGCGTTGATGCCGAAGTCGAGAAGGTGCAGCCAGGTCCAGTTATTACGCGTTTTGAAATTCAGCCAGCACCGGGCGTCAAGGTCAGCAAGATCTCCAATCTGGCCAAGGATCTGGCGCGCTCACTGGCGGTGATCAGTGTGCGGGTAGTGGAAGTGATTCCGGGCAAAACCACCGTGGGTATCGAGATACCCAACGAGGATCGCGAAATCGTTCGCTTGTCTGAGGTGCTGGAAACGCGGGAGTTTGATGACGCGCAATCTCCGGTCACCCTGGCTTTGGGGCATGACATTGGTGGCCATCCGGTGATGGCCGACCTGGCCAAGATGCCGCATCTACTGGTAGCCGGTACCACTGGCTCCGGCAAGTCGGTCGGCGTTAACGCTATGCTGCTCAGTATTCTGTTCAAGTCTACGCCGGAAGAAGTACGACTGATCATGGTCGATCCGAAGATGCTGGAGCTGTCTATTTACGAGGGCATTCCGCACCTGTTGGCGCCCGTGGTCACCGACATGAAAGAAGCCGCCAACGCGTTGCGCTGGTGTGTGGCCGAGATGGAGCGGCGCTACAAAATGATGGCGGCGCTGGGTGTGCGTAACCTCGCAGGCTATAACCGCAAGGTGAAGGATGCCGAGAAGGCGGGTGCACCGCTGCGCGATCCATTGTATCGCCGTGAGAGCATGGAAGATGAGGCTCCGGAACTTGAAGCTCTGCCAGTGATCGTAGTGGTAATCGACGAATTCGCCGACATGATGATGATTGTTGGTAAAAAGGTCGAAGAACTGATTGCCCGTATTGCACAGAAGGCACGTGCGGCGGGCATTCATTTGATTCTGGCAACGCAGCGTCCTTCAGTGGACGTCATCACCGGTTTGATCAAGGCTAATATCCCGACCCGTATGGCGTTTCAGGTATCCAGTAAAATCGACTCGCGCACCATTCTTGATCAGGGTGGCGCTGAGCAGCTGCTGGGCCATGGTGACATGCTGTATATGCCGCCGGGGACCAGTTTGCCGGTTCGTGTGCATGGCGCCTTTGTCTCGGATGATGAGGTGCATCGCCTGGTTGAAGAATGGAAGAAACGCGGTGCTCCAAACTACATTCAGGACATTCTTGATGGTGCCGATGATGGCGCGGGCAGTGGCGGCTATGAAGGCAGTGCAGATAGCGGTGATACCGAGGAAGATGCGCTTTATGACGAGGCTGTACGCTACGTAACTGAAAGTCGTCGGGCCTCGATCTCTTCGGTACAGCGCAAGCTGAAGATCGGTTATAACCGCGCCGCCCGTATGATTGAAGCCATGGAAATGGCGGGCGTCGTGACCTCAATGAGTACCAACGGCTCGCGTGAGGTGATTGCACCTCCGCCGGTCCGTGATTAACGGAGATTGTATCCACTATGTTGAAATCCTTGCTGCGCGGCCCTGTTTTGCTGCTGTGCGCCTGTGTGCTGGCTATGCCAACAATGGCCGCCGGAACTGATCAGGAAAGCGCAGCCAAACGCTTGAATGAGCTGTTGTCCGCCGCCAACACCATGTCTGCTACCTTCTCGCAGATGACGCTCAGCTCCAATGGTTCAAGCCTGCAGGAAACCACCGGTCAGGTGACGCTGCAGCGTCCAGGCATGTTCCGCTGGCATACCGATGCGCCCTTGGAGCAAGTGCTGGTCTCCAACGGGAAAAAGATCTGGTTGTACGATCCGGATCTGGAGCAGGTCACCATCCAGGCGCTGGATCAGCGCCTGACGCATACGCCCGCGTTATTGTTGTCTGGCGACGTCAGCACCTTATCCGAGAATTTTAGTATCAGCTGGCAGGAGGGCAGCACGGTCGATGATTTTGTGCTCTCGCCAAAAGCCAGTGACACTATGTTTGAGACGCTGCGTCTGTCGTTTCGCGACGGCGTCATCAACGATATGCAGCTGAATGATCCTATCGGTCAGCGCACCAATATTCTGTTTCAGGGCGTCAAGCTGAACGAGCCGGTGGACGCTGGCCAGTTCAATTTCACTATCCCGGAAGGGGTTGACGTCATCAGTGAGTAACGGCGGCCTGTTCGCTGCTCCCGCGCCACAGCAACCCCTGGCTGCGCGCATGCGGCCCCAGAATCTGGATGAATACTCCGGCCAGGCTCACATACTGGGCGCTGGCAGACCGTTGCGGGTGGCGTTGGAGCAGGGCGCGTTGCACTCGATGATTTTCTGGGGCCCGCCGGGCGTCGGTAAAACCACACTGGCCCGCTTGATTGCCAATCTGGCCGACGCGCATTTTGAAACTCTCTCGGCGGTGCTGGCTGGGGTTAAAGACATCCGCAATGCGGTTGATCTGGCGCGTCAGCAGTTTAGCCTTAATGGTCGCCAGACCATTTTGTTTGTCGATGAAGTCCATCGTTTTAATAAAGCGCAGCAGGATGCCTTTTTGCCCTATGTGGAAGATGGCACGCTGCTGTTTATTGGCGCTACCACGGAAAACCCCTCGTTCGAGCTGAATAATGCATTGCTCTCGCGCGCTCGGGTATATGTGCTCAAGTCACTGGATAATGAGGCGCTGGATGGCTTGCTGGATCGCGCGCTCAGCGATGTTGAGCGGGGTCTGGGGCAGCACCAGTTGAGTCTTGAGCCGCAGGCTAGGCGTATTTTGCTCGATGCTGCTGACGGCGACGCAAGGCGCCTGCTTAACCTGCTGGAAATTGCTGCTGATCTGGCAGAGGCGGGCAGCACTATCGAAGCCGAGCTGGTCAGCGATTTATTGAACGATAGTCGTCGCCGTTTCGATAAAGGCGGTGAAGCGTTTTACGATCAGATATCGGCGCTGCACAAATCGGTGCGTGGCTCTAATCCGGATGCCTCTTTGTACTGGTTTGCACGCATGATTGATGGTGGTTGCGATCCTTTGTATATCGCGCGCCGCGTGGTACGCATGGCCAGTGAAGATATTGGTAATGCCGATCCGCGTGCGCTTACGCTGGCTCTCAATGCCTGGGATGTGCAGGAACGCCTGGGTAGTCCCGAGGGTGAGTTGGCGGTAGCGCAGGCCATCAGCTATCTCGCCTGTGCGCCGAAAAGCAACGCTGTGTACAATGCCTACAATGCAGCTATGCGAGACGTGGCCAGTCAACCTTCGCACGATGTGCCATTGCATTTGCGCAATGCGCCCACCAAGTTGATGAAGGAGCTGGGCTATAGCGAAGGTTATCGCTATGCGCACACTGAACCTGAAGCCTATGCAGCGGGTGAAGATTACTTCCCTGAGGCGCTGGAACCGCGAGCATACTATCAGCCGGTACCGCGCGGCCTGGAATTAAAAATCGGCCAGAAAATGAAGCATTTGCAGCAGCTTGATGAGGCGAGTGTTAAGAAGCGAAGGAAGCCGGTGGATGATTAAAGTAATGTTGGCGGTAGCCTTTGGCGGCGCGCTGGGTGCGTTGAGTCGCTTTGGCGTGGCGCAGTGGTCCATGCAACATTGGCCCAAAGCCTTTCCGCTACCTACGTTGATCGTAAACCTGCTGGGTTGCCTGTTGATCGGTATGCTGTACGGGCTGTGGTTGCAGCGTCCGGAATTATCTCCGCTGCTACGACAAACCCTCATGGTCGGTTTTTTGGGTGCTTTTACCACCTTTTCAACCTTCTCGCTGGACACCCTGAGGCTGTTGGAAAACGGCGAAGGGCTGCTGGCTATAACCTATATTTTGCTCAGCGTGTGCATTGGTCTGCTTGCCACCTGGGCCGGTCTGTCGCTGACGCGCTGAGCGTGCAGCACAGACTGCTAACTGACTACTGTTGAAGATGATTATTCATGCTTGATTCAAAACTGGTTCGTACCCAATCCGAGCAGGTTGCCGAACGTCTGGCAACCCGTGGCTATACCCTTGATCTGCAGCAGCTGGAGGCTCTGGAGTCGCGTCGTAAAGAAGTACAGACACGCACCGAGACTCTGCAGGCTGAGCGCAACAGTCGCTCCAAGTCGATTGGCCAGGCCAAGGCGCGTGGCGAAGATATTCAGCCACTACTGGCCGATGTCGATCGCATGGGCACTGAGCTGAGTGAAGCCAAGCAGCAACTCGACAGTATTCAGGTTGAGCTCGATGCGCTGATGATGGGCATACCCAACTTGCCGGCAGAAGATGTGCCGGTCGGCGCGAGTGAAGATGACAATGTTGAGGTCCGCCGTTGGGGCACACCGCGCGAGTTCGATTTTGACGTGCAGGATCACGTTGCTCTGGGCGAGCAGCACGGTTACCTCGATTTCGAGACCGCGGCCAAACTCTCAGGCGCGCGTTTTGCCATCATGCGTGGGCCGATCGCCCGGCTGCACCGTGCGCTGGCGCAGTTCATGCTCGACTTGCACATCAATGAGCACGGCTATGAAGAGGTGTATACGCCTTATCTGGTGCATGCTGATGCGCTGCAGGGCACGGGTCAGCTGCCCAAGTTCGAAGAGGACTTGTTCAAGATCGTGCGCGGTGAAGACCAGCGCGACCTGTATCTGATCCCGACTGCCGAGGTATCGCTGACCAACATCATCAGCCAGAGCATCATTGCGGCGGATCAACTGCCCATCAAATTCACCGCACACACGCCTTGTTTCCGCAGCGAAGCAGGCTCTGCCGGACGTGATACCCGCGGCATGATTCGTCAGCATCAGTTCGACAAGGTCGAGATGGTTCAGGTGGTTCGCCCCGACGAGTCCGAGGCAGCCCTGGAGGCCTTGACCGGCCACGCCGAGGACGTGCTGCAGCGGCTTGAGCTGCCTTATCGTACTTTGGCGCTCTGTACCGGTGATATGGGCTTTAGTGCGGTTAAAACCTACGACCTGGAGGTCTGGGTGCCGAGCCAGGGCAAGTACCGCGAAATATCATCCTGCTCCAACTGTGGGGACTTCCAGGCGCGTCGCATGCAGGCGCGCTGGCGTAACCCGGAAACCGGCAAACCCGAGCTGGTGCATACGCTCAATGGCTCAGGTTTGGCTGTCGGCCGTACGCTGGTCGCTATCCTGGAGAACTACCAGCAGGCGGACGGCAGTATCGATATTCCGGTCGCGCTGCGCGGCTACATGGGCGGTATCGAGCGCATCGCCTGATAGTACTTCCTGTCCGGGCGCTACTCAGATGCGCCCGGTTATCAGCTGCGTAACTGCGCTTGTTTTCTGCCTATGAGGTTGCTGTATGGAATATTTGCCCCTGTTTCACAACCTGCGTGAACGTCAGGTGCTGGTTGTTGGCGGCGGTGAAATAGCGCTGCGCAAGTCACGCCTGCTGTCAGAGGCGGGCGCGCGGCTAAAGTTGGTGGCGCCGGAGATAGAGCCAGAGTTGCAAACGCTGGTGGAGCAGGGCGGCGGCAGCTGTGAGTTGCGCGGCTATCATGCAGATGATGTGAATGATGTTGTACTGGTTATTGCCGCGACCGATGATGAGGCGCTGAATGCTCAGGTTTCGGCCGATGCCCAGGCGCGCAATATTCCGATCAATGCGGTGGATGCTCCTCACCTCTGTACGGTTATTTTTCCGGCTATTGTCGATCGCTCCCCCTTGGTAATAGCTATCTCCAGCGGCAGTCACGCCCCTGTGCTGGCCAGGTTGACGCGGGCGCGCATTGAAACCCTGTTTCCCAGTGCCTATGGTCGGCTGGCACAGTTGGCCCAACGCTTTCGTCAACAGGTTAAAAGTACCTTCCCGTCGATCAATCAACGCCGGGTGTTCTGGGAGAATATCTTTCAGGGTGACGTCGCGGAAAGCGTGTTCTCGGGGCGTGACGAAGAAGCCGCTCAGCTATTGCAGCAGCGCCTGGCTGACCAAAGCGGCAAGCGTTATCAGGGTGAGGTTTACCTGGTTGGCGCAGGCCCTGGTGATCCAGACCTGCTGACCTTTCGTGCCCTGCGCCTGATGCAGCAGGCTGATGTGGTGTTGCACGACCGTTTGGTGGCGCCAGCGATTATCGACCTGTGCCGCCGCGATGCGGATCGTATCTATGTCGGCAAGGCGCGGGCGAATCATGCTGTGCCGCAGGAAGAAATCAACAAGCTACTGGTGCGTCTGGCCAAGGAAGGTAAGCGCGTGCTGCGCTTGAAGGGCGGTGACCCCTTTATTTTTGGTCGTGGTGGTGAAGAAATTGAAGAGCTGGCGGCCCACGGCATACCCTTTCAGGTGGTACCCGGTATCACGGCTGCCAACGGCTGTTCAGCGTACGCCGGTATCCCGCTAACCCACCGGGACTATGCGCAGTCGGTACGCTTTGTTACCGGGCATTTGAAAGACGGCTCAAGCAATCTGGCCTGGGCAGACCTGGTTACCCCAGGGCAGACGCTGGTGTTCTACATGGGGTTGGTGGGCTTGCCAGACATCTGCAAAGGCCTGATAGAACACGGCCGTGCCGCGACAACGCCGGTGGCCCTGGTCCAACAAGGCACAACCAGTAATCAGAAGGTGCTGATAGGAACGCTGGCAAGCATGCCTGAGCTGGTCGCCAGTACGCCAATCAAGCCGCCGACCCTGGTTATCGTCGGTGAAGTAGTTAACCTGCATGACAAGCTAAAGTGGTTTGCGCCGGAGGCCGAGGTGGTGGCACAGGGCGTACTCTGAGCGGGATAGGGCTAAACGGCCAAATCCCGGACGCGGTGCAAACCAGGCTGGTACTGAAAGCACAAATCAGGCAACGTTTGTCGTCTGTGTAAACGCTGACGAGATAAAAATAATATGGCTTCAATTGCGCCTGAGACCACATCTACCGAACTGCCTGAAGAGCTGACACAGGCGGTAGAAGGTTTTTTTAACCGGATCCCTTTCAATCGTTTGCTGGGTATCGAGATCGATACGCTGCGCAGCGACTGCGTCGCCATGAGCTTGGCGATGCGACCTGAACTGATTGGTAACTTTACCCAGGGCATATTGCACGGCGGCGCCATCTCGTCGTTACTTGACGTCTGCGGCGGCGCCATGGCGTTGATCGGTGCATTCGAGAGACATGCGCACCTCAGCGTGCAGGAGCGCATGATCCGTCTGGCCAAGCTGGGGACTATCGATCTGCGGGTGGATTATCTGCGCCCGGGACGTGGTGAGCACTTTGTTTGTACTTCAGTGCTGCTGCGTTCTGGCAACAAGGTGGGAGTGGTGCGCTCAGAGCTGCATGCCAACGACGGCACCCTGATCGCCGTCGGTACCGGTACCTATTTCTGCGGTTGATTCAAACCGCTTTGCCGGTTACCGATGCGCGCTCGGATAGTTCGATCCAGGTGCCGTCGGGATCGCGAATAAAGGCGATGCGTGCAGTGCTGCCCAAGGTTATCGGCTCGCGGCCCGAGGTGGCGCCGGCCGCCAGGGCATTGGCGTAGGTCGCGTCGCAATCAAATACCTGCAGGGTGATGTAACGCAGCCCGATGGCCGCCAACGGCGCTTCAAGGTCAGCGCTTGTGGCGCCTGCCTTGAGCAGCAGCCGAGTATCGCCGCAGGCTAGCAGCCCCGGCTGCTCTGTTTGTAGGCCCAGCACCTGAGAATAGAACTGCTCGCTGCGGGCGACATCCTGCACCTTCAGCTGCACCGCTAGACCACGGATGCCACGATAGCCGGGCGGCACCAGGCGAACCTGGTTGCCATCGGGATCATTTAGCAGTTGCGGCGCTGTAACCTTGGTACTCGCTATCAACAGCTCGTCGATCGGGCTTTGCAATGCTGTGGGCAATGGGTCGCGGGCATCATTCAGTTTGAGCACCGCGCCGTCGGCGTTGTGGCGATGTTGCAGTACGCCACCACCCAGCTTGAGGCTGTGATCGAAAGCGAGCCCCACCCGTTGCTGCCAGAACTGCAGCTGCGCCTCTGACTGGTTGCTGAATACGCCGACGTCGTAAAAGGGTTTGGCCAGTTGCATGTGAGGCTCCGCTAGCAGGAAAACCACACCTTAACCGGTGAGGCACTCCGCTGACAGTGCCAGCCGAACGCGGAATGATGGGTTATTGCGGTGACTGATCAGGTGTTGCGCGAACCGCAATCCAGGCCGTTTCGGCGAGCAACTCGCGGTAATCCGCCAGGTGTTTGTTGAGGCGGCCAGCCAGCCAGTTCCGGGCCATGTCATGCGCGGGGCCGACGATAATGGAGGCGAAGCATTCAGGCGGCAGGTCGCGAAAACAGCCCTCATCGATGAATGTGTTAAGACGCGCCTGCAGGTGGACGTAATGCTCGCGATTACTGTTTTTTAATTGCTCACCCATTTCACCCGCCTCGATGCGCCCTCGGCTGTGCAGGATGAAACGCGCCCAGTCAGGGTTTTCGACGACCCAGTCAATGTAACTGGTGACCAGAGCGCCGATGCACGCCGCTGCGTCTGCGGCGGCCACGAGGTTGCCATCCAAGCGTTCGGCATAACGGCATAGCCCCTCGAGATAGAGGGATGCCAGAATCCGTTCCTTGTTGCCAAAGTGGTGGTACAGGCTGCCGATACTGGCACCTGATCGCTCGCGGATCATTTCGATGGTCGTGGCGTCGGCTCCCACGTCGGTGATACAGGCGAGAGCGGCGGTAAGAATGGTGTCTTTACGGCTTTGTTTGGTCATGCTGGCTCGAATTAGAATAATGTTCTAGAAAATAATTCTAGTCTGGATATACTAACGGGGTGATCACAGTTACAGCAAATCAGTTTAACGAGGAATCACCTATGAGTCAGATGTTGCAGATGTACACACAGGCAGGTCCCGAGCAGTTCAGTAAGTTGATTGGTCAGACTGCACCGTATTTCGCCAGTATCGCACCGCGCTTTATCGAATTACGTCCAGGTTACGCTGAAGTGACCTTTGCCAAGCGCCGAGAGGTGTTGAACCACTTGGGCACAGTGCATGCTATTGCGTTGTGCAATGCGGCTGAGTTAGCGGCTGGCACCATGACCGATGTTTCCATTGCTGAGGGTTGCCGCTGGATTCCCAAGGGTATGACCGTCGAATATCTGGCTAAGGCCGAAGATGATGTGGTGGCCATTGCTGACGGCAGTGAAATTGATTGGCAGAATACCGGCGACATTGTTGTGCCGGTCACTGCCTATGTTGGCGAGAAGGCGGTATTTCGAGCCGCGATAACCATGTACGTCAGTCGCTCCTGAGCCGGGGGTTACCAGAGTGTTCAGCTCTGGTAACGTCTTACCCATACTCGCACCAACAGACCTAAAATGACCAGAATGATCAGAGCGATGGCTAACATTGCACTGCGGTACTGGGCGATAAAGTTATACCGACCATTGGCCTTCAGCTGCTCCCACGCCTGGTAGTCATCGGGTACCTCAATCACGTTGTAGCGTGCGACGTAATCCTCATAGGCGGCATACAGCTGAGCTGTTTTCTCTGGCATCTGCGGCGCCAGATTATGACGTTCGAGCGGGTCGTTCAGAGTATTGAAAAGCTGCATGCCCTGGCGCGCCGGCACCGCCCCCGTTTTTGACGTGACCAGCTTGAAATCGCCCTGCCAGACGGCAATGCCGCCGGCCAGTTCGTACACGGTAGTGTGGTCCGGATCGTGAATCTGCTCACTCTCACCATGCAATAAAGGCAACATGCTGGTGCCCATAATCTCATACACCTTGCGGCCGCGATATTCGCCAGCAGGTGCTTCCACGCCGGCTGCATCGAGCAGAGTAGGGGTGATATCGGTCACGTAGCCAAAGCTATTGCTGCGCGAGCCCGGCTTGATGTGACCAGGCTGGCTGATGATGAAGGGGACACGCATACCGCCGCTGAAAGGCGAGCCCTTGTAGGAGTAGAAGGGCGTATTGGATGCGTAAGCCCAGCCTGGGCCGTATTCGCTAAAGCTGCCTTTTGCGCCGAGCACGTCTTGCTCGGTGTTGAAGTTCAGGCGATAGAATAGCGGTGCAACGTCACGGAGTACGGTGGACTCGCCGCCGTTATCACTCATGAAGACAATCAGCGTGTTGTCGTACTGACCGCTGTCCTTGAGATATTGAATGACCTTGCCGATGCTTTGATCCATGGCCTCGGCCATGCCAGCGAACACCGCCATCTGTCGCGAACGGTAGGCTTTCTCTTCAGCGCTAAGCGCATCCCAGTCGATATAGGCAGTAGTGTAAAAAGTGCCCCAGTCATCCGTTACCGCCTGTTCTGCGCTATCCGGCAGCAACCCTGTTTTTAGTTGTCGCGCATAGCGCTGCGCGCGGATCGCATCCCAGCCTGCATCATATTGGTCGTTATAGTGCGCTATGTACTCCTCGGGAACCTGATGTGGCGCATGCACTGCCTGGAAGGCGAGATAGCCAAAGAACGGCTTGCCCTCGCGCTGGCCCTGATCGATATAGCTAATGAGTTGGTCGGCGTAGGTAAACGACGAGTAGAAATCGTCGGGTAGCGATACCTGCTCGCCGTCTTCAATCCAGGTTGCGCTGCCGCCAGGCAGGTAGTGCTTCTCTTCCCAGTTGTCAGCACCGCTTTCCATCAGCGCAAAGGAATGCTTGAAACCACGTGCAATAGGTTGGCTTTCCGGGCGCATGCCAAGGTGCCATTTGCCCGCCATATAAGTGTTGTAGCCGGCGTCCTGCAGCAGCGTAGGAAGGGTGACGACGCTATCGTTCAGCCAGGTCTCATAGCCCGGTTGGCCTTTCTGATTGTCGGCCATTATTTCCTTCATGTTACCCATACCAACAAGGTGGTTGGTAACGCCCGTCATGAGCATTCCACGGGTAGGAGAGCAGGTGGCCGATACATGAAAGTTGGTAAACTGCATGCCGGCAGCGGCCAGGGTATCTATGTTGGGTGTACTTATCTCGCCACCGTAAGCGCCAGGATCACTAAACCCCATATCGTCGGCAACAATCAGCAGAATATTGGGTCGAGGCTCGGCAACAGCGGGCAAGGCCATAGCGGCCAAGGCTGAGATGATTAGTGTACGGCGGAGTCTGACGAGCAGACCCGAGCGAGAGCGCATGGGCAGTCCTTGCTTTTGTCGTCTGGGCTTTTTTTGTGCAAGGAGTATAGGGGGGCTGCTGCCGTTAGAGAGCGGCAAACCCCGCCATGCCTTTGTCTTTGTAGGCCAAAAGGCAAAAAATATGACGGGGTTTTGGCGTTACGCAGTGACCGTTAGCCAATGCTGTCGACTATTCCACCTTCTACACGCAGTGCTGCGCCGGTAGTCGCTGAAGCTTGATGGGAGCAGGTGTAGACCACCATATTGGCGACTTCTTCGCTGCTGGCAATGCGTTGGATGATGGACGAAGGGCGCTTGGCGCGCACAAATTCATCACCGGCTTGCTGCAGTGAGATATTCTTTTTGTCGGCGATTGGTTTGAGCATTTCGCCCACACCAGCAGACAATGTCGGCCCTGGCAATACCGCGTTGACGGTGACGCCGGTTCCAGCCAGACGCTTGGCCAGGCCTCGAGCGATCGACAGGTTGGCTGATTTGGTAAAGCCGTAGTGAATCATGTCAGCCGGGATATTCAGACCGGACTCGGACGAAATAAACACGACTCGCCCCCAGCCTTTTTCAACCATTGCCGGGGTATAGGCTCTGGCGACGCGCACGCCGGACAGGACGTTCACATCGAAGAACTGCTGCCATACCTCGTCTGAGGTCTCGAAGAAGTCTTGTTGACCGTAGATACCCAGATTATTAACCAGGATGTCAGCTTTTGGTTCCGCTGCCTGCAGTGTTGCCAGGCCCTCTGCTGTGCTCAGGTCAGCCGCAACGCCGCGTACGCTGGCCTCTGGTAGTGCGGTTTTGAGTTGCTTTAGCGCATTGTCGACACTGGTTTGCGTGCGGCCGTTGATGATGACGGTAGCACCGGACGCAGCCAGGCCCTGGGCGATGGCGAAGCCGATGCCGCCGGTTGAGCCTGTGACGATGGCGGTTTTGTCTGTCAGGTCTATTAGCATGACGTCTCCTCTGTAATCGATACTATGAATCGTTATTGTGGCACGCTGAGCTGTCATAAGCGCGAGCAGTCAGTATTGGTAATACATGGACCCGTGTCTTTGCATGGCGTTCACCTCGCTGTTCGTATGTCACTGCTTTAAAGTGCCGGCCTTGGATTGTCTGTTGCCTGGGAACCTTCAAGGGCAAAGTCAACTCACAGAATCAAGTTCAGCTGGCAAGCTGTCGCCGTTAACCAGTCATGATCAGGAACCAGCCGCACATGCGCGCTCATTATCTGCAACACGCGCCCTTTGAAGGGTTGGGTAAAATCGAGGATTGGCTAGAGTCGCACGACTACGTAGTTTCCTCGACGCACCTTTACCGTAATGAATCTCTGCCTGACCTGGCGGAGATCGACTTGTTGGTCGTCATGGGCGGGCCGATGAGCGTCAATGATGAAGAGCAGTTGCCCTGGTTGAGGGAGGAAAAGGCTTTTATTCGCGAGGCGTTGACCAGAGACAAGCAGATACTGGGTATCTGTCTTGGTGCTCAGCTTATTGCCAGTGCGTTGGGGCAGCGGGTATACGCGAATGCGCAGCAGGAAATAGGCTGGTTTCCGGTTCAGGGAAATACGCATTATAACGGAGCGGCATTTCATATTCCCGAGCACATCACCGTGTTGCATTGGCACGGGGAGACCTTTGACTTGCCCCATGGCGCTGTGCCGCTGGCGTCGAGTGTCGCCTGTCAGAACCAGGCATTTCAGCTGGGTCGTTCCGTAATAGGGCTGCAGTTCCACCTGGAGGCTACCCCCGCCTTGGTTGCCGGTTTTGTCGAAGCGGAAGGGCGAGCGCTGCCTGAGACAGAGTTCGTGCAGACGTCTACCGCGATTTTGAATATTGAAGATCAGGTATTGCAGGCCAGTAATAAACTGCTGACCTCGTTGCTCGAATACCTCACCAATACGGAGAAAAAGGTATGAATGTCTATCGTCAGGCTGGCCTTATATTTGGCGCAGTCACTCTGAGTGCATGCGTGCAGTTACCTGAGGGTGTAGAGCCTGTGCAGCCGTTTGAGGCTAAGCGCTATCTGGGTACATGGTACGAAGTTGCGCGCCTGGATCACTCCTTTGAGCGGGGCCTGACTGGCGTGACCGCCAACTACAGCCTGCGTGATGATGGCGGTATCAAGGTTGTAAACCGTGGTTGCGATGCGGAAAAAGGCGAGTGGTCTGAAGCTGAAGGCAAGGCCTATTTTGTGCGGGAAAAAGACGAGGGTTTCCTGAAAGTCTCTTTCTTTGGTCCTTTCTACGGCACTTACGCGGTCTTCGGTCTCGACAATGAGGATTACGAGTACTCCTTTGTAGCGGGTCCGGATACTGACTATTTGTGGCTCCTCTCGCGTGAGCCGGAGGTTGCTGACTCGGTTAAGAGCGACTTTTTGCAACAAGCCTCGGAGCTAGGTTTTGCGACTGACGATTTGATTTGGGTAGAGCACCCGGCGGACGGCTGTGACAACCCTGAGCAGAGTTGAAATTAAAGCAGAAAAAGGCGATTTGCCATTATATCGCGTGGTGTTTATCTAGGCTTGGGGCTAGTCTGTAAATCAAAATAGACGCCTGGTAACAGACTGCCCATGCTTGATATCACTACCTTGATGGTCGTTCTTGCGTTAACCACGATTACCTCTGCATTGGGGCTGCTGGTAGCCAGCTTTTTGAATCGTCAGGTTGTTGCCATTCGCTACTGGGCGCTGGGCATTGGCGTGATCATCGTCGGTGTGGTGTTGCAAAGCATGAGACATCAAGTGCCGCTATGGCTTAGCGCCGCTGTGATCACACAAGGTTACTTCGTGTGGCTGTGGGGGACGCGCTGCTACCGCCTCAACGGGCATATTAATGGCTTCTGGCTGACAATGTGCCTCACGCTGTTGGTGCAAGGTGGTTTGTTTTTTGTTTTGCGTGACTCATGGCGTTACAGCGTAGTGTTGTACAGTTTGATTGTGGTGCTGGTCAGCCTGCTCAATATCGTCGAACTGTGGCGCATGCGCATACCTCAACGCGCGCTGATTTGGGTATGGAGTAGTTTGTGGGGCGTTCACTCTGTGATCTATCTGCGCCGCTTTTTACTGTATCAATTTGATCCTGTTTATATGGCTGCAGACACCCTCGACGCCGCAGAATCAGTAGAGGCGCTCAACTACCTTGAAGGTATTGTATTTGTTTACTGCTTTTCGTTGCTCTGTGTCATTCTGGCTACCCGTAGCCTTCAGGATGAACTCAAGCTACAGGCAACCCGCGATCCACTCACCAATTTGCTCAATCGCCGTGCCTTTGAAGAGTCTGCCTTGCGTCAGCTTGCGATCAGCCAGCGTGAACGGGAGGAGGTGGCGCTTCTATTGATGGATCTCGATAAGTTTAAGTGTATCAACGATACGCATGGCCACGGCGCCGGAGACGAGGTGCTGAAGGCATTTGCCAGGCATTTGTCGCAACAAGTGCGGGCGCAGGATTTGCTGTGCCGCTTTGGTGGCGAGGAATTTGTTTTATTGATACCAGGGGGTAATAGTCAGAGTATCGATGCATTGGCTGAGCGTATACGCACACTATGGCAAACTCAGACGTTCACAGTTGCCCAAGGCGAGCTGAGCGCGACCGTTTCAATCGGCTATATTTCTAGCGCTGATGTCGAGAGGCAGGGCCTGTATAGTCTGATCGATCGGGCTGATAAGGCGCTTTATCGGGCGAAGCAGGACGGACGTAATTGTGTGAGATGCTGGCAGCCTGAGCCAATACTGACGCCAGTTCCTTCGTAAGGTCGGCATAGCGGCAAAGATCCTATCGCGATAGCACGTGCAACTAACTTCCAATACAGACAAGGTTGTATACCTATGATTGTTGTTCATCATCTGAATAATTCGCGCTCGCAACGCATCCTCTGGTTACTTGAGGAGTTGGGGTTGGAGTATGAAGTGAAGCGCTACGAGCGGGACCCTGAGACTATGCAGGCTCCGGCAGCGCTTAAGGCGATACATCCGTTGGGAAAATCGCCGGTGATCACTGATGGCGAATTGACCCTGGCAGAGTCTGGCGCGATCGTTGAATATCTGGTTGATACATACGGCCAAGGACGCCTGGCACCCGCTACTGGCACCGCTGAGCGACTACGTTTCAACTACTGGTTGCACTATGCCGAGGGATCGGCGATGACGCCACTGCTGCTCAAGCTGGTATTCAATCGGGTCGAGTCCGCGCCCATGCCCTTTTTTGCCAAACCTTTCGCCAAGGGCATTGCCGGCAAAGTAAAAGGTAACTTTATTGAGCCGCAAATTATCCAGCACTTGAACTACATGAATTCGGAGTTGGCTGCGACCGGGTGGTTTGTGGGAGATGACTTCAGTGCTGCAGATGTGCAGCTGAGCTTTCCATTAGAAGCGGCTGCCGCCCGCGGTGGGCTCGATCAGAAGTGGCCAAACCTTATCGAATTTTTGCAGCGTATTCACGCACGTCCTGCCTATAAAAAAGCGCTGGAGCGTGGCGGTGAGTACAACATCATTGGCTGAAATACAGGCTTTTATGATGCTGGATTAACTGGCAGGTGCAGAGCTCCCTGCGGAAACTACGCCTGCTTTGTTGCCCCCAACGCTTCTTTATTGAGTGCTGGCTTTTGGTATGTTCCGCCTGTTTTGCTTCAGCGCTAGCAAGGCCTCGCTAGCTATCACAATCAAAAAATAAAAATTTCAAGACACATCTTGTTTTTGTCTACTCTGTTCAATAGAGTACTTTGCATAAAACAAAAATAGAGATGAGCAATGTCTCCATCCCCCGAAGAAGCAGCGGCAGCCTTGCGCGCGATCAATAGCGTGCAGGCGCGCGCTGCCGGTTTCCAGGACTACCGCGCCGAGTCACGACAGTTAATGCTGTGGGGCGTAGTCAATCTGCTTGGCTGTATTTTTACCGCACTTTTCCCTTCGCTTTTGTTACTAATCTGGCTGGTAGTGGTGATCGTTGGTCTGTTGGCTGGCGTTCGCTTGGCGCGCGTTGCGCAGGAATCCATGCCCGGTATCGTTTGGCGCTACCTGGTGTTAGTGGGGTCCGTGCTGCTGTTCGCCGCATTGATACACGTTGTCATGTGGCCACTTACGCCGCAGCAGGGCAGCATGGTCGTGCCGCTATTTGTTGCCACGCTTTATGCCATTCGCGGTGCTCAGTCACGCCCGCGCTATCTGATTATTGGCACCTCTCTGGCCATCCTTTGTTTCTGCTGTTTCCTTTTTGCCACCGTGCACTATTGGTGGTGGCTGGCCCTCGCCTGGGGCGGCACCTTTATCGTGTCCAGTCTCTGGTTGAGGCGCACCTGATGGAGACACCAGACGACCTTATTCACCAGCCGGTTCGCCTGAAAATCATGGCCGCCCTGAATACGTTGGCGAGCAACCAATGGCTTGAGTTTGTTTCTTTGCGCGCCATTGTGGATACCACCGATGGCAACCTGGGTGCGCATTTGGGCACGCTGGAAGGTGCGGAATATGTGCGAATCAAAAAGGATTTCGTCGGCAAGAAGCCGCGTACACGGGTGAGCCTCAGTGCCAAGGGCAGAGAAGCATTTGCCCACTACGTGGCCAACCTTCACGCGATTCTCACGCCGCAGAATATTGATAGCTAAACAGCCTTACTCAATACCTCAACATAAAAATCACAATCGGGGGCAACATGCAGACTCATACCTTTACACTCTTCGCCAGTCGCTGGCACGGCCGCTTGCGGGCGATTTCATTATGCTTGCTGTTGGCGGCCGGCGGGTTATCAGCGTCCTGGGTATGGGCGCAAACAGAGGACAGCACGGCTCAACCACAAGCCGAGTTGGAAGTGCAGGGAACTCAGAGCGGGGTGCAGACCATAGCGCAAGAGATCGCCGTGCAACCGAGTGACGATGCGGTGTCCTTTGGTGTGCGCGATATGTTTGAGCAGGCTGATCCCTTGGTTAAGGCGGTCATGCTCCTGCTGGTCTTTTGCTCGCTGCTGACCTGGGCGGTGCTGTTTGAAAAGATCTTTGTATTCACTCGTGCGCGCCGCGGCAATCAACAGTTCCTCAAGGCGTTCCGCGCGGGACAGCTGGACGTGCTCGCTGATACTGCAGACAACAGCGCTATGGGCCGGATGTGGCAAGTGGGGCAGGCAGAACTGAAGCACTTCAAGAGCCTGCCGGCACAAACAACCGAAACCGACCGGGTTAACCGCTTACTGCAACGCATGGCGTTAACCGCCGGTATTGTGCAGGAGCGTGACTTGGCTCGTATGGGTAGCATGATGGGGGTGCTGGCAACCATAGGTGCTACCGCTCCCTTCATTGGCTTGTTCGGGACGGTATGGGGCATCCTCAATAGCTTTGCCAGCATTGCCACACTCAAATCGGCCAGCCTTGCTGTGGTGGCGCCGGGTATCGCGGAAGCGCTTTTGGCCACGGCTCTTGGCCTGTTTGCCGCTATTCCAGCGGTGATGATCTTCAATAAGTTCGCGCGTGATATCAACGGCTTCGTTGGTGCGCTGGATAATTTCTCTGCGGAGATGATTGCCAGTACATCGCGCCAGCTTGACGAAGGACGTTGATATGGGCATTCAACTTGGCTCCGGGCCGCTGGTAAAACGCCATAACTATCAACAAAACGCCGAGATGAATATCACGCCCTTTGTTGACGTGATGTTGGTGCTACTCATTATTTTCATGGTGGCTGCACCTTTGGCCACGGTGGATGTGCCGGTTGACCTGCCAAGTAATGCGGCCACACCGAGCCCGCCGCCAGACGAACCGATCTATGTAAGTGTGCAGGCCGACGGCAAGCTCTTTGTGCAGGAACAGCCCATCAGCCTGTCAGCATTGGCAACGCAGATCATCGCAGTAACCAAGGGCGACAAAGCTACGCGATTGTTTTTACGTGGTGATCAAGCCGTGGACTACGGCACCTTGATGCGCGTTATGAACACGCTGCAAAAGGCCGGTTATACCCGTATCAGCCTGGTCGCCTCGGAAGAGCTGGAGCCCTGATGAGCCGTATGACAGATAGCAGCCAGTGGGCGATGCGTCTGCTGGTGGTGCTGGTCTCGCTTGGCTTACATGCCGCTTTGCTGGTGTGGCTGTTTGGCAGCCAGTTTCGACACGCCGCGCCGCAGACGCCACAGGTGGTTGCGATTGAGTTGGTTGAGATTCCGCCGCCAGAGCCTGAACCAGAACCCGAGCCGGAACCGGAGCCCGAACCAGAGCCACAACCACAACCTGAGCCACCACCCAAGCCTCGAGTCGTTCAGCGCCCCACGCCAGCACCTGCGCCACCACCCAAGCCGAGTGGTCCGCCGGTACACAGTTTTGGTGCCAATCAGCAGTGGGCCGCGCCACCAGCGCCGCCAACTAGCGCGGCAACAAGCAGCCGTGGGCGTATGGCGCCATCGGGGTATGCACTCACGGTAAAGAATCGAGTCATTGCCAACCTGAAACGTCCGGAGGGCGCTCTATACGAGCCACCGCCGGGCTATAAGGGTGACCCAAACGACTTGAAGCGCAAGTGCTCTATACCCTACGAGATCACCGTCGATGGCAATGGCCGCATGCTGTCCTACGAGATTGATCGCTGTGTTGACGAGGTACTGAACCGGGCCGCCGAACAGGCTATTCGTAGCGCAGGACCTTTCCCGGCACCACCGGGTGATGGCTCTGGGCAATACATTATTTATGGCACCGCTATCTTTATAGATTAGTCAGGAGACAAGTATGTCGATCAATCAACGCCTGATGTTGGCTGCAACGCTGGCGGCACTGAGTGCTTGCGTCAGCGCGCCCCCACCGCCGCCAAAACCCGATCTCACACCTAAGCTGACGCCGCTGAACCCTGATACCAAGGCCAGTTTTGAGTGTGCAGGGGCGCTGCCAGATGTTCATCGCCAGATCTGCGCCAGTGATGCCTTGGCGCTGCAGGATAAAGACCTTGCTGTTTATTTGCACACGCTAACCGACCGGCTTGACCTGCCGGGTGCGCTGGTGCTGGAGGCAAATCAGCGTCAATGGCTGCTGAGTCGTGCCGCTCAGTGCGGTTTGGGTAATGCGACCCGTACCGATGTGAGCGCTGACAGCAATGCCATTGCGTGTCTGCAGGCGATGTACCGCCAGCGCGATGCCCAACTCAAGGCATGGCCGATACCGCAGCCTCAGCCGCAGCATGAACGTCATGCCTGGGCCAGCTACGCCGAGTTCAGGGTTGCTGAGGACCGTAGTAATGGTCTTTGCACAACAGTCGCAAATGCGTTGAACCAGTCGTTGGCGGCTGATGGCCGAATCGATCTTGCGGCCTTGCCGGGTGCCCAGCTCAGGGCCGGTAGTAGCGCAGCTGTGACGGCTGTCGACCTGAACGGGCAGCAGGTCAGTGTTGAATTGTATGATGCCGGTTTGTATGCCGGGTATCAGCAACGGGCGCGAGGCTTGCGTATTAATGGTCAGGTGGTGATGGATGATCGCTTGTTACCGCGCTGGGTCGCCCAACAACCCAATTATGGCGGGCGGGCCTATGCTTCCTCATCGCAAACGGGCGATTACGGCAGTATTGACGTATTCACTTACCAGGGTGAAAACTGGGCTCTGGTCAATGAAACCTGGGGCTTCTATTCGCCTGCGGCCCGAGGCGAGTCAGCCTATGCTGGTCTTTACGGCTTGCAGGGGACTGTCACCCCGCAGTGCCTGTTTCAAACCTACCTGACACCACCCAGGTCCAATACGCTGCGGGGCTTACCCAGCTACAGCGCGCTGGATGAGGCGCTGACCCTGCTCGCTGGCGATCCATTGCTCGGCTATTCGCAGCAAGAACGACGCGACCTCTCACAGCGTTGGAAAGAACGTCAATGGACACTGCTCAATCTGCCGTTACTGGGCGTTGACCAGCTTGAACGTAACGGTCGCGAGGCCGCCATTCGCGCCCGTCACGATATGGCAATGGATCAGTTCTTTGAGTGGTCAGAACGCAATGTAGCCACCAAGCGATTGTATCGCCGGGTTATGCCGATGCTACGGCCTGCGCATCAGGAGCTGGTATCCATATTTACCGACCAGGGCTTGAAATCACAGGAGGCAGTGACTGCCGCAGATTTGTTATTCCACGAAACTTTTGCCCGCGCTATGGAGAATCTCTACGCGCCGTCAGCGCCGCCGAGTGCGCCTGCTGCGCCCTTTGCCGAATACCGCCCGCGCTATGCGATAGCACCGGAGGCCGGAGCTCTGGAGCAGGGGCGTCAGTTTGCCACTTTGCATAGTGTGCTACTCAACGGCGCACCATTGCCAGTAGTCAGCGATTTTGTCGACTATGAAACCCGCGTGTTGGGCGCACAACGGGGTGTTGGCGCAGACGGTGATACCGCCTTGATGGCTGCTGTAGCAGATCCGCAAGCTGTGACATTGCTCTTGCAGCGAGGATTTGCTGTGAATGAGAGTAATGCCTGGGGCAAGACCGCATTGATGTCTGCAGCACAGGTTGATCAGCCCCAGAGTGCCCGATTGTTGCTGGACGCAGGTGCCAATATTCATGCGCAAACCCAGCGCAAGCCAGGCGTGGGCGTAGGTGGTCCTGATCGGCGCGCAGCTGAGTCGTCACCGCAGACCGCATTGCTGATTGCGGCTGGGGAGGCGGGCAGCGCAATGATCGATCTCCTGGTGGATGCTGGCGCAGCGCGCCAGGCCTGGAGCGGCTACGACAAGCAGGTTTGTGAGCAGTTGGAAAAGAACGCGCTGCTGACGCGAAGTGACCAGGAGCGCTATCGCGCCTCTGATCTGTGTAAGGCAACTTATGCGCCGTTGCCTGCGGGGTCGCAGAGTGTAGTGGATATTCGCGGTGGCGATGAACTTACCATCCGCGATGATGGTACCGAGTATGCAATACGCTTGTTGACTCGGGCACCCATGACCTTGTTTGGACGGCCAGCGGAGATAGCGCCGGAAGATATGAAGGATGAAGTGGGCCCACTGGCTATCAGTGTCGCCATGGCGGCGCAGCGCAAAGCTGGCGGGAGAATAACAGGACCTCTGAACCTGGTATTCGATAATCTCGCCGACAATACGCCCGAGTTGCTCAAGCCTCAGATTAGCTTTCCTGTTGAAGGTGCGCTCGCCAATATCGCTGGTTATCGTATCAACCAGAAGCCGGAACAATTAGTGCTCAGCCTGCATTATCAGCCGCAGTCCCAGACAGCCGAGGGGGCTTGGCGCGCACTTTACAGTGCAGCCTATACTCAGGGCTTGAAGCCGACCGGAGCCGGTTATGTCATCATCGATAATAGAGGCGGGCGCCGCTTTGACTATCAATTGGTGGTAACCGATACCTACGAGGAGCCTAGATAGCCATTGGAACCAATATTGCCCGATCGCAGTCAGTAAGATCGGGCAAACGACAAAGGATGCTGATATGCGCGTACTGGGGTTGATGGCACTTTCCAGTGTTCTGCTGGGCTGCGCTACACAGGGCGTCAGCCACACCGAATTGCCCTCGTATTACATGGCAGCCGACCCCCAAACGCGCCTCAGCCAGTATGTCGCCAAAGAGCAGCCAGCAGATGAATCGCTGTCGGGATTTACCTTGTTGTATAAGGGTAATGATGCGCTGGCTGCGCGGCTCAAATTGATCGACATGGCCGATCAAAGTCTGGATATCCAGTATTACATTTTTAACACGGATATTACCGGCGGGTTGATAGCCGAACACCTGCTTAAAGCTGCCGATCGTGGCGTTAGAGTGCGGATATTGTTGGATGATATCGGCAGTAGCCTGGAAGATATGAAGGTGGCGGTGGTTGACCAGCATCCGAACGTTGAAGTGCGTTTGTATAATCCGCTGAGCCTGCGTAATGAATGGCTCAAGTCGTTAAGCACGCTGGGCGAATTTGGTCGTATCAACTATCGCATGCATAACAAACTGATGGTCGCGGATAATCGTGCGCTGATTACCGGCGGCCGCAATATCGGTGATGAGTACTTTACCCTCAGCGATGTTGATTTTCAGGATGTAGATGTTTTGGGCATCGGTTCGATAGCTGACGCCGCCTCTGACAGCTTCGATAACTTCTGGAATAGCGGTATTGCTATCCCGATCGCCACCCTGGCCAAGCAGTCAGACGCCGAGGCGCTGGCATCGATGCGTGCCACATTAGGGTCGCGTAACCTTCAGCTTCAGCATGATCCCTATCTCAAGGCCGCTGCCCGATCACCCTTCATAACCGATATGAGCAACGGCACTCTGAACTGGCGCTGGGGGCATGCCGAATGGTTTTACGACGACCCATCCAAATCCGATCCGCATGGCGACGGCAACGAAACGGCCTTTCTCGGGCGCAGGTTGCTGGAAAAGTTACGGGCATCGCGCAGCGAGCTACTGCTCACATCGGCTTATTTTGTTCCACTTGAGACGGGCGAAGACATGCTGCTGGATATTCATTCGCAGGGAGTGAGTATCTCGGTGTTGACCAACTCGTTGGCCACTACTGACGTCTTGGCTGTACATAGCGGCTACGCTAAGTCCCGCGTTTCATTACTCAAAGGCGGGTTGAATATATGGGAGTTGCGGCCGATCGCAGGCCAGCAGGAGCGTGCCAGTCCGTTTCTTGGTGAGTCCTTGGCCAGCTTGCACGCGAAGACCTTTGTCTTTGACCGCAAAGCCGTTTTTATTGGCTCGGTTAATCTGGACGCGCGTTCAGTAAAGCTCAATACCGAGGCGGGTGTTTATATTGAGCAGCAGGCTATTGCCGAGGAAATGGTTGATCTGTTTAACCGCTGGACGTCCGATGACTTCGCGTATCAAGTCTCCTTGAATGAAAACCATGATCTTCAGTGGCAGGCGGACGGTAAGACATGGAGCAAGGAGCCTGAGGCAGGTGCCTTCAGGCGTTTTATGAGCTGGACGCTGGGGTGGCTGCCGATAGAAGGTCAGCTCTAAAACCTGGACCGCCGGATTCGCTTACGCGGTGGAGTGTCCCAGCCAATGCTGTGCTGCGCTTAAATAGGCAGCAGCGTGCACAAGCACGGCGTTACTGTCCTGGTGTTCTACCGCCTGGTGCAGCTGTTCCAGGGGTGCTGCGATGGGCGCAGAAGGGGTGCCCAATAGCAGCAAATCACTTTCCAGTTGGTAACTCAACTCGTCAATCAAGCCTAAGGCCGCAACGTCCAGCGGTGCGCTTACCAGCTGCTGCAGCGATTGGTTATGGGCGCTAAGCTGGCTTACGGCGGCGTGACGAGAACTGGCTGATGTACTGTTGGCTGGGCTTGCAGTGGCCATGATTGGGCTCATCATGGCAACAGTGAAGCTAACGGGCAGCAGGTATACTTTCATGGGCTTATCCATAATGATAATCAAACTCATTAAGAATTGTAATCTTCCCCGCCCGGAAAGCAACCTGATTTTCAGGTTTTATTTCAGGCTGCGTGCTAATGCGCTTTATGATTTTTCTGCGGGTTTTCTACAGCAGCGGGCTAAGGAAGAATACGCCTCGCTCAACCACGCGCGAGGCGCGAGAGCGCTGCTGCCAGTCTGCCAGCAGCAGCCGCTCACTGGCCGCTTCGTATCCATCGAGTAGTGTTCGAATACTGGCACAGCCTTCTGGCGAGAAGAGGGCGACGGTTAGCTCGAAGTTCAGCTGCAAGCTTCGGATATCCAGATTAACACTGCCAACAAGCGCCAGCTGATCATCCATCAGCATCGCCTTGGTATGCAGCAGCCCGCCGGCGAATCGATAGATTTCGCCGCCCGCTTCCAGAAAACGCTGGTAAAACGCGCGGCTGGCCCAACCCACCAGTTTTGAATCATTGCGCGCCGGCAGCAATACTTTTACCCGAACGCCGCGTTCTGCCGCTTGGCACAGAGCGTTGAATATCGCTTCAGATGGAACAAAGTAGGGTGTGCTGATGGTAATACTGTCATTGGCGCGATAGATGCTCGATAGCACCGCTTGGCCGATCAGATCGTCACCCACGCCCGGTCCGGATGGCAATATGGACAGCCACTTGTAGCAAGCAGGCGCGCTAGGCGGGGCGGGTTCGAGGCGGCGAAGTCCTGTTTCCACCTCCCAGTCCCAGGCAAAAACCTTATCCAGCCCGCGAGCAGCCGGTCCATCCAGGCGCAACATGATATCCACCCAGGCGCCGACCTTGGCTTCCTTCTTGAAATATAACGGGTCGGCAATATTCATTGAGCCGCTGTAGGCAATCTCGCCGTCGATGACGATCAACTTGCGGTGCAGCCTTAGGTCGATTCGCTGGACCAGTGCGCGCAAGAGACGAACGGGCAGGGCGGGTACCACTTCAATGCCCGCATCAATCAGCCGCTTGCGCCAACTGGAGCGAAAGAACGGACGGCTGCCGGCGTGGTCTATCAATAGCGACACTTTAACGCCACGCACGCTGGCGCTGATCAGCTCCTCGGCGAGCTCGTCAACACGACCACCAGGGAACCAGATGTAGGTCTCGATATGAATTCGGTTACGCGCAGCGCGAATGTCGGCACAGAGTTGCGAGAAAATCAGCTCGGGGGTATCCAGTAACTGCATCTGCCGATACCCGAGTGCGCCTATGCCCATGCGGGTTGATAGCAATTGATAAATGCCCTGGGTTAGCGAGCCACCACTGATAGGCGCTTTGGTGGCAGAGAAATCAGTAGCGATGCTCTGTAAAAAAGGCTCAACCATCGACTCGGCCCGCTGCGCTCGCTGCTTACCCAGATTTAGCTCGCCAAGCATCAAATAGAGTGCCGCGCCGAAAATCGGCAGTATATAAATCACCAATAGCCAGGAAAGCGTAACGCTGACAGGGTTACGCTTGGCTACGACGCGCAGCGTGACGGCCGCAGTAAAAAGCCAGTAGAGTACGACCAGCGCCAAGCCGATAATGTGTTCAACGTTTGCCATAGTATTTGCTGGATGAGTACTCGGTTGATGTGCGATCAATCTAGCAGGATTTACCTGCTCCGTTAAGAATCAGACACCCCCAGAGCAAAGAGGCTCCCTGAATGCTGCCATTTTCCTTCGTTGATCGTTTGCGTTACCTGGTGGAACGGCAGTTCATCAAGGGAGCGCATTATCAACTGTTGGTCGTTGCTGCTTTTATCGCTCTGATTTCATTGATCGGGGGCTGGCTGGCCTGGCCCTCTGCGCCTGAGGGTAGCAACTTGGCAGACTCTGTCTGGTGGGCGTTTTTGCGCCTGACAGACCCCGGATATCTGGGCGATGATGAGGGCACCTGGCGGCGTATTGTCTCTACCGCGCTGACGGTCAGTGGCTATGTGGTGTTTCTCGGCGCTCTGGTTGCGATCATGACCCGCTGGTTGATTGATATCATGGTCAAGCTGGAGCAGGGGCTGACACCGGTCACGGTAACTGATCACATTGTGATTCTGGGCTGGACTAACCGTACTATACCTTTGGTGCAGGAAATTCTGGACGTAAGTGGTGGTATTCAACGCCTCCTGCGTGCACGCGATACCAAGCGCCTGCGGCTGGTGATTCTGGCTGATGAGATCAATGCTGATCGCGTGCAGGAGCTGAGAGAAATCCCTCTTATTCGGCGCTCCATGAGTAACATTATTTTGCGCTCGGGCACGTCACTGCAACCTGAAGACCTGGATCGCGTCGCCTGCCTGCAGGCCGCCGTGGTGCTGATACCGGGGCGTAACCAGAGTGCCAATGAGCTGCTGACCGGTGATGTGGAAACCATCAAGGCCTTGCTGACGTTACAGGCGCAGGCGCATCTGCGGGGCACCGCGCCGCCCTATGTGGTGGCCGAGATCGACGATATGCGCAAACTGAATGTATTGCGCAGAGCTTATTCAGGTCCGCTTGAAGTGGTTGCCAGTGACGCCATGGTTAGCCGGCTATTCGCCCAATCTCTGGTTCATCCCGGTATGTCAGAGTTATTCGGCGAGGTGATGACCGTCCACGAGGGTAATGAATTCTATATTCGCTCCACTGACAACTGCGTGGGCCAGTCTCTTGGCGAGATCGGCAGACATGCCCCGCAGGCTATTCTGTGTGGTTTGATGCGACCGCACGGCGACAGCTGGCGGACCTGGCTGAACGCACCGAGTGATGAGGTCATACGTCAGGGTGACAAGATAGTCATGTTGGCGCGTGATTACACCCACGCCGAACCACAGAACAACACGGAACAGCCGCTGCGTGCGTTGCAGCGACCGCAGCGCCAGCCGAAAGCCGAGTCGGGCGGTTTGCGACGTATGCTGATATTGGGCTGGAACCGACGGGTACCCGCGCTTATTCACGAGTTAGCCGGTTATACCGGGTATCATTTTGAAGTGCATGTGGTTGCGGTGATCGATCCGCTCGAGCGAACCAAAGAGATAAGCGCCTATAGCGAACTCACCGCGGGCGTTAGCTGCCAACATACTCAAGCCGACTACATGGTAGAGGGCGCGCTGCGGGGCCTCTTGCAGCAGCGCTTTGACAGCGTCTTGCTGCTCTCGTCTGATCGCATGGACTCGGGTGAAGAGGCGGATGCGCGGGCCATGGTGGGTTACTTGGTGGTCGACGAGCTGTTGCTCGAGAGCAGCCACAAGCCGCAGATACTACTTGAACTCAGTGACCCGGCTAACGATGCATTAGTCGTGCGTAAGCGCGGAGAAAGTATTGTAAGTCCTATGATCCTCAGCCATTTAATGGCGCAGATAGCCCAGCGGCGAGAGCTGGGGCTGATGCTGGAAGAACTCTTTACCACGGGTGGCGCGCAGATTGTCTTTTGTAAAAGCAGCGACTACTCAATGCAAAGTGTTACTACCTTTGCTGACCTGGAAGCCGTGATCGCGTTGCAGGGCGAAACCGCCCTGGGGATTTATCGCAATAAACCGGACGAGCAGGGCCGCAGGCTGCAGTTGAATCCGCCACGTGATCAACCCTTGAGGTTGCAGCAAGGCGATCAGCTAGTGGTGCTGACGACCCTGCCTGAAGGCTGAGTGTCTGGTTGTTGACGACCGGCTAGAGGCAATTGTCAGGCTTGGGCAGCCCTGCTACTTTGGCCGCAAACTTGGCCGGGCTACCCGGAAACAGGCCTAGTAAGTAAAGGCTGTTGCCTTTGTCCTTACCTAGTTGCTGGCCAACATACTTGACCAATGGGCGCATGGCGGGCGACAGCTGATAGGTGTGATAGAAATCACGCAGCACTTGAATAATCTCAAGATGAGCTGGTGTCAGGATGATCCCTTCCTGTTCAGCCAATGCGGCAGCAACCGGCTCAGACCAATCCTGCAAATCCAGCAAAAAGCCTTCCTTGTCGACTTTTATGGCCTCGCCATCAACCAGCAGTATATGGCTCACCAGCTGAGCACCTTGTCGTACTGGGTACACAGTTGAACAAAGGTCGGATAATCAATCAATTTGACTCGCTTGGGCAGATCATCAATTGCCAGGCCACGTGCGCTAACGTCGGCTTCCATGACATATAGACGCACGCTGGCGGGCAGTAGTTGCAGTGCGCTATTTGAACTGGTGTCTGGCAGTAGGCTATAAACGCCATCCTCAATCATTAGTAACCCCTGTTCAGGTCCCATTGATCGCAAGGTGCTAGCGAAACGACTGCTATCCTGGGGCGCATGGCGTAGAACATGCAACATGCTCAAACTCCCTCAAACCGGACATTCATAGCGTGACCACCTGATCGTATTGTTCAAGCAGTGCGGCAATTTCAGCCCCCTCAACCGGTTTTGCCGGGAGAAGCAGTTGATTGGACTGCAAGCCACGTTCGCTAAGTGAATGCTGGCAAACGAAAAGATCTTCAACCCCAAAGATAGGCAGCGCTTTGAGGTTGGCAGTCAGTGATTTTTGTTTGATCAGGGCAGATTCCTGGCCTTTAAGCAGTTGCATTACACCGCTATCAAGGAACAGCAGACTGACCGGCACACCAAAAGCGGCCGCGGCGAGAGCAAGGTCCAATGCCTCACGTGCTGCTTGTGCTGCTGGCGGATGTCGACTTATCACCAGTAGGCTTTTCAAATCAGCTGCCAAAAGTCACCGCCCGATCAGCCGATTGCATGGCGTCTACCCACTGGCCCAGTCCCGATAGCACCCACGGCTGACCACTGTTGGCCACGGGGCGCTCCCAGCGAGAGGCCTCTGCCTCGTTAAGCACACCGCGACGCAGCGCTGCGGCAATACAGACTACGGCGTCCAGCTCGTTGCTACTGATGAACTCACGCCACTCGCGGGCAATATCTGATTCGTCCTGCGGTTGCACTGCCAAGTCTGATGCAAGGTGCACTGCATCGCGATAGAAAAACAATCGACTTATCTGGTGACCGCCATCAAGCGCCGCCTGGGCAAAGCTCAGGGCGCTGCGGGCAGCTGGGTCCTGTGGCCCGGCAAGCAGGGCAATAGCAAATTTCATGACGTTTAAGCGACTCTCAAACAAAAATGGCTCGCCAATTCTGGCGAGCCATTGATTATATCCTACTCGCTGATATCAGTCGTCGTTGAAGGCGCCAATCAGGCTCAGCAGGCTGAGGAACAGGTTGTAGATCGAGACGAACAACGTAATGGTCGCCATGATGTAGTTGTCTTCACCACCGTGAATGATCGAGCTGGTCTGATAGAGAATGACGGCAGAAGAAAACAGCACGAAGCCGGCAGAAATGGCCAACTGAAGACCGCTGATCTGCACGAAGAAACTGGCAACAACGGCTACCAGCAGTACGACAAATCCCGCCATGATGAAGCCGGACAGGAAACTGAAGTCCTTGCGCGAGATGATGGCGTAGGCTGAAAGACTGAAAAAGACCAGAGCCGTCATGCCCAGAGCCAGCGTGACTACCGAGCCGCCGTTAGGCATGTTGAGGTAGGCATTGAGGATAGGGCCAAGGGTGTAGCCAAGGAAGCCGGTGAAAGCAAAGGTGCTGACCAGACCCCAGCCAGAGTTACGCAGCTTGGTGGTCAAAAACAGCAGGCCGTAAAAACCTACCAGCGTCACAATGATGCCGGGATAGGGAAGGTTGAGGCTCATGGAAACGAAAGCGACCAGGGCCGAGAAAGCCAAGGTCATGGCCAGCAATGTGTACGTATTACGGAAGAGTTTGCTGACTTCCGCTTCGTTCACACCGCTGTGTTGCATCGTCGTATGGCGTTCTTGCATGTTCATGCACAGCTCCTGTGAAGGTAAATCAAGTGATCCATTAGTTACTTCCAGATAATACGGGTAATCGATGTCAAATCAAGGTAAGGCTGATATCGAACTATTTCTATTCATGTGCAAAGCCTGCCGGGACCAACTAAATGGACAGCAAAAGATGCAATAAGTTGGTCTCTTTTATGCTGTACCCCATTGACTCATCAGCATTTTCCGGTAGTATTGCCGGCCGTGGAGGGATGGCAGAGCGGTTGAATGCACCGGTCTTGAAAACCGGCGTAGGTTAATAGCCTACCCAGGGTTCGAATCCCTGTCCCTCCGCCACTATCTGTACTCAAAGCCCCGTAAATCGGGGCTTTGTTGTTTCTACTCCCTGCTGTTCTCCGCTTGATTTCCGACAAGGTTTTGTTTTTTGAGTAAATCGCCATTGATGGGCGAGCGACATGCTTTGACGGTGGGATAGCGCCAGGCGTCAAAGGTAGGTTTCCCCCCCACATTTAACCGCTGATTGCATGGGTCCCCCTGTCGTTCGGGTTGCGTGTGCGCTGAAGTTTGTACCTACCGCTTCCCTAAACGCAGATCAAGCGGGGCATCTCTATTCTGTCGAATGAGGCTGGGCCTTAAGTTGAGGCAAAAGGATCGGGTTCTACCCCGTTACTGCGGACACTCTTGAAAAGAGGCACAATGTGCCAAAGGAGTGTTCATGTCCAAACGCAGAAAATACAGCCCTGAATTCAAGCGCGAAGCCATCGCGCTATCTCGCCAG
>NZ_RKKU01000014.1 GCF_003797945.1 Pseudomonas neustonica
GTGACCGGTGATTCCGGGATATCACCCAAAATCGGTCACGATAAAACGGAATGAGCGGTCACGTTAGCCCGGAACAGGCGGTCACGTTCAAACGGAATGGGCGGTCACGATGGGCCGGAATATGCAAAGGTAAGATCAACCATTTAATCCGCTTACCCATAACATCAAAGTCACCGTGGCCGCCACCAAGAACGGCCGCTGTAAACTATTGGTGAATGCACCAAAAAACATCAAAGTACTACGTGAAGAAGTCGCAGCGCGCGATGCCATTGAAGCCAGGATCGATATCAGGCACGACTAGGTGGGGTCGCATCGGAGCGAATATGGACGAATCAGAACTTAATACATTCCGATTTGGTTGAAACCCTGCTCAAGCCTTAACGGTTGTTTAGTACCACTCCAGGCGTACTATAAGGTGCGGTCGCAGGGTCTAGTCATCAGATAAATGCCTTTGAAATATGCTAAACGAACCCTTTCAGTATCAGATGAAGGTAGTACTAATCGCAGAAGGTGCACTTGTTCCAGGAACAGCCATTGGTTACCGGTAGAATTAGCGAATGCGCCTCACTGGGCGGCCGAAAGACGGGCTCGATATAGCTGACAGGAAAATCCTGTTCAGGGGGCATGGCGACACTCCACTGGTTACTAGCGGGCCTGGGCCCGACATTGAATGATTGCTAGGCAGGGGGGTTAAACCCAAGACATCAGCTTGATCATAATCTCAATCAAACCGGAAAGCTTAAGCAAATAACATCAGAAAACCAATCCCCTGTACGGGTTTGGAATCTGTCGACCGCATCACATATAGTCCTCGCAGCGGCTGAACACATATGAATTATGTCTCACCACTTGGAAACAAGCTCAATAAAAATAACAGTCACTGCGCAACGGAAATAACAATAATGAAAAATATCACGCTCCCGCACAGACGCGGATTTCTGCTCAAACCCCTTGTCTCTGCCCTCCTCGCCATCAGCCTGGCGGGCTGCTTAAGTGGCGGTGGTGGCGGTAGCGATGACGCCCCGGCACAAGCCGCTGTCAGCGCTGTCAGCACCACTGAGGGTGACCTCAAAGGCATATCCATGAATGGTATGCGCGTATTCCGTGGCATCCCCTACGCCCAACCACCGGTGGGTGAATTGCGCTTTGCGCCTCCAGAACCATTAGCGCAGCGCGATGAAACACTGCAGCTAAGCGCCGAGTTCGGTAGCAGCTGTGTGCAAGTAGACCTTGCTACCAGCAGCGTAGCGGGCAATGAGGACTGCCTTTACCTTAACGTCTACACACCTGAATCAGGCGAAGACTTGCCGGTGATGGTCTGGATTCATGGCGGCGCTTTTGTATTTGGTAACGGCGGCGGCGAGTACGATCCAACCAGGCTGGTAGCACAGGATGTGATAGTGGTAACCCTGAATTACCGTCTTGGCTTGCTGGGCTTTCTTGCGCACCCCAGCCTCGCATCGGACGGCGGCAACTTTGGTTTGATGGACCAGCAACAGGCACTACGCTGGATCAAAGCAAACATTGCTGCGTTTGGCGGCGATCCTGACAATGTTACGGTGTTTGGTGAGTCTGCCGGCGGCCACAGCGTAATGAGCCATATCGTCTCCCCGCGCGCCAAAGCTGAAAATCTGTTCCAGCGTGCCATTGTGCAAAGCGGTTCCTATGCTCCCTTTCAATCCAGCAAAGCAGTCGCTCAAGCAGCCGGCCAGAACGTTGCAACCTCGCTGGGCTGCGGTAACAGTCAAACAGCGGAAAACTGTCTTCGCGACTTACCTGCCACCCAGTTCCTGACAGTCCAGGGCTCGCAGGTCATTCCGAATTCAGATGCGGCAACAGACTTGCTGCCCAGGACCATCCAGACAGCGCTGAACGATGGCGACTTCAATACTGATCTGGACATCATGATTGGCAGCAATCAGGACGAAGGCACCCTGTTTGTCGCCCTGGATGAGCTGACCGAGGGAAGCTCGCTCGACGCCCTGGGAGAGGCTGAATACCGTTCTCGCGTAGCCGACCTATTCGCTGGCTCAGGCCTGGATGCCGATCAAATAGCGACAGACTACCTAGGCTATACCCCAGTTGGTGCCAACCAGCTGTCTTTGGCACTATCAGCCATCTGGACTGACTCCAACTTTGCCTGCAACGCCTACGCACAAGCTGGCACCTTTTCTACCGCCAACATGAATACCTATCAGTATTGGTTTCGTGATGAAGACGCGCCCTGGACACTGGTGCCTTCCGCCAGCTTTCCGTTGGGGGCTACGCATGCGAGTGAGATCCCTTATGTGCTCTACCCAGAGAGCCTGATGAGATCGCGTTACACCGGCACGGAAGTAGATGTGGACAGACTGGCTAGCCAGATGGTTGGCTATTGGAGCCAGTTTGCCAAAGACGGAGACCCCAACAGTACCGACGGTGTTGACCCTAATTGGGCACAGGCATCAGGAGGGATAGTGAACACGCTGGATACTCCGACCACCGCTGACGGCTCGGTACTAAACTTCCTCGGCTATCATCGCTGCAGCTACTGGGCCAGCCCACCGCTGGATAACTAAACACGAAGTCTGATCACCTGCCACAGCTCGGCTACTCGACGGGCTGTGGCAGGTCTTCCTGCTCCTGCGGCAGCACCGCTAGAAAGTTATCCCGCGCTACCTTATGGGCAACATCCTCCGGCAAGGCATCAAGAAACACATCAAAGCCATGCATGTACTTGCTGACACTATCAAAGTGCCCTACTACGTCGGACCCCAACATAAAGCGATCGGGATAATCCTCGACCAACTGCACCCACTCCGGATTGGGATTACCCTCGCTATCAACCAGGTAGGGCTCGCGCACGGTCCAGGATAAATCGATATACAGGTTGGGATAAGCCTTGAGCATGCGCTGCAGCGTAGGCAGCAGGAACTCCAACTTGGTCTGGTGGCGATGGACTTCCATACTGGTCCCGGCATGCGCCCAAATAAAGCGCACTCGCGGGTGATTGCGCAGTGGTTCTTCTATTTCCTGCAGATAGAGCGGGTTGCGCTCACGCTGGGAGGTAATATTGCTGTGCACCATCACCGGCAGATCGTATTCCGCAGCCAGCGTATAGACCCGATCCATAGCGTCGCTATTGGCCCGCGGTGGTTCGCCATGAATCAGTGCCGTCAGATCATCGTGTCGGGTGAAGACTTCACCAATGCCCTGCCAGAGCCCCGGATAAAGCGCCAACATACGCCGAATGTGGGCGTCGGAGTTTTTATCGTTTGGATTGAAACCTGACAGAAACGGATGGAACCGACTTTTTTGCTCGGTTGGCAAGTTTTGGTAGGCGTCGGCCACCAACAGGTCAGTGGCGCTAAACCAGTAGGCGCTGCCATCATCGCCAGCATAATAGCGCGGACGCTTGGGCTCGTTCTCACTCCACTTTTTAGCAACCGGAATACCAGAGAGCATCACGTGCTCCACGCCGCTTTCATCCATTTTGTCCAGCAACGCCTGCATACCTTCGGTTTCCTGGAAGAAATCGACGTAATGCAGGTGCGCGTCAGAGTAAACGTAATCGCGCGCGAGCAGCGGCATGGAAAGACAGCATGCCAGCAAACCGCAGGTAATACGTGAAGGGATCGATAAGATCAAAGGTCAGCTCCTTTATGGCCTGCCTCATAGACCACCCCACCTCTGCATGAGTTCAGTTAACTCAAATTTCCGATTGGGATGCTGAATCAGCGATCTCTGACTCCTTTTTGCGCTTGGAGCGATTACCCATGCGCACACCGATATCCATCAAGAACTGCATGTAGGCTTCCTGGTCCTTGATCACGTCTTTCCAGAAGGGTGAGTGATACATGGCCATGGCACCGTGTACCAGCGCCCACGCGGCGGAGTAATGAAAGTAGGCCGGCACATCTTCCAGCTTGCCATCGTCGATGCGGGTCTGAATAACACCCGTCAGGTGATTAAAGTTAGAACCACGAATGGCATGCAGCTCTTCGACCATGACAGGCAATTGATTGGCCTTGACCACTTTCTCTTCGAGCCGGTCAAACAGGCGATAACGCTCCGGATCACTCATACGGAACGCAAAATATTCGCGCGACAAGGCTTCCTGATTACGTTCGATATCCTTGGAATGCAGCAACTCTGCCAGATCACGCTCATAATCAAGCATCAGCCGCAGATAGATTTCCGCTTTGGATTTAAAGTGCTTGTAGATGGTCCCCTTACCGATCCCCACCTCGTCAGCGATCATCTCAACCGTGACACTGTCTTCCCCCTGCTCCAGAAACAGACGCAAGGCGCTATCCAGGATTTCCTGCTCCCGACGACGAAACTCGCGGACTTTACGTGATTCTTTCTGCATTGAGGCACCTGACAGTAAAACTAAAAGTGTTGCCCATTATGCCAAGCCGATGACCAGATGCCCATATTTGATTAAAAGCTGACTAATGGGTTCGCAGGCGTCGCAATTTGTCTGAAGATAGGCAGATATTGCATGCCTGCGTTGTACCGGTATCACTAGGGAAAATGTAGACGTCACTATTTTTTCCGCCAGATAGGCAAGTCACCGTGGCCTGCTTAAAACACAAGCACTATGCTGACTGCCAAAGGAGGACAGCATGACAACACCCTATGACTGGCAACACGAATTCCCGCTTGATCCTGACATCTGCTACCTGAACCATGCCGCAGTCGCTCCCTGGCCAAAGCGCGCAGCCGACGCCGTCAGCCGCTTCGCTCAGGAAAACGCGCGTCAGGGCGCACGCGACTATCCGCGCTGGGCCAAACAGGAAACACACCTGCGCCAACAGCTAAAGCAGCTGGTCAATGCGCCCTCTGTGGATGACATAGCGCTGGTCAAGAACACCTCGGAGGCGCTTTCCTTCGTTGCGCAAGGCATTAACTGGCAAGCCGGCGACGAGATAATCACCAGTGATCAGGAGTTTCCTTCCAACCGCATTCCCTGGGAGGCTTTGAGTTCACGCGGCGTTAACGTGCGTCAGATATCACTGCAGGGTGACGATCCCGAGCAGGCGCTCATCGATGCTATGAATGAGAATACGCGACTGCTGACGATCAGCTCGGTGCAATACGCCAGCGGCTTGCGGATGGACCTGAAGCGGCTGGGCGCCGCCTGCCGCACCCGAAAAATACTGTTTTGCGTGGATGCTATTCAAACCATCGGCGCCCTGCCCTTTGATGTGCAAAGCATAGACTGTGACTTTGCCATGGCAGACGGCCACAAGTGGCTGCTGGGCCCTGAAGGCCTGGGCGTTTTTTATTGCCGAGAATCCGTTCGCGACCAGTTGCAGCTGACCCAGCACGGTTGGCATATGGTCGAGGCCATGGGTAACTACGATCTAAAGCAATGGCAGCCCGCCAGCTCGGCGCGGCGTTTTGAGGCGGGTAGTCCAAACACCCTCGCTCAGCACGCGCTGTCAGCAAGCCTTGAACTGCTGCTGGACACAGGAATGGACAGGGTCGGCGCACTGCTCCAGCAGCGCGTGGCCTATCTGATAACGGCCCTTCAGCAGACTCCCGGCGTTCGCCTGCTCAGTCCAGAAGCACCCGAGCGGCGTGCAGGGATAGTGACCTTTGCCATTGAGGGTGTTGATCACCCGCGCTTGCACCGCGAACTGATGCAATCGGGGATCATTTGCGCCCAGCGTGGCGGCGGGATTCGCTGGTCACCCCACTTTTACACGACCGAAGACACCCTGGATCAAGCCGTGAGCCAACTGCAATTGCTAATCAGCCAACAAGGGGATAACAGCGGTTCACGATAAAGCGGGGCGTACGTATTCCAAATCAGTTTATAAAAAAACGAGGGGATACTGGAAAGCCGGGGGATTTAAACAATACTCAAACTATCAGATACGGCATTCCCCCAAGTGCCTGTCTGAGCTGACAGGTTAGCTCCTGTCTCAGTATCACTCCTAATGGTCTTAACCCGAATTCTTCCCCCAGAATTCGGGTTTTTTTTATGCTTTGGAAGCAACAAGTCCCTGAGAGGAGTACTTTTAGACAGTAGTGAGCGGAAACAGACGATGAAAGTTATCGCCCGTTTGCTGCCACAGCGTATCGACAGACACCCCGCGCAGCTCAGCCAAAAAAGCAGCCACTTCACAAACGAACTGAGGCTCATTTGGCTTGCCACGATGCGGAATCGGCGCCAGATAAGGCGAGTCGGTTTCGACCAGCAGACGGTCGGCTGGCACCTGTCGAGCCACGTCGCGCAAGGCTTCCGCATTACGGAAGGTCACAATGCCCGACAACGAAATGTAGTAACCCATATCCAGGGCCGCACGGGCCATGTCCCAATCTTCAGTAAAACAGTGCAATACGCCGGCATTCGGCAGATCGGCTTCACGCAAGAGGGTCAGCGTATCCGCACGGGCAGCGCGGGTATGAATGACAACGGGCTTACCCGTAACCTTCGCCGCCTGCAGATGGACGGCAAACGACGCCTGCTGTTGCTCGGCCAACTCAGGCTCATAGTGGTAGTCCAACCCAGTCTCACCAATGGCCACGGTACGCGGATGGTCCAGCGCGGTCAGCAACCAGTCAAGATCGGTTTGGGTGCTGTCTTTTAGATCCAGCGGGTGCACACCCACACTGCAGAACACATCCGCATGCTGATCTGCCAGCGCCTGGACTACAGGCGCGTTGGTTGCATCCACGCCAATGCACAGGAACTTGCGTACGCCACGCGTGCGGGCGGCGTCCAGCGCAGCTTCGAGCGAGCCGTTATAGGGTGTGAGATCGAGTCGGTCTAGATGGCAATGCGAGTCAATGAGCATGGATTACATAGTGTGGGTAGGTCGGTCGGATTTGAGTGCGCCGGCAAGATAGGTTTCGATCTTGCTGCGCGCGGTGTTGTCCTGGTCACTGAACTGCACGCCAATACCGGCAGCACGGTTGCCCTGCGCGCCCTTGGGGGTGACCCAGATAACCTTGCCGGCGACCGGAATCTTCTCCGGTTCTTCCATCAGGTTAAGCAGCATGAAGACCTCATCACCCAGGCGATAGTTCTTGTTGGTCGGAATGAACAGACCGCCATGCTTTACAAATGGCATGTAAGCCGCATACAGCACCGACTTGTCCTTGATGGTCAAAGACAATATGCCGTTGCGCGGGCCTGGTGCCTTGGGATTGTTCATCGCTCTTTCCTTGTTAAAAGCGTATTACCACTATCAGGTTAACGTCTTTCCAGCAGGTTTTTCCACTGAACCAACGCCTTTTCCAGAAAGAGTACGCGATTCAGGTTGGCTTTGCTGGCAAAGAGTCGGCGATGCTCCAAGAGCCAGTCCTGCCAAGCCAATAACTTTGCCACATCCAGCTTCTTCGCCATGTAGCCCAGCACCTTGTCCATATCAGCGCTGACAGCTGCATCGCTGGCCTGCTGCTGCAATTTAAGCAGGTCCAGGGTCCAGGCACAAAACCAGTCGAGCAATAGCTCAATCGGCACCGGGTTCCACTGCTCGGCAAGCTTGGACGGAGCGGCCTGGCCTTTCAGCAGCGCTTTGATCCCCTCCACCACTTTCTCGCGCTGCGCGAGGGCATCTACCTGCGCCAGCGAGAGTGCACGCAAGGGCGCTCCGCCCGCCATCTGCAGCAGCAACGCGCAGTCGTCTGTGGAGCGATCCGGCAATTGCTCGGTTAACCATGCCGCGGCTTCGTCGGCACCTGGCAGATTAAGCGGCTGCACTCGACAGCGACTGCGAATAGTGGGTAACAACCGACTGGGCTGATCGCTCACCAATAGCAGATAGGTTTCTGCCGATGGTTCTTCCAGCGACTTGAGCAATGCGTTGGCCGCGTTCACATTCATCGCTTCAGCAGGTTGTAGCACGACCACTTTTCGCCCGCCCTGTTGTGACGTCTGGGAGATGAAGTCGACCAACTGGCGTACGGCATCCACCCGGATTGCCTTACCCTCTTCCTCTGGTTCCAGCATCAACAAGTCGGGATGACTACCCGCCAAGCGCAACTGGCAGCTGCGACATGCGTCACAGGCAACACCCGCGTCCGGCGTATCACACATCAGAAAGGCTGCGAAGGCACTGGCAAAACGTCGCTTACCGCAACCGGGCTGTCCAGTAAAAAGATACGCATGGGCAAAGTCCTGCTGCGCAGTTAAACGCTGCCAACCAGGCTGGTGCCAAGGCGCTGGCTTGCGGACTGGCTCAAGCATGCCAGCGCTCCAGTATCCAATTGATAGCCGGCTGCAGCTCGGCCTGAACGCCCTCAATTGAAGCACTGCCATCGATTACCCGGTAGCGCCCGGGCGCATCAGCAGCTCGGGCCAGGTAGGTCGTTCGCACAGCGTCAAAGAAGGCGCGCTCCTCCTGCTCAAATCGATCCAGCGCGCTACGCGCTTTTGCTCTGGCCAAGCCTACCTCAACCGGCACATCGAACAGCAGCGTAAGATCGGGGCGCAAGTCGCCCTGAACCCAGGTCTCCAGTGCAGCAATGCGCTGCATATCGATACCTCGTCCGCCGCCCTGATAAGCGTAGGTTGCATCAGTAAAACGGTCGCTAATAACAACCCGCCCTTGCGCTAGAGCCGGACGGATAACCTGGTTGAGATGCTGCGCGCGCGCTGCAAACATCAATAATAACTCGGCGTCACTGTTCATCTGCTCGCTGTGATTGGCCAGCAACAGGGTACGAATCTGCTCAGCGATCGGCGTACCGCCCGGCTCGCGCGTCAGCAGTGGGTCGCAACCAGCAGCTCGCAAACAATCGGCCAGATAGCGCAAGTTGGTCGATTTGCCTGCGCCCTCGGGGCCTTCGAACGTGATGAACAGTCCGCTCATTGGGCTATGTCCTGCCCTGCGGCTGCAGCCGGAGTAGAAGCCGGCGACGACCGATAATCCGAGCGACGGCTAAGCTGATACTGGCGAACCGCCCGGTTGTGTTCGACCAGACTGTTAGAGAACACATGGGAGCCGTCGCCTTTGGCAACAAAGTAGAGGCTCTTGCCTGGCTTGGGATTAACCGCTGCCTGCAGTGCTTCACGACCAGGCATGGCAATAGGGGTTGGCGGTAAACCATCAATCACATAAGTGTTGTAGGGCGTTGGCTGAGTGAGATGCCGACGCCTGATATTACCCTTGTAGTCGGCGCCGAGGCCGTAAATGACAGTAGGGTCGGTCTGCAGCTTCATGCCGATATTCATCCGACGGGTGAATACGCCGGCGATTTCAGGACGCTCACTCGGCACACCGGTTTCGCGTTCGACAATGGACGCCATGATCAGCGCCTCGTAGGGCGTATCAAAGGGCAAATCACTGGCCCGCTCTGCCCATGCTTCTGCCAGCTGCTGCTCCATAAGCTGGTAAGCACGCAATAGCAGATCACGGTCACTCATACCGAAGGTGTACTGATAGGTATCAGGGAAAAAACGGCCCTCAGGATGAATACCGGACAGGTCGAGCGCATCCATCACCTGAGCATCGCTCCACTCTTCCGGCAACGTCTGCTTCAGCCGCTCGGCCTGGCGCAGGGCACTGCGTACCTGGGCAAAGTTCCAACCCTCGACCAGCGTCAGGTGGCGCTGCAGCACGTCGCCTCGCTCCAGCAAGTGCAGCAGCTCGGCAGCGGTCATCTCCGGCTGCAGTGCGTACTCACCCACATGCAGCACAGCCCCTTCCATCTGCCATTGCCAGTAACGACGCAACCAGGCGCTGTCTTCGAGCACATGGTCGCGCTCGAGCTTGGCAAATATACCTGCGGGCGTACTACCTGGAGGCACTTCCAACGTAGTTGGTTCTTGCAGCTGTAGTGGCTGATGCAAGGCAGTTTGCAGCGTCAAGAACCCCCAGAGACCACCACCCAGGACCAACAAGGTAGATACAACCAAAAGAAATGCGATGATTTTGCCAAAAATTTTCACAAATAAACCTGTTTTGCCAAGGATTGCATCTGGCGGGTGAACGGACCGACCGGCCAATGCCGATCGCCCAACTGAATCACCGGCCAGACTCCGAATAAACTGTTACAGCACATCACTTCGTCGGCACTCAGCAACTCGTCATAACCGACTGTCCGGACCTGCACAAAGCCACCCTCTTGCTGCACCCGCTCGATAAGCAGATCACGCATCACGCCCTGCACACCACACTGGCTAAGATCAGGCGTCACCCAAGCGCCAGCAATACGCATAAACAGATTGCTCATGGTGCACTCTATCGGCTGCCCCGTCAGGTCGCACACCAGGCCTTCTGCGTAATCACTGGACTGCCACTCACTGCGCGCAAGCACCTGCTCCAGGCGGTTCAAGTGCTTCAAACCGGCCAATAAGGGCTGGTGCCCCAAGCGCGTTTCGCAGGCAAACAGCCGAACACCCTGTTCAGCATGCTCAGCCGGGTATACAGCAGCATTAGAGCCAAAGAGAATACGAGTCGTTTCAGCGTTTGCGGGTATCGCATAACCGCGCTTACCGCTGCCTCGGGTAAGAATCAGCTTGATCAGCCCTTCACCTAGACGCCGGGCCAGCCTCTCAACGTCGATAGCCAGTTGCTCAGCGGGCAAGGTCAGACGCAGAGTACGGCAGCCACGCTCCAGACGTTGCAGGTGGCGCGACCACAAAGGTGCGCTACCACCTACCACCCGAATAGTCTCAAACAGACCATCGCCATAGGCCAGGCCACGATCACTCAGCGGCAAACAATCAGTCTCCTGACCGTTTAACAGAGTGAGCGTGACAGGCCCGGACATGGCGGCGTCTGTGCTCATTCGCAGCGGCGAAAGACCAGACTTCCGTTGGTACCACCAAAGCCAAACGAATTGGATAGCGTGACATTGAGAGGCCGCTGTTGCGCACTATGCGCAACGTAGTCGAGATCACAGCCCTCATCCGGGTTATCAAGGTTAATCGTCGGAGGAGCAACCTGATCACGCAACGCCAGCACGCTGAAAACCGCCTCAACCGCGCCGGCTGCGCCTAACAGGTGGCCCGTCATCGACTTGGTCGAACTGATAGCCAGCTTGTAGGCGTGTTCGCCAAACACGCTTTTTACTGCACGTGTCTCAGCTAAGTCGCCCGCAGAGGTAGAGGTGCCATGCGCATTGATGTAGTCAACCTCATCGGGATTGATGCCGGCATCCTTCAACGCATTAGCCATGCACTTGGCGCCACCGCGACCGTCTTCTGGCGGTGCCGTCATATGGTACGCGTCGCCACTCATGCCAAACCCAACCAGCTCGGCATAGATATTGGCGCCACGCGCCTTCGCGTGCTCGTACTCTTCGAGCACCATGGCACCGGCACCATCAGACAGGACAAAGCCGTCACGCTCGCGATCCCAGGGGCGGCTGGCCGCTTGCGGATCATCATTACGGGTCGTCATGGCGCGCGCAGCACTAAAGCCGCCCAAGCCAAGTCCACTGGTGGCCATTTCCGAACCACCCGCCACCATCATATCGGCCTCGCCATAGGCAATGTTACGCGCCGCCATGCCGATGCTGTGTGTGCCAGTGGTGCAGGCGGTCGTCATCGCATAGTTGGGCCCTTGCAGACCATATTGGATGGACAGATAGCCGGCAACCATATTGATGATCGACCCCGGCACAAAGAAAGGAGATATGCGGCGAGGACCACTATTGAGCAATTGCTCACAGTTCTTCTCGATATTGGTGAGACCACCGATACCAGAGCCCATGACCACACCAATACGATCCCGGTTCTCATCGGTAATCTCTATACCGGAGTCCTTGATCGATTGCGCACAGGCTGCCAAGCCGTACTGAATGAACAGGTCAAGCTTGCGCGCTTCTTTCGCCGCCATATAAAGCTCGACGTCAAAATCACGTATGGATCCGCCAATGCGCGTATTAAAAGCACTGACATCCATATGCTCAATAGTGGCAATCCCACTCTTGCCTGCCAAGGCGGCCTGCCAGCTGCTTTCAACCGTATTGCCCAACGGCGACAACATACCCAGACCGGTTACCACGACGCGTCTGCGCGACACAGCGAACTCCTTATTCAACTCTCTATAGCAACGAGCAAGGGCAACCCCCTGCCGCGAACCTGCCATATTGTCGGTGCAAACGCGCCGAGCAGCAAGAAGCTAAGCTAAAGGCTGCGTATCACCATAATTCGGACATACAAAAAAGCCGCAGATACTTGAGAGCACTGCGGCTTTTTTCGACCTTTCGGCAGACTTCGTGATTACTTCTGGTTCGAGTTCACGTAGTTGATTGCTTCCTGGACGGTGGTGATCTTCTCGGCTTCTTCATCCGGAATCTCAGTCTCGAATTCTTCTTCGAGAGCCATAACCAGCTCCACGGTGTCCAGGGAATCAGCGCCAAGATCTTCAACAAAAGAAGCGCTGTTGGTCACTTCTTCTTCTTTGACGCCGAGCTGTTCGGCTACGATTTTCTTGACGCGTTCTTCAATGGTACTCATACCTTGTTCTCACTCCTATGTGCAGTTCCGAGAAGCCGGACTGCGGGTAGTTTATAGAAACAAATCGCTTGGTTTCAAGCGTCAATCGCTTCTATCGTAACGGGTGCCAAGCCTTTGGAGCCTGTACCCAGCAAAAAATCATGCAAAAACATCATTGTAGCTCAGGTAAAAAAACACCTCAGCTCATGTACATACCGCCATTGACCGGCAAAGTTGCCCCGGTAATGTAGCCAGCAGACTCACTGGCAAGAAACCCTACAGCAGCAGCAATTTCCTCGGCCTGACCCAAACGGCCTAGCGGAATCTGCTCCAGCATCACGTCACGCTGGGTGTCATTAAGCGCACGCGTCATGTCTGTGTCAATAAAACCCGGTGCTACCGCGTTCACAGTAATGGCACGCGAGCCCACTTCTCGTGCCAGCGCACGGGTGAAACCTTCCATGCCAGCCTTGGCTGCAGCATAGTTGGATTGACCAGCATTACCCATACCACCCACCACAGAACTGATGTTGATGATACGCCCCCAACGGCCCTTGGTCATGCCTCGCAGCACTGCCTTGGACAAACGGTAAACCGACCCGAGGTTGGTGTTGAGCACATCATCCCATTCGTTCTCTTTCATGCGCATCAACAGATTATCGGCGGTGATGCCAGCATTATTGACCAGAATCGCCGGCGCACCGTAGGTCTCGGTAATGGCTGAAAGCACAGCTGCTACTGAGTCGGCATCGCGCACATCAAGCTTCATACCGGTACCCTTGTAGCCCGCCTCGGCGAGCTTGTCGGCAATCGCCTGCGCGCCCTGATCACTGGTAGCAGTGCCAACGACAATCGCGCCCTGGGCGGCGAGAGCATGGGCGATCGCCTGACCAATACCACGACTTGCACCGGTAACCAGCGCAACTTTTCCTTCAAGACTCATATTGAATTCCTTATGCGAATTGTTCGCTAAACGCAGCGAAGCTCGCGACGCTATCCAAACTGTGATTATTGACCGCCTTGCTGCAGCGTTTGTTCAATCCACCAAGCACTTTACCCGGGCCGCACTCAACCAAGTCGGTGACACCCTGCTCGGCCATGTAAATTACGGACTCGACCCAGCGCACTGGACTGTAAAGCTGCTCAACCAACAGCTGGCGCAAGTCCGCAACATCAGCAGCCGGACGCGCAGTCACATTCTGCACCAGGGTAATACCTGGCTTCTGCCACTGCAGCGCAGCAAAATCGACCGACAACTGTTCTGCAGCAGGCTGCATCAGGGCGCAATGCGAGGGAACACTGACCGGTAACGCGATAGCGCGCTTGGCACCAGCATCTTTACAGGCGTCAATTGCACGCGCCACGGCGTCAGTCTCACCGGCAATAACGACCTGACCAGGCGCGTTAAAATTAACCGCACTCACCACCTGCCCCTGGGAAGCCGCAGCACAAAGCTCGATGATCTGCTCATCCCCAAGCCCCAAGATAGCAGCCATCGCGCCCTGACCTTCAGGCACAGCCTGCTGCATCAACTGACCACGACGCTCTACCAGACGAACCGCATCCGCGAAGGAAAGCACCTCTGCCGCAACCAGCGCCGAGTATTCACCCAGGCTGTGCCCGGCAACGAAGGCGGGACGTACAGAGCTGCTTTGACACCACAGACGCCATAGCGCCACCGAGGCAGTCAGGATGGCGGGCTGGGTACGATCAGTACGATTCAAGTCAGCTTCCGGACCATTCTGACTTAGCGCCCAAAGATCATAACCAAGGGCATCAGACGCCTCAGCGAAGGTTTCCTTGATGACTGCGTGCTGCTCGGCTAGCTCGCCGAGCATGCCGACCGCTTGCGAACCCTGCCCGGGAAAGACAAAGCCAAGGGAGTTAGTCATACCGTTTTCCTGTTATCCAATGAATGAGGAGAGTCTAGACACATGAGTGTGACAATGCAGTTTGGATGCACCAAGGGGCGACCAGGTCACAGGCACTCAACGCGCCCCCTGCAGCCGCTGGGCGATACGCGCGGGCAAATCGGCCTCACAGGCTTTGACCGCCCTACCGATAGCGGCCAGCATGGCCTGCTCACCCGCACCACCATGACTTTTGATTACCACGCCACGCAGACCCAGCAAACTGGCGCCGTTATGCCGACTAGGATCGTTGCGCTGACGCATAGCACTGAGCGACCGTCTCACCCACGGCGAAACCCAGCGCAACAACCGGCTAGCCTCAATGGCATCGCGCATTTCCGCCTGCAGGTAGCCTGCTACGCCTTCGCTAGCCTTGAGCAAGACATTGCCCACAAACCCATCGCAAACCACTACGTCCGCTTCACCACGAAACAAACCATCGCCTTCGACATGCCCAACATAATTGAGCTGCTCACTGGCTGCCAACAAGACTGCAACAGCGCGCACTTCACGCGCACCTTTGTTGACCTCCTGGCCGATATTCAATAACCCAACCCGCGGATTAGGATTGCCGGTCAACTCGGCCGCCGCCGCCGATCCCATCAATGCAAATTCAAACAACTGCTCTGCTGAGCAATCCACATTGGCCCCCAGGTCGAGCACATGGCAATCATGCCCTGCTACCGGCAAGGCAGCCATAATCGCCGGCCGCTGCACGCCTTCGAGCATACCGAGCACAGAGCGAGCCAACACCATCAGCGCACCGGTATTGCCGGCACTGAGACAACCATCAGCCTGCCCGTCACGCACCAGCTCCAGCGCGACGCGCATTGAGGCATCAGGCTTGCCTCGCAATAACTGCGCAGGCAGATCATCCGCCAGCACCTGCTCAGAGGCCGGAACCACAGTAACTCGGTCAGCCGAATAGCGGGCAGCAGCAAGCAGCGGCGTAATAATATCCGCAGAACCGACAAGAATAAGATGCAGCGAGGGAAATAGCGCGAGACTACGGATTGCAGCGGGGATAATGCAACGGGGACCGAAGTCCCCGCCCATCACATCAATCGCGAGACGGATTGACGTGGACAAAACTTATTCGTCGTTGTCCTTGTTTACAACCTGACGACCACGGTAGAAACCGTCAGGAGAAACGTGGTGACGAAGATGGGTTTCGCCAGTGGTCTTGTCTACAGACAAGGCAGCGGAGGACAACGCATCGTGTGAACGACGCATGCCGCGTGCGGAACGGGACTTTTTGTTCTGCTGAACAGCCATGACTAATAAGCTCCTAAGCTCAGGTATCGCGTTTTAACTTGGCCAGCACGCTGAAAGGATTAGGCTTCTCAGACTTTTCCTCCGGCTCCGCCGTCTCAGGGCGATACCCTGGCGGATGCTGACATGTGTCCTGCGGGTGCATCGGAACTGCAGGCAAAGCCAGAAGCAGTTCGTCTTCGATCAAAGAAATCAGATCGAGCGGTTCTTCACCCACAATAACCGGTTCATAAAGACGGGGCAGCTGTTTGGCAGCCTCATCCGTTTCGACAAAACCTACATCACACTCACTATCGAGCGGTATTACAACCTGCTCGAGACAACGCTGACAGATCAACGGTGCATTGGTCTGGTAGTGACCATGCATGGTGCCGATCCCCTGCTCATCGCGTGCGAACTGCAGTTTAACCTGCACATCGTCTGCGGGAGCAGCCAGCAATGCCGCCAAACGCTGCATGCTGTCCGCTTTCACCACGCCTTCAAGGGTGATTTGGCGATCAGCAAGCCGTGCTGGCTCGACGTATGAGGGTATGGTTCCAGACATAAGCGCGCAATTCTAGGGACCAGAGCAGCATCTGTCAAAACTATTTACAGGCAAAGCATAACAGTTCGTCGGACTCGCCAGCCATATCCGACCATAGGTAAGATGCGCCGAACGCAAAACCGGAGAATAACCCATGCTGCCTTTGATCCTGGCCTCTAGCTCAATCTACCGCAAAGCGCTGCTGGAGCGGCTTAATCTGGCCTTCCAGAGCGCATCACCCGAGATAGATGAAAGCCCACTTTCAGGCGAGCAACCAGAGCAACTAACGCAACGCCTGGCACTAACAAAAGCCAAAGCCCTGCAAACGCGATTCCCGCAGCATCTGATAATCGGGTCCGACCAGGTTGTCTTGCTGGACGGAAAACCGGTAAGCAAACCCGGCAACCATGCCGAAGCGCAGCAACAACTCCAGCGCAGCAGCGGCAAAACCCTGACATTCTCGACCGCACTTTGCCTACTCAATAGCGCGAACGACCAACACCAGCTAACTGTAGAGCCCTACTCAGTCACCTTTCGCGAACTAACCGACGAACAGATTGAGCGCTACCTGCAAACCGAGAAACCATACGATTGCGCTGGCAGCTTCAAGTCAGAAGGGTATGGCATCAGCCTGATCGAGCGCATGCAAGGCGATGACCCTAACAGCCTTATCGGACTACCATTAATTCGTCTTTGCCAGATGCTAGCCCAGGAAGGCATTCACCTACCCTGAGCCAACCTGACCACTAGCGTAGAGCGGGACCAGAGAAACCCAGCTCGGTTGCAAACGCTGCACCCATACTGGCACCCAGTTGACGCGTAAACCGGGTAAAGGGCGATTCCTGGTGAGTAAAATCAACCAACTCCTCAACCCCAATCACATCGCGCGCCACTGCGGAGGTACTGGAAAGGCCGTCAATCAAGCCCAGATCGAGCGCCTGCTCGCCAGACCAGACCAAGCCACTGAACATATCCGGCGTCTCTTTCAAGCGATCGCCGCGCCCTGCTTTAACCTGATCAATGAACTGCTGGTGAGTAGTATCCAGTACCGTCTGCCAGAATTGACGCTCCTCCGGCTTTTCCGGCTGAAAGGGATCAAGGAACGCCTTGTGCTCACCTGACGTGTAGGTGCGTCGCTCGACACCCAGCTTCTCCATAGTACCCACAAAGCCGAAGCTGGCTGCGGTCACACCAATAGAGCCAACCAGACTGGCCTTGTCGGCATAAATCTCATCTGCCGCCGCGGCAATATAATAGGCACCCGAAGCGCCCAAATCGGTAATCACCGCGTAGAGCTTGATATCCGGATGCAGCGCACGCAGGCGCTTGATTTCGTCGTAGACATAGCCCGACTGCACCGGACTACCGCCCGGACTGTTAATGCGCAACACAACACCCTTGGTATTGGCGTCTTCAAACGCGTCACGCAGCGCACTAATCAGATTGTCGGCACTGGCCTCCTCCTGATCAGCAATCACACCGCGTAATTCCACAACGGCAGTATGCGGACCACCCACGCTGGATGACTCCATCTTGGCCAACGGCGAAAACAGCATGATAGCGCCGAACAGATAGGTGAATGTGAGCACTTTGAAGAAGATCCCCCAGCGGCGCGAACGACGCTGCTCCTGCAATGAGGCTTGCAGCGTTTTGTCCAGCAACTGCCAGGCTTTTTTGTCTTCGGCTGCCTGCGCCCGCGTTTCTTTGGAAACCATATCACCCTCGGTCCATTGGTCATTGCTCATCAAGCTTTCCCCATCGCGATTGTTCGGCCGTCGCGGCCAGGCTCACCCAACCAGCTAGCCAGCTCGGTAAATTCATCTATACAGTGCGCAGGAGCGCAGCACTGCAATTGCTCACGCGACTGCGCACCATAAGTTACCGCCACAGCGCGCATACCTGCGTTCGTCGCCATATCAAGATCAAAAGAGCTATCACCCACCATAATGGCCGTTGCAGCAGAACCGCCAAGCTCCTGCAAAATCTGCTGCAACATCAAAGGATGAGGCTTGCTCGCCGTTTCATCAGCACAACGGGTAGCATCGAAGTAGCCGAGTAAATCATGCTGCTTTAGCATGCGATCCAAGCCGCTACGTCCCTTACCCGTCGCCACAGCGAGGCGATAGCCATCAGCGCGCCAGCGATCAAGTGCAGCCAAAACACCAGGAAACAACTCTACCGGCAGCGCGTCCAGACTCCGATACTGCGTACGATAACTATCAACCAAGGCATGCAGGCGCCGCACATCAGGCTCTTGCGGGTACAAGGCCGCTGCAGCCTCAGGCAACCCCAGACCAATAATATTGCGAACCGCAGCAACGTCAGGCACCGGCAACGCCACCTCTCTTGCCGCTGCGCGCATTGCCGCAACAATATGCCCAACGGAGTCGGAGAGCGTGCCATCCCAGTCAAAAATAAGGGTATCGATATCAGGCATTACGCAAACGCCCCAACGCGTCATCCCACATCTTGCCAGGTAGCGCCTCCACGCTTAGCTCTTGCCCATCAGCCATCACTACCTGCAGCGACCGCGCATGCAAAAACAATCGTTTGCCGCCGAGATCACGCAATTCACGGGAAAAGTCATCGTCGCCGTACTTGGGGTCGCCGGCAATAGGATGCCCGGCATGCTTGGCATGGACCCGAATCTGGTGGGTACGCCCGGTGATAGGCTGAGCCTCCACCAGCGTCGCATAGTCACCAAAGCGCTCCAGTACACGAAACTCTGTCAGGCTCTCCTTGCCCTCGACATTGACCTCAACCATGCGCTCACCCGAACGCAGATTGCTCTTCTGCAATGGCGCATGCACCTTCCTGGTTGAAGCAGGCCAGCGCCCACGCACCAAGGCCTCGTAACGCTTGATCACACCCTTACCCTTTCCCTCACCGCGCAATTCTGCGTGCAAGTGGCGCAACACACTGCGCTTTTTGGCGATCATCAAGCAGCCCGAGGTATCACGATCCAACCGATGCACTAACTCGATTTGCGGACAATCAGGGCGCAACTGCCGCATAGCCTCGATCACACCGAAATTAAGACCACTCCCGCCATGCACAGCCAAACCAGCGGGCTTGTTTACAATAATCAAACCCTTATCCTCAAACAAAACGCTCGCCTCCAGCGCATTAAGAATGCCCTGGCCAACCAACACTGGCTCGTTTGGTGCAGGCAAACGCACCGGAGGGATACGCAGGGTGTCGCCCGCCTGCAAGCGGTAGTCAGGCTTGATCCGGCCCTTGTTAACGCGCACCTCACCCTTACGCAAAATACGGTAGATCAGGGTTTTGGGCGCACCCTTGAGGCGCGTGATCAGATAGTTATCAATACGCTGCCCGGCTTGGTCAGCGCTAATCTGATCAAACTGGACCTGGACAGGAAGTTCGGAAGGCATGTTTTTCATCCCCGCATGATACATTTTTTCATTCAATTGAAGCACTTAAAAAATGCTGCTATAGTCCAGCGAGCTGCCGCGTTTGCAGCCGGGGAGTCCAGCCCATATCAAAGCTGCCGAGCCCCAGAAACAAAGCCATACGGTCTCCGCCAACCAACGAAAACGAATGATCGGCGCGACTTATGATTGCAACACTGCCTGCTAATTTAGGCATGCAGAAAATTAACCCGCTCGCGGACAACACGCTGAGCGGCACCCGATTCAAATGGGTAAGTGTTTAGGTGGAGATGCACAGCATCAGGATAATGTAACGAGCGCTGACACTTGCCATTCAATGTGTCCCCGTTACCAGTCCAGCTGATTCCTCCCTAAGGGCGCCTTGTAGCAACATCCGGTCAGTACGCGAAGCCGGCCATTGCGCTGATCCGCATAACCTGCGTTGACAGCCCACGGTCGCCATCCGGCAGCATAAAAAAGCCTGCCGCCGTAGCCAATCCCTTGTTGTCGCAAGCCTGCCCCAAAGCAGTTTCTCTGTGTAGAAGTAACAGATTGAACTGTCGTTGACGTTGCCAACCAGCAGCAATGCGATGTGAACTCTGCACCCGGGTAGATGTTACCCAGGCCAGAAACACACCTGACACCGAACGCATGGATCGTGGGTGCCGCACAACGTGATATCCGTATAGCCCTGGAATCACAACGGTACTTCATGAAAAGAATGCTAATTAACGCAACTCAACCCGAAGAGTTGCGTGTCGCCCTGGTAGACGGCCAGCGCCTGTATGACCTCGACATCGAATCGGGTGCACGAGAGCAGAAAAAAGCCAATATTTACAAAGGCCGCATCACCCGCGTTGAACCTAGCCTGGAAGCCGCTTTCGTCGACTTCGGCTCAGATCGCCACGGCTTCCTCCCCCTCAAAGAGATCTCCCGCGAATACTTCTCCAAGCAGGTTGAAGGTCGCGTCAACATCAAGGACGTTCTCAAAGAAGGCCAGGAAGTTATTGTCCAGGTCGATAAAGAAGAGCGTGGCAATAAAGGTGCAGCACTGACTACCTTTATCAGTCTGGCTGGTCGCTATCTGGTATTGATGCCAAACAACCCTCGTGCTGGCGGTATCTCACGTCGCATTGAAGGCGAAGAACGCAATGAACTGCGTGAAGCCCTCAATAGCCTGAACGTACCGGCCGACATGGGCATGATCGTACGTACCGCTGGCCTGGGCCGCAGCGCAGAAGAATTGCAGTGGGATCTGGACTATCTGCTGCAACTCTGGGAAGCCGTTAAAGGCGCCTCCTCAGAGCGCAGCGCCCCCTTCCTGATCTATCAAGAAAGCAACGTCATCATCCGCGCCATTCGTGATTACCTGCGCCAGGATATCGGCGAAGTACTGATCGACAGCGAAAGCGTGAAGGAAGAGGCACTCAACTTCATCAGCCAGGTGATGCCGCAGTACGCGAGCAAGGTCAAACTCTACGAAGATACCGTACCGCTGTTCAATCGCTTTCAGATCGAGAGCCAGATTGAGACTGCATTTGAGCGTGAAGTTAAACTGCCGTCCGGCGGTTCAATTGTTATTGACCACACTGAAGCACTGGTTTCCGTCGACATCAACTCTGCCCGTGCAACCAAGGGCGGCGATATTGAAGAAACTGCACTGCAGACCAACCTTGAAGCTGCAGAAGAAGTTGCCCGTCAGTTGCGTCTGCGCGACATCGGCGGCCTGATCGTTATCGACTTCATCGACATGAGCCCTGCGAAAAACCAGCGCGCTGTCGAAGAGCGCGTACGCGAAAGTCTTGAAGCTGATCGCGCCCGCGTACAGGTCGGTCGTATTTCCCGCTTCGGTCTGCTGGAAATGTCTCGTCAGCGCCTACGCCCCTCACTAGGCGAAACCAGCGGTATTGTCTGCCCGCGCTGTAATGGTCGCGGCACCATCCGTGACGTTGAGTCACTATCCCTCTCCGTGCTACGCCTGATCGAAGAAGAGGCACTGAAAGAACGTACCGCCGAAGTACGAGCGCATGTACCTGTCGCTGTCGCCACCTTCCTGCTGAATGAAAAGCGCGAAGCCCTGGCCAAGACTGAAGCACGCACCAAGATACGCATCCTGATTCTGCCCACTCCGCACATGGATACGCCGCACTTTGAAGTTCAGCGCCTGCGCGACGACCACGAGTCAGTGCTGAACCAGGAAAGCAGCTTCACCATGAGCAGTGAAGTGGAAGTTGAGGAGCCGACGCCTGTTAGCCAGACACGTGCCATCGTTCGTCAGGAAGCAGCTGTCAAAGCCCTCTCCCCCACCCGTCCGGCACCTACTCCTGCGGCAACACCAGCGCCAGTGGAAGCGGTACAGGCTGCACAACCCAACCTGTTCAAAGGTTTGATCAAATCACTGGTTGGCCTGTTCGCTAACGAAGAGAGCAACAGCGCACCAGTTAAAGAAACCGAACAGGAAGAGACGCCCAAACGCCCTAGCCGCGACAACAGCAAGCGCAATAGCGATGAGCGCCGCAACAGCCGCAATCGCCGTCAGCGTGGCGACCGCAATGAGCGTGGCAACCGTCCTGAGCGTGCCGAAGGCGAGCGTAAGCAGGCGCCACGAAATGAGCCAGTAACAGAAGCGCCAGTCGAAAAGCCCGCTGAAAAGCCCGCCGAGAGCCGCCCAGCACAAGCTTCTAGCGGTTCACGTCGCCGCCGTCGCCCAGCCGACGCTGAACAGCGTGCGCCACGTGATGACGAAAACCAGGCACGCCAGCAGACCCGCGAACGTCGTCCAGCACAACACCAGGACGATCAGCAGCAGGCCGAAGAGACTAGCCTGAACGCTACTGCAACAGAGAACGAAAATCAGGAGCAAGGTAGCGAGGGTAATGATTCCGAGCGTCCAAAGCGTCGTTCACGCAGCAGTCAGCGTCGTCGCAACAACCGCCGCCGCCCACAGCAGGACGCCACTGCTGACGACGCCAGCGAAAACGCTGCTAACGCAGACGCTTCTAATACTGATACTCAAGACGCAGAAAAGACCGCCGTGGCCGCATCGGTTAGCAGCACCGCGACTGCAGTCGTCACTGAAGCAGCGGCTGCACCCACCGCGCCTGCGATTGAAGCCGACACTGAAAGCGATGCGATTACTGACGTCAAAACGCCAGTAGAAGCAGGCTTGAGCGAAGCTGCAAGCAAGGTAGAAGCCTCTATGGAAACCGCGGTCGAAGCCTTTAGCCAGGCACAGCCGACCGAGAAAGCCAGCGATGACACCTCTGATGACAGCAACGCCGAAGCCAGCGAGCCAGCTCCAAGTCCTCGTCCACGCCGTCAGCGCCAGGAACGGAAAAAGCCGGCTAACACCGAAGCTCAAGCCGAAAACGTCGAGTCTGCAACGCAGCAAGACGAACCCGTCAGCGAGCCACCGGTAGAAGCCAAGGCAGAACCAAAGGTGGAAGTGGAAGAGACCGTCGCTGTTGCGATCGAAGCCGAGCCACAGGCCGTCGCTGTAGAAGAGCCCGCGCCCGTCGCCAAACCAGTCGAAGCAGAACCGGTTGCCGTTGAAAGCACTCCCAAGGTGCAAGACAACATTCCTGCTCTGACCGAAAGCGGACGCGCTTATAACGATCCACGTGAGATTCGTCGCCGTCAACTGGAAGCCAAGCGTCTAGCTGAAGAAGCCGCTCAGCAACCACAAGCGCCGAGCGAGCCAGCACCTGCAGAGCAGGCCGAAGCCAAACCGGAAGCACCCGCTGTTGAAGCCAAGAGCGAAGAGGTAGCCACCCCAGCGGCAGCGCCAGAACCAAGCGCGCAATCCACTGAGGCCGAGCCAACGCCCGCAGCAGAGACCGAGAAAGCTGAAGCCGCAGCAAAACCGCAGCTGAAGCAGGCCGACATGCTTGAATCCTCACAGCCTGAAACCAAGACTGAAACTGAAACTGAAAGTGCCAGTGAAGTCGAAGCTGAAAGCGCAGTGAAAGCCGAGCAGGAAGACGACAGCCACAAGTCGTAAATCCGGCAGCAATAAAAAAGGGATGCTTCGGCATCCCTTTTTTTATCCAAATGGTGGGTTAATTTGACACTCGAAGCTAAAGACTAAACCTACGGTTGGCCCAGTAACGGCGGCTCTTGCTCCAGGCTAACGCCAAACCGTTGCTGAACATCGCCAGCCACATCGGCCGCAAGCGCCAGAATGTCGGCCCCTCTCGCCATACCATAGTTGACCAAAACCAGTGCCTGCGCCGCATGCACGCCGACATCACCCTGCCGAAAACCCTTCCACCCCGCCTGCTCTATCAACCAGCCAGCCGCTAGCTTGCATAGCCCGTCAGCTTGCGGAAAGTGCGGCATGCCCGGAAAACGCAACAGCAGCGCATCAGCGGCCGCCTGCGGGACCAACGGGTTCTTGAAAAAACTACCCGCATTAGGCAGTACCTTGGGGTCCGGCAACTTGCTGCGCCGAATCGTACAAACCAACTCACTCACTACCCGCGGATCGGGAAAGCGTAACCCGGTTGCCTGCCAGGCGGCCGCCAGGGGCGCGTAGGCGATATTTATCTGCGGCCGGGAAAATAGACGGAAGCGTACTCGCAAGATGATGTAACGCCCGGGAGAGCGCTTAAAATGACTGTCACGATAGGAGAACTCACTGTCTTCGAGCGAAAAGTATTTAACCTCTCCAGTCTGGCGATCAAGTGCATCGAGACTGTGAAAGACATCTTTTACCTCAACCCCATAAGCGCCAATATTTTGCACCGGCGCCGCACCCACAGTGCCAGGGATCAAGGAGAGATTTTCCAAACCGCTTAACCCCAAATCGAGCGACCAGGATACAAAGTCATGCCAGTTTTCGCCAGCAGCAGCCTCTATCACCACCGCCTGCGAAGAACGCGACAGCACACGCCGTCCACGGCTGCGCATGAGTAGCACTAAGCCTGCGACCGGGCCCGCCAACACCAGGTTGCTGCCGCCACCCAGTAAGGTAACCGGCCAGTCGTGTTCGCCTGCCAGCGCCAAAGCCTCCTGCAACTGGCGATCATCTTCGACTACGAGCAAGCGCTCTGCGCGTTCGCTCACAGCCAGCGTATTGTAGGCACGCAAGTCAACATTGGACTCAAGCGCAATCAACGGCGTACCTGCTGATCCAACAGTGCGTCGGCTGCGGCTTCCAGCATATCCAGCACCTGCTCAAAACCATCATCACCACCAAAATAGGGATCAGGTACTTCCTGCGCCAACTCCGGGGCATAACTCATGAACAAACGTATTTTGTCATGTGCCGTCACAGGAGCCCTAGCCAGCAAATTCTGCAGATTGCTGTTATCCATCGCCAGCACGAGATCAAATTCGTTGAAATCGCTATCACGTACGGCCCGCGCGCGCTGACTGGAGAGATCATAGCCACGCTTTCGCGCAGCAGCGCTAGCCCGCCTGTCTGGCGGCTCGCCTTCGTGGTAGCCACCCGTACCCGCAGAATCCACTACAAACTGCTGCTGTAACCCACGCTCTTTCAGGCGAGCTTCAAATACGGCTTGCGCGCTGGGCGAGCGACAGATATTGCCCAGACAAACAAAGAGAACTCGAGTCATCTGGCTTTTCATGATTGCCCCAACAAGGCCCTAACCCGCTCCAGATCAGCCTGGGTATCCACCCCGGCCGGCAATGGCTCACAGGCATCGGCAACATGAATTCGAGTACCGAACCAAAGTGCACGAAGCTGCTCCAACGACTCCGCCTTTTCCAGCGGACTGGCAGGCCAGGTCACGTAATCATGCAGAAAGCCGACCTTGTAGGCATAAATACCGATATGGCGACGAAAGGGAATATCAGCGGGAAGCGACGCGGGCCCGTCAGCAAAGGCATCACGGCACCAGGGCATTGGGGCACGACTGAAGTACAGTGCAAATCCGCGTTGATCGCAGACAACCTTCACCGCATTTGGATTGAATAACGACTCGCTGTCTTCGATCGGCTCGCACAGCGTCGCAATACCCGCCTCGGCTGAGGCAATCAGGTTAGCGGCAACCTGATCAATCACCGCTGGGGGGATCATCGGCTCATCTCCCTGCACATTGACGACACAGGCGTCCGACGGCAATCCCAGCAGGCTGACTACCTCCTGCAAGCGATCTGTGCCCGAGGGATGATCTTCGCGCGTGAGCACGACCTCTGCGCCAAAGGCTTTGCAAGCCTCAACAATCCGCGGATCGTCGGTAGCAACGGTAACCGAGACGGCAGCACTTTTACGCGCCTGCTCCCATACATGTTGCACCATAGGTTTACCGGCGATCAGCTGCAGCGGCTTACCAGGCAACCGGGTCGAAGCGTATCGGGCAGGAATAATGACGTGGAACATGTATCAGCGATCCAGTTTTTCGTCGGCATCAAGCGCGCGCGCTTCTGTCTCCAGCATCACTGGAATCCCCTCACGGATCGGATAAGCCAAACCATCGGCGCGGCACCATAGCTCCGTTTTTTCAGCATTAAGCACCAGCGGGCCTTTGCAAATAGGGCAAGCTAGTACATCTAATAGTTTGGGATCCATGAATTACTCCTGAGGTGACGTGGGCGAAAGAGACACAGGGGGCAACAAGGCGATCAAGGCGTCTGCGAAAGCGTCGCTCATATCGGCATCGACACTCAGATACCACCAGTTGCCTTGCGCCAGGTTGCGGCATTTAACTGCATCCTTCTCGGTCATTATGACCGTTTTACCGGGCGGTAGATCGCCCAGCAACTCAACTGAATAGCTGGCGTGGTCAGCAAAGACGCGAGTCTCATAAGCAAACCCACAGTTATCCAGCGTACGAAAAAAACGTTGCGGGTTACCAATACCCGCCAAGGCAACTACCTCTCGATCACCCTGCCATAACTTCAGCGGTACAGCGTCACCACTGAGCAGGTTAACCAGGGTAGTGGGTCGCAGATGCATCGCGTACCGGCCGCCCTGATCTGCGGGCGCGCCGTTACTCACAATCAGGTCCACGCTATCCAGGCGCTCTGGAGGCTCGCGTAAGGGGCCCTCCGGCAGGCAACGGCCATTCCCGAGTCCGCGCTCTGCGTCCAACATAACCAGCTCAACGCTTCGCCCCAGCGCATAATGCTGCAGGCCATCATCGCTGATGATCACATCTACAGGCTCGTGTGCGAGTAAAGCGCGGGCCGCAGCAGACCGGTCAGGATCGATAAACACGGGAACGTGAACACGCTGGGCAATCAAGAGTGGCTCGTCGCCAGAGTGAGCAGCCTCACCTGCCGGGTCGACTTGCCAAGGATAGTGCGGTGGTTGTCCGCCATAGCCGCGACTTACCACACCCACTCGATACCCACGGCTGAGTAAAAAGCTGACAATCCAGAGCACCATTGGCGTCTTGCCAGTACCACCCAGGGTAATATTGCCCACTACGATCAGCGGCACCGGAGGTGACCACTGACTGCGCTCGCCGTAAAGATAGCGCTCTCGACGACGACGGACCAAGTAGGTGTAGAGCGCGGAGAGCGGACGCAGCAAAACCAACCAAGATTGCTTGCCGTACCAGGCGCGCAAAAGGCCCTGTTCCAGACTTTGCTGCCAGCTCATTACCGCTGCGCCAATGACTGAAACCGCGAGAGCAGCAAGGTGGATCGCATCTCAACCGGTCCGCACTCGGCTAACAGCGCAATGCACCATGAAGCAGTAGCTGCAGCTGCGAAGAAGAAGCCATTCACTGCTGCTCGCCCGCTCCGATTTCGCTGGTGGTCAGACGCAAGCGGCTGAAACCAAGCTGACCTGCTGCATCCATTGCGGTAATAACGTACTGGTGAGGTGTTTGTGCATCAGCAGTAATCACCACGGGCAACATATTGTCACCACCTGACTCCTTCTGCAGGGCCGCCTTCAGGTTGCTCAGGTTGGAATTAAGCAACGCCTTCTCATTCAGCGCCATTTCTCCGGTGGCAGAGATAGTGAGTTCGAGCTGCTGAATATTGCGATTTTCTACTCGCTCGCCGGATGCCGCCTGCGGCAGATCCAGCTTCAGCTGCGTTTCACGGGTGAAGGTAGTCGACACCATGAAGAAAATAAGCAGCAGAAAGACCACGTCAATCAACGGCGTCAGGTTAACACTGACCTCTTCCGTTCTCTGGCGGCGAAAGTTCACGATCAGGCCCCCTTGCCAGCCGCGGCAGGCTTGGGCTTCGGCTTGGCAGAAGCGCTATCCTTGCCACCGTTGAACTCAACATCGCGATTACCCTGCACCACCTCTACCAGCTTGGTCGCTTCCTGCTCCATGGCGATAACCAGCTCATCCACCCGGCGCACAAAAAAGCGATGGAAAAATACAGCGGGGATAGCGACAGTCAAACCCGCGGCAGTGGTGATCAGTGCCTTGGAAATACCGCCGGCTAGTACGCCGGTATTGCCGGTGCCTTGCACCATGATCGCACTGAACACGTCGATCATGCCGATCACCGTACCCAAAAGCCCAAGGAGCGGCGTAATCGCAGCAATGGTGCCTAGGGTATTAAGATAGCGTTCCAGTTCGTGCACGACCTTGCCGGCCGCTTCCTGGATACACTCCTTCATGATTTCACGCCCATGCCGTGAGTTAGCCAGACCGGCAGCAAGTATTTCGCCCAAGGGTGAGTCAGCTCTCAGGGTTTTCAACTTGACCGCATCCAACTGACCATCCTTGACCCAGCGCCACACCTGCCCGAGCAGATTTACCGGAGCAACACGACTACTGCGCAGTGCCCACAGACGCTCAATAACAATAGCCACAGCAATTACCGAAGACAGAATGATCGGCAGCATCAGCCAGCCACCGGAACTGATCAATTCCCACACAAGCGATCCCTCCCCTAAAATGGTTGTTTACTCTAGCACAGACAATCCGCTGAAACGCCCTGTTCCAGTGCTCTCTGCACCTTATTGTTCATGCCAGAAACGCCGTTCTTGCTGACGCCAGCGCCAGCTCAAACCAGGCTCGGCATTCGCCTTCAGCGTAAAACGAATGGCTCCGGAGGCGGCAGTATAAACCGGTTCGACTGACAGTTCCCGGTATCGTGCCACAACCTTTGCGTGCGGGTGACCATAACGGTTATTTGCACCTGCACTGAACACCACCCACTGCGGCGCTACCCGTCGAATAAAAGCATAGGAGGAGGAGCTGATACTACCGTGATGCGGAGCCAGAAGGAGGCTTGCAGGGGCCAGCTTTTCAAGCAGCGAATACTCTACCGACTGACCTATATCACCGGGCAACAAGGCGCCATTTGAGCCGGCCGCTAGCTGCAGAACACAGGATCGATCATTAGCCTGCGATCCATCAGCCCCCAGCGGCGTCAACGTGAAATCGATACCATCCCACTGCCAATGCTGCACGGCGCAAAGCTCTGCATTGAGTTGATCCGGCAGACGTTCCGGCTCACCGCTCACCACACGATCAACCGGAATGCGGCGGGCGACGGCCAGCGCACCGCCAGCATGATCGTTGTCGGCATGGCTGAGCAGCAACATATCCAGGCGCTTTACACCACTGGCCTGAAGTGCAGGAGCCACCACTGCCTCACCCAAGTCAAAGCCGCTGGACAGGCGCGCGCCGGCGTCGTAAAGCAAGTCGTGCTGCGCAGTTTGCACATGCACTGCAAGCCCCTGACCAACATCCAGCACAGTAACCCAGACCTCGCCCCTGGGCGGCCGCTCAAACAACGGGCAGAGTAAAGGCAGAAAGCAGACTAAGGCGGGGAGCCAAAGCAAACGTACCAGAGGACTCAGAAGTAGCAGCACGCCAAGCAGGGTAGTCACCCAGGCCAGCCAACCCGGATTGGCAAAATGCAGCAACGGGCTGTACCCGGAGATCCACTGCAATACTGAAAACAGCCACCCCAGTGCAATCGCGGACCACTGCAATAACAGCGGCCAATGGAAAGCCACCTCAAACAATGCCCCCAACAATGCTGCTGGCAACACCAGCAGGCTGATACAGGGGATTGCGACCAGGTTGACGATAAAGGCAGAGGCGCTGCTGGGCATACCCCACAGCAGTAACCACGGCCACAAGCCTAAATAGACCAACCACTGCGCGCGGCCCCAGCGAGCCCATATGCCACGCTGCGCCAACCTGCCACCCAGGCCGAATATCAGCAAGCCTACCGCAACAAAGGACAACCAGAAGCCCGCACGCAAGGGGGCCGCCGGATTAAGCATAACCACCGTTACCAGCGCCGCGAGCCAAATCAGAACTGCGCTGGGTCGGCGCTGAGACAGTTGCGTCAGCGACACCAGGGCGCACATCAATAGCGCACGCTGAACCGGAACGGCAAAACCGGCAAGCCAAGCATAGACGCCAGCCGCCATCAGGGCTAACGGTACCGACAGCCAAAGCTGGGGCCATGGCCAGTTAAAGTGCCCCCAACTCAGTAGCTGCCTTGTAAGCCAGAACACGGTCAAGGCCAGAATGCCGACATGCAAGCCGGAGATGACCATCAGATGGCTGGTACCTGTCGCCTGCAACACCTCCCAGTCGGCCTTCGCCAGACTGCCTTTATCTCCCAGTAGCAACGCAAGCAGACGCTGACCTTGAGGGACAGGCTCCAGCGCCTGAGCAAAACGCGAGCGCAAGTGATCACGCCAAGGTGCGGTAGACGGCGCTGACAATCGCTCACCGCCCCGCACACTGCCCAAGCCACCGGTGCCAGAGGCGTAAAGCCAGGCTTCGTAATCAAAGGTACCGGGGTTGCTCATCCCGCGAGGACGTCGCAGGCGAACTTCAAAGCGCCACAACTCTCCAGCGGCCAACGGCTGACCCGCCCACCAGTGCATACGTAGATCGGGCAAAGCGTCTGCAGTATCAATCGCCCTAACGCCTTCCAGCCGGAAGCGCCAGCCGGTTGCGGTTTGTTCCGGCAACGACGCAATACGCCCCTCCACAACCAGGGTCTCGCCGTCATACGAGGGTGCAAGCCGTTGCGCAAGCGCCTGATGGTGAAAGAGTAGAGCCCAGCAAAAACCTAAAAGAAGCAATGCGCAATAACGCCCAACCAGGCTGACGCGCCATACACAAAAGGCACAAAGGATTAGTAGTGGCGCCAACCACCAAGGCGGCAGCTGGGCAAAACCTAGCGGTAGTAACAAGCCGACAAACAAGCTTGCCAGCAGAAGGCGCAGATCAGTCAAGCAAACATCCTGTAATCGACTATGCTGCCAGACAGTAGTCCCCGTCCGACATTCCATGCATAATTGGCGCACGCCACAGTAGCCGAAACCCTGAGATGCCTCGCCGTCTATTCAAACGCCTGATGCCCCATCCAGATAGGATCAAGGGCAGCAAGTCCCTGCGATTCATGGGCAACCTGCTGCACGATCCGAATCTCTGGCACCTCAACCGCCATAGCGTCGCGCGGGCAATGGCAGTCGGCCTCTTTGTGGCGCTAATACCGATTCCACTGCAAATGCTCCTGGCGGCCGCTATAGCCGTTCTAGCGCGTTCCAACCTGCCCATCTCCATCAGCCTGGTTTGGCTGACTAACCCGGTCACCATGCCCCCCATTTTCTACGCGCAATACAAAGTCGGCACGCTGCTTCTGGGCGCACCGGAGCGCATCATGCCGATGGAGTTATCGGTCAACTGGTTAATGGCTGAGTTACACCATATCTGGCAGCCGCTACTGCTGGGATCATTGCTGGTGGCCAGCATCGTAGCCGCACTGGGCTATTGCCTGACCATGTTGTATTGGCGATGGTGGGTGTCACGCAACTGGCAACGGCGCAAAATGCGACGCCGTCACCAGTCTTGATCAAGGCTGCTCGCAGAGCTGCCCTTTCTTCAGCGTAAAAATACGATCCATCTGACCTGCCAGGGCCAAATCGTGGGTAACCACCAGGAAGGCGGTGCGCAGTGTTTGACTGAGTTCCAGCATGAGCTGCTGAATACTTTCCGCGGTATGCTGATCCAGGTTACCGGTCGGCTCGTCCAACAGGACACAGGCGGGCTCGTTGATCAGAGCTCGCGCAATAGCGACCCGCTGACGCTCACCACCGGATAATTCCGCTGGCTTGTGCGTGACCCTTTCAGCCAAACCAACACGCTCCAGCATCGCCTGCGCCCGCTTGCGAGCTTGCGCAATGGGTGTCTTGCCAATCAGCAAGGGCATACACACGTTTTCCAGAGCGCTGAACTCGGCCAACAGATGATGGAATTGGTAAACAAAGCCAAGATCTGCATTTCGCAGTCGACCACGCTGGGTTTCCTGCATGGCAGACAGCTGCTGCCCAGCCAACCACACCTCGCCTTCGCTTGGCGTATCCAGACCACCCAACATATTTAGCAGGGTCGTTTTACCCGAGCCAGAACTGCCGACGATGGCAATACGCTCGCCACGATGCAAAGAAAAATGCACCTGATCCAGCACCCGCAGACGCTGCGGGCCAACGGCGTATTCCTTACTCAGGTTACGACACTCAAGAACGACATCAGTCATAACGCAGGGCCTCCGCTGGCTCGGTTCGCGATGCCCGCCAGGCGGGATAAAGGGTGGCCAGGAAGCTCAGGCTGAGTGCCGCACCACAGATAATCAAAACATCACTCCAGATTAGCTCCGAAGGCAGGTAACTGATGAAGTAAACATCGGAGCTGAGGAACTGAATGCCCAGGGTATGCTCAAGCCAGGCAACGCCCTGCGATACATTCAAGGCAGCAAGTACCCCCAGTACACAACCACTCAGCGTGCCAACCACCCCGATTACCGAGCCCTGAACCATGAAAATACCCATGATCGACAGGCGCGTAGCACCCAGGGTGCGCAGAATAGCGATATCTGCCTTCTTGTCGGTTACCACCATCACCAGGGTGGAGATAATATTGAATGCCGCTACCGCAACAATCAGCATGAGTAACAGACCAATCATGGTCTTCTCCATCTTGATCGCTGCAAACAGGTTGCCGTGCGTACGAGTCCAGTCCTGCGCGTAATAGTCGCCCGGTAGCTGAGAGACCAGATCCCAGGCAACCCTGGGGGCCTCAAACAGGTTATCCAGTTTGATACGTACACCCTGTACTTGTCCCGGCTGCCAACGATTCAGCTTGGCTGCATCATCCAGGTTGATCATCGCCAGCGAGCTATCCAGCTCGGCGCCGACCTTGAATACACCGGCCACGGTGAAGCGCTTCAAACGCGGGAAAACACCGGCTGGCGTGACCGAGGCTTCGGGAAGTACGAACGTCAGCTTATCCCCGACCTCGACATTGAATCGCTTGGCAATCAGCTCGCCGATCACGATGCCAAAATCCCCGGCAGTCAGGTTATCCAGTGAGCCGCTCTGCATATGGTTTTCGATAATGGAAACCGTTTTCTCCGCCTCCGGCTCGACCCCGGTGACCAGCACAGGGGCTACACTGCCATCGTGCGTCAGCATGCCCTGCAGCTGAATAAAGGGCGCGGTCGCGACTACCTTTGGGTTAGCAATCAACTTGTCCGACAACGACTGCCAATCACTGATCGGCTGGTAGCCGTTGATGGTTGCGTGCGGCACCATGCCGAGAATGCGCGTCCGCAGTTCTCGATCAAAGCCGTTCATCACCGACAGAACCAAAATCATGACCATTACGCCGAGGGTAAGACCCAGCATGGAAATCAGTGATATGAAGGAGATAAAGTGGTTACGGCGCTTGGCCCGCGTGTAGCGCAATCCAATAAAAAAGGGTAAGGGTCTGAACATGAAAAGCAGGTTACCTTATAAGCCGGGCTCAGCCGGTGAATTTTGAGCGACATGTTACACTGAACTGCAGCCATTGGTCAGCGCTGGTGCGGCGCCAAACGAGATAAGCCATGCAAACAGACAATGAAGATAAGCGTGAGTTCTTTCGCATCCAAGATCAGATGGTACTGGATTTCAAACCAATCGATGGGCCTGATGCGGACTTGGGCAGTCAACATGGCGTGCTCTTTGATCTACTCACTGAGATGCACTTGCTCGACTACGAATCGCAACATCTGTTGCGGCAGATTTCTGAGCGTGACCGGGCACTGGCCCAGTATCTCAAGATCATCAACAAACGCATGGATCTACTTGGCAAAACCCTTGCTATAGAGCTCTCTGGCGACTTCGGTGAGCCAATGGACGTCACTATCAGCGAGGGAGGCCTGTCATTCGAGTCGAGCGAAGCATACCCCGTCGACTCCTGGCTTGCCTTGCGTATGATTCTGCTGCCCGCGCCTTTAGGGCTTGCCCTGCCGGTCCGCGTCTTGCGCTGTGACCGTAACGACAGGAACGAAGGTTGGACCCTGGCAGTCAACTTCGATGTACTCACCGACGCACAACGACAGTTGCTGGCAAGGCACATATTGCAAAAACAGGCGCAGGAAATACGCGCAGCCAAATCGACCGAAAGGAATTCAGAATGAAAAGCCTCGCTTATACCCTGCTATTGCTTAGCAGCACCCTGACCATCACAACGCTACACGCAGACACCCTGCGCATTCCGGTAGGCGAACAGAACAGCACTCAGGCCAGCCCCCTACCGCAGCGTGGAGCCACCTTTGACGCTGTCAGACGCGGCTGGGGTGAACCTGTAACCCGCCACGCAGCCGTCGGCCAGCCGCCAATTACCCGCTGGGACTACAACGGCTTTAGCGTCTATTTCGAATACAGCAAGGTTATTGATAGCGTACGTCAGCATTCAGCAAAGGCGCCCTGATTTGAAACCACTGATATATGGGCATCGCGGTGCACGCGGCGAAGCTCCGGAAAATACCCTGCCCAGCTTTCAGAAAGCACTCGACACCGGCGTGACCCGCGTAGAGCTTGATCTGCACCTGTCCGCAGACCAGCAACTAATGGTGATTCATGACCCGACCCTGAAACGCACCACCGGCCGACGGGGCAAAGTAGCTCAGCACAATGCAGCAGACCTGATGCAGATGGATGCGCGACGGGCCATCCCCGGTTGGGCAGAAAGCTGCCCTATACCCAGTCTTGATCAGCTATTCAGTCGCTTTCCGCAGATGCAGCATTATCAACTGGAAGTTAAGAGCGGTTCCGTGCGGCAGTCACGTATTGTTCTGGCAGCGGTAAAGGAACTGGTCGAGCGCTATCAGTTGCAGGATAAGGTGGTCATCACCTCCAGCAGCCGAACACTATTGAAATACGCCAAAGCATCGGGCTTTAACCTGCCTACCGGCCTGGTAGAAGAGTACGCATTACTCAATCCCGTAAAAGCCGCCAAGCGTTATGGCTGCAGCCACCTTATTCTGAACTGGAAATTATGCACAGCCGAACGCGTCGAGCGAGCACAGCAGGCTGGACTGCATGTGTCAGTGTGGACGGTAAATGAAGAAGCGAAAATGCTGAAACTCGCCGACATGGGAGTCGACAGCATTATTACCGACTACCCAGCCCGGGCGACCAGGTTGTTTGAACGTAGCGCCTGAGGCCAGGCGCTAGATCAGAACAGCCGATTGAGGCCGTCCAAGGCAGCTACCCGATAGGCTTCAGCCATGGTCGGGTAGTTGAAGGTGGTATTAACAAAGTAGTTGATGCTGTTGGCTTCGCCCTTCTGGCTCATGATTGCCTGACCAATGTGCACAATCTCTGATGCCTGGTCGCCAAAACAGTGAATACCTAACACCTCCAGCGTGTCTCTATTGAAGAGAATCTTCAGCATACCTACTGGCTCACCACTGATCTGGGCGCGCGCCATACTCTTGAAAAAGGCCTGACCAATTTCGTAGGGTACTTTCTCCGCCGTTAACTCTTGTTCAGTTTTGCCCAAAGAGCTGATTTCCGGGATGGTATAAATCCCAGTAGGCACATCATCAACAAAACGCCATGCATCGTTGCTGACAATATTGCCGGCAGCAGAGCGACCCTGGTCAAAAGCCGCACTCGCCAAGCTGGGCCAGCCGATAACATCACCAACCGCGTAAATATTAGGTACTGCCGTACGGTAGTTCTCGTCAACACTAAGCTGGCCACGACCATTTGGATGTAGACCGATATTCTCAAGACCCAGGCTGTCGGTGTTGCCGGTACGACCGTTACACCAGAGCAACGCATCAGCTTTGAGCTTTTTGCCAGACTTGAGGTGTAACACCACACCCCGGTTATCGGTGCCTTCTATTTTTTCGTATTCTTCGTTATGCCTAATCAGCACGCTGCTGTTACGCAGGTGATAACTCAATGCATCGGATATCTCGTCATCCAGAAAGCTAAGTAGCCGCTCACGGTTGTCGATCAAATCCACCTTTACACCCAAACCGCAAAAAATCGACGCGTATTCGCAGCCAATAACCCCTGCCCCATAGATGATCAGGGTACGAGGAGTGTGGTTCAAGCGCAGAATGGTATCGCTATCATAGATACGTGGATGACCAAAGTTTACGTCGGCGGGACGATAAGGGCGTGAGCCAGTGGCGACAATAACCTCTTTGGCGATCAGCTTTTCTACTACACCGGTGTTGTTGACCAGTTCGATTGTATGCTCATCGGCAAAGCTACCCTTACCGAAGAATACGTCCACTCGGTTGCGCGCGTAATAGCTGGTGCGCGATGCAACCTGCTTGGCCATGACTTTTTCCGCACTTTTCAACACATCCGGAAAGGGGAACCAGCGGGGATCGCCAATCGCGCGAAACATGGGATTGGTGTTGAACTGAATGATCTGCTTGACCGAATAACGCAACGCTTTTGACGGGATAGTGCCCAGGTGAGTGCAATTACCACCAACTTCCTTGCGCTCTTCCACAACGGCCACTTTACGACCGTGCTTGGCTGCATTCATCGCAGCCCCTTCACCCGCAGGGCCTGAGCCCAGCACCACTACATCGTAGTTATATACAGCCATTCATTCAGTTCCTTGTATCACGCGTAAAGAGGATGCCACAGACAGCAAACCGACCCTAGTCGACCTTGGTGGCATCTCGGGCAAGGTCAAACTCCTGGCTGCGCGGTTCTACACCGGCATTGACGGTCGACTCTTCGCACTTGGTGACATCACCACCACAAATACCACAGGACTTATCCAAGCCAGTAGCACCTATACCACCGCAGGAACCAGCGATCGGCTTTCGACCCATCATCACGCCAACGGCCATACCGGCAACAATCAGCAGCATCAAGGGAAACACCAGAAGCCAAACCATGGTTTACTCCTCGCTCTTTGCAAGAGCATTAAATTGAGGAGTGCCTTTGGACACAAAAGCCTCCCCTTTGCGAATGACGAAAAACGCCGGAATTTCATGCGCAACAGCATAATCCCAGCCAGTATCCTCGCCCATGATCATCAGTAGCGTCGACAGACCATCTGCCTCAGCCGCCGATTCATCAAGGACCGTGACCGCAGCGAGTTTATGCATAACCGGGTGCCCGGAACGGGCATCAAAAGTATGTGAAAACCGCTGACCATTCACTTCATAATAGTTGCGATAATCACCCGAGGTGGAAACGCCTTCGCCATCCAGCGCCAGAATCATCTGCGCGACACGCTCATCATCTCGCGGCTCTTCGATGGCAATGCGCCAAGGGCGATTACCAGGCTTATGGCCTGCGGCCTTTAGCTCACCCGTTATTTCCACCATATAATTGGTGACATCGTAGGTCGCCAGACGTTCCACGACACGATCAACCATGTAACCGGCGCCGACGCTGCTAATGTCTAGCGTAAGCGCGACGTCCTTACAGAGTTGATTGTTTGCGTCTATGTGCAGGTGCTGCTGACCGACCTCCGCCATTACTTGCTGCAAATGCTCGGGATCAGGAACCTGGTGTTGTTCGCCACCATGGAATCCCCAGAGCTTAAGCAATGGTGCCACCGTAATATCGAAGGAGCCCTCACTGTCGCTGTAGAGATGATCGGACAAGCGGACCATATCCAATACCGACTCTGGCATTGGCATGCAGGTATTAGCTGCAGCCGCATTGAACCGAGCCAGGTCCGAATCGTGGCGCCAGTTTGATGCCTCGCTATCAAAGCGAGCAAACATAGCTTCGATCTCTTCCTGAAGCACTTCGGGTTCGGGCGACTGTTCTGACGGAACCCACTTGATCGAATAGGTGCTACCCATGGTAGCGCCGTACATCTCGGAAACCGGGTCAACAGAATTGAAACAGCCCGTTAGGGCTGTTGCCAGAGCAACAGCTATAACGGGCCAGGTAACGCAACGGGGCATATTAACCGCCAAAGTCATCAAGCAGAATATTCTCAGGTTCAACACCCAGATCCTGCAGCATTTTGACCACGGATGCGTTCATCATAGGCGGCCCACACATATAGAACTCGCAGTCTTCCGGAGCGGGGTGCTCCTTCAGATAGTTCTCAAGCAATACATTGTGAATGAAGCCCGTAGGACCGTCCCAGTTGTCTTCCGGCAAGGGATCAGACAGCGCCAAATGCCACTCGAAATTCGGGTTGGCTTCAGCCAGCTGGTCATACTCATCAACGTAGAAAGCCTCACGCAAGGAGCGCGCGCCGTACCAGAATGAGATCTTGCGGGTGGAATGCAGACGTTTGAGCTGATCAAAAATGTGCGAGCGCATAGGCGCCATACCCGCGCCACCACCGATGAAGACCATCTCTGCATCGGTATCCTTGGCAAAAAACTCACCGAAGGGTCCATACACAGTGACCTTATCGCCAGGCTTAAGGCTAAAGACCCAGGAAGACATCTGACCCGGTGGCAAATCGTCACGACCAGGGGGCGGTGACGCCACACGGATGTTGAATTTAACCAGACCGCGCTCTTCCGGATAGTTAGCCATCGAGTAGGCACGAATAACCGTTTCATCAACCTTTGAAACATAGCGCCAAAGATCAAACTTGTCCCAGTCACCGCGGAATTCCGGCTGAATATCGAAATCCTTGTAGTTCACGGTGTGCGGTGGGCACTCCAGCTGTACATAGCCACCGGCGCGGAAGTCGACGTTTTCACCCTCGGGCAGCTTCAGCGTTAGCTCTTTGATGAAAGTCGCGACGTTGGGATTTGACTCGACCGTACACTCCCATTTCTTAACGCCAAATACCTCTTCAGGCACTTCGATCTTCATATCCTGCTTGACCGGAGTCTGGCAGGACAGGCGCCACCCTTCCTTGGCTTCGCGCTTGGTAAAGTGCGACTCCTCAGTAGGCAACATCTCACCGCCGCCGCTTTCGACGATACATTTGCACTGGGCACATGTACCGCCGCCGCCACAGGCGGACGACAGGAAAATACCATTGGCAGACAGGGTGTTCAGCAGTTTCGAGCCAGCCGCCACAGTCACTGTACGCTCACCATTAACCTCAATGGTGACGTCGCCACTGCTTACCAGCTTGGAACGAGCAATCAGAATGACGGCAACCAGCGACAACACGATGGCTGTAAACATCCCGACGCCCAGAAAAATTTCCATGTTCATCAGTTACAGCTCCTCTTTACAGTTGCACGCCGGAAAAGGACATGAAACCCAGTGACATCAAGCCAACAGTGATGAAGGTGATGCCCAGGCCACGAAGCCCATCAGGTACATCGCTGTACTTGAGCTTTTCCCGGATACCCGCCAAGGCGATGATGGCCAGCGCCCAGCCGATACCGGCACCAGCGCCATAGACCACACTCTCACCGAATGCGTAATCACGCTCTACCATGAACAGCGATGCCCCCATGATGGCGCAGTTTACGGTGATCAGCGGCAAAAACACGCCCAGTGCGTTGTATAGCGCAGGTACGAATTTATCGAGCAGCATTTCAAGAATCTGCACGATCGCAGCGATCACACCAATGTAACTAAGCAAGCCAAGGAAGCTCAGATCCACATTCGGCAGGCCTGCCCAGGCAAGCGCGCCATCTTTCAGCAGGTAGGTGTAAATCAGGTTGTTGGCCGGGGTAGTAATAGCCAGTACAACAACCACCGCTACACCCAGACCAATGGCCGTCTGCACCTTCTTTGAGATGGCGATGAAGGTACACATCCCCAGAAAGAAGGCCAACGCCATGTTTTCAACGAAGATCGCCCGAACCAGCAGGCTTATGTAATGTTCAATCATGGCTTACATAGCCTCCTTCATGGCACGAGTCTGCGGCGCCATTTTGAATTCCGGCGCTTCAACCTGATCGGTCTTCCAGGAACGCAGTCCCCAGATAATCAAACCGATGATAAAGAACGCCGAGGGTGGCAGCAGCAACAAACCATTGGGCTGATACCAGCCGCCCGCGTTAACAACCGGCAGGATTTCGATACCAAACAGGCTACCCGCACCCAGCAATTCACGCACGGTTGCAACGCAGATCAGGATGAAGCTGTAACCCAGGCCATTACCAATACCGTCAAGGAAACTCATGTGCGGTGGATTCTGCATGGCGAAGGCTTCAGCGCGGCCCATCACAATACAGTTGGTAATGATCAAGCCAACGAAAACCGACAGCTGCTTGCTGATGCTGTAGGCATAGGCCTTCAGCACCTGATCTACCACGATTACCAGTGATGCAATAATCACCATCTGCACGATCATGCGAATCGAGCTGGGGATTTGGTTGCGGACCACAGAGATAAACAGGTTTGACAGCGCGGTTACCGAGGTCAAAGCGATACACATAACCAGGGTAACGTTAAGACTGGTGGTGACCGCCAGCGCAGAGCAGATACCCAGTATCTGCAGCGCAATCGGGTTATTACTGAAAATGGGATCAAAGAGCACCTGTTTGGCGCTTGCCTTAGCCATGATTATGCCTCCCCTGCGCGAAGATGATCGAGGAACTCGCCAAAGCCGTCTTGACCCAGCCAGAAGCGCACCAGGTTTTCTACGCCCCGACTGGTCAGGGTCGCACCGGCCAATGCATCAACCTGATGCTCGGCATTCGGACTATTGCTGTCTACGCCGCCCTTGATGACGCTGATATCAACGTCGCCAGACTCGTCATAAACCACTTTGCCAGTCCACTGTTTCTTCCAGTTCGGGTTGTCTACCTCACCGCCCAGACCGGGGGTCTCGGCGTGTTGGTAAAAGCCCAGACCAACGACGGTCTTCAGATCGCTTTCCAGCGCCATGAAACCGTACAGGGTAGACCAGAGACCATAACCGTGAATCGGCAGGATCAGCGTTTCGATCTCGCCCTGCTCGTCTTCAACCACATATACCGTGGAATAGTACGACTGACGACGAATACTGGCGATATCAGCTTCAGGATCCAGACGCTCAGAGGTCGCCGGGTCCTTGGATGCTTTCTGCTGATCGAAGGTCAGCGGATCCCTGGCATCGCTAAATTCGCCAGTACGCAGATCAACCAGACGCGGAGTGATCTGCTTGAACTGATCCTGAACACTGACACCTTCCTTATATAGGCCGGCGATCTGCAAAATGTTGCGCTGCTTATCCTGCAACTGGTTGGTTACCTGAACTGGCTTAAGTGCTACCGCAGCGGCAGACACCACGACAGAGCAAACCAGGCAGACCAGAAGCGCAACCGTAAGAGTGCGGAGAACGGATTCTTTCTTACTGGACATTGCGTGCAAGCCTCCGTTTGATATTGGCCTGGACCACAAAGTGGTCGATGAGCGGAGCGAACAGGTTGGCAAACAGGATTGCCAGCATCATCCCTTCAGGGAAGGCCGGGTTGACCACCCGAATGAGGATAACCATCAAACCTATCAACGCGCCAAACATCCACTTGCCGGTATTGGTCATCGACGCAGACACCGGATCAGTCGCCATGAAAATCATACCGAAGGCAAAACCGCCCACCACAAGATGCCAATACCAGGGCACCGAGAACATCGGATTGGTATCCGAACCGATAGCGTTGAACAGCAGGCTGGTAGCAACCATACCAATCATCACACCAGCAACGATCCGCCAGTTGGCGATTTTGGTCATCAGCAGCACTGCGCCGCCAATGAAAATGGCCAGCGTGGAGACCTCACCCATTGAACCCTGAATGTTGCCGTAGAAGGCATCCCACCAGGTAATGCCCTGCGCAACGACCTGATCGATACCGCCTGACGCCGCCATGCTCAGCGCGGTCGCGCCAGCAAAACCATCGACTGACGTCCATACTGCGTCACCCGACATCTGCGCCGGGTAGGCGAAGAACAGGAACGCTCGGCCAGTCAGCGCCGGGTTAAGGAAGTTCTTACCCGTACCGCCGAAGACTTCCTTACCGATAACCACACCAAAACTGATGCCGAGCGCCACCTGCCACAGCGGAATGCTGGGCGGTACGATCAGGGCGAACAGGATGGAGGTAACGAAAAAGCCTTCATTGACTTCGTGCTTACGCACGGATGCAAAGACAACTTCCCAGAAGCCGCCGACCAGAAAGGTCACTGCATACACTGGCAGAAAGTAAGCCGCGCCGTGGATCAGGTTGTCCCACAGGCTGTCGGGGCTAAAGCCGGCAAACAGCGAGATCAGCGCAATACGCCAGTTATCCTGTGCCGCCAGCAAATCTGCATTGCCTGCATAGATGCTGTTGGCCTGATAACCAATGTTGTACATACCGAAGAAAATGACCGGAAAGGTACAAAGCCATACGGTAATCATCATGCGCTTGAGGTCGAGACCATCTCGCACGTGAGCAGTCGTCTTGGTGACGCTGCCTGGACGATAGAAGAAGGTATCAACGGCTTCGTACAGGGCATACCACTTTTCGTGCTTGCCGCCCTTTTCGAAGTTGTGTTCTATTTTGTCGAGGAATGCACGTACACCCATGACTTAACCCTCCTTCTCAATGCGAGTCAGGTTATCCCGCAGAATCGGGCCGTATTCGTACTTACCGGCACAAACGTAACTACACAAAGCCAGATCCTCTTCATCCAACTCCAGGCAGCCGAGTTTTTGCGCCATCTCGGTATCACCTACGATCAGATAACGAAGCAGCTGAGTCGGCAGGATGTCCAGCGGCATGATCATCTCATAGTTACCCACTGGCACCATGGCGCGCGGACTGCCGTTGGTGCTGGTATCAAAGTTGAACAGGCGCGAAGGTGACAGCTTGGAGACAAAGATGTTGAGCACTGAGTGCTTGTTCTTGCCCGCTCGCAGGTAGTGAAGAAGCTGACGTTCATCGCCTTCTTTCAACACCGATACCTGAGAGTGGAAGCGACCCAGATAGCAGACCGGACCACGAGCCATGCGACCGCCAAAGACGGAACCGGAAATCACCCGATTATTGGCCGGAGTCAGCTCACCTGCGGTCAACTCGTCCAGATTGGCGCCAAGACGGGTTTTCAGCAAACGGGGTTTCTCGACCTGAGGGCCAGCAAGCGCGACGTAGCGGTCAGTCCAGATCTTGCCTTGGGAAAAGAGCACACCAAAGGCTATTACGTCCTGGTAGTTAATCTGCCAAACCGTTTTAACTTCGTTGACCGGATCCAGGTTGTGGATATGCGTACCAGGCAAACCGGCGGGGTGCGGACCGGCAAAGCTCTCAGTGCTGACACCGGAGACAGATTCGCCAGGTATGCTTGCGCCTTCAGCTTTGCATAGCCACACCTTACCCAAGCGAGAAAGCACTTTCAGGCCAGTCTCAAAATCGGCGGCATGTTGCTTGATAATGACAGCCGGATCGGCGGCAAGTGGATTGGTGTCCATCGCAGTGACAAAAATCGAACTTGGCTTACTGTCCACTGCAGGGGTTTTGCTATAAGGCCGGGTACGCAGAGCAGTCCACAGGCCCGAGCTGATCAGTTGATCACGCACCACTTGCTGATCAAGTGAAGCCAGTTTATCGGCATCATAGGAATCGAAAGTAACGGCTTCGTCACCCTCAACATCAATGACAACCGACTGCAACACACGCTTATCGCCACGATTGATAGCACTAACCACACCCGCTGCGGGTGCAGTAAAGATGACACCAGGCGTTTTTTTATCACTGAACAGGATCTGACCCAGCTTGACCCGATCTCCCTCGCGCACTTCCATAGTGGGCTTCATACCTTGGTAATCGAAGCCTACTACTGCGACGCTGCGTACCTGACGAGCGTCATCGATGCGCTGCTCGGGAGAGCCGGTGATTGGCAGATCCAAGCCCCGTTTGATTTTTATCATACGAATAGCCTAATCACTAGTTTGGAATCTTTAAGGGCGGGCTGCCCGTGCGGAGCACAACAAGCTCTGGCGGAATGGCTCTTGGCAACAGACACTAAATCAGGGCGAGGTAGCAGCAAACCCCCATCAAAAATCCCGCTAAGTATAAAGTTCCTGCCCCACCATTGCTACTCGGCCCCTTGGTTTTTTCGGGTTTTTAATAGCCTGCATTGATGAAATCTATGACCAAGCACACCGCGACCACCCTACTCTGCTCTAGACTAGCGTATCCCAATACAAAATGGAGAAACCGCATGCGACCACAAGCCCTGCTGCTTGCCGCCCTTCTGCTACCAGCCACAGCCTATGCTGACAGCGCCCCTAACAGCCAGAGCGAATTCACTGAGAGCGTGGCATTGGAAAACAGTAACCAGGTATTACCGTTGCGCAATCAACATCTGCTTGAATACCTGTTTGTGGATGTATACAGCGCTGCGCTCTACGCGCCAGACGACGCCGAGCTCAACCGGCTATTGCCTGGCGATGCGCCACTGCGCCTGGAGCTCTCCTATTACCGGTCCATTAAACGCCAAGACGTGATAAAAGCCGCCTGGACAGCACTGAAAAGACAATACGATGAAAACGCGTTGGCACAACTAAAACCCAATATTGACGAGTTACATTCAACCTTAAGCGATATCAGCGACGGCGACCGTTACAGCTTGACCAGAACAACCACAGGCAAGCTGATACTTCGTCACAACGGAAAGGCAACGTTCGAGTCCGACGACCGACAACTGGCCGAAGCCTATCTGGGGATATGGCTAAACCCAAACGGCCTGTCTGATGAGCTTCGCACCGCACTACTGAACTGAAGTCAGCGAGCAGCAGGCAACAAAAAAGGCGCCGCAGCGCCTTTTTTGCATTACCCAGTCAATCAGGCCGGGAAAGCCGGCGGATTAACGTGAGCCATATCTTCCAGAATGCGAACGACCTGACAGCTATAGCCAAACTCGTTGTCATACCACACGTAAAGAATGACGCGATTGTCATTACAGATAGTGGCTTCAGCATCGACCACGCCAGCATGACGCGAACCAACAAAGTCGGATGACACCACCTCTACCGAGTTGGTGAAATCGATTTGCTTGTGCAAGTCAGAGTGCAGCGCCATATCGCGCAAGTATTCATTCACCTCGTCACGATTGGTCGACTTTTCCAGATTCAGGTTAAGAATGGCCATAGAGACGTTGGGGGTAGGCACGCGAATCGCGTTACCGCTCAATTTGCCTTCAAGCTCAGGCAGCGCCTTGGCAACGGCCTTGGCTGCACCGGTTTCAGTGATAACCATGTTCAACGCAGCACTACGGCCACGACGGTTACCCTTGTGGAAGTTATCGATCAGGTTCTGGTCATTGGTGTAAGAGTGAACAGTCTCTACGTGGCCATTAACGATACCGTACTTGTCATTGATTGCCTTGAGTACCGGCACAATGGCATTGGTTGTACAGGACGCAGCAGACACAATTTTATCTTCGGGCGTGATGGCCGCGTGATTGATACCGTGAACGATATTCTTCAGATCACCCTTACCTGGCGCCGTCAGCACAACCTGGCTCGCGCCCTTGCACTGAAGGTGCTGTGACAGACCAGCTTCATCGCGCCACACACCGGTGTTATCAACGATGAGCGCATCTTCAATACCATAGCTGGTGTAGTCGATGCTGGCCGGGTCGCTAGCGTAAATAACCTGAATCTGATTGCCGTTGGCCGTCAGCGTATTATTCTCTTCGTCAATGGTGATAGTGCCCTGGAAAGAACCATGCACGGAGTCACGACGCAGCAGACTAGCACGCTTTGCAAGATCGTTTTCGGCACCCTTACGCACAACAATGGCGCGCAGCCGCAGACCATCACCTACACCCGCTTTTTCGATCAGAATACGCGCCAACAGACGACCAATCCGGCCGAAACCGTAAAGCACGACATCACGACCCTGGCGACGCTCGCCGGTATGACCGATAACACTGCTCAACTCGGCACGCAGGAAGGCATCCAGATCCTCACCACCACTCTCGCGGAACTTGTTTACCAGGCGCGCCAGGTCAATTGAGGCAGGCCCCAGCTCGAGATCCAGCAACGCGCTAACCACCGGAAAGGTGTCGTGCACTGACAGCTCGGTGTCGTCGATCTGGCGAGCGAAGCGATGCGACTTCAGCAAACTGATAACCGAGCGATTAACCAGGCCACGACCATAGATGGACGTCACCACGTTATGTTCACGGTACAGGCGACCGATCAGGGGAATCATGGCTTCAGCGGTCGCTTCGCGATCCGTCCAGCTTTCCAGACACTGCTCGAATTGGGCTTGAGTCACGGCTTTACCTTCCAAGTCTTGATAACTAAAGGGCGCATATTATGCTTTCCATGACGCCTTGAGGCAATCACCAGCCCAAAAACAACCAGAGAATGAGCACAGCGTGCCTGACAGCGGTACACTTACCCACCTCTTAAACCGGTCTGTCTCGATGTATCGAAGCAGCACCTGCAACATGACCACCATGAGCTTATTGCATGCCTGTTGATACCACCCTACTGTCTCTTCCGCTCGCCAAAGGCCCCGGAGACAAGATGCACTGGGCCGGGTTGCACGGTGCCGCACGCGCGCTGGCAATCGCCGAGGCCGCCTTCCAACATCAGGGACTCAGCCTGGTCATCACCACCGACACCTCGGCCAGCGATAGTCTGGAGCAAGAACTTCGCTTCTTTTCGCCGACCCTGCCGGTACTGAGCTTCCCCGACTGGGAAACCCTGCCGTACGATCGCTTTTCGCCGCACCAGGACATCATATCGCAGCGCTTGCGCACACTCTTCCAGCTGCCGCAGGTGACCCAGGGCATTCTGGTTGTGCCCATGACCACTTTGTTGCATCGCCTGCCGCCACGCAGCTTCCTTGGCGGCTCGGTATTGATGCTGGAACTTGGTCAGCGGCTGGATATCGAGCGCATGCGGCTGGATCTCGACGCAGCTGGCTATCGCTGCGTCGATACCGTCTACGAACACGGCGACTACGCGGTGCGGGGCGCGCTGCTTGATCTGTTCCCAATGGGCAGCAAGCTTCCCTACCGTATCGACCTGTTTGACGATGAAATTGAAACCCTGCGCACCTTTGACCCTGAGAGCCAGCGCTCCATCGATAAAGTGGAGCGCATCCACCTCTTGCCGGCAAAGGAGTTCCCGCTCGACAAGTCGGCACTCACAGGCTTTCGTGCGCGCTTCCGTGAGCGCTTCGAAGTAGATCACCGACGCTGCCCGCTTTACCAGGACCTTAGCGAAGGCCTGGTACCTCCTGGCATCGAATACTATCTGCCCTTGTTTTTTGAAGAGCTGAGCACCCTCTTTGACTACCTGCCGGACAGTACCCGCCTGTTTACCCTGCCCGGCATTGAAGGCAGCGCTGAGCACTTCTGGACCGATGTGCGTAACCGGCATGCCGAGCAGGGCGTTGATCCGACGCGCCCTCTGCTGCCGCCAGGCGAACTTTTCTTGCCCGTGGAAGAGTGTTTTGCGCGCATCAAGAGCTTCGCCCGGACAATCTGCCACCAGGAGCAACTGAGCGACAGCAGCCAGAGCAAGGACCTGGGATGCCTGCCAGTCCCCGAGCTGCCAATCGATAACAAGCTCGACAACCCGCTGCAGGCTCTGCAGCAGTTCTTGCAGGCGCATTCCGGGCGCACCCTGTTCGTTGCCGAAACAGCTGGCCGACGGGAAGCACTGATAGAACTCCTGGCACGTATTGACCAGCGCCCTCAGCAGGTTGATAGCTGGCTCGACTTCGTCACGTCTGACCATCCGCTCGCGCTGACCATAGCACCACTGGACCAGGGCCTTTTGACCCAGAGCCCGGCCGTCGCCCTGATTGCCGAAAGCCAGTTATTTGGCCAGCGCGTGATGCAGCGCAGGCGTCGCGGCAAAGCGACGGATATGGGCGACGCCATCATTCGCAATCTCACCGAACTGCGTGAGGGAGCGCCGGTAGTACACATAGACCACGGCGTGGGGCGTTATCTGGGTTTGACCAACCTGACCGTAGAAGATCAGGAAACCGAGTTTCTGGTGCTGGCCTACGCGGAAGAAGCCAAGCTCTACGTGCCGGTTGCCAACTTGCACCTGATCGCCCGCTACTCCGGCTCTGAAGATGAAAGCGCACCGCTGCATCGCCTTGGCTCTGAGCAATGGCAAAAGGCCAAACGCAAAGCCGCTGAAAAAGTACGCGATGTCGCCGCCGAACTGCTGGACGTTTACGCCCGCCGCGCGGCCCGAGCCGGATTCAGCTTCAGCGCACCCGAGCGCGACTATCAGAGCTTTGCAGACGACTTTCCGTTTGAAGAAACAGCGGACCAGGAAGCCGCAATCGATGCCGTACTGCAAGACATGACCAATCCACAGCCTATGGACCGCCTGATCTGTGGTGACGTGGGTTTCGGCAAGACCGAAGTAGCCATGCGTGCGGCTTTTTTGGCGGTGCACGGCGGCAAACAGGTCGCGGTCCTGGTGCCCACCACCCTGTTGGCACAGCAGCACTACAATAGCTTCAAGGATCGCTTTGCCAACTGGCCGGTAAAAGTCGAAGTAATGTCACGCTTCAAGTCCGCCAAGGAGGTCAAGGCGGCCGTCGGCGAGCTCGCCGACGGCAAGGTGGACATCATGATAGGCACCCACAAGCTGCTGCAGGAAGACGTCAAGTTTCAGGACCTCGGCCTGGTAATCATCGATGAAGAACACCGCTTTGGCGTGAGACAGAAAGAGCAGCTGAAAACTTTGCGCAGTGAAGTAGACGTGTTAACCCTGACCGCGACGCCGATTCCCCGCACGCTCAACATGTCATTCTCCGGCATGCGCGACCTGTCGATCATCGCTACACCGCCAGCGCGCCGCCTGTCGGTCAAGACCTTCGTCATGACCCAACAGAAACCGGTGTTGAAAGAAGCCATACTGCGCGAGCTGCTGCGCGGCGGACAGGTCTACTTCCTGCACAATGAAGTGCAGACTATCGAGAAATGCGCCGCCGATCTGGCCGAGCTGATTCCTGAGGCGCGCATCGGCGTAAGTCATGGGCAAATGCCCGAGCGCGCACTCGAACAGGTGATGCGCGACTTCTATCACCGCCGCTTCAACATCCTGGTGACCACCACGATTATTGAAACCGGTATCGACGTCCCCAGTGCCAATACCATCATCATCGAACGCGCCGACAAGTTTGGCCTGGCGCAGCTGCACCAGCTGCGTGGACGCGTCGGGCGCAGCCACCACCAGGCCTACGCCTACCTGCTCACGCCAGATGGCAAAAAAGTCACCCGCGATGCAGAGAAGCGCCTGGAAGCCATTGCTGCCGCACAGGACCTGGGCGCAGGCTTTACCCTGGCCACTCACGACCTGGAGATTCGCGGCGCTGGGGAGCTACTGGGCGACGGGCAGAGCGGCCAGATCCAGGCCGTCGGCTTCACGCTCTACATGGAAATGCTTGAGCGCGCGGTGAAAGCCATCAAGCAGGGCAAGCAGCCCGAGCTTGATCAACCCCTGGGCGGCGGCACCGATATCAACCTGCGTCTGGCGGCCTTGATCCCTGATGACTATCTACCGGACGTGCACGCACGCCTGATTTTGTACAAGCGCATTGCCAATGCGAACGACGACGAATCGCTGCGGGATTTGCAAGTGGAAATGATCGACCGTTTCGGCCTCTTGCCGGAGCAGGTCAAGACGTTATTCCGCGTAACAGCCCTAAAATTGCGCTGTGAACCACTCGGCATTACCAAGGTAGACGTGGGCGCTGAGCATGGCCGTATTGAATTTGGTGCACAAACCGAGATAGACCCCATGGTACTTGTGCGCATGATTCAGGATAATCCGCAGCGCTATCGCCTCGAAGGCGCAACGATGTTTCGCTTTAATGCGCCCATGGCCGGCGTTGAACTGCGACTCAATACCGTAGAAGCATTAATCGACCGACTGGCGCAAGCGCCACAAGATACCCCTGCTAAGGGCAAAGGAAAGAGACCATGAAGCATCTTTACAAAAAGCTGAGCCTGCTCGTGCTGGCCACACTCGTCAGCACCATGACGATGGCTCAATCAGCTGATGAGTATCTGGTAGAAGTGGTCTTTTTTGGCCAGCCCTCTGCATCGCTGGTGATGGGTACGCCACCTGATCTCGACTGGGCCGACAATGCCGTCAAACTGGATGAGACAGCCCGCAGCGACGTTCAGAGCATAGACCCAACACGCTTTCGGTTAAGCCAGGAAGCACGCAAACTAGAGCAAAACGGCTATCAGATTTATCTGCATCAGGCGTGGACGCAACCACTGGACAACGATCTGGACGTTGCGCTGAGCAAGGGCGAGGCAGACAACGGGATCTATCCGATACAGGGACTGGTTAACCTGAGCAAGGATAACCTGATGGAAATTGCCGTTTCATTCTGGCGCAACCGCAAAGCCAGTGACCTGCAGATGAGCGGCGCTTCAATTGTGTCGGAGAATCTGCACCAACGCCGCCCGCTGCGGCTGAACGAAACGCACTATCTTGATCATCAAAGCCTGGGCATGCTGGTGCGCGTCAGCCGCTGAAGCGAAGCCTACTGCTGCCAGCCTGCCAAGCTGGCGGCAGCTTCAACCTGAAATAAGACTAGCCAGTACCTGTTTGACCTGACCCATTCCTCGCTCAATCACCGCTTCAATTGCTGCCATAGTAATCACCTCGCTCGACTTGCCGGCAGCAGGGTTAACGACCAACGCCAGACAGGCGTAAGGTAGATCAAGCTCCCGAGCCAGTGCCGCTTCAGGCATACCGGTCATGCCGACCAGATCAGCACCATCGCGCTCAAGCCGGATTATTTCCGCTGCCGTCTCCAAGCGAGGCCCCTGCGTAGCCGCATAAACCCCTTTCGGCATATGAGCTAACCCCTGCTCGCGCAGAATGCGCACCAGGCGCTGAGTCAGATCAGCATCATAAGGCCACGAAAAATCAATATGTACCACATGCTCCAGATCATCTTCAAAGAAACTGGGCGCCCTACCCCAGGTGTAATCAATCACCTGATCAGGTACACAAAAAGTGCCCGCCTTGAGCTCTGGATGAATACCACCGACGGCGTTCACAGCAACTACCTGTTCTACCCCGGCAGCCTGCAACGCCCATAGATTGGCGCGATAATTCACCCTGTGCGGCGGGATACGATGGGGCTTGCCGTGACGCGCGAGAAACACCACGTCCTGCGCGCCAATACGACCATGAACCAAAGGCGCTGAAGGCTTACCGAACGGTGTTTCCGGCCAGTCCTCTCCCAAGAGTTCGACACCTTCCAACTCGGTTAACCCGGTCCCGCCAATAACACCCCAGATACTCATGAACTGCTCCGACCAGAGGATTCAGCGGAGCCTTGGCTAGCGCCTTCGGCACTCTGCCTCTCAGTATGCAGAGCCAAAGGGTCCGGCAGATGCAAGGTAGAGGTAGGAAACGCCACCTGAGCCTGGTGATCATTAATGATCGCCAATATCTTCAGCAGTATGTCCTCTTTTACGCGGTGGTACTCAGCCCAGACCGGCGTAGTAAAACAATAGATAAAGAAGTCGACAGATGACGGCGCACAGCGATCAAAGAACACCATCTGCGTCTGTTCCTGATCAATATCCTCGTGTTCCTTCAGCATATCGCGCACTTTTTGCACGATGGGCTCCATTTGACCAACGTCAGCATAGCGGATACCCAGATGCTCGTAGATACGCCTATGGCTCATCCGTGATGGATTCTCCACCACAATATTATTGAAAATGGAGTTCGGTACGTAGAGCGGACGCTTATCAAAGGTACGGATGCGCGAAAGACGCCAGCCGATATGTTCTACCGTCCCTTCGATGTCGCGATCAGGGGAGCGCACCCAGTCGCCCACCGCAAAAGGTCGATCCAGGAAGACCATAAGACCGCCAAAAAAGTTGGCCAGCAGATCCTTGGCAGCAAAACCAACAGCAATACCACCGATACCACCAAATGCCATCACGCCGGAAACGCTATAACCCAGCGATTGCAGAACAACCAGGGTAGCGGTGATGATCACCGAAGCACGTAGCAACTTACCGACCGCATTGACGGTAGTCTTATCGACTGGCTTCTGTCGGTAACGAGTGTCAACCAGACGCTTTTCGACTTCCTTCATCAAGCGCAAAATAAACCAACACAACAGCACTATGAGCAGGATGCGCTGACATTGATCCAGCACATCGGCTAAACCCTCGTCCATTTCATTGGCAGTAATTCTTGCTGCCCACATCAACCCCATAGACCAGATCAGGACCCAGGCAGGACGACGCGCCGCATATACCAGGGCATCGTCCCACATATTAGTAGTGAGCTCGGCCCTGCGCTCCAGGCGATCAAGAATGAGCTTCACCACGTAAGCGGCCACCAAAGCACATAACACCACGGCAAAAACCTGATACATCCAGGCTTCGCCAATAAGCGGCAGTTGCTCCATATTAAGTTTTGCGGTCAGTTCATCGATGCTGTCCATCAAACCAGGCCCAATCCTCTCAGTAATGAATAATGCATGCCCCACTCAGGACTTGCCTTGTAATCGATAGGCACAGTGCGGCGAGCCAACATGGCTGCAATATTAGCCGGTGCCTGCAGACCTAATCGCTGCGCATGCAAAAGCCCCTCTTCCGCTGCCGCTCTATCATTGCAAATCAGCAACATGTCACAACCCGAGGCGACCGCAGCATCAATACGCTGCGGAATCCCGCCAACCGCGTGGGCACCGGCCATAGAGAGGTCGTCACTGAATATCACACCGGCGAAACCAAGCTCCTCACGCAAAACGTTTTGCAGCCAGTAACGGGAAAATCCCGCCGGCAACGAATCCACCTGAGAGTACACAACATGGGCAGGCATAATACCGCCCAATTGGCTGGCCAGCAGAGCAAAAGGCTTGAGATCCAGCTCGCGGATCTGCGCTTCGCTTCGCTCATCTACAGGCAGCGCAAAATGCGAGTCGGCTTCAGCCCAGCCATGCCCGGGAAAGTGCTTACCGGTAGCCGCCATTCCAGCCTGCGCAAGGCCATCGATGTAGGCGCTGGCAAGAAAACTCACTTGTTCCGGATTGCCGCCCAGAGAGCGACTGCCAATGACCTGACTGCGGCCGTGATCCAGATCCAGTACCGGGGCAAAGCTGATATCAATGCCGCACGCCAGCATCTCGGTTGCCATCAACCAGGCGGCACTGCGCGCCGCCGCTGCGGCTTGATCGCCGCCCTTGAACGCAATGTCTGCCAACGCAGGAAGACGCTGCACACCTCGACGCAGGCGCTGCACGCGCCCCCCCTCCTGGTCGATAGCAATCAACATGTCGGGGCGCACCGCGCGAATGGAAGCAACCAACTCGCGTACTTGAGCGGGCGACTCCGTGTTACGTGCAAATAGAATCATGCCGCCCACTTCTGGCTGGCGCAGCAATTGCCGATCCTCAGGCTCAAGCCATAGGCCTGGCAGATCCAGCATCAAAGAACCTTGTTTCAAGCAACCACCTCCTGACAAAGGGAAACGCAGCGCCTGCTCAGGCGGCGTCAATCTGAACAGTACAACCGACCGGTGTGCTGTCGAACAGTTCCAGCATATCTTCGTTGCGCAGCCGAATGCAGCCATGCGAAAGCGGCTCACACATCGGCTGATCATCTCCGGTGCCATGCAGGTATATGTAGCGGCGCTGCGAATCGACCTGCCCGCCTCGGTTGAAACCAGGCCGATTGCCGCACAACCAGAGAATACGCGTGAGTATCCAGTCACGCTGGGGATTAGCAGCAGCCAGCTCCGGCGTCCATACCTCGCCGGTCGGACGACGGCCGATATAAACACTACCCAGTGGCTGACCAGCACCGATGCGGGCGCGAACGCGGTGCTCACCACGCGGAGTGCATCCGGAGCCGGAGCGCTCGCCCAAGCCATTGAGCGCCGAAGAGACAGGATAGCAACAGACAACCTTACCGGCCTGAAAACCCGTGAGCTGCTGTGCTGCGATAGAGATATGAATATGGTCCAACTGCATGATCAACTCCGTTACCAGCGCACACGATAACGGATCAGCCACCTATAGGTAAGAGCGTAAAAGCTAAACCACCGCGCTTTCGATCGTCTCGCGCTTTGCAGGCAGCGTATCTGCGCGCATGCCAGCAGCGAGGAAAGGCACCATCAAACGCAGCACCTGATCGACCGCACGATGCTCCGCGAACTCAGCCTCGGCTATAGCGCGGAGCGCCTTCATGCTGGACATGGTGAATGCGGCAGTTCCCAACATGAAATGCACGCGCCAGAAAAGCTCAGGCGCTGGAACATTCGGCACAGTGCCGCCAACCAGTGACATATAGCGCTGAAAGACCTTGCCATACACTTCGGCCAGATACTTACGCAGATGCCCCTGGCTCTGACTGAACGCCAACCCCAAAAGACGCATAAAGGTAGAGAGATCATTGCCGCTACGCGGCTTGACCGTCAGCGCCTGGTCTACCAGCATTTCCAGCAAGCCTTCCAGGCTAAGTTGCCGCAGATCACCACGCTGTTCGTGTTCATCCAGCTCGCGCTCGAGACTACTCACAAAGGGATCCAGGAAACGCACAAAAACAGCTTGGATGAGCGATTTTTTCGACCCGAAGTGATAATTGACTGCAGCGAGATTGACGCCTGCCTTGCTCGTAATCAGGCGCAAAGACGTTTCAGCAAAGCCTTTCTCTGCGAACAGCTGCTCAGCTGCATCCAATATGCGCTTAACGGTATCAGACTGCGCCATCAGGGCTCTCCAAGGTGTTGACATTTGATTCAAACATACGTTTAAAACGATTTAATTGTCAACCCTGTTTGGGACCACTCGGCGCAACCTTAATCGGCACAGCAAAGAATACGAAGGCTGAATATCCTAAACAGGGGTTGCCGAAGCAGAACAACTGTATATAATCACAGCTACTGGATAAAAAAACAGGCTCTACCCAATGCAGAAGCTAACCGCAAGACAACAGCAGGTACTGGCCTTTATCAAGGAATATATGGATAGCAACGGCTATCCGCCCACTCGAGTAGATATTGCCAAGACATTGGGCTTCAAATCGCCCAACGCTGCAGAGGATCACTTGCGCGCCCTGGCGCGTAAAGGCGCAATCGAGATGATTCCTGGCGCCTCACGAGGCATCCGACTGCCTGAAGGCGAGCCGGAAGCCAGTGAAGACCGCCTACCGGTTATCGGTCGAGTAGCTGCCGGGGCACCAGTACTGGCACTCGAGAACATCGAAGATCATTGTCGCATTGACCCTGGTTTCTTCCACCCACGCGCGGACTTTCTGTTGCGCGTACAAGGTGAAAGCATGAAGGACATTGGCATCATGGATGGTGACTTGCTGGCCGTTCATCGCACCACAGAGGCGCGTAATGGCCAGATAGTCGTAGCGCGTATCGGTGATGAGGTCACGGTTAAGCGCTTTCAGAAGCAAGGACGCAAGGTGTCCTTGCATGCAGAGAACCCCGAATTCAAGCCGATTGTAGTCAATCTGGCAGAACAGGAACTTACCATTGAAGGTTTGAGCGTCGGTGTAATCCGTCGCTGAGGAGCTGAGAATGCAGTACGCCCGCCCTGACCAACAGACATTGACCCAAGCTGATCTGTTTCATAACGCCTTGATGGCAACACGTATGGAGCACAACCAGTTTGCCCGTTTGCAGCAGCCCAAACCGCTGTCTTCAACAGAAGAACAGGAGTACGGCTACAGCGAAATCAGCTTGCAGGGTGCTGCCCGCCAGTGCCTGCAATGGCTTGCTCCCGTACTGCGTGATCTCAGCAACAATGCAGCCCCGTTGTGGCTTACCCTGATCGACCCACCCGCCAGCCTGAGTAATCAGTGGCTGCGCAATGCCGACCTAGACCCCGAGCGAATCATGATCGTTCGCTCCAAGCCAGGCATGGACGTCACCAAACTATGCTGCGACCTGCTCAAACTAGGTGGAAGCCATACTGTCGTCAGCTGGCTACTACCCGACAGCAGCACTGCCCCACGCCTCGGGCGTGCAGCGCAAGCCGGCCACTGCCGCAGCCTCAACATCCGACTTCAAGCCGCGTGACAAACAAAAAGGCCAGAGACATTATCTCTGGCCTTTTTATTCAGCTGCGACTGGCAGAAACACGATTCAAGTCTCCAGCCAACACACTGCGGAGCGACCTAACTAGCAACGCATTAGTTGCGCTAACTCCGTGCCAGCTGAAATCCGCTCAGTGGAGAACACGATCCTCAGGGATATGCTCGTCCTCTTCCTCATCCATAATCTGCCCGGCTGCTTGCATACCAGCACTAATCATGGCCTTGGCTACTTCAATGTAGTTGCCCTGAAGGTAATCTTTGGCGTCAACCGAGAACTCGATCACCAGCAATGGCTCGCCCTCTTCGTCGGAGCGACGCAGAGCGACCTTGCCATTATCCAGCTCAACGATTTCAAGAAAGGGTGAAGGCATCTAATCTGGTCTCCTGTAGTGCAGGCGCGCAGTATACCATAGCGCACCATCTACCGCAGCCCGACTACCACTCAAGCATGCCTTCCCGGTAGCTGCGCACACGCTCGTTGAGAGCAATGCAAGCTTCGTTAGCATCCTCCAAAGACCACTCCGCTCGCTTTACCGCGGTGCTCGCAATCAGCGTCTCGGCAGGCGCAGAGGCCTCAGGAACAGGAGGCGCCTGAAGCTGCTGCCAGGCCGCAATAAGCTTGGCTAGCCAAGTATCGCGGCTATCAGCCATTTCAGTTAACTCGGCCAGCTCCGGCCCAGGGAAGCGCGCCACCACCGCTGGAGACAAGGCAGCCTCCACTTGACGCAGTTCAACCAACGGCCAGCGATAGCGGTCAGCCACCTCATGCACCACCGCTAACACACCTCGATACAGGTGAAATATGGCGTGCTCACGGTGGTACTGAGTCTGGCTTGACGCATCGATGGCACCGGAGTTGGCCGCTTCAGCCCAAGCATCAATAGCCCTGCGTGCAAAGAACAGGGCCTGATTGGTACGGGTATAAACTTCATTAGCCATGAAGAGCCACCTCAGCGCTTGGGTTTCTTGCGGCCATCATCTATCGACCATTTTTTACCGTCATGAAAAGCTCGCCAGCCACTTGGCTTGCCCTCAATTTCACTTTGCACATATTGCTCTTTGGTCTTGCGACTGTAACGCACAACAGTAGGATTACCGTCCGGATCAGCGACTGGCGCGCCCATCAGGAAATGATACTTGGGGTCAATCTCGTCTTTGTGCGGCAGCAACTCTTTGACCAGGGGCGCGCGCGTTTCCCGATTTTTGGGGAACTGGCTGGCAGCGAGAAACAAACCAGAAGCACCATCGCGCAAGATATAGACGTCATCGACCTTCTCGCACTGCAGCTCAGGCATTTTGACCGGATCCATCTTGGGAGGAGCCGCTTCACCGCTCTTGAGCAGCTTGCGCGTATTCTTGCACTCGCTGTTAGTGCAACCAAAATACTTACCGAAGCGTCCTGTCTTCAGCTGCATTTCGCTGCCGCACTTGTCACACTCCAGAACCGGACCGTCATAGCCCTTGATCTTGAACTGACCTTGTTCGATTTCAAAGCCACTACAGTCGGGATTATTACCGCATACGTGTAGCTTACGCTTCTCATCAACCAGGTAACTGTCCATGGCCGTACTGCAGATAGGGCATCTACGCTTGGCGCGCAAAACCCGAGACTCGCCCTCATCATCATCGGCAGCGACTTCGTTACCAGGCACCAGATTAATGGTTTCCTTGCAACGCTCCTTGGGCGGCAGCGCATAGCCTGAGCAACCCAGGAATACACCGGTAGAAGCAGTGCGAATCATCATTGGCCGACCGCATGCCTGACAGGCGATATCGGTCTGAGTGGGCTGATTGGCCCGCATACCCCGCTCGTCATCCGTGGACGAGGCTACTTTCAGCTTGGCACTGAAGTCCGCATAAAAATCATCCAACACCTGCTTCCAGACAACCTCACCCTGAGCGACGTCATCCAGCGACTCTTCCATGCGCGCAGTAAAGCCATAGTCCATCAGGTTCGGGAAACTCTCACCCAAACGCTCAGTGACAATATCGCCCATTTTTTCGGCGTAAAAACGTCGATTATTCAGCGTTACATAACCGCGATCCTGAATAGTCGAGATGATTGATGCATAAGTAGATGGGCGACCAATACCGCGCTTTTCCAGCTCTTTTACCAGACTGGCTTCAGCGTAGCGCGCTGGCGGCTTGGTAAAATGCTGCTTGGGCTCCAACGCCTGCAGAGCCAATACGTCGTCAACCTTGATATCAGGCAGCACCTCATCCTCGCCACCCTTACCTTGCGGTGGCAGTACCTTGGTGTAACCGTCAAACTTGAGAATACGGCCCTTGGCGCGCAACTCAAAATCACCTGCACCAACCTGAATGCTGGTGGAAAGATATTTGGCAGGCGTCATCTGGCAGGCGACAAACTGGCGCCAGATCAGCTCATACAGACGCTCGGCATCACGTTCCATGCCCTTGAGGTCAGCCTGCTTCAGCTTTACGTCGGAGGGGCGGATAGCCTCGTGGGCTTCCTGCGCACCTTCCTTGCTGCTATAGGAATTCGGCTTCTCTGGCAGGTAATCCTTGCCGAAGGTCTTTTCAATATAGCCGCGCGCCATGGTGACCGCATCAGCTGAAAGATTGGTCGAATCGGTACGCATGTAGGTGATGTAACCCGCTTCATAGAGCCGCTGGGCCATCATCATGGTTTTCTTCACGCTGAAGCTCAGGCGGGTACTGGCAGCCTGTTGCAGCGTGGAGGTAATAAAAGGTGCGTTGGGGCGAGAGCTGGTTGGCTTATCCTCACGCTTGAGAACGCGGTAGTCGGCTTTTTCAAGCAAAGCCAAGGCAGCATCAGCCTGCGCCTTTGCAGTCGGCCTGAAGGCCTCTCCAGCCTGCTTAACCACCTCGAAACGCACTGCTTCAGCCTTGGGCGTGTGTAGCTGAGCGTGAATCTCCCAGAACTCTTCCGGAATGAAGGCGCGAATCTCACGCTCCCGATCCGAGATGAGCTTTACGGCAACCGACTGCACCCGGCCTGCTGACAAGCCGCGGGCAATCTTCTGCCATAGCAACGGCGAAACCATATAGCCGACCACGCGATCGAGAAAACGACGCGCCTGCTGGGCATTAACACGGTTCAGATCCAGCTGACCTGGCTTGGCAAATGCCTCCTGAATCGCTTTCTTGGTGATCTCATTAAACACTACTCGCTTATAGCGACTTTCATCACCACCGATACTTTCCCGCAGGTGCCAGGCAATCGCCTCCCCCTCGCGGTCCAAATCCGTTGCGAGATAAACCGTGTCGGCGTCTTTGGCCAACCGGCGCAATTCGTCGACGACTTTTTCCTTGCCAGGCAAAATCTCGTAATGCGCCGCCCAACCATTGTCCGGGTCAACACCCATACGTTTGACTAGTTGCGCGCGCGCTTTGGCCTGTTTTTCCTGCTCGCTGGCGGGTGCGGCCTTACGGCCACCCTTGGGTTTGCTGTCGGTCTTGGCGCTGCCGCTAGTGGGCAGATCGCGAATATGACCGATGCTAGACTTCACAATGAAATCATTACCAAGATACTTGTTGATTGTCTTGGCTTTGGCCGGTGATTCCACAATGACCAGTGCTTTTCCCATAGGTAATCGTTTTCCTGACTCAAGCTGATTGAATGGCCCACTAAACTGCGCAGCACCATCAAAGAAAGGCTGTGGTAGCCACTCGGAGGGGCCAGAGCCTACACGTCTTCGCTGACAAAGGTAAAGCGCGGATATACTTTGCCGTCAACCTCTACCCTTTCTTCAAACATCGCCTGCGGCCGAACCCATAGGTCAAAATTGCCGTAAAGCGTGCGATATACAACCAACGACTCTTCGGTTTCAGAATGTGTCGCGAGACCAATAACCTCGTAATCCTTTCCTTTATAGTGCCGATAACGTCCGGGGCGCATAAACAAGTCCTCAATTCAGTTTAGCGGGTGTCTACACAGCCGCTCAGCCATAAAAAAGCCGAGGCACATGGCCTCGGCTATGGTCACACCCTGATCTTGTTAGACACGCTCAAAGACAGTGGTGATACCTTGGCCCAGACCAATACACATGGTCGAGATACCAATAGTGCCGTTATTCTGCTTCATAACATTCAGCAGGGTGCCGGAAATACGCGCACCGGAACAGCCGAAGGGGTGACCCAGGGCAATAGCGCCGCCGTGCAGGTTTACCTTCTGCTCCATCTGGTCAAGCAACTTCAGATCCTTCAGGACCGGCAGCGCCTGAGCAGCGAACGCTTCGTTAAGTTCAACGAAGTCAACGTCGCCAATGCTCATGCCCGCACGCTTAAGGGCTTTCTTGGTCGCAGGTACTGGACCGTAACCCATGATCGCCGGATCAACACCAGCAACCGCCATGGAGCGAATAACTGCCAGAGGCTCCAGGCCCAGGGCCTGTGCCCGCTCAGCCGACATCACGATCATGCAGGAGGCGCCGTCAGTAATCTGCGACGACGTACCTGCAGTGACGGTTCCGCCCTTGGGATTAAACGCCGGGCGCAGTGCAGCCAGGCTTTCCAGGGTGGTTTCCGGGCGAATGGTTTCGTCAGTCGTGAACACCTTCAGGAAGCCATTTTCATCATGGCCTTCCATCGGAATGATCTCGTCCTTGAAGTTACCTTCAACCGTTGCCTTGTGTGCCAGACGGTGCGAACGCTCACCGAAGGCATCCTGCTGCTCGCGGGTGATGCCGTGCATCTTGCCCAGCATTTCAGCTGTCAGGCCCATCATGCCGGAGGCCTTGGCAGCATACAGCGATAGCTCAGGATTTGGATCAACCCCGTGCATCATGCTGACGTGCCCCATGTGCTCAACACCACCTACGACGAACACATCACCGTTACCGGTCATGATTGCCTGCGCCGCAGTGTGCAGTGCGCTCATGGATGAGCCGCACAGACGGCTGACCGTCTGCGCTGCACTGGTGTGCGGGATCGGGGTCATCAGTGATGCCATGCGGGCAATGTTCCAGCCCTGCTCCAGGGTCTGGTTTACACAGCCCCAGATTACATCTTCAACTTCTGCCGGATCGATCTTCGGATTCCGCGCCAGCACACCGGTAATCAGGTTAGCTGACAGGGTTTCGGCACGCACGTTGCGGTACATACCACCCTTGGAACGGCCCATCGGGGTGCGGCCGAAGTCGACAATAACGACGTCTCTCGGATTCAGGCTCATAGATTTACTCTCGCTCTGTACGTTCCGCGGTTAACCGAAGAATTTCTGACCGGTCTTCGCCATTTCACGCAACTTTTCAGTTGGGGCATACATGGCGCCGAACTCGGCGTATTTATCCGCTATGGCCACAAACTCGGCCACACCAATGGTATCGATATAGCGCAGAGCGCCACCGCGGAAGGGCGGGAAGCCAATACCGTAGATCAGACCCATGTCCGCATCTGCTGCCGACTCGACGATGCCGTCTTCCAGGCAACGTACAGTCTCCAGGCACAGCGGAACCATCATGATCTCGAGAATTTCCTGATCGGTGAACTCGCGCTGTTCCAGCACCACCGGCTTGAGCAGCTCGTAGGCTTGCGGATCAACAACCTTCTTGGTCTTGCCTTTCTTGTCGAGCTCGTAGGCATAGAAGCCCTTGCCGGTCTTCTGACCCAGACGGTTGGCTTCATACATCACGTCGACCGCAGTCTTGGTGGTGTCAGCCATACGATCGGGATAACCCTCAGCCATGACATCACGGCCGTGGTGACCGGTATCCATGCCAACTACGTCCATCAGGTACGCGGGACCCATGGGCCAGCCGAATTTTTCCATGATCTTGTCAACGCGCTGGAAATCGGCACCCATATTGATCAGACGCGCGAAGCCGCCGAAATAAGGGAACAGAATGCGGTTGACCAGGAAGCCTGGGCAGTCATTGACCACAACCGGCGTCTTGCCCATTTTCTTGGCATAGGCAACGGTAGTAGCGATCGCCTTATCACTGGACTTCTCGCCACGAATAACCTCAACCAGCGGCATCATGTGTACCGGATTGAAGAAATGCATGCCGCAGAAGTTTTCAGGACGCTTGAGCGCCTGCGCGAGATAAGTGATGGAGATGGTAGAGGTATTGGATGCGATGATCGCGTCTTCGCGAACATACTCTTCTACCTCAGCCAGCACTGCATGCTTGACCTTTGGGTTCTCAACAACCGCTTCAACCACGATGTCGACTTCCTTGAAGTCGCCATAAGACATGGTTGGACGAATCGCGTTAAGCGCCTTGGCCATTTGCTCAGGCTTCATACGGCCCTTGGCCACACGCTTGCCGAGCAACTTCGAGGCTTCGTCCAGACCCAGCTGAATACCCTCTTCGCGGATATCCTTCATCAGGATGGGCGTGCCCTTAACAGCTGACTGGTAAGCAATACCGCCACCCATGATACCAGCACCCAAAACGGCGCCCAGCTTCACGTCATCAGCTTGCTTGTCGTACTGTTTGGCTTTGTGCTTCAGCGCCTGATCATTCAAGAACAGACCCACCAGGCTTGCAGCGACATCAGTCTTGGCCAGCTTGGCAAAACCGGCAGCTTCGATTTCCAGCGCTTTCTCACGGCCGTGGTTGGCCGCTTTCTGAATGGTCTTGATCGCTTCAACGGGCGCCGGATAGTTAGGACCCGCCTGACCAGCAACGAAACCCTTGGAGGTTTCGAACGCCATCATCTGCTCGATGGTGTTGAGCTTGATCTTTTCCAGTTTGGGCTGACGTTTGGCCTTATAGTCAAGCTCGCCGGACAAAGCACGCTTGATGATGTCCAGCGCGCCCTCCATCAGCTTGTCATCGGCAACAACCGCATCCACAGCACCCATTTTCAATGCTTTGTCAGCGCGCTGTTCAGCACCACCGCAAATCCACTCAATCGCGTTGTCTACGCCGATCAAGCGTGGCAGACGGACGGTGCCGCCGAAGCCGGGGTAGATACCCAATTTGACTTCTGGCAAGCCGATTTTGGCGCTGGCGGCCATAACGCGGAAATCCGCAGCCAGACACATTTCCAGACCACCACCCAGCGCCATGCCATTGATCGCAGCAACCGTTGGCACATTCAAGTCTTCAAACGCGTTGAAAATCTTGTTGGCCTCCAGGTTACCGGCGACCAGATCTTCTTCTGGCAACTTGAAGGTGTTAACGAACTCGGTGATGTCGGCGCCGACGATGAACACGCCCTTGCCACTGGTGACGATAACGCCCTTCACATCACTGTTGTTTTGAATGGCCTCGACTGCCGCTTGCAACTCGGACAGTGTGGCGCTGTTGAACTTGTTGACTGACTCGCCCTGCAGATCAAATCTGAGCTCGACGATGCCGTCTTCAAGACCTTGAACCGTGATGGCTTTACCTTCGTAAATCATCAACTGATCTCCACGCTATGAAAGCACATGAGAAACACCAGTCGCCTTCGCCAGCTTGGCGCCAGCGAACAACTGATGTCATGAACGATCCCGATAATCGGGGAAACGATGAATAAAAAATTCATACGGCCGTTTGATTCGGGTGCGCACACCTTCTGTCAAAAGCCCGCTCTTGTCAATCTGCCTGCCAATAGGCCGTATCGCGAAAAAGCCGCGAAACCAGTAACCGAGGAGTATTTTATACCTATAAAACAATAAGTTAATTGACGACACCGGCAAGCAACCAAGAATCACCAAAAAGATCAAATCAGGTACCGCAAACCCCTACTGTAGCAGGCGCCATGCACACCACAAACCACCAAGGCGCACTATAACGAATGAAAAAAAGACGGGACTTCGAAGCACTATGCCCAGCCCTGCAACAGCGCTATGCTCAGTCATGATGTTAAGCAAAACAGGCTGCACGCAAGGCGGCAACACTGCTAGTATCCGAAGAAAAAAGGAGAGATGCCGATGCTGTACTCACACGTGCTGGTGGCCGTGGATCTGATAGAAGAATGTCGCGAAGTGGCCGATCACGCAATGAAGCTTGCGAAGGCACTGGATGCCAAGCTGTCTCTGCTGCACGTGGTAGAACCACTGGCAATGGCCTATGGCGGAGACGTGCCGATGGACCTGTCCATGCTCCAGCAACAGCAATTTGAGCAAGCCAAGGAACGGATGCAGATGTTCGCTGCCGATTATGGATTACCAGATGATCGCCTACAGATAGCCTTCGGCCATCCGCGCCAAGAGATCCATCGCGTGACGGAAGAGCAGTCCTGCGACCTGATAGTAGTGGGTAGTCACGGACGCCACGGCCTGGCCCTGTTACTGGGCTCGACAGCCAACGATGTATTGCACGGCGCACCCTGCGATGTCATAGCCGTACGCCTGGGCAAAAAAAGCTAAAGCACGAGCCAGAAGCTTCAAGCTTCAAGCTTCAAGCCACAGCCTAAGTCAGCCTGCGCGACACTTACACCTGAAAGTGTCGCGCAACCAGCCAATTTAAAGCTGAAACCCCAAGCCAACACCCACTGCTTGCCGCTTAACCCTGACGACTTAGCCGCCAGCTTGCTCTTCCAATTCCGCCCAACGCTCCATAGCCAGATCGAGCTCCTGCTGTTTCTGCTCGACCTCTGCCAACACCTTGGCAGTAGCGTCATGCGACTGCTGATAGAAAGCCGGATCGCTAATCTGCTGCTGCAGGGCCTCAAGCTTGCTTTCCAGCGTTTCCATAACTTCAGGCAGTGCATCCAGCTCACGCTGCAACTTGTAGCTCAACTTCACTTTGGGTTGCACTGACACTGGCGCAGCAGCTACTGGCGGCTCAGGGACTTCTGCAGCGGCCTCCGTCTGAGCATTGGCGTCCTCGCCCCACTCTGCCAATGTTTCGATGCGCCCGCCCTGACGTAGCCAATCGGCATAACCGCCGACGTACTCGCGTACCTTACCGCCACCTTCAAATACCAGGCTGCTGGTAACTACGTTATCAAGGAACACCCGGTCGTGGCTTACGATCAACACAGTACCGTCGAAACCGGCCAGAACCTCTTCCAACAGCTCCAGAGTCTCGACATCCAAGTCGTTAGTCGGCTCATCCAGCACCAGCATATTGGCCGGTTTACTGAACAGGCGCGCGAGCAGCAAGCGTGCGCGCTCACCACCGGACAAGGCCTTCACCGGCGTACGTGCGCGCTCCGGCGAGAACAGGAAGTCGCCCAGGTAGCTAATGACATGCCGACGATCGCCATTAATTTCAATAAAGTCGCGACCTTCAGAAATATTATCGATCACCGTCTTTTCCGGCTCCAACTGATCGCGCAGCTGATCGAAATAGGCCACTTCCAGCTTGGTGCCACTGTGGATCTTGCCGCTATCAGGCTGCAGCTTGCCGAGCAGCAGCTTGAGCAGGGTACTTTTGCCGCAACCGTTATTACCAATCAAACCGATACGGTCGCCACGAATAACGTTGACGGACAAATCGCGCACCAGAGGCGTGCGACCTGGCCACGCAAAATTGATGTGCTCAACCTCAATAACCCGCTTACCGGAGGAGTCTGCGGTTTCCAGTTGGAAACTCGCCTTACCCTGCCGCTCAATTCGCTGAGCGCGCTCATCGCGCATGGCCTTGAGCGCTCGCACACGACCCTCGTTACGGGTCCGCCGCGCCTTGATACCCTGGCGAATCCATACTTCCTCCTGCGCGAGCTTCTTATCAAACAACGCATTGGCGGTAGCTTCAGCGGCCAGCTGCTGCTCCTTGTGCTCAAGGAAACTACGGTAGTCGCCAACCCAGTCAATCAGCTGCCCACGATCCAGCTCAAGAATACGCGTAGCCAGCGCCTGCAGAAATTGACGGTCGTGAGTAATAAAGAGTACCGCGCCGCGAAAATCCAACAACACTTGCTCCAACCAGGCGATAGTATGAATATCCAGGTGGTTGGTAGGCTCATCCAACAGCAGCACGTCAGGTTCTGCCACCAGCGCCTGCGCCAGCAATACGCGACGACGCCAGCCCCCAGAGAGCTCCGACATGACCTTGTCCGCTGGCAAGCCCAGGCGCGTCAGGGTGGTCTCCACCAACTGGTCAAGACGCCAGCCGTCCTTGGCTTCCAGGCGCTCTTGCACCTTCTCTAGGCGCGCAAGCTCGGCATCACCCATATCGCCCGTAATCAGATGATGATACTCAGCGAGCAAATCTCCGACACCAGCCAGACCGGCCGCGACCACGTCATAGACCGTTTTATCGTCAGCCTTGGGTAGTTCCTGCGGCAACTGCCCAATTTTCAGACCCGGAGCAGCCCAGATTTCACCTTCATCAGCTGGCTGATCACCGTCGATCAGCCTGAACAGGCTCGACTTGCCCGCACCATTGCGGCCAATCAGGCACACCCGTTCACCTCGATCGAGCTGAAAGCTGACCTTGTCGAGTAGCGGATTGAGGCCGAAGGCCAAGGAGACATCGGTAAAGGAAAGAAGAGCCATAGCACACCTGTGATTGAATCAGACGGGCATTCTACCTGTAGCGGCGCCACTCTGTAACAAATGCCCATTAATTCGCAGCTGCCCCTTTTTCAACACGGGGCAAAAAGCTAAGCTGTGGACCCAGGTTCGCCGTACGCAGCGACCGCCTGCGAGCACCTGAAACTCACCCGGCTATTGTTGCCCTCCTGGCAGGATCACTATGTACCGCACCATCCGTTTTCGCACCGCTGTATTGCGTAGCCTCCTGGCTACCAGTCTGTTATTCATCAGCTTTTTCGCCGAAGCTGACAAGCTGGATACTCAGCGACTGCTGTATGACCAAGCCATGGACGCCATAGAGAAAGGCGATACCAGCCGCTACCGACAGCTCGAATCCGGCCTGCGTGACTACCCACTTTACGGCTACCTGGTCCTGGCCAAGCTCAACCAAGACTTCTCTAGTGCGTCAGACGAGCAAATCACCGTATTTTTGCGCACCTATGGCGACCTGCCATTCGCCAACCGCCTAAAAGCACGCTGGCTATACCGGCTGGCGGACCAGGGGAAGTGGTCGACCTTTGAGCAGAACTACACCACAGCGGATCAAAGCGCGGGACTTGAGTGTAAAGCCACCATGCGTCGCTGGGATCAAGGCCAAAGTGCGGCGGCGATGCAAGAAGCACAAGCTCTGTGGACAGTCGGCCGCTCACAACCCAATGCATGCGATCCGCTATTCGCTCGCTGGCAGCAAGCGGGAGGGCGCACCGACGATGTTGTATGGCAGCGCATTCGCCTTGCCTTGCTCTATCGTCAGGACGGGCTGGCGCGCTACCTGACCAAGCTGATGTCCAGCAATAAGCAGCTGGCAGAACGCTTCGTTGAAACCGCCACCAAACCCACAGCATTGCGCGACAGTAGCAATTATCGGATCAGTGCAAGCCAACCCGCAGACAAGTTGGCCGACATAGCAACGGTCGCCTTACGCCGCCTCGGTCGCGACAACAGCAGTGCTGCCTTTGACATCTGGCCGCTATACAAAGACCTGCCCTATAGCGAAGAAGACCGACTCGCCATCACGCGTGACATCGGCGTGCGCCTGGCGCGCAGAGTTCAACCTGCGGCCCTGGCCTTCATGGCGGCCAACGACCCGCAAATGAAAGACGACGACATCAGTGAGTGGCGCATTCGCCTGGCATTACGCACCAGCAACTGGGAGACAGCGCACGCACTGACTCAGCAGATGCCCGAATCCATGGGCAGCCAGAACCGCTGGCGGTATTGGAAGCTGCGTAGCGCCCAACTGGCCTCCAGCAACGCTGGCGAGCTGATCAACGAATACAAGGACCTGGCCGAGCAACGCGACTTTTATGGCTTCCTTGCAGCCGAGCGAAGCAACCAGCCCTACGCCCTTAACCACGTCAGCGCACCGGTTTCAGACCAGCTTCTGGAACGGGTCAAAGCGCTGCCAGCCACGCAGCGCGCCTACGAGTTTCTCGCCCGCGACGAACTCACCGAGGCCCGCCGCGAGTGGTATCACGCTGGTGACAACTTCAGTCGCGAAGAGCTGATGGCTCAGGCAAAACTGGCACGTGAGATGGGTTGGTATTTCCCTGCGATCCGTGGCATCAGCATTGCCGAATATTGGGATGACCTGGATATCCGCTTCCCGATGGCTTATCGCGAGCCCATTGTGCAGCAAGCTCAGGCCCGCCAGATCAACTCAAGCTGGGTCTATGCGATTACTCGTCAGGAGAGCGCCTTTATGGCCGATGCCCGCTCGCACGCAGGCGCCATGGGCCTGATGCAGCTCATGCCAGCAACAGCGCGCGAAACAGCTCGGCAATACGACATACCCTACGGCAGATCAACCGACGCACTGATACCTGAGCGCAACATTGCCATCGGGGCTGCGTACCTTTCTCGCCTGAGCGGTCAGTTCAATGGCAACCGTGTGCTCGCCTCGGCCGCCTACAATGCCGGCCCCGGCCGAGTACGCCAATGGACCCGCGGTATGGGCAACTTACCAGCTGACGTATGGGTAGAGGCTATCCCGTTCGACGAAACACGCAAATATGTGCAGAGCGTGCTGAGCTACGCCGTTATTTACGGTGAGAAGCTAGGCATCAAGCAAAGCGTGATGGACCAGCACGAGCGCTATCTGGAGTTTTAAGCCCTTAAGGCTCCAGCATCTGCAAACGGGCGCGCACGGTTTCTACCAGTTGATCAGGCTGGAATTTGGACAGGAAGCCGTCGCAACCCACCTTTTCAACCATTGCCTTATTGAAGTTACCCGATAGAGAAGTATGCAGCACCACATGAAGATCCTTGAGACGCGGGTCCTTGCGAATTTCGGCGGTGAGACGATAACCGTCCATCTCCGGCATTTCCGCATCGGTAATAACCATCAGTAAGCGCTCAGTCATATCATCACCAGCATCAGCCCAAGCCTGCAGCATGCGCAGTGCTTTGAGGCCGTCGGTGGCAACATGCATATTGAGATGAAGCTGAGCCAAAGTGGCTCGCAACTGATTGATACCTGTAGGTGAGTCGTCAACCAGCAACACCTCACGACCATGCGCCTTGGTGAGCAGCGGGTCTTCCAACAACTCTTCACTGACGCGGGTATTAAACGGCACAATCTCCGCTAGTACTTTTTCTACGTCGATAATTTCAACCAGACGCATATTCTCCAGCCGCGTGATCGCCGTCAGGTAATGCGCGCGGCCGGCACCCTTTGGCGGCGGCTGAACAGTGTCCCAGTTCAGATTCATGATGCGATCAACGCTGCCAACCAAAAAGGCCTGCACGGACAGGTTGTACTCGGTGACGATGATAGTGCTGTCGGACTTCGCGGGAATGGGTTGCAGGCCAATGGCCCCAGCCAGATCAATAACCGGGATGGTTTGTCCGCGTAAATGGATAACCCCAACAACATGGGGATGCCGCTGCGGCATCTGTGTTAACGCCGGCAGGGTCAACACTTCACGAATTTTAAAAACGTTCAGCGCAAACAGTTGGGGGCCCGATAGTTGAAACAACAAGATTTCAAGCCGGTTTTCGCCAACCAAGCGGGTACGCGAATCGACGGTATCAAGAACCCCAGCCATAACTTTTGCCTCGCAACATTCATCAGCAGATAGCAAGCCGCCATCTCTTTCCCTGCAGTATAGCCGCAGTTACCCGTTACGAGACAAGGCTATCACTTAATAGTAGGCATGTTCCGTAACGGTGTGATCCGTAGAGTCACGCACACCGGTCAATTCAGGAATACGCGCTACCAGGGTCTTCTCAATACCTTCTTTGAGGGTGACATCAACCATGCCACATCCCTGACAACCGCCACCGAACTGCAAAACAGCTATGCCACCCTCGACCACGTCGAGCAATTTCACATCCCCACCATGACTCGCCAAACCGGGGTTGATCTCGGTCTGCAGCAGGTAATTGATACGTTCATTCAGCGGACTGTCTTCGTTAACCATAGGTACCTTGGCGTTAGGTGCCTTGATCGTCAGCTGCCCGCCCATGCGATCGGTCGCAAAATCTACCAGCGCCTCTTCAAGAAAGGGCTCGCTGACCGCATCAACCCATACATTAAAAGGCTCAAGAGGGATAACGCGGTCTTCCGGCTTTTCTTCACCGGGCTTGCAGTATGCGATGCAGGTTTCGGCATAGGGCGTTCCCGGCTGGGTAATGAACACCCGAATACCGACACCGTCCGTATCCTGCTTTGACAACAGGTCAGCCAGATAGTCCTGCGCGGATTGGGTGAGAATAATGCCTGCCATGAAATGCCTCTTACTCATATGACTTGGACAGCCATTGTAAGGCAAGCCCGCCCACGAATAAAGTCCCACCTTTTTACTTGGTTATTATCGACACCCTCAGCACCCTCACTTTTACTATGCAATCGAGACAATTCAGAGTTTTTGACGCGCGTGCTATCATAGCCGGCTTTTCGGCGTGTAACTTTGGAGTACCCATGTCTGACCGTACCGCTCGCTTGACCGCTCTTCATCAGGCTCTGCAACAGCGCATTTTGATCCTCGACGGCGGTATGGGTACCATGATTCAGGCCTACCAGCTTGAGGAAAGCGATTTTCGCGGCGAGCGTTTTGCCGACTGGCCCAGCGATCTCAAAGGTAATAACGATCTCCTGGTGCTCACTCGCCCTGATGCCATTGGCGCCATGGAAAAGGCGTATCTGGATGCTGGCGCCGATATTATCGAGACCAACACCTTTAACTCCACTCGCGTTTCTCAGGCCGACTACGGCATGCAGGAACTGTCCTACGAGTTGAACCTTGAAGGCGCCCGCCTCGCTCGCCGTGTGTGCGATGAAAAGACACTGGAAACCCCTGACCGCCCGCGCTTCGTCGCCGGCGTACTCGGCCCGACCAGCCGTACCTGCTCGATTTCACCGGACGTAAACAACCCGGGTTATCGCAATATCAGCTTTGATCAACTGGTTGAAAACTATGTTGAGTCAACTCGTGGCCTGATCGAAGGCGGCGCAGACCTGATCCTGATCGAAACTATCTTCGATACGCTCAATGCCAAGGCCGCTATCTTTGCCGTGCAACAGGTATTTGAAGACGTCGGCGTAGAACTGCCAATCATGATTTCCGGCACCATCACCGACGCCTCCGGCCGGACGCTCTCTGGCCAGACCACCGAGGCCTTCTGGAACTCAGTCAGTCACGCCAAGCCTATCTCTGTCGGTCTCAACTGCGCACTCGGCGCGAAGGACTTGCGTCCCTACCTGGAAGAGCTATCCAACAAGGCCGGCACTTATACCTCGGCTCACCCCAATGCCGGCTTGCCAAATGAGTTTGGCGAGTACGATGAGACGCCAGAAGAGATGGCCGTAGTGGTCGAGGAGTTTGCCGCCGCCGGTTTTCTAAACATCGTTGGTGGCTGCTGCGGTACCACGCCTGGGCACATTCAGGCAATTGCCGAAGCCGTCGCCAAATACCCGCCACGCGCCATTCCCGACATTCCCAAAGCATGCCGCCTGTCTGGTCTAGAGCCATTCACCATTGACCGCAGCTCACTCTTCGTCAATGTCGGCGAGCGCACCAATATTACTGGCTCTGCACGTTTCGCCCGGTTAATCCGCGAAGACAACTACACCGAGGCACTGGAGGTCGCGCTGCAGCAAGTCGAAGCCGGCGCCCAGATCATCGACATCAACATGGACGAGGGCATGCTCGACTCCAAGTTGGCCATGGTCACTTTCCTCAATCTGATCGCTGGCGAGCCTGACATCTCGCGCGTACCCATCATGATTGACTCGTCAAAGTGGGAGGTCATCGAAGCAGGCCTGAAGTGCATACAGGGTAAAGGTATCGTCAACTCGATTTCTATGAAGGAAGGCGTTGATGCGTTCAAGGCACAGGCTCATCTGTGCAAGCGCTATGGTGCTGCTGTGGTAGTGATGGCCTTTGATGAAAAGGGCCAAGCCGATACCGAAGCGCGCAAGAAGGAAATTTGTCAGCGCTCCTATGACATTCTGGTCAACGAAGTCGGCTTTCCGCCAGAAGACATCATCTTTGACCCAAACATCTTCGCGATTGCTACCGGTATTGAAGAGCACAACAACTATGCCGTTGATTTCATCAATGCCTGTGCCTATATCCGGGACAACCTGCCCCATGCACTGACGTCCGGCGGCGTTTCCAACGTCTCCTTTTCCTTCCGTGGCAACAACCCGGTGCGTGAAGCCATCCACTCGGTCTTTTTGTTCCACGCAATCAAGAACGGGCTGTCGATGGGCATCGTCAATGCCGGTCAGCTGGAAATCTATGATCAGATTCCAGCCGAACTGCGCGACTGCGTTGAGGATGTAGTACTCAACCGGACCGACAACGGCACCGAAGCCCTGCTGGAGATCGCCGATAAGTACAAAGGCGACGGCAGCGTTAAAGAAGCGGAAACCGAGGAATGGCGTAACTGGGAAGTCAACGCTCGCCTTTCGCACTCGCTGGTCAAGGGCATTACCGCATGGATCGTTGAGGATACCGAAGAAGCCCGCCAACAAAGCAAGCGCCCGATCGAGGTAATCGAAGGCCCGCTGATGGCTGGCATGAACGTGGTCGGCGACCTGTTTGGCTCCGGCAAGATGTTCCTGCCACAAGTGGTCAAGTCTGCCCGCGTCATGAAACAGGCGGTTGCTCACCTGATCCCCTTCATTGAAGAGGAAAAGGGCGATACGCCGGAAGCCAAAGGTAAAATCCTGATGGCCACGGTCAAGGGCGACGTCCATGACATCGGCAAAAACATTGTCGGCGTAGTGCTGGGCTGTAACGGCTACGACATTGTTGACCTGGGCGTGATGGTACCGGCGGACAAGATCCTGCAAACGGCCATCGACGAGAAATGCGACATCATCGGCCTGTCCGGCCTGATCACCCCATCATTGGACGAGATGGTACATGTCGCCCGCGAAATGCAACGGCGAGACTTTTATCTACCGCTGATGATTGGCGGCGCCACCACCTCCAAAGCCCACACTGCGGTCAAGATTGAGCCGAAATACCAGAATGATGCCGTGATTTATGTCACAGACGCCTCACGCGCAGTCGGCGTTGCGACCACATTGCTGTCCAAAGAACTCAAGCCGAACTACATCAAGCAGATTCGTGAAGACTACGCCGTGGTGCGCGAGCGCACAGCCAACCGCAGCGCACGCACCAGCTATCTGAGCTATGCGCAGGCAGTCGAGCAGGCTCCAAAACTGGACTGGCAAAGCTACCAGCCGCCTGCGCCGCAGGTAAAAGGAGTGCAGGTACTCGACAAGATCGATCTCAACGTATTGGCAGAGTACATCGACTGGACGCCCTTCTTCATATCCTGGGATCTGGCTGGCAAATACCCGCGCATTCTTGACGACGAGATTGTCGGCGAAGCTGCGCGATCCCTGTTCGCCGACGCCCAGGCCATGCTCAAGCAACTTATCGACAACCAATCCATCACCGCTCGCGCAGTGTTTGGCTTCTGGCCAGCCAATCAGGTCAACCATGATGACATTGAGCTCTACGATGACGCTGGCGAGCCAATGGCAACACTGCATCATTTGCGTCAGCAAACTATCAAGCCAGACGCTAAGCCCAACTTTTCACTAGCTGATTTTGTCGCCCCTAAAGACAGTGGCAAAACCGACTACGTGGGCGGCTTTATTACCACCGCCGGGATCGGCGCAGAAGAAGTCGCCAAGGCTTATCAGGACAAGGGTGACGACTACAACTCGATTATGGTCAAAGCACTGGCTGACCGTCTGGCGGAAGCTTGTGCTGAATGGTTGCATCAGGAAGTACGCCGCAAACACTGGGGCTATGCCCCTGACGAGGCGCTGCAAAATAACGACCTGATCCGTGAGAAATATCAAGGCATACGCCCTGCTCCCGGCTACCCAGCCTGTCCCGACCACACCGAAAAAGCGACGCTATTCAAGCTGCTCGACCCGCAGGGCGAGTCCGGCGTGACGCTTACCGAGCACTTTGCCATGTTCCCAGCAGCGGCAGTCAGCGGCTGGTACTTCGCACACCCGCAAAGCCAGTACTTCGCTGTGGGCAAAATTACGCGCGACCAGGTTGAGTCATACGCCGCTCGCAAGGGCGATAGTCAAGAAACAGTTGAACGCTGGCTGGCACCCAATCTCAGCTACGACACCTAATCAATGGCACTGCTTCCAGATGCGAGCCGCCTAAAAAGTATCGGCATCCTCGGCTTGCCCATTATGGGCGGGATGCTCAGCCAAAGTGTTTTAAATCTGGTTGACGCCGCCATGGTGGGCAGTCTGGGCAGTCAGGCGCTCGCCGGTGTCGGGCTTGGCAGCTATGCCAACTTTATGGCCGTCGCTTTGGTCATGGGCCTGGGTGCCGGGGTGCAAGCGATGGTCGCCAGGCGCAAAGGCGAAGGCAGTACCGACCTGATCGCCGGTCCGCTGAACGAAGGCCTGTTGATCGCGTTGCTCATTGCACTACCGCTCACCCTGCTGTGCTGGACCCAAGCTGGTAACATCATCCACCTCCTGGCGGATGATCCCGCCGTTATTGGCATTGGCGCCAGCTACTTCCAATGGCGCACCCTCGCCATCGTTGCCGTCGGATTCAATTTTGCCTTTCGCGGTTACTGGAACGGCATACATCGCTCCGGCATGTACCTGCAGATTTTGATCGTCATGCACCTGGCAAACGTATTCATTAGCTACGGGCTAATCTTTGGTCGCTTCGGCATGCCTGAATTGGGTGCAGAGGGCTCAGGACTAGGCACTGCAATCGCCATGCTATTCGGCGCAGCGCTCTATTTCCTGGTGACCTGGCACGCAGGTCGAGAGCACGGTTTTCTCCGTGCCCGCCCCCGCTGGAAGGGCATCAGCGCCATGCTGAGATTGGCCACACCAAACTCCTTACAGCAGTTCTTCTTTGCCTCAGGCATCACCATGCTGTTCTGGATTATTGCGCAGATTGGCACCGACGAGCTCGCAGTAGCTCATGTATTGATTAACCTGGCACTGTTTCTGATACTGCCCGGCGTCGGTCTGGGCATGGCCGCCACCACATTGGTCAGCCATAGCCTCGGCGCACGCAAACCAGACGACGCCTACCGCTGGGGCTGGGATGTGGTGCGGGTCGCCATAGTGTCACTGTTCCTGATGGGCATACCCTTCTGGCTCGCGCCGCATCTGGTCCTGAGTATTTTCACTCAGGATCCGCAACTGATTGCACTGGGCGAGTGGCCACTGCGCATCACCGGCATTGGCATGAGCCTGGATGCCACAGCCCTTGTATTAACTCAGGCTCTACTCGGCGCTGGCGCAAGTCGTACGGTGATGAGCGTTAACCTGGGCAGTCAGTGGCTGCTGTTCTTGCCTTGCGCCTACGTTATTGGCCCGCTGCTGGGCGGTGGCCTGCTGGCTGTCTGGTTGCTGCAGACGTTATATCGCTGCATGACCTCAATCATCTTTGCCATCATGTGGCGCCGACGTGGCTGGGTAAACATTAGAGTCTAGCGCCAACACCTCCCTTACCCTTGGACCAACCGCTGCTTAGCAACTACGCTGCAAGTCACAAGCAACTGATAACAAGGGCAGACAATAATGAGCGAAAAACAAGAACAGCAAAGCCCCAGCCCGATGCGCTTTCGTGACACCTTGATGAGCGTATTAGCCGCAGCATTGGGCGTACAGAGCAATAAAGCTCGCGAGCGCGATTTCAGCCAAGGCAAGCCCAGCCACTTCATCATGCTGGGCCTAGGCTTTACCGCACTCTTTGTACTGATTGTGCTCGGCGTGGTTAAGCTGGTTTTGAAGCTATCAGGAGTAAACTGATCGCCACAAGGAATGCTACTGACCACTCACCCAAAATACCGCTACCGCAACAGCCAGAAAAATCAGCGTGATGGCCGCAAAAGCGTCCAGTCGACTGTCCTGCTGAGTCTCACTTTGCACGTCATGCTCGGTCATGGAATTGATATCCTCTATTATTATTTTGTCTACCCCAACATAGCGGGTAACCTCAGTTAAGACCATTACCGCAGGCGCCACAAGCAGTGCGTTGCATGTGCAAAAACAATCTAAAGATATAGATAAACATTCCTTTTGTGCATATTCAAAAACTGCTATTGTCTGCCCGCCCTAGCCTGATGGGACACAACTAGTTAAGGGGCCAACAGCGCTCCAAGCACAGGTTTCTGCATGTATATCTACGACGAATATGATCAGCAACTCGTTGAGGACCGCGTAAAGCAGTTCCGCGGCCAGACGCAACGCTATTTGGCTGGCGAGTTAAGCGAAAACGAATTTCTGCCACTGCGCTTGCAGAACGGCTTATATGTACAGCGCTACGCGCCTATGCTGCGCGTTGCCATTCCCTATGGCCACATCTCTGCCAAGCAGATGCGCAAACTGGCCTTTATTGCCCGCCAGTATGACAAAGGCTACGCCCACTTCAGCACGCGCCAGAACGTTCAGTTCAACTGGCCTGCACTCGAAGATGTGCCCGACATTCTGGCGCACCTGGCTGAAGTCCAGATGCACGCCATTCAAACCAGCGGCAACTGCATTCGCAACACTACGACTGATCAGTTTGCCGGCGTTGCTGCCGACGAACTGGTAGATCCGCGCCCGTGGTGCGAGATCATTCGCCAGTGGTCTACCTTTCATCCCGAGTTCGCCTTCCTGCCACGCAAGTTCAAGATCGCCGTCAATGGCGCAGAGCATGATCGTGCAGCCATCGGCGTGCATGACATCGGCTTGAACGTGATCAAGAACGAAGCCGGCGATATCGGTTTCCGCGTACTGGTTGGCGGTGGCTTGGGCCGCACGCCCATCGTCGGCTCGCAGATTTGCGACTTTCTGCCCTGGCAGCACCTGTTGACCTATCTTGATGCCATCCTGCGTGTGTATAACCGCTATGGCCGTCGAGACAACAAGTACAAGGCGCGTATCAAGATTCTGGTCAAAGCGCTGACGCCTGCGGTATTTGCGGAAAAGGTGAATGCCGAGTGGGCGCATACGAAAGACAATGAAACCACCTTGACCGAGCAGGAAGTTCAGCGCGTTGCCAAGCACTTTACGGCACCGGACTACCAGCAGTTTAGCGGCGACGACGCGGACTACCTGGCCAAGCGTGATAGCGAGAAAGGCTTCAACAACTGGGCCATGCGCAACCTGCAGGCACATAAAGTGCCTGGTTACGCTGCCGTCACATTGTCCTTGAAGCCAACCGCCGTGGCGCCAGGTGATGCAACAGACAAGCAGATGGAAGCCGCAGCAGACCTGGCGGAGCGTTACAGCTTTGCCGAACTGCGCGTAACCCACCAGCAGAATCTGGTACTCGCCGATGTGCGTCAAAGTGACCTGTATGCCTTGTGGCAAGAGTGCAAGGAAATGGGCTTTGCGACGCCAAACGTTGGCCTGTTGACGGATATCATCTGCTGCCCCGGTGGTGACTTCTGCGCCTTGGCCAACGCCAAGTCGATCCCCATTGCCGAAGCCATACAGCGCACCTTCGATGATCTTGACTACCTGCACGACATCGGCGACCTCGACCTGAACATCTCTGGCTGCATGAACGCCTGCGGCCACCACCACGTCGGCCACATTGGTGTGCTGGGTGTAGATAAAAAAGGTCAGGAGTTTTATCAGGTATCGCTGGGCGGCAACAGCGGCCGCGATGCGTCCATCGGACAGATTCTCGGGCCATCTTTCGCCGCAGATGAAATGCCGAAGGTCGTCAGCAAGGTGATCGACGTTTACGTCGAAAACCGTACCCCCGAAGAACTGTTCCTCGATACCTTCCAACGTATCGGCATGGCACCTTTCAAGGAGCGCGTTTATGCAGCGGCTAATTAAGAACGGCGAGATCATCGACGAGACCTGGCACCTACTGGACAAAGACGCCACCCTTGACGGCTTGTCTAATAGTGACGACCTTATAGTGCCATTGGGTTTGTGGCTCGAACACGCGCACGCCCTCAAGGCTCGTGATGGCGGACTGGGGGTCTGGCTGGATAGCGATGAACAGGTCGAAGCAATTGCCGAGGATTTGCAGTATTTCCAGGTCGTGGCCCTCAACTTCCCCGTCTTCAGTGATGGCCGCAGCTACTCCAACGCGCGTCTGTTGCGAGATCGCTACCAGTACCCAGGCGAAGTTCGAGCCATCGGTGATGTACTGCGTGACCAGCTCTTCTTCATGCGGCGCTGCGGTTTCGACGCCTTTGCATTGCGCGCCGACCGTAACCCGGAAGAAGCACTGGAAAGCTTCAACGACTTTTCCAATACCTACCAGAGCGCCACCGATCAGCCGCTACCGCTGTTTCGACGCCGCGCCTGATCTGCCGGGCCGGGATCCTTCCCGGCCCGGTCTTTTCAGTTTAGCCAACCCACACTGCCCCCCTGATTCCTGACTAACTGGCTTGCTGACGTCCACTTGCCTCTCGCGCCCGATGTCATCCCCTTCCCGGCAGCCCTGCGTCTATTCCACAAGACTTGAAGCATGATCGATTTGGCATTCCCTGTAGCCAACTACTCCATAGGCTTACAATGCCTCAACCGATTGGCTAGTATCCCCACGCACTAACTTACTCACTCTGCATTTCGTTTACCGCAAAGGACAAAGAGCATGTCCCACTCCACGATTCCTGGCGTCGAGTTCATCGACAACACCAACCAACGCACGCCCTGTGTTCTTGTCCTCGATGCTTCAGGTTCGATGGCTGGTGAGCCCCTCGCACAGCTCAACGCGGGCCTGGAAGTCTTTGCCGATGAATTGAAAAATGACGAGCTAGCAGCGCTGCGCGTCCAGGTAATGGTGATTGCCGTCGGCGGCCATGAAGACGTGCTGATTCTGCAGCCCTGGACTGATGCTATCGATTTTCAGCCACCTAGCATCCAGGCCAGCGGCATGACCCCACTTGGCCAGGGCATGGATGTCGCATTGGACGAAGTACGCAGCCAAAAAGCCGTGTACGACGCGAACGGCATATCAAGCACCCGCCCTTGGGTGATCATGATATCCGATGGCTCCCCTAACGATTTTGGCTGGGAAGAAGCTGCGTCCCGCTGCCGCCAGGAAGAAGCAGACAAACGCGTGGTCGTTTTCCCGATTGGAACAGAGGGCGCGAATTTTGATGCCCTCGGACAGTTTTCCAACAAGACCCCGAAGAAACTCAAGGGCCTGCAATTTCGCGAGCTATTCATCTGGCTGAGCCGCAGCATGTCGACCGTTTCTGCTAGCGTTCCGGGCGATAAAGTGCGCTTACCCGACACTGACTCCTGGGCAGCTGTAGAGATCTGATCATGCGATTTCAATCGGTCGGTGCATGCGCTACCGGCACCTCGCACACTGAACGCGAGCAACCCTGCCAGGACGCGTTTGAGATAGTAGACCGGGTTCATGGCTCTGTAGCCTGCGTTTGCGACGGTGCCGGCTCTGCAGCGAAATCCGAGATAGGTGCGCGCACCCTCGCCCGCCAGGTAGCGCAGCAACTGTCTCGTAACATTGAGGGTCTGGTAAGCGATCCAACTGCCCAGGCGCAGGTTGAAGACGCCATTCAAATAGCCAGAAACAAACTCAGCAGTGAGGGTGAGTTGGCTGACTACCATGCCACCTTATGCGGTGTTGTCCTGACAGCACATGGCACTCTGGTTTTTCATCTGGGGGACGGACTTATCTTTGGTATCAATCCCGATGACTGGAGCGATTATCTGGTAAGCGAGCCTGAAAACGGCGCCTTCGTAGAAACCACCTATTTCTTTACTCTGCCCGGCTGGCGCCAGCACCTGCGCGTTTTCTGTGCCCCTGCACAGTATCGTTCCTGGTTTCTGATGAGCGACGGCGCGGCCAGCTTTGCCGCCAAGAATAGTCCTTGGCGGCCCGAACTCAATTTTCTGCAGCCAATACACAACTATCTGCGCACCACCTATCAGACTCAGGCTGAAGAAGCCCTGCTAGGCACTTTGAACGATCCGCGCAGCCATCGCATCACCACTGACGACAAGACCCTGGTGTGGTTGCACCGTGCCCCATAAGGGACGCTTCACCCTCGAATTTGTCGATGGCCGAACACAATCGCTAAACCTCTCCGGCAAAGCGCTTAATCGCGGCGCTGCGGGCGTCATCTACCGCGCGCCGGACGGCAAGACCGCCCTCAAGTTTTATCACGAGCAGAAAAAAGACCAGACTCGCCGGAACAAGGTCTGGCAGATGATTCAGCACCCGCCAGAGGATGCCCACAGCGAGCATTTTGCCTGGCCCACGGCGCTGATATTGAACTCACGCGGCACATTCGCCGGCCTTGCCATGCCGCTCTTGCCGATCGCCAGCTACGTATCACTGGACCTGGTGCTCAGCGCGCGCGGCCGCAAAATGCAGTCGCTGCCCGAAGCCAGCGCCTGGCGGCTGGACGTCGCGATCAATCTAGCCAAACGGGTTGCCGAGCTGCATGCCAGGGGGCATTGCATCATCGATCTCAAACCGGCCAATCTACTGGTGCACCGGCGCAGCGCAGATGTCGCAGTAGTCGATTGCGATGGTTTCGCGATTAAAGGGGATACCCACTACTTTCCAGCCAACCAATTTACCGCGGGCTTTATCGCCCCCGAAGCCTTTCGCTCCCGCAAGACGCCGCAAGAGCTGCGCGAACCCCAGGATGCTTTTGCGCTGGCGGTCATAGTGTTCAGCCTGCTCAACGGCGGTTTGCACCCCTACCAGGGCGTGCCTAAGCGCAACCGCGATATCCCCAGTGACAATCAGAATCGAATCGCCGGCGGTTTTTATCCCTATGGCCTGAAATCTCACACGGATCTGGCACCTTCGCCTTGGAGCATCCATCAGGACCTGCCGCGCATTCTGCGCGAAACCTTTGATCGCAGCTTCAGCGAGGGCAAGCGCCCTTCGGCTCACGACTGGGCAGCGCTTTTGCAGGAGGCTAAAACAAGGCTGAAACGCTGCACGCAAGACGAACAGCACAGCTATTGGGGCTCCCAATGCCCACACTGCGCAAGGGGCAAAACTCGGGTAAAAGTCGCTACACCACCACGTAAAAGAACGCGCTCAAATCGAGCCAGGCCCCGCCCCGTCGCGCCGCCAGTCACACCTGCCATAACGCAGCGGCCACCCAGACCGGCTGCAACCCCCGGCTTTGCTGGCGCCGGAACCTGGATATTTATCACCATAGTAGGCGCTCTGTTGATCGCCCTCTTGGCGCACGACAATAGCTCAAGTAAATCCAGTTACTCCCCAGCCTTTACCGCGCCTCCCGAACCCGCACCCGTTGATCCTCGATCCCTGGCATGGAAAGCCCTTGCACCAGAATCAAACCCTATCCATATCGCCCGCGTTTCCGCACCGTACGCCGAGGGCCCGGGCGCCCGATATGCCAGAAGCGGGCCTGAAATAGAGCTTGAGCCAATTCCCTTTTACCACTTTGGTGCTTTCGAACAGCCTGAATCAGTTGCGGTGCTTACCGGCAACCCGCGCAATTCGGATTTTTTAGGTCTGGCTGAGACTCAGGTAAACTTGGCAAGTTTTGACGCCACTGACTCCAGGCTAGCCCAACACGCAACCTATACATCACTTTCTGCAGCTTATGGCCTGAGCTTCTGGCAGGCGGATCCACGCAAGGGCCGCGAGGGTATTTATTTACCGCAGTGCGGGCCTAGAAACTGTGATTTGCTACAGCGTCTTTCACCCACAGACGCCTCGGTTAACTATGAACTGCCTGAATGGCAAAGCATGAGTGCATTTGAGGGTTTCCCTCCCTGGCGTTACCAATTGAGCCCAAAGGGTGACTTCATGGTCCTCGCCAGCGCCAGTCAGATTGCTGTGTATGGGGTCGATCAACCGAGTAGCCCGATCGCCCTCCTCGACTTGCCTGACACCTACGCCGAATTCGTCATCGACTCTTTGTCCGTGGGTGCAGAGGCCGGCACAATAATGGTCGGCCTATCCAAACAAAAACGCTTTGGCGTCGACTTTGAAGCCGTGCTACTGGAGCTTACCCGCAACGACAGCGAATTTGATCTGGATGAAAGCTTCGCGGAAAGGGCGCGGGCAGCCGGTACCGAATTACTAGGCTCCTATCAGACACTTAGCCTCGATGGGCAAACCTTAGCGGTCAGTGAATATCAGCAACCTGAAAATAACAGTACCGATTACAGCTGGCTGAACCAAAAAGTCACGGTTGCCCTCGGATACCCAGCCATCAGCGTCTGGAAGCGTGACGATCAAGGAAAGTGGCAACTAAGACAACGCATTGAGTGGCAAGGACGCAAAGGTAGCGCAAGATAAAGATCAGGCGCCCTAAACAGATGGAGTTACTCAACGGCTTGGGTATGGCGCTGATCGGCAGAAAAATCAGGGCCGAAGGTCAGGTTCACCAGGAACTGCAGTTGAGTCCTGACGGCACCCGCTTGCTCACTGGTCTGGAAGCATCCGAGTACCAGGGCTGGTTATACAGCAGCAGTTATCTCTTCGATATTACCGGAGACTCTCCCGAAGTGCTGACGCGCCTGACCTCGGCCACTCAGACCTTTAGGACAAGCCTGAAAGCAGCCTATCCGAGTATTCGCATGTCGACCAACGGCAAATACGCGGTCATGGGATGGTTTAAATACTACGACAACGCCAAAATGCTGGAGCAATCCGTGGACATACGGGTTTTTGCAATCCTCCAGGCAGAATCTGCGATAGAGACTGACAACGCCGCATCGCAACCTTTCACAACGACGCCTTGAGTATCTGACCAAAGCAGCGCGCAGACTTGCGCAGGATAGTAAAGCGCGACTGACGGATAAGATGAGCCGAGCAAACATAAAAAACCCGCCTAAGCGGGTTTTTTATGTGCCAGCGACAGAGTAACAGTCAAGTCAGATTGACCAGCGTCCTGCCAACCATTTTGCCGCCTAGAATGCGTTCAATCTCGGCTGGCAACTCAGCCAGCGTAATCTCGCTGACCAGTTGGCTCAAATCCAGCTTCCACTGTACCGAAAGTCGATCCCACATGGACGCTTTAACCACCAACGGCTGCTCGACCGAGTCGATCCCCAGCAGGTTTACGTTGCGCAAGATGAAAGGAAAGACGCTGCCCTGAAACTGGCCACCGGCAGTCAACCCACAGCAAGCGACACTGCCACCGTAGCGGAGCGACTTGACCACGTTAAACAGAATCTCACCGCCGACGGTGTCTACCGCACCAGCCCATTGCTCCTTCAGCATCGGCTTTTCCTTGCCGGCTTCCAATGTAGTGCGATCAACAATGTGCTTGGCGCCCAGCTGGGTCAGAAAGTCGGCTTTCAGCGATTTACCGGTCGCAGCTGCCACCTCATAGCCAAGGCTGGCAAGCAATGCGACCGCGATACTACCAACGCCTCCAGTAGCGCCTGTGACCAGCACAGGGCCCTGATCGGGGCTAAGCCCCGCCTGCTCCAATTTATCGACACAGAGTGCGGCTGTGAGGCCTGCTGTACCGAGTATCATACTTTCGCGCAGCGATAGCCCCTCGGGCCGCTTCAATACCCAGGCAGCGGGCACACGAATATATTGCCCAAAACCGCCCGCCGTATTCATACCCAGGTCGTAACCGGTCAGGATGACCTCGTCACCGGCGCTCAGCTCCGCGACTGAACTGGCCTCTACGACACCTGCCGCGTCAATACCGGGGGTATGCGGGAAGTTGCGTGAAACGCCCTTATTGCCCGACGCTGAAAGTGCATCTTTGTAATTAAGTGACGAGTAATGCACTCGGATCAGCACCTCGCCTTCGGGCAAATCATCAATGTGGCGATCCGTCACCGAAGAAACATAGTTGCCAGCCTCTTCGCTGACGACCAGGGCTTTGAATTCGGACATAATCGGCTCCTACCAGAATCGTTGATTGTTTAAACGCGAAACCCAGGTCAGCAGTAACTTGTCAGCCGCCTTCGCCATACCGCCGGACAGCCGATCTTGCAGACGCTTACGCTGCTCGTAATTGAGCTCGAATACATCGGCTTCACTAACGCGCTCACTTAAGTACTGATCGCTGGTTTTAACTTCATCTGCCAGCTTGTGGTCCAACGCCTCGGTACCAAACCAAACCTCACCCGTGGCTACCGCCTCAATATCCAGAGATGGGCGATAGCGAGAAACAAAGCGTTTGAACAGTTGATGGATATTTTCCAGATCCTCCTGAAACTTTTCCCTTGCCTTGTCGTTGTTCTCACCAAACACAGTCAATGTGCGCTTGTATTCGCCAGCGGTAAGCATCTCGAAATCAACATCGTGCTTTTTCAACAGTCGATTAAAGTTGGGCAATTGCGCTACGACCCCAATCGACCCCAACATCGCAAACGGCGCTACCAGTATCCGGTCGGCAATACAGGCCATCATGTAACCACCACTGGCTGCAACCTTGTCTACCGCGATCGTCAGCGGGATACCCGCGTCCCGAATACGCACCAACTGTGAGGCGGCAAGACCATACGCGTGAACCATGCCGCCGCCGCTTTCCAGGCGCACCAGGATTTCATCCTGTGGCCGCGCCAGCCCCAGCACCGCAGTCACCTCGTGACGCAAATGCTCAAGCGCACTGGCTTTGATGTCGCCATCAAAGTTAAGCACATACAAGCGACCCTTGGCATCATCGTCAGTTGCCTTCGCCTTTTTTTTCGCTTGCTGCTTGCGCTGCTTTGCCTGTGCCTTGAGTGCGCCCTTGCTCAGGACCACTTCTTCCAGGCGCTCAGCCATTCGGCTGAATCTATCATTTACCCGGACCACACTCAGGGTGCCTTCACTGCGCTTGGAGCGACCTTTGCTGGCAGCAATTACCAGCACGATGAACACCACTACAACCAGCACCGTAAGGGCTTTGGCAAGAAAGAAAAAATACTGATCAAACCATTCCACAATTATCTCCAGGGTCAGTGCGCCATTGGCTTTCGCGCTCTAGCATACAGGATGCAAACAGGCTGAGAATATGCCGGATCACGGCAAATTCAAACGCTTGTATGATTTCTGGTTGACAGCCTTATCACTCTCATCCTAACCTCAGTGCAGATTCGCAAAAAGGCGTAACTTTGTGGGCAGTATCTACCTTATTCGGCACGGCCAGGCATCGCTCGGTGCGGCCAACTATGACGTGCTCTCTCCATTAGGCGTTCAGCAGTCGCGTCTGTGTGGTGAGTTCTACCAGCAGCAAGGCCTCAACTTTGACCATTGCTACGCGGGTGAGATGCAGCGCCAGATAGATACCGGCCGCCATACTCTGGCGGCGATGCAGCAGAGCGATAGATCCATATCTATTGATGCAGCTTTCAACGAATATCACTCCGACCAGGTCGTGGCAACCTATCTGCCCAAGATCATTGCTCAGCTTCCTGAAGCCGAGTTCTATATCAAGAACGCTGGGCAGTACCGCAAGGAATTTCAACGGGTCTTCAGTAGCGCCATCACCCTATGGATTACCGATGAAAGTGGCAGCACAGACTGCCCGCCTTGGTCGGAATTTGTCGAGCAGGTGCGCAGCGGGCTGCAAAGAGTCATAGCCGCCCACACGACCCGCGGTCAGAACATCGCCATCTTTACTTCGGGCGGCACTATCACAGCCGCCCTGCAACTGATCACGCAGATGCCGGCTACCAGTGCTTTTGAGCTGAACTGGCAAATAGTGAATACCTCTGTAAGCCGACTACAATACCGTAAGGACAAATTGAGCCTGGCTGCGTTTAATAGCCAGGCACACCTTGATGTCCACCAGAGGGCCGACTGGGTTAGCTACCGATAACCCGGCAAGCATATTTACATGTTATATGTACCAACCTAACCACCCAGTAAAGGAACGACAGATGACTAGCGTTGCAGAAATTACCAACAAGATGGAAACCAAGTTCAATTCAGACGCTGCTGCCGGTCTGGATCTGGTTTTTCAATTTGACATTACAGACGACGAAAATTTCAACGTCACGGTAAAAGACGGCACCTGCGCCGTTGCCCAAGGCAATGCCGGTGACCCGAACGTGACACTGATCATGGACAAAGAAACCCTGATCGGCGTGATGTCCGGTGAGACCGACGGCATGCAGGCGTTCATGTCTGGCAAGCTGCGCGCCGAAGGCGACATGATGCTGGCACTCAAACTGGGTGAACTCTTCCCAGCTTGAGCCGAGGCTCATAAAAAAACCGGAGCCTGGTCTCCGGTTTTTTTATGGCCACATAATTACCCTCATAGACCGCACCCATGGGATTGCAACACGCATTCTGATTAAAGCTCGCCAGCCTTGTTCATGCACTGTTGGCTGAATTAGATTAGGCCATTGCATCAACACCTGCATCGTTGAACTAATGGCAGGAATTCGATTGAAAGGCTGCAATTGCCAACACACAACAAGGATCACTCCATGCAAAAGACCCAATTATTTGACCTCGACGGCAAGGTTGCTCTGGTAACCGGCGCCAGCCGCGGCATCGGCGAGGCCATTGCCAAGCTACTCGCTCAACAGGGCGCTCACGTGATTGTCTCCAGCCGCAAAATCGACGGCTGCCAGGCAGTCGCAGACGCCATCACCGCCGCTGGCGGTAAAGCAAGCGCAATGGCCTGCCATATTGGTGAGATGGAACAGATTATCGCTACCGTGGCAGCCATTCGCGAACAGTTCGGCAAGCTGGACATCCTGGTCAACAACGCCGCAACAAACCCCTATTTCGGCAATGTACTGGATACCGACCTCTCGGCTTTCCAGAAGACAGTAGACGTTAACATTCGCGGCTACTTCTTTATGTCAGTCGAAGCCGGCAAGCTGATGCGCGAAAATGGCGGCGGCGCTATCCTCAACGTAGCCTCGGTAAATGGTCTGGTGCCTGGCGAGATGCAAGGTATCTACTCCATCACCAAAGCGGCGGTAATCAACCAGACCAAGGTCTTTGCCAAGGAGTGCGCGCAGTTCGGTATTCGTTGTAACGCCTTGCTGCCAGGATTGACTGATACCAAGTTTGCCTCGGCCCTTACCACCAACGACGCCATCCTGAAAAATGCGCTGCAGCGTATCCCTCTGCGCCGCGCTGCCGACCCTTCAGAAATGGCGGGCACCGTACTGTACCTGGTGAGCGATGCATCCAGTTACACCACCGGCACCGCAATCAATGTCGATGGCGGCATGCTGGCGTAAACAGCCAGCAATAGCAGCAAGAAAAAAGCCGCCTTACTCAGGCGGCTTTTTTTATTGGAAGCGCATCATGGCGGCCGTGGCGGCCGGGTTAAGCGGAACTGGCGTCAAACCGGTGGGCCCCATCTCCAGCGAGAAGCGCGCACCATCTACCAACGGAATAAAACGCACCTCGAAGGCATCGGCTTCAATTGCGCTGTGCGCCTCAATCCGGTCAATCCAGGCCCAGAGATCACGCCATGGTGGCGTAGCATGTAAATTTGGAAGCAAAGCGCTGCCCATGGCATCACTGCTGTCACGCTCCTGCTCCAAAGCAAGATAGCGCCCAAGCAAGCGATGCAGGCGATAACCATCAACCAGCCCCAGAGCCGCTGGCAACCCATGCCAGCGCAAGACCTCTACTTCAAGCTCCCACAAATCTCCGGCAATACGCAGAGTTTGGTTACCCTGGGCACTGGCGAGCACCGCTTCATATTGCTGATTACCTACCTTGCTGAAACTCAAGGTACCAACGGTTGCAGCCTTGGGCTCTATTTCTGCAAAGCTTTGCAGGTCCCAAGCAGCGAGCCCGAGAACAACTGATACAGCCAGCAAAGCCAACAACAGGTTGCCCTTGAGCCAACCAAGCAGCCAGCCGAAACGCCAGCCGAAACGTAGCGCAAGTAACGCCAATAGCGCCGCAATACATCCTACAAGAATCGCCAAGCCAAGATATTGCATACCCACTCCATGGTTTGCTCAGACCGGAACAGGAGGAGCTTCTCGGCCCTCCCGCTGCGCGAGATAACAGTCGATCAGCCAACGCGAAATAGTGCCACGTGGCGGAATACTCGGCAGATCGTCCACAGACCACCAATGCGCTTCTTCAATTTCCCCCGGCTGCGGCACTATGTCACCGCTGAGGTACTCAGCATGAAAACCCAACATCAGAGAGTTAGGAAACGGCCAATTCTGACTGCCAAGATAACGAAGATTGGTCACTTCCAGATTGACCTCCTCCTTCACCTCACGGTGCAGACAGTGCTCAGCCGATTCGCCCGGCTCGATAAAGCCAGCCAGCGTACTGAAGAAGCCCGGAGGAAAGTGCGGCGAACGCGCCAACAAAACCTGATCACCCTGAGTGATCAAAACGATAATACAGGGCGCAATTTTAGGGTACTCACGACGCTCGCAGGACAAGCACTCCATTGCGCGCTCGTCGCTGCGCAGCTGCATGGCTTGGCCACAACTACCGCAGAATTGATGGGACCTGTACCAGGCATTCAATTGCTGCGAAAAACCCAACAACTGAAATAGCTGATCATCAACCTGACCAATCAGGGTGCGCAGGCCATGCCAACTCAAACCCGGCATATCCATGCTTGCACTCAGGTAAAGCAACTCACAACGTCGACCATCGATCAGGCCCAACTTCAAACGATGCGCGCTATCGCCAAAATAGATCGCCTGATCCATCTCGTGCAGCAAACTGCCGTCGTACATGGCGAACTGGTTTTGATAAATCACGACTACCAGTGCTTCAGAAGCACCAATGTGTTCAAAGCTGACCGCAGGCTCAAACTGACGAAAAGATCTCATTCCACTGTTGACCCCGAAACTGCATAACCCAATTCAGCCAGACTCTCTTCCGCCAGCGTCAGTACATCGCCCGTGGCGACCGCCGCGCGCTCAGCCGACTCTAAATAAAACTCGATACTGGTAAGCGCATCCGCCAAGACTTCAAGCTGCTGATCCTGGGGTACCTGCTTACGCTCAAGCATGGTTTCGCGAATAAAGCTGGCCGCCATCTGGATGATACTGGCTGCGCGCCCCATACCTAAAAACACCAACCCGCCGCGCACTGTCTCCAGAGAGGGTGGCACATTAAGCAAATGCATCGCGTCGTTACCGGATTCCATGTAAGCCGTGATAGACCGCTTGGCCAATGCCAACCCGGCCTGCGACTCTTCAATCAGCACAATACGCGCTTCTTTAAGCTCCAGCGGCTCGCTGACGCCACCGGTTGCGTTCATTCGAGCCTCACCCTCATCACCCTGCGAATCCAGGTAATTGACGGCGGTTTCTGCGCGCAATACCGCATCAGCGACCTGTTCAAGTGCATCCAACGACTGCGGACTATCACTATTCCAGCCTGCGATCTGCCCACAGACCACTTGAATGGCTTTGGATTCCACCTGCAAATCCAGCATTCCAAGGGTTTTCCAGAGCCGCTCCAACCCGGTAGCAAGCATCTCGAGCGAATGATCTGCATCACCTGCATTACGTGCGAGCAAATCCAGCAAATCTTTTATTGCGGTTATTTCTTCACGCAGCGCCTCTGCCACCGAGTGCATTACGTCAACGCCTGGACCGCGCAGACGACCGAAGGCGTTTTGAATTTCCAGCTCGGTAAAGCCCGGATCAGGCAATTGATAAGCTTCAGCGACCTCCTGACTGCGCGAGCAATTACCGTCCGCCAGAGCTACCAGATAGAGAAGCTCGTGCAGCAATGCCGCATTGACGCCATCAGACGCACCCTGCGCATCGCGCTTAATCTCACGGTCCAGCATTGAAAACAGTCGCTTACGCGGCGCAGACAGCTCAAGCGGGGTTTGCTCGATGGCCTCCAAAGCGGCACCCGCAACCCAGCAAAGCGTTGCCACGGGCGCACTCAGGCAGCTTTCAAAGCGTTGTAGTGCTCTCTGCATCAGCGGCGTCGCAGCAGCGGGCGCATCATCACGGATAAGGCTCAGCAGGCCCATCTGGTACATTTGGCGCAAGCGATTAAACGCCTTGGGTTCGATAGACCCTTTGCTTCCAGAACGGAGATTTGCCGGCAGGCCTGCCACCGGCAAGGGATAAAAGTGGCTTTGTGGTAACGCCGGAACCCCGGGGCGGTGCGCACGCAACTGATTGATCGTTGGCAACAGCAGCTCAGGCCGTTCGCGGCCACTTTGCCGCGCCTGATCGAGATAGCGTTCGAGCAGGAACAAAGCGTCACAGAGAGCCGATAAGGGCTCGTTACGCTCATCACCATCATGCGTTGGAATATCAGTCGCCAGCGCGACCATCTCGTCAAGCAACTCGGCTGCGCCTTTAAGCTCAATCAGCGCCAGGGTGCCGCGCAGTTGCTGCAGCCCTTCTATTGATTGCTGCAAGAGGTTGCCGTTCTGACGATCATCCAGAAACTGCTGAAGCAGATTTTCCACCTCACCCATACTGGTGAAGAGCTCATCCCTAACAAGATCTAGTGACGTGGTACCGCTTAACATAGCATTCAGTCTCCAACCATCCCTGCGTGGGCCCGAAGCCGCTTAGTCAGCAAACTCTGGCGTTTGCTTGCTCATGTGTGCGGCCATCGCAATCTTCATGTCTTCCGACTGCAGCATTGCGGCGTTCCATGTTGCAATGTAATTGAGACCGTCCTCAACACTGTGGTCTCGACCGAAACGAATCATTTCTTTTGTGCCTCGAATGGCCACAGGCGACTTAGCGGCAATACTCTGAGCCACATCCATGACACCAGCAATCAGCGCTTGGTGATCAGCAAAAGTGCGGTTCACCAAACCAATACGGGCAGCTTCAACACCATAGACAGGGCGACCGGTATAGGCCATTTCCCGAACCATGCCATCACCAATCACACGGGGCAAGCGTTGCAAGGTACCCACATCGGCAGCCATGCCCATGTCGATTTCCTTGATCGAAAAGTGTGCATCCTCGGTCGAATAGCGCATATCACAGGCGGTAATCAGGTCGATTGCACCACCGATGCAATAACCATGCACAGCGGCCAGAACCGGCTTGCGGCATTGATCAATGACGTTAAAGGAGTGCTGCAGGTGCAAAACATGACGGCGTATAGCCTCTGCCTTGCGGGCGATATCCTTATCCATCTGCGTCGCAGCTTCACCCAGCATGGTCAAATCAATACCGGCGGAAAAGTGTTTACCCTCACCCGATATAACGGCGCAACGAATACTGTCGGTTTCATCAACCCAGCCGAAGACCTCAATCATCTCAGCCCAAAAATCGCGATTCATCGCGTTGATCTTTTCTGGACGGTTAATACGGATATGGGCCACTTTGCCGGTCTGCTCCACCAGCAATGTCTTGAATTCAGGCATACTTGACCTTCTTTTTATGTCAACAGAATCGTCACTGTGTCGGTTAATGCCCTGCACTACCGACCTTTTCATTTGTATGACTATATCAAGCTAAAAGCAGAACACCATAACCAATCAATGAAGAATATGGCCCAAGGTACTGAAAATTCGTATAGCTTGTTCCTTGAACTACTTTATTACTAAACCTATTCCGGTAGTATCGCCCAGCCTGATGGGTGGGTGGCGCCATGCCACATTGCCCTGAACGCAAGGAAGACCAAGAATAAGGCAGCGTACCCTGAATCTGCTTTTTCTCCTTAACACATGACAGGAACCTCACCATGTCTGACGCCATGCTGCCGGCATTAGGGCAAAACTTTCTAGGCCAGGCTCCCAACTGGTACAAGCGCACCATAGTCGCCTTCCTACTACTTAACCCCGCCTTTCTCTGGTTGTTTGGCCCCTATATAACCGGTTGGGTACTGGTACTGGAATTTATTTTCACTCTGGCCATGGCGCTCAAGTGCTATCCGCTGCTGCCCGGCGGATTGCTGGCAATGGAAGCGCTGTTGATCGGCATGACCTCGCCTGAAGCGCTTTACAAAGAAGTGCTGACCAACTTCCCGGTGATATTGCTACTGATGTTTATGGTCGCCGGCATCTACTTCATGAAGGATCTGCTTCTACTGACCTTCACCAAGTTGATTCTCGGCGTACGCTCCAAATCCCTGCTGGGCTTGATGTTCAGCCTGGTCGCAGCAGTGCTGTCAGCTTTTTTGGATGCCTTGACGGTAACAGCGGTCATTATCAGCGTTGCTGTGGGCTTTTATGGTGTTTATCACAAGGTCGCCTCCGCAGGGGCAGGTACCGATAGTCAGGACGGCACTCCGGTCGAGGACCCACTGCACCGAGAGCACCTTGAAGAGTTTCGCGCCTTCCTGCGCAGCCTGCTGATGCATGGCGCTGTCGGCACCGCCCTGGGTGGTGTCTGCACACTCGTTGGCGAACCACAGAATCTGCTGATTGCCGGGGTCGCTGGCTGGGACTTCATTGAGTTCTTCGTCTTAATGGCCCCAGTCAGCATGCCGGTACTGGTCGCTGGACTGCTTACCTGCCTGATACTGGAGAAGACGGGCTGGTTTGGCTATGGTGCTCGCCTGCCCAGGCCAGTGCGTCATGTACTGGAAGAGTTTGCGACTGCCGAGCAGCTCAAACGCAAGGCGCCACAAAAAGCCGCGCTGATGGTTCAAGCACTGGCAGCACTATTACTGGTGGCAGGTTTGGCACTGCATTTGGCCGAGGTCGGTTTCATTGGCCTGATGGTGATTATTCTTATCACCTCCTTCAATGGCATCATCGATGAGCACCAGATAGGCAAATCCTTTCAAGAGGCTCTGCCGTTTACCTCGCTCCTGATCGTCTTCTTCGCCATTGTTGCGGTGATTCATGAACAGCACCTGTTCAGCCCAATCATCCACGCCGTACTCGCGCTACCGGCAGAGAGCCAGCCAAGTATGTTCTTCCTGGCCAACGGCTTTTTATCGATGATCAGCGATAACGTCTTTGTTGCAACTGTCTATATATCGGAAGTAAAGGAGAGCCTCGACAGCGGCGCCATCAGCCGCGAGCAGTTCGAGCGCCTGGCCATCGCCATCAACACCGGCACCAACCTGCCCAGTGTTGCCACGCCCAATGGGCAGGCCGCTTTCCTATTCCTGCTCACCTCGGCAATCGCACCTTTGGTACGCCTGTCCTATGGCCGCATGGTAGTGATGGCACTGCCTTACACCGTGGTACTCGGCGGTGTAGGCCTACTGGCCGTTACGCTCTGGATCTAAGGCAACAAAAAAGGCCAGCGGTGTGAACCGCTGGCCTCTCGCTCTAACGCTAACAGCTTTGGCGATTACTCGGCGGCTGCTGGGGCGCCTTTCCACAGCGCGAACCCAGCTGCCTTTTCTATCGCGGCCAGCCGCTCCTCATGTCCTGCCAACTCATCGGCATTGGCACGCAGCACCTGCAAGCCAGCGCGCATTGCCGGGTCCAGTCGACGGATACTGCTCGCCGAATCACTACCGTCGTCATTGCCTTGGCCGTTGGCGGCGAGTGATAACGCCGTTTGGCCACCGGTCATCAGCAGATAAACGTCAGCCAGAATTTCCGCATCCAGCAAGGCGCCGTGCAGGTCACGCTGCGAGTTATCTACCCCGTAACGTTTACAGAGCGCATCCAGACTGTTGCGCTGTCCCGGATGCTTTTCCCGCGCCATCAACAGCGTATCCAGCACACTGCAATGCTCGGCTACCAGACCATGCCCTTTGCTCAGGCGAACCAGTTCGCTATCAATAAACCCCACGTCAAAGGCGGCATTATGAATCACCAATCGGGCGCCGCTGATGAAGTTCATAAAATCATCTGCGATATCGCCAAACAGGGGTTTGTCTGCGAGAAACTCGCTGGAGATGCCGTGAACCGCCTGCGCACCCTCATCAATCTCGCGCTGCGGGTTGATATAGACATGGTAATGCCGGCCCGTTAGGCGTCGATCAATCAGCTCAACGCAGCCGATCTCGATAATCCTGTGACCTTCTTTGTGTTCGATACCCGTTGTTTCAGTATCCAGCACTACGTCCCTGTTACCTGAATTTTGTAATCTTATAGCCATGCAAAAACCTCGTAACCAACTAATTTACAAAAGATAATCTATAAAAATAACTCTAAATTGACGCATAAGAAATGTAACCTAGACTTCTACTAAAACCACACTAGACTAAAATGTAAACATGAATTACAAGGTTAAACATTTCGTTACCTACGATGGTGAGCGCTTCTCGCAGCTTTACGATGCAGAAGAGGGTGGCTTTCCATTGTACTACCCCACGAGTTACATCGCCCGCTCGGTGCGCTCCCGCGCCACTCATAAAACGCAGCAAGTACACCTAGAAGCGGTCAAGCGGGTGTGTGAGTGGGAGGCTCAACAAAATATCAGACTCGCCCTACGTTTCCCAAGCAGACAATTCCTGCAACAGTTCGAAATCGACAGCTTGGTAAAACACCTAGTTAGTAGCAGAAGTGGCCGCGATTGGGACGTCATATGTCGCGATAAAGCGAACACGTACATTGCATATGCAGCGAGGTACTTGCGATGGCTGGCATGTGAAGTAATCGGCGAGATAGGAGCAGATGTTAAAGCAGCTATCGATGAGCAGCACCATTCCCTAATATCAGCAGTCGCACGTAAGAGTGGTTCCTCGTCAGCCAGCAAGCAGCGCATTTCTGTAATGCAACTACCGAATGAGACAACGCAAGCACTGTTTGAGTTATTCAAAAACCCACTCAATGGGGTTAAAAAAGAAGGCGATCAGGGACCCCGCATGCGAAACGTCGTCATGTTGCGAATCCTGTATGAGACAGGCATGCGTCGTGGCGAATTGTTAAGTTTAAAGCTAGCAAATTTTGTCGAAGCGATCGCCGGTGAAAGCGCTAGATTACGGATCGAGCGCAACCACCACGACAAGCTCGACTCAAGGGTTCACCAGCCGGTTGCGAAGACCCTTGGGCGCATCGTCAACATATCAGCTGAGACAGAGCAGCAACTTATTCGCTATCGAGATAAATGGCGACCCAGCGACGGCAGTGACTTCTTATTTTTGAACCACCGCGGCGGACGCTTTCAAAGTAACCCCGTAACAGAAACTGGATTCAACTCTGCGCTGGACAAACTGAAGGAAGCCTTTCCCGCGCTGGAACCGTTACACCCTCACCTTCTACGCCACGATTGGAACTACAGGTTTTCCAAGCTGGCGGACAAAGAGGGATTGGAGTTTGAAACCGAACGCACCATGCGAGAAATGTTGATGGGCTGGAAACCCAATTCAAACATGTCTTTGCTCTACAACCAACGGCACATACAAGAAAGGGTCAACGACATCGGTAGGGAGCTCGCATCAGACACAATGCACAGAGGGCAAAAAAAATGGCCATGATCCTACCGTACGAAAACAACCCCAACTCAGATTTCGAACTTCAAAGAACGACGCGACCACAACGGCCCTCACCAGATGTAGTTTGGGAGCAGGATGCGTTTTGCTACATTGGGTACGGTGCTGTGCATATGGCTGAGGGGCTATCTAAACTAGACCTTGCCCATAAAGAGTCATTCAAGCAAGCGGCCCTTGCTTTCTCAATAAAAGGCTCTTACACCAGAACCGCGATTATTTCCCTAATGTACGCAATTAACAAAACACTGAAACGCACCACCGCGAGGACGCTTGACGAAACATGGATTTCTCAAGCAGTAGAATCACCAACGGTCGCAGTCAATATAAAATCAATTAGAAATTTTTTTATTTTTTGGAAAGCACAAGATCCTCTTGCGATCAGCAATGAGGCACTAGAACTGCTCATAAAGCTTCGAATCCCTCGAAACAAAAATAGGAACGTGCTATCAGACGATCCTGAAAAAAGCTGGCTGAGTGATGAGGAGTACGAAGCGGTACTCGCTAGCGTTTGGCGGAACTACGAGGAGGGCCAATTCTCAGCCAGCCGAACCCTACTAGCTTTACTGTCAATGCAGTATGCTCGCCGCCCTGTACAGCTCGCAAATTTGAAGATCAAGGACTTCAGGATCGCAGCAAAAGGTGATATTTCGGGCTTAACCGGGCCGTTAGTGAGCTTTCCTGGCGCCAAAGACTTGAATGCAGAGACCGGCTTTCGCGACAGTAGGTTCGAGCACCATCCCTTACCAAGCCATCTGTGGAGCTTGTTCGAGATTCACCGCAAAGAGATTCGAGCAATGATTGAACTACATCTTGGTTCTCGGCGGCGGCAAAAACTGAGTGCAACACCTGACCTTTCCGGTACGGTGCTGCCCTATGTCTTATTCCGAACTCAGCGTTGCAGAGCGTGCCACCATTCAAGTTAGTCATGCCCAAGGCCTCAGCTTGC
>NZ_RKKU01000015.1 GCF_003797945.1 Pseudomonas neustonica
TTCGGGAAGCAAGGTGCTTTGACCTCGGTGTTCACCCTGGATAAACCGTTTCATGGGATTCCCTTGCAATGAAATTCTTAGAAACTATAGCAAGGGTTTGTCCTGGCGTTTTTACACACTCTGGGCCGAAAGCAGCCATTTCTTTATCGAATGGGTACAACCTTTCTCGCATTTTCTGGGTTAACAGATGCGACAGAAAGGCTTCCAGTGGCGGCCTGATCAATATGCTTGCTCCACCACTCCATCATTGGCCGGCGACGTTCAATGTAGTCAGCACGGTTGTAGGCGCTTCTGACTTCGTTTTTGTCTACGTGCGCCAGGGCTACTTCAATCAGTTCAGGGTCAAATCCATGCTCATTGAGAACGGTGCTAGCAATAGAGCGCATGCCGTGACTGACCAGTCGGCCAGCAAAGCCCATGCGCTTAAGGGCCATGTTAGCGGTCTGGCTGTTGCAATGGGTACGCGGATTTCGATCCGCAGGGAAAACGAACTCCCTGTGTCCACTATAAGGCTTAACAGCTTCAAGGATTGCCAATCCATGATCAGTCAATGGCACTATATGTGGGCGGCGCTTTTTCATTCGTTCAGCAGGGATGGTCCAGATTTGCTTTTCGAAGTCGATATCGGCCCATCGCGTTGTGGCTGCTTCAACGGGTCTGGTCATTGTGTGTAGTTGCCATTCGATCAAGGCGCGGGTAGTACGTTTGATGCTGGCATTGGAGATGGCGATCATAAGCTCAGGAAGCTCGTCAGGACTTAAGGATGCCATGTTCTGTTTCTTAGGCTTTTTGAAGACGGCTCTTATGCCGCTGAGTGGATTGGCGAGTACAAGGCCTGAATTGACTGCATAGGTCATGATTTCGTTCAGCCGCTGAGAAAGGCGCTTCACTGTTTCCAAACTGCCTTTAGCTTCAATGGGGCGAAGAAGCTCGATGACTTTCGGCGCTGTAATGCTAGATACCTGGGTATCTCCAAGATCCGGGAAGACATGCAGCGTCAGTGACCGCCAAATGTCTTCGGCATAGGCTGGTGTGACGTCTGTTTTCTTCAGATCAAACCAGGCTTCGGCAACTTTTCTCAAGGTGTGCTCGCTGGCAGCTTTTTGCTGCTGGCGGGTGTTATCTCGCTGTTCCTTAGGATCGGTTCCCTGAGAAATCAGCTGTCTTGCATCGATGGTGAGCTTGCGAGCCTGTGAGAGTGTGATTTCGGGATAGGTTCCAAGTCCCATGTTGAGACGCTTTTTGGTCACCGGGTGGTAGTAGTTGAAATTCCAGAGCTTAGAGCCATTGCTTCTCACTCGCATTTGAAGGCCGTCGCCATCACCTAAGACGTAATCCGTCTTTGCGGGGACGGCATTCTTCACCTTGGCTTCGGTGAGACGTATGGCTTTGCCTGACATTTTGGTATTCCAGCGGCGTCTTTGGTATTCCAAAAATACCATGTGAATGCTTGGAATACCATTTGGAATACCAGAAGTGCTGGCTGCTGGTGGACGTCTATGGACGCTAATGGAGCGTAAGTTATTGATTTGCATATGCATCAGGCACAAAAAAAGACGTCCGGGGACGTCTTTAGATGTATATTTGGTGGAGCCGGGGGGATTTGAACCCCCGTCCGCCAGTCCGCCGCTATCGGTTCTACATGCTTAGCCATCTCTACTGAGTTAACTCCTCACCGCCCGAGTGGCAGGGTGCTTGGAGCGAGTTGTGTAATGTTTAGCCGCGTTGTCCACAACGTACTAGGCGGCGATCCTGTTCTATCTGACAATCACTTCGAGTTTACAGGCATCCTCTAATGATCGCTGGAGCCGAAGCTACCAGAAGTGCTATCTAGGCTGCTTACGCAGCTAGTTGAGCACCATAATTGTCGTCATTGGCAATTATATAGTTTTGCAACAGTGGATTTACGAGTTCTGTTACCAACTCGGCATGCCCCTCCAGTTTTGTAACCGTCGTCGAATCCAAATCGGCCCCAAATCTTTCAGGTGTACTACTGAGACGCGATTGTACGCTAAAGGTTCCAAGCGTCATAGGGCGCTCGCGTCTGGCGTTTGTGCTTTATGGGAAATGCAGGCAAAAAAATACCCTGACGGGCAGGGTATAGGGTGTTGCTTGCTTTAAACCATAAACCGGACTGGTGGAGCGGACCAGCCCTGTTAATACTGTGACGAGGTGATTTTCGATTGGTTCAAAAAAAAGTGAAAAAAAATTTCAGCGCTGGTTATCGCGAACGACGCGCTGCTTCTCTCGATCCCAATCGCGCTCTTTCAGGGTCTGGCGTTTATCGAAATCTTTCTTGCCGCGGACCAGCGCGATTTCGCATTTAACCAGATGCCCCTTCCAGTAAAGCGCTAGGGGGACGCAGGCAAAGCCCTTCTGCTGGACGCCGGTAATCAGCTTGTCCAGTTCACGGGCGTGCAGTAGCAGCTTGCGCGTGCGGGTTGGATCTGCGACCACGTGGGTGCTGGCTGTCATCAGCGGCGTGACGTGTGCACCCAGCAGGAAGGCTTCGTTATTTTTCAGCAGTACATAGCTGTCGACGAGTTGCACTTTTCCTTCGCGCAGGCTTTTGACTTCCCACCCGGTCAGGGCGAGGCCCGCCTCGAAGCGATCTTCAACGAAGTAGTCGTGTTTGGCCTTTTTGTTCAGCGCGATGGTGCCGCTGTTGGCCTTGGCGTTTTTTTGCTTGCTCATAGGCGGCGCATTATACCTGTATTTGCGGGTAAAACATGTGTTGCTTTGCTGTTTCACTGACTGTTTGAACGGCATAAAGTGCCCGTTTCGCGCTCTATGGTCTAGTGATCGCATAGACTTACTTGTGGCGGCTGATCAAAATCTGGACAATGCCGTTCTTTTTTTCAGCACAGGCCGGGAACGGAAATGAGCGACGAGAAGGTATCGATTCACGGGATCTGGGCAAGTCGTTGGGTTTTCATTCTGGCGGCAACTGGTTCGGCGGTGGGTCTTGGCAATATCTGGAAGTTTCCCTATATGGCCGGTACCTACGGCGGTGGGGCCTTCGTTCTGGTGTATTTGTGCTGCATTGCGCTGATCGGTTTGCCGGTGATGCTGGCGGAGACGCTGCTGGGGCGGCGTGGGCGGCAGAGTCCGGTGAATACGCTGCGCAGCCTTGCGCGTCAGTCTGGTGCCTCCGAGCGCTGGTCCTGGGCGGCCATGATGGGCATGCTCGCGGCTCTTCTGATTCTGTCCTTCTACAGTGTCGTGGCGGGCTGGGCGCTGGATTACATTATTGCCATGGCGCGTGGTGAGTTCACGGGTATCGACGGGGCCGGAGCAGGGGCCAAGTTCGATGCGCTGACGGCTGATCCTCTGCGTCTAACTATCTGGCACACGCTGTTTATGCTGCTGACCGCTTTTATTATTGCCAAGGGCGTCGTTGCCGGTCTTGAGCGTGGTCTGCGTATTCTGATGCCTTTGCTGTTCGTGCTCCTGGTTCTGTTGCTAGGTTACAGCCTGACCACCGGGCACTTTATGGAAGGCGTGCACTTCTTGTTTCACTTTGATCTTGCCAAGGTGCCGGAGGGCATTCTGGCGGCGATGGGGCATGCCTTCTTCACGCTGAGCGTGGGCGTGGGGTCAATTATGGTGTTTGGCGCCTACATGCCGCGCAAGGCGTCGCTAGGGTCAACCATTATCACGGTGGGCATATTGGATACCGTGGTTGCATTGACCGCTGGTATGGCGCTTTTCCCTATCGTGTTTGCCGCAGGGCAGACGCCAGGTGCTGGCCCGGGTCTGATGTTTGTTACCTTGCCTATCGCCTTTGGCAATATCGGCATGGGCACCGTGTTTGGTGTGGTGTTCTTTATTTTGGTTGCGGTTGCGGCCTGGAGTTCGGCGATATCCATGCTGGAACCTGCCGTCGCCTATTGGGTGGAGCGCAGTGGTAAAAGCCGACCCAAAATAACCGCATTGATGGCGTTATTTTGTTGGCTGGTGGGCCTGGGTACGGTGTTTTCGTTCAACCTGCTGGCGGATGCACGTTTCTTTGTTTCTAACGCCGATGGCTGGCATTTCTTCCTTTGGACCGAAGAGGGCGGTAAGACCTTTTTCGAGAGTATCGACTATTTGACCAGTCGCATATTCCTGCCTTTGGGCGGGCTCTGCTTCGTGCTCTTTGCGGGCTGGGTACTGGACCGCGATGTGTTCCGTGCTGAGCTGGCGTTGACGTATCCTCGCCTGTTTCCGGTGATATATTCGTTGTTACGCTATGTTGCTCCGACAGGTATTCTGATTATCTTTCTTACGGAACTGATTAAGTGATAACCGCATGACGCATATTCAACGTTCGGCCCTGCTGCCTTATCCGGCAGCTCACCTTTATGAGTTGGTTAATCGGGTGGAGCGCTATCCTGAGTTCCTGCCCTGGTGTTCCGAAGGCAAGGTGATCAGTGAGAGTGACATTGAAATGTGCGCTGAATTGACGGTCGCCAAAGCCGGGTTTTCTCAGTCGTTTACGACACGCAACACGCTTATTCCCGGTGAGCGCATTGCGCTGCACCTGGTTGATGGTCCGTTCAGCGATCTGCAGGGTGTTTGGGAGTTCAAAGCCCTGGGCGAGAATGCGTGCAAGATCACCCTGGATCTGAAATTCGATTACTCGGGGCCGTTGGTCAAGGCTACGCTGGGTCCGTTGTTCAATCAGGCGGCTAATACCCTGGTTGATGCCTTCTGTCAGCGGGCCAAGGAGTTGCACGGTGGCTGATAAAACTATGGTGGTTGAGGTGGCTTATGCTTTGCCGCACAAGCAAAAGATCATCAGCTTAAGTGTGCCCGAAGGTACCAACATGAGCGAGGCGGTAGCGCTATCGCGTATGGGTGATCACTTTCCTGAGCTTGATGTGGAAAGCTGCCCGCTGGGGATTTTTGGCAAGACAGTGGCCAAGCCAGCAGAGCGAGTGTTGCAGCCGGGGGAGCGGGTTGAAATGTATCGCCCCTTGATCGCGGACCCCAAGGAGGTGCGTAAGCAGCGTGCGGCCAAGGCCAAGGCGGCAAAGGAAGATAGCGCGTAACCGATGGGGCTGGCGCAAGGGCGCTCGCGGCGCCCTTGTTGAAAAACCTTGTTACTCGCCAGTGCCCAGCGGTGCGCCGAGATCTACGGGGTAACTTTCGGTCTCGCTATTCTGCTGACCGCCCATGATCTCTTCGTCGGTGCTGGCGCCGGGAACAAAGTCACCAGACAGGCCAACCAGTCGGTTGTCGTCAAAATTCAGGCTGATGCGCTCTTGCACGCGGTCGCTGCGGCCTGACTTCAAGCTATACAGATAATCCCAGCGCTCTGGATGGAAAGTATCCTGTATCAGGGGAGTACCCATGATAAAGCGTACCTGCCGTTGAGTCATGCCGGGGCGAAGTTGATCTACCATGTCTTGCGTCACGACGTTGCCTTGCTGTACGTCGATTTTATATACCCCGGGGATAATGCCGCATCCGCTGAGGGTGATAGAGACAGTGCATAGCAGCATAAGGAGTATTTGATTAATGCTTTTTGGCGTCACGTGGTAACATCCACTATCTTTGAATGGCTGAATGGCCTTGAATCATACCCGACTGATCCCGCCCTGCGAAGCGCTGAACGAGAAAGTAACCATGGTAGAAAATCAAGAACTCCGCAAAGCTGGCCTGAAGGTGACCTTACCTCGGGTTAAAATTCTGCAAATGCTCGACGGCTCACAAGAGCGTCACATGAGTGCCGAGGATGTTTATAAGGCGCTAATGGAGGCTGGTGAAGATGTCGGCCTGGCGACGGTATACCGTGTATTGACCCAGTTTGAAGCAGCCGGTCTGGTTGTCCGCCACAATTTTGATGGTGGTCACGCCGTATTCGAATTGGCTGATGGTGAGCATCACGATCATATGGTCTGTGTTGATACCGGTGAAGTGATTGAATTCTTTGACCCGGAGATTGAGCGCCGCCAGCGCGAGATCGTCAAAGAGAATGGCTTTGAACTGGTTGATCACAACCTCGTGCTATATGTGAAGAAATCGTCTGCCGACAAGTAAGTAGTTTGTTGGTGCTCAGCACAAAGCCAGACCCTGCGGTCTGGCTTTGTCGTTTTTGCCTCACGGCGTTAGCTGACGGCAGATAACAGCTTGCGCGCGTGAGCAAGCGATTCGTCTGTCATGTCGATGCCGCCCAGCATGCGCGCGACCTCCTTTACTCTGCCGTGCTCGTCCAGCTGATCAATGCAGGTGCGAGTCTCATTCTTGCTTTGTTGCTTGCGCACAAACAGGTGTTGATGACCTTGTGCGGCGACTTGCGGCAGGTGGGTTACTGTCAGTACCTGGCCGCGTGCGCCGAGCTGGCGCAGAAGCTGGCCGACGATTTCGGCGGTGGGGCCACCAATACCTACATCAACCTCATCAAATACCAGCGTGGGTACGCGAGAGGTTTGCGCGGTAATTACCTGAATCCCCAGGCTGATACGCGAGAGTTCGCCGCCGGAGGCGACCTTGGCCAATGACTTGGCTGGTTGGCCAGGGTTGGCGCTAACCAGAAACTCAACGGTCTCAAGCCCGGTAACCGGATAGCCCGCCGCGTCTAACGCCGTTAGTTGTAGCTCAACTCGGCCGCCGGGCATGCCAAGTTGCTGTATTTCTTTGCTCACAGCCTTGCTCAGGCGTACTGCTTCTTTCTTGCGACTGGCGGAGAGCTTTTCGGCCAGTTTTTGGTAATGTTCTTGATAGGCCTGCAACTCTTCTTGCAGTTGCTCTGCGTCGGCGCCTCTTTGTTGTTGCGCTTCAAGTTCATCGATTAGCTGTTGTTGCAGCGCAGGCAACTCTTGCGGAGTGATGCGATGCTTGCGCGCCAGCTCAAAAATGGCGCTCATGCGTTCTTCTACGTGTTGCTGTCTTTCCGGATCGGCTTCGAAGTGATCCAGGTAACGGGTCAGCTCGCCCACCGCCTCTTCAATCTGTATCTGCGCACTGGCGATCAAGTCGTTGGCGTCGCGCAGGTGTGCGTTGTGCGCCTTGAAGCTATCCAGGCGTTGCAGGCAGGAGGTCAGGGCTTCCAGCACGCTGCCGGCGTCGTTTTCGCTGCAGACATTGATGACGTGTTGGCAGGAGTGCTGGATCTGGTCGGCGCTGGCGAGCTGGCGTTGCTCGTTTTCCAGCGCTTCAAGTTCGCCTTCTTGCAGGCTGAGGTTTTCCAGTTCATCCAATTGGTAGGCTAGCAACTGCTGACGGGCAAGCTGCTCGTCACCCTGCTGACTGAGTTGGTTGAGCGTTTTCTCGGTTTGCTTGCAACGCTGCGCGGCCAGCTGAACCTGTCGTGCCAGATCACCGGCGCCGGCAAACTCGTCCAGTAGACGGCGGTGGGTATCGGTCTTGAGTAGCGATTGGTGTTCATGCTGGCTGTGGATATCGATCAGCATTTCGCCCAGTGCACGCAAGTCCTGCTGTGGGCATGGAGAGCCGTTGATGTAGCCACGCGAACGACCTTCGGCGGTAATCACGCGGCGCAGGATCACCTGGTGATCGTCCTGCTGCAGGTCGCGGTTTTTCAGCCACTCCTGTGCTTCGGCTATTTCGCCAACATCGAAGGTAGCGAGTATGTCGGCTTTGTCAGTTCCGGGGCGCACGGTGCCGCTATCCGCACGGCCACCCAGGGTCAGTGCCAGCGCGTCGAGCATGATCGATTTGCCGGCGCCGGTTTCGCCGGATATAACGCTCATGCCGCCGCGCAGCTCCAGCTCAAGATGGTCGACAATGGCGTAATTATTGACCGCAAGGTGTACCAGCATGACTCGCGCTCCCTTGGTAAGTGTTCTGGTTATTTATACAGTAGTTTGCTTTGTGTCGACAAGTGCCGCCTTAAAATTGGCATGACTTGCCTAATTCCCCTTGAAGCGCTGAATTGCGACCCCATATAGGTTGGCAGCAAGGCTTATATTGATCTGGGCAGGGCGGCTCCGCGGTTTTATCGGTGTTTGCCGTACGCCCCTTTTTTTTTGCATGACAGGAGAAACAGATGGCAGATGAACAGAGACCCGATCTGCAGGATCAGGACGGCCTGGTAGACGAGACCCTGGATACGCCTGAAGGTGATCTTGCGGCACGCATTGCCAGTCTGGAAGAGCAGCTGGCGACAGCTCAGGATCAGGCCATTCGCGCAGCTGCGGATGTGCAGAATGCGCGGCGTCGGGCGGAGCAGGAAGTTGAGAAGGCGCACAAGTTTGCGCTGGAGCGCTTTGCCGGTGACCTGCTGCCGGTACTCGATAGTCTGGAGCGTGGTTTGGAGTTGTCCAATCCGGACGATCCGGCGATCAAGCCGATGCGCGAAGGTATTGAGCTGACGCTGAAGATGTTTGCTGACACCTTGGGTCGTTTTCAAATCGTCCCGGTTGTGCCTGAAGGTGAGCCCTTTAATCCGGAGTTCCATCAGGCGATGGCAATGGAAGAAAGCGCTAATGTTGAGCCAAATACTGTGCTCAAGGTGTTCCAGAAAGGTTACACGTTAAGCGGCCGTTTGTTGCGCCCCGCTATGGTGGTGGTCAGCAAACCGCCGGTAGAGCCCGCTCCCTCTATTGATGAGCAGGCTTGAAATAAATTTCGGTGACCCCATTTAGGGTTCATACGCAGAATAAACCTCGCCGCTGGTTAGACGCGGCAGCATGACTTGGAGAATTAAACATGGGCAAGATTATCGGTATTGACCTGGGGACCACCAACTCCTGCGTCTCCATTATGGAAAATGGCACAGCCAAAGTTATTGAGAATGCTGAGGGCGGTCGTACTACACCCTCTATCGTCGCCTACACCAAAGACGGCGAGACGCTGGTAGGTCAGTCTGCCAAGCGCCAGTCTGTGACCAATCCGCATAACACTCTGTACGCGGTGAAGCGTCTGATCGGTCGTCGTTTTGAAGAAGACGTCGTTCAGAAAGACATCAAGCTGGTGCCTTACAAAATCGTTAAAGCCGACAATGGCGATGCCTGGGTTCAGGTTAACGATGAGAAAATGGCGCCGCCGCAGGTGTCGGCAGAAGTGCTGAAGAAAATGAAGAAGACCGCCGAAGACTATCTTGGCGAGCCGGTGACCGAAGCTGTTATTACGGTGCCTGCGTACTTTAACGACAGTCAGCGTCAGGCAACCAAGGATGCTGGCCGTATTGCTGGTCTGGACGTCAAGCGCATCATTAACGAGCCTACCGCAGCAGCGTTGGCTTACGGTATGGACAAGGCGCGTGGCGATTCCACCATCGTGGTCTATGACCTGGGTGGCGGTACCTTCGACGTGTCTGTGATTGAAATTGCCGAAGTTGACGGCGAGCACCAGTTTGAAGTGTTGGCCACCAATGGCGACACCTTCCTGGGTGGCGAAGACTTCGATATGCGCCTGATCGACTATCTGGCCGATGAGTTCAAAAAGGAAAACGGCGTTGATCTGCACAACGATCCGCTGGCCCTGCAGCGTCTTAAAGAGGCAGCAGAGAAAGCCAAGATCGAGCTGTCTTCCAGTCAGCAGACTGATGTGAATCTGCCGTACATCACCGCAGATGCGTCTGGTCCGAAGCACTTGAATGTTAAAGTGACTCGCGCCAAGTTGGAGTCGCTGGTTGAAGAGCTGATCAAGCGCAGTATCGAGCCTTGCCGTGTAGCCATGAAAGATGCTGGTCTGGATATTTCCGAGATCAACGATGTCATTCTGGTTGGTGGTCAGACGCGCATGCCGCTGGTGCAGAAGACAGTGTCCGAGTTCTTTAACAAAGAGCCGCGCAAAGACGTTAACCCTGATGAAGCGGTTGCCATTGGCGCCTCTATTCAAGGTGCGGTATTGGCCGGTGATGTGAAAGACGTTCTGCTGCTGGACGTGACTCCTCTGTCTCTGGGTATCGAAACCATGGGCGGCGTGATGACGGCGCTGATCGAGAAGAACACCACTATCCCGACCAAGAAGTCGCAGGTGTTTTCGACTGCTGACGATAACCAGACTGCCGTGACCATTCACGTGCTGCAGGGTGAGCGTAAGCAAGCTGGTCAGAACAAGTCACTGGGTCGTTTTGACCTGGCCGATATTCCGCCAGCACAGCGCGGTGTGCCGCAGATCGAGGTCAGCTTTGACATCGATGCCAACGGTATTCTGAACGTGTCTGCTAAGGACAAGGCTACCGGTAAAGAGCAGTCGATTGTGATCAAGGCTTCTTCTGGTCTGTCCGATGAAGAGATCGATCAAATGGTGCGTGATGCCGAGGCTAACGCCGAGGAAGATCGCAAGTTTGAAGAGCTGGTCACGACTCGCAACCAGGCCGATCAGTTGGTACACGCGACGCGTAAAACCCTGACTGAGGCTGGTGACAAGGCGACCGAAGAAGAGAAGACGGCGATCGAAGCAGCGCTGACTGATCTGGAAGCGGCCATCAAGAGCGATGACAAGGATGCGATTGAAGCCAAAATCAACGCGCTGTCCGAGGCATCCGGTCCGCTGGTTCAGAAGATGTACGCTGAGCAGGCGCAGGCAGGTCAGGCTGACGCCCAGAGTGCTGAAGCTGAAGCCGGGAATGATGGCGACGACGTAGTCGATGCTGAGTTCGAAGAGGTCAAGGACAACAAATAAGTCCTTGATGAACCGCGGTTCTTGGGCGCCTGTGCAGTGATGTAGTGGCGCTGAAGACCGACTCTGCCAGGCAACGCGGGAGCTTCTCCCGCGTTGCCGTTTGTGCCGAGTGAACGTGAAGGAAGCCGAGTAAAATGTCCAAGCGTGATTATTATGAAGTGCTGGGTGTCGAGAAGGGCGCCAGTGAAGCCGAGCTGAAAAAGGCTTATCGCCGCTTGGCGATGAAGTTCCATCCGGATCGTAATCCTGATGATGAGAAGGCCGATGAGAAATTCAGGGAAGCGACTGAAGCCTACGAAATTCTGACTGACGCCAACAAACGCGCTGCTTATGATCAGTATGGCCACGCCGGTGTAGATCCGAGCATGGGCGCTGGTGGTGCCGGTGGTTTTGGTGGCGGCAATTTCTCCGATATTTTCGGCGATGTATTTGGCGATATATTTGGTGGCGGCGGTGGTGGTCGTGGTCGCTCCAGTGTCCAGCGTGGTAGTGATCTGCGCTATACGCTTGAGCTCGATCTGGAAGAAGCGGTGCGCGGCACGTCCGTGACCATTCGTGTGCCAACGCTTGTCGGCTGCGAAACCTGCGATGGTTCTGGTGCCAAGAAAGGCACGTCGCCAAGCACTTGTACCACCTGCGGCGGTATTGGCCAGGTGCGTATGCAGCAGGGTTTCTTCTCTGTTCAGCAAACCTGTCCGCGCTGTCATGGTACCGGCAAGATGATCACTGATCCTTGCAAGGACTGTCATGGCGATGGGCGTGTTGAGAAGCAGAAGAATCTCTCCGTCAAGGTGCCTGCCGGTGTTGATACTGGTGACCGTATTCGCCTGGCCGGTGAGGGCGAAGCAGGTGTTAATGGTGGTCCGGCGGGTGATCTGTATGTAGTGGTCTCGGTGCGCGAGCACAAGATCTTCCAGCGCGACGGCAAAAACCTGTATTGCGAAGTGCCGATCAGCTTTGTTGATGCTGCATTGGGTGGTGAGCTGGAAGTGCCTACGCTCGATGGACGGGTGAAGCTGAAAATTCCTGATGGTGCGCAAACCGGCAAGCTGTTCCGTTTGCGAGGCAAGGGTGTTACCCCCGTTCGTGGCGGCTCTGCGGGCGATCTTCTTTGCCGTATCGCGGTGGAGACGCCGGTCAATCTGACCAAGCGTCAGCGTGAGCTGCTCGAAGAGTTGCGCGAAACCTTGGAAGAAGAAGGTTCCAGTCAGTCTCCTCGAGCCAAAAGCTGGTTTGATGGAGTGAAAAACTTCTTCGAAGACATGAAATTCTGAGGCGGGAGCGCTATATGAGACGGATAGCGGTAATTGGTGCAGCGGGTCGAATGGGTAAAACCCTGATAGAGGCGATTGCTCAGACTGATGGCGCTGCGCTGACTGCTGCCATTGAACGTCCTGATAGCTCGTTGGTGGGTGCCGATGCTGGCGAGTTGGCCGGTGTTGGGCGACTCGATGTGCTTATTAGCGGCGGCTTGCAGCAGGTGCTTGATGATTTTGATGTGTTGATTGATTTCACGCATCCGACCACCACGCTGGTTAATTTGCAGCACTGTCTTGCTGCCGGTAAGGCGATGGTCATAGGGACAACCGGGTTTAGCGAGGATGAGAAAGCGCAACTGGCCGAGGCCGGCAAGCGGATTCCTATCGTGTTTGCGCCAAACTTCAGTGTGGGTGTGAATCTGTGTCTCAAGCTGCTGGATATGGCAGCGCGGGTCATGGGTGATGACGCCGACATCGAAATCATCGAAGCACATCACAGGCACAAGGTTGATGCGCCATCGGGCACCGCCTTGCGTATGGGTGAGGTAGTGGCTAATGCGCTTGATCGTGATTTGGCTGAGGTGGCGGTTTACGGCCGCGAAGGTCAGACGGGTGCGCGCAAGCCAGAGACTATCGGCTTTGCCACCGTTCGTGCCGGTGATGTGGTCGGGGATCATACGGTGTTGTTTGCTACTGAGGGTGAGCGGGTTGAGATTACTCACAAGGCCTCCAGTCGTATGACCTTTGCCAAGGGTGCGGTGCGTTCGGCTCTCTGGCTGTCCGGGCATGATGCCGGGTTGTTTGATATGCAGGATGTGCTCGGTCTAAACGAGTAGTTCGCTGCGTAACAAAAAAGGCGCGTACTGCTTTTGCGGTACGCGCCTTTTTTATGCTTCGCTGTTAGCTGGCAGTATTGGCGCCAAGGAGGGCTTGCTCGCTGGAGAGGTTGTCCAGGATTTCGATATTTTTGCGCAGGTAGAACGCGGCAATGGTGGGCACCCAGTCAGTGTGATGGTTGATTAGCCGCGGGCGAATGAACTCGTACTGCTGGTCCAGCTGTCGCAGCGTGTCCTGATGATCCGGCAATAGGCTTTTGAGTTTTGCCGAGCCTTCTGCGATCTGTGCGTCCAGGTCTTCAAAAATACCTTCCTGGGTCTGGATGAAGTAGACGCCGACCGAGCTGAACATATTGTTCTCGTATAGCAACAGAATGCGGCTGGTTTCTATGCTTTGTGCGTGCAAGGCGACCAGTTCTGTTGGCGCGTCGGCTGTTTCGGCTGCGTAGAGTTCGCCAGCGGCTTTTTCAAACTTGCCGTGCGCCATCATGATGCGGTTTACCGTAGCCAGGCCGTAGTAGGCTTGTTCACCTTCGGGTAGTTGCTCGAGCTCGGTGACCAGTGCGGCAAAGTCGTTATAAAGGGGGCGCAGTTCGCCGGTACTTCCTAGCTGCTTTAGCAGGCGATCCATTTGCCCCATGGCGCCGCGATAAATCTCGCGATTTCCGGGCTCGCGAACGCGCTCAAACAGGTTGTTGTCGATTAGCAGATAGGTGCCTGCGAGAAATCCCTGACTGCGCAGCTCATGCAGCTGCTGTAATCGTTGAATGTCAGCGTGAGCGAACGGTGCCATGCACAGCAATGCCAACACAAGCAGGCGTTTCAAGTGCGTTACCATGGTGGAAAATCCCCGAGTCCATTTTGTTATTGTTATGTAGCTCAGGCATTTGGTTGCCCGGCCTGAAAGACGATCTGTCGCCGTCTATGTTGGGCTATTGCCCTGCTACGAATGTTCCAATGCGTGTTTTAACACAGAAGTGAATGAGAATGAAATCACGTTATGGGCTGTCGCCGGGCGACATCCATTGCGCCGAAGGCGGTCTGTGGTCTGGATATTTTGGGGGCAAGTCGTTAAACTAATGCGCTAATCTGTCTATTCAGCGCGTATCTGACAAAGCCTTTATGAGCGGGATGTTGTGTTTTACACACTTCATTCCCGCTTTTGTGCAGCCCGCGTTTGGTGAAACGTGTCAGTCCTTTCGGAGGTTTTCTTGTCCAAGCCAGCCATTCTCGCACTCGCCGACGGTAGTATTTTTCGCGGTGAGTCCATCGGCGCCGACGGCTCCAGCGTCGGTGAGGTCGTTTTCAATACGGCTATGACCGGTTACCAGGAGATACTTACTGATCCCTCCTATGCGCGCCAAATTGTCACTCTGACCTATCCGCATATTGGTAACACCGGTGTTACCCCTGAAGATGTCGAGTCAGGCAAGGTGCAAGCTGCCGGTCTGGTGATCCGTGATCTACCGCTGCTGGCCAGTAACTGGCGCTCCAAGCAGTCGTTGGATGAGTACCTAAAAGACAACGGTATTGTGGCTATTGCGGGTATTGATACCCGTCGCCTGACGCGTATCCTGCGCGAAAAAGGATCGCAGAATGGCTGCCTGTTAGCCGGTGATGATATTTCTGATGAGCAAGCGCTCGAGTTGGCTCGCGGCTTCCCGGGTCTGAAGGGTATGGACCTGGCTAAAGAAGTATCGGTCAAGCAGTCTTACCAGTGGCGCTCCACTGTCTGGGATCTGGCGACTGACAGTCATGCGGAAATAGCCGATGCTGATTTGCCTTACCACGTTGTGGCGTTTGACTACGGCGTTAAGTTCAACATCCTGCGTATGCTGGTTGCACGCGGCTGCCGCTTGACGGTAGTGCCCGCGCAAACGCCTGCCGCTGAGGTGTTGGCCATGAAACCGGATGGCATCTTCCTGTCGAACGGCCCTGGTGACCCTGAGCCCTGCGACTATGCCATCAAGGCCATTCAGGACATTCTGGAAACCGATATTCCGGTTTTTGGTATCTGCCTGGGTCATCAGTTGCTGGCACTGGCCTCTGGAGCCAAGACGGTGAAGATGGGGCACGGCCATCATGGTGCCAACCACCCGGTGCAGGATCTCGATAGCGGTGTGGTCATGATCACCAGTCAGAATCACGGCTTCGCGGTTGATGAGACTACGCTCCCAGCGAATCTTCGCCTGACTCACAAATCATTGTTCGATGGCACCTTGCAGGGTATCGAGCGGACCGACAAGGCGGCATTCAGCTTTCAGGGACACCCTGAAGCGAGCCCCGGGCCGCATGACGTCGCCCCCCTGTTCGACCGTTTTATCGATGCCATGAGCAAGCGCGCCTGAGCCCCGGAACACCCAAGGATTTGTTGAAAAGACTATGCCAAAACGTACTGATATCAAAAGCATTCTGATCCTCGGCGCTGGCCCAATCGTGATCGGTCAGGCCTGTGAATTTGATTACTCCGGCGCGCAGGCTTGTAAAGCGCTGCAGGAAGAGGGTTTCCGGGTGATTCTGGTTAACTCCAACCCGGCGACGATCATGACCGATCCGTCGATGGCTGACGCGACCTACATTGAGCCGATCAAGTGGCAAACGGTTGCCAAGATCATCGAAAAAGAGCGTCCTGATGCGTTGTTGCCGACGATGGGTGGGCAGACGGCACTGAACTGTGCCCTGGACCTGGAAAAGCACGGCGTACTGGAAAAATTCAACGTCGAAATGGTCGGTGCCAATGCCGACACTATCGACAAGGCTGAAGACCGTTCGCGCTTTGACAAGGCGATGAAGTCCATCGGCCTGGATTGCCCGCGTTCCGGTATCGCCCACAGCATGGCTGAGGCCTACGGTGTGCTGGATCAGGTCGGCTTTCCGTGCATTATTCGTCCCTCTTTCACCATGGGCGGCACGGGTGGCGGTATTGCTTACAACCGCGAAGAGTTTGAAGAGATCTGTACTCGCGGTCTCGATCTTTCGCCTACCAATGAGCTGCTGATTGATGAGTCGCTGATTGGCTGGAAAGAGTACGAGATGGAAGTGGTCCGCGATAAAAAGGACAACTGCATTATCGTCTGCTCGATCGAGAACTTCGATCCTATGGGTGTGCACACCGGTGACTCCATTACTGTCGCGCCAGCCCAGACGCTGACCGATAAGGAATACCAGATCATGCGTAACGCCTCCTTGGCGGTATTGCGTGAGATTGGTGTGGAAACCGGTGGTTCCAACGTCCAGTTTGGTATCTGTCCTGATACCGGCCGTATGGTCGTGATCGAAATGAACCCCCGGGTATCTCGCTCCTCGGCACTGGCTTCCAAAGCGACGGGCTTTCCGATTGCCAAGATCGCCGCCAAGCTCGCTGTGGGTTACACCCTGGATGAGCTGCAAAACGATATTACTGGTGGCCGCACGCCTGCTTCCTTTGAGCCGGCAATCGACTATGTTGTTACCAAGATTCCACGTTTTGCCTTCGAAAAGTTCCCCAACGCTGATGCTCGCCTGACGACGCAAATGAAGTCGGTGGGTGAGGTGATGGCGATTGGTCGTACGTTCCAGGAGTCCATGCAAAAAGCGCTGCGTGGCTTGGAAGTGGGTGCCTGCGGTTTCGACCCCAAGGTTGATCTGGCCGCAGCCGATGCGCAGACCGATCTGACTCGCGAACTCACTGTTCCGGGCGCTGACCGCATCTGGTATCTGGCTGATGCCTTCCGTGCCGGTATGAGCATGCAGCAGATTTTCGAGCTCACCAAAATTGATCCCTGGTTCCTGGTGCAGATCGAAGATCTGATTAACGAAGAAGAGAAGATCAAGACGTTGGGCCTGGCTGATGTCGACTACAGCCTGATGTACCGCCTCAAGCGCAAGGGCTTTTCTGATACCCGTCTGGCCCAGCTGCTGGCCGTCAGTGAGAAGAGTCTGCGTCGTCAGCGCCACAAGCTGAATATTTTCCCGGTCTACAAGCGGGTGGATACCTGTGCGGCCGAGTTTGCGACCGATACGGCTTATATGTACTCGACCTATGAGGAAGAGTGCGAGGCCAATCCGTCCGGGCGTGACAAGATCATGATCCTGGGTGGCGGTCCCAACCGCATTGGTCAGGGTATCGAGTTTGACTATTGCTGTGTACACGCGGCTCTGGCGATGCGCGAAGACGGCTATGAAACCATCATGGTCAACTGCAACCCGGAAACCGTATCAACCGATTACGATACTTCTGATCGCCTGTATTTCGAGCCGGTTACCCTGGAAGATGTACTGGAAATCGTCCGTGTCGAGCAGCCCAAGGGTGTGATCGTGCAGTACGGTGGTCAGACGCCATTGAAACTCGCGCGCGCTCTGGAAGAAGCGGGTGTGCCTATTATCGGCACCAGCCCTGAATCCATCGACCGTGCGGAAGATCGTGAGCGCTTCCAGCAGATGGTTGAGCGCCTCAATTTGCTGCAGCCGCCGAATGCGACCGTACGCAGTGAAGAGGAAGCGATTCGTGCGGCCAATAAGATCGGTTATCCGTTGGTGGTTCGTCCTTCTTACGTGTTGGGCGGTCGGGCAATGGAGATTGTTTACCAGGAAGACGAGCTCAAGCGCTACCTGCGTGATGCGGTGAAAGTCTCCAACGACAGCCCGGTATTGTTGGATCACTTCCTTAATTGCGCCATCGAAGTGGATATCGACGCAGTCTCCGACGGCAAGCAGGTTGTGATCGGTGCGATCATGCAGCATATCGAACAAGCGGGTGTTCACTCCGGTGACTCGGCCTGTTCCTTGCCGCCGTACTCGTTGCCGGCTCATGTTCAGGACGAGATGCGTGAGCAGGTCAAGCGCATGGCGCTGGAGTTGGGCGTCATCGGCTTGATGAACGTGCAGTTGGCGTTGCAGGGCGACCGCATCTACGTGATCGAGGTCAATCCTCGTGCATCACGTACCGTGCCTTTTGTGTCCAAGTGCATTGGTCAGTCGCTAGCCAAAATCGCTGCGCGAGTCATGGCTGGCAAGACGCTGGAAGAGGTTGGCTTTACTGAAGAGGTGGTGCCCACCTACTTCAGCGTCAAGGAAGCCGTTTTCCCGTTCGCCAAGTTCCCGGGTGTTGACCCGATTCTTGGGCCGGAAATGAAGTCGACTGGCGAGGTTATGGGTGTCGGTGACAGCTTCGGCGAGGCCTTTGCCAAGTCCCAGCTGGGCTCGGGTGAAGTGTTGCCGACCAGCGGTAGCGTCTTCATCAGTGTGCGCGATGACGACAAGCCGTTTGTGGTCGACGTGGCGCGTGATCTGATCGAACTGGGCTTTGAAGTGGTTGCCACCAGTGGAACGGCCAAAGTGGTTGCCGCTGCCGGCTTGCCTGTGCGCCGCGTGAACAAGGTGACCGAAGGGCGTCCGCATATTGTCGACATGATCAAAAATGACGAGATTGACCTGGTGATCAACACCACTGAAGGTCGTCAGTCGATCGCCGACTCTTACTCTATTCGCCGTAATGCTCTGCAGCACAAGGTGTATTCCACCACCACGCTGGCGGGTGGCGCTGCGGTTTGTACAGCACTGAAATTTGGCCCGGAGCGCGCAGTGCGTCGTCTCCAGGATCTGCACAAAGGAATTTGATCGATGAAATACCCCATGACCAAGCAGGGCGCCGAAGCCCTGGAAGTCGAACTCAAGCATCTTAAAACCGAGTTGCGTCCGCAGATTACTCAGGCCATCGCAGAAGCGCGCGAGCTGGGCGATCTGAAGGAAAACGCTGAATACCATGCTGCTCGTGAGCAGCAGGGTATGGTCGAGGCTCGTATCCGGGATATCGAAGGTCGCTTGTCGAATGCCCAAGTGATTGATGTAACTACGATTGCGCCTACCGGCAAAGTGATCTTCGGCACTACCGTTACCATCGCCAATGTTGATACCGACGAGGAAGTGGTTTATCAAATCGTTGGTGACGACGAGGCGGATATCAAGCAGCGCAAGATATCGGTCAGCTCGCCTATCGCTCGCGCCTTGATCGGCAAGGAAGAGGGTGAGGTCGTTGCGGTAAGAACGCCTGGCGGTGTCGTTGAATACGAAATTGTTGAGGTGAGTCACAAGTGACATCGGCGCCAGCGGGCCGCAGCGGTCGGGTGGTTTGGCAGCTGGCGTTGACGCTTTGGGTGGGTGGTGTATGGGCTGCCCACTTTGTGTTGTTGCCAGCGCTCACCCACATAGGCCTTGCGCCCTTGTTGGTCGACGATGTGAGTAATCTGGTGCGCCCTATCATGCTTGGCTTCGCAGCAGTATGCGTGGTTCTGCAGCTGTTGGTACTGGTAGGTAAGCGGGGAGCGGGTTTCTGGCGGGATGTGCGCGGGCAGCTGCTGTTGACCGTATTGGTCGCTGTAGGCTGTTTTTTCGCGGTTCGTTTTCTACCGCAAGCGATGTTTCTGTCGTTGTTTTGTTATCTGGTCGTCGCTTTTGCTGGGCTGATGTTGATATTTCAGCCCAGGCCTGATGAGGAGCGCTAAGCGCTCCTTTCTCAACTGCAAGGCTTCAGAAGTCTTTGAAGCGTTTCAGGTTCGACAGGTTGTCATTGGGCTTTTTGGCCCGACGAAGCAGTATCGCCATCTTGCCAATGACCTGCACAAGCTCAGCGCCGCTCTGCTTGCAAGCGTCGCCGATAAGAGCCTGTTTGGCTTCTCGGTCACTGACTGTCACGCGGATCTTGATCAGCTCGTGATCGTTCAGAGCCCGATCAAGTTCGGCCAGCACGCCTTCGCTGACTCCCTGTTCACTGATGATGACGATCGGCTTAAGGTGATGGCCGATACGTTTAAGATCTTTTTTCTGTGCGGAACTGAGCGCCATAATAGTCCGTATGATGATTTAATGAGTGTGAAGACACTAGTTTAACCGGCGGCGCGTCCCGCTGCACGAGGTATTCCGTGGCACAATCAAAGACCAGCAAGCGTTGGCTGCAAGAACATTTCGATGATCCCTTCGTCAAGCAGGCCCAGAAGGACGGTTATCGTTCCCGTGCGAGCTACAAACTGCTCGCTATTCAAGAACGCGATCGTATCCTCAAGCCCGGTATGACCGTGCTTGACCTGGGCTCCGCTCCCGGAGGCTGGTCGCAAGTTGCCAGCCGTTTGATCGGCGAGAAGGGGCGTATCATCGCCTCTGATATTTTGCTGATGGATAGTATTCCGGATGTCACCTTTGTCCATGGCGACTTCACTGAAGACAGTGTGTTTGAAGATATTCTTGCGGCTATTGGCGATACCCAGGTAGACCTTGTTATTTCCGATATGGCCCCCAACATGAGTGGTACGCCTGAAGTTGATCAGCCGCGCGCGATGTACCTGTGCGAATTGGCGCTGGACATGGCGGATCGAGTGCTACGCCCTGGTGGCGACTTCTTGATCAAGGTATTTCACGGTGAAGGCTTTGATGAGTATTTCCGGACAATGCGTGGTCAGTTCGACAAGCTGCTTACGCGCAAGCCAGATGCTTCTCGTGGCCGGTCACGCGAAACCTATCTATTGGCCCGTGGTTACAAAGGGCGATCTTGACTGGTTTGGGTCCCGCTTCGTAGTCGGGAACTGCTGGTCTGAATGGCGGTCTTTTCTGGGCCGAGCGACACAGGGCGTTACACAGCGCTGACTCCCGGCATCATCTAAACTGGTGTAAGGTAGTCAACTGGAACAAGACTCAGCGAGGCTCCTGCCACACTGGCGGTGGAGCAAGAGGGTAGTGAATTGAACGATATGGCGAAGAACCTGATCCTGTGGTTGATCATTGCAGCTGTGCTGGTCACGGTGATGAACAACTTCAGTAAAACCAGCGAGCCGGATGCGCTGAACTACAGCCAGTTTCTGGAGTTGGTGAAGGATCGCCAGGTCGAGCGCGTAACTGTGGATGGCTTCATTATCACGGGTAAAGAGCGTGGTGGTGAAACCTTTAAAACCGTGCGTCCTGCGATTCAGGACAGCGGCCTTATTGGCGACCTGCTTGACAATGATGTGATCATTGAAGGCAAGCAGCCTGAGCAGCAGAGCATTTGGACTCAGTTGCTGATCGCCAGCTTCCCGATCCTTATCATTATCGCCATCTTCATGTTCTTTATGCGGCAGATGCAGGGCGGCGGCGGCGGTCGCGGCGGCCCGATGAGCTTTGGTAAAAGCAAGGCGCGCATGCTGACCGAAGATCAGGTCAAGACCACCTTTGCCGATGTGGCAGGCTGTGATGAGGCCAAGGAAGACGTCGCCGAGTTGGTTGAGTTTCTGCGCGATCCAGGCAAGTTCCAACGCCTGGGTGGTCATATCCCGCGCGGCGTCCTGATGGTGGGTCAGCCCGGTACCGGTAAAACCTTGTTGGCCAAAGCGGTCGCCGGCGAAGCCAAAGTGCCATTCTTCACTATTTCGGGTTCTGACTTCGTCGAAATGTTTGTCGGTGTCGGTGCCTCACGTGTTCGCGATATGTTTGAGCAGGCCAAGAAGCATGCGCCCTGCATTATCTTTATCGATGAGATTGACGCCGTCGGTCGTCACCGTGGTTCCGGAATGGGTGGTGGCCACGATGAGCGCGAACAGACGCTGAACCAGTTGCTGGTGGAGATGGACGGTTTTGAGCCAAATGACGGCATCATCGTCGTGGCTGCAACCAACCGCCCCGATGTATTGGATCCAGCTCTACTGCGCCCTGGTCGTTTTGACCGTCAGGTCGTGGTTGGCTTGCCTGATATTCGTGGCCGCGAGCAGATTCTCAAGGTTCACATGCGCAAGGTGCCGATGGGTGACGATGTTGTCCCCGCGCTGATTGCCCGTGGTACGCCTGGTTTTTCCGGTGCTGACTTGGCCAATCTGGTGAACGAGGCGTCGTTGTTTGCTGCGCGTTCCAACAAGCGTCTGGTCGAGATGCATGAATTTGAAATGGCCAAAGACAAGATCATGATGGGCGCAGAGCGCAAGTCCATGGTGATGTCGGATAAAGAAAAGCTGAATACGGCTTACCATGAGTCGGGACACGCGATTGTCGGACGCTTGGTGCCGGAGCATGACCCGGTCTATAAAGTCACAATCATTCCGCGTGGTCGGGCGCTGGGCGTCACTATGTTCCTGCCCGAAGAGGATCGCTACAGTCTTTCCAAGCGGGCCTTGATAAGTCAGATTTGCTCGCTCTTTGGTGGCCGTATTGCCGAAGAGATGACGCTTGGTTTTGATGGGGTCACGACGGGTGCCTCCAATGACATCATGCGCGCTACCCAGTTGGCGAAAAACATGGTTACCAAGTGGGGCTTGTCCGAGAAGTTGGGGCCCTTGCTTTATGGTGAAGATGAAGATCAGGGTTATCTGGGTCGTTCTGGCGGTGGTGCGTCTTCGGGCGTATCGGGTGAGACGGCCAAGCTGATCGACGAAGAAGTGCGCAGCATTATTGACGAGTGTTACGCCACCGCACGTCGGCTGCTCGAGGAAAACCGCGAGAAGCTGGATATGATGGCTGAAGCACTCATGAAGTATGAGACCATCGATGTGAAGCAGATCGATGACATCATGTCGGGTAAGCCGCCGCGCGAGCCTAAGAACTGGCAGGGCGACGACAAGTCTGGTCCTGGCGCAGTAATAACGCCAGATGACGCCGCCGACAGCGAATCTGATCAGCCGCCGAAAGATAGCGGTGTGATTGGCGGGCCTGCCGGGGAGCATTGATTCAGCGATGAGTTCCTCTCTAGAAAGCTCCCGGTTGCTATGTGGCAGTCGGGAGCTTGATCTATCCCGCCCGCATGTCATGGGCATTCTCAACGTTACCCCTGATTCTTTTTCCGACGGCGGTTATTTCAACCGGCTGGATCGTGCGCTTGCGCATGTTGAAAGTATGCTCGCCGCTGGCGCCACCTTGATTGACGTCGGTGGTGAGTCCACGCGCCCGGGTGCTGAGCCGGTGTCGGTTGAAGAGGAGCTCGGCCGGGTCTTGCCGGTGGTCGAGGCTATCTCGTCGCGCTTCGACGTGGTGATTTCGGTAGATACCAGTACGCCTGAGGTCATGACTGCCAGTGCGCAGGCGGGTGCCGGTCTGATTAATGATGTTCGGGCGCTGGAGCGACCAGGGGCCTTGCAGGCGGCGGCAGCTACTGGCTTGCCGGTATGCTTGATGCATCGTCAGGGCGAGCCTGGCAGCATGCAGGATGCGCCCAGTTATGCCAGCGTACTGGATGAAGTGAGTGCTTATTTGCAGGCGCGGGTTGCAGCATGCGAGATGGCTGGAATCTCGCGCGCGCGCTTGTTGTTGGATCCTGGTTTTGGGTTCGGCAAATCGCTTGAGCATAATTTGCAACTCTTTGCGGGTATGGGGCACCTCCGGCCTTCAGGTTTGCCGTTGCTGGTGGGCGTCTCGCGCAAAAGTATGATTGGCCAAGTGCTGGATCGCCCTGTCGATCAGCGTTTGTCTGGCAGTCTGGCATTGGCCGCGCTGGCTATTGGTGCTGGTGCGAGGATTATTCGGGCGCATGATGTGGCAGAAACCATGGATGCGGTGCGTATGGCCAGTGCGGTTATGCAGGCGCGCGATACGCAGTAATTAGAAAAGCCAATAGGTGGTTTGTTAATGGGTAAGCGCTATTTTGGTACCGACGGTATTCGTGGGCGAGTAGGCAGTGCTCCAATCACTCCGGAGTTCATGCTCAAGTTAGGCTGGGCTGTGGGGATGGCGTTCAAGCATCATGGCGGTTGTCGTGTGCTGATCGGCAAGGATACGCGGATCTCAGGCTACATGTTCGAGTCAGCGCTTGAGGCTGGGCTTTCCGCAGCTGGTGCGCATGTACAGTTGCTGGGGCCTATGCCGACCCCTGCTATCGCCTACCTGACACGTACCTTTATGGCGGACGCGGGCATTGTTATCAGTGCTTCACACAACCCGTTCTATGACAACGGTATCAAGTTTTTTTCGTCCGGTGGAAGCAAGCTGCCCGATAGTCTGGAGCTTGAAATTGAGCGGCTGGTAGATGCTCCCATGACAGTGGTGGACTCTGCGGCGCTGGGCAAGGTGACGCGGGTAGAAGACGCTCCCGGACGTTACATCGAATTTTGCAAGAGCAGCGTACCCACTAGCACCAGTTTCAAAGGTATCAACCTGGTCCTCGATTGCGCCCATGGTGCCACTTACAAAGTCGCTCCAAGCGTTTTTCGAGAGCTGGGTGCAGCGGTCAGGGTAATAGGTGCTGAACCGGATGGTCTCAATATCAATGCCAAGGTGGGCTCCACCGATATGGCCGCCTTGCGTGAGTCTGTGCTGGCGAGTGGTGCCGGGATGGGCGTTGCCTTTGATGGTGATGGTGATCGTGTCTTGATGGTCGATCATGAGGGTAAAGAGGTTGATGGTGATGAGTTGCTTTACATTATGGCTGTTGATCTTCATCAGCGTGGTCTGCTGAATGGCGGCGTGGTCGGTACGTTAATGAGTAATCTTGGGTTGGAGTTGGCGCTCAAGAATTTGGGTATCCCCTTTGTTCGCGCGAAGGTTGGCGATCGCTACGTGATGGCGGAACTGCGTGAGCGTAACTGGTTATTGGGCGGTGAGTCATCGGGGCATCTGGTATGCCTGAATCACACGTCCACGGGTGACGGCATTATCGCTGCGCTCCAGGTTATAAAGGCATTGCAGCGCTCCGGGCAGACGTTGTCGCAGGCGTGCGAGGGTATGCGCAAGTGCCCTCAGCGGCTGATCAACGTGCGTTACGCGCCGGGCGCTGTTTCGCCTGTTGATGATCCTACCGTGCAGGCTGCCGTTGCTGAGACTGAAGCGCGCATGGGGGAGGCTGGCCGAGTGCTGTTGCGCCTGTCGGGAACCGAGCCGCTGGTGCGGGTCATGGTCGAAGGGCAGGACGCCGCGCTGGTCGAGCAGGAGGCGCAGCGTTTGGCTGAAGTGGTTGCACAGGTATTCGCCGATTAAAAAGGCGGTTGTGTCCCTGTTGCAACTTGGTTAAGATTGGCGCCCGCTTGGGTTGGGAGGTTTAGCATGCGTCGTCCGCTAGTTGCCGGAAACTGGAAAATGCATGGTTCGCGGCAGTCGGTTGAAGCGCTGCTGCAACAGCTAGCCGCTCAAGATTGGCCAGAGCAGGTTGAGCTGATGATTGCGCCCCCTGCACTGTACATCGAACGCTGTGTCGAGGCATTGCAAGCAACACCTATTCGTGTTGCCGGCCAGGCATGCGCTACGCAGGCGGAGTTCGGAGCTTTGACGGGTGAGATATCACCCGCTCAGTTGCGTGATGCGGGGTGTGAATTTGTACTGGTTGGTCACTCAGAGCGACGTGCGTTGTTTGGAGAGACCGATGAGGTGGTATGTCGTAAGTTTGCCGCGGCACTTGCGTGCGGTTTGCGTCCGGTTTTGTGTGTTGGTGAAACGCAGGCTGAACGTGATGCCGGTGAGACTACTTCGGTGGTTGGGCGGCAACTGCAAGTTATTTTGGATACCTTTGGTGTTGGTGGCTTGGCCGAAGGTGTAGTGGCGTACGAGCCGGTTTGGGCCATAGGTACTGGTCAGACGGCAACTCCGGAGCAGGCTCAGGACGTACACGCAATGATTCGCGCTCGGTTGGCCATGCTGGACGACGAGCAGGCACGGACCGTGCAGATTGTTTATGGCGGTAGTGTGAAGGCTGATAACGCTGAGGCGTTATTCGCAATGCCGGATATCGATGGGGGGCTGGTTGGTGGTGCCTCCCTCAACGCAGATGAATTTGGCGCGATAGCACGTGCCGCGGGACGAGTGTAATGATTGAGACCGTAATTGTAGTGCTACACCTGCTGGTCGCTATTGGCTTGGTAGGGCTTGTTCTGATGCAGCAGGGTAAAGGTGCGGAAACAGGTGCGTCTTTTGGTTCTGGTGCATCGGGTACTGTTTTTGGTAGCCAGGGCTCTGGTACGTTTTTGAGCCGTTTGACTGCAATTTTGGCAACAATTTTCTTTCTGACTTCGCTTGGTTTGGCTTATTATGCGAGCCACAAAGCGTCGGCGGTGCAGGAGGCTGGTCTTCCTGATCCGATGTTGCAGATCGAGCAGGCAGCTCCCGAAGCGCCTGTTAGTGAAGATGTGCCGGTTATCGAAGAAGATTTCACGCCTGCTTCGGCTGGCGAGGATGTTCCAGCAGCGCCGGAGTGAGTTAGTCGTTATCCCTCGGTAAACAGTTTTGCGGGAGTGGTGGAATTGGTAGACACGCTATCTTGAGGGGGTAGTGCCTTAGGGTGTATGGGTTCGAGTCCCATCTTCCGCACCAATCAAAAAAAGGGTCTGCATCAGCAGGCCCTGTTCTTTTCAGGGGTGAGCGCGCTGGTTGTCATATTTGGCTACCATGCGTATAATTCATGCCCTAGATTCGACGCGGGGTGGAGCAGTCTGGTAGCTCGTCGGGCTCATAACCCGAAGGTCGTAGGTTCAAATCCTGCCCCCGCAACCAGTCAAAGGCCCCTTTTTAGGGGCTTTTTGTTAGGGCGTTGACCGCTGGGTTGGCGCCACCTCTGGACTTTACTTCGGTGAAGTGGCCAGAGACGACATGGGCTATAGGCCCATTTTTTATTCATGGATCATAAGGGCGGTGAACGTGTCCGGCAAAGTGACTGAGTTGGAGAGCCTGCTGGTCCCGATTATCGAGGCATTGGGCTATAACTGCTGGGGCATTGAATATCTGTCTCAAGGACGACATACCTTGTTGCGGGTCTATATCGATCATCCCGACGGTATCAGTGTTGAAGCCTGTGCAGCAGTCAGTCGTCAAGCCAGTGCAGTACTGGATGTGGAAGATCCGATTTCCGGTGATTACACCCTGGAAGTCTCATCTCCTGGTATGGATCGTCCGCTGTTCCGGCTTGAACAGTACGCTGACTACGTCGGTGAGCAGGCCAAGATTAGACTGCGTGTGCCTTATGATGGGCGGCGCAATTTTCAGGGTGTGATTCGCGGAATCGAAGGGGAAGACGTAATCCTGCAGGTAGAGGATCACGAGTACCTTTTGCCGATCGATTCGATCGATAAAAGTAATATTATTCCGCGTTTTTGAGCATATTTCGGGCTCCAGTAGCCCCAATGGATGGCGTTAGGCGAGGCAGACGATGAGCAAAGAAGTGTTGCTGGTTGTGGAATCCGTTTCCAACGAGAAGGGCGTACCGCCCGATGTGATCTTTGAAGCGCTTGAGTTGGCGTTGGCGACAGCGACCAAAAAGCGTTATGAAGATGAAGTGGATGTCCGCGTGGCGATCAATCGCCAGACCGGCGAGTACGAAACTTTCCGTCGTTGGACCGTCGTGATTGACGACAACTTCGAAGAGCCCGATATGCAGCTGACGCTGGATCAGGCTCAGGCGCGTGATCCGGCTCTTGCCATTGATGACGTCATCGAAGAGAAGATCGAGTCAGTTGAGTTTGGTCGCATTGCTGCGCAAATCGCCAAGCAGGTTATCGTGCAGAAAGTGCGCGAGGCTGAGCGTGCGCAGGTGGTTGATGCTTATCGCGACCGGCTCGGTGACATTATCAGCGGTACGGTCAAGAAAGTAACCCGCGACAGCGTCATCGTCGATCTGGGTAACAATGCCGAAGCGGTGTTGCCGCGTGAAGAGATGATTCCGCGCGAGACGTTTCGTACCGGCACCCGTATCCGGGCGCTGCTGAAAGACATTCGTACCGAGAACCGTGGTCCGCAGCTGGTGTTGTCGCGTAGCTGCCCGGAAATGATCATTGAGCTGTTCCGTATCGAAGTGCCGGAAATCTCCGAAGAGTTGATCGAAGTGATGGGTGCCGCCCGTGACCCGGGTTCACGCGCCAAGATCGCAGTACGCTCCAAGGATAAACGCATAGATCCCCAAGGGGCCTGTATTGGTATGCGTGGTTCGCGCGTCCAGGCAGTTTCCGGTGAGCTATGTGGCGAGCGGGTTGACATCGTTCTGTGGGACGACAACCTGGCGCAGTTTGTAATTAATGCCATGGCACCGGCTGAAGTGGCCTCCATCATTCTTGATGAAGACACTCATGCGATTGATTTGGCGGTAGCGGAAGACAACCTGGCGCAAGCCATTGGTCGTAATGGTCAGAACGTACGTTTGGCCAGTCAGTTGACTGGTTGGACCTTGAACGTGATGACTGAAGACGACATCCGCGCCAAGCAGGAAGCCGAGACTGGCGACATTTTGCGTAACTTTGTTGACGAGCTGGATGTTGAGGAAGAAGTCGCGCAGATGCTGGTAGAGGAAGGTTTCACCACGCTGGAAGAAATCGCCTACGTGCCGATGGAAGAAATGCTCGATATCGACGGCTTTGACGAAGACATCGTCAATGAGCTGCGCGCTAGAGCCAAGGATCGCTTGCTAACCAAGGCGATCGCCAGCGAGGAGAAACTGGAAGAAGCACAGCCTGCTGATGACCTTTTGAACATGGATGGTATGGACCGCGCGTTGGCTTTCCAGCTTGCGAGCAAAGGCATCCTGACAATGGAAGACCTGGCTGAACAATCTGTTGACGACCTGCTCGATATCGCAGGCATCGACGAAGCCCGCGCCGGCACCCTGATTATGGCTGCCCGTGCCCCCTGGTTTGAATAACCGGTCGGACTAAGCAACACCGCCCTGCGTAGACGCAGGGACCCGACTGAGGAGAGAAGTGAATGGCGGAAGTGACGGTCAAAGAATTGGCTCAAGTGGTTGGTACGCCTGTGGAGCGCCTGTTGCAACAGATGCGCGAAGCTGGCTTGTCCCATACCGCTGCTGAGCAGGCAGTGAGTGATGACGAGAAGCAGACCTTGTTGACGTTCCTCAAGAGCTCACATGGTGATTCCGGCTCCGAGCCGAAAAAGATCACGCTCAAGCGTAAGACAGTTAGCACCCTGAAGGTAGCGGGTAGCAAGACGGTCAATGTTGAAGTGCGCAAGAAGCGTACCTACGTTAAGCGTGAACCGGCAGATCTGGAAGCCGAGCGTCAGCGCGAGCTTGAAGAGCTGCGTGCGGCAGAAGAGGCGCGCCAGAAGGCCACTGAGGCTGAAGCCGCGCGTCAAGCTGAAGAAGCGGCCAAGAAAGCGCAGGAAGAGAGCGCGAAGGCTGCTGAGCAAGCGGTTGCGACTGAAGAGGTTAAGCCAGCGGCAGCACCGGCTGAGCCAGTTGCTCCGGCTGAGCCGATCGCACCTGTTGTTGAGCCCGCTCCGGCACCTGCTGAGCAGCACAAAAAGAAAGAAGAGAATCGCCGTAAGGCGCGCGAAGACGAAGAAGAGCGTGGTCGCAAGCGTGCGGGTGGTCATGGTAAGGATAAGGGGCGCCACACGCCGCGTATCAATGACGAAGACGAGGCCTCTCGTCGCCGCGGTGGCGGTGGCAAGCTCAAGGCCAACAAGAAACGTAACCAGCACGGCTTCGAGAAGCCGACAGGACCGCTTGTGCGAGAAGTTGTAATTGGCGAAACCATCACCGTAGCCGAACTGGCTCAGAAGATGTCGGTGAAGGCCGCCGAGGTCATCAAGTACATGTTCAAGAACGGTAACATGGTGACGATCAACCAGGTGCTTGACCAGGATACCGCGACCATTCTTGCAGAAGATATGGGGCATAAGGTCAAGCAGGTTAACGAAAGTGCGCTGGAAGACAGTCTGGTCGAATCCATGACGCACGAAGGCGAAGAAATGAGCCGTGCGCCAGTCGTTACCGTTATGGGTCACGTTGACCACGGTAAGACCTCGCTGCTTGATTATATTCGTCGTGCCAAGGTTGCTTCCGGTGAGGCGGGTGGTATTACCCAGCACATCGGTGCTTATCACGTTGAAACCGATCGTGGCATGGTTACCTTCCTCGACACCCCCGGTCACGCGGCCTTTACTGCGATGCGTGCACGCGGTGCCAAGGCGACCGATATCGTTATCCTGGTCGTGGCTGCCGATGACGGCGTGATGCCGCAGACCGAAGAAGCCGTGGCTCACGCCAAGGCTGCCGGTGTGCCTTTGGTTGTCGCGGTTAACAAGATCGATAAGGAAGATGCTGATCCTGACCGCATCAAGAACGCCCTGGCGGCGCTCGATGTGATTCCGGAAGAGTGGGGCGGCGATACCATGTTCATGCACGTGTCGGCCAAGGTCGGTACGGGCGTCGAAGAACTGCTGGAAGCAGTACTTTTGCAAGCTGAAGTGCTCGAGCTTAAAGCGCAGCCTTCTGCTCCCGGTCGTGGTGTTGTCGTTGAGTCGCGCCTGGACAAGGGGCGTGGTCCCGTAGCAACCGTACTGGTACAGAATGGTACCTTGCGCCAAGGCGATATCGTGCTTGCCGGTGTCAACTACGGTCGCGTTCGCGCCATGCTGGATGAGAACGGCAAGCCCATCAAGGGCGCGGGCCCATCGATTCCGGTCGAGATTCTTGGTCTGGACGGCACGCCTGATGCCGGTGACGAACTCACCGTCGTTCCGGACGAGAAGAAGGCGCGCGAGATCGCTCTCTTCCGTCAGGGCAAGTTCCGCGAGATCAAACTGGCGCGCCAACAGTCTGCCAAGCTGGAAAACATGTTCGAGAACATGGGGCAGGACGAGAAGAAGACGCTCAACGTGGTGCTCAAGGCCGACGTTCGTGGCTCGCTGGAAGCGCTGCAAGCCTCGCTTACCGAGCTGGGCAACGACGAAGTTCAGGTCAAGATCGTTTCTGGTGGTGTCGGTGGTATCACCGAGACCGACGCCAACCTGGCACTCGCGTCCAACGCCGTCGTATTCGGCTTCAACGTTCGTGCTGATGCAGCCGCGCGTAAAATCATCGAAAACGAAGGTCTTGATTTGCGCTACTACAGCGTCATCTACGAGATCATCGACGATGTGAAGAAAGCGCTTGGCGGTATGTTGGGTAGCGATGTTCGTGAGCAGATTCTCGGTGTTGCCGAGGTGCGTGACGTATTCCGTTCACCGAAGTTCGGTGCGATCGCTGGTTGTATGGTGATTGAAGGGACTGTGTTCCGTAACCGCCCCATCCGTGTACTGCGCGAAGACGTGGTCATTTATGAAGGTGAGCTGGAATCCCTGCGTCGCTTCAAGGATGACATCGCTGAAGTGCGTAATGGCATGGAGTGCGGTATCGGCGTGAAGAACTACAACGATGTTCGCAGCGGCGACCGTATCGAAGTGTTCGAGCGTGTACAGGTTCAGCGTAGCCTGTAATCCGATAGCGATGACCGAGCCCGGTCATCGCCTGAAATTTGTGACGAACTCCGGCCTGCTCAGCAGTCCGGAGTTTGTTGCTTGAGATAGGTAATATGGCAAAAGAATACAGTCGTACCCAACGAGTAGCTGATCAAATGCAGCGCGAGCTGGCACTACTTATCCAGCGTGAAGTGCGCGACCCGCGTCTTGGTATGGTCACGGTAACCGCGGTCGAAGTTAGCCGCGATCTGGCGCACGCCAAGGTGTTCGTTACGCTGATGAACAAGGATAGTGCTGAGGATATCGCACTGAACCTGGAGATCCTCAAGGATTCAGCGGGTTATCTGCGCATGTTGCTAGGCCGCTCCATGAAGCTGCGCAGCGTGCCCTCACTGCACTTTCACTATGACGAGAGCGTTCGTCGTGGTGCGCATCTTTCTTCGCTTATTGAGCGGGCGGTGGCCGAAGATAGCCAGCACCCCGACGATAAAGAGGTCTGAGGCGTGGCAGGTGTCAAGATTAAACGTCGCAGTATTGACGGCATTCTGATTTTCGATAAGCCGCTGGGTATGAGCTCTAACCAGGCTCTACAGAAGGTGCGTTGGCTGTTTAATGCCAATAAAGGCGGCCACACTGGCAGTCTTGATCCGCTGGCGAGTGGTGTATTGCCCTTGTGCCTGGGTGAAGCGACCAAGTTCTCCCAGTACTTGCTCGATGCTGATAAGGCCTATATCACTGAAGCGCGTCTGGGTATGACGACGACCACCGGCGATGCCGAAGGCGATGTGCTCGAGATGAAGCCGGTCAATATCAGTCTGGCAGACGTGGAAGCGAATCTTGCGCAGTTTACCGGTGATATCGAGCAGATCCCCCCCATGTATTCGGCGCTAAAGCACGAAGGTCAGCCGCTGTACAAGCTTGCTCGTGCCGGCGAGACGGTCGAACGCAAGCCTCGTGCTGTGACCATCTCTGTGCTCAAGATATTGGGGCTCGAGGGTGATCGCCTGCAGTTGGAAGTGCACTGTAGCAAGGGGACTTATATTCGTACCCTGGTCGAAGATCTTGGTGCAGCGCTGGGGTGTGGCGCCCATGTGGCTTCGCTGCGGCGTACTGTGGCCGGGCCCTTTGATTTGAGCCAGTCGGTTACCTTGGAAGCACTGGAAGCGCTGCACGCCGAGGGTGGTGCCGAGTCGCTTGATCACCTGCTGTTACCAATGGATAGCGGTCTGCAAGATTGGCCCATTCTTGAATTGACCGAGCAGACCGCTTATTACCTTAATCATGGACAGGCGGTGCGCGTACCCGGCAGCCCGGCCTTTGGCAAGGTAAGGTTGCGTGACGCTAGCGGCCGCTTCCTGGGTATCGGCGAAATGACCGAAGACGCCAGGGTGGCGCCCAAGCGACTATTGCGCTTCAATGCATGATGTTTCGTTGCCTGCTGCTGGCAGGTAAATACCGTATATATGACTGAGTCAGGCGCTGCGAACCTTGCGGCCGTGATTCAGTCCAAGAGTTGACCCGATTGCGGGTCACCACGAGGGTGGCTGTTAACAGGCACGGTCATACCTCGATTTAAAACACGGGACACTGGTCCCGGCCTGTTACCTCAGAGGAAATACGAGATGTCACTGAGTGTTGAAGAAAAAGCTGCAATCGTTGCCGAGTACAAGCGCGCCGAAGGCGATACCGGTTCTCCTGAAGTTCAGGTAGCTCTGTTGACTGCAAACATCAACAAGCTGCAGGGTCACTTCAAGGACAACAAGAAGGATCACCATTCACGTCGCGGTCTGATTCGTATGGTTAACCAGCGTCGCAAGCTGCTGGACTATCTGAAGTCGAAAGACCTGTCTCGTTACAGCGCTTTGATCAGCAGTCTGGGTCTGCGTCGCTAAGACCAGCCCCGTTTGGACATGGTCGGGTCCGAAACCCGGCCATGCCCAGAGTTTCCCCCAAAGGCAAATAAAGAGAGAGAAGACACCGTGAAACCGGTTATCAAACAGTTTAAATTAGGCAACAGTACTATCACCCTGGAAACGGGTCGTATCGCCCGCCAGGCAACTGGTGCCGTATTGGTCAGCATCGATGATGCTGTCAGCGTTCTGGTCACAGTCGTTGCCGCCAAGCAGGCCGACGCAGGTCGTGACTTTTTCCCTCTGTCTGTTCACTACATCGAAAAGACTTACGCAGCCGGCCGCATTCCCGGCGGTTTCTTCAAGCGCGAAGGTCGTCCTTCCGAAAAAGAAACCCTGACCTCGCGTCTGATCGACCGTCCGATTCGTCCGCTGTTCGCGGATGGCTTCATGAACGAAGTTCAGGTCGTTTGTACCGTAGTGTCTACCGACAAGACTACCGATCCTGACATGGCTGCCATGCTGGGTACCTCCGCCGCTCTGGCCATTTCCGGTGCGCCCTTCAACGGCCCCATCGGTTGTGCCCGCGTCGCGTTCGATGATGAAAAGGGTTATGTACTCAACCCCAACTACGAGCAACTGAAAGGCTCACGCCTGGACATGGTCGTCGCTGGTACTGAAGACGCCGTGCTGATGGTTGAATCTGAAGCTAAAGAGCTGACCGAAGACCAGATGCTGGGCGCGGTTTTGTTTGCCCACATGGAATTCCAGCCTGCTATTCAAGCGATCAAGGAACTGGCTGCCGAAGCTGGCAAGCCAAAGTGGGATTGGCAGCCAGAGCCGGAAAATACCGCGCTGCTGGACGCTATCAAAGGCCAGTTTGGTGCCGGTATCGCCGAAGGCTATACCACTACCGACAAGCAAGCCCGTTACAACCGTTTGGGCGAGCTGCGTGATGCTGCCGTTGCCGCGTTGTCGGGTGATGAAGCTGGTAAGTTCTCAGCCGGTGAAGTCAAAGACGGCTTCAAAGAAATTGAATACCGTACTGTGCGTCAAAGCATTGTCGATGGTAACCCGCGTATCGACGGTCGTGACACCAAGACCGTCCGTCCGCTGAACATTGAAGTGGGCGTGCTGGGCCGTACTCACGGCTCCGCGCTGTTTACCCGTGGTGAGACTCAGGCCCTGGTGGTTACCACCCTGGGTACTGCACGTGACTCGCAGTTGCTTGACCAGCTGGAAGGCGAACGTAAAGAGCCCTTCATGTTCCATTACAACTTCCCTCCCTACTCGGTAGGTGAGTGTGGTCGTATGGGCGGCACTGGTCGTCGCGAAATCGGTCACGGCCGTTTGGCCCGTCGTGGTATTCAGGCAGTTATGCCTGATATGGAGCAGTTCCCTTACTCCATCCGCGTAGTTTCCGAGATCACTGAATCCAACGGTTCAAGCTCTATGGCTTCCGTGTGTGGTGCTTCTCTGGCACTGATGGACGCTGGTGTACCTATGAAAGCACCGGTAGCCGGTATTGCCATGGGTCTGGTTAAGGAAGGCGAGAAGTTCGCGGTTCTGACCGATATCCTGGGTGACGAAGATCACCTCGGCGACATGGACTTCAAGGTCGCTGGTACCGAGAAGGGCATCACTGCACTGCAGATGGATATCAAGATCAACGGTATCACCGAAGAGATCATGGAAATCGCTCTGCATCAGGCACACGATGCTCGTCTGTGCATCCTCAAGCAGATGAACGAAGTGCTGCCAGCGTCGCGCAAGGAAATCTCTTCCAACGCGCCGACCATGATCAGCATGAAAATCGACTCCGACAAGATTCGCGACGTTATCGGCAAGGGTGGTGCGACCATTCGCAGTATCTGCGACGAGACTGGCGCATCTATCGATATCACTGACGACGGCACCGTGAAAATCTTCGCTGCCAGCAAGGAAGCCGCAGACGCCGCCAAGGCTCGCGTTGATGGCATCACTGCTGAAGCAGAGATCGGCAAGGTCTACACTGGTAAGGTTGAGCGCATCGTCGACTTCGGCGCTTTCGTCAGCATCCTGCCTGGCAAGGACGGCTTGGTGCACATTTCTCAGATCGCCAACGAGCGCATTGAGAAAGTGACCGACGTGCTGCAAGAAGGTCAGGAAGTGAAGGTCCTGGTGCTCGATGTTGATAATCGCGGCCGTATCAAGCTGTCGATGAAAGACGTAGAGTCTGCTGAGACCAGCGGCGTATAAGCGCAGCTTCTCAGTAGTAAAAAAACCGGCTTAGGCCGGTTTTTTTGTGCGCTTTGTTTAACGGTTAAGTATGGTTTTCAATAACTGGAGCCAAGCGCTCGGGTTCGCCTTGTAATTGGCGCTAGTAAAAATCATCGGCCTGGCTCTTGGGTGGATACCTTCGCTTGCGTCATGTCTCGGCTCGAAGTTTGGGTCTTGTCGCTGCATTGTTGCCGATGAAAGAAGGTTGAGAGTTTTATCGAGCTGCGCGTGAAGAGGAAAAAGACCGTATAGCTGATGACCGAATACCCTTGGTCTCCTATTGCCGCGAGGCGATCAATTGGGTAGTGGCTGTTTTGCCTTGGGTGTGCGATTAGCTTTGCAGCCCAAGTGTCTGCCGTGACCGATGATTACGCTAAACAATTGCCTGGTTGCCTTGGAGCAGGAGGACGTTGCGTGGCGCTAGTTTCTCCCCTTCATTGCAAGCGAACACAAGCCTTTACCTGCGGCTGGGTATGGGTGAGAGACTGCCCAAGAGCTGCCAGCGTTTTACGCTGGCATACTGCTCTGATGTGAGTTGTCGCCTGCTGCTGTAGGCTTGTTTAAGCTGGCTTGTTGTCTTTTGCCTGCTCGGTTTTCTCGCCAGCACTTGCGCTGGCGGTGCTGCTCTGGCTAGTGCTGCTGCCTTGCAGGTTGTTGGTTCGCTGCTTGCTGTCATCTGCTTGTGCGATCGGGCTTGAAGCAAGGAAAGACGCAACGATCAGTGCAGAAAGATTTCTCATGATGCTCTCCTAATGGTTTCAGTTGGCGTCTTCTGAGCATGGCGCTAGCTTGAAATATTATGAAACTGTTTCCCGTGATAGGATTCAGGGCTGTCAGTCATTTCACCGCTAAGGCCATGTTCGATAGGCCGTTGATGTCCACTATAGGGGGGCGGCATAGTGTCGCAGTAGCTCTATTTTACGCTACACACCGTTTCTTTTTTGGAAACAGTTTTATCCTTTCTGGTGGCATTAGCTATTTTTTCGCTCTTCTTCTGCAGCGGTTTTTGCTTGATGTTCAGTCGTTGCTGCGCTGGATTGACCTGCTACGCGCTGCAGCATTTGGTCGTAGTGTTCGCTGCCATCTTCTGCCAGAGCAAGCGGGCTAGTGGCAATAAAGGATGCGATAACTAAAGCGGATAAACTTCTCATGGTATTTCTCCTGGTGGGGCGAAGGACGGAAAATGCTTGAGGTGGTGCGCTTTACTGTTTCCAAAGCTGAACTAGCATTAAAAGCAGTGCTTTCTTTTAAAGCCGCGCTGGGTGGCCTTTAGTGGTTATTTTATTACCCTGGTTATAGTGCCGGTAGCCCGGGATATCCCTACGCAGTGTTTCCATTTTCGCAACGAGAGGTGCGCGGTGCAGGATTTGAATGATCTTATTTGCTTTGCCCGTGTAGTTCGTTTTGGCGGTTTTGCGGCAGCGGAGCGCGCTACCGGTGAGCGAAAGTCCAAGCTCAGTAAACGGGTGACACGCTTGGAGCAGTACTTTGGTACGCGCCTTATCGAACGCTCAACCCGTAGCTTTCGGGTTACCGATATGGGACGAGAGGTGTATCGCCAGTGTGAGGCCATTGTTGATCGGCTGGAGGCGACTGAGGCTCTGGCTATGACGGCCAAGGATGAGGTGCGCGGAATCGTTCGTGTGAGCTGCTCTTCCGGGATGATGGAGTATTTGGGACGCGAAGCGCTGGTTGAATTCATGCGGCGCTACCCTGAGGTGCGTCTGCAGTTACTGCTGTCCAGTCAGCGGGTAGATTTGATCAAGGAGCGTATCGACGTCGCCTTTCGGGTCGCGACTCGTTTCGATACGGATCAGTCTCTGGCGATGCGCTCAATTGGCGTTAGCTCGCGGATTTTGGTGGCCAGCCCCCAACTGCTGGCGGACCACGGTGGTAAGCCTATGCAGCTGGAGGAGTTGGCCCAGTTTCCGACGCTGTCGGTGGGTGAGATGCTGGAGCGTGATCGCTGGGAGTTTGCCAACGACAACGGTGAGACCCGCGCGCATGCGCATGTGCCGCATTTCAGCTGTGGCGACATGCAGTTGCTGTGTGACTCCGCGGTTGCCGGCTTGGGGGTGGTGTTGCTGCCAGAGCATGTCTGTGGCCCTGAACTGAAGCGGGGCAGGTTGGTCCATATCCTGCCAGAGTGGCATGCCGTTGAGGGGAATATTCATATGGTCTTTACGACCCCCAAAGGGATGTTGCCGCCAGTACGCGCTTTTATTGATCATTGTGTTGAGATTTTCGCCCAGCGCCGTTGAAGTCCCGGGCATTATGCCTGTCTTGGCATGCGCGCCAATTTACCCATAATGCCCGGTGTCGCCGCGTCAATTTGCGCTGAGCTAATTCAGGAGAAACGGATGGCTGCATCGCTTCCATTGTTACAGTGTTCGCTGCGTTACATTGCCATCTACCTGTTATTGGCGGTGTGCTTTGGCTTCATTCAGGTATGGTTTGATTTAACCCTGGGCGCGCTTGCTACCTTGGCTACGCTTGCCGGTGCCAGCTGTTATGTGGCGTTTTGGGTCGTCCGTCGGCGAGCCTCAGCTTTGACGAGCGCTGACGCGTTCAAGCTGTCGCTGTGCTCGGTACTAATGACGCTCCTTTTCGTAGCGCTGATAGTCGCGCTGCTGCTGTTGCGCGACGACCTGCGTGGTTATCTCGCGCTCTTTGATCGTACAGGCTTGCTCTATGCGGGCTTGCTGGTGTTTGCGTACTTGTGCATGGCTCTTTTGCTGCAGTGGGTGCTGTATTACCTATTCGCGCGGCTGCATTACCGTGTTATGAAGAAAGGCGACGGGGTGAATTCGCCTGCTGTGACCGAGGGACATTCATGAGTTGGTTTGATGAGGTGATACTGGAAACCGATCTGGTGCAGCTGAGACCCCTGCGTGCGGCGGATAGCTCTGCGTTGGTGAAGGCGGCAGCAGACGGCCGACTTTGGGAGTTGTGGTACACCCAAGTGCCTGGCACCGAGACCATTGACGATTATGTGGGGTATGCCCTGCGGGAGCAGGCTGCCGGCCGTGCTTTACCTTTTGTGGTGGTTGAGCGCAGTAGTGGGGAGGTCATAGGCACTACCCGCTACTGTAATGCTGAACCGGAGAGTCGAAGGTTGGAGATTGGTTACACCTGGTACGCGAGCCGGGTACAGCGCAGTGCCGTCAACACACAGTGCAAACTGGCGCTGTTGACTCATGCCTTCGAGCAATTGGGCGCAATCGCAGTAGAGTTTCGCACCCATTGGCACAATCAGGCCTCGCGCGCGGCCATCGCACGGCTCGGAGCCAAGCAGGATGGCGTCCTGCGTAACCACCGACTGGAGCCGGATGGCGCGCTACGCGACACCGTGGTGTTTTCTATTCTTGATAGCGAGTGGCCGTCGGTGCGCAAGTCGCTGCAGTTCAAATTGGACCGCCGCTCTGCCGGTTAATCGATAGCGGCGGAGCCCCGGGCAGTTGGCCGAGGCCACCTACGTGGCGCGTTACCATAGCGGAGATCAGGCTGATGCCGCGATTGTTCATCGGGTTTGAGTTGCCCAGGGTGCAGGCTGATGCCTTGGCCGCACTGGCTGAGCCCGCCCCTGCTCTGCGGTGGCAAACTCCGGCGCAACTGCATCTGACCCTGCGCTTTCTTGGCGAGATGAGTAACGCTCAGAGCTGCGAGGTGCAGCAGTCTCTGTCCGTTCTTTGTTGGCAGGCGCTTGATGTGCAGGTCAGCGGTGTCGGGTATTTCGGCCCACCAGCAAGACCGAGCATACTCTGGGCTGGCGTTGCCGATAACGCCCCGCTGCATGCGTTGCGAGCTAAACTGGACCTGTTGTTGGCGACGCTGCTGGCACCTGATTCTCAGCACTTTGTGCCACATGTGACCCTGGCGCGTTGCGGCAGCGGCGCCGGTCATCCGGGCCGCTTTCTTGCGCGGCATCGACAGCTGAAGTTGCCGTCCTGGAGGGTAAGCGAGATATGTCTGTTTACCAGTGAAGCGAGTGACAATGGCTCGCGTTACCGCGTAATAGCGCGTTATCCCAGTACCCTGCCTGTGGAGATGTCTGATGACGCCCCTGATCAAGCGCCTTGAACCAGAGAGAGAATATTATTTTGCAGAAGGCTGCTATATCAACGAGCTATCGAATGCTGAGCACGATCCAGCGGTGTCGATCGCGCGTGCGCGCGTTCCGGTGGGCGTGACTACCCGCTGGCATGCCTTGACTGGCGTGGTGGAGCGTTACCTGATTGAGGCGGGGCAGGGCGAGGTCTATCTCGATACGCTGGCACCGCAGCGGGTCTCGGCAGGCGACGTGGTATTGATTCCGGCGGGTTGCGCGCAGCGTATTGGTAATACCGGCGACGATGAGTTGGTGTTTCTGGCTATTTGCTCACCGCGTTTTCAGCCGCAATGCTATCAGGATCTGGAGTCTTAGCCAGGCTGGTCGACCGAGTTGATCTCTTCCTGCGTCAGAGCGCGATACTGGCCCGGCTGCAGTGCCGGGTCAAGCACGATGGCACCCATGCTTTCACGGTGCAGTGCCACCACCTGGTTACCGACTGCATGGAACATCCGTTTGACCTGATGGTAGCGCCCTTCATAGATGGTCAGCCGGGCTTCGCAGGGGCCCAGTCGCTCCAATTCTGCGGGCGAGGTAGTTAGCTGTTCGGTGGTCATATAGATGCCGTTGGCAAAGCGCTCGGTTGTTTCCGCGCTGATCGGGCGTAAGGTCGTGACGCGGTAGGTCTTGGGCAGCTTGATGCGGGGCTCGGTCAGACGTCGTGACCAGAGGCCATCGTTGGTGAGGATCAGTAGCCCCGAGCTGCCGCGATCAAGGCGACCGCCAATGTGCAGCTCCTCACGCAAGGGCGAGGGCAGCAGTTCCATCACGGTGGGATGTTGTGGGTCAGTGGTCGCACTAAGGTAACCGACCGGCTTGTGCAGCATTACAAAGTGCGCTTCGCGGGCCTGCAGCAGCTCGCCATCCAGGCTGATGGGCACGAACTGATCGACTTGGTGACGCGGATCGTGGGTCAGTTGTCCGCCTACCTGCACATGGCCGCTGGCGATCAGCAGACGCGCGGCCTGCCGGCTATGGGCGGTGTGGTTGCTGATAAAACGATCGAGTTTCATGGGGGCGATTATACCTGCCGCGCCCAGGCCGAGGGTCAATCGTTGCCACGCTTCCATTCCGGCGGTCGCCACAGATGCGCCAGTCGCTGACGCAGCGGCCCCGGCTGGCGCATATCACGCGCCAGGTCACGATACTCGTGCAGCCAGTGCATCCATAATCGATTGTTGTGCTCTGGCGGCCGCGTAATGCCGTACTCGATGGGCTGGTCCGCTCGTTCGCGGGTGAAGCTGCCGAACAGGCGATCAAAGATAATAAATACACCGCCATAGTTGGTATCGACATAGCCTGGATTACGCGCGTGATGTACCCGGTGGTGATTAGGGGTATTGAAGATGTACTCGATAACCGGGTGCAGGCGACCAACCAGGGTGGTGTGAATAAAAAACTGGTAAACCAGGGATAGCGCGTAACAAACGCCTATCCACACTGGATTGAAGCCAATCAGCGCCAGTGGCACGTAAAACAGCCAGCCGCCGTTGAAGATATTGGTCGCGTTCTGGCGCATCGCGGTCGAAAAGTTCATGCGCTCGGAGGAGTGGTGCGTTACGTGGGCAGCCCATAACCAGCGCACGCGGTGCGAGCTGCGGTGCATCCAGTAAAAGCAGAAGTCAGTCAGCAACCAGAGCGCCAGCGCAGTGAGCAGGTTCAGCGGAATGTCGAGCAGCCGGTGATGATAGGCCAAGGCGTAAACCGGAAAGGCGATAAGCCCGGCAAAGAGTAGTTCGGTGGTTTGATAACCCGCGCCCAGCGCAAAGTTGCGTATGGCCTCACGACCATCAACCAGAGCTGGGTCGTGACGAATCTTCAGGTACTCCCAGGCAAACACGGCAATGAATACCGGTGTTGCCAGCAGAAATACCAGTTGGCGCTCATCCATCGCCAGCCAGCTTAAGCCGCTGTCCGCGAGCATCTGTTGCATCATCTCGAACAAGCCCATGAGGCCGTTACTCCCTGCTTTTTAGCTTGGTTATAGTTGTAATACTGAACCTAACGGGAGCTTGCCTCTTGACTTTATATGCCGGGTTTTTGACTCTAGACGACAAAAGTAGAGGTGCATTATGGCGACACCATTGCGAGTCACCGGTGCCTGGGTGCAGCTGTTGACTGACTGGCTCGATGCCCAGCAACTGCCCGCGCCGGAGTTGCGCCTATTGCTGGACAGTCGAACTGGTGCAGATCTGGTGCCTATGCCGTTGTGGCAGTCCATGCTGGCGCAAGCGGTGGCGCTTCGACCAAGCGAGCCAGCAGTTGCGCTGAATATAGGCGCGCAGGCTAAACCGAGGCATGTAGGGGTGCTGGGTTACCTGCTGCTGGCTTGTAACAATCTTGCTGAAGGTGTGGCTGCTTATCAGCGTTATGAGCGCTTGTTTTACGGCGAAGACCTGGTGCAGGTAAGTGCCTCGACTAACGAGATGGCACTGGTCTGGCCAGCACACGCCTCGACCGGCGAGCTCGCAGACAGCGTCGCCATTGCTGCTCTGCTTAGCCTGCTGCGACATTTGCTGACGATGCCACCGGTGCCTCTGAGAGTGAGTTTTGCTTTTCCAGCGCCGGGTGATGCGCAGGTAGTTGCTGCCTACGAGCAGTTCTTCGCATGCCCTGTACTTTTTTCGGCCGCCTGCACCGAGGTGGTTTTTCCGTCCAGCGTGTTAACGCTGACGTTACCGCATAGCGATCCCAGTGTGCGCCAGCTACTCGACCGGCAGGCACAGGCGGCGCTCCTGGCGCTGCCGGAATCTGATGCATTTGCTCGCGCTTTGCAGCAATGCATGCTGCGATTGTTATCAGAGGGTAGCTTGAACTTGCCGCGGGTGGCGGCAGAGCTGCATATGTCGGTTCGTCATCTACAACGACGCCTGGAGTCGCGGGGTCAGAGCTGGCGCGGGTTGCTGGATGATCTGCGGCAACAGTTGGCAAAGCAATATCTGGCCGATCCTGGCTTGCTGCTCAGTGATGTTGCGCTGCTGCTGGGGTTTTCCGAGCAAAGTGCGTTCAACCGAGCGTTTCGTCGCTGGAGTGGTGAAACGCCTTTGAGTGCGCGTCGCAGGCTGTTGCGGACGGACTGATGGCGTTACAGTATCGTAACGTTAATCAAGGATTACCTATGTACGCCATCGCCTCTTTAGCAACACTTCTGGTTGCCCTTTTACACGCTTACTTCCTGCTGTTGGAAATGTTTTTCTGGGACAAACCGCTGGGACTCAAATCCTTTGGCCAAACACCTGAGAGTGCCGCCGCGACCAAGGTGATGGCAGCAAATCAGGGCTTGTATAACGGGTTTCTGGCCGCGGGTCTGATTTGGGGCGTGGCCCTGGGACCGGCGGGCGACGGCATCAAGCTGTTCTGCCTTGGCTGCGTAATCATCGCCGGGGTATTTGGTGCCCTGACCGCTAGCCGCAAGATTCTTTATGTACAAGCGGCTCCAGCAGCACTCGCGCTGGTTCTTGTGCTCTTGTCCTGAGCTTTGTCGTGCTGACTGCACTAGACTCGAAGCAGGTTTCTCCTTTCTGGTGGATTGGTTGAATGCTGACTTATTACCGCTCATTGCTACAGTCTTTGTTTGCGATGCTGCTGATCGGGATTCTGGTGGTCGAGGTATTGATGTGGCAGATCGATGTCTCTGCCCGCAGTCAGTCTGCCCAGCAGCTATTGTCTCGCGGCGCAGACGTGCGCAGCGTGCTGGAAACCAGGCTGCGCGACGGTATCTATTTAACCCGAGGGCTGGTGTCCTTCCTGCATAGTCAGCAAGGATTGCGTGATCAGGAGAACGTCGAAGACTGGCTGGCCAGTATGCTGGAGGAAGTCGATTACCTGATCAATATTGGTATTGCGCCGAATAACCGCATCGAGTTGATTTATCCTCGCGAGGGTAATGAGGCGGCGTTAGGTCTTGCCTATAGTGATGTGCCCGCGCAGTGGAGTGCAGTGCAAGAGATCATGCGCACAGGTAAGCCCGTTCTGGCCGGACCTCTGAATCTGGTTCAGGGCGGCAGCGGGTTAGTGTATCGCTCGCCGGTCTATCTCGATGGTCGTTACTGGGGGCTGGTCAGTACGGTGATGGATGCGTCCGCTTTGCTTGGCATCCTTGACACCGAACCGCGCTGGCAGGATCTCAACGTGCAGCTTCAGCGCGGGCAAGACAGGCGTGCAGAAACCTTTACCCGTATATGGGGCGCGGATCTGATACCGGGCTTGCCGCAGCAGGCCATGTTGATCGAATTACCGAGTGTCACTTGGCGTTTGATTGTGCAGCTGCGCGCTGAGCGCACACATGCTGTGCTCTACCGTATTGGTTTTTACGGGCTGCTATTGCTTATCCTGCTGGCTGTGGGGTACACCAGTGCCGCTCATATTCGGCAGCGGCGCGAGCGTGAAATGTTGCGCGCCGAGTCGGAAAAGATGAAAAGCGAATTCATCTCTACCATTAATCACGAGTTGCGTACGCCGCTGACGAGCATTCTTGGCACTTTGAGCTTGCTGCAGGGCGGTGTCGTGGGGGCGCTATCCAAAGACGCGGAACGCATGGTGCTGCTCGCCAAACGTAACGGCGAGCATTTGCTCAAACTGATCAACGATCTACTGGATATCGACAAACTCGTGGCTGGCAGCATGCAACTTGAGCTGCAGGACTTGGAGCTTGATCAGATTCTACCGCGCGCTGTCCAGGAGCTGGACGGGGTTGTGCGTCAGCGTGATCTGAGTATTCAGTACGAGAACCCTTTTAGTCATGCGCGTGTCCGAGTTGACCCTACGCGGTTTAAGCAGGTACTGGATAACCTGCTATCCAACGCTATCAAGTTTTCGCCGCCAGGCGCAGTCATTATGGTGCAGGTCAGGAGCGTAGAGGATGGTGCGCGCTGGCGAATAGAGGTGAGAGACCATGGCGGCGGTATGCCGCTGGGCTTTCAGGATAAGGTGTTCGAGCGTTTCACTCAGGCTGACAGCAGCTCGCAGCGCCGGGCGGGCGGAACCGGGCTGGGACTGGCTATTACGCGCGGGCTGGTAGAGCAGATGGGCGGGGAGATCGGCTTCACCAGTTCGGATGCCGGAACCTGTTTTTATGTGTTGATGCCGGCTTTGACGGATTCAACCGGTATTGAGACGCCAGCGTGATCGAGGCAAGTGTATTTAGTGCAGGGAGGGGTGATGCATAGCAAATTGACAGTCAAGGAAATAAAGGCGTTTGTACCCGCGCAAGACTATGTGAAAAGCAAGGCGTTTTATCGTGATGTGGGCTTTGAAATGGCCTCTGATATGGGCGATGTAGCCTACTTTCGTCTTGGCGAATGCAGCTTTCTGCTGCAGGATTTTTACCAGCCGGCGCTGGCTGACAATTTCATGATGCATCTGTTGGTTGACGATGCACGGGCCTGGCATATTCATTTAGACAAGGCAGATCTGACAGCACGGTATGATGTGCAGCTCTCTGAATTGGTTGAGCAGCCCTGTGGTATGCTTGACTTCACGCTGACTGATCCTAGTGGTGTGCTTTGGCGTATAGGCCAGAACCTGTGAGCCAATAAGGCATGGATTTACGCAACTATTTGCTTGGCAAGCCAGAGGTGCAGGAAGACTTTCCTTTTGGCCCGGAAGCGGCGGTATTCAAAATCCAGGGCAAGATGTTTGCTCTGCTGGTCGAGCGTGCAGGTGTCGCCAGTATCAACCTGAAATGCGACCCTGAACAGGCGATCGGACTGCGCGATCTGTTTCCGGCGGTTACTCCCGGCTATCACATGAACAAACGCCACTGGAATACGGTCCGAGATGATGGTTCGGTTCCAGCGGGGGAGTTGCAGCGCATGGTTGATCATTCCTACGCGTTGGTTGTGCGAGGACTGACGCGGGCGCAGCGTTTGGGGCTGGAAGCGAGGCACGGTAAGGCTGCGCTTTATGCGGATCAGCTTGAGCGCTAAGTCAATGCGGCTCCGTTATGGGACCGCAGCGGATAGTGCTGCCTGCGCTGCGTTATTTACCGCAGCAGTGCACCAGTTGGCATCCAGTCACTATAACCCGCAACAATGCGAAGCCTGGGCGCCGCTTAAACCGGATGTAACACGCTGGCAGAAGCACCTGGGCAGTCTGGAGTTGCTGTTGGCCGAAGACGCTCAGAGGCTGCTGGGCTTTATTGGTTATGCCCATGATGGGCACATCGACCTGCTGTATTGCGCGCCGCGCGCCGCGCGCTGCACGCAGTGGCGTGGCCAGCACACTTTACCTGGCAGCAGAGCAGCGCCTTGTCGCGCAAGGCGTGACGAGGCTGTTTACCGAAGCCAGCATGCTGGCGAAGCCATTCTTTCACCAGCAGGGCTTCAGCGTGATTGCACAGGAAGAAGTGCAGCGCGGCGAAGGGGTAACGCTACTGCGTTATCGCATGCAAAAAATACTGGATTGAGGTGGCAAGCTGCTTGGCATTGCTACCAGCGTACCGCTATCTTTGTGCCTTCAGGTTTAAGGGAATAACAATATGAATGCCCAACTCATTTTGCTGCCAGTGCTGCTGCAGATCGCTCTGACGCTGGCAAGCTATGTTGCGCTGGCTCGGGCCAAAAGCAAGGCGCTGGCCTTGGGTCAGGTTGACGAGGTTCGGCGGGCGTTACACAGCGACGCATGGCCCGACAGCGTTATCAAGATCAATAACAATATCCGTAACCAGTTTGAGACGCCGGTGCTCTTCTACGTGCTGGTCCTGGTGCTACTGAACCTGGGGGCAGTGGGCTGGTTGACGCAGTTGCTGGCCTGGTTATTTGTACTCAGTCGGATCGCTCATACCCTGGTGCATACCGGAACCAATCAGGTACCTCTGCGCCGCCGCCTATTCACCTTTGGTTGTGTCGTGCTCATGTTGATGACTGCGCTGGCTGCCTGGGTGTTGGTGATTGGCTGATGGCCGGGTTTATGGATTTGCTGCGCGGTCGAGGCCGCGTGTACCTGCTGGAGGCGGTACTCTGCTTCGGCAGCTTGGTACTGTTGCTGGGGATGGGGTTGGTGGCATTGCCGATGGCATTTGCCGAGGGAGCCGATCCGCAGTTTGCCTGGCAGCTGGTAGCGATGCTGGCGCTCGGGTTTATTGGCCTGTGGGGAGCAACCCAGCTGGTGCTCAAGGTGGCTTATCCGCAGCGTCAGGTGGCCAAGCCGCAGGCGATAGTGATTACCCTGCTGCTGGGTATAGCAGCACTATTGTTGTTTCATCAATTGATGGCCTTGTCGCGGGCTGCCACCATGATGTTGGTAGTGCTGCCGTTGCTGGGGAGTGCGCATTTTCTATTTTTGGGCCGCGATTACCTGGTGCGTAAGCGCTGACCTTTAGTTGACAGCTGCAGGCTGATCCGGTCGACTACAAACTTTGTTTTCTCTTCTCGGAGTCTGCTGCTGTCATGTCTTCCTATACCCACGAACCCCGTTTGCTCTCTATCAATGCTGGCTCAGCGCAGCCTTTGCAGATAGGCAATCGGCATACCCGTACCGGTCATTTCAAGCAACCGTTGCAGGGTGTGGTTGCTATAGGCGCACAGGGCATCGAAGGTGACTTTATTGCCGACCTCAAGCATCACGGCGGCCCGGATCAGGCACTCTATATTTATAGCCAGGAAGATATCGACTGGTGGAAGCAGCAATTGCAGCGTGATCTTGAACCGGGTTTCTTTGGTGAGAATCTGACAGTTTCGCATTGGTGGCCAACACTGCGAATCGGTGACCGTCTGCAGGCGGGTGAGTTGCTGCTGGAAATTACCGCGCCACGTATTCCCTGTTCTACGCTGGCGGCCCGGGTCGACGACAAGCTATTTGTTAAAGCTTTCGCTAAGGCCGAGCGCTGTGGGGCTTATGCGCGTGTGTTGCAACCGGGCAGCATTGAGGCGGGCGAAACGCTGACGGTAATCCAGGCGGATGTAATCTATCCGACCATTAACGAGGTGTTTCGCTACTGCCATTCCAAGGGGCATAACCTGGACTTTGTACAGCGGGTGCTACAATCGCCTGTCGCAGAAAAGATGCGAGTAGAGATGGAGGAGCGCAGGTCTGCGGCGGAAAAGGCGACGGGCCAGCTGCCAGGGCTTTGAGTTCTGCTCGCCTGGTGCGTTGAACGCACTAGCGTGGCAGCGTGGCCAGCAATAGTGCCCGATAGATGCCTTCACGTAGGCCGCCAGTCTTGCTCAACTTCATACGCTTTAGCGCCACTTGCTGGCGGCTGCTGGCGCTGACCCGCCAACCTTGCCAAGTTAACTGTAATAGTGCTCGCTTGCTGCCGATCTGGGTTTTTAATGCGCTCAGTGCCTGCGCCAAATCCTCTTCTTCTACACTCATTCCGCTGCCCAGCGGAAAGGCGGGTAGCTCACCCGGTTGCTGCATTGTGCGCAAGCTGGACTCAAGCTGCGCAGGGGTATTGCGGCGGTAATGCTCCGGCAATCGGTAAGCTGGGGGCAGCTTGCCCGCCTGCTTAGCCTGTTTCATTAACGCCGGTTGAAAACGCGCATCGCTGATCGACAGCATGGCATCAATTACCTCGGCATCACTTTTGTCACGCAGGTCAGCGACGCCGTACTCGGTCACGACCAGGTCGCGCAAGTGCCGTGGAATAGTGGTGTGCGGATACTGCCAGCAAATGTTGGAGGAGACCTTGCCGGCCTGAGTACGTGTTGCGGGTAGTGTGATGATCGAGCGCGCATCGTCCAATGCGAACGCCTGGGCCACAAAGTTGTATTGGCCGCCGACACCGCTGATCACCTGCGCATCGGCCAGGCCGTCGGATACCACTGAGCCGGTCAGCGTGACCATCAGGGCGCTATTGATGAAGCGCGCGTGTTTGCGCGCCTGGCGCTTGCCAGGTTCATCGCCGTATAGGCTGTTGGTGTAAGAGACCGGCATCATGGCGATCTTGGCGCGCGTACTTGCTGGCAGGCGCTGCAGGATCTGATAGAGCACGGGGCTGCCGATGAAAAAGCCGGCATGAATCAGTTTGCCCTCTACCTCGCGCTTGATGACGCCTGCCTCAATAAGCGTTAGAAAGCCTTCGACCAGCATCTCGGTAACGCCATAGAGCCCCTGTTCAAAGGGATGGCAGTGGCGATCCTGCAGACTGTCTTGTTGCTCCAGTCTTTGCAGTAATGCGCGGAAGCGCTCTGGTTGCTGCTGGCGCAGACGCAAGGCATAGGCGATGGCATCGCCAATCGAGCCGATGCCAATTTGCAAGGTGCCGCCATCGACGATCAGGCTAGCGACCCGCAGGCCGATGGCGTGGTGCTTGGTAGCTGCCGGGCTGTGCGGCGGGGTGAATAGCGCAAACTCGTACTCTTCGCCCTGCAGCAGTAGATCGAAGTCGCTGGCAGGGCGATCGGCAGAGCCGCCCATGAAAGGTAGCGCGTGGTTGACCTGTCCCACGCTGAGCATGCGTAGCTCGCCACGTTGGCGCTGTTCGAGCAAATCGGCGCTGATGTCCGGGTTGCAGCTGAGACTATAGCGAGCGGGCTGCCCGTCAGTTAAGGTCTCACCGGGTGTGACCAGCTGCAGAATCAGGTTTACCTTCCAGCGCAGCAGCGTTGCCAGCGCGTGGGTGTAATTGAGACTGGTGTATTGCTGTTGCGCTAGCGGCACGCCCAGCCAACCGCCAGGCTGCAAAAAGAACTCACGGACGGTGATATTGCTGGGTAGCTCCCCGCTGCGCAGCGCTCTGGCGTATTCAAGATCGGGATAGCCAGCAAACAGCCGTGCAGACAAAGGACCGATAAAGCGTTGTTCCAGCTCGCTCTTGGCGCTGGGTTTTTCTAGCGTCAGGGCGGTACAGATGGTCAGGGATATATCAGGGTTGGCCCGCGCCCGATGATACAAGGCGTTGATCAGGTGATTGGCTTTGCCCAGCCCGAGTGGCAGGCCCACCACCAGCTCATTGCCGAGGCGCTTGAGGATTTCATCGACCAGCGCTTCGGCTTTGTCAAAGCGCTGCGGCACTTCACTCATCCGGTGCGGCCGTCCAGCCCGGAGCAGTCCAGCCTGCGTCTGGCGTGAAGCGGGGGCCGTGTTTTTCACTTAACTGCTGCAATTGCTGCTCAATGGTATCAAAGCCCAACTGCTCGGCGTACTGCATGGGGCCGCCGCGGAAGGGAGGGAAGCCGGTGGCGAAGATCATCGCTCCGTCGAGCTGGTCGGCATCGTCAATTACCTTTTCGCGCAGGCAGGCCATGCATGCATTGAGCATGGGTAGCAGCAGGCGCTCCTGGGTGCCGCGCGGGGCCTGCTTACGGCGGTATTTTTTCTGCACTTTGCCGTGTTTCCAGCGGTATATGCCTTTACCGGTCTTGCGGCCCAACTCGCCTTTGCTCACTTTGCTGCGCAGCCACTCAGGTGCTTCGGGCAGGTTGCTGTCGAGTTGCTCGCGCAACATATCGGCCACCCCCAGGCAGATATCCAGCCCAACCTGGTCGGCCAGCTCTAGCGGCCCCATCGGCATACCAAAATCGATAGCTACCTGGTCAATAGCTTCGGCGCTCAGTCCCTCATCCAGCAGGCCGATGGCTTCTACCAGATAAGGTGTGAGGGCGCGGTTGACCAGAAAGCCGGGATCGCTGCTAACCGGGGCTGGCAGGCGGTTGATCTGGCCAACAAAGGTGCTGGCGCGCTCCAGTGCACTGCTGCGCGCGGTAGAGTGGGCAACTACCTCTACCAGTTGCATCTGCGCCACCGGATTGAAAAAGTGAATGCCGACCAGTCGGCCCGCATCAGCCAGCCCGCTGCGCAGCTTGTCCAGGGCGATACTTGAGGTGTTAGTCGCCAGAATCGCATCCGGTTTCATGCGCGGCTCTATCTCGGCATACACCTGCCGCTTTAGCTGCAGATCTTCGGGTACCGCTTCCAGCACCAGATCAGCTACTGCCACGCCGCTATTGTCCGGATCGGGAATCAGGCGGTCGAGGATATCGCGGGTTTGTGCCGCGCTGCGGTGCTTCTTGCGGCAGAGTTCAGTCAGGTTGCTGAGCGCTTTGCCAATGGCTTTAGGTTCGGTATCAAACAGGCTGACGCGCAGCCCCTGTAGTGCGCACCAGCCGGCAATATCGCCGCCCATGGCACCGGCACCGATAACATGCACATGCTGGACCGGTGCGGGTTTGTGCCTGCCCTTGCCTGGATCGCCCAGCGCCTTGAGCTGTTCGCGCAGAAAGAATACGCGTACCAGGTTACGTGAGCTGGGTGTATTCAGCAGATGGGCGAACGAATAGATCTCGCGGTGTAATACCTGATCCGGACTATTGCCGTGGCGTTCCCAGAGCTTGATCAGTGCCTGCGGTGCCGGGTATTGCTGGGGCGCGACCTTGGCGTCTGCCTGTTTGCGCATGCGCCAGGCCGCCAGGCGTCGAACCCAGTCAAGGCGGAAGGGGCGCGCGCGCAGGTTGCGTCTGTCGACCGTTATCTGCTTATCCAGCACTGCGGTGACCGCCTTGCCTATGTGGCGTTCTTCCAGCAGCTGATCGATCAGCCCGAGCTGGCTGGCCTGCGCGTCGTGAATAGTGCGACCGGTAAGCATCATGTCCATGGCCACCAACGGATCAATCAAATCCGGTAAACGCGCGGTTCCGCCGAGACCGGGGTGCAGCCCCAGCAGCACTTCAGGTACGCCAAAGGTGGCTCCTTTGACCGCCAGCCGGTAGTCGCAGCACAACGCCAGTTCCAGCCCGCCGCCGAGCGCTGCGCCGTGGATGATGGCGATGGTTGGACAGCTCAGATCAACCAGGTGCTGAGCCAGCAAATGTGCCTCGACCAGCTTGTTGATGACGTCGGGTTCGGTGTGCAGCTCACGGAACTCGCTGATGTCGGCGCCTACGCAAAAGCTGCCGGGTTTGGCCGAGCGGATGACCAGTGCGCTGGGCATGTCACTCTTGAGCGCGGCGATAATTTCGCTGAATTCACGCAGTACCGATTCGGAAAGCACGTTGGCGCTGCTGTCGGCCTTGTCCATCAGTAACCAGGCGACGTTTTGCTCGTCACGTTTCAGGTGCCAATGCTGCCAGCGGCGTGGGCTGACCTTAAGCTCGGCTGGGCTGAAGGGGCCTATTTCCATGCGCCGGGCTGCCAGAGCAGAAAGGACGGAGGCGGTCATCGGGTCAGTCTCCCTAAAGTGTTTCAATCAGCATGGCGCCCGACTGGCCGCCGCCAATGCATTCCGTGGCGATCCCGCGACGCAGGCCGTGGCGCTGCAGCGCCTTGACCAAATGCAGCACGATACGGTTACCACTGGTACCGACCGGATGGCCGAGGCTGATGGCGCCGCCATCGATATTCAGGCGGGCAGGGTCCAGCCTCCCCAGTGGATGGTCGAGCCCCAGCACCTGTTTGCAAAACGCTGCATCCTGCCAGGCTTCAAGGCAGGCGAGTACCTGGGCAGCAAAGGCCTCGTTGATCTCCCAGAGGTCAATGTCGGCTAGCTGATGGCCTTGGCGCTGCAGCAACGCGGTGCTGCTGAGCACGGGCCCCAGCCCCATTATCTCGGGTTCCAGGGCTGACCACTGGCTGTCGACAATAACGGCCAGCGGGGTGAGGTTATGCTTGATCAGCGCCTGCTCAGAGGCGAGGATTACCCAGCTGGCGCCATCGGTAATCTGCGAGCTGTTGCCAGCGGTGACCTGACCGTAGGGCTTTTCAAACACCGGCTTCAGCTGGCTCAGGGCCTCGATCGAATTATCCGGGCGCACGCCGTCGTCCTGACCGTACTGCTTCCCGTGCCGATCAAATAGCGGTATCACTTCGTCCTTCAGCCAGCCGCCTTCCTGGGCAGCGGCCAGGCGCTGATGACTCATCAGCGCGTAGGCGTCGGCGGATTCACGTTGAATATCGAACAGCTGCGCCACCAGTTCGGCGGTTTGTCCCATGTTGAGGCCGGCGATCGGGTCAGTCAGGCCGCGTTGCAGGCCGATCACTGGCTTGAACAGGCTAGGTCGAAAGCGGCTGAGTGCTTTGAGCTTGGCTGGCAGGCTTCGCGCCTGATTGAGTTGGGCAAACCAGTTAACGGCGCTCTGCTTGAACAGCAAGGGAGCATGGCTTAGCGCTTCGGCGCCGCCGGCCAGAATCAAGTCGGCGCCGCCGTCACGAATATAGCGGTAACCGGTATCGATCGATTGCATGCCCGAGCCGCAGTTGATTTGTACGCTGAAGGCGGGCATCTCTGCGCCCATGCCGAGGCGCAGAGCGGCGACGCGCGCCGGGTTCATTTCGTCCGAGACTACGTTGACGCAGCCAAGAATCACCTGATCGAAGGCGTCCGGCGCCAGTCCCTGACGCATCAGCAGCGGACGGCCGCACTGCACTGCGAGATCTACCGGGGTGAACGGACCGGGTTTTCCGCGTGCTTTGAGAAAGGGCGTACGGGCACCGTCAACGATATAGACCGGCTGGTGGCTGGGAGCGATAGAAGGCGGCTGGCTATCCATGAGGAGCCCTTGTCTTGATGATTCACAGAGTAGGAATATAGCGCTGGCCTCGCGGCTGCGCTTTGATCAAGCATAGGACAGGATCGGCGGGGTTCAGTTCACTGCGTGGGGGGCGGTTGCAGATAGGGGTAAAATGAGATGAATGCTCAGGCGATTGGCTTGCAGTCCTGGGGCACTTTGTTCAGCGCCCCAGGACTGCAGCAACCTGTCAGTCGCGTTCCAGCGCCAGTGCCACACCCTGACCGCCGCCGATGCAGAGGGTCGCCAGACCTTTCTTGGCATCGCGCTCCAGCATGCTGTACAGCAGGGTCACCAGGACCCGGCAGCCGGAGGCGCCGATCGGATGGCCAAGGGCGATGGCGCCACCGTTGACGTTAACCTTATCCATATCCCACTGCAGTTCTTTGCTGACGGCCAGCGCCTGTGCGGCAAAGGCTTCGTTGGCTTCGATCAGGTCCAGATCGGCGATTTGCCAGTTGGCCTTGGCCAGACAATTGCGGGTAGCCGATACCGGAGCAATACCCATAATGGCCGGATCCACCCCGGCATTGGCGTAGGCTGCGATCTTGGCGAGTACGGGTAAGCCCAGCGCCTTGGCCTTGTCTGCGCTCATCAGCATGACAGCAGCAGCGCCGTCGTTCAGGCTGGAGGCGTTACCGGCAGTGACCGAACCCTCTTTCTTGAACGCGGGCTTGAGGCGACTGAGGCTCTCTGTGGTGGTGCCATCGCGGGGTTGCTCGTCCTCGCTGACGATAATCGGGTCGCCTTTGCGCTGCGCGATACTCACTGGGGTGATTTCACGCTGGAAGCGGCCGGCTTTCTGCGCGGCGACGGCTTTCTGCTGTGAGCCAGCGGAGAAGGCATCCTGCTCCTCACGGCTGATGTTGTATTTGTCGACCAGATTCTCGGCGGTGATGCCCATGTGATAGTCGTTGAAGGCATCCCACAGACCGTCCTGAATCATGCTGTCGATCATCTTGCCGTGGCCCATACGCTGGCCGGTACGGGAGGTCGGAATCAGGTGCGGTGACAGGCTCATGGACTCCTGGCCACCGGCAATCATAACCTCGGCATCGCCGCAGCGAATGGCTTGAGCAGCCAGGTGCAAGGCTTTGAGGCCTGAGCCACAGACCTTGTTCAGCGTCAGTGCAGGGACCGCGTGCGGCAGGCCGCCGTGAATTGCTGCCTGACGCGCCGGGTTTTGGCCGCAACCGGCGGTAAGTACCTGGCCGAGGATGACTTCGTCGACGATGGCGGGGTCAATTTTGGTTTGATCCAGTAGCGCGCGGATCACAGTCGCACCCAGTTCGTGGGCGGGAACATGGGCGAACTGGCCCCCAAAGCTGCCAACGGCAGTACGGGTGGCGGCGACAATCACGACCTCTTGCATGAACGAACTCCTCTATGCGGCACTTTTTTGAGTGCACAAGCATAGAGGCGCCTCGTGTTCAGGACAAGTTGTCTCAGGCTTGATTCAATCGGTTAGCGATAAGTTCATCCACTACCGATGGATCGGCCAGGGTCGAGGTGTCACCCAGAGTATCCAGCTCGTCGCAGGCAATCTTGCGCAAGATACGGCGCATGATCTTGCCGGAGCGCGTCTTGGGCAGTCCGGGAGCCCACTGGATGTATTCCGGACGGGCAAACGCACCTACCTGATCGGCGACAAAGCTCTTTAGCTCGGTCACCAGCTCATCCGAGGGTGTAATACCGTTCATGGGGGAAACATAGACATACAGGCACTGGCCCTTGATATCGTGCGGACAGCCGACTACCGCAGCCTCTGCAACCGCATCATGCAGCACCAAGGCGCTTTCGACCTCGGCTGTGCCGATGCGGTGGCCGGAGACGTTGAGTACGTCGTCCACGCGGCCGGTAATCCAGTAATAGCCATCCTCGTCGCGGCGTGCGCCGTCGCCGGTGAAGTAGACGTTCTTGTAGGTACTGAAGTAGGTGTCGATCAGGCGCTGATGATCGCCGTAGACGGTGCGGATCTGGCTCGGCCATGAGCGCTTGATGACCAGGTTGCCGCTGGCGGCACCTTCCAGTTCATTGCCTTCGGGGTCATACAGCGCCGGTTCCACGCCGAAGAACGGGCGAGTTGCAGAGCCGGGTTTCAGATCAGTGCAGCCGGGCAGGGGGGTGATCATGGCGGCGCCTGTTTCGGTCTGCCACCAGGTATCGACGATGGGGCAGCGGCTCTCGCCGACAACGTGGAAATACCACTCCCAGGCCTCCGGGTTGATCGGTTCACCCACAGTCCCCAGCAGTCTCAGACTGGCACGTGAACTACTTTCTACCGGTTTGTTGCCCTTGGCCATAAGCGCGCGCAGGGCAGTAGGGGCGGTGTAGAAGATGTTTACCTGATGCTTGTCGATCACTTGCCAGCAGCGCGACGCATCGGGGTAGGTTGGCACCCCTTCAAACAGCAAGGTAGTCGCGCCGTTGCACAGCGGACCGTAAACGATGTAGGAGTGGCCGGTAATCCAGCCGACGTCTGCAGTGCACCAGTAGACCTCACCGGGGTGATAGTCGAATACGTAGTGGTGGGTCATGGAGGCCATCAGCAAGTAACCGCCCGTGGTGTGCAGTACGCCCTTGGGCTTGCCGGTAGAGCCTGAGGTGTAGAGGATAAACAGCGGATCCTCGCTATCCATGGGCTCGGCTGGGCAATCGGCACTGACGGCTTCGATGGCTTCGTGGTACCAGATATCGCGGTTTTCAGTCCAGGGAATATCAGCACCGGTGCGCCGTACGGTAACCACCGTGTGTACGTTGGGGCATTCCTTCAGGGCTTTTTCTACGCTGGTTTTGAGCGCTACGGCTTTACCGCCGCGCACACCTTCATCGGCGGTAATGACTGCCTGACAGTCGGAGTCGAGAATGCGGTCACGTACGGCATCGGGGGAGAAACCGCCGAACACCACCGAGTGCACTGCGCCGATGCGCGCGCAGGCCAGCATGGCATAGGCGGCTTCGGGAATCATCGGCATATACAGGCATACGCGGTCGCCTTTCTTCACCCCACGGGCCTTGAGCACGTTGGCCAGGCGGCAGACCTTCTCATGCAGTTGGCGGTAGCTGATGTGTGTTGCGTCTTGCGGGTCGTCGCCTTCCCAGATGATGGCGGTCGTATCGCCACGTTCGGCGAGGTGGCGGTCGATGCAATTGACGCTAACGTTCAGCTTGCCATCAATAAACCAGGCGGCTTCACCCTTGCTCAAGTCGCTTTGGTGAACCTTGCTCCAGGGCTGATCCCATGTCAGAAAACGCTCGGCTTGCTCTGCCCAGAACTGATCGGGCTGCTCCAGTGACTGGCGATACATACGTTCATAGCCAGCTTCGTCCAGATGACTACCGACGCGCGCGGCAGCGGATACCTTGTGGTTTTCGATCTTGTACATGGGTGGTTCCCTGTTGTTATTGAAGTCGGGGCGGTCGCGACAGTCACCCTGAGCAAGCACGGCGTCGTCACGACCCGAGTGCCGCTGGAAAGTATAGGCAGGCGCTCAGTTCATGACATACAGCGTCGGATATCGACGCGCCCAATTCAACCCTTCTTTGGTATGAGAAGGGGCTGGGGAACGCGCGACTGGGTAACGGACTCAAAACAGCCTGCGCGGCGTTGCCATGGGCAGCGCCGCGCAGGTCAGATCAGGCGAGGGAGAATTGCAGGTTGTCGATAAGACGGGTTTTACCAAGGTAGGCAGCGGCCAGCGCGACTAGCTCGCGGGTTGCGGTCGTGACGGGTTGCAGGCTGTGGGCATCGCGCAGGTCAAGGTAGTCGGGCGTTAGCCCCGCGTCGACTAGTTGCGCCTGCGCCTCATCAATCACGGTCGCAAAGTCTTGCCGACCGGCCTGAAGCTTTTCGGCGATCTGCTGCAGAGTCCGGTACAACACAGGTGCGCAGGCGCGTTGCTCCGCATTCAGATAGCCATTGCGCGATGACAAGGCCAACCCATCTGCCGCGCGTACAGTGGGCTCGCCCATGATCTGTACCGGCATGCAGAGGTCGTGTGCCATCTTGCGAATGACTGCCAGTTGTTGAAAGTCTTTCTGACCGAAGATAGCCAGATCAGGCTGAACAATGTTCAGCAGTTTATTGACTACAGTGGCAACGCCCTCGAAGTGGCCGGGACGGCTGGAGCCGCATAGTCCTTCGGAAACCACGGGCACGGCGACCCGGGTGTGGCCTTCCATGCCTTCGGGGTATATATCACTGACGCTGGGCGCGAAAATCATGTGAGTGCCGATCTCGTGCAGCTTGGCTTGATCTTCTGGCAGCGTCCGGGGATAGCTGTCTAGGTCTTCGCCGGCCCCGAACTGCAGTGGATTGACGAAAATGCTGACTACCACGTAATCGGTGCGTTGCAGCGCTTTCTCGACTAGCGCGATATGACCGGCGTGCAGATTCCCCATGGTGGGAACCAGACCTATGCGCTTGCCTTCCTGGCGGGCACGACTGACCGCAGCACGCAGCTGCGCAATGGTGTGCAGTGTGTTCATTGATTCAGAACTCGTGTTCAGCTGCTGGGAATTCAACCTGTTTGACGGCTGTGACATAGGCGCTGATTGCGCCGGCTATGTCTGTCTGCCCGATCATGAAGTTTTTCACAAAACGTGGCAAGCGCCCGCTGATCGACAGGCCAAGCATATCGTGTACTACCAGCACCTGGCCGTCAGTTCCGCTGCCAGCGCCAATGCCAATCACCGGCACCTTGACGGCGGCGGTAATCTGATTGGCCAGCGCGGAAGGGACACATTCAAGCAATAGCATGCTGGCGCCGGCTGCTTCCAACGCCACCGCATCATCCAGCAAGGCTTTGGCCTGAGCCTCTTCACGCCCCTGCACCTTATAACCGCCGAGAATGTTGACGGTTTGTGGGGTCAGCCCCAAATGCGCACAAACAGGGATGCCGTTGCGGCTGAGCATACTGACGTTCTCGGCGAGCCAGCCTGCGCCCTCGAGCTTGACCATATGCGCGCCGGCCTGCATCAGCTGGGCACTGTTGCGTAAGGCGTCTTGCAGGGTGGCGTAGGCCATAAAGGGCAAGTCAGCCATGATCAGCGCGCCACGGTTACCGCGTTTGACGGCCTGGGTGTGATAGGCCATATCGTCAACACTGACGGGTAGCGTACTGTCGTGTCCTTGCAGCACCATGCCGAGGGAGTCGCCCACCAGCATCACTTCAACGCCGGCAACACTCTCTACGTGGGCAAAGGTGGCATCGTAGGCGGTAAGGCAGACAATTTTTTCGCCGTTCTGCTTAAGCTTGTTTAGCGTCGTCAGGGTTACGTCAGGCATGGCAGATTCCAGTATTCGGCCTCAAAGAGGCGCCAGTTCGGTGAGCGCTGCGGCAGCCGCTATGGCGTAGCAACGCGCTGGATACTCAGGGTGTTTTGCGCCTGATGAGCATCGCTCACAAGGGCCGACAGAGAACGGCATCCTACGTGTCAGCCGTTGGGTGTCAAGCCTGTTTGCGCATCAGGCTGTTGTATAAAAACGGTCAATGTTTGCAGATCACCGCGCGGGCAGTCCTGCAGTAGCTTTTGCAGCGGAGTACCGTCGGGCATTTGCAGGTCTGGCGCCAGTTCGGCGAGCGGGTAAAGCACAAAGGCGCGGGCGTGCATATGATAGTGCGGTACCTGCAAGCGGTCGCTGTTGATCCGGACGTTACCGAACAAGAGGATATCCAGGTCCAGTGTGCGTGGGCCCCAGCGTTCGGCCTTGCGCACGCGGCCTTGCTGGCGTTCTATCTGCTGCAGGCTGTCGAGCAATGCGTCGGCCTCCAGCTCGGTATCGAGTGCGACCACGGCATTGATGTAACCGGGTTGATCCTGCGGGCCCATGGGGGCGCTGCTGTAGAGCGATGAGCAGGCAGCAACCTCGGTTCGGGGCAGGCAGGCGAGTGCCGCGCAGGCGGCATGAACCTGCGCCGTTGGATCAGCCTGATTGCTGCCCAAGCCAATGTAGCAACGCGTCATCAGGCGTCCGACGGCTTACTGTTGCGCGGCTTGCGACGTGCGCGCGAGCGTGAACGCTTGGGGCCGCTCTTGTCGCCGCCTACTTCACGTACCATGCGCCGACGCTCATCGGGATTGGCGTCCTGATAGCGGGTCCACCAGTCGCCCAGGCCGTCAGTTTGCTCGCCAGCGCTTTCGCGTAGCAGCAGGAAGTCATAGGCTGCACGAAAGCGCGGATGCTCCAGCATCTGATCGGCGCGACGACCACTGCGACGCTCCAGGCGCGGCTGCAGATCCCAGATTTCGCGCATTGGGATGCTGAAGCGTTTTGGAATTGCCGTATGCCGGCATTGCTCGGATAACAGCTCCTGAGCAGCCTGCTGATGCGCGGGAATGCTCGGCACGCCCTGTTCTTCCAGATCACGTACCCGTTGTGGCAGTGCTGGCCAGAGCAAAGCCGCAAAGAGGAAGGCCGGGGTCACCGGTTTGCCTTGAGCTATACGTTCATCGGTATTGGCCAGCGCCTGCCGAACGATCTTCAAGGTATATTCGGGGCGATCAATGATAGCTTCGTCGGTATCAGGGAAGAGCGGGGCGAACAGGTCGTACTGATACAACAGATCAAAGGTATGTTGACCCTGACCGCTCATCAGCAGCTTGAGGACTTCGTCGAACAGGCGCGCTGCGGGGATGTCGTGCAGCAGTGGTGCCATGGACTCGATCGGCGCCGCGGTATGTTGCTCAATCTCGAAGCCCAGCTTACCGGCGAAGCGCACAGCACGAAGCATGCGCACCGGATCTTCCTGGTAACGCTTCTCGGGCTGCCCGATCAAACGTACCTGCTGATTACGGATATCGTGGATACCATTGGCAAAATCATGAATCTGGCCGCTGGTAACGTCGTAGTAAAGCGCATTGATAGTGAAGTCGCGGCGCTGGGCGTCCTGTTCGAAGGTGCCGTATACGTTATCGCGCAGCAGTCGCCCCGACTCACTCTGGCGTGACTGTTCGGCGCTGGTCTCTTCTTCATGATTGGTGCGGAACGTGGCAACTTCGATGATTTCACGGCCGAAGTGGACGTGCGCCAGCTTGAAGCGGCGACCGATCAAACGTGAGTTGCGGAAAGTCGCTCTTACCTGTTCAGGCGTAGCGCTGGTCGCGATATCGAAATCCTTGGGCTCGACATTCAACAGCAGGTCACGCACGCAGCCACCGACAGCGAAGGCCTGGTAGCCTGCCTGTTGTAGCCGCTCAACGACCGTTACGGCGTGCCGGCTGAGGCGTTCACGGCGCAGGCTATGCTGGCTGGCAGGGATGACAGTCGGGGTTGTTCGCTTGCGCTGAGGCGAGCCGAACGGGGAAGGGATTTTCTGCAACAGCTTCCGAATCATAAAAGTTGGTTTTCCAACAGCCCGTCAATGCCCGCTTACCGCAGTGCTGTCGGTTGAGGGCTTAGAATGAATGAATGAGTTTAAGTCTGGCGAGCCGGGACCGCCAAAATTGGCGAGTTGGGCCTAGCCTGAATTGTCTCAATTGCCGAGCATTCTAGCCTGAAATGGCTTGAAAGGTAAGGAACAATAGGATAGGGAAGATATAGGGCTTGAGGAGGGAGTCGGGAGATAAAGCCCAAGGGGAGCATTCACTCCCCCTAATGGTATTTTTTATTGTTGTTATTATCAGAGCTATAATTTTTTTTATACAGCAGCGACCAAGCTCGCCATGTGATAAACCCATCTCGGGTTGTCAAAAACAAACGGATTGCTTTGGAAGCTTAGGTTCAGTGTCGGCCTTTATGTTGCTATGGACGGTAGGTTGCTTAGGCAACTTTTATTTTTCTCTTGTCCATCTGAGCATCCTGCTCGCGACCTGACTGCTATTCTCCAAAAGAATCAGTTTGCTGCGTCTCTCACGTTTTATTTTTATTGTCTGTGGAGATGAATATTATTTTTATTATGTGTTTTGGTTTTTATTGTTGTTGTACTGGACATAAAGCATTTGCCGTGCCATCTTTTTAAAGTCATTTAAAAACAATGGCTTACGTTTTTATTCGTTTTCTCCTCCCGTGCTGCCTGTGGCAGTTGTTACCGTAAGCCTCGTAAAAGTGTTACCTCGCCCAAGGTGTGGGGTAACAGTTTTCGCAAATGGGGCGGGTAACAGGTAACACTTGCTGTCTCTTGACTGTTACTCAGACCACAAACCGCTCTGGCACAAGGGTGCCTCACGACTAAAGGCGCGCTCACAGCAGGTGTGTCAGCGCGCTTTTAGTCGGAGGAGATTAGAGAATAAGAAGCTGTTTAGCTGTTGGCGGTTTTCTTGCGTGGAATGCCAAGGCGCTGGCGACGTTCCCACAAGCATTTGCGGCTGATGCCGAGCTTGTGAGCCAGCTGTGTTTCCGTCATGTGCTCTTGGTGCTCGAGCACGAAGTGCTGGAAGTAGTCCTCCAGTGAGAGGTCTTCTGCAGGCTCCTGGCCGGGGCTGTCGGCGTGTTGCATGGTCTGCAGTGCATTGGCGGCCTCTGAGGCACGCTCGTACTCGGCGTCCAGTTCTATGCCCAGCAGGTCGGCGGTGATTTCGTCGTGGTCGCAGAGAATGGCTGAGCGCTCGATAGCGTTCTCCAGCTCGCGCACGTTGCCTGGCCAGGTGTAGTTGAGAATTGCGTTGCGGGCCTCGGCACTGAAGTGCAGCCCATGCTGGTTAGTATTGCTCGCGGCGCGTTCCAGCAGCGCTTCGGCAATCAGTACAACATCCTTGCCACGATCACGCAGCGGCGGCAGGCGCAGTTCAATCACGTTGAGTCGGTAGAAGAGGTCTTCGCGGAACAAGCCCTGACGTGCCATGGTCTTCAGATCACGGTGCGTCGCTGCCACCAAGCGCACGTCGACCTTGTGTGATTGTACCGAGCCAACGCGTCGAATTTCGCCTTCCTGCAGTACGCGCAACAGACGCGCTTGCGCCTCCAGCGGCAATTCGCCGATCTCATCCAGGAACAGGGTGCCGCCATCAGCAGCTTCGACCAGACCGGTGCGGCCTGCCGTTGCACCGGTAAAAGAGCCTTTTTCGTGGCCGAATAGCTCGGACTCGATCAAAGTCTCCGGAATGGCGGCGCAGTTAACCGAGATAAGCGGTGCCTTGGCTCGTTGTGAACGCTCGTGCATGGCCCGCGCTACCAGCTCTTTACCCGTGCCTGATTCGCCCTGGATCAGCACGGTAGAGTCGGTTGGCGCGACTTTGCTGATGCGTTTGAATAGGGTTTGCATGGATTCACAGGAGCCGATAATCCCCATGTCGTAGTCGTCACCAGGCGCAGCAGCGACCTTTGGTTTGGCACTGGCAGTTTTGCTCGCGCTGCTCTCAACCGGGCTGCTCTTGATCTGTTCGCGCTGACTGCGGGTGGCGATGATGCGCTGCACGGTTTCGACCATTTCATCGTGGTCGAACGGCTTGGCGATATAGTCAACCGCACCCTGCTTCATTGAGTCGACAGCTGAGCGCAGGCTGGCATAGCTGGTCATGATCAATACCGGGGTATCAGGTGCGCGCTTGATCATCTCGGTGCCAGGCTCGCCCGGCAGACGCAGATCGCTGATGATCAGGTCAAACGTCTTGAGATCATATTGCTCTGTCTCGGCGACAGAGCCGGCTTCCTGTACCTGGTATTGGTGCCGTTCCAGCATTCGCTTCAAGGCGGTGCGGATAATGGCTTCGTCTTCAACTACCAGTATGTGTGACATGTAAACCTCATGCGTGACGGCACCCTGGAATACTTCAGGCGTAGGCACCGTTACTGATATTGCTGTAACGCGGCAGGGTTATGGTAAACCGGGTGCCACGCTGGGATGTATGCTCGACTGGGCTGTCGATAGTTATCTGCCCATAATGCTCTTCGACAATGGAGTAAACCAGTGCCAATCCAAGCCCGGTTCCTGTCCCCGGCTCCTTGGTGGTGAAGAAGGGCTCGAACAGGCGATCCATAATTTCCTTATCAATACCGCTGCCCTGATCTTCAATTTGCAGCAGCACCTGGTGCTCGTTTATCTGGGTGCTGATGGTGATGCTGTCGCCATTTTCGCTGGCATCGCGCGCGTTCCCTAGCAGGTTGATCAGGACCTGAACCAGGCGCTGCGAATCACCCGATACCCGATGCGCCGGATCACACAGGTTAACATACTTGACCTCCGGCCCTTTGCGGTTGAGCGAGAGCAGATGTATCGCTTCGTTGCTGCAGGCGGCCAGGTCGACTTCTTCGTTGGGGTGCTGGTGGCGGCTGCCGACGTGGGCAAAGTTGACCAGTGACTGCACGATGCGCGATACCCGTCGGGTTTGTTCGATGATCTGTTCGGACGCCTCACGCGCCTCCAATTGCTCGGACTCGTCGCGCAGATTTTGCGCCAGGCAGGCGATACCGGTGATCGGGTTGCCGATCTCGTGAGCGACGCCAGCAGCGAGCCGGCCAATCGAGGCAAGGCGCTCGGAATGCATCAGTTCTTCTTCCAGCATCTGATTTTCGGTCTGGTCTTCGATCAGCAAAACCAGGCCGCTGCCGCCAACGTATCCCGGTTCGTCGATCGCAGCCTTGTGCAGACTGAGCCACTGCGTCTGGCCTTTGACCAGGAGCTTTTGCTTATGCATATGCGAAGACTGGTCATCGACAAAGCGGCCCAGCAGCTCACTCCAGGGAGCGGGCAAATTGCTTAGCCGGGAGCCAATCACGCTGTCCGCCTCGATCCCGGTCAATGCTTGCATGGCGCGGTTCCACATCAATACCTCATTGTCCTGCGCCAGCGAGCACACGCCCATGGGCAAGTCCTGCAGCGTCTGGCGGTGATAGCGGCGCAGTGCATCCAGCTCTGCGGCAAGACCGGTGAGGCGCGAATGATAGTCTTCCAGACGATTCTCAATGAAGTGAATGTCTTCGGTTACGTAGCCATCACGTCCCATTTTGAACGGCAGAAAGGTCTCGATGATGTCTTGTGCTACCGAGGGTCCCATCAGGCCGGACAGATTAGCCTCGAGTCGGTCGCGCAGACGGCGTAGGGCATAGGGGCGGCGTTCGTCGAAGGGTAGCTTGAGGTCATGCAGTGCCTGTTCTACTTCGTATTGCGCGGTCTTGTTACCCAAGGGTTTGGCCAGCTGCTGAGCAAACTCCTGCGGTGACGAGGCCATCAGTTGAATGCGTTGTGGGCGACTGACGTTGTCGACCGAGCAGGCTTCTGCAGCGCTTTGTTCTTCATCACTGCGCTGGGTAAATAGCGAGATCAAGGTCAACACCACCACGTTGACCGCCAGTGAGCTGATGGCTGCTACGTGCCAGGTATCGGCATTGAAGCTCAGGGTCAGGCCGAACAGCTGCAAGCTTGGCAGGCTGGTGACCAGTGGCAGCAGCAGGGTGATTGCCCAGACGGCCATGCCGGCAATCAGGCCGCTGATGAAGCCGCGCCTATTGGCCTGTGGCCAATAGAGCACAGACAGGGTGCCGGGCAGAAACTGTACGGTAGCGACGAAGGAGGCGATGCCCAGGTTGGCCAGATCCTGCTCGGCACCGAGCAAGCGATAGAAGCCATAACTGGCCATGATGATCGCCGCAATTAAAGTGCGCCGCGTCCAGAGTAACCAGCGGTAGATATTGTTGTCGGCACTGGGCTGGTAGAGCGGCAGCACCATGTGGTTGAGTACCATGCCCGACAACGCCAGGGTGACCACGATGATCAGGCCGCTGGCGGCTGAAAGCCCACCGACGAAAGCCAGTAGCGATAGCCATTCCGAGCCGGCGGCAACGCCCAGACCCAGTGAAAAGTACTCAGGGTTGGTGGGTACGCCCAGATGCAGGCCGGCCCACAGAATCGGTGGCACGGCGAGGCTCATCAGTAGCAGGAACAGCGGCAGCCCCCAGCTGGCGGTACCCATGGCGCGCGGGTTGAGGTTTTCGGTAAACGCCATGTGATACATGTGCGGCATGACGAAAGCGGCAGAGAAGAACACCAGCAGTAGTGTACGCCAGGGGCCTTCCTGTAACGGGGTATGCAGCGTCTTGAGTGCTTCCTGATTGCTGTCCAGCCACAGCTGCAGACCGGCTGGGCCATCGAAAACGACAAAGAGTGCATAGAGGCCAATAGCACCAATGGATATCAGCTTGACCAGCGATTCAAAGGCGATAGCAATGACCAGGCCTTCATGTTTCTCGCGGGCAGAAATGTGCCGTGCACCGAAGAGAATGGCGAATAGCGTGATCAGGATGCAAAAGCCGAGTGCGACTGTGCCCTGGCCGGATTGCTGCGTGAGTATTTGTACCGAATCGGCAACCGCTTGAATCTGCAACGCCAGTAGCGGCAAGACGCCCACCAGCATGAATACTGTGGTCAGGGTGCCAGCCCAGGTGCTGCGGAAACGGAAGGAGAACAGGTCGGCCAGCGATGACAACTGGTAGGTACGGGTGATGCGTAGTATCGGATTGAGCAGCACCGGGGCCAAAAGAAAGGCGCCACATACGCCAAGATAGTAGGTCAGGAAGCCATAGCCGTACTGATAGGCCAGGCCCACCGTGCCGTAAAATGCCCAGGCGCTGGCGTATACCCCGAGCGACAGGGTGTAGATTGCAGGATGGCGCAGAACCGCACGAGGTAGCAGACCGTGCTCGGTAATCCAGGCAACGCCAAACAGCAGGATCAGGTAACCAATACTAATCAGCAGCAGCTGACTGAGGTCAAAGCTCATCGGCATCTTTTGGGCTCTGTAGCAGCATGCCGGCGATAATCAGAATCAGCCACAGCACGTAGGGACGGTACCAGGCACCCTGGGGTTCTATCCACCAGTCCATGATGGCCGGGGAGAACAGGTAAATGCCGATCACCAGCAGCAGTACCAGTCGGTAGATATACATGGGTATCCGTTGGGTTTTGGGCGGCCGTTGGTTGTCGGTCCGCGATGGTCAGGTTCTGATGGTAATCAGGCTGCTGCCCCTTGCCAAGGGCGTCAATCAAACAGGCGGTCGTGCGGTAGGCTTTGGGTTGGGCTGAGGCGCTCTGGTTGCCAGTGCGCGATAGCCCATTCCAGTTGCTTTTCAACGCTGGCACTGCGTAACGAGGCTGGCGGTTGCTGGGCCAATGCCTGCAAGGCGCGGAACAGTTCAGCCGGCGCCCTGGTCGGATCCAGAGGGGTTGAACCGAGTCTTTTGCTCAGCTTCTCGCCATCGGCGCGCAGTAACAGCGGAATGTGCAGGTAGCGCGGCAGCGGCTGGCCCAGTAGCTGGTAGATCCACTGTTGGCGGGGCGTCGAGTCAAGCAGGTCGGCGCCGCGCACTACGTCGGTTATCCCCTGCGCTATATCGTCCAGCACCACCGCCAGTTGATAGGCATAGATGCCGTCGCGGCGGCGGATGATGAAATCTCCCAGAGTAGTCGTCAGGTCCTGGGTGAACGGCGGCTGCAGGCGGTCCATCGTGGTAATGGGCTGCTCCGGGACGATCAGCCGAACCGCATGATCTTCAGCGGGAGGCAGTTGACGGTGGCGGCAGGTGCCAGGATAGACGCCACCGAATTCGGCCAGTTGGCGGCGTGAGCAGTCACAATAATAGGCTTGTCCTTGCGCCAGCCATTGATCGATCTGGGCTGCATACAGGCCGAGTCGGCGGTGCTGGTAAAGTATGTCGCCATCGCTGTGCATGCCGTAGCAGGCTAGCGTATCGATGATGTGTTCGCTGGCGCCGGCGATGCTGCGCGGTTGATCCAGATCTTCCATCCGGATTAGCCATTGGCCTTGCTGCTGGCGTGCGTCCAGATAGCTGGCAAGTGCCGCAACCAGAGAGCCAAAGTGCAGGTAACCGCTAGGGGTAGGTGCGAAGCGTCCGATGTAGGGGGCTGCTGAGTGCATATCGGCCGGTCAGACGGGGAATGAGCGCAGGCTGCGATGAGGCAGCCTGCGGACCACAGGTAAGGCTTAGCTGCCGACCTGCTTTTCCTTGATTTCTGCCAGCGTCTTGCAATCGATGCAGAGGGTAGCAGTAGGGCGTGCTTCCAAACGGCGAATACCGATTTCGACACCACAGGAATCACAGAAGCCGTAGTCGTCTTCTTCGATACGCTGCATGGTCTGGTCGATCTTCTTGATCAGCTTGCGCTCGCGATCACGGGCGCGCAGCTCCAGGCTGAACTCTTCTTCCTGGCTGGCACGGTCTGCCGGATCAGGGAAGTTAGCTGCCTCGTCCTGCATGTGGTGCACGGTGCGGTCGACTTCTTCCATCAATTCCTTTTTCCAGGTATTGAGGATGTTGGCGAAATGCTCGAGCTGCTGCTCGTTCATATACTCTTCGCCCTTTTTTTCTACATAAGGGACGAAGCCGCGGATCAACATTGATGTTTTTTGCTTGGCATTGCTGGGCATGAGAACCGCCTCACTTTTTGCTCGATCTTCCTGTTCCAGGTCCCACATACACAACCTGATGACTCGGCCGGTGGCCTGCAAGCGGGCAAAGCTACCAGAACCTGATCGCCTCCGCTACTGTTTAGCGCCAGAAGGTGTAACCGCTGACATTTCCGGCACTGCAGGCCCGCGTCTGGCACGGTATGATCGCGGCACATTCAGTTAGTTCAGGACGTTTACATGTCTCAGCAGCGCTGGGCCCAACGGGTTCAGGAAATTCAGCCTTTTCATGTCATGGCGGTGCTTGCGCGGGCGCGCGAGTTGGAAGCGGCGGGACGTGATGTCATTCATATGGAAATTGGTGAGCCGGACTTCACGACCCCCGAGCCGATCATTCGCGCCGGGCAGCAGGCGCTGGCTGACGGCCGCACTGGTTATACGCCGGCACTAGGCTTGCCAGCATTGCGTGAAGCCATCGCTGGTCTTTACGCGCAGCGCTATGGCATTGACCTTGACCCGGCGCGGGTGGTGGTAACGCCTGGTGGTTCGGCTGCGTTGTTACTGATCAGCGCGCTCTTGGTCGAGCCGGGCAAAAAAGTACTGATGGCCGATCCGGCCTACCCCTGCAATCGCCACTTTTTACGGCTGGTGGAAGGGCGCGCCGTGTTGGTCCCCACTGGACCGGAAACACGCTACCAGTTGACGCCCGAATTGATCGAGCAGCATTGGGATAGCGATTGCGTTGCCGTGTTAGCCGCCTCGCCGGCAAACCCGACCGGCACCTTGCTTGAGCGCGACGAGTTGGCCGCCATGTCTGCTACCTGCCGTCGACTGGGTGCTGAGTTGATTGTCGACGAGATTTACCACGGCCTGACTTATGGTGTGGATGCCTGCTCGGTGCTGAATGTCGCGGACGACGCCTTCGTGCTCAATAGTTTTTCCAAATACTTCGGCATGACCGGGTGGCGTCTGGGCTGGCTGGTCGCTCCCAGGGATGCGGTGCCGGCACTGGAAAAACTCGCGCAGAATCTCTATATCTGCGCCCCGCATATGGCGCAGCAGGCAGCACTGGCGGCGTTCAATGAACAAAGCCGGGAGATCTGCGAAGTGCGCCGAGAGGCGTTTCAGGCGCGCCGTGATTTTCTATTGCCGTCGCTACGTCAGCTTGGCTTCAGTATTCCGGTGACCCCGCAGGGGGCGTTCTATTTATATGCAGATATGCAGGCATTGGGTGGCGATAGTCAGCAGCTATGTCAGCATGTCATTGATACCGAGTTTTTGGCCCTGACGCCGGGCCTGGACTTTGGCCAGTACCGTGCTGACCAGCACCTGCGGTTTGCCTACACCACCTCGCTTGAGCGGCTTGAACAGGGTGTTGAGCGTTTGGCTCGCGCGCTGCAAAGCTGGCCTGCATGCTGATCCCCTTTGAGGTGCCGCTGACACCCGCACGGCTGATCAAGCGCTACAAGCGCTTTCTGGCCGATGTGCAGCTGGAAGATGGTCGTGAGCTAACCGTGCATTGTCCGAATACCGGATCAATGCGCAATTGTGGGCAACCCGGTGATCGGGTTTGGCTCCGGTTAGAAAATAAGCCGGGGCGCAAGTTGCCGGGTGGTTGGGAGTTGGTTGAAGTTGCGCCAGGCGAACTGGCCTGCATTCACAGTGCGCGCGCCAACAAGGTGGTGGCGGCGGCTCTACAGGCCAGCCTGATTACGCCGCTAGCCGGTTACACGCAGCAGCGCGCAGAGGTGAGTTTGCGCAAAGGCGGGAGTCGCTTTGATTTTCTATTATCCGACCCGGACGAGTGTGTCGTTGAAGTTAAAAGTGTGACCCTGGCGCTGGGCGCAGGTGAGGGTGCTTTTCCTGACGCGGTTAGCGCGCGTGGGCAGAAGCATCTGATCGAATTGACCGAGCTTGCCGCCAATGGGCGTCGTGCCTGCCTGTTGTTTTGCGTGATGCATTCCGGAATTGACCGGGTTCGGCCAGCCGATGAAATCGATCCTGAGTATGGCCGCTTGTTGCGCGCGGCGGTGGCGGCCGGGGTTGCTGTGCTGGCCTGGTCGGTCTGGCCAACGCCGCAGGGCTTGCAGGTGCGAGGTGAGCTGCCGGTCTTGCTCTAGCAGACTATTGTCGAAAGCGGTTGTGTGTTAATCAAGCCAGACTTGTTGATCGCGGATATAGCATGGGCGTTGTTGCAACGACTGCCCCGCGCAGGGCCCGGCAACACACTCGCCGGACTCCGGCAGAAACAGTGCACCGTGGGTGGCACACTGAATCAAGCGGTTTGAGCTGTCGAGAAACTGATCGGCTACCCACTCCAGCGGCACGCCACGATGCGGACAGCGATTTTCATAGACGAAAACCTGCTCGCCCTGACGCACCGCAAACAGCGCCTGACCCCGGTGGTGAAAGCCTTTGCTGCCATAAAGCGGAAGCTCGTCCAGCTGGCAAAGGGGGGCAGGCAGTACATCATTATTAGTCATGCCGCGATTATCGCCGCCGCGCCGCCGCTTGGCCAGTTCTGCCTCAGATCTCCCAGACGATGTTGACGCTGGCGTTGCGGCCTGGCTGGCTATAGCGGGCAACGCCGGCTTGAGTCGAGGGCAGGCCGCGAACATCGGTCCAATTCCAGTATTGCTTATCGGTCAGGTTGTAAACCCCGCCGTTGAGTTGCACGCCTTCAGTGATTTGCCAGTAAGCGGTGAGATCAAGCAAGCCGTAACCCGCAGGCTGATACTGATTGGCGGTTTCAGTTTCGTCGATGCGCGATTTGTCGGCGACCAGGGTCCAGATCAGTTCACCACCATAGCGACTGGCTGGCTCGTCATAGCCAAGGCCCATCACGCCCTTGAGCGGGTCAATGCTGTTGATCGGCTGATCAGACTCTTCGTCGGTGCCGTGGGCATAGGCGAGGCTGCCGCGCAGCCGCGAACCCAGGGGCAGGCCGAGGGTGTCCAGGTACAGCTCACCTTCAGCTTCAGCGCCGTAAATGGTGACTTTGTCGAGGTTGACGTACTGAAACTCGCCGAATGGAAATCCGGGGGCTGCTGATGGCCGGCTGACTTGTTCGATAAAGTTGTCATAGCGGTTGTAGAAGGCCGCCACGCCAAAACTACCGGCGCTGTAGTTGCCGCGCAAACCTATCTCGTAGCTGTCGCTGGTCTCCGCCTCAAGGTCCTGATTAGCCAGGGTTCGGTACATGCCCGGGTTTTCAAACTCACCGAAGATTTCAATCGCCTGCGGTGCCCGGAAGCCCGCTGCATATTGCGCGTAGACGCTGTGCTCCGGGTTGATGGCGTAGCTGATGCTGAGCTTGGGTGATAGCGCGGAATCGCTGTAACTGGCTGGGTCATCGTCCGCCGGGTTGGTGTTGAGATACTGCTGGGTCACATCCGGTTTCATGCGGTAATGGTCGTAGCGCAGGCCCGGTGTGATGGTCCAGCTGCCGATGCGGATACGATCTTGCACGAAGGCCGCCAGCTCGAGCGTAGTTGGATCAGGGAAGTCGCTGGATGGTGGCTCGGCGGTGACAATACCGCTGCTGATATCGCGCTGTTGGCCGAGGCGCAAATCATCATTTCTCAGGCGCTTGGCGTCTATGCCATAAATCAGCTTGTGGTCGCTGCTGCCCCAGATCAGATCCTTCTCCAGTTGAGCGTTTAAGGCCCAGAGTTTTTCGCTGTAGCGCGAGTCGCGGGTGCGGTAGACGGCTGTGCCCCCGGAGACTCTATCCTGCAAGGTTTGCTGGCGGTTCTCGCTATCTTGGTAACTGAGCTGCCAACTGAGGCGGTCGACTAACAGGCTGTCCAACTGCATCAGGTGTTGCAGGCTGAAACGATCACGCGTTATCTGATCGTCCGCCTGCGAGGTGCGCGTGGTCGCAGTGTTGCTGTATTCGCTAAGCAGTCGCGTGTCGGCATCGTCTTTAAAGTGCTCGTAGGTCAATTGCAGGCGGCCGCCATCACTGTAATCCCAGCCGAGCTTGGCCATCAGGTTGTCGGTCGTAAAGTCGACGGGGTTGGCCTGCTCGCGGCTGCTGCCGCTGCCGCCTTTACCGCCATAGGTCTCCATCTCATGTCCGCTGCGACGGCCCAGGTGCAACATGGCGTCCCACTCGCCGCGGCGACCGGCCAGGGTGGTGCTGCGCAGCCAGCTGTTATCGGCGCTGTCATATCCCAGCTTGAAGCGTGCGTACTGGTCGTCGCCGGTGTGCAGATAGTCGCCCGCATCGCGGGTCAAAAACGAGACGGCGCCGCCAATGGCGTCGCTGCCGTACAGTGATGATGCCGGCCCGCGAATGATCTCTACCCGCTTGATGATATCCATATCTACGTAGTCGCGCTGGGCTGACAGGAAAGGTCCGAACGCGAAGGCATCCGGCACGCTGAGACCGTCGACCTGGGTTAATACGCGGTTGCCGCCAATGCCGCGAATGCTGACGCCTTCAGAGCCAAAGCGGCTCCCGGTGCCACCAACCGAGATACCGGGCTGGTAGCGCACCAGATCCTGAATAGTGTTGATGTTCTGGCGGTCGATCTGTTGTTCGTCGATGACGTCGACGCTGCCGGCAACATCGCCAACTCGCTCTTCCTGCCGCGTGGCTGTGACGGTGAGGGTATCAAACTGCCGTTTGGCAGGAGGCTCGGCCCATGCGGGCGCGCTCAGGGCGATCAGTAACCAGGGAAAGTAGTGCTTGGTGAGTGGCCTTGGATCAAAGGGCGCCATGCGCAAACTCCTTGTGTCTGTTATCGGTGTTGGGGTTGTAAAGCGGTAGAGATTGAATAATAATCTAATAGTTAATGCAAATGATTATTGTTAAGTTTAAATATGGATTGAGACGCCGGAGGCGGCAATGAAGCAGACAAGGCAGGGAAACTCATTGCTCTGGTGGTGTGTGTTGGGTACGTCAGTAGTGGCTCACGGCTTGTGGCTTTATGTGTGCAGCGACTCGATGCTGGCAATGCCGCTCAGCCAGACGCCAACGGCGTCAGCTGCACCCTTGACGCTGCAATTTGTGCAAATGGCGCCCGCTGAGGAACCGTCTGCGCAGCCATCAAGTCCTGTCATGCCGTCAGCGAAGACGGTCCGGCATGCGCCGGCCGCAAGCGTTGCTGCTGCGCCGATAGCCAAGATGCCCGAACCGGTGGTTGCGGCGCAGCACCCGGTAGAGGCGCAAGAGCGGGAACCCGCAGGCATCTCGGCATCCCGTCACGCGCAAGTAACAGCTGATGTGCAGCAGCTCGCGTCAGCGCCACTGGCGCAAACCTCGCCGGTAATTACCTCCGCCCCAGACTACCTCGCTCCACCTGCTGCTCCAGAGTATCCGCCGATGGCGCGCAAGCGTGGCTGGGAGGGCAAGGTCTGGCTGGAAATTCCAGTTAGTGCGCAGGGGCTTAGTGGCGAGCCGGTAGTGCTGCGCTCATCCGGCTTCGAGTTATTGGACCGAGCGGCGATTACCGCTGCTCTGCAATGGCGCTTCAGGCCCGAGCAGCGCGCGGGGCGGCCGGTGGACACCCGGGTGCAGGTGCCTGTCGCCTTTGCGTTGCGTTGACCCTTTATCGGCGATGAGCGCCGGTACCCGAATGGAACAGGAGAGGACTAATGATGATGCAACAGACTCAGCCGGGGTTCGCCGGTAACGATTTGCTTGATGCCTGGCGGCAACTGCGCGAGCAGCAGCCAGGGTTGCGCATACGCGACGGCGCGGCGCAGCTGAATGTCAGCGAAGCCGAGCTGGTTTACGCCTCGTTGGGACGCGGCGTTCAGCGTCTGCAGGCCGACTGGCAGGGGCTGCTGCATGGTCTGCCCGCGCTGGGCCGTGTAATGGCATTAACCCGTAATGAGCACTGCGTGCATGAACGGCACGGAGTCTACGACAACATTAGTATCGGCGGCAGCGGAAGCATGGGCTTGGTAGTCAACGGCGAGATCGATCTGCGCCTGTTTCTGCGCCACTGGGCCAGCCTGTTCGCCGTTAGCGAAGAGCTCGCCAGCGGTGGAATGCGCCGCAGCTTTCAGGTGTTTGATCATCAGGGGCGAGCGGTACACAAGATTTATCTGACCGACACCAGCAACGCTTCGGCCTGGTATGACCTCTGTGAGCAGTTGAGTGACGACAGCCCTGACGCCTTGACTATCGCCACCGCTGAAGCGAGAACTGCATCGCAGCCGGACCACCTGGTCGACCAGGCTGCGTTGCGCGAGGACTGGGCGCAGTTGATGGATACGCATCACTTTATGGCCCTGCTTAAGCGTCATTCCGTTGCTCGTGAACAGGCCTTGAGACTCGCCGGGGAGAGCTGGGCGGAACGCTTGCCGACGTCTGCATTGGCGCAGACCCTGGAGCAGGCTGCGGCCAGCCAGCAGCGCATCATGGTGTTTGTTGGTAATCACGGGTGTATTCAAATCCACAGCGGCCCGGTGCAGCGTCTGCGACGGCTGGGGGACTGGTATAACGTGCTGGACCCGGCTTTCAGTCTGCACTTGCGTGAGACTGCCATCAGCCAGCTGTGGCGAGTGCGCAAGCCCACGGCAGACGGCATTGTCAGCTCGCTGGAAGCCTATGACTCCGACGGCGAACTAATCCTGCAATTGTTTGGTGAACGCAAGCCGGGTCAGCCCGAACAAGCCGTCTGGCGTGAGCTGGTAGAAAGCCATGTGGGGGTATGAATTGCCTGAGTGGTTCGCCGCGCAGGGTGGAATCGCCTGGCCCTTGCTGCTGTGCTCGGTGATCACCCTGGCGGTGTTGCTGGAGCGAGCCCTGGTATTGCTGTTGCTACCGTCGCTGGCAGCGCGCGACCTGCAGTTGGCGCGACAGCAGTGCGGTCAGCCGCTTGAGCCACGGCGGGTTCGTCGATTCAGCTGGCAACAGGGAGTTGATTTGCTGCGCAGCCATCGGGGCGTGAGCAAGCCGCAGCGTGAGGATCTGGTCTCGGTCTGGTTGCTGGATGCCCGTCATTATCTGCAGCGAAGGCTACGTCTGCTGCAGCTGATTGGAGTGATGAGCCCAATGATTGGGCTCCTGGGTACGGTGCTGGGTTTATTGGTGATGTTTGCCGGAATCGCTGAGAGCGATAAAGCCGTCACCCCTAGCGTGCTGGCGGACGGCCTGTTTCAGGCGCTCTACAGCACTGCTTGGGGGCTGATTGTTGCTATCGCCGCGCTGGGTGGTGGTCAGGCGTTAGGCTTGCTGGGTGCCACTTATATAGAGCGCATGCAGCAGCTGTTCAATCGCTGTCTTCTAATGCTCGACGGTATTGGCGATGAGATACCTGCGACCACAGTCGAGAGGCCGGTAGCGGCATGATTGACCTACCTCAAGAGCCTGGAGCTGGCAGCCTAGTGGCGGATCTGACGCCGCTGTTGGATGTGATTTTCATTGTGCTGGTGTTCCTGTTGCTGACTGCCAATACCCCCTTGTTGGAAATACCCGTGGCGCTGCCCGATAGCGACTCAGCTGCGCCTGTGGCGCAGCAAAAGGATAGCGAACGTGCCGCGTTGGTGCTGCATGCCGATGGTCATTGGCAGCTGGCAGAGGAGACCTTTGCCAGTTGGCCAGAGCTGCAAACGGCGTTGCAGAAACAGCTAACGCCCCCACCGCTGGACGTCGCGGTAGAAAAGGGCGCGCCAGCCACGCCCTTGTTAAAGCTGCTGGCCTGGCTAAATGCGGCTGAACGTAGCGATACCCGTTTATTGATGGAGCGATCTGATGCTGAATAAGTTGTTTGTGTTGTGCCTGCTGGCTTTGTTGTCCGGGGCTGCAACAGCGCAGCCGTTGCGACTGGTTGCCGCCGGTGCAAGTATTACTTCGGTGATCCAGCGCCTGGATCTCGACAGTCTGCTGGTTGGTCTGGACAGTACCAGCGCACCACTAATGGCCGGGCGTGACTTGCCTAATGTGGGTTATCAACGCCAGTTGAGCGCAGAGGGAATACTGTCTTTGCGTCCGGATGTGCTGCTGGGGTCGGAAGAAATGGGGCCGCCCGCTGTGCTGGCGCAATTGCGTGAGGCCGGTGTCGAGGTAATAGTGCTTAACGCGCAGGCTAACCTGCCAACGCTGTATGAGAATATTGGCGCGGTGGGTCAGCGCTTTTCGCGTGGTGCGCAAGCTGAGCACTTGGTAAGCGAACTCAAGGCTCAGGTGGCAGCACTGCCCCAGGCTCCGGCTGAGCGCCCGCGCGCCTTATTTTTGCTCAGTCATAGCGCGGGCAGTTTGCTGGTGGGGGGCGCGGGGACGGCTGGCGATAGCCTGATCGAGCTGGGCGGCATGTACAATCCGGTGGCAGGTCAGTTCAGCCAGTACCGAAGTCTTTCAGCTGAGGCCTTGTTGCAGTTGCGGCCAGAATGGCTGATAACCACCAGTCAGAGCATTGATCAAGCGGGCGGTAGCGAAGCCTTGCTCGCACTGCAACCCGCGCTGGCCTCGACTCCGGCTGGCCATAAGGGCCAACTGATTAGCGTTGATGGCGCCTTGCTGGTAGGCGGTTTCAATCCGGCGGTTGTCGATACACTGGCGCAATTGCGTCAAGCTGCTGCCCAATCTGCGAATATGGCCCAGCGCGCCAACTGAACGTAAGGATGGAAGATGGTTGCGGCTTACCGCTTCAAACCCGTGATAACGCTACTCTTGCTTGCTTTGCTGTTGGTGGCGCTGCTGCTGTCATTGGCACTCGGGCCGGTTGCTATTCCGCTCGGCGATACCCTGCGAGTGCTGCTGCGCTGGTTCTCGACGGCTGATCTGCCAACTGATCAAGTGTTGATCATTGAGCACATTCGGTTGCCGCGTACCTTGATGGGTATTCTGGTCGGCGCCACCCTGGCCCTGACTGGGGCAGCCATGCAGGGCCTGTTTCGTAATCCGCTCGCTGATCCCGGCCTGATTGGGGTGTCCAGCGGTGCCGCGCCCGGTGCGGCACTGATGATTGTGTTGGGCAGCAGCCTGCTGTCGGCACTGCCATCGTTTGTTCTGCCTTACGCGACTGTGCTGGGCGCATTCGCAGGTGGGGTGATCACCACCTGGCTGGTTTACCGTCTGGGGCAGTCGGTGCAGGGTACGTCGGTGGCGAGCATGCTGCTGGCCGGGATTGCGATTGCTGCGATCAGCGGGGCGGTTATTGGCATGCTCAGTTACCTTGCCGACGATGCCATGTTGCGTACGTTGACGTTCTGGAACATGGGCAGTCTGGGCAGCGCAAACTATCAGCGAGTAGCGGTGTTAGCGCTATGTTGTGCCCTGGTCTGGTGGCGTTTGCCGCGCCAGGCCAAGGCGCTGAACGCGCTGCTGCTGGGTGAGTCGGAAGCTCGGCATCTGGGAGTGGATGTTGAGCGGGTCAAACGCGAGCTGGTGCTGTTGACCGCGCTTGGCGTTGGCGCCTGTGTCGCCGCTGCGGGACTTATTGGCTTCGTCGGTCTGGTGGTGCCCCATTTGGTGCGACTGTTGCTTGGGGCTGATCATCGCCGGGTCTTGCCGGTGTCCATGTTGTTGGGGGCGAGTCTGCTGCTGTTGGCTGATGTGGGCGCGCGGTTGCTGATAGCACCGGCTGAGCTACCGTTGGGCATCATTACCGCCTTGCTTGGTGCGCCCTTTTTTCTGGCACTGCTGATGCGCGCACAGCGCCGAGGAGGTGTCTGATGCTGCTGGTCGAAGGACTCTGCTGCGAGCGCGGGCGTAACAAGGTACTGCGTGATATTGATTTTAAGGTGGTAGCGGGTGAGGTGCTGGCTGTGTTAGGTACCAACGGGGCTGGCAAGAGCACGCTGCTTGCCAGCCTGACTGGCGAGTTGACACCTTCCGCTGGACGGGTTGAATTGGCCGGACGCGCGCTGGCCGATTGGCCCCCGCTGGAACGTGCAAGGCGCTTGGCCGTGCTGCCGCAAAGCTCATCACTGGCATTCGCCTTTAGTGTCACCGAAGTCGTAGCTATGGGCCGCCTGCCACATGCCAGCGGCCAGCAGCAGGATGATGCGATTGTTATGCAGGCTATGCATGCCACTGATGTCAGTCATCTGGCAACGCGCAGTTATCTGTCGCTGTCTGGTGGTGAGCGTCAGCGCGTGCACCTTGCGCGGGTACTGAGCCAGGTCTGGGATGCGGCAGGGCAGGGCTGCCTGCTGCTCGACGAGCCCACCTCTTCGCTCGATCTGGCGCATCAGCAGCTGATCTTGCAGCAGGCGCGAGATATGGCGGCGCGTGGTTTGGCGGTGATCGTGGTATTGCATGATCTTAATTTGGCCGCCCGTTATGCTGATCGTCTGTTGTTGCTGCATCAGGGGCGGGTTCGCTCTCTGGGGACGCCTTGGGATGTGCTTAGCGTAGAGCGTATTGCCGAGGTATTTGGTGTTGTCGTGCAGGTTGAAAAGCACCCGCTGCAGGACAGCCCACTGATTATTGTCTGAGGGTGAATTGATGAAGAATACTTACTGTTTGCTGGCGCTTTGCCTATCCGCTTCGGCTGGCGCCGCCGAGCTACCCGATTGGCAGGCGAGCGAGCATCGTAATGACGCGCATATCGGGCAGGTCTGGGATACTGCCGCTCAGCAGTGGCGAAGCGCCGATCAACTGGTGCAGTCGCTGGCTGGCAGCGCCCATGTGCTGGTCGGTGAGAAGCACGATAATCCTGACCATCACCAGTTGCAGTTGTGGTTGCTGCAGCAGTTGCAGCTGGTGCGTCCGCAGGGCGCGTTAGTCATGGAGATGCTGCAACCAGGGCAGCAAGTGTTTGTCAACCGTTTGCAGGGACAGCCGTTGCCTGACTCGCCCTCGCTGCAGAAGCAGCTGGCCTGGCAGGATGGCTGGGAATGGTCTTTCTATGGCCCCTTGGTGCGCTGGGGGTTACAGGTACCTGAGCGATTGCTGGCAGCCAATCTGGGGCGCGAACAGATGATGCTGCGCTATCGGCAACCCCCGCCGGTCAGTGCACGCTATTCCGCGGCGGCGCGTCAGCAATTGGAGCAGACCATCCTGAATAGCCATTGTGGCAAACTGGATTCTGCACAAGTAGCGCCCATGCTGGCCATTCAACAGGGCCGTGACGAGCAGATGGCACGTGCCCTGGCAGAAGCGCCAACGCCGGCCCTGTTGTTGGCTGGTGCTTATCACGCGCGCAAGGATCTGGGCGTGCCGCTGCACTGGCAGTCGAGCTGGGGGCAGGCACCGAAGGTAGTGCTGTTGCAGGAGGCGGGTGGGGCGGTGTTGCCGGGTGCGCAGCAAGCCGACTTTGTCTGGCTCACTCCGGCCCTGCCTGAGCAAGACTACTGCGCCAATTGGGGGCAGGACTAAGGTGTTGCCCTGTCGGTGCGCATTGCCGGACTCAGTTTGAGCATATCAAGGATGGCGTCAGCCACGTCGCCAGCTCGTTCGCTGAGACTCAGTCGGGTCGGTACCATCAGCCATTGGTTGATCACGCCGATGATAAAACTGTGCACGCAGAGCAGAGCAAGCTCCATATCCAGATCCGCAGGTAGTTCGCCACGCGCAACCGCCAGCTGCAAGGTAATCAGCAGCTGGTTGTCATGTTCCTGGCGCATGGCTTGCAAGTGCTTTTTCGGGCCGCAGGGCTCATCGGTATATTCGCATTTCAAGAAGATGACTTCGTGGACCCGGCGTGTAGTTGGGTCTGACTCCACGCGGCGGAATACTTGCGTGAGCAGTTCGCGGAAGAGCTCCAGGGGATGCGGCTCGTCGGGATCACGGGTGGCTTCGCTGAGTTCCTCGAGGGGCATGTGGATGCGCTGAAAAAGGGCGTCCAGCAGGTCTGCCTTGCCCTGGAAATGCCAATAAATGGCACCACGAGTAACCCCGGCGGCCTGCGCGATATCGGTCAGAGACGCTCGTGAAACACCCTTCTCATGGAAGCACTTTTCCGCCGCATCAATGATGCTTTGGCGCGTTTCAAAAGCTTCTTCTTTGGTACGTCTGGCCATGTTGTTCTGGTGTTTCTCGAGTGATTTTGTCCCGCAAGGACATTGTTTGTGAGCTAATGTTAACTGATGTTCAAAAGCACTTACAAACACTCATGAATGTAAGTATATTGTGCACCATTACCGCTGTCTCTCGTTTTGTGCTGAGCGAGTGTGTTGAGCGAAGATCAAATATTTCCGCCTTATAGAGGTTTCCCCATGTCGATCAAGCCAGCTCATGCTGCACTGATTCCGTTGTTAGCTATTACCGTGTTGCTTGGCGCCTGCCAGAAGCAGGAAGAGAACCAGCAGCAGGGCCCTGGTTCTGAAGATCAGGGGCCACCCAAAGTGGGTGTGGTAACGCTTAAGGCTGAGCATTTTGTGCTGACTACGGAGCTGCCGGGTCGCACGGCTGCCTATCGTATTGCTGAGGTACGGCCGCAGGTCAACGGCATTATCGAGAAGCGTCTTTTTGAAGAAGGCGCCGAGGTCAAGGCGGGTCAGCAGTTGTACCAGATTGATGATGATGTCTATCAGGCGACACTCAAAAGTGCCCAAGCCAGTGCGCTGGCAAGCCGCTCGTTGGCTGATCGTTACGGCATCCTGGTCAAGGAGCGTGCGGTTAGTCAGCAGGAGTTTGATGAAGCCCGTGCAAGCAGCCTGCAAGCGCAGGCGGCGCTGGATCAGGCACAAATCAACGTACGTTATACCAAAGTGCTGGCGCCGATCGCCGGTCGTATTGGTCGCTCAGCCTTCACCGAAGGCGCGCTTGTCAGTAATGGGCAGGCTCAGGAGCTGGCGACTATCCAGCAGTTGGATCCAATTTATGTCGATGTTACCCAGCCCGCACGAGATATGTTGAATTTGCGCCGTGACCTCGAGGCGGGACGGTTGGAGAGTGGCGGCGAGAACGCTGCCAAGGTAACGCTGACCCTAGAGGATGGCAGTGTCTATCCGTTGGACGGCAAACTGGAGTTTTCTGAGGTCTCCGTCGATTCCAGTACTGGATCTGTGACCTTACGAGCTGTGTTCCCTAATCCTGACGAAATGTTGCTACCCGGAATGTTCGTGCACGCGAAGTTGGTTGAGGGCGCCAAGAGCAATGCCATTCTTGCTCCGCAACAGGGTATTACCCGCACCCCGCGTGGCACTGCCACGGCCTTGGTAGTGAATGCCGAAAACAAGGTTGAGAAGCGCGAAGTTGAAACCGAGCGCACTGTTGGCAACCGCTGGTTGATCAACTCTGGGCTGAATGATGGCGACCGCCTTATTACTGAAGGCTTGCAGTTCGTGAAGCCGGGCGCTGAAGTATCCGTTGCGCCTGCCACCAATGTGTCTGAACAGCCTAAGCCTGGCTCTTCTGACTCGGGTGACAAGGCTTCTTCCCCCGCTCAGGAAGGGTAATCCTCCATGTCTCGTTTTTTTATCGATCGCCCGATTTTTGCATGGGTCGTCGCGCTGGTCATCATGCTGGTCGGCGGGCTCTCGCTACTCAAACTGCCGATTAACCAGTATCCGAGTATCGCTCCGCCGGCTGTGGGCATCTCGGTTGCCTATCCAGGTGCGTCGGCACAGACAGTGCAAGACACCGTGGTTCAGGTCATCGAACAGCAGATGAACGGTATCGACGGCCTGCGCTACATTTCCTCGGAAAGTAACTCCGATGGCAGCATGAGTATCACCATTACCTTTGAGCAGGGCACCGATCCTGATATTGCTCAGGTGCAGGTGCAGAACAAACTGCAATTGGCGACACCGCTGTTGCCGCAAGAAGTGCAGCAGCAGGGTATTCGAGTAACCAAGGCGGTACGTAACTTCCTGCTGGTTATTGGTGTGGTGTCGCAGGACGGCAGCATGAACCGTGACGACCTGTCTGACTACATCGTATCCAATATTCAGGACCCTATATCGCGGACCGCCGGGGTGGGTGACTTCCAGGTATTCGGCGCGCAGTATGCGATGCGAATCTGGCTCGACCCCGGCAAACTGAACAATTTTGACCTCACGCCCATGGACGTGAGTGCGGCGATCAAAGCACAGAACGTGCAGGTGTCCGCCGGTCAGTTCGGCGGCTTGCCAGCAGTGCCCGGCCAGCAGTTGAACGCGACTATTCTGGGTAAAACGCGCCTGCAGAAGCCGGAAGAGTTCCGCAAGATTCTGCTGAAAGTGCAAAGTGATGGTTCGCAGGTGCGCCTGGGAGATGTCGCCAGGGTAGAGCTGGGTGCGCAGGATGCGAGTATTTCGGCGCTCTACAATGGTAAGGCTGCCTCCGGTATGGCCGTGAAGCTGGCGACCGGCGCCAACGCGCTGGAAACGGCCAAGGCTATTCGTGAAACTATCTCTGAGCTGGAGCCCTTCTTCCCCGAAGGCATGGAAATCGTCTACCCCTATGACACCTCGCCGGTAGTGGCCGAGTCCATCATGGGCGTAGTGCACACGCTGTTCGAAGCGATTGTGCTGGTGTTCCTGGTGATGTATCTGTTCCTGCAGAACTTCCGCGCCACCTTGATTCCCACGCTGGCAGTACCGGTAGTGCTATTGGGCACCTTCGGTGTGCTGTCGCTGTTTGGCTTCAGTATCAATATCCTCACCATGTTTGCCATGGTGCTGGCAATCGGTCTGCTGGTCGACGATGCCATTGTGGTGGTTGAGAACGTGGAGCGGGTGATGTCCGAGGAGGGCTTATCACCGTTGGAGGCGACCCGGAAATCAATGGGTCAGATTCAAGGTGCGCTGGTCGGTATCGGCTTGGTTTTGTCTGCCGTATTTCTGCCTATGGCCTTCTTTGATGGCTCTACCGGTGTTATTTACCGCCAATTCTCGATCACCATCGCCTCGGCGATGGGGTTGTCGGTGCTGGTTGCACTGGTCTTCACTCCGGCGCTTTGCGCGACCATTCTCAAGCCCATTCCCAAAGGAGAAAGCCACGAGAAGCGCGGTTTCTTTGGTTGGTTCAATCGTACCTTCGATCGTGGTATCGGCCGTTACGAGAAAGGTGTTGCCGGTATTCTGAAGCGCAAGGCGCCTTATCTTCTGCTGTATCTAGTGATCGTTGGTTTGATGATCTTCCTGTTCACCCGGCTGCCTGCTGCCTTCTTGCCGGATGAAGACCAGGGCGTGCTTTTTGCCCAGGTACAGACGCCGGTTGGGTCCTCTGCTGAGCGCACGCAACAGACAGTAGATGCCATGCGTACTTACCTGTTAGAGGAAGAGTCCGATACGGTCAATTCGGTGTTCACTGTTACCGGTTTCAACTTTGCCGGGCGTGGCCAGAATGCCGGCCTCGCTTTTGTCGGGCTTCACTCCTGGGAAGAGCGCACAGGCGAGGGCCAGGATGTATTCTCCCTGGCGCAACGAGCGCAACAGCACTTTGCCGGATTCCGTGACGCCATGGTGTTCGCCTTTGCGCCGCCTGCAGTGATGGAGCTGGGTAATGCCACTGGTTTCGACTTGTACCTGCAGGACAATTCGGGCGTAGGTCACGATGTACTGATGCAGGCGCGCAATCAACTCCTGGGCATGGCGTCTCAGAGTCCGGTTTTAACCAGCGTGCGACCCAACGGTATGGAAGATCAGCCGCAGTATCAGCTAGTGATCAACGACGAAAAGGCGCGCGCACTCGGGTTGTCGCTCAGCGACGTGAACCAGACGCTGTCGATTGCTTGGGGCTCCAGTTACGTAAACGACTTTATCGATCAGGGTCGGGTAAAGAAGGTGTACATCCAGGGGCAAGCTGAATCGCGGATGAACCCGGAAGACCTGAAAAAGTGGTTTGTGCGTAACGATGTTGGCGAAATGGTGCCTTTCAGCTCCTTCGCGACGGGTGAATGGGTATATGGATCGCCCAAGCTGTCACGCTATAACGGCGTTTCTGCCATGGAGATTCTGGGCGAGCCTGCACCCGGCTACAGTACCGGCGATGCGATGGCTGAAATCGAACAAATGGCAAGCAAGCTGCCCAAGGGCGTCGGGGTTGCCTGGACTGGCTTATCCTATGAGGAACGCTTGTCAGGCGATCAGGCGCCGGCGCTCTATGCCTTGTCATTGATCGTAGTATTTCTTTGCCTGGCTGCCCTCTACGAAAGCTGGTCGATTCCATTGGCCGTTATGCTGGTAGTGCCGCTGGGTGTAATTGGTGCGCTGTTGGCTACCCTGGGTCGGGGACTATCGAATGATGTCTTCTTCCAGGTCGGTTTGTTGACCACCATTGGTCTCACCGCAAAGAACGCCATTCTGATTGTCGAGTTCGCCAAGGACTTGCATGAAGAGGGTATGGATATCTTTGATGCTGCGGTAGAAGCCTGCCGTCTGCGACTGCGCCCCATCATCATGACCTCGTTGGCATTTACGCTGGGTGTGGTGCCATTGGCACTGGCTACCGGCGCTGGCGCTGGCAGTTCTCATGCGATTGGTACTGGTGTGATTGGCGGTATGTTAACGGCTACGGTATTGGCCATTTTCTGGGTGCCCCTGTTCTATGTCATGGTCACCAACCTGTTCAAGGGTAAAGAGAAGCCGACGAATGACGTGAAGGAGGAGCAACAGTGAAGCGCTGTCTATTAAGTCTGGCGGTCATGGCCGCCTTGGGTGGCTGCTCGCTGATCCCTGATTATCAACGGCCAGAAGCGTCGGTTCCGGCAGCCTGGGAAACGGGTGATGAGACCGCTGCGAACACCGATGCGGCGCTGATTGGTTGGAAGGCCTTTTTCAAGGACCCACAGCTGCAACAGTTGATTAGTGTAGCGCTGGAAAATAACCGTGATCTGCGTGTTGCGGCTCTTAATGTAGAGGCTAATCGCGCGCTTTACGGAATCCAGCGCGCCAATATATACCCGCAGCTGGACGTTAACGGCTCTGGCAACCGCACGCGGATGCCTGGCGATCTTAGTGCTTCAGGTAATAGCAACATCAGTAGCCAGTACATGGCCACAGTTGGCGTGTCTTGGGAGTTGGATCTGTTTGGTCGTATCCGCAGTCTGCGCGAACAGGCATTGCAGGAGTTCTTGGCTAGCGATGAGGCGAGACGAGGCGTGCAGATCAGTCTGGTAGCGAACGTCGCCAGTACCTACTTTACCTGGCAAGCGGATCAGGCGCTGTTGGACGTTACTCAGGAAACCCTGGATACGTTCGAAGAAAGTCTGAAGTTGACCTCAAGAAGCTACGAAGTTGGTGTTGCCTCTTCTCTGCAGCTATCTCAGGCGCGCAGCTCGGTGGAGACTGCACGCGTAAGTCTGGCTCAATATCGCCGGTTGGTTGCCCAGGACCGTAATGCCCTTACCGCACTGCTGGGCCAGGCTGCACCCAGATTGCCGGAAGAGAGCGCGTCATTGAATGACAAGCTGCTGGCTGATTTGCCTGTGGGTATACCCTCAGAGGTGCTGTATCAGCGGCCGGATATCTTGCAGGCTGAATATCAGTTGCGCGCTGTTAACGCCAGTATCGGTGCAGCCAAGGCAGCTTTCTTTCCGAGTATCAGTCTGACCGGCGCAGGCGGGACAGCCAGTAGCGATCTTGATGGTCTTTTTAATAGTGGTTCTGAGTATTGGACGTTTCAGCCCAGTATCAGCGTACCCATATTCCGAGCTGGTGCACTCAAGGCAAGCCTGGACTACGCCGAGATCACCAAGAATCAGCAGGTAGCTCAGTATGAAGGCGCAATTCAGACTGCGTTCCAGGAAGTCGCCGATGGCCTTGTGGCGCGTGATACTTATGTTGAGCAGCTAGAGGCGCAGCGCGCGCTGTTGGAAACCAGTGAGAACTACTACAACCTTGCTGACCGTCGTTATCGCACGGGTATAGATAGCTATCTGACCCTGCTTGATGCGCAGCGCCAACTATTCAGTGTTCGTCAGGGAGTAGTGACGGATCGGCTCGCTCAGCTAATAAGCGAAGTCAACCTGTTCAAGGCGTTGGGTGGTGGCTGGTATGAAGAGCAGGCACCGGAGGATCGTCAGCCGGAAGCCTGATATTTTTCCTCGCAGCATGAACGCCGATATCCCGCTCAGGTTATCGGCGTTTTTTTTGCGTCAGTGTTGGGATAGCGGCTATTTGTCATGGGACATCAGATTAATAGACAAAAAAATGCCCGCTCATTGAGCGGGCGAAATCCGTGATTAGCCTGATGAGGAGATAACCGTTCGTCTCGCGACAATCTGTTATCAAAGCCATCTTGCGATGACTTGTTGCTAATGATAACGCATATCATTTACATGTCAATGCTAAATGCGAACTATTTCGAACTGGCCTGTTTGTAGTGTGTCAGTTCCTTATTCATCAGATCGATGCGACGCGCCATACTTTCAATCAGGCTATGCGCGATCCGTGGATTGCTCTGCATCAATGCCAGGAACTGCTCTTTGGGAATCATCATGACGGTAGTGGGTGCGCTGGCGATGACGGTGGCCGAGCGTTTTTCTCGAGTAAACAGCGCCATGGCACCAAAGATCTCATCTTTCTGCACGTCACCGACCTTAATACCCTCTACAAAGGCCTCGGCCTGCCCTTCGGTGATGATGAAAACATGGTCCGCTTCATCGCCTTGGCGAATCAGTTCTGCGCCCGGAGCAAAGTGCTGAAAGCCGGTTACCGGTCTGACTTCAGGTTGCTTGCTGTGGGCCAGGGCGTCAGACATGAGTGCGGCCTGACCAAGGATATACTGAGTGAATTGCTCCTGGCGCTTGCTGTTGCTATGAATATGTTTGAACAGCGCTTCGCGGTCATAGGGGATTAGTATTAGCGGCTCTTCGCTCATGTAGTTGCAAGGCGCAGTGTTGAGGCCCTGACGCAGGCCAATCAGGTCGCCTTCCTGAATGTAAAATAGCGGTTTTCCGTCGATCAATGCATGGAGCAGTCCGCTTTTCAGGAGGTACATGCGGTGGTGACCAACGTGCTCGTAAAGGTCATCCACTGCATCCAGCTCAATGGGAGCGTCGCAGGGTTCTAGCCCTTCCAGCAGTTGCTCCGGAATGCGCTGCAAAGTATTGATTAGCTTTTCAGCGTAGGGGGGCTGATCACCTATGAGGTACATAACGGAATTCCTTTTTGTTAGATCCTGTCTGCCGGGTGAAGGCTGTATGCCGCTCTAGACAATATCGGCTGGGCCGCAGCGCTAGCTATACAATAATGCAGTGGCCCTACTGCTCGTCAACATAAAAGCCTGCGAATTGCGCTGGCAACTTGTTTGCGTCAGCATTGTGAGTGCTTTCGCGTTCTCGACGTGCCAGCGGCACATTCTCTAGGGACGCGATTCATCTTCCAATTGGCGTAAAAGCTGTTGTTTGTAGTGGGGATCCAGATCGTTCCAGTGTATATCTTGCAGCGCACCTGCAATTGCGAACATCAGTGCTTTGGACGCATTGAAACCGCGCGCGCGCACCGCCGTGTAGGCGCCCACAGGTCCTAATCGTTCTAATTCGTCCAGGTTGTGTATGCCGGTTGCGTGTAGCCACTGCGCGGATGTCTTGCCCAAATTGCGCAGGGTGAGTAACTCATCTTGACTCATGAGCACCCCGCTTGGCTAAAAAACGGCGCGATGGAGAACGAGCCTAAGGTGCGGCCCGGCCTGGCGCTCCGGTATGAGTTGGTTAGCAGCATGGTATCGGGCTTCTTTTTATTGGTATCCCGATACCTAGTGTAGATTCCTGTTTAGCATCCGTACAGAAGCCCTCTGGAGAGGGCTATAAGCGCTTCTTTAGCTGCTCCATCAGGGCTTCAATGCTGGTATCGCTGGACGTATCTACCGCCAGGCTAAGCTGCTGTTCTTGCTCATCGAGCCCCTCGGCCTGCTGTTGCTGTAGTTTAACTACAGCAACAGTAGCGTCGGACGGATCCGTGCCTTGAGTATGGCGTTGCTTGATCCACTGCTCGATAGTTTCCAGCGCGACCTCACAGTGCAATAGCAGGCAAGGCGCACATTGCTCTTCTATCGCGTCGCGGATCTGCTGTCGCTGTGCATGTTTGAGGAAGGTGGCGTCCACAACCACCGGGAAGCCATAACTCAAAATCAGCCCAGCCAGTCCTGCTAGCCGGTCATAGGTCTTGGCGCTACGTTCTGGATCATAGAGGCCAGCATCCAGGTTTTGATTGTCGGCGCTGCCAAACAGGCGTTTGCGTTCAACGTCTGAGCGGATACGGATAGCGCCCAGCTCACTGACCAGATTCTGTGCGAGTGTGCTTTTTCCGCTGCCCGATAGGCCGACGGTGACCAGTCCAAAACGAGTGGGTACGTTGGTATAGCGCTCGGCCAGGCCGGCGTAACCGCGATAACGCTGCATGATCTGTTCGCGCTCGGCCTCGGTGCTGTTGTCGCTCAGACCAAAGAGCGCGACCTTGGCACGAACCATGGCGCGATAGGCCTTGTAGTAGTTCAGTAGCGCGAGCCCCTCATAGTCACCGGTGTTTTCCAGATAACCGCTGACAAAGCGTTGGGCCATGCCGGGTAAGCCTCGGTCTTCCAGGTCCATTGCCATAAAGGCTACATCGCTCATTACATCAATCCAGCGGAACGCTTCATTGAACTCAATGCAGTCAAACAGGGTCACTTGTCCGTCAACCATGGTGACGTTGTCGAGGTAAATGTCACCGTGGCATTCGCGTACCATCCCTGCGGCCCTGCGCTCGGCCATTTGGGGAATCAGGCGTTGAAAGGTAGTATTCGCCCACTGCTCCAGTTGCTCGAGCTGGTTCAGGTCTTCTTTTGCCGTTAGAAAGGGCCGAATCTGCTCGAAATTTTGTACGGCTGGCGCTTGTATCTGGTCGGGGTTGCCGTACGGCATATCGATGCTGGCGTGATCGATTTGTGCATGGAAGCGCGAAAGCGTCTTGGCGAGCTCATCAATATGCCAGTTCTCCAGTCGGCCCTCGCGTTGCATATTGCCGAGTAGATCTTGCTGGCGGAATTGACGGGTTTTTACCAGGTACTCGATGACCGGGCCGTCGCCTTTTAGCGTGGGCGACTCTGCTGTTCCGCGGACAGCAATGACGTCCAGGTAGAGGCTGGGGGCCAGGCGGCGATTAAGGCGGATCTCTTCGGCACAGAAGTGTGCACGTTGCTCCACAGTGGAATAGTCAAGAAAGCCAAAATTGACCGGCTTCTTGATCTTGTAGACGTAGTCACCGGTCAGCAGGACCCAGGAAATATGCGTTTCCATCAGAGTGAATTCGCTCACCGGGTGGTCGAAGAGCGCGGGATTTTGTAGTGCTTTTAATAGAGTCTGGCTCACGTAGTTTCCTTGCTGGGGCTGGCAGTGAGAACATTATGCGGGTTGGCCGGTCTTAGGCCAACCATGGCAACAGGCTGTTAGCCTACTAACGGTCTCAACGGGTGTGAGGTAGAGCAGGGCGATATGGCTAAAAAACGCAAGGTGCGGTCCAGGAATAAAGTCAGCATGAAGCGGCGCCTGGGTGGCTGGATATTAAAGTTAGGGCTGGTTTTTCTGGTGCTGTTCGCCGCGCTGGCCATGTACCTTGACGCGATAGTCCAGGAGAAATTTTCCGGCAAGCGTTGGTCTGTGCCAGCCAAGGTGTTTGCTCGCCCGTTGGAGTTGTATGCCGGGCAGCACCTCACCCGTGATGACTTTCTGACTGAGCTCAAAGCCTTGGGCTACCGCTCGGTTAATTCGGTTAGTGGGCCCGGACAAATGTCCGTGGGCGCTAGCCGTATTGATGTTTACACACGTGGTTTCCAGTTCTTCGAGGGGGCGGAGCCAGCGCAGCGCGTCAGCGTGCGCTTTAATGGCCAGCAAGTCGCCAGTATCAGTGGTTCCTCCGACCTGGTCATGGCGCGGCTGGAGCCGATGATGATCGGTGGTATCTACCCTGCGCACAACGAAGACCGCATTCTGGTGCGGCTGGATCAGGCATCGCCTTACTTGGTTGATTCGTTGGTTGCTGTCGAAGATCGCGAGTTTTTTCAGCATTTTGGCGTGTCGCCCAAGGGCATTGCCCGCGCAATCTATGTCAACCTGACCTCAGGCAGTTTGCGTCAGGGTGGGAGTACTCTCACCCAGCAGCTGGTGAAGAATTTTTACCTCAACAGTGATCGCAACATCATTCGTAAAGGCCTTGAAGCCATGATGTCGATACTGCTTGAGCTGCATTATTCCAAGGAGGATATTCTCGAAGCCTATCTCAACGAGGTTTTTCTTGGTCAGGACGGTAATCGCGCGATTCATGGCTTCGGCTTGGCCAGTCAGTACTATTTTGCGCAGCCTCTGCAAGAATTGCAGTTGCACCAGGTGGCGCTGCTGGTTGGGATGGTGAAAGGCGCGTCCTATTACAACCCGCGACGTAATCCCGAACGTGCCACTAATCGTCGTAACCTGGTGCTCGACCTGATGGCCGAGCAAGGCATTATCAGTGCGGAACAGGCGGTTACGGCCAAGAACAAGCCGCTGGACGTATCCATTGGCGGCAGTATGGCTGACACCAGTTATCCGGCGTTCATGGACCTGGTCAAGCGACAGCTGCGAGCCGATTATCGCGATGAAGATTTGACCAGTGAAGGCTTGCGTATCTTTACCAGTCTCGATCCCTTGCTACAGCATAAGGCTGAGGAAGCGGTAAAAACGACGCTCAAGCGTATTGGGCCTGCAGCGGAAAATGTGCCGCTGGAGTCTGCGATGGTGGTGACCGGGGCGCAGACCGGTGAGGTTATGGCGGTAGTAGGCGGCAGCGATCCGCGTTTCTCGGGTTTCAACCGGGCGTTGGATGCCTCCCGCCCGATCGGCTCTCTGATCAAGCCGGCAATTTATCTGACTGCGTTGGAGCAGGCTGATCGTTACTCTCTGGTGACGCCGATTGATGACGCGCCGATTGAACTGGAAGCGGAACCCGGCAAGATCTGGGCGCCGCAGAATTACGGACGGCAAAGCCACGGCCTGGTGCCGCTCTATCTGGCCTTGGCCAAGTCCTATAATCAGGCAGCGGTTCGTCTGGGTATGGATGTCGGGGTTGATAAGGTGCTCAATACGGTGCGCAGGTTGGGAGTGGAGCACGATTGGCCCGCTTATCCTTCAATGCTGCTTGGCTCGGGGGCGATGACGCCGATGCAGGTGAGCGATATGTATCAAACGCTGGCCAACGGTGGTTTTAATACGCCGCTGCGCTCGATTCGCAATGTACTGACGGCACAGGGTGAGCCGCTCAAACGCTATCCGTTCGAGGTGCGCCAGCGGTTTGATTCAGCCAGTATTTTCCTGACTCAGGAAGCGATGTCGCATGTCATGACGGAAGGCACCGGTCGCTCGGCTTATAACCGAGTGCCTGCTAGCGTCCGGTTGGCCGGTAAAACGGGCACCACCAACGATTTGCGTGACAGCTGGTTCGCTGGTTTCTCTGACGACTTGGTCGCTGTTGCCTGGGTTGGACGTGACGATAACGGGCGTACTCGGTTGACCGGTGCGACCGGTGCGCTTCAGGTATGGAGTGCGTTCATGGGCGAAGCTCATCCACAAAGTCTTTCGGCGGTGCCGCCTAGCGGTATTGTTAAGGCTTGGGCGGATCCAGCGACGGGGCTGGGTAGCGATCCCTCCTGTGTGGGCAGTATCGAAATACCTTTCCGTCAGGGATATGAGCCGTTGCCCGGGCCGGGTTGTAGGCCTGTCATAGATACCGAGGCGTTGCAGGACGGGGCTAACAAGGTACTGGACACTATTCGCGGCTGGCTGCGTTAAGCCTCACTGCGTACACTGCCGCAATCGCGCTTGAAGTATGAGCGTTTGCAACGAGAGGATCAGGTAAATGGATATCAGACAGATTGTGCCGCTGGTAGGCATGTTGGCGATGCTTGCGGGCTGTGCCGGTTCAGGCGGCGCAATTCCGGTAGTCGATAATGGGCGCCCCGTGTCCAATGAAGATATGCATACGGGTGCTGGCCGCGTAACCACGGCGACCCCCGTAACCGGCCAGCCGCGTGATAGTGGTGTGGTAGTCATGGTGCCGAATGCCGATGGCGGCTCTAGCCAGGTTGAGTCTTATCCGCTGGACTCGCAGCCATCGCTACAGACCGGTCCGGGTGTGTCGTCGGTGCCAACTATTGGCAATAGCTCCAGTGCGGGCTCTGGTAATGGCGTGCTTCAGCAGGATGAGCAACTCGATGGTCCAGTTCTGGCCCTGCTGACTACTGCACGGCAGCAGGAAAGCAATGGCGATCTCAATGGTGCCAACGCCAGTCTTGAACGTGCGATGCGCATTGCTCCGCGTGAGCCCCAAGTGCTTTATCGGCTAGCTCAGGTCAGGCTGGGGCAGGGCGACGCCGCGCAGGCAGAGCAGTTGGCCCGGCGTGGCTTGAGTTACGCCTCTGGTCGGCCTGAATTGCAGGCCGGGTTATGGGAGCTGGTCGCCCGTGCTCGCGAGCAGCAGGGTGATAGTGCTGGCGCTGAGCAGGCCAGACAGCGCGCTAAAGTATCTTCTTGAACGAGGCGCAGTGGCAGGCTTTGGCTGGCGCGTTACGCGTGCTGGAAGCTGAGTTGCTTGCCTTGGGGTTGTGGGGCGAGGTACGCCCCCATGATTCGTGCCTGAACTCGGCGGCCCCTTTTGCGCTGGATACCCTGAGTTTTGAAGAGTGGTTGCAGTGGGTTTTTTTGCCCCGCATGGCTGCTTATGTCGCTAGTCGTTCACGCCCATCGGCTGCGTGTAACTTGCAGCCGATGGGTGAAGAGGCTTTCGCATGTCTGGGGCGGCGTAAGCTGGGTTTGCTGATGGCGCTCGGTGAGGTGGATCGTATGGCCGCCCCGCTGTCGCCAGCTCACCCTATTCAGGTGCCTTAGTCGCAGTAGCTGGCTAGCTCCTCGCGGGCTCTGGTCATCATCGCTTGCCGTTCGTCTTCTCCGATACGTTCCATCTGGCCGTCTGCATTGGTTCGGCCTAGCCGCGGATTGTTCTCCAGCGTCTTAAGGTCTTCACGCAATTTGGCGCATTGTGCTTCACGTAGCTCTTTCTGTTCTCTTTCTGCCTGTTGTGCTGCAGTGCTGCCGCTTTCAGAGCTCGTGCCAGCTTGCGTCTCGGGCGGTGTATGGGCGGGCGTTGGCGTACTTCCCAGTTGAGGTGGTGCGGACACATTCATGCGCTCGTACTGCTGGCTTGCCGGGGGCTGCTGACTAAATTGGGTTACGCCATTTTCGTCTACCCACTTGTATAGCTTCGCTGCCATTACCTGGGTGCAAGCCAGGCTCAATGCAATAGCGATGACCGTGTTACGCATGGTGTTTTCTTCCTTGTGATGATCCGGTTTCGACGAGTCGTTGCGCTACTATAGCCAAAGCAAGTGTTTCGGGTACATCCCGGGGCGGGTAAATATGCAACTTGGCTTGACTTGTCGGCCTTGAGTGTAAACAATTCGGGGTTCCCATAAGCAAGCTGATTTTGGTGCCCACCGGCTGCCAATCCAGCGCGCTTTGTTGCTCAATCCAAGTGGCGAAATCCGCCAACTCTTGGCCTGGCACCCGCACGCGCTACCTCGCGCTGGGGGAGGCTGCTCCAGACATCAGGAGTCAGTCTCCAAGCACGTAGTCAAGCTGATGCATGGCAACTACCGTTGTCACTGCGCTGCCGAGCAGTAAACAGGTACCCGGCTGCCCTCCTATGGTGGGCAGCATGCTAGAGGTGATTCTAAAGTGGAGCTTTTATCCGGCGCTGAGATGGTCGTCCGCTCATTGCGTGACGAGGGTGTTAAATATATCTATGGGTATCCAGGTGGTGCCCTGCTGCATATCTACGATGCAATCTTCCGTCAGGACGACGTCGAGCATATTCTGGTTCGCCATGAGCAGGCAGCTGCGCACATGGCTGACGGATACGCGCGTGCTACCGGCAAGGCCGGGGTCGTTCTGGTGACCTCGGGACCCGGCGCAACCAATACCATTACCGGTATTGCGACGGCGTACATGGACTCGATCCCCATGGTGATCATTTCCGGTCAGGTTGCCAGCAATGTGGTCGGTACGGATGCCTTCCAGGAAACCGACATGGTTGGGGTTTCGCGTCCTATCGTGAAACACAGCTTTATGGTCAAGGATCCGCGCGACATTCCGGAGATCATCAAGAAAGCTTTCTATCTGGCGCAGACCGGTCGTCCAGGCCCGGTTGTGGTCGATATCCCCAAGGATATGACCAACCCGGCTGACAAGTTTGAGTACAGCTATCCGAAGAAGGTCAAGCTACGCTCCTACAACCCGGCTACGCGCGGCCACTCAGGCCAGATTCGCAAAGCGGTCGAGATGATGCTGGCTGCCAAGCGGCCGATCGTCTACTCCGGAGGCGGTGTCATTCTAGGTGGGGCCTCGCCTCAGTTGACTGAGTTGGTGAAGGCGCTCAATGTGCCGATCACCAGCACGCTCATGGGCTTGGGTGCCTATCCTGGTACCGATCGCCAGTTTCTCGGCATGCTGGGTATGCACGGCAGTTATACGGCCAACCTGGCTATGCACCATGCAGATGTCATTCTGGCTATCGGTGCGCGCTTCGATGACCGTGTTATCAATGGCGATGACGCAGCCAAGTTCTGCCCGAACGCCAAGGTCATTCATGTCGACATCGATCCCGCGACCATCTCGAAGACGGTCAAAGCCGATATTCCGATTGTTGGCCCGGTTGAAAGTGTGCTGAGTGAAATGATCGCGATTCTCAAGGAGATCAATCAGCAGCCGGACCAGGAAGGGCAGGGCGCCTGGTGGAAGCAGGTTGATGAGTGGCGTGGTGATGGCAAGCTGTTCCCGTATGACGCGGGTGACGGTTCTATTATCAAGCCACAGAGCGTAATCGAAACCCTGTGGGAAGTTACCAGGGGTGACGCTTTCGTAACCTCAGACGTCGGCCAGCATCAGATGTTTGCCGCTCAGTACTACCCATTTGATAAGCCTAACCGTTGGATTAACTCTGGCGGGCTTGGCACCATGGGGTTCGGTTTTCCGTCCGCCATGGGAGTGAAGATGAACTTCCCGGAGGCGGACGTCGCCTGTGTCACGGGTGAAGGCAGTATCCAGATGAATATTCAGGAACTGTCGACCTGCCTGCAGTATGACCTTCCGGTGAAAATCATCAATCTGAACAATGGTGCTCTGGGCATGGTTCGTCAGTGGCAGGATATGCAGTACAGCAGCCGGTATTCGCATTCCTATATGGAGTCCTTGCCGGACTTTGTCCGTCTTGCTGAGGCCTATGGTCACGTCGGCATGCGCATTACTGAGCTGAAAGATCTCAAGCCTAAGATGGAAGAGGCTTTCGCCATGAAAGATCGCCTGGTCTTCCTGGATATTGCCGTGGATACCAGTGAGCACGTATATCCCATGCAGGTTCGGGGTGGCGCTATGCGGGATATGTGGTTGAGCAAAACGGAGCGCACCTGATATGAGACACATCATTTCCGTACTACTGGAAAACGAACCAGGCGCCTTGTCCCGTGTTGTCGGGTTGTTTTCGCAGCGTAACTACAACATCGAGACGCTGACGGTGGCGCCAACTGAAGATCCGACGCTGTCGCGGCTGACGTTGACCACGGTTGGCCAGGATGAAGTTGTTGAACAGATAACCAAGAACCTCAACAAGCTGATTGAGGTGGTTAAGCTGGTTAATTTGTCCGAAGGTCCGCATATCGAGCGCGAGTTGATGCTGGTCAAGATCAAGGCAACGGGCGCGCAGCGCGCCGAGGTCAAGCGCACAACTGATATCTTCCGCGGTCAGATCGTTGACGTGTCGGCAAGTGTCTATACCGTGCAACTGGCAGGTACCACTGACAAGCTTGAGAGCTTTATCGAAGCTGTTGGTCCCACGTCTGTGCTCGAAGTGGTGCGTACCGGTGTTTCTGGTATTGCGCGCGGAGAAAAGGTTTTGAGCGTCTAGCTCATCGTTGTTGTTTTGAAAAAACGCGGCTTTCAGGCCGCGTTTTTTTATGCCCGTAGTGGTGAGCACTGGTTATTTTCTCGGCTAGTTGCCACACTGTTCAGCTCGGTTGACTCGATAAGGTGATGTCATGACAGAGCAGCAAACCAGCAAACCAGAATCCGATCAGGATGTATCGCATACCCTTTTGCCTATAGATGAGCATGTAGAAGAGAGTAGCGGCCCGGATGGCAAGAAGGTGCGCCATAAAGGCGTTTATCTGTTGCCGAACCTGTTCACTACCGCCGCGCTCTTTTCCGGCTTTTATGCCATCGTCAGCGCAATGGATGGAAATTTTACGCATGCGGCCGTTGCCGTCTTCGTTGCCATGGTGCTCGACGGGCTGGACGGGCGAGTAGCACGGCTAACCAATACGCAGAGCGCTTTCGGCGCTGAGTACGACAGCCTTTCGGATATGGTTGCGTTCGGTGTAGCTCCCGCGGTCGTAGTATTTAGTTGGGCGCTTACCGACATGGGGAAGGTCGGGTGGTTGTTCGCGTTCATCTATGTCGCGGGTGCTGCTCTGCGCCTGGCGCGTTTTAATACCCATATTGGCGACGACGACGGTAGGTACTTTACCGGTTTGCCCAGTCCTTCCGGTGCAGGCCTGGTTGCCGGTATGGTCTGGTCGCTGTCTGACTTTGGTATCGATGGCGCTAACATCTCAGTACTGGTTGGCATCATGACCGCGCTGGGTGGGTTGTTGATGGTGAGTAACTTCCGCTATTACAGCTTTAAGGATCTGGACTTTAAAGGACGGGTGCCTTTCTTTGTGATCCTGGTTGTGGTGTTGGTCTTTGCCGTCATCTCGTCTGATCCGTCGCGAATCCTTTGGGCTATCTTCGTAGGCTATACTGTTTCTGGTCCGGTCATGTCACTTTGGCGCTGGCGCCAACGTAATAAGCGGCCTGCAGAGCAGGGCGGACAGTAAATGTAATTAATCTGTCATTTAGTGCTTGACGGCCGTGCTGAGATCTCTATAATTCGCCCTCTCGCTGAGCAGGAAGCTCTAAGTAAAGCGCTTATTAATCAATAAGTTAGCTTGAAAATAAGGGTTGACAGGCTGGCGAGATGGCGTAGA